>JAQSCO010000015.1:82065-278641 GCA_029945445.1 Lacunisphaera sp. | reverse complement strand
CCGCGCGCGGCGGCGAGCCGCTCGGCCGTCAGCTTTTCTCGTTCCTGCTTCGTCTTGGCCTCAGCGGCGGCCTGCTCCTGCGCCATGCGAAGGCGGTTGGCCTCATCGGTGCGCTTCTCGGAGTCGAGCCGGGCGATTTCCGCGAGTCGCTGCTGCTCGGGCGCGTAGGAACCGAAGTAGTAGCCGAGGCCGGCCAGCAAGAGAACACCGGCGGCGAGGATGGCGTAGAGTCCGGTTTTTGATTTTGGATTCTCGATTTTGGCTTGGGCCCGCGGTTCATCGGGACGATTCGCCCTGCCCTTTTCATTCTGTGCCCTGTTCTCTGCCCCCTGTCCTCCGCTCAGTCCCAGCCGCACCGCGACATCACCCACGCTCGGCGGCCGGTCCTTCGGTTCCTTGGCGAGGCACGCGGCAATCGTTTCCTCCCACGCGGCGGGCACGGGCTCGCCCGTGATGCCGAACTCCGCGCGGCGCTCGGCGAGGGTCGGCGCGACCTTGCCCTGCACCTGCACGATCACGTTGCCCGAATAAAAGGGCGGCTTGCCCGTGAGCAGCTCGTAGAGCGTGGCGCCGAGCGCGTAGATGTCGTCGGTCACGGCGGGCTTGCCGCCCATCATCTGCTCGGGGCTCATGTAGACCGGCGTGCCGGACGAGCCGGCCTGCGCGCTCACGCGCGACACGCTGTCGGAGATGCCGCGGGCGATGCCGAAGTCGGTGATCTTGAGGTCGCCCTCCTGCGTGATCATCAGGTTGGCGGGCTTGAGGTCGCGGTGAACGATCTTCGCCTTGGCGTGCGCATAACCGAGGGCGTCGGTGAGCTGCTGCAGCCAGGGCGTCAGCTCGGCGAGGGAAAAAACGCGGTCGGTCTGGTCCAACTTCAGCGCGGAGAGCGAAGCGCCGTTGACATACTCCATCGAGATGGCGGCGGTGCGGCCGTCGGACACGAAGTCGTAGATGCGCACGATGTGCGCGTGGGTGAGGTCGAGATTGCGGCGCGTCTCCCGCTTGAGGTCGGCCACAGCCTCGGGGTCGAGCGCCACTATTTCCGGCAGGAACTTCAGCGCCACGTCGCGCTCCAGTTCGTCGTCGCGCGCGAGCCACACCACGCCCATGCCGCCGCGGCCGAGGATTTTCTTCAGCGTGTAGCGATGGAATACTTTCTGCCCGGCTGAAAAGCCCTTGATCGTGGTGCCGAGGTCGAGGTCGTCCATAAAGTGACGGGCCGCATCCAAGCACGGCCCCGCCCTTCCTCAAGGGCAAATCCCATGCCAGAGTCAGCCGAGTTCCCGCGCTGGACCCGGAGCTGCTTGCTTTCCAATTCCCCGGTGCGCCGCACTATTCTCGAACACGAGGGCCAGCCGAGAGCGGCGAGGTGCGCGTGAACAACCATTTCCTGCGCCCCGGCGAGATCGTCCCCCTCGCCACCGGCCAGCAGGTCACCCTCGGCAACCGGAGCTTCCGGTTGAAGGTGGAAGCCTAGGGTTGTTTCATTGACCTGCAGCCCTGGTCGCCGCCCCGGCGCAACGGCAGCGGCGCCGGATTTTCAGTCTGGCCGAATCCACGGCAGCTGCTATCTCCCCTTGATCATGGCCGAGGCCTACCTGCAGCACAAGGACCAGACCCGCACGCGGCTCGACCACGCAGTGACGCTTGGCCGCAGCTCCGCCTGCGATGTCACCCTCGGGGCTGGCGTTGCCGGCGGCATCGAGTCGGTGCTCCGTCCGGGCGTGAACTTTCTCTTCCGCATGGGAAAGGCGGCCGGCGCGGCCAAGGTGCGCTGCGCGCTCGCCCAGGAAGCGCTCGACGCCTGGCCCGCGCCCAAGCCCCCCACGCGTGCGCTGGAGGCGCAGTCGCTCAAGAGCTTCGAAGGTCGCCACACGCTGCACGCCCTGCTCTGATTAACACTCCCTTCCGATTTTATGAAAACCACCATCCTCCGTCTTCTGGGCGCGGTTTGCCTCGTCGGGTCGTTGCCTGCTGCCATCAATCCCGCCAATTTCCAACGCATCGCCTCCGATCACGTGCGGGTCAAGCAGATCGCCCGCCTCGTCCATGAGACCATGGTGGGCGAGAACCGGCTCCGTCGTATCACCATTGTGGGAGTGGTGCAGGAGAAGGAGGAGGCTCGGAACCTGAAGGCCGGCGACACCCTCCTGATCGATTACACCGTCAACCTCACGGCTTTGGAGAGTGATTTGGCTGATCATGAAAAGACCAACGGCACGATGCCCGGCCGGCAGTTCATGAGCGAGCCGGAGCCGCCCCAGCCTGATGAGCAGGGGAGATTCTGGGCGCATCTGGCCAAGGCCGGCGGGCGCCTGGGCAATGTGAACCGCCACGCCGGCGCCGTCGTGGGCATTGGCGACTACGAAATCGAGGGCAACGTCTTCGTGCCGGCCGCCGGCCAGTATTCGTTCCTCCGCCCGATGTAGCAGGGCGCAGCCGGCCGGCCTGGGAGAAAATGTGGAGCGTCAGCCCGGACCGGCCGAAGGACCCTGCCCCGTCAACCAACCTGATCACGCCTCCTGTTCAGAACTTTGCCAGTTCCTCAAGCGCGGTGGCCGCGGCAAACTGCGCGGCCCCGGTGCCATTGATGGTTTTCCGATAAAGCACGATCAGGCGCCACCGCCCATCAATCCGGCGGGAGAACGCGTGAAACTCGGAGTAAATTTTTGTGCCATCGGCCTCGGTTTGTTCAAGGAACCCTCTCTCGGAGGCCAGGTTCCTAGAGACCGCCCGCTCGGTAAACCTCGGGACAAGGTCGAAACCGGGTTTGCGGGGGCGCAGCAGGAAGCGCCGATCTTCGGCCATCAGATAATCCTTGCCGGGGTTGAGCGACGGCATGTCGCCACTGGCGATCACGGCGTCCCCACTGAAGCAGAAGGCGAAGCTGTCGCTGTCCGCCGCGGCATAGGCGCGGCGCAGCGGTTGCCAAAGCTCCCGGTTGAGTTGCTCGAGCGCCTCTCTGTCCTGATGGAAATGCGTGCTGACCACAACAGGGTCGGCGCGCAGTAAGGAGGGAGTCAGCAGAAGAAATATCGCAAGTAGGAGGTGGCGCATGTTCCGGTGGGGACAGAGTCAGATTCCCGAATTCATTGGGGCCGCATCCCGGGTGACTGAATCACGGGCCAATTGAAATACCAGCCGCCCTCCAAACAAAAGGAGCAGAGCGGCCGACATCCCACCCACCACCCAGGTAAAATGCACGCTATGTGCGCTGCCCCGCCAAAGCAACGTGCTCGTGCAGCCCAGATCAACCATGCAGCCGATCGCCAGAATCACCGCGCCCGAGGCAACCCCGCTAAGCGTATTGCGCAGCCCGGAAGGCTGTCGGGAGGATGGGGCCATTTTTCGCAATGTCGCCGCCATTCCCACCGTAAAGAGGGTCATCAGAACTACGCCGATAGAAAATCCGGCATCCAATCCCATGTTCTCCGTATAACTGCCATGGATCTCACCTATTCTGGTGATCGAGACGAAAAGGGCGAAGGCCTCCCCCAGGACAATGGCGGCCAGACAGAGCACCCCGGCAACCAGCCAGGGCCGATCTAGGCCCCCGGCGATCCGGCGAAATGCCAGGCCGAAAAGCCCCAGGGCGGCCAAGAGAGAAAGATGGTATGCCCAGCGCCAGATGCCGAGATTATTGGCGACAGAAAAATCGCCGATGGGAACTGAAACTTCATTCGGATCATGAATACCGAAGTTCTCAGTATAACCGCCACCAGGATGGGGAACCCCGACTTCGTGAGGATCAAAGAAATTAATCAGCCACCAGGTAGCAAGGGGAACGACTAGCGGCAGGGCCGCCGCCAGCAGCAGCAAAGGCACTGCCCGCTTGATCCGAGAACGCGCCACGTCGCCTGCGCGCGGGAGCTCCGGCGGTTTCGTTGCCTGCTGGATAGCTATTAGGGGCTTTGCTCCCGCCACGACCGGCGCCGGCTCGGCTGCGACCACAACGGGCGGTGTCCCCATCGGCTGGATCGCTTCCCTCAACCCTAACCGCTCGGCCACCTCACCCGCGCTCTGCGGCCGGTCCTTCGCCTCCTTGGCGAGGCACGCCGCAATCGCCTGTTCCCATTCGAGCGGAATCGGGGCCCCCTTCCGATCCAGTTCCTGGCGCCGCGCGGCCAGACTGACCGGCACTTTGCCTTGCACCTGCATCATGACGTTGCCGGTGTAGAACGGCGGCTTGCCCGTCAGCAATTCATAGAGCGTGGCCCCGAGTGAGTAGATGTCATCCGTCGCCGCCGGTTTCTCGCCCATCATCTGCTGCGGGCTCATGTAGAGCGGCGTGCCGCTGCTGCCGGCCTGCGCCGAGACGCGCGACACCGAATCACTCGTGCTGGCCGCGATGCCGAAGTCCGCGATCTTCAGGTAGCCCTGATCGTCGATCATTAGGTTCGCCGGCTTGAGATCGCGGTGCACCACCTTGGCGCGGGCGTGGGCGTAGTCGAGGGCCGTGCAGAGCTGCCGGGTCCATTCCCGGAGATCGGTGACGTCATAGCACCCGGCCGGAAGGTCGACTTTTAGCGACGCCAACGAGGCGCCCGCCACATACTCCATCGAGATTGCCGCCGTGCGGACATCGTGCACAAAATCGTGGATCCGGATAATGTGCGGATGGGTCAGGTCCAGGCTGCGCCGGGTTTCGCGCTTCAGGTCGGCCACGGCCTCCTTGTCCATCGCCACTATTTCCGGCAGGAACTTCAGCGCCACGTCGCGCTCCAGTTCGTCGTCGCGCGCGAGCCACACCACGCCCATGCCGCCGCGGCCGAGGATTTTCTTCAGCGTGTAGCGGTTGAATACCTTCTGGCCGGCTGAAAAGCCCTTGATCGTGGTGCCTAAGTCGAGGTCTTCCATGCGTGGGTGGGAGGTGCGCCTGCTTTAGTGCCGGTTAGTGGACCGCTTGGAAAGTCCCAACTGGCACCAAGCGACGAGGGCCACGGACGAAGGCGCAAACGGGAGAGGAATTCATGATGGGTATATCAGGCCACGAGCAACCGCCGGGCCTCGGCCGCGGAAGGCCGGCCTTCCGGCGAGGGGCAGAGCATCGCCTGGATGGTGTCACTCCAACCCGCGGGCAGTTCGACCGGCCACGGCAAGGGGCCGCGTTGATCCAAGGCGGGGGGAATTTCACCGCTGATCCGCCTGGTCAGTGTCGTGGGATCCAAGGCGGCAAAGGGCAGTTTCCCGGCGAGCAGTTCGTAGAGCACCGCGCCCGCCGCATAGACATCATCCGCCGGCCCGGGGACCCTGCCCGCGATCACCGCGGGACTGCTGTAGGCGACGACATGGGTGCGCGCCGCCGCCTCGGGATCGGGCTGTCCGTGCCGGAACGCGCTGCCGAAGTCGGCCAGCAGGATCCGGCCCCGGTCATCGAGCAGGATGTTGTCCGGGCAGACATCCGCGTGCACCAGCCGCGACTCTTCGTGCAGGTAGGCCAGCGCGCCCAGCAGTGCATCCGCCACCTGCACGACGGAGCGGAACTGATAGGCCTGGTTCGGCATGAGCCGGCGGCTGTGCGCGAGCGTGGCCCCGTCGACCAGTTCCATCACGAGGGCGGAGCTTGCGTCATCCTTCACCAGTTCGTGATAACGCACGATCGCCGGATGGGCCAGAGACAGCGCAAGCGTGGCCTCGCGCTCGACCAGACTACGCGCCGGTTGTCCGGTTCCCACCTTGAGCGCGAACACCGAGCCGGCGGGATTTACCCGTCCGACCAGCACGGTCACCTGGCCGTTGGCCGCCAGGCCGCCAATGATCTCGAACCGGCCAAAGGCCCGGTCGGGATCACGGCCGCCGCCCGGCGCGGTGTTGTCTGACGCCGTCACCGGTCAGCTCTTTGAGAGGGCGGCGAGCAGCGCAAGACGCGACTTTTCGGTCGCCTCGAGCCGCTGGCCCATGCGCTCGTAGTTGGGCACGGCGATGGCGATGATGGCGCGCCCGCCCAGGTTTTTAGGCGAGGTGGACGTAAGTTCGATCCAGGCGGCGCGCCAAGCATCGTGCCCCGCAGCCGCTCCCGGTGCGGACAACTGCTGCTCGGCCGCCAAGGCGAAACGCGCCATGCTGTTGGCCGTGCGGTTGGGCAGGAACCAGAGCTTATGGGTGTAAACCAGCGGGCGCATCAGCCAGGCACTGCTCTGGTTAAACTGCGCGGACAGCGAGTCCAGCGCCTCGACCTGATGCTTCAGGATATAGTCACCCGACAAGGTGTAGGGCAGCCAGGCTACGCGGTGAACGACGCCCAGGGCGTCGCGCTGCGCCGCCACCTGCGCCAACCGGGCCCGGGCCTCGGCCGACACCGGCGCGTGGGCCAGGACGAACTGCGCGGCACTCACGCAATTCTGAACGGCCCGCGCCGCGAGCAGCATCCGCAGATCGCTGCGCCCGTGGCGTTCCAGCTTGAGCGCCACGCTCAGCGCCGGACGGATCGCCTCGAACGCCTCGTCGCCGTGCCCGTCGAGGGCAAGCAGGCCGGCCTGCACGCAAGTCGCACCGACCACGCGGTTGAACACGCCGCTTTTGATCATGGGCGCCGCAAAATCCGGCGCAGGCATGTCGCCCAGCTCGGCGAACCTGTCCAGCTCGGCCAGCCACTCCCGCGCCGGGGCGAGCGCCGCCAGCTCAGCGGCGAACATTTCGCGGTTGGCCGCGATCTCGCTCCCCCACTTCTCCGGCTTTTCCGTCAGCGAACTCTTCAGGTGAAATTTGCCGTCCGGCACGGTATGCGCCGCGGGCTTGCCGCCGACTTCCGTGAACCAGAGGGTCGCGGCGTAACCGGCCGCCGCGTCCTTGGCGGGGGCGGGACTGATTTCAGCCAAGGTCACGGGATAGTCGACCTTGGGGTCGTCGATCGCGAGCCAGCCGGCCACGCCGAGGAGGATCACCGCGAGGGTGCCCAGCACCGGCCAGTTGGCCAGCCAGGCCGGGCGCTTCCAGAGCACAACGACGCCGACGATGAAAAGGGCCATGGTCATGAGCGCCAGCCATTCAAGATTGGCGCCGCGCAGGATCATGGCGGCAAGGTCCAAGCAGAAGAAAAACGCGCCGTAGCCGAGCAGCAGGGCCAGGCGGGCAACGCGGAGAGCAAGGGACGGACGGGCGGTATCATTCATGGTTGAAGAGGTGGTGGGGTTAGCCGGACGTTGGCCGGCGAGAGTGCGGGGTGAGGAGAATTCTTCAACGGCAAATCCCGTGCCAAGCGGCGCGCGGCCAACCGCGGGGGCTTGCCACGGCGGGCGGGAACGACTTCGCTCCGACCAATGGATCCAACGGTCGGTTTGTTTCTGACAATCTTCGCCGGCGTAGTCTGCCTCGGCCTGGGCGCCGTGGTGCGCCGGCCTGCGGATGGTCAGCGACAAGGCTGGCGCTGGGCCCTGCGAATGTGGGTCGCCGCCAGTGGGGCCCTGTGGATTGCGATCCTGGTCAGCGTGGGCACTTCGGCCCCCACGCTTGCCGCCGGCGCAAGACCGCTGCTCCTCGCGGGTGGACTCGTTCTCTTGCTCGCCGGTCTGATCAAATCCAGCAAGCGCGCCGAACCGACACCGCGCAAGCCCACCGATTGGGACAAGCTCGGCTCGTAAGCCGCCTCCCCCGCGCGCACCAACGGGCTTGCGGTGCATGCGGCGGGCCGTCAGCTTCTCGCGGTCCGAGCCCAGCTGGCACACAACCTGCCATAGATCCCGCAACCCCTCACGCCATGGCTTCCAACCTCACGCTCACCCGCCTCAGTGGTTTTGATCGCAACAAGAAAGCCGCGTTCACCGCGGACCGGGTGGCCCTCGGCACCGACAGCGCCAGCGACCTGCGCTTCGACCCGACGTGGGACAAGACGGTCGCCGCGCGGCACGTCACCCTCGAGTGGCGCGGCAGCGAGCTCTGGGCCGTGGACGCCAGCAAGGACGGCACCTTCGTCAGTGGCAAAAAAATCTCCGCCGAGAAACTTTCCCCCGGCGCCGTGCTGGAGCTCGGCAAGGGCGGCCCGAAGGTGCAGGTGGATTTCACCGCCGAGGTGAAGGCCGCGCCGGCGCCGGCGGCGCCCCGCCATGTCGCCGAACCGCCTTTCCTGCCGGCCGGCCCGGCGCCCGCCGCCCGGCCCATGCCGGTGGCCGCAGCCAACCGCGGCTTGCCCGGCTGGATCTTCGGGTTGATCGCCGCCGTGGTCGTGATCGGGGCCATCAGTGCTTTCGTGATGCTCCGGCCCAAGTCCGATGCCGGCGGCTCCCCCAGCAAGTCCGACCCGTCCGCCATCACCAAGACCGGTGGCAATTGGGAACCCTTCGTGCTCTTCGACGGGCAGATCTTCCCCTCCTACCTTATTGCCAGCGCCACGGTGGACCCCGCCCGGCTGCCCAGTTCCGGCACCGCGAACCGGCTGGGTGACCTCGCCGGCGTCATCGGCGTGACCATCACCAGCCCGGACAACAATGCCCCGGTCACGGTCACCTTCGAGGCCACCAGTATTTTCCAGCGCAGTTCCGTCACCCTCGCCTTGCCCGAAAAGGGCAAGACCTACCTGGTCTGCCCGAAGATGAATTACAATTTCGACGCCCTGCTGCGGGTCCGGCAGGCGGTGCCCATCACCCTCGCCGCCAGCGTCGCCTTCGGTGCGCAAGCCGCCGAGTCCAAGGCGATCACGGTCCGGCTCAGCCCCATCAACGACTGCCCGTTCGCGCTGTCCGACTCCACCGCGGACAAGAAGGTCGAATGGATTGACTGGATGTTCGCCGCCTACGTGAACGAGAACCATCCCTGGTCGGACGACCTGCGCAAGGAGGCGCTGAAGTCCGGGCTGATCGACAATTTTGCCGGCTACCAAGGCAGCCCGGAGGATGTGATCGCCCAGGTCTTCGCCATCTGGCACGTCCTGCAGAAGCGTGGCTTCAAATACAGCAACATCACCACCACCACCGGCAAGGACAGCGACTCGATCGGGGTGCAGCAGGTGCGGTTCCTCGACCAGGCCGTGCAGGGCGCCCAGGCCAATTGCGTCGATGGCAGCGTGCTCTTCGCCTCGGTGCTCCGCCAGATCGGCATCGAGCCGGTGCTCGTGCTGGTGCCCGGCCACATGTTCATGGGCTTCTACCTGTCGCCGGGCAACCCGGAGTCGATCGTCTACCTCGAGACGACGATGATGGGCAACGTCAACCTCTCGCCCGCGCAAAGCCTGCACGGCCTGCCCAAGATCATGTCGAGCCTCGACAAGGTGGTGGAGTCGAAGGACCCGAAGGTCCTCACCTCGTATAAATCCTTCCAGGACGCGGTGCAGACGGGCAATTCCGAGGCCAAAAAATATCAGGATGATTTCGACAAGCCGGGCAGCCGCGCGAAGAAGATCAGCGTGCAGGGTGCGCGCAACATGGGCGTGCTGCCCATCGCCTACCAACCCTGAGCGGTCCCGGTTGGGGCCGGATCCACAAAAAAACGCCCAGTCCTGCGACTGGGCGTTCCAAAGTGGTGCGGGCATAGGGAGTCGAACCCCAAACCTCCAGATTCGTAGTCTGGCGCTCTATCCAGTTGAGCTATGCCCGCACGAAGGAACGGCGAATAAGCGGGGTTACCCAAGCCACTTCAAGCAGAATTTTGTCCCGCCGCCAGCCGCCAATCGAGGAGCTCCAGCTGGAGCATCCGGCGGCCGTTGTAGTAGTTCCAATTGAGCTGGATGGCCAGCTCCAGCACCGGGCCGACCGGCGGGAGGCGGTCCGCCATTTTCCAGGCCACGCCGCTGACGCGCCGGCCGTTGGCGTCCTCGGCGGCGAAACGGAAATGCTGCTCCTTGAACACGTCCGGCCGGTTCCGCAGGCGCACGCCGCGCACGCCGAACACCGGCTCGGGATTGCCCATGCCGAAAGGCTGCAACTGCTCGAGTTCGGCCATCAATTGCTCGTTGATCTGCACGCCGTCGATCCAACCGGAGAGTTCCACGCCCGGCTCGGTCACGTCGCCGTTGCGGCCGTGCCGGATGACGTCATCGAACATCTTCCGGAATTCGTCCAGCCGCGTCTTCTTCAACGAGACCCCGACCGCCATCGGGTGGCCGCCCCAACTGTCGAGGCAGGCGGAGCAGGCACCGAGGATCTCGACGAGGTTGAAGCCATTGATGCCGCGCCCCGAGCCCTTGGCCAGGTCGCCCTCGTTGCCGAGGACGATGGCCGGGCGGTTGTATTTGCGCGAGATGCGGCCGGCGACGATGCCGACCACGCCGGGGTGCCAGTCTTCGTCAAACAGCACGAGGCCGCTCGACCCGAGAAAATGTTCCTCCACGTAGCGCTCGGCGCGTTCGGTGATGCCGCGCTCGATGTCCTGCCGCTCGCGGTTGAGCTCGTCGAGGCGCCGGGCCGTGGCATCGCAGAAATTATAGTCCTCACTCAGCAGCAGGTCGACCGACAGCGAGGCGTCGGCCAGCCGGCCGCTGGCGTTGATGCGGGGCCCGAGGCGGAACGAAACGTCGCTTGGCACGATGCCCTGGTCGCTCTTCAGGCCGGAGACGCCCATGAGGGCGTGGAGGCCCGGCCGCCGGGTCTCGGCCAGCACCCGCAGGCCATGCCGGGCGAAGATGCGGTTCTCCCCCGCCAGCGGCACGAGGTCGGCGATCGTGCCCATGGCGACGAGGTCGAGGTAGTCCTTGAGCACGATGGAGAGCGCCACCGGGTCGTTCGCGGCGCGGAGTTTCTTGAGCAGGCCGTGGGCGAGCTTGAAGACGAGACCGACGGTGCAGAGAAAGCGCCACGCGTCGTCGCCGGCCATGGGATTGACGTGCGGATTGATCAGCAGTGCGCCCGCCGCCGGCGCCTCGGTCGAGCGATGGTGATCAACGATGATGACATCCACGCCGAGGGAACGCAGATACGCGACCTCTTCACCGGAGTTGGTGCCGCAATCCAGCGCGATGAACAGGTCCGGTTTGCCCGCCTCGAGGGCGCGGTCGATGGAGGTGCGCGACAGGCCGTAGCCTTCCTCCGCGCGGCGCGGCACCACGTAGCGCGGCGACAGGCCGAGCCGGCGCAGCAGGCTGACAAGGATCGTCGTGCTGCACACGCCGTCTACGTCGTAGTCGCCGAGCACGGTGACCTTCTCCTTCCGCCGCAGCGCCAGCAGCAGGCGATCCACGGCCGCGTCGAGGTTGGCCAGCAGGAACGGGTCACCGAGGGTCGCCAGCGTGGGCGTGAGGAAACGCGTGGCCGCGGTGGGCTCGGAGAGTCCGCCCCGCAGCAACAGTTCGGCCACGACGGGAGTCGTGCCCGTGGCGCGCACGAGTTCAGCCACGCTGTCGGCGTGGACCGGCGTGTAGTTCCAGCGCATCGGAAGTTGGCTTTAGGTGGAGCCCGCTGACCTCAGCGGGCTGAACGTGTTGGGGTCAACACGTTCCACCTTATTCCGAGGCGCGGGAAGAGCCGGCCCACTCGTATTTGGGCGCGATGTCCTGGTGGGCCTCGACGTGCTTCCGGTCGCCCTTGTGCCACCAGTAGAACACCTGGGCGGCGATGAAGATGGCGGAGAAGGTCGAGGTGACGATGCCGACGAGGAAGGTGAACGCGATGTCGTGGAGCTGGCCGCCGCCGAAGAGGAACAGCGAGAGCGCCGCGAGGAAGGTCGTCGTCGCCGTCATGATCGTGCGGGCGAAAACCTTCCGGATGGCGTTGTTGATGATGTCGCGCAGCGAGCCGGTCGGGTTGAGCTTGAGCTCCTCCCGGATACGGTCGAAGACGACGACGGTCTCGTTGATCGAGTAGCCCGCGACGCACAGGATGGCCGCGACCATCGGCGCCGAGAACTGGTGGCCGAAGAGCACGAAGATGCCGATGTTCATCAGGATGTCGTGCAGCGTCGACGCCATGGCGCCGATGCCGAAGCCGAACTCGAAGCGGAAGGCGATGTAGACGAGGATGACCGCCATGGAGACGCCGACCGCGAGGATGGCGTTCCACTTGATCTCCTTGCCGATGGTGGCGCCGATCTGGGCCGTGCCGCCCTTCTCGAGGCCGGCCTTCGGATAGGCTTTCTGGAGCGCGGCGAACAGCGCGTCGGACTTGCCGTAGGCCGTCTCGAGCTTGAGCTGCTCGCGGCCGCCGCCGAGGTCGTTGACGTAGGTCGGGCTGACCTCGCCGATGCCGTTGGCCTTGGCGACCTCGCGGATCGCGCTGGCGTCGATCTTGGTGGTGAAGTTGGCCGTGACCTGGTCACCGCCGGCGAAGTCGATGCCGTAGATGCGGTCGCCCTGGTAGACGACGTAGGCGATGCTGATCACGACGAGCGCGACCGAGCCGATGGCGGCGGGCTTGCCGTATTTGACGAAGTCCACGCTGAGGTCCTTCAGCATGCGGCGCATCGTGATCTTCTTGAGGAAATTCGAGTCGATGAGCAGCTCCATGATCATGTGGCCGGTGATGAGCACCGTGAACAGCGTGGAGAGCACGCCGATGAGGAGCGTGAAGCCGAAGCCCTTGATCGGGCCCGTGCCGAGCCAGATCATGATGCCGCAGATGATGAGCTGCACCAAGTGGGCGTCGAGGATGGTCGTGAGCGCCTTGGCGAAGCCGCCCTGGTTGGCGCTGGAGAGCGTCTTGCCGAGGGCGAGTTCCTCGCGCATGCGCTCGAAGATGAGGATGTTCGCGTCGACCGCCATGCCGATGGTGAGCACGATGCCGGCGAGGCCGGGCAGCGTCATCGTGGCGCCGATGTTGGCCATGATGCCGAGGATGATGACGATGTTCACCGCCAGCGCGATGACGGCCACGAGGCCGCCGGTGGCGTAGAAGGTGATCATGAACGCGCAGACGGCGGCGGTGCCGATGACCGCGGAGCGCACGCCGCTGTCGATGGCATCCTGGGCCAGCGACGGGCCGACCTGATACTGCTCCTTGACCTGCAGCTCGAGGTCGAGCGGGTTGTTGAGGACGTTGGCGAGCTGCTCGGCCTCGCGGGCCGAGAAGTGGCCGGTGATCTGCGCCGAGCCGCCCATGATGGGCTCGTTCAGGCGCGGGGCGGAGTAGAGCTTGCCGTCGAGCACGATGCCGAGCAGGCGGCCGACGCTGGCGGTCGTGACCTCGCCAAATTTCTTGGCGCCATCGGGATTGAAGTTCAGGTGGACCTGGTAAGCGCCATACGGATCAACCGTGGCCTGGGCGCTCTTCACCGTGGAGCCGGACATCTCGGGCACGCGCTTCACGAGGTAATAGGTGGTGTAGGACGTGCCGTTGACCTTGTTGTCCTCGTCCACGCTGAGGAGCTCGTAGCCCGGCGGCACGTTGGACGGCGGCTCGGTCATCGGGCCGGTGCCTTCCTGCACGAGGCGGAAGGCGAGCTGGGCGGGCTTGACCGTGTCCTTCAGCAGCTCGGGGTTGTCCTTCGGATTCACGCCCGCGAGCTGGACCTCGATGCGGTTGTCGCCGACGGGGCGGATGACCGGCTCGGCGACGCCCATGCCGTTGATGCGGTTGCCGATGATGTCGATGGCCTTCGAAAGCTGCTGCTTCCGCTGGTAGTCGTTCGCGGTGCCGGCCTTCGGCGGCGGGGCCTCCAGGGTGAAGGCGATGCCGCCCTTAAGGTCGAGGCCGAGCTGCAGCGGGCTCTTCGACTGCTTGTTCAGGTAGGTCAGCAGGATGTCGTTCTTCTTCTCGATGTTCTTGAGCGAGCTCTCGAGCTTGATGTGCGGATAGAACTGCGAGAGGTCGATCCGCTCCTCGCGGCCGACCTGGCGCAGGGCGACGAAATAGCCGATCTCGGTGCCGCGGGTCTTGCTCTCGGCGATGCGCGCGCGGGCCTTGGCCATCACTTGCGCGAAGTCCGCGGGCTTGGCTGAGGCCTGGGCAGTGAGGAAGTCGCCGAAGTTTTGGTCCTTCAGCGGCAGGAGGGCGAACACCGCCCACAGCACGAGGGCGGCGGACAGGATCAATTTCCAGAGGTTACGACTGAGCATGGGTATTTGGTTGTTAAATGGGACTGCGCGGCGGGGGCATCAGGGGTGGAACGCGGCCTTCCGCCGTCGCCAAGGCTATGGCGGACAGGCCGGACGGGGTAATGCCCTAGGCGGCGTCGGTTTTCTTGACCACCGTGGTGACGAAGCCCTTGGCGAGCTCGACCTTGGCGTTGTTGTCGCCGATGCGGATGACGAAACGGTCCTCCTTCACGCTGGTGATGGTGCCGTAGATGCCGCCGGTGGTGATGACCTCGTCGCCGGACTTGAGTCCGCTGACCATTTTCTCGTGCTCCTTCTGCTTCTTGCGCTGGGAGCTGGTCATGAACCAGAACAGTGCGATCATGAGCAAACCGTAGCCCAGCATGAGGAACATGGAGCTGGCACCACCCGGTTGGGCGGGGCCGGCGGGTGTCTGGGCGAGGAACAAGTGTAACTTAGTCATTGCGTCTTCGGGTGTTTTGAAAAATTTGAAAAGGGCGAATAAGCCTACCCGGTTTCTAAAAAGCAAGCCTAACCCCCGCCTTTCCATCACCGTCAATTGAAGAACAAATCCCCATCCAACTGGTCGGTCGCGCAGTCCGAGGAACATTACGGTTTTAAACGCTGGGGCGCCAACCATTTCTCGGTGGATTCCGAGGGCTTCGTACAGGTCCAGCCGCTCGCCGACGGCCGCACCATCCGCCTCATGGACGTCATCAACGAGGCCAACAGCATGGGGCTCAAGGCCCCGCTCGTCATCCGCATGCAGGATACGCTCCGGCACCGGGTCACCCAGCTGAACGAGGTTTTCCACAAGGCGATCAAGGACGAAGGCTACAAGGGCGACTACCGCGGGGTCTTCCCGATCAAGGTCAACCAGCTCCGGGAGGTCGTCGACGAGATCATTTCCGCCGGCAAGGACTTCAACTACGGGCTTGAGGCCGGCTCCAAGCCCGAGCTGATGATCGCCCTGGCCATGCACGAGGGCCCGCAGCGCCTCATCATCTGCAACGGCTACAAGGACCACGACTACATGCGGCTGGCCCTCCTCGGCCGCAAGCTGGGCAAGAAGATCATCATCGTCATCGAGCAGCTCTCCGAGGTCGACAGCATCATCGAGATCTCCAAGGAGACCGGCGTGAAGCCCATGATCGGCTTCCGCGTGAAGCTCCAGACCCGCGGCGAGGGCAAGTGGGCCCTGTCCACCGGCGACAACGCCAAGTTCGGCCTCAACACCGCCGAGATCCTCTTCGCCGTCGAGAAGCTCCGGAAGGCGAAGATGCAGCAGTGCCTCAAGCTCGTGCATTTCCACATCGGCTCGCAGGTGCCGAACATCATCACGATCAAGGCCGCCGTCACCGAGGCCGCGCGCTTCTACTGCCAGCTGTCGAAGATGGGCTTCCCCATGGGCTACCTCGACGTTGGCGGCGGCCTCGGCATCGACTACGACGGCTCGCGCACGAACTTCGAGTCGTCGATGAACTACTCGATCGAGGAATACGCCCGCGACGTGGTCTTCAACATCCGCGAGATCTGCACCGCCTCCGGCGTGCCCGTGCCCGACATCGTCACCGAGTCCGGCCGCGCCGTCGCCGCCCCCCACTCCATGCTCGTCGTCGAGGTCTTCGAGCGCATCAACAAGCACGAGTCACTCGGCAAGCAGCACCAGCCGAAGTCCCGCCACAAGATCGTCGATGACCTCGCCATCCTCCTGCAGAACAAGGCCAAGCTCGGCCGCCTCGAGCGCTTCCACGACGCGCTGCAGAAAAAGGAGGAGGCCTTCTCGCTCTTCAACCTCGGCTACCTCGACCTCGAGAACCGCGCCGCCGCCGAGCAGATCTTCTGGCAGATCTGCGAGAAGATCGACCGTGAGGGCACGAAGTCCGGCTACCAGCCCGAGGAACTCCACGACCTTAAAAAACTCCTCGCCGACCAATACGTCTGCAATTTCTCGGTCTTCCAGTCGCTCCTCGACAGCTGGGCGCTCAAGCAGCTTTTCCCGATCACGCCCCTGCACCGGCTGAAGGAAAAGCCCACGGTCAACGCCATCCTGGTCGACATCACCTGCGACTCCGACGGCAAGGTCGGCAGCTTCATCGACCTGCAGGACGTGAAGGACTACATCACGCTGCACCCGCTCAGGCGCCACGAGCCCTACTACCTTGGCATCTACCTGACCGGCGCCTACCAGGACATCATGGGCGACCTGCACAACCTCTTCGGCCGCGTCAACGAGGTCCACGTCTTCCTCGAGGACGACGAGCCCAACGGTTTCTACATTGAGGAGGCGCTGGCCGGCTCGCGCATCGCCGACGTCATCGAGGGCGTGCAATACCAGTGGGAGGAGCTCTGCCGGAAGATCAAGCAGCAGATCGACCACGCCACGAAGAAGGACCTGATCAAGCCCCGCGAGGGCGTGCGCCTCGTCGAGTTCTACGAATCCCAGATGCTCGCCAAGACCTACCTCAACATCGAGCTGAACGGCGGGAAGAAGAAGTAGGCGGCGCGGCGGCGGGTTCTCCCTTTATGAAAAATACGCTGCGCCTCGTTTGCGCGTTGCTGTTGCCCGTCGGATTGCTGGCCCAGCTCACCCCGCCCAAACTCGACATTCCCTACGGCCACAACCCCGCCGCCGGGAAATTCGCCGAGGTCAATGGCATCAAACTCTACTATGAGAGTTACGGCACCGGCCGGCCCATGCTCCAGATCCACGGCAACGGCGGCGACATCCAGGCCATGGGCCACCAGCTCAAGTTCTTCTCGACCCACTACCGCGTCATCGCCGCCGACAGCCGCGGCCAGGGCCAGAGCGGGTTGGGCACCGACCACCTCACCTACGAACAGATCGCCGAGGACCTGAACGCGCTGCTCGACCAATTGGGCGTGAAGTCCGCCGACATCTTCGGCTGGAGCGACGGCGGCATCGTCGGCCTCCTCCTCGCCATCCACCATCCCGACAAGGTCGGCAAGCTCGCCATCATGGGCGCCAACCTCCGACCGGACGGCGCCTACGCGTGGGCGGAAGACGCCGTCGCCAAACAGAACACCCTGGTAGATGAGATGATCGCCAAGGGCGACAAAACCCAGCCGTGGGCCGTGCAGAAGCAGCTGCTCGACCTGCTCGGCCAGCAGCCAAACATCCCGGTCTCCGACCTGCGAAAAATCTCCGCCCCGGTGCTCGTGATGGCCGGCGACAAGGACGTCATCAAGGACGAGCACACGCTCGAGATCTTCCATAATCTCGCCCAGGCCCACCTCTGCATTTTTCCCGGCGCCACGCACATGATCGCCTGGGATAACCCGGCCCTGCTGAACTCGACGCTGGAAACCTTTTTCAGCAAACCCTACACCCGGCCGGACACGAAGGATATCTTCCAGTAGGCCGCCGGCGCCGAGGCTCCCGGGTTCACCGACCGCGCGTGGACGACCGTCTCCGGGTCCCACCCATTCAACGGCAGCTTCGATAAATGGTGCACGCCCGGCGATCACGGGGAGCAGATCCAGTGGAGCGGACGCACAAATGGTCCGTTGATTTCGGCTCGGATTCGTCCTGTATGGGGCCTTCCGCTTTGCCCTCACGCAAGACACCGATCCGCGCCCGCGCCTGGCTCATCCTGCTGCTCACCGGCGTGGCCGGCATGCTCTTCTATGTCGACCGGCAGACCCTGTCCGTGCTCAAGAGCACCCTGAAGGCCGCGGAGGGGTGGACGGACACGCAGTATTCATGGCTCGTGACGGCCTTCATGGTGCCCTACACGCTCTGCTACATTGTCACGGGCTACCTGATTGATCGCTGGGGCACCCGGCTGATGATGCCGCTCTTTCTCGGCGCCATGTCGTTGGCCACGCTGATCAGCGGAATGGCGGACAACCTCGTCGTCTTCGGGGCCAGCCGGTTCCTGCTCGGCGCGGCCGAGGCCGGGATTGTGCCGGCCGTGCTGGTCGCGATCGTGACCTGGTTCCCCTACAACCGGCGGGGCATGGCGAACACGTTCAACAAGCCCCTGACCGTCGCCGGGCAGGTGCTCGTCGCGCCGCTGGCCGCGTGGATCACGCTCCAGCTTGGCTGGCGCTGGGCCTTCGTGCTGCCCGGACTCATCGGGCTGGCCGCCGCCCTGTTGTGGTTTGGGCTGGACCGGGCCCCGCCCTTTCCGGACGAGGATTACACCACCCGCGCCCCCGTGTCATTCCGCGAAGTATTCCACCTGCCCGTGATCCGTGGCGTGCTGCTCGCCCGCCTGGTCAGCGACCCGCTGTGGTTTTTCCTGATCTTCTGGCAGCCGGGCTTCCTGCAGGAGGAACTCGGCATGTCGCTGGAAAAGTTTGGACGCATCGGCTGGATTCCCGCCGCCGCCTCCGTGGGCTTCATCATGTTGACGGGCGTGATGTCAGACTGGTTGATCGTCCGGGGCTGGACCCCGGTCGCCAGTCGACTCCGGATCCTCACCCTGACGGCCGCGCTGTCCCCGGCGCTGCTCGCCCTGCTCTGGGTGCACGGCCACGGGCCGGCACTGGCTTTGCTCACCGTGGTGCAGATCATGACCGCCACCTGGTTGAGCATGACGGGCCTGCTGATGAGCGACCTCGTGCCCCGCCGCATGGTGGGAACTTCCGTGTCCGTGATCAGTGCCGTCGGGGCGGCGGCCGGCGGCCTCGTCAACCTCGCGGCCGGCCCGCTGATCGAAGCCGTCGGCTATTCCACCTTGCTCGTGCTCGGCTGCCTGCTGCATCCGCTGGCCGCGGTGATCCTGTGGTGGCATTACGGCCGGAAGCCGGCCGCATCCCGAGTGTTGCCCGCCCGGCCGGCCACCGGCTTGCCGTCTGGTCGGTGACGCGCAGAGAAGTCAGTCCGCGCCAGGGGAAAGCTGCCTGGGCTTGCGGATGGCGCGGACCGTGGGCCCATCGACCCAGACACCCTCGACCAGCAACTGCCGCGGGGAAGCCTGCAGGTTACGCTCATTGGCGAGCAGCCGGCTGACCGCCATGTCGACGGCCGCCGCCCCCACTTCCCGCGGCTTCTGGTCGATGCCGGCGAATTCCCCCCGCTCAGTGCAGCGGTCCAGGTGAACGAAGCCCACATCGCCCGGCACCTTGCGGCCCAAGCGGGCCAGCCAGGTGATCAACTCGCTGCGCAGGCCAATGATCACCTCAGGGCGATGCAGCCGATACCAGCGGATGAAATCCGCTTCCCGCCATCTGGTCATCACCAGCGGCGCCACCCGCTCGGACGGGCGCAGGTGCTGTTCATGGTAAGCCAGGGGGGCGAGCCAAAGGCCCGAGGTCTTGATGTTCTGGTGTTCCTGCAACACCAGGCCCAGGCGACGATAGCCCAATGCCTTCAAGCGCTCGATCACGCGAAGCATGGCGCGATAATGATTGGAGACCGCGCAAGGCAGGGGCAGTTCGGGCAGCGGCACGCCGATTTTCACCGGGGCGAAGTCCGACCAATCGAGCCGAGGAGCCTTCGGCAGGCCGGGAGCGGGACCGACAATCACGCCGGTGATGCCACGGGCCCGGAGGATTTGGGCCAGCCGCGCCGGGCTGATCGCCGGATCGTCCGCCCAAAACTGGTCCAACCGGAAGCCCAGTTCCTCCGCCCGTGACCGCGCGCCCTCGAAGAAACCGACGAAAGTCAGGTGCTTCTGCCACTCGCCCGCGGCGGTGCCAAAAACCAGATAGGCCAGCGTGCCGCGTTGGGTCACGTGCGCGCCGCGCAAGTGGCTCATCACCTGGGTCACCAGCGGATTGGAGCGGTAACCAAGCCGGCCGGCCAGTTTCTGGATCCGCACGATGGTCCGTTCTGGCAGCAACGGGCTGGCCCGGAGCGCCCGCGAGACCGTGGCCACCGAGCAGCCCGCGGCGGCGGCAATGGTGGCCAGGGTGGATTCGGACCGGGGGGGCATGGGCGAGTTCATGGCAGGCAGGACGCGGCTTTGGTTTGTGGCGAGAGTATCCTCCATGCAAAGGCATGCAACCCTTGCATGAACGCTGGCCTCGGCCCGCGGAACACCGGCGTGGCATGCTGGGGCCCATACCCCACCGGCCGCTGGCTACCTGCCACGGCAGCAACCCTGAACATCCCCATGCATACCATCAGAACCCATGTCCGCGCCTGTTCCGTGGCGCTTGCCAGCAGTCTCCTGCTCGCCTCGCCGCTTGCCTCCATGGCGCAAAGCCCCGCGGCTCCCGCCCCCGCCGCCACCGGGGAGATCTACGAGTTGCCGCAATTCTCGGTGAGCGCCGACGGCTCCCAAGGCTGGAGCGCCTCGAGTTCCATGTCCGGCACGCGCACCAATGTTCCGATCCAGGACATCCCGCGCGCGGTGCAGGTACTCACAAGCGAATTCCTCGCCGACATCGGCGCCGACACCATGTCCGATGCGGCCGCCTTCATGACGGGCGTCACCTCACAGGGCAAGCAGGACGCGGTCTTTGACAACAATACCCTCACGGTGCGCGGCATGCGCCAGAACCGGCACTACCGCGACGGCGTCAAGGAAGGGTTCGTCGGCATGATCAGTGACAGCATCTCGGTGGACCGTATTGAGTCCCTCCGCGGCCCCAGCTCGCTGCTGGCGGGCGTCGTCGAGCCCGGTGGCATGATCAACCAGATCAGCAAGCGCCCGCAGTCGAGGAACGAGTTCGGCGTCAAGCTGAGCCTCGGCTCATGGAACTACTTGCGCACCGAACTGGATGCCTCGGTCGTGGCCTCCAAGAAGTTCGCCATCCGCGTGGCCGGCGCCTATCAGGACGGCGACAGCTGGCGGCCGTGGGAAGGCAGCACGCGCAAGGTCGGCTACCTCGCGGCGGTCTACAAGCTGACGCCCAGCACGATCGTCAACGTCCGCGCCGAAACGATCAAATACAACGGCGTGGTGGCCATCGCCGTGCCCGGCATCCGCATCCCCACCACGGCCAGTGCCACGAGCGCCACGGCGGCCCCGGTCTTCGGCGCCAATGCCTTCGGCTACGTGCCCGAGAGCATCGTGCCGTGGGATTTCAATCCCTTTGGGCCGAATAACCTCCGGCTGCAGGAAACCTACCGCGTGGGCGCGGACCTCCAGCACCAATTCAGCCAGCACTTCTCCTTCCGCACCGCGGTCAACTGGTCCAAGAGCGACCGGCAGGACCTCCGCCTCTCGGGCAGCGCGAGCACGATCATTGCCCGCCTCATTGATCCCACACTCGGCAACGTGGCGGGCAATGTCGTTGCCGAGGAAATCCGCTGGTCCGCGACCAACGACAGGGAAAAATGGGACATCTGGTCCTACACGGCCGACCTTCGCGGGGAGTTCAACTACTGGGGCCTGAAGCACGAGGCGATCCTCGGCCTGGAGCGCATCGAGTCCCGCAACTGGCGCGACCGCACGGACACGCCCAACTCTTCCAGCACGGCACTCGGGGCCGCGGTCTCGACCAATCCGAATGCACTCACCCGCTTCAAGTTCCCGACTTCGTCCGCCGGCGCCCTGGCGGCGACCGCTTTCCAGCCGGCGTGGACCGAGATGACCGATGTCTCCCGCTACACCAGCCCAAATTCCTATGTCGACCAGTCGGTAATCCGCGGGGCCGTCTCGTTCACGAATGTCATCAGCACGGAAAACAACAAGTGGCACCTGCTGGCCGGCCTGCGGCGCGACCACGGCGACAACAAGGCGCTCTCCGGCACCACCAACCCCACGGCGGTGCCGCAGGCCCTGCCCAAGGAAAACGCCACCTCCGAGACCGTGGGCTTGCTGTATCGTCCCTGGGCGGCCTTCTCGGTTTACGCCTCCTCGAGCAGTTCCTTCTCGGGTGTCCCGACCGGCATCGACGTCTACGGCAACCTGCTCACCAAGCCCGAGTCCGGCAAGAGCAAGGAGGCCGGCATCAAGTCGTCCCTCTTCGGCGGCAAGCTCGGGCTGGAAGCCGCGGTTTTCGAGCTCAACCGCACGAACACGCGGCGCCAGTTGAGTGACGCGGAGATTATCGCGATCCTCGGCACCCTGCCCAGCGGGGCGCGCAGCGTGCAGGACAACGGCGAAAAATCACGCGGCTTCGAGATCCAGGCCTTGATCAATCCCTTCAAGGGCTACCAGGTGTCCGCCACTTACAGCAACATCAAGACGGAGCTGGTCGCGCCGGATAATGCCATCCGCAATGGCGGCCCGATCACCGGACGTCCCCGCGCGAATGGCAGCATCTTCCATAAATACGCGTTCCAAAATTCTATGCTGAAGGGCTTCTCACTCAATAATGCCATCATCTGGGTCGATGGCCAGCGGCCGGACAGCATCAGCAGCACCACGGGCCAGGTGACCAATTACATGCCCGCCTACACGCGCCTCGACGTCGGGGCGGCCTATCAGGGCAAGATTTTTGGCCGCCGCATGACGCTAACGGCGACGGTCCGAAATCTCGCCGACAAAAAAATCATGGAAGGCCTGCAGAGCAAGGGCGACCTGCGCAGCTACCGGGTTGGCCTGAGCACCAAGTTCTGAAACCGGGGCGTCAGTCCGATTCACCGGGCCGGCCTCCCGGCCGGCCCGGTCCTTTTTCCCTTATGTGCACCACCACACTTCATCGGGTCGCCCGCGTCCTGACGCTCATCCTTGGCTGTCAGGCAGCCGGCCACGCCGAGACCCTCGGCTATCTCAACCCCCGCACATCCCGCGCGATTGCGGCGTCACCCTGGGGCATCCAGGCCGGCGACAATGAACGGGTCGCCCTGTTCGAGCGCGCCGGCGAACTGGGCGTGAAGTGGACGCGCTTTCTCGCCGTCTGGCCGGTCATCGAGAAGGAAAAGGGACGTTACGACTTTTCCTCTGTCGATGAACCCGTGGACGCCGCCCGGGCGCAGGGCATCACCCCGTTTGTCTGCCTTTCCAACGGCAACAAGCTCTACTCCGCCGCAATCCCGAATCCCGATCCGAACTGGCGGCTCATCTACGGCGTCAAGCCCGCCCCGCCCATTCTGGATGAAGCGGCCATGGCCGCTTGGCTGCGGTATGTCGACGCCGTGGTCTCGCACGCCAAGGACCGCGTCACCCACTGGGAAATCTGGAACGAGGCCAACCACTACGCTTATTGGGGCGCGCCGCCCAGCGCGGCCGATTACGGGCGGCTGGTCCGGCTCACTGCGGCGCGCATCCGCACCGTCCAGCCGGACGCGGTGATCATCGCCGGTGCGCTCGCGGGCCTCGACCCGAAATTCATTGCCGGCTTCCTCGCCGAGGACACGGCGCACGCCGTCGACATTGTTTCGTTCCACAACTACGCCAACATTCCCGAGGCGCGGATCTACTTCGCCGACGACACTTGGGCCGCGCTCCGGGCGCACCACCCCCGGCTGCAGCTCTGGCAGGGCGAATGCGGCTACGGCTCGGCCAGCAGCACGAAGGATTTTCGCGGCAGCAGTCCGTGGGGGGAAATGGTCCAGGCCAAGTGGCTGCTCCGACAGGCCTTCGTCGACACCTACTTTATGCGCGCTTCGCTCAGCAACTATTTCAAGCTGTTCGACGGGGGTGACCGCGCGGAACGGCAGGCGCGACCCGAGCTCAAGCCCGTGGACGCCATCCTCGGTTTTCCTGCCGAGGCGACCGGACGGCGCGTGCGGGGCGTGGGCGTGAATGAAAAGTGCCTGCTGAGCAATCCCGACCTGACGCCCAAGCCGGCATTCCATGCCTACAAGAACCTCACCGCGCTGATGGACGGCCGCTACCAGCCGGTTGATTTCGACGGACGCAAGGCCGTCACGGTGACCGCACCGGGACAGTTTGCCGGCATCGGCGAAGCCGACGACGCCTATCCGTCGATTCCGCTGGTGGCTGCCTACCGGAATGCTGCGGGCGCCACCTTGCTCGCCTACTGGCTCCCCTGGCAGCCGCAGGAATACACGCCCAGGCCGGCGACCATCACGCTGCGCGTGCCGGGCGCGCACTTCACCGAACCCGTGCTGGTCAATCTGCTCGACGGCTCCGTGCATGCCTTGGCGACCCCGCGCGATGAGAATGGCATGGCGATTTTCACCGGCCTGCCTTTATTCGATTTTCCCCTCGTCATCAGCGAACGGGCGCAGACTGCCCTGAGCCCGCAGCGTTCGACCCCCGGCAACGACGCGATTCCCCAACTATGAAAGCACGCCTCATCACCGGGTTCGCGCTCGCTCTCATCCTGCTGATCAGCGCCCGGGCCCAAACCGAAGCGCCGGCGCCGGCCGCCAAGCCCGTCGTCTGGCCCACCGATGTCCGCATCGAGCACGACGTCGCCTATCTGGCCGACGCCCGCGAGGAGAAAGCCGACCTCTATTTCCCCCTCGCCCCGCCCAAGGGCAAGCTGCTGCCGGCCGTCGTGATCATCCATGGCGGCGGCTTCAACGACGGCGACAAGGGCCGCCCCCGCGAAATCAACATCGGCCAGACCCTCGCCCTGCACGGCTATGTCGGGATGAGCATCAACTACAAACTCGCGCGGGCGAAGGGCGTGGCCACCTGGCCGCAGCCCGTCTACGATGCCAAGGCCTCCGTGCGCTGGCTGCGTCAGAACGCCGCCCGGCTCGGGCTCGACCCGGATCGCATCGCGGTCATCGGCTGCTCCGCCGGCGGCAACCTCGCCGCCATGCTCGCCCTCACCGGCCCGGCCGATGAGTTTGATGCCGCCAGCCCCGACCCCGGGGTTTCCGCGGCTGTCCGGTGCGCGATTGATTTCTACGGTGTCGTGGAACTGCTCGACTACCACGACATGAAGATGTTCGCCCGGACTCGCGCCGAGGCGCCCGACCTCTACCGCCGGGGCTCCCCCAACCGCTACGCCGACGCGAAGGACGCGCCCATGCTGATCGTGCATGGCACGGCCGACGAGACGGTGAAGTCCAGCCACAGCGAGGTGCTGGCCGCCGCCCTCACCAAGGCAGGCGTGGAGCACCAACTCGTCCTCATCCCCGGGGCCCCGCACACTTTTGACCTCCAGCCGAAGGAACGCGACCTCCGTCCGCTGGTTTTGGAATTCCTCGACAAGCACATGGGATCATCTTCGAGTGGCCGCTAGTCCATGAACGCCCGCTGCCAACCCCTGGCCACACTCCTCGCGCTCGGGTTGATGCTGGTGCTCCCGCTGCGGGCGGCGGAGGCTGTTCTCGCCGCGCCCGCCCGTTTTCAGGAGGCCATCGATGCTTTTCAGGCGGCCGACCGCGTCCAGCCTCCGGCGCAGGGGGGCATCCTCTTTGTCGGGAGCAGCATCTTCCGGCAGTGGACGAACGTGACGGAGCAGATGGCCCCGCTGCCGGTGAGCAACCGGGCGTTTGGTGGATCCCGCACGCAGGACCAGCTCGACCGCTTTGCGCAGGTCGTCCTGCCGTGCATGCCCAAGGTCATCGTCTATTACTGCGGCAGCAATGACCTGAAGGCCGGCGACTCCGCGGAGGATCCGGCGGCGATCTTCGCGCGCTTCCGCCAGTTCTCCGAGCGCGTGCGGGCAGCCCTGCCGGGCACCCGCCTCATTTTTGTTTCCAGCACCCGCTCCCCTGACCGCGTCGCCCGCTGGGCCCAGGTCGACCACTACAACGCGCTGGCCCGCGCTTACTGCATGGCCACGCCGGGCCATGCCTTCATCGATATCAACCCCGCCCTCGTTGACGCCGCCGGGCAGCCCCGCTTCGAACTCTACAAGGAGGACAAGCTTCATTTCCATCCGCCGGCCTACGTCGAGTTCACCAAGCTGATCCGTCCGGTGCTTGAGCAAACCTGGCGCGAGGTCGAATCGGGTGAGCCGGCCGGCGCCGCCGACCGCGCGCAATGGGTCCGGTGGCTGGACAAAATTGCGCGCCCCGTGCTCACGGCCGGCGCCAAGGGTCGGCTCCATGTCGACCTGCCGGTGGCCCCCGGAACCGAGAAGCGGACGCCGTTTGCCCCGCTGGAGGCCGTGGGTCGCCTGCTCTGCGGCCTGGCGCCCTGGCTTGAATCCGAGGCCCCGGTGCCGGCCGCGGAAGCCGCGCTGCGGGCGGAATATCGCAGCTTGGCACGCCAGACCATCAGTTACCTCACTGACCCCGGCTCACCCGACCTCGTCAATCCCGCCGCCGGAGCGCAGATCCTGGTCGACACCGCGTTTCTCGCCGAGGCCTTCCTCCGCGCCCCCCGGCAATTGTGGGGCAAGCTGCCCGACCCCACCCAAATCCGCGTGGTGGAACTCATGCGGGCCACGCGCCGGATCAAGCCGGGCCAGAACAACTGGCTTCTGTTCTCCGCCACCATCGAGGCCTTTCTGGCCCACCAGAGCCTGGCGTGGGAGCCGGCACGCGTGGACTACGCCCTCCGGCAACTCGACCAGTGGTATAAGGGCGACGGCTACTATGGCGACGGACCCGAGTTTCATTTCGATTACTACAACAGCATCGTGATGCATCCCATGCTGCTGGATGTGCTGGCCGCGGTTGGCGCGCAGGAAACCTGGGCGAAGGAAGACTTCCCTGCCCGCATGCTGGCCCGCGCCCAGCGCCACGCCACGGTGCTCGAGCGCCTGATCTCTCCGGAAGGAGCCATTCCACCGGTCGGCCGCTCGCTGGCCTACCGCTGCGGCGTGCTGCACGGCCTGGCGCAGCTGGCCCTGCTCGAAAAACTCCCGTCCACCCTGGCGCCGGCCCAGGTGCGCGGCGGCATGACGGCTGCCATGAGCCGCTTGCTCGAAGCCCCGGGTGATTTCGATCCGGCGGGATGGCTGCGCATCGGTTTTGCCGGAGCACAACCCGCGATTGGCGAAAACTACATCTCCACCGGCAGTCTCTATCTTTGCGCCGCCGCTTTTCTCCCTCTGGGTCTGCCACCCGAAAATCGCTTCTGGAGCGGGCCGGCCATGCCCTGGACCGCCCAAATGGCCTACTCCGGAGTGAACCTGCCTGCCGACAAGGCCCTGCGCGCCCCTGAGTCCGCGCCGACCAAGTAGATCCCTTCTCTGCTCATGAATGCTTCCGCTTTCCCCCTCCTCCCGCGATTGGGATCATCGATTTTCGGCTGGCGGCCCACCGCCGCGGTGCTGGCGCTGGCCGCCGTCGTTGCAACCGCCACGGAAATCACGCCGCGCGCCACTATTCCCCTGCTGGAAAATTGGCGGTTCGCGCTCACGGCCGCGGGCGATTCGCCCGCAGGCACGAGCTACGATGATTCCAAGTGGGAGACCGTGTCCCTGCCCCACACTTGGAACAACTTTGACGGCCAGGACGGGGGCGGCGATTACCACCGGGGCACCGGCTGGTATCGCCTGCATTTCCGCCTGCCCGCCCTGACGCCGGGGCAGCGCGTGCTCGTTGAGTTCGACGCCGCCTGCAAGGTGGCTGATGTCTTCCTCAACGGCCGGGCCGTCGGCTCGCACACTGGCGCCTTCGCCCGTTTCCGTTTTGATCTCACCGACTTGGTTGACCGGCAGGCCGACAACACCCTCGCCGTCCGGGTCGATAACTCCCCTTCCCAGATCATTCCGATCGGCGGCGACTTCACCCAGTTCGGCGGACTCTACCGGCCCGCCCGGTTGCTGCTGACGGCGCCCGTCCACATTGCGACGCTTGATCACGCCTCACCCGGGGTCTACCTGACCCAGCGCCGGGTCACCGCCGACCTTGCCGAGATCGACGCCCGCATCCAGGTCGCCAACGAGTCCACGCAGCCCTTCACGGGCACGCTCAGCGTGCAGGTGCAGGATGCTTCGGGCCGGCAGGTCGCCGCGGCCAGCCAGCCGCTGCAGCTGAAGGCCGGGGAGAATGCCGAAAACGTGATTCCCCTGAGCATCGCGCAACCGCACCGCTGGAACGGCGTGAACGATCCCTACCTCTATCGCACCACGGTCGCCGTGCTGGCGGGAGCCCAGCTGCTCGACGCCGTCGTCCAGCCGCTCGGCCTGCGGGCCTTCGAGGTCAAGGCGGACACGGGTTTCGTGCTGAACGGCCAGGTGGTCCCCCTGCGCGGCGTCAACCGCCACCAGGACCGGCCGGACAAGGGCTGGGCCATCAGCGAACAGGACCACCGGCAGGATATGGAAATCATCCGGGAGCTGGGCGCCAACGCCGTCCGCCTCGCGCACTACCAGCATGACCAGTATTTCTACGAACTGTGCGACACCAACGGCGTCGCGGTCTGGGCGGAGCTTTGCTTCGTCAATGAGCCGCCGACCTCCCCTGAGGCGCGCGCCAACGCCCAGGAGCAGCTGCGTGAGCTGATCCGACAGAACTACAACCATCCCTCCATCTTCTTTTGGAGCATTGGCAACGAGACCCGCGGGAAGAACGACGAGCCTGAGGCCAGGCAGGCCATGGCCCTGCTCACCGAACTGGCGGCGATGGTCCGCGCCGAGGATCCGTCGCGACCTTCCGTCTATGCCTCGCATCACAGTCTGACCGACCCGCGCAACCTGCTGCCCGGGGTGATCGCCTTCAACAAATACTTCGGCTGGTATAGCGGCAACTATCCCGAGCTCGGCGTGTTCCTCGACCAGTTTCACGCCGCGCATCCCACCGTGCCGGTCGGCCTCAGCGAATACGGCGCCGGCGCCAGTCTCTACCAGCACGAGTTGAATCCGCCGCCACGCAAGCACATGGCCAAGGCCGCGTGGCATCCCGAGGAGTGGCAGACCACCTTCCACGAGGAAAGCTGGCGGCAGATCAAGGACCGGCCCTGGCTCTGGGGCACATTTGTCTGGAACATGTTCGATTTTTCCGCCGACAGCCGCAAGGAAGGCGACCAGTTCGGGCGCAACGACAAGGGCCTCGTCACCTACGACCGCCAGATCCGCAAGGACGCCTTCTACTGGTATCAGGCCAACTGGACGACCAAGCCCATGGTGCATATCGCAGGGAAAAGATTCTGGGAACGCCGCCAGTCGGTCAACGAGGTCAAGGTCTACTCCAACGCCGACGAGGTGGAGCTGAAGCTCAACGGCGTGTCGCTCGGCCGGATCCGCGCCGCCGACCACCGCTTCATCTGGCCCAAGGTTGAACTCCTGCCGGGGCCCAACCGGCTGGAGGCCTACGCCTGGCGCGCCGGGAAAATCATCACCGCCGACTGGGGCGGCCTGACCTGGCGCACCGACGGCGATCCGTTGCCCAACAAGGCCGTGGCGGAGGCCGATGCTGCTGCCGCCGCGAAGTCGGATAAGAAGTGAGGCCGCGCGTTAATTCGTCCCGCGCGGGAACGTCATCGGCTCCCGCGGAAACGCCGGCAGCGGCAGGCGGCCGTCGGCGAATTCCGTGAGCTTCACGAACGCGACCTCAGCGCGGATCGTGTCGAACACGGCGTCGACGCGCGCTTCCATCATCTCCTTCGCGCGCACCTCGTGGTAGCGTTCGTAGGTGTAGAAGTGACGCTTCAGGTAGGCCAGCGCCTTGTCCTTGTCGCCGGCCTGCGCGTAGATGGCCGCGAGGTTGTAGGAGGCGGCCATGAGCCCGTCGTTCTCCTGCGCAATTTTGAGCGCCTCGTCTTTCTTGCCATTGGCGGCCATGAACACGGCGGCGAAGACACGGTTATAGGGATCCGTCGGGTCGAGCTGCAGCGCGAGCTCCGCGTAATGCGCGGCCTTCACCGGATCGCACTCCGAGTTCCAGAACACCGCGATGTTGCGGTAGGTCAGCGCGAGCGGGAAGGCCTCGAGCGACTTTTCCATGAGGCGCAGGCCCTTCACAAAGGCGCCCTCGTGGATCGTCATCTTGCCCAGGCCGTGGAGCGCGACCGCCTGCGACAGCGGGTCGATCCGTTCCGTAAGCATCTGCTCGAAGACGGCGCGGGCCTTGTCCCACTCGCCGGTGTGGTGCCGGTAAAGTTCGCCGAGGTAGCGCGCGGGCGCCGGATCAGCCGGGTCGAGGCTGCGGGCGCGCAGGTAAAGGCCCTTGGCCAGCTCGTAATCCCCGGCGTTCTCCGCCTCCAGGCCGCGATCCATCGTCGCGACGACCTCCACCGCGACCGGGCCGTCGTGGCTGGCCTCGAGTTCGGGCAGCGCGTTGATCATGTCGTCCAGCGCCATGGTCACGCCGAGCTTCTTGAGTTCCTTGGCGGCGTCCTTGGCCTTCTTGGGAAACAACCCGCGCTGGGCCCAGACCGACTGGTAGAGTTCAATGGCCGCGGGCTTGTCGCCCGCCTTGGCCTTCGCCTTGGCGTCCGCCATGCTCTTCGTGACGGCAGTCTCGCGCTGCTTCAATTCGGTGCGGACGAGCTTCTCGACCGCGGCGGCCTTCACGGGGCCGCCCTTCTGTCCCTCCGTCCGGCCAATCTCCTTGCCGGTGCCATCCGTGACGACCGCCACGGAAACCTTGGGCACGATCTTGAACTGCTGCGCGACGGGCATCGTCGTGTCGGCGGCGATCGGCGTGACGCCCTCGGCCGACCACAGCGCGAGGTCGCGCGAGGTGCGCAGGTCGGAAGTGGCGACCTCGGCCGCGGAGGCCGGGAACCAGTAAACGATGAGCCCGTCCGTCGGGGCGGTCTGGCCGGCCTTCAGGACTTTCCACGGCACATTGTAGACCGGCGGCCGCGACTCGGGCAAGCTGCCGCCACTGGACATGCCGCCCGCCCCGCCGCCGCCACCGCCACCGCAAGTGGCCCAGACCGGCGCGACGAATTGGAAAACGGCCAGGGCCAGCGCAACGACGCGCGTCAAGGCGGAAGGCGGTCGGGACAGGTTCATATTGATCCGGGGTTGCGTGACACCAGCAGTTGAACTGCCGGGAAAAATACACAGCCAATGAGAGCGCGCCAGCCGAAAGCAGGCTCGTCGCATTAGGCATCCGCCCAATGGAGGGTCGGTCTCTGACCGGCCCGGACCAGTCAAAGACTGGTCCTACCCCGTATTCTTCAACCCGCCGGCGATACCGTTCACCGTAAGCTCGAGCACGGCGCGGATGCCCTCGCGGTCAGCTTTCTTGAGACGGCGGCCCCGGCGGCGGCGGATCATCTCGACCTGCAGGTAGTTCAGCGGATCGACGTAGGGATTCCGCAGCTTAATCGAACGCGCGAGCACGGGTTCGTTCTCGAGCAACTCCTTCTGACCCGTGATTGCGAGGATCGCCCTCTCCGTCAGGCGGAATTCGTCGAGGATGCGCGCCAGCACCCGCTCCCGGACGCCCTCGTCCTCGACCAGCGAGGCATAGATCTTCGCGATCGACATGTCGGCCTTGCACATCGTGAGCTGGGCGTTGGCGATGGCGGTCGAGAAAAATGGCCAGCGCTGATACATCTCCCGCAGCAGTTTTTCGCCCTCGGGCCCGCGGCGCAGGATGGCGTCGAGGCCGCTGCCGAGCCCATACCAGCCAGGAAAATTAAACCGGCTCTGCATCCACGAAAAAACCCACGGGATCGCGCGCAGGTCCGCGACGCTCACGCTGCCCTTGCGCCGGTAGGTCGGGCGCGAACCGAAGTTGAGTTCGCCAATCTCGTCGATCGGCGTGGCCTGCCGCCAGAACGTGAGGAACTCGGGATCGTGGTGCACGCAGGCCTGGTAGGCGGCCAGCGACGCGGCGCTCATCTCCTCCATGGCCTTGACCCAATGCTTCGGCAGCTTGCGCGCGCCGCGTTGCGCCTCGTTGGCACCGAGGAGCACGCCGTAGGCCATCTGCTCGAGCACGCGGTGCGCGAGGTCGACGTCGTGGTAGCGCGTCGAAAGCACCTCACCCTGCTCCGTCACACGGATGCCGCCGTCCTTGAGGCCGACGGGCTGCGCGAGGATGGCCTTGGCCGCCGGGCCGCCGCCGCGCGCGATGCTGCCGCCGCGGCCGTGGAAGAGCGTCACCTTCACTTTGTGTTCCCGGCAGACCGCCATGATGGCGTCCTGCGCCTGGTAGAGCGCCCAGTTGGCCGTGAGGTACCCGCAGTCCTTGTTGCTGTCGGAGTAACCGAGCATCACGTGCTGGTGCCGGCCGTTGCGCGCCAACTCGGCGGCGTAACCCTCGTTGGCAAACAACGCCGCGAGAATCGCCGGCGCCCGCTGCAAGTCGTCGAGCGTCTCGAACAACGGCGCAATCGGCAGGCGCACGCCGGCCAGCGCCTGCAGCAACTGCACCTCCAGCAGGTCCGAGACCTCGTTGGTCATGCTGATGATGTAGATGCCCAGCGAGTCGGCGCCGTATTCCGCCTGCGCCCGCACCGCGAGCCGCAGCGGATCGAGCACGAGCCGGGCGGCGCTCGACAAACCCGCCATCCGCTCCGCGCTCAGCTCCTTCGCGTCCACGAGCACTCCGGTGAGCAGGGCCTGCTTCGCGGACTCGGGAAGCTGCTCGTAGTCCGACCGCGCCAGCAGCTCGGCCACCGCCTTGGCGTGCCACGCCGAGTGCTGCCGCAAATCCAGCCGCGCCATGTGGAGTCCAAAAACATCGACGTCGGTCAGCGCGTCCTTCAACCCGCCGTCCGCGAGCGGTGCGGCAGACCCGCGGCGCAGGTCGGCCTCGATCGCCGAGAGTATGCCGCGCACGTCTTCCGCGGTGACCCGGCTGGCGGGCGAGACCGCGGCATCCAGCAGGCTGGCGCCGGCCTGGGTCAGGAGTTGCTCGCGCAGGCTGCTTAGGATGATGCGATATGGTTCGCGCGGGTAGCGCGAACCGACCCGTGCCATGAGCGCGGACGAGGCGCGGCATTCCTCGGCCATGCGCCGGATGACCGTGGCGAACTTCGCCCGGCGCTCGGACACGGTGATGGAGCCCGCGAGATTGGAGAGCGTGTCGGCCAGCTTGTTGATGGCCATGCGGCGGTTCATCTGCAGCACCTGCGCGGTGACCTCGGCCGTGACGCCGGGATTGCCGTCGCGGTCGCCGCCGATCCACGAGCCGAACGACAGCCAGCGCCGCGGTGCCTTCACGCCGGGATAGTGCCGGTCGAGCGCGCCCTGCAGGTCCTCGTGCAGCCGCGGCAGGAGTTGGAAAAGCGTCCGGTCGAAATACCACAGGCCGGTGCGCGCCTCGTCCGCCACCTCGGGCCGTTCAGTGCGGCTGCGGTCGGTGAGCCAAAGCGAGACGATCTCGCGCTTGATGTCGTCCGGGGCGTGCTGAATTTCCTCGAGCGTGTGCCGCCGCAAGATGCCGCCGAGTGTCGCCAGTTTTTCCAGCATAGTGCGGCGCTTGGACTCGGTCGGGTGGGCGGTGAAGACGAGCTCGATGGCGAGCTGGCGGACGAGCTTGCCCACGCGGGCCTTCGGCACACCAGCCTGCTTCAGTTCGCGCACCGCCGCCTCGATGGATTCGCGCATCGGTTCGCTGTCCTGGCCGGCCGCGAGCGCGGTGCGGTGCTTCTGGTTGCGCTCGCGCAGGAGCTGGATGCGGAAGTTCTCCTCGGCAAGGTTAACCAGCTCGAAATAAAGCGTGAACGCCATCGCCTGGTTGAGCGCCTCAGCGGGCGTCAGCCGGCTGACCGCCTGCGCCAGGCCGCGGGCGGCGCCGGAGTCGCCGGCGCGGCTGCCCTTCGCGAGCGTGCGGAGCGTCTCAACCATCGCGAGGGTCTCTTCCCCTTCGAGCGCGGCGATGGTGCGGCCGAGGGTAAAGCCCAGGCTGCGGACCTCCGCCCGCAGGTTGCTAAGCTGATCGAGTGCCTTGTTGGTCACCGCCATGGCCGATGAAAATACGCACGTAACGTCCCGCCGCGAAAGCGAAATTATCCGTGCCGGGCTGTCATAATCGCCGGCGCGGCGGGGGTTGACAGTCCGATCGGCCGAGTCAGCTTGCCGGCATGAAAGCGCTGCCGCCGGCCTCCTCGCAAGCCTTGGCCGGCGCGGCCGGCCTGATCTTGCTGGTCGGACTGCTGGTCATGTCCCCTTCGGGCGCGTTTCTGACCTTTGGTGTGGCCGCGCTGCCTGCCGCCATTGCCGCGGTTTTCGGTTCCGGGAAAAGTCGCCTCGTCGCCTCGGTACTTTTGCTGGCCGCCATTTATCTGGCGGCCGGTCAATACGCGAATTTCCGAGCCGAGCAAGAACGGTATCGCCAGCGAGCCAAATCAACCCGGCTTACCTCCATTCGTGCCGCGGATAGCGACGGGACAGCTCGGTTTTGATCTTCGGATACTGCTCGCGCCAGAAATTCGAGAGGTCGTCAGTGACCTGGATCGGCCGCTGGTTGGGGGCGAGCACCTCGATCTTCACCGGCACGCGGCCGTGGCCGAGGGTGAACTTCGAGGTGACGCCGTAGAGTTTCTGGCTGCGCGCGCTCAGGACCGGCGGGCCGTCCTATTGTGCTGAGTTTTGTTTCTTGTATATTCGAGCTACTACCTCGAATATACGAGAACAATGAAGCCCCCCATCCCTCGTGATTCCGTGGCGGCGGCCGTCCGCCGCGCCCTCACGAAAAATCCGGTGGTCGCCCTGCTGGGCCCGCGCCAGTGCGGCAAGTCCACCCTCGCGCGCCAGATCGCCGCCGGGAGCCGCCGCCCCACTTTTCTCGACCTGGAAAACCCCGCGGATCTGGCCGTGCTCGCGGAGCCGATGCAGGCACTGGCGGGCTTCCGCGGACTGGTGGTGCTCGATGAAGTGCAGCGCCGCCCGGAGTTGTTCCCGGTGCTGCGCGTGCTTGCGGACCGCCAGCCGCTCCCGGCGCGCTTTCTCGTGCTGGGCAGCGCCTCCGTCGACCTCCTCCAGCAATCCTCCGAAACCTTGGCCGGACGCATGGCGTTTATCGATCTGGCCGGCTTCACGCTCGCCGAGGTCGGCCCAGCCCAGTTGGAGCGACTGTGGCGGCGCGGTGGTTTCCCCCGCTCCTTTCTCGCGGCCAGCGAAGCCCAGAGCGCCGGCTGGCGGGCCGACTTTGTGCGCACCTTCGTCGAGCGCGATCTCGGACAGCTCGGCTTCAACCTGCCCGCCGCGGCGGTGCAGCGCTTCTGGACCATGCTCGCACACTACCACGGGCAGACGTGGAATGCCTCCGAACTGGGTCGCTCCCTCGGCGTGAGCGATCAGACCACGCGCACCTACCTCGACGCGCTCACCGGCGCGCTCTTTGTGCGTCAACTTGCCCCCTGGTTTGAAAACGTCGGCAAACGCCAGACCAAGGCACCCAAAATCTACATCCGCGACAGCGGAATTTTCCACACGCTCATGGGTCTCGCCGACCGCCGCGCACTCCTCTCGCACCCCAAACTGGGTGCCTCGTGGGAAGGTTTTGCCGTGGAAGAGGTGCTGGCCCGTTTCCCCACCCGCGACGCCTACTTCTGGGCCACCCACGCCGGAGCGGAGCTAGATTTGCTCCTGCTGCGCAATGGCCGCCGCATCGGGTTTGAGTTCAAGTTCACCGACACCCCGACCACCACCAAGTCCATGCGCATCGCCCTGGCCGACCTCAAACTCGACCACCTGTGGGTCGTGCATCCCGGCGTGCACCGGCATCCGCTCGCCGAGCGCATCGAGGCCATCGGCCTCGCCGAACTCGTCACCAGCGACGAGGCGCTGGCATAAGCCCACCCGGCTGCGGCCACCGATGCCTCACCGCAGTCCGTTCTGTCCATGTCACCGCCACTCGTGGCGTGGGTAACGCCGAGACAGCTCGGGCTTGATCTTCGGATATTGCTCGCGCCAGAAGTTGCTCAGGTCGTCGGTCACCTGGATGGGGCGCTGGTTGGGGGCGAGCACCTCGATCTTCACCACCAACCTCGACAGCGGGCGATAATCCGGTTTCATACCGCCATGCACCCGAACCTGCGATTTGGCCTCAAGGTGCTCGGCGGGATCCTGCTGGCGGGCTTGCTCGCGGCCGGCGGCGTGTTCAGTTGGAAGCTCATGGCAATGCGCTCCCATTACGCGGCCATGAATTCCATCTACGCGGATTTTGACCAGCTGGCCAAGCAACCACCGCCGGGATTCACCGCTGCCCAATGGCACACGGCGTTCGGGCTGCTCAGAACCGCGGTGGCCAACAACCTGCTCCAGCATCAGGCCAAGTCAGAGGACGTGAAGGCGCTGGCTGAGGCGATGCAACACGATCCCCTCCGGGCGGAACTGCACACCCCCGAGGGACTGTTCAAAATGATGGACCGCCTTAAAGCCATCACCCGCGACAGGGGTGACCGGATTGACGGCATGCGCTGGTTCATGCGCGACACCCTCGGCGCCGACGACCCGAACGTGCCGTCCAAGTGGGAGAAGCCATAGGACCGGCCGCCTTAACGCCACTCATGCCGCGGATACCGCTGATGCGCTAAAACTGACAGCGCATCCATTGCTCCATATATCAGCATCCATACTAGTGCGCATCCAGTCCTGATCTCCCTTGTCATAACTTATCCGAAAAGGTTTCGTGACGGCATCGCTACCTACCAATGAATCGTTTCAACATCACTGGTTGGCGTTGGACCCGATTTACTTGTCTGGTGGCAGTGTGCGCGACGAGTTTCGTTTCGCTGACGGCGAGTGATATTCCTATTCCTGAGGGCAAGGACATGGGTTACGGCTGGTGCTCAAAGCATGGGAATTACAAAGGAGCCTCGTGCCCCGGTTGCGCGGCTGGATCGAATTCGAGCCAATCCGGCAACTACAATTACGATCCGAACCGGCCCAACATCTTCAATTTTTTCAGCAAGATGAAGGAGAAGAGACAGGAGGCCCGAGAGAAACAAGCCAATGACGCCAATACGGCAGGGGTGCAGTCCTACAATAATGGCGATTATGCGAATGCCCTCGCTGCCTTTGAAAAGGCTGTCCGTTTGGAACCTAACGACACGGTCTTTCAGAAAAACCTGACCATTGCTCGGCAGCAGTTTGAAGACGCGCAGAGGCACCAGCGGCAGGCTGCTGAGGATCTACGAGCCAAACAGCAAAGTGTCGGGGCTGCACAGCGGATGAATCAATCCATTCAAGCTCTGGCGCTATCGTTAACTGCCACCCCCAATGTCGCACCCGCCGCTGGTGGTCTTGATTTTGATGGAGGCAATACACGCCCCACCAACCCCACCAGCAATGGCCTTGATTTTACCACAACCATCGCCGAGTTGCCGAACACCGACCCCATGGTGGTGGATGCGCGCAACGTGCCCTCCGGCCTGCCAAAGTCAGTCGAAGAGACCATACCGCACACACCGGCGGGCAATCGTGTGCGCAAGGGGTTTCAAGCGATAGCCGATCACGACTGGAAAGTCGCCCGAGCTTGGTTCCAAGACGCGCTTCTCCGTGAGCCCGGCGACCCAGGCCTTCGCCGCCTGGTTGATCTCGCGGACTACACTATGCAAAGGAACACGAGCCCGGCCGATAAGCCAGTTGATGCCGCTACGGCAGCGACGATGGCCCAAATCGATAAGATCCTTGAAGAAAAATTGGTCGAAGAGTTTTTGTCCGGGGCACCAAGCGGCAATACTAACAATCAGACCGGCCATAGTGCGACACCGCGTGCTCCTGACTCCCCCAACCTTTCCACACCTGAGCCAACAATTGTCTCAGGCGGCTCCGGCGCCAGACCGGATGAAGATATCATCGCACGCTCAGCCGCAACGCAGATGGCGGCAAGGGCCCGGGTTGATGCTTTGGTCAAATCGGGCAAAATTGACCAAGCCACTACAGTGGCCCGCAGCTTGGCTCGTAATAAAGCCTACCAGGGAGAAGGATACTCCAAGGAGGAATTGGATGCGCAATTTCGGAAGGCGCTGACTGAATATACCAACACTCACAAAAAGGATACGAGTGATGGCGTTGGTGGTTCTGCCACCGCCGATGAGGTGATTCTCGGTGGAAAGGGATGAAATCTTTTCAGACTGATATCCCGGTGAACGTCTACTCTCCCTAACCCCTATGCCACTCGCCCGACACGCTCGGACACTTGCTCTGCTGCTCTGCTTTGCCGGCGCCTTGCCCGCCCAGACCACCGCGCCGTCGCTCCCACCCGCCGCCCAGGAGGCGCTGAGCAAAGGCGTCATTGCCGCCAAGGTGCCCGACTACCTGCTGGCAATCCGCTATTTTGAGGAAGCCCGCAAACTGGCCCCTGATGCCCCGATCATCTACCTGAATCTGGGGCTCGCCGAATCGAAAATTCCAGGGCGCGAGCTTCGAGCGATGGCGTGGTTCGGCGCCTATCTCGCCGCCAGTCCGGCTGCTGCCAACGCCGCGGCGGTGAAAGAACAGATCGCTGTGCTGGATGTGAAAAACCTAGGCGATCTCTCGCGCTTAATCCGCACAGCGGAAGATGCAGCCAAGCAGTTTGTGGACGACTCCAGTCGAGATCTTGCCCTGCTATACGTCGCAGAGCTCTGGGCGCAAAGCGGGGACTTTGAGATGGCCTTCGAAGTCGTCGATTCCATCAAAGACGCCAGCCGGAAGAGCCAGACGCATTATCTCATTGCCGAGGTGCAGGTGAAGGCCGGTGACATTCCAGACGCCCAAAGAACCGCCGGTTCGATAAAAGACGCTTACTATAAAACCAGGGCACAAGCAGCCATCGCCAAGGCACAAGCAGAAGCCGGTAACATCGCAGGTGCGCAGAACTCGGCCAATTCGATCGGGAAGTCAGCCATGAAGAGCAGGGCACTGAGGAGCATCGCGATCGCGCAAAGTAAAGCCCAAGACTTCGCTGGTGCCCGAGCCAGTTTGGCTGAAGCGTATACGATCGTCGAGAAAATCAGGGAGGTCGACACATCGGGTGATGAGGAAGAAGAAATGCGTGAAATCGCCACGGCACAAGCGAAGGCCGATTTTGTCTCCGACGCACAGCAAACGATAAACCACATCATCACTCTTACGGAAAACATGAAGGAAGAGGATGTTTTGAACACCGGGACAAGTGGTAAAGCCATGAGCAGAATACTCAATTCGGGTGCGCAATGTGAGCTCGTTCTTGCGCAAGTAAGGGCTGGTGACATTGCAAGCGCGCAAAAGACTGCCAATAGCATTCATTACGCCTATTACAAAACCACGGCGCAAAGCAGCATCGACCATGCGCAGGGAAAAGATACCTCCACCCTGTCGGTCTCGACGATCCCTGAGGTTCCGCGCCCAGTGCAACCGAAAGCACCCTTGGTCGGCGAGTGGATTGCGAAAAATACCGGATATCTCCAATTATTGACTGAGGCCGTTTTTTTTGACCTCAGCGCCCACCTGAAATCACTACCTAAAGGCAATGCTCAGGGGATCTTCGATGGGTTACTCCACACAGCCCAGGAGGTTTCAGCCGCGCGCAAAGTCATCATCCAAATGCTAAAACAGCAGGCGCAGCAGTCTGCTATATCATGAAGAATCTGATGTCATTCGCTCGCCTCGCTCGGTCTGCCGGCCCTAGCGCCACTCGTGCCGAGGATAGCGGCGAGACAGCTCGGTCTTGATCTTCGGGTATTGCTCGCGCCAGAAATTGCTCAGGTCGTCCGTCACTTGGATCGGGCGCTGGTTGGGGGCTAGCACCTCGATCTTCACCGGGACCCGGCCGTGGTCGAGGGTGAACTTTGAGGAGACGCCGTAGAGTTCCTGGATGCGCGCGCTCAGGACCGGCGGACCGTCCTTCGTGTAGGTGAGGCGTGCCTTGCGGCCGTTGGCCATGATGAGGCGCTCCGGCAGGTAATCGTCGAGCACGGCCAATTGCTCGGCCAGCAGCCAGTCGCGGAGGACGGGCATGACGGGCTTGTCCTTCAATTCACGGGCGCCGTGGCTGCCGTAGCAAATCTGCTCGATGAGTGTGGCCCGGTCGGCGTCGGTGATCGGGTTCACCTCCAGCTCGGGCCACCATTTGGCGAGGCAGTTGACGCGGATGATCCACTGCTCGACCGCCTCGTTCCATTCGGTGAGCGTGATCCGGCCGGCCATGACCTCGCGGGCGAGGAGCACCGCGGCCTCGCCCTCGGGCGGTTCCTCGGCGGTCTGCTTGGACTCCAGCACGAGGTCGCGGAAGCGGCGCTCCTTCCGTGCCAGCACCCGCCGGGCGGTTTCATCGTAGGTCACGCCGCCGGCGTCCACGAAGTCCGCCGGAAACAATTCCTTGAGCCACGGCTCCTCGATGGCCGTGCAGAGGTTCAGCAGCACGTTCACCTCGCCACGACTCTCGATCTCCGTGATCTCGGCGGACACGAGCAACGGTGCCTGGTCAATGCAGCTCTCGCGCGCCAGCACGCCGCGGCGCTTGTGCACGAGTTCGCAGCGCAGCGTACCCTTGTCGAGTCGACGGGCCAGATGATCGCTGAAACCCACGAGCACGCACTTCCGCACCGCCACGCCGTCGATGCGTTTTTCGGCGACGTCCAAGCCCTCGGCCGCGGCGATTTCCAGGAACTGCTCGAACAGCGGCCCGACCTGCCGCACGCCCTGCACGTGGATGCCGAGCCGGCGGCAGGCGTCCGGATTGTAGCCGGCCTTGTCGGCGTAGCGCCAGGCGCGCATCAGCAGGAAGAAATCAGACTCGTGCTCCTCGCCAAAGAGATCGTCGCGGGCCTCCTGCGTGCGTTTGTCGACGTTGCGCAACAGGAAATTCCGCCCCTGCGTCAGCGCCGCCATGAGCGCCACCGAGCGCACGCAGCCGTAGGCCTCCGCCGCCAGGAACATCCGGGCGTAGCGCGGGTGCATCGGGAAGCGCAGCATCCTCCGACCGAGTTCGGTGATGGTCTTTGATGGAGGCGGGGTGCCCTCACCCCGCGTGCGGGACGAGGGCGTCCCGCCTCCAAGCGCCCCCAGATCCTCCAGCAGGGTCTCGGCGCGCTCGAGCGCCTTGGGTTCCGGCTTCTCGAGCCACGGGAAATTATAGATGTCGTCGATGCCGGCGGCCTTGAGGGTCAGCACCACCTCCGCGAGGTCCAGGCGCTTGACCTCGGGCAATTCCTGCGCCGGACGCTGGGCGTGCTCGCGCTCGGTCCAGAGCCGCACCGCGACGCCCGGGGCCGTGCGGCCGGCGCGGCCGGCGCGCTGGTCGGACGAGGCCATGGCAATTTTCTCGATGAGCAGCGTGTTGATGCCGCGGTGCGGATCGAAGCGGGCGACGCGCGCCAGTCCGCAATCCACCACCACCGTGACCCCGTCGATCGTCAGCGAAGTCTCGGCGACGTTGGTCGAGACGATGATCTTGCGCGTGTCGTAGCGCGCCACGGCCCGGTCCTGCTGCTCGGGCGGCAGTTCGCCATGCAGCGGAAAGCAAATGAACCCGCGCAACGCATGCGAGCCCTGCACCTCCTGCACCGTCCGGCTGATCTCAAAGGCGCCGGGCATGAACACGAGGATGTCGCCCTTAGTCTGCGCGGCGACGCGCTCGCACTCGCGGGCGGCGACGGCCCAGACCGGGTCGTGCTCGAAATCAACCGTCTTGGGCAAGTATTCGATCTGCACCGGAAACGTCCGGCCCTCCGACGTGAGGACATCACACGGCGCGAGGTAGTTTTTCAGCAGCGCCGCGTCGAGCGTGGCCGACATGACGATCAGCTTCAGGTCGGGCCGCGTCGACTGCTGGATCTGCAGCGCCCGAGCCAGCGAAATGTCACCGTAGAGATGCCGCTCGTGGAACTCGTCGAAGATGATGGCACTGATGCCGTGCAGCGACGGTTCAAACGACATCTGCCGGAGCAGGATGCCCTCGGTCACGAAGCGGATGCGCGTCGCCTTGGAAATCCGCGAGTCCAACCGGATCTGGTAGCCGACCACATCGCCCAGCTTCGTGCCGACTTCCTCGGCCACGCGCTTGGCCAGCATGCGGGCCGCCAGCCGGCGCGGCTGGAGCACGACGACCTCGCCGTCGCCGAGCAGGCCGTGGTTGAGCAGCATCTGCGGCACCTGCGTGGACTTGCCCGAGCCGGTCGGCGCCTGGACGATGAGCCGACCCTGCCCCCGCACGGCCGCGAGGAGGCGGTCTTCGAGTTCGTAGATGGGGAGTTCGCGCGGGGACATGCGCCCCACCTAAAAGCCGCGAAGCTCCCGGTGGCAAGGGCCGTTGTGAACAACCGGCGAGCAACGCGATGGGCACAAGTTATTCACGCGGCCAGATGCAAACGCCCGACAGCAGCGGGTGAATAAGTTGAGAGGAAGAAACCCGTGACTTTCCCTGCGGGCGGACGCATTTTTTCGTTGTTCCTTGATAGAACAGTCGCAGCGCGGCGGCATGAAAAACCCGCCGAGAGCGCGACTGGGATAATCCCGGGCAACCGGGCAAAGGTGGACGGCAACTGGTGCCGTCCTCCCCTCCGCGGCGCGAGCCGATGGCAGGCAAATATCACCAGTTCCTCTGGACGGCGTCGCAGCCGATCCAGTTTTGCGACAAAGGAGCTGTGCGGCGAGGCGCGAAGTCAGAAACCGCGTCCGAGTCGAGTCAGGTCCAGGGCCAGTTTCGGGCCTTGCACTGATGCAGTTACCCAGAGGGTTACGGTTGCTACTGTATAACCAGGACGCAGCGCAGTGTTCCGGTGGGTCCACCCCACCAAAAGGCCCGGCCCTCAAAAGCTGGGCGCGAAAGGGGCACGGTGCAGCGGGGAGCGGGCGAGTCTGGCAAAGCTCGCAAAACCTCCTCCTTGGGGCGGCGCGTAAAACCGCGTCACCCAACCGCAAGTCGAAAGCAACCTGAGAGGTAAGAGGTCAGACCCGTTCCGCGGGGCCAACGCCCGGCCAAAAGCCGGGGCCGTCCCCGTGGCAAGGTGCTGGTGCGAAATGCAGACGTTGCAGGCGTGCCAACACCCGTCCGGCGAGTTCACCATCGGCAGATGGAACCGAACCGGGCGCAGAGGCCTCACTCGAAAGATTCCGGCGCAGAAATGCCCGGGACGGTCCCGCTATGAGACCGACAGCATCGCATGCCGCGGTGAGTAGCGTCGGGAAGCATCCGGCCCGCGAAAGCGAGGCGCCCAATGCGATGCGAATGGAGAAGAGTGCGTGGCGAGCACCCACCTCCGATTTTGGCCCGGGTTCCGTCAGGAGCCCGGGCCTTTATCTTTAGTAGAGACCCCTTTCCCCCTTTGTCAGCGCGCTGGGCTGTTACCTTTTGCCCGGAACCACGAGCTTGAGCATGGCCTGGCGCGCTGACCGTTTGGGAGGGAAGGCGGGGACATTCGCCCCGGCAGAGGCCGGTGGACGAACCCTGGGATGCCAGCAGGCCTCAACAGGGCACACGGGACGGCCAGCAGACCCCAACGGTGTATCAGGGGTTTAGGCGGGCAACCCGCGGCGGGACGGCTGGCGCGGGATCGGGCGAGGTTCTGCTTGCCATGGGCAAACGGGCGGCGCAAGTTGGGCCTCTTTTTCCAACTCCCATCCGCCTTCGTGCCCATGAACCAGAACATCCGTAATATCGCCATCATCGCCCACGTCGATCATGGCAAAACCACCCTTGTCGACAAACTCCTCAAGGAAGGCGGCGTCTACCGCGCCAACCAGCGCGTCGAAGAGCGCGCCATGGACTCCATGGACCTTGAGAAGGAGAAGGGCATCACGATCAAGGCCAAGAACACTTCCGTCCACTGGCAGGACAAGATCGTCAACATCGTCGACACCCCCGGCCACGCCGACTTCGGCGGCGAGGTCGAGCGCGCCCTCCGCATGGTCGACGGCGTGCTGCTGGTCGTCGACGCCTATGACGGCCCCCAGGCCCAGACCCGCTTCGTGCTCCGCAAGGCGCTGACCCACGGTCTCAAGGTCGTCATCGTCATCAACAAGATCGACCGCGAGAACGCCGAGCCGGCCAAGATGTATGACAAGGTGCTCGAACTCCTGATGGAGCTCAACGCCACCGAGGAGCAGTTCGACGCCCCCGTCGTCTACGGCTCGGGCCGCGACGGCTACATGATGTATCACCTCGGCGAGGCCAAGACGGACATGGCGCCGCTCTTCCAGACCATCCTCGACCACGTCCCGCCCCCGTTTGCCAAGCCGAGCGAGCCGTTCCACATGCTCGTCTCCAACATCGACTGGAGCGACTACGTCGGCCGTATCGCCGTCGGCAAGATCCTCGGCGGCACCGCCAACGTCGGCGAGACCGTGTTCGTCGTCCGCCACGAGGACGGCAAGCGCATCCGCGCCAAGATCACCAAGGTCTTTGAGTTCACCGGCCTCGGCACCCGCGAGACCGAGACCGCCGTCGCGGGCAACATCGTCGGCCTCTCCGGCTTCGAGGACATCGACATCGGCGACACGCTCACGGCCGACGAGGCCGGCCACGCCCTCCCCTTCACCCAGATCGACCCGCCGACCCTCGAGATGCAGTTCTGCGTCAACGACGGCCCGCTCGTCGGCCGCGAGGGCAAGCTCGTCACCTCCCGCCAGCTGCGCGAGCGGCTCATGCGCGAGCTGAAGACCAACGTTTCCATCAAGATCGAGGACACCGACAAGGCCGGCATCTTCAACGTCAAGGCCCGCGGCGCCATGCAGGTCGCCGTGCTCGTCGAGACGATGCGCCGCGAGGGCTTCGAGCTTCTCGTGTCCCGCCCGACCGTGATCGAGAAGAAGGGCCCCGACGGCGAGCGCCTGGAACCCTATGAGACCGTCTGGATCGAGGTGCCCGACGAGTGCGTCGGCGCCATCATGCAGAACATGGCCAACCGCAAGGGCCGCCTGACCAACATGGAGAAGCTTCCGCACACCACGATGCTGGAGGCCACCATCACCACGCGCGGCCTGATCGGCATGGAGATCGACGTCGTCAACGCCACCAGCGGCCGCGGCGTGCTCAGCCACTTGTTCAAGGAATACGGCCCCTACGCCGGCGAGGTGCTCACCCGCGTCACCGGGACCATCATCGCGACCGAGGCCGGCATCACCACGGGCTACGCGCTCGAGATGGTGCAGGAACGCGGCAAGCTCTTTGTCGATCCCAGCGAGGAGGTCTACGAAGGCATGATTGTCGGCGAGAATCCCCGCAACGAGGACATCGCCTGCAATGCGGTCCGCGCGAAGCAGCTCACGAACTTCCGTTCGCAGGGTTCCGGTGTCGCCACCGGCCTGACGCCGGCGACCAAGCTCTCCCTCGAGCGCGCGATCGAATACATCGCCGCCGACGAGCTTGTCGAGGTCACGCCCAAGAGCCTGCGGCTCCGGAAGCGCATCCTCGGCAACGCCGCCCGCCAGAAGGCCGTCAAGAACTCCAAATAAGCCGCCGCCGGCTCCTCCCCTTCATCGCCGCCCCTCACCGGGCGGCGATTTTTTTGGCCAGTGGGTGGGCGTCGGTTTCCACACCGCCGCCAGTCGTCGCCATGGAAATCGACGACCACCTTTTGCCCCGGCCTTACTTCGCGGGCGCCGGCTCGGAGTCCATGCCGGCGGTCGCGCGCTCGATCTCCTGCGCCTTGCGCAGGCCGTGGGCGCTGGACTGCCGGTGAATTTCACGCAGGCCGAGTCCACCAGGATGTAGACGATCGGGATGATGAAGAGGGTCATGAAGGTCGCGAGGCTCAGCCCGCCCACGACCACGAGCCCGAGCGGGTTGCGCGTCTCGGCGCCGGCACCGGTGGCGAAGGCGATCGGCACGGCGCCGAGCACCGTCGCGATGGCGGTCATGATGATCGGGCGGAAACGCACGGTCGCCGCCTCGTAGGCCGCGTCGAAGGCGTTCTGGCCCTGCAGCTGCAGCTGGTTCGCAAACTCGACGATCAGGATGCCGTTCTTGGCCACGAGGCCGATGAGCATGATGAGCCCGAAGCGCGAGAAGATGTTGTCCGTCATCGCCACGCCCCAGAAGCGCGAGCAGTAGAGCGACAGCAGGCCGCCGGCCACGGCGAGGACCACGCCGGTGAAGATCGTCACGGGATGCACCCACGACTCGAATTGCGCGGCGAGAATCAGGAAGGTGAACACCAGCGCGAGGCCGAAGAGGATGTAGGTGTCGTTTGCGCTCTCGACGAAGTCCCTCGTCTCGCCGTCCCAGGAGTAACTGTAGCCGCCGGGCAGGATCTCCGCGGCCTTCTTCTGCAGAAAGGCCACGCCGTCGCCGATGGTCTGGCTCCCCGCCAGCTGGCCCGAGATCGTCACGGAGCGCAGCCGGTTGAAGTGCGGGTAATTCTCCGGCACCACGCTCTCGGTGTAGCTCACGAGATTGGACAGCTGGACCAGGTTGCCGTTGGCCGGACCCACCGCCTGCGTGCCGCCCGTCTGCGAGCGCACGTAGACGCGGCTCAGGTCGGACGGCGTCGAGCGGTCCGCGTCCTCGACCTGCACGATGACGTCGTATTGCTGGTTGCCGCGCTGGAATTCCGTGACGCGCCGCCCGCCGAACAGCGTCTCGAGCGAGGAGGCGATGTCCGACACCGGGATCCTGAGGTCGGCCGCGCGGTCGCGGTCGATGCGCACCTCGAGCTGCGGCTTGGCCGGCGAGGGATCCAGCCGGGGCTGGAAAAACATCCCGCTCTTCCGCATTTCCTCGAGCATCTGGTTGCCGAGCACCTGGAGTTGCCGAAAATCACTGCCCTGCAGCACCATCGCAATGCCGGGCGAGCCGCCCCGGGAGCCGAAGGGCCGCACCGGCGAGGGAAACGCCTGGCCGCCGGTCTCCATCTGCTGCATCTTGCGGCGCAACTCCGCGATGATCTCCTGGGTCTTGCGCGTGCGCTCCTCCCACGGCTTGAGGGTCGTGAAGATGAACGCGCGGCCATCGCCGGAGCGCACGAACGTGCGGTCCACCTCGGGCACGGTTCTGATCAGGTCCTCCAGTTCGCGCATGTAGCTGACCGTGTATTCGAAGGAGGAACCGACGGGCGCAATGAACTGCGCCTGAAAAATCCCGCGGTCCTCAATCGGCGTGAGCTCCCGCTGCAACTGGGTGTAGAGAAAAAGCCCGCCGCCGGCAAAGAGCAACGCCACCACCAGCACCAGCGTGCGCGCCCGCAGGGCGCCCCGCAGCGCGCCGGCGTAGAGCGCATTGATCTTTGCGAAGAATGGCTCCGTCTTCTCGTAGAACCAGCCGTGGGCGGTGTGCCCGTCCTTCACCGTGCGTTTCAGCATGCGCGAGCACAGCATCGGCGTGAGGGTCAGCGCGACGAACGCCGACACGAGCACCGACACCGCCAGCGTCAGGCCGAACTCGAAGAAGAGCCGGCCGGTCTGGCCCGACTGGAAGGCCACGGGCACGAAGACGGCCACCAGCGTGAGCGTCGTCGCGATGACCGCGAAGGCCACCTGCCGCGCGCCGAAGATCGCGGCGTGCAGCGGCGCCTCGCCCTCCTCGATCCGCCGGTAGATGTTTTCCAGCACGACAATGGCGTCGTCCACCACGAGGCCGACGGCCAGCACCAGCGCCAGCAGCGTGAGGATGTTCAGCGTGAAACCGAGCCAGCTCATCACGGCGAACGTGCCGATGAGCGACACCGGGATCGCGAGCAGTGGGATCAGCGTCGCGCGCCAGCTGCGCAGGAACAGGAAGATCATCAGCACGACGAGGGCCGAGGCCTCCCAGAGCGTCGTGTAGACCTCGCCGACCGAGCGCTCGACGAACGTGCTCGTGTCATAGCTCACGCTGACGTTCACGCCCGGCGGGACCTCGGCGCGGATGATGGGCAGCAGGGCCTTGATGCCGTTGGCCAGCTCGAGGATGTTGGCCTGGGCCTGCCGCTGCACGGAGAGACTGACCGAGGGCAGGCCCTTGAAGAAGGCGACGTTGCGGTAGTCGTTCGAGCCGAGTTCGACCCGGCCGATGTCGGAGAACTTCACCTGATAGTCGCCCCGCGTGGCAAGCACGAGGTTCTCAAAGTCGGCGACCTCGCCCATGTTGCCCCGCACGCGGACCGTGAATTCGCGCGCGGTCGACTCGATGCGGCCGCCGGGAATCTCGACGTTCTGCTGGCGCAGTGCGCGCTCGATGTCGGTGGAGGTCAGCCCGTAGGCGGCGAGCCGGTCCGAGTCGACCCACAGGCGCATGGCGTAGCGCGGCCCGCGGATCTGCACCGAGCCCACGCCGGGGATGGTCTGCACGCGCTGCAGGGCGTAGCGCTCGACGAAATCATAGAGCTCCAGCCGCGTGTAGCGCTCCGACGTGAACGAGATGCTCATGATCGGGTTCGCATCGGCATCGGTCTTGCTGATCTGCGGCTCCTGCACCTCCTGCGGCAGCCGGTTGCGCGCGCGCGCCACGCGGTCGCGCACGTCGTTGGCCGCGTCGCTGATGTCGCGATTGAGGTTGAACTCGACCGAGATCTGCGAGCGCTGCTCCGCGGAGGACGACCGCAGCACGCGGATGCCGTCGATGGAGGAGATTTCCTTCTCGAGCGGCTCGGTGATCTTCGACTCGACGACCTCGGCCGAGGCGCCGGGATAGCTCGTCTCGACCGAGACGACGGGCGAGTCGGTGTTGGGATATTCGCGCACGGGCAGCCGGTTGAACGCCAGCGCGCCGACCAGCACGATCAGGATGGAGGCGACCAGGCAGATGACCGGGCGCTTGATGGAGAGGTCGGAGAGGACCATGCGGCTATTCCCCTCCGCCGATACGGAACTGCTCCTTCTGGGGACGCGGCTCGAGCTTGGCGCCCGGGAAAAGGATCAGGGCGCCGACGCCCGAGGCCACCACCGCTTGCTGGTCGTCGAGCCGGCCGTTGACCGGCTGGATCTCGACCAGGCCCTTCGAGCGCAGGCCGACGTTGACGGCGACGAAGTCCGCCACCTTCTCGCCCTTCTCGTCGCGCACGGCGATGATCTGCGTGCCGCGCGGGGTCGTGAGGATCGCGCCCTCGGGCACGGTGAGCGCGCCCTGCTTGACGGAGAGCACCAGCTCGACGTTGGCGAACATGCCGGGCTTGAGCGACTCCGGCGCCCCGGTGAGGTAGCCCTTGACCTGGCTGGAACGCGTGGCCCGCTCGATGGAGGAGCTGACAAAATAGACCTCGCCCGGGATCTTCAGGTCGGACTTGCCGGTGTTGCCCGCGGAGCGGGCCGAGACGATGAACTTGGTCCCCGGCACGACCTTCGAGAAAAAGCGCTCCGGTACCTGGAACTCGATCTTCATCCGGCTGAGGTCGTCGATCGTGGTGACGACCGACAGCGTGTTCACGTAGTCGCCCGGCGACAGCGTGCGCGAGCCGACGATGCCGTCGAAGGGCGCCTTGATCTCCGTCCGGTCGAGGCGCACCTTGAGCAGCTCCAAGTCGGCCTGCGCGGTGGCGAACTCGCTGTGGGCGCGGTCCATGTCGGCCTTGGTGTTGGCCTGGGTCTGCTGGAGATTCTCGGCGCGCTGCAGGTTGAGCTTGGCCAGCTCGAAGCGCGCCTCGCTCTGGGTCACCTGCGCGCGCAGCTCGGCGTCGTCGATCTTCGCGAGCAGCTGCCCGCGCTTGACCTGCTGGCCCTCGTCAAAACCGATGGCGCGCACCAGGCCGGTGATCTCGGGCCGGATCGTCGCGCTCTCGTTGGCGGCGAGCGAGCCCACGATGCCCAGTGTCTCCGCGAGGTCGCGCCGGGTGAGGTTGACGACCTCGACGGGTTGCTTCGACGCGGTGGCGGCCACGGGGCCGGCGGTGGATTTTTTCCCGCAGCCCGCGCCGAGCGCCAAGGCCAGCGCGCCGCAGACAATGAGGCCGGAACGGAATGAACGGTGCATCAAGGTGGGGTAAGGGTTGCCGTCTTCGGGGAGTGTCCCCACGAGACGCCGGCTCAGGCCGTAAGTTTCGCGTAGTCCGCCGGGCTCAGCAGGGCCGCGGCCTCCGCCGGGTTGGCCAGCTTGAGCTTCAGCATCCAGCCGTCGCCATAGGGGGACTGGTTGACCTTCTCGGGGTTCGCATCGAGCGCCGGGTTGACCTCGAGCACGGTGCCGGCGACCGGCGCATAGACATCGGAGGCGGCCTTGACGGACTCGACCACACCGAACGTCTCGCCGGCCTTCAGCGCGGTGCCGACCTTGGGCACCTGGACAAAAGTAATGTCCCCGAGGCTGTTCTGGGCGTAATCGGTGATGCCGATCGTCGCGGTACCGTCAGCGGCGACCTTGAGCCATTCGTGGGATTTGGCGTATCTGAGTTCAGCGGGGACGTTGCTCATAAAAGTCAGTTTTTCTTTAGCGGGACGAAGGGGGGCTTGACGAGTTGCAAATTCAGTTTCGTGCCGCGGATATCCACGCAGAGCGGCTCCTTGACGACCGCCGCGTCGACGAGCGCCGAGCCGATGGCTTCGTTAAGAATGGGTGACAGCGTCCCGGAGACGATGCGCCCGACGGGGTGGCCGGCGGCGTTGAGCACGGGGGTCTCGGCCCGCACGATGCGGCGGTCGCCGGTCTTGAAGAACACGATCTTCTGCGCCGAGCCCTTCTCCTTCTCCGCCTGGAGCACGTCGGAACCGATGAAGGGCCCCTTGTCGAACTTAACGACCCAGCCGAGTCCGGCCGTAATGGGGGTGATGAGCTCCGTGATCTCATGGCCGTAGAGTGGAAAACCGGCCTCGAGCCGCAGGCTGTCGCGCGCGCCGAGTCCGGTCAGTTCCAGGCCGAACGGCCCGCCGGCGGCGACCACGGCCTCGGCGAGGCGCACGCCGTCGCCCGACGCGCAGTAAAGCTCGACGCCGTCTTCGCCGGTGTAGCCGGTGCGGCTGATAATGCACCTCACGCCGGCGACCTCGCCGTTGGTGAAGTGGTAATATTTGACCTCCGTGAGAGCCGTCTTGGTCAGTGTTTGCACCAGCGCGGCGGCCGTCGGGCCCTGGATTGCGAGCTGGGCGTAGTCGGGCGAGCGGTCCGTGACGGTGCAATTGTAGCCCTTGGCCTGCTCCTGCATCCAGGTGATGTCCTTGGCAATGTTCCCGGCGTTGATGCAAAGCAGGTAGTCGCCCTCGCCGCGCATGTAGACCAGCAGGTCGTCGACCACGCCGCCATGCGGGTAGCACATGACGGTGTAGAGCACGCGGCCGGGAAAGAGCTTGCTGCAGTCGTTGGTGACGAGGTGCTGGAGAAACTTGAGCGCCTCGGGACCCTTGACGTCGGCTTCGCCCATGTGGCTCACGTCAAAGAGCCCGCAGCGCGCACGCACGGCCTTGTGCTCCTCGAGGATGCTCCGGTATTGGACGGGCATGTCCCAGCCGGCGAAGTCGACCATGCGCCCGCCATGCTGCCGGTGAAACGCGTTCAGGGGGGTGGTCTGGGGAAGACTCATGCCCTAAAAAGTGCCCGCCGCCGAAGCCGGGGCAAGGAAACTCTGGCCGGGAGCGCGGTCATTAAGCGCGCGGGTCGCGCCTAAAAGAAATTGTGTTCAAGCCGGCCTTCCCGCTGAGTCGGCCACCTCCTGTTTCGCCTTCCGCCTTTCACCTTTCACCTTCCGTGATGCCTCTCGCCTACTGGATCCACGACCTCAATCCGTTTCTGCTGCGGTTCAACGAGAACTTCGGCATCCGCTGGTATGGGCTCTCCTATCTCGCCGGGTTTGTCGCCGCGGGGTTGATGCTGCGCTTGTACCACCGCGCCGGACGGTCGCCGCTGGACATGAACAGCGTCTTCGACCTGATGACCGCCCTCATCGCCGGCGTCATCCTCGGCGGCCGGCTGGGCTACTTCCTGCTCTACCAGCCCAATGTCTTTGTCGATGATCCGCTGATGCTCGTGCGCGTCTGGGAAGGCGGCATGGCGAGCCACGGGGGCTTCGCCGGAGTCGTGGTGGCGCTGTGGTGGTTCACCCGGAAGCGCGAGCTGTCCATGCTGCAGGCGGGCGACCTGATCGTCACCGTCGCGCCGCTCGGGCTGTTCTTCGGCCGCGTGGCGAACTTCATCAACGGCGAACTCTGGGGCAAGGTGGCGGTCGTGCCGTGGGCGGTCAACTTCAAGAACACCGGCGGCGGGAACTTCCCCCGCCACCCCTCGCAACTCTACGAGGCCGGGTTGGAGGGCCTGCTGCTGTTCGCTTACATGCAGGTGCGTTTCTGGCGGGGCAGCGCCGCGCGGCTGCAGCCCGGCCGGCTCGCCGGCGAGTTCCTCATCGCCTACGCCCTGCTGCGCGCCGTCGGCGAAACCTTCCGCGAGCCCGACGCCGGCCTCATCCTCGGCCTGAGCCGCGGGACCTTTTATTCGCTCTTCCTGATCGTCGCGGGCGGTGGACTCATTGTGTTCGCCTCGCGGCGGCCACCTGACCGGAGTGCAATGGTCGGGTGATGCAGGGCAAAGTTTATGAGCAACAATATCTGGGTCAAAAAGACGGTGTTCCCGGCGCTGCTCGCGATGTTCCTCGCGAGTGGCAGCCTTGGCGGGGCCGGTGAAACCGGGCCCGAGCTGGTCGGAGCCTGGCGCGGCCGCGTGCAGTTCACAACCGGCGCGTTCGCCGCCGTGCAGGACATCGACTTCATGTATCTCTTCAACGCCGGTGGAACCATGCTCGAGTCCTCCAACTACGACGGGGCGCCGCCGGTGCCCCCGGCCTACGGCGTGTGGCGCAAGGTCGGGGACAGAAAATACCAGGCAAAGTATTCCTACTACGCGACCAAGCCGCCGGCGAGCTTCGACGAGATCGCGAGGGGCGGCGGCTGGGGCCCGGGCGGCTATGGCCTCCTGACCCAGGAGATCACGCTCGCGGCAGACGGAAAGTCTTTCGAGTCGACGATCCGTTATGAAATCTTCGATCAGGCCGGAAAGCCCGTGGAAAAGGAATCCTCGGCTACAGCCAGAGCTGTGCGGCTTGGTTTCTGAAAGATCGGGCCGGCCGCCGGCGCCGGGTTTCGTTTTTCCGGTTGCACGCCGGCCCGGCGGCCCCTCGACTCGGCCCGTGGTTGCCGAAGCCGATTATCGCATCAAACTCCCCGTCTTTGAGGGGCCCTTGGACCTGCTCCTCTTCCTGCTCCGGAAGAACGAGCTCGATATCTACGACATCCCGATCTCCTCGGTGACCAAGCAATACCTGGAGGTCATCTACGCCCTCAAGGAAATGCAGGTCGAGATCGCCGGCGAATTCTTCGTCATGGCCGCGACCTTGATGGAGATCAAGAGCCGCATGCTCCTGCCCAAGCACCAGCAGGCCATCGACCCCAACGCCGAGGAGGACGACCTCGACCCGCGCTGGGAACTCGTGCACCAGCTCCTCCAATACAAGAAGTTCAAGGAGGCCGCCGGCACCCTCGGCCAGATGTCGCTCGACGCCCAGAACATGCACGGCCGCCACGCCTCGGCCTTCGCGCCGGCCTCCGAGCGCCCGCTGAAGCACGTCGACCGCATCGATCTCTGGAATTCCTTCAACCTCGTCCTCCGCCGCCTGGCCGAGAAGCTCGTCGTCGGGCAGATCCACGCCGAGCAGGTGACCGTCTCCGACCAGATGGAATACGTCCTCGCGCAGATCAAGACCCGGAAGACCTTCGTCTTCTCCCAGCTCTTCCCCGAGAAAATCTCCCTCCGCCGCCTCGTCGCGACCTTCCTCGCCGTCCTCGAGCTGACGCGCCTCAGGAAGCTGACGCTCGCGCAGAACGCCGCCTTCGACGACATCCTCTGCACCGCGGTGGAGGAAATCCCGCTTGAAACTCCGGCCGACCCGAACACGGTGCCTGTCCAAGATGAAGAAGGTAACCCGCCGCCGCAAAGCTAAGTCCGCCCATCTGGTGGGCATCGGCCTCGACCACGAGGACGGCCACAAGCGCCTGACCTCGGCCGAGCAGTTCACCATCGTCGGTGGCTCCGACGAGACGCACGGCCGCCTGACCGAGACCGTCATCAAGACCTTCGAGGAGCTGAAGACCCGCGGCAAGCCCCTGCATGCCGTCGAACCCTCGGAGCTGGCCGAGATCATCCACAAATCCACGCCGCGCTGACCCTCGCTTGCCTTTTCCCCGCCGCTAACTTTACTCCCGACCATGTCCGACAAAATCGCCCAACTCGATGCCACCACTTTCAAAGCGGCGGTCGCCAACGCCACCCCCACCCTCGTGGACTTCTGGGCCCCGTGGTGCGGCCCCTGCAAGGCGATCGCGCCCATCCTTGACGAGCTCGCCACCGAGTTGGACGGCAAGCTGAGGATCGCCAAGGTCAACGTCGACGACAACGGCGACCTCGCCGCCGAGTTCGGCGTCCGCGCCATCCCGACCATGCTGCTCTTCAAGGGCGGCGAGAAGATCGACCAGCTCGTCGGCATGATGGACAAGGCCGCCCTCAAGGCGAAGCTCGCCGGGAAGATCTGAGCCACGCTTCAACTCCCCTCCTGCAGCGGCGCTCGTTTGAGCGCCGTTTTTCATTTTGGCGGGCCCGCGTCTCGGCGGGCCGGGTATTTACTGTAGGAGGGGCTTTACGCCCCGATTCGACTAACGCGCGATACGCCATCGGGGCCTAAAGCCCCTCCTACAGTCAAGAATCCACTATTTCCCGAACCATACCCCCGCGCTTAGCAGCACGCCGAACGCCGCCAGGAACTTCGCCGTGTCCCCGAGCAGCGCAATCTGCTCCGCCGGCTCGCGCGAGGCGGCCAGCCGCCGTGTCAGCGCGAAGCCCCCCGGCGCCAGCACCAGCGGCAGCAACACCGCCCAGCCGTAGCCATACAGCCGCAGCGCCAGCGGACACAACAGCGCGACCGTGGCGCTCAGGCCGTATTGCCAGACCGCAAATTTTTTCCCGAAGCGCACCACCAGGGTTTTCTTGCCGGCGGCGGCATCGGTCTCGGCATCACGATAATTATTCGGCACAAGGATGTTCGACGCCAGCAGCCCGATCGCCGCGGCACACGACGTCACGTCGGAGGTAACGTAGCCGACCTGCACGTAGAAGGTGGTGTCCACCGCCACGAGGCCGAAGAAGATGAAGACAAACAGGTCGCCGAGCCCGTTGTAGCCCAGCGGCCACGGCCCGCCCGTGTAGGCCAGCCCGCAGAGGATGCTCACGATACCGACGGGCAGCAGGATCCAGCCGCCGGACCGGAGCAAGAGCAGCCCGACCAAAAACGCCGCGGCCAAGACCAGCGCCATCGCGCGCCGCATGGCTGGCGCCGCGATCAGGCCCGCCGCCACGGCCCGACGCGGCCCGACGCGCGCCGCGGTGTCCGCGCCCTTGACGAAGTCGTAGTAGTCGTTCGCAAAGTTCGTGCCGATTTGCACGAGCAGCGCGAAGGCCAGGCAGATCGCCGCGTCCGCGTAGCGGGCCCCGCGGTGCGCGGCCGCCAGCGCCGTGCCAACCATGACCGGGATGACCGCCGCCGCCAGCGTCCGCAGGCGCGCGGCCTCGACCCAGTGGCGCCATGCGGTTTGCGCCGGCATCAGGTGGCGACGGCCGTGGCCTTGGACTTGCGGGAAAAGATGACGACCGGCCGCTTCGTCAGCAGGCTGAGCAGCGGGATCAGCAGCACCAGGCCGACGTTCACGGCCAGCTGCTGGTAGTCCGCGTTGAAGGCGAAACCGAACGGCAGCATCAGCAGCGCGTAAGCCGTCAGGAACATCCGCGGGTTGGGGATCACGGGGTTGATCGCCAGCGTGAGCGCAAAGGCGAACAGCCCCGCGTAATGCCCGCTGACGCCGACGTTGAGCCCGACAAAATAGAAGATCGCCGCGTAGTAACTCACGCGCTCATCGATGCGGATGGTCTGGATCAGCACGGCGATGAGAAGCACGAGGGACTGCACCAGGAACACGATTTGCGCCGCATCAACGTCCGAGGCGGTGATGCCGTATTGCACGAGGCAGTAGCCGCCGGCCAGCGCCCGGAACAGGTCCACGTAGTTGCGGAAATTGGCGAACTCCTTGCCGGCTTGCACCGAGCGGTCATCCGGGTCGCGCGCGCCGATGCCGGCGAGCCGCTCGAGCGCGCCGTCAGGCTTGCGGCGCCTTTTCAGGATGCTCCGGCCCGTGCGCAGCCATTGGCGCGGAAACCAGAGCATGGCCAGTGCGGCGAGGAGATAAGGCCAGTTGATCGTCAGGTTATCGGGCATGGGAAGGGTGCCCGCAGTCCTAGCGCCCCGAGGGTGCTTGTCAAAGGCATCGTCGCCGCGGCCCTACTTGGTGTTCGTCGCCCGCTCCAGCACCGCAATGCGCTCCAGCACCACGCCGCGTCGCGCCGCCGGATCGTCCGCCGGCAGCTTCGGCAGGACCTGCCGCAACCACGCCAGCGCCTCGGCCGGCCGGCCGAGTTCGCGCAGCAGTTCGCCATGGATCCGCGCCGCATAATACGGCGCGCCGGGCAGCTCCGCCGCCTGCCGGTAGCAGCGCGCCGCGCTTTCCAAATCGCCGGTGCGCCGCAGATGGATGTTCCCCATCTCAATGAGGAGCGCGGCGGCGGCGCCATGCCAGCGCCGGCCCTGCTCCAGGAAAAGCAGCGCCTGCCGGGCATAGTCCGCCCTTACCTTCTGCCGCACCGCCGCAGGCGGCGCGGCAGCGAGCGGCCACTCGGGCAGGTCGTAGGCGAGCATCCGCGCGCCGTTGAGCCAGAAATACAGCGGGCGCTCGTCGGCCGCGACGGTCAGCCCGAGCAACGCCGTCGTGGCCGGCGCATCCCGCCTTTCCCATGCGAGGTTGGCCTGCAGCCAGAAGCCGCCCGCCACGACCGACCGCAGGCCGCCGAGCACCGCCAGTGCCCCGCCGCGACCGGCCAACGCCGCGAGTTGCTCCACGTGCCCGCCGGTGGACGCGAGGGATTGCTCCAGCGGACGCAGCACAACAGCGGTCGCGACGAGGACCGCAAACGTGGCGCCGAGCAGGGCCGGCCTAAAATTCGCGACGTTTGAATGCATACGAAGCCAGCGCCACGAACAACAGCACATAGGCCGCCCAGTAACCGGCGAGCGACAGCAGCCAACCGCCCGACGCCGGGTGGCCCGCGGCCAATAGGGCTTCTCCGTCAAACAACCCGAGGTCAGGCCACACGCGCAGCCACGCCCAGCTTCCGCCCCCGGCAAAACCGCGCAGCTGCGCCACCAGGGCCAGCAGCAATCCCGCGCAACTGGCGAACAGCGCCGAGCCGGCATAGCTGCACACGAACAGCGTCATCGCCGCGACGAGGGTGATTTTCAGCCATTGTAAGGCGCAGGCTTGGAGAAACACTGGCAGCGGCGCGAGCGTGGCGCCCAGCTGCGATTCGCGCACGGCGAGCACCACGCCCAGCACGATCACCAGCGTCAGCACGAACAGCGTGAGCAACGCCACCACGCCGGCGAATTTGCCCGTGAGATATTCCCAACGGCGCACGGGTCGAGTCAGCACGCAGTCCGCGGCCCGGCTTTCGATCTCCGAGCAAAACAGCTGCGCCGTCGCCAGTGCCGCCAGCAGCGTCCCGAAAAATCCAATCGCCCCAAGTCCGAAGTCGGCGATGAACTTCAGCTCGGCCGCGCCGAAATTGAAATCCCGCAGCCACCGCGCCCCGAGAACCAAGGCCGCGCCCGTAATGGCCAGCAGCAGCGCCAGCCGCTGGTGCAACGCCGCACCCAGCGTGTGCCCGGCGATGAGCCGGATGCGCCGCAACGAGGCCGCCGGACCATGGTGGGCGGTGTCACTCATGGGCGTGGAGTTTCTCCAGATAAAGTTTCTCCAGGCGCGATGGCCCCGGGTTCGCGTCGCGTTCCGCGCCGAGCAGTTCGGCCGGCGCGCCCTCGGCCAGCAAGCGGCCGCGCCCGAGCAGGACGAGGCGGTCGCACACCTCCTCCGCCTGCGCCAGCAGGTGCGAGCTGAAGACAACCGTCGTGCCGCGCGCCGCGAGATCGCGGATGAGACGGTTCAAGGCCAGCCGCCCCTCCGGGTCGAGTCCGCCTGCCGGCTCGTCGAGCAGCACCAGTCGCGGCTCATGCAGCACGGCCTGGGCGAGACCGACGCGCTGCGTCATGCCCTTCGAGTAGGTGCCGACTTTCCGCTCCGCCGCCTCGCCCAGGCCGCTCCAGCGCAAAACCTCGTCCACCCGCCGCGTCGCCGTGGCGCCACCGAGCGAACTCAGGCCCGCACAGTAATGCAGAAATTCGCGCCCCGTCTGGTGCGGCGAAAACTGCGGCGCTTCCGGCAGGTAGCCGACCAGCGTCCGCGCCGCATCGCTCCCCGCGGCCTGGCCAAAAATCCGGCATGTTCCCTCCGTCGGCGCGATCAGCCCGGCCAGCGCCTTCAGCGTGGTGCTCTTGCCGGAACCGTTGGGCCCGAGGAGACCGAGCACTTGTCCCGCGGCGAGCTGCAGCGTGAGCGGCCGCAAAGCATGGATCCGCCCGCCGGTCCAGCCGGTGGGGTAACTCTTGGCGAAGGCGGCGAACTCTACGGCCCAAGGGGCCTCGGCGGACGGCATCAACGGATGGAGAAACCCTGAAACTTTGCGGCCCGCTGTGTTTCGGTCTGCTCGACCTTGCGGATATACCCTTCCATCCGCACCTGGACCGCAACGATGAAATCCCGCACTTCAGTCGCCCGGCCCTCCGCCTCCAGCTGGACCCGGCCGTCGGGCAGGTTCTGCACGCAACCGCTCACCTCGAACTCCTTGGCCACCTGCAAGGTGGAATAGCGGAAGCCCACGCCCTGCACCCGACCGCTGAAAAAGACCGTGGCATAATGCACTTCCGACATGTTTTGTAGGAAAGCGCCGCCCTGCCGCGATTCAACACCAACCTCGGGACCGGCTGACCGGAATTATATTTGCCAGCGGGGGCCGGCTGCGCACTGTTCGGGCTGACGCCGCAAGGCGCCCTTCATTACATGACCAATTCTGATTCCGACGGGTTGTTCGATAACGACTGGGAAGACCGCGGTGAACTCGCCTGGACCGAGGCGGATTGGATGAAATATCTGGGCGAGCAGGACGTCGCGGTGCGCGACTATCTCAAGCACTACGACCAGCTGGCCGTGGCCCCCGACCGCATTGACGAGGTCGCCCGCCGCATGGGCTGGGAAATGGCCGCCCCCGAGACCGAGGCTGAGGAGGCCGCCGCCGAGGCGGAGGCCGACGAGGTCTTCGCCGGCGACTGGGATCCCTACACGCTGCACCGCAACCCGGTCTATATTTCCTCGCGCGCCCTTTATCTCAGCCTGATCTCGCATTGGGAACGCGTCGCCGCGCAGCCCGACCGCGTGCCGGCCGCCCTCGGCGTGACGCTGCAGGCGCTGCTCTACCGCGGCAATGAGCAGGTGCTGCAGGCCGTGCAGGCGCTCGAGATGGGCGACTACACGCTCGCCGTGTGCCTCTTCAAGCGCGCGCTGCAGGTGCTCAACCAGACCTTCGCCCGGCTCGGCGAGCCCGATGTCGCCGCCACGCCGCTCGCGCTGCGCTTCCGCGAATACGCCCTGCCCCGCCTCTTCGATCTCCGCGAGATCTGGCTGCGCGTCATGAACGAGTGCCGCCAGGACGACGGCCCGGACGACGCGCTGCCGGAGTAAGGCGGGGCTTGGCTACTGTAGGAGCGGCTTTACGCCGCGATTACTTGGCGGACCTTGCTGAAATCGGGGCATAAAGCCCCTCCTCCAGGCAGAGTTACCGTCGGCGCTTTTTGCCGGCCGCGTAGGCCGCGGAGGGCCTGCCCGTGGTCTTGTAGTCGCCCGACTTCAGCGAGTTGATCTGATCGCGCAGCAGCGCCGCGCGCTCGAACTCCAGCTTGTTGGCCGCCTCCTGCATCTCGTCCTCGAGCTCGGCGATGACCACCGCCACATCGTCCGCCGACTCAGCCACCGCGACCGTCTGGTCCTCCCCGCTGCCGTCGTAGGTGTGCAGGCTGGCCTGCACGCCGCGCTTCACGCTGTGCGGCGTGATGCCGTGGGCCTGATTGTGGGCGAGCTGGACCGCCCGGCGGCGCGTGACCTCGGCGACCGTGCGCCGGATGGACTCCGTGACGACGTCGGCGTAGAAGATGACCCGGCCCTTCTCGTGCCGCGCCGCGCGGCCGGCGGTCTGCATCAGGCTCGTGGCGCTGCGGAGGAAGCCCTCCTTGTCCGCGTCGAGGATGGCGACGAGCGCCACCTCGGGCAGGTCGAGGCCCTCGCGCAGCAGGTTGATGCCGATGAGCACGTCGAAGTTGCCCTGCCGGAGATTGCGCAGGATCTCGACGCGCTCGAGCGCGTCGATGTCGGAGTGCAGATATTCCACGCGGACCTTGGCCTCGCGAAAATAGGTGGTCAGATCCTCGGACAGGCGCTTGGTCAGCGTGGTGACGAGCACGCGCTCGCCCTGCTCGGCGGCCTTGCGCACCTCGCCGATCAGGTCCTCCACCTGACCCTTGGTCGGGCGCAGCGTGATCTCCGGATCGAGCAGGCCGGTCGGGCGGATGACCTGCTCGGCAATGACCTTGGACCGCTCCAGCTCAAACGGCGCCGGCGTCGCGGACACGTAGAGCGTCTGGCCGGTAACCTGCGAGAACTCAGCGAAGCTCTGCGGCCGGTTGTCGAGCGCCGAGGGCAGCCGGAAGCCAAAGTTCACGAGGGTTTTCTTGCGGGCAATGTCGCCGTTATACATGCCGCCGATCTGCGGGATGCTCACATGGCTCTCGTCCACCATCAGGATGAAATCCTTCGGGAAGAAATCGATCAGGCAGAACGGCCGGTCGCCGGACTTCCGGGCGGTCAGGTGCAGCGAGTAGTTCTCGATGCCGCTGCAAAAGCCCATCTCCTGCAGCATCTCGAGGTCGTAGTTCGTGCGCATCCGGATGCGCTGGGCCTCGAGGTATTGCTGGTTTTTTTCAAAGAACGCCACCCGGGCGTCGAGCTCGGCCTTGATGCCGGCGATGGCACTGTCGAGCCGGCCCTTGGTCGTGACGTATTGGTTGGCCGGATAGAGGTCGAACTGCTCGATCTTGCGCAGCACCTGGCCGCTGACCGGCTCGAACTCGGTGAGCGCCTCGATCTCGTCGCCGAAGAACTCCACGCGCAGGCCGTGCTCGAGGTAGGCCGGCATGACGTCGACCGTGTCGCCGCGCACGCGGAACGCGCCGCGCTTCAGCTCGTAGTCGTTCCGCTCGTAGAGATTCTCGACGAGGCGCTCGAGGAACTTGTTGCGGTTGAAACTGCCGCCCCGCGTGAGCGCGATGCGCATCGCCGAAAAATCCTCGGGCGAACCGAGGCCGTAGATGCACGACACGCTCGCCACCACGATGACGTCCCGCCGGCTGACGAGCGAACTCGTGGTCGAGATGCGCAGGCGCTCGATCTCCTCGTTGATGGACGAGTCCTTCTCGATGAAGGTGTCGCTCGACGGCACGTAGGCCTCGGGCTGGTAGTAATCGTAGTAGCTGACGAAGTATTCGACGGCGTTCTGCGGGAAGAAACCCTTGAACTCGGAGTAGAGCTGCGCGGCGAGCGTCTTGTTGTGCGAGATGACGAGCACCGGCCGGTCGAGCTGCGCGATGACGTTCGCCATGGTGAACGTCTTGCCCGAGCCGGTGACGCCCAGCAGGGTCTGGTCCTTGTGGCCCGCCCGGAACGAGCGCACCAGCTGTTCGATCGCCTGCGGCTGGTCGCCGGTCGGCTGGTAATCGGACTGCAGCTGGAAGAGGGCCATGGCTGGTTATTCAGAATCCAGGAATGCGGAAAACACAAAGAAACTAAGCGGCAAAGTTCGCAGCGGTTGTTCAGTCCTTTGCTCCTTTGTGTGCAAAACTAGAGCCCGAACACCCGCAGCACTCCGCCCCACAGGCCGGCCCAGAATTTGCGCACCTGTTCCTGCGGGCCCTTGGCCGAGGTTTCCTGGCAGAGGAACACGCCGCTGCCCTCGAACAGGTCGTCGAACAGCGGATTCATCCCGCGGAAATAGGCCCAGAACGTCTCGGCGCGAATCGGCCGGTAGGCCAGCCCGGGCGTGAAGCCGATGGTCGCGTCCTGGTTGGTGCGGCGCGCCGGCGCCGGGTTGCCCGGGGACGGCGCCAGCACTTCGGCGCGCACGCCCCGGCTGCCGGCCACGAGCAGCCGGCACGGGCCGGCGAACTCAAAATACCGGAACTGCCCCGTGACCCACGATTGCATCGTGAACAGCCGCCAGTGGCGCCGGATGACGAGTTTGCCGCCCTGCAAGCCGATCGCCCCGGCCAGGAAGCTCGGCCGCAGCACAATCGACGCCCCGGCGGGCACCGTCACGAGCGCGAGCTCGGTGTTGGGATTTTCCTGGCTGGAGAAGGTCGCACGGAACGTCGCGTCGGTCGTGGCGTTCCTCATTTCGATCAACTCCGTCAGCCCGGCCGCCAGGCAGGTGAACGGCATCCGCCAGTCGAGGATGGACTTTGTTTGCTTGTTCAGGCCCTCATCCGAAGCCTGCAGGAATTTCTCCTTCACCCACAGCGTGTCGCCCGGGCCGAGCGGCAGGTCCACCGCCGCGCGGCTGGTGGTCACCTCGGGCAGCGCCGCGGTCGACGCGCCGAGCAGCACCGGCGAGCGACCCGACACGAACGGGGCGAAAACCGCGTAGAGGAACACCCGGCCCAGCGGCGGCCCGAGAAAATAGAGCGCGAGCAGCAGCGTCACCTGCGGGCCGTATTTCGCCCACGCCTCGCGGGCATAGTGCAGGATCCGGGACTTGTTTTCCTCGACGGTCTTGAGCTGCGCCGCCATCCGGCCGAGCGCGATCTCGAGACCGTCCTTCTCCCACTGCGTCCGCTTCAGGCCTTCCTGCAGCTCGAGCACGCGCTTGAGCGAATCGTTCTCCATTTTCTTCATGCGCGCGAGCCGCTCCTCATTCTCGCGCACCTGGGCCGAGTCCGTGGTCAGGCGGCTCAGGCCGCTGTTCATCGACTCGAGATCCCGGGCCACCTTGCCCGCCTGTGCCGCGCGGTCCTGCTGCGCGGCGATCTCCACGCGCGTCGCGGCCATGCGCGCGTCGACGTCGGACAACGCCGCCTTGAGCTTGGTCGTCTCGCCGGTGAGCGCGCGCACGATCTCCAGCCGGCGGACGTCAAAGCCCACCTGGTCGCGCAAATAGGTCCAAAGGCCCAGGCCGGCCACGGTCAGCACCGCGAGCAGGAGCCCGAACGTGAGTTTTTGCACCGACCAGGAGAAAAATCGACTGAGGGCTCCCATTTATTCAACCAGACTTCATTGGAGATAAGATTGTTTCATTGAACTCGCCGCCGGACCGGAAGCCAATTGCTAAACGTCCGCGGATTGCCCAGTCTGCGGCAAAACAAACCCCGGGCCCCGGCCCTCACCCCAATGTCCCTTACCAACACAATCTACAATTCGCCCGTCTTCCAGCAGGCGTGCAACCAATTCGACCTGGCCGCCGACATCATCGGCATGGAGTCCGGCCTGCGCGAGCGCACCAAGCGCCCCCGCCGCTGCGTCATCGTCTCGATGCCCGTCCGCATGGACAGCGGCAAGGTCGAGATCTTCGAGGGCTACCGCGTGCAGCACAACCTCTCGACCGGCCCGGCCAAGGGCGGCATCCGTTTCCACCAGGACGTGACGCTCGGCGAGGTCGCGGCGCTCGCCATGTGGATGAGCTGGAAATGCTCGCTGGTTGGCCTGCCCTACGGCGGAGCCAAGGGCGGCGTGGTCGTCAACGCCCGCGACATGTCGCAGACCGAACTTGAGCGCCTCTCCCGCCGTTACATGCAGGAAATTCTGCCGTTCATCGGGCCCAACGTGGACATCCCCGCGCCGGACGTCGGCACCAACGAGCAGGTGATGGCCTGGATGATGGACACCTATTCCAACCACGTCGGCCACTTCGACCCCGGCGTCATTACCGGCAAGCCGATCGCCATCGGCGGTTCGCTCGGCCGCAAGGAAGCCACCGGCGAGGGCGTGGCCTGGTTCGTCAAGGCCTACCTCCAGGATCTCGGCATCAAGCCCGAGGACACCACGGTCGTCATCCAGGGCTTTGGCAATGTCGGCAGCGAGGCCGCCCTCGCGCTTTACGACTGGGGCGCGGAGATCACCGGCATCTCGGACTTCACCGGCGGCATCCACAACGCCAAGGGCGTCGACCTCAAGGCCGCCCTCGCCTACGTCGCCGAGCACAAGTCGCTCGAAGGTTTCAAGGGCGGCGACGCCGTCACCAACGAGCAACTGCTCGAACTGCCCTGCACCGTCCTCATCCCCGCCGCCCTCGAGCGCGTCATCACCGGCAAGAACGCCGCCAAGCTCAAGTGCCGCATGCTCGCCGAGGGCGCCAACGGCCCGACGACCAACGAGGCCGACGAGATCATCACGCAGCGCGGCGACATCGAGCTGATCCCCGACGTGCTCTGCAACTCCGGCGGCGTCATCGTCTCCTACTTCGAGTGGCTGCAAAACCTGCAGAACTACTATTGGTCCAAGGGCGAGGTCTTCGACAAACTCTACCGCATGCTGGCGAAGGCCAAGGCCTCGGTCGACGAGACCCAGAAGAAATACAAGTGCAGCCGCCGCACCGCCGCCCTCGTCCTCGGCATCTCCCGCGTCGCCGAGGCCAAGGCCAAGCGCGGGCTGTTCCCGTAAGCCCTGCCGCTTAGAAAAACACCCACGCCACGAGGGCGATGACCGGCAGCAGCAGCGGCAGGCTGTATTTGAACAGAAAACCGAAGAAGCTCGGCACCTTCACGCCCGCGCTCTCGGCGATGCTCTTCACCATGAAGTTCGGCCCGTTGCCGATGTAGGTCAGCGCGCCGAAGAAAACCGCCCCGAGGCTGATCGCCACGACGAAGTCCGGCGCGTTGTCCAGCAGCTGGCGCACGGCGCGCTTGTCGTAGTCGGCCCCGCCCGCGGCGCGTTCCCCGGGCGTCTCCTCGACGAAGGTCACCTCGGCCAGCTTGAGGAAATTCACGTAGGTCGGCGCGTTGTCCAGCACCGCCGACAGGCCGCCGGTGGCGAAGTAATACTGCGCCGGCTTGGTCAGGCCGGCCGCCTTGCCGTGCTGCTCCAGGTAGCCCAGCGCCGGCATCATCGTGAGGAAGATGCCGAGAAAGAGCCACGCCACCTCCTTGATCGGGGCGAAGGTGAAATGGTTCTCCTGGTGCACCTGCTTTGGCGTCAGCTGATGGGACGCGACCGCCGCCCCGAGCATGACCCACTCGCGGATGAAGTATTTCTCCGGCAGAAAGACGCCGACGATGATCGCGAGCAGAAAGAGCACGTTCACCGCCCCGTCGAAGCGCCAGGTCTCGTGATCCTGCAGTGCGTGCTGCCGCACCGAGGCGACCACCTTGGAAAAACTACTGTTGTCGAACGCGTAAAACAGGCCGAGCAGGAGGCCGTTGACCAGCACCCACGGCGCCAGGGCGTGCTCAAGGAGCCAGAAGAACGGCACGCCGCGCAGGTAGCCGAGGAACAACGGCGGGTCGCCGATGGGCGTGAGCGCGCCGCCGCAGTTCGAGACGATGAAGATGAAGAAGACGATGTGGAACGCGCTGATCCGGTATTTGTTCACCCGGATCCACGGCCGGATGAGCAGCATCGAGGCGCCCGTCGTGCCGATCAGGTTGGTCAGCACGGCGCCGACGGCGAGGAACACCACGTTGGCCATGGGCGTGCCTTCGCCCTTCACCTTCAGGTGAATGCCGCCCGCGACCACGAACAGCGACCCGATGAGGCAAATGAAGGAAAAATATTCGTGCAGCGTGTGGCCGATGACGTGGGCCCCGCCGGGAATGGTCAGCCAGTAGACCGCCGCGACGAGGGCACCGAGCGTCACGGCCACATGCGGGTAGTAATGTTCCCAGAGGTGCTTCACCTTCTCCGGAGAGAGCGGCATCGTCGCAATCAGCACCAGCAGCAGCCCGAATGGGATGAGCAGAACCGGCGGAATATCCGTGGTGACGGCAAGAATGGATGGGGCCGGCATGCGCCCCGAGGCAACGTCACCCGAAGTGCTTCGTCAAGGCTGCCGGGAGGTCCGCGAGGCTCGTGAGGAACACCCGCGCCTGTGCCTTCACCTTTCCGCGCGGTGTGTAGCGGCCAAAGCCCACGAACAGGTCGACGACGGGCTTGGTCTCCAGGTCGCTCACCCCGTCGCCCACCATGACGGTGCGCTCCGGCGCCAGCTCGTGCTGCAGCTCGGCGATGCGCACCGGTTTGCCACCCGAGCGGGTCGACGGATAGCCCCGGTCGTAGCCCGTGTAGTTGCCGGCCTCGTCGAAATACAAGTCCACCGCCTCCACGCGCGCGATGCCGAGGTGCTTCGCCAGCGGCACGATGGCCTGGCGGAAACCGCCGCTGAGGATCAGGGGCGTCCAGCCCGCCGTCTTCAATTCGGCAATCGCCGCGGCCGCCGTGGGTTCCACCTGCTCCACATACAGCCGGCCGACCGCCACCACGTCGGCCAGGCGCGGACGGATGATGTCGAGCCGCCGCGCAAAGACCTCCTCCACGGAAATCTTCCCCTCCATCGCGTCCCGGGTCATCGCCTCCACCTGGGCAAAGACCTGCGGACCGCGCACGCGCGCGAGCTCGTCGATGCCCTCGATGGCGCTGAGCGTCGAGTCGCAGTCAAAGATGATGAGCTTGGGGGCCGGCATGCCCACGAAAACGACGCGGCACAGCGCGCGCGGCAACAAAAAAGCCCTCCGCGACGGGAGGGCTTCGGCAAGATCAGGGGCGGCGGGCCGCTTACTTGACCTTGGTGGCGCGCTTGAACTTCGTGGTGAATTTCTCCACGCGGCCGGCGGTATCCACGAGGCGCTTCTCGCCGGTGTAGGCGGGATGCGAGTCCATGGTCACGTCACGCACGATCACGAAGTAGTCCTGGCCGTCGATCTTCTCGGTGCGGGCGGACTTCATCGTGGACCTGGTGAGGAATTTTTTGCCTGTTCCGATGTCGAGGAAGCAGACGTTGTTCAGGGCGGGATGGCCTTCAGTCTTCACGGTAAATGGGTGGTTTAATCAGCCTTGGCGCGCCTTGTAACGCGGCTCGACTTTATTGATGACGTAGATCTTGCCCTTGCGGCGCACGACCTGGCAGGCCGGGTGACGCATCTTGGCTGATTTGATGGAGGAAACGACTTTCATAAAAACGAAAAAGAAGATGGCGGCTGGCACCCCTGTCAACGGAAATGATTGTGCCGTCGTATTCCCCCGGCCAGCGGGCGTGGAAAGGCCGTCAGACCGGCCCCGTCCGGCCGCGTAACCTGCCCGGCCCGCGCCCATTAGAACTCGTCTTCCCGGTCCGGTCCGGCAGCCTCGCCGTCACCCCTCGCCATCCCCATGTGCCTTGACCGCAGAGAATTCATCCGCCTCTCCGCCGGCGTGACCGGCGCGGCCTTCCTCGGTGGCTCGACCACCGCCCACGCCCAGAACATGATCGGCGCACCGGCCGGCCACGCCGACCTGCCCGCGCCCATCCGGGCGCTACGGAAGATGACCGATGGCGTCGCCCCGATCACCCTCGACGAGCGCCACGCCCGCGTCGCCCGGGCCCAGCAATTGATGGCCGAGCACAAGATCGGCGCCATCTACCTGGAGCCCGGTTCCAGCTTTTATTATTTCACTGGCATCCGGTGGGGCAACAGCGAGCGGATGTTCGCCGTTGTCATACCCGCCACCGGCGAGCCGGCCTATGTCTGCCCGAAGTTCGAGGAGGAACGCGCGCGCGAGCTCATCAAGCTCGGCCGCGACGTGCGCACCTGGGAGGAGCACGAGAGCCCCTACCGGCGCGTCGCGGAGATTTTCTCCGACCGCGGGCTCCGCACCGGCCGGATCGGGATGGAGGAGCGCGTGCGGTTTTTCCTGTTCGACGGCATCCGGCAGGAGGCGCCAGGCTTCGACTACGTCAGCGCCGACCCGGTCACCGCGGGCTGCCGGATGTTCAAGTCGCCCGCGGAGATCGCCCTGCTCAAGCGCTCCAACGAGATCGCCCTCGCCGCCTACCGCGCCACCTGGCTCACCGTGCGCGAGGGCATGCCGCAGCAGGAGTTCGCCGGGAACTGCGCCGCCGCCCTCGGCGCGCTCGGCGGCCACGAGGGCGGCATCTTCTGCAGCTTCGGCCAATACACCGCGTTCCCCCACGGCAGCATCACGCCGCAGGTGCTGCACGAGGGCGACGTCGTCCTGCTGGACGGCGGCTGCACGCTCGACGGCTACCAGTCGGACATCACGCGCACCTTTGTCTTCGGCAAGCCCACGCAGCGCCAGCGCGACATCTGGAACCTCGAGCGCGCGGCCCAGGACGCGGCCTTTGCCGCGATCAAGATCGGCGCTCCCTGCGAAAACGTCGACGCCGCCGCGCGCGCCGTCATCACCCAGGGCGGCTTCGGGCCGGACTACCGGCTGCCCGGCCTGCCCCACCGCACCGGCCACGGCATCGGCCTCGACTACCACGAGTGGACCAATTTCGTCCGCGGCAACCGGACGCCCATCCAGCCCGGCATGTGCTTCAGCGACGAGCCGACCATCGCCATCTACGGCGAGTTCGGGATCCGGCTCGAGGACTGCCTGCACATCACCGAGCACGGCCCGGAATTCTTCACGCCGCAAAGCCCGTCGATCGACCAGCCGTTCGGCTGAGCCGGCCTAGTTGACCGTCGGGTCGTCGGGCTCGTTGGCCTGCAACTTTAACTCAGGGTCGATCGACCCCAGGATGCTGCGCCAGAGGGCGGCATCATCGTATTGCTCCAGCAGCTCGCCGTCCACCGTCGCGACAAACCAGGTGTCGTGCTTCATTTCGCTTTCGAGCTGGCCCTTGCTCCAGCCGGCGTAGCCGAGGAAGGCGCGGATGATCACGCCGGGCGTGCCGACGAGCTCGGCGGCCTTCTCCGGCTCGAGGCCGAAGTGCAGCTGGAAGGCGCCCTCCGTCTTCAGCCACTGCCAGGAGACGATGATGAGCTGGTCCGGCGAGACCGGGCCGCCGTTGTAGAGCGGCACGCCCGCCAGTGGACCGAGCGCGAACTCGGGGTTCAGCTCGGCGAGCTGCTTGCCGAGCGGGCGGTTGAGCACGACGCCCATCGCGCCGTCGTCGTTGTGCGCGGACATCAGGATGACCGTGCGGCGGAATGTCGGCTCGCGCAGCGCGGGGTGCGCCAACAGCAGCTGGCCGGCGAGGCTCTGGTGCTTTTTCGCGGTGCGGCGTTCGCGCATGGGAATGGGACGACCCGCGATCGCGGTCTACAGCTTCGTGAGTTTCACCCCCGCATCCGTGAGGATGGGCTCCACGAGCGGATCGTTCTGGTAATCCTGGTGGTAGCGGATCTCCGCGATGCCGGAGGCCGCGAGAATCTTTGCGCAGTTGATGCACGGGTAGTGCGTCACGTAGGCCGTGCAGCCGTCGACGCTCGAGCCGCGGCGCGCCGCGTCGGCGATGGCGTTCTGCTCGGCGTGCACTGTCGCCTGCTCGTGGCCGTCGCGGATGCGCGAGGCGTGCGGCGTGCCGGGCAGGAAGCCATTGTAGCCGGCCGCGACCAGGCGGTTCTTGCGCTCGCCGGCGGTGACGATCACGCAGCCCACGTTGAGCCGCTCGCAGTTCGAGCGCGACGCGATGAGCTTGGCTGTCGCCATGAAATACTCGTCCCAGGTCGGGCGCTGCGCGAATTTCTCGGTGGCGGAGGCGATGAGGTCGATGGGCGTGGCAGGCGGCTTCATGATTCGAGTGGTGCCACGCTGGACAACCCCGCGCGGTTGGGCAACCTTCGTCTCCGGTATGCCACGCCAGCTCCAACCCGAGCTTCTCGACAACCTGCCGGCGGAGCACCCCGACGCCGTGCGCAGCCGGCGCGACCTGCGCTTGATCAACGCCCTCATGGGCAACCACCGCTGGCTGGCGCGCACGCTGGCCGGCGTTTTGCGCGACGGCGACCGGGTGCTCGAACTCGGCGCCGGCACCGGGGAACTGGGCCGGCGCCTCGCCGCCACCGGCCGGCCCGTGGACGGCCTTGACCTCGCGCCGCGCCCGCCCGACTGGCCGCCGGGCCCCGACTGGCACTCCGCGAACCTGCTCACTTTCGCCGGGTATGGCCGCTACGACGCCGTCATCGGCAACCTGATCTTCCACCATTTCTCGGACAAGGAACTCGCCGCACTGGGCCGGTCGCTCGGCGAATCCGTGCGCGTGATCGTTGCCTGCGAACCGGCGCGAAGTAAATTCTCCCAGCGTCTGTTCGCGTTCATCGCCCCGCTGTTCCGCGCCAATCGGGTCACCCTGCACGACGCACCCGTCAGCATCGCCGCCGGTTTCAGTGGGGACGAGCTGCCCCGTTCGCTCGGCCTTGATCCGGCGGCGTGGCGTTGGCAGTGCCGCACGACCGTGCTGGGGGCCTATCGCCTGGTGGCGATCCGTGCGCACTAGTTGCCCTTTCGCCTGTCCTACCCATCACTCTGACCCACGCCATGCATCTCCACGCCCTCGCCACCGCCGTGCCCGAGACCGCCTTTACCCAAAGCCAATGCTGGGACATCGTCCAGCAATCGAATGTGCGCGAGCGCCTGCATAAGCGCTCGATGCTCATCATGCGGACCATCCTGCGGGGCGACCTCGGCATCGCCACGCGGCACTTCGCCGTGCAGGGGATCAGCGGCATTTTCGACCGCACCGCCGATCAGCTCAACCAAGCCTTCCGCACCGAGGGCCCCAAGCTCGCCGCACGCGCCCTCACCGCCGCGCTCGCGAAGGCTGGAGTCAAGCCCGCCGCGCTCGACGCCCTGCTCATCTGCACCTGCACGGGCTACATCTGCCCCGGCCTGACCAGCTACGTCGCCGAGCTGCTCGGTCTCCGGCCCAACACCTTCCTGCAGGACCTGGTCGGACTGGGCTGCGGCGCGGCGATCCCGTCGCTGCGCGCGGCCAACGCCATCCTCGCGGCGCAACCCGACGCCACCGTGGCCTGCATCGCGCTCGAGATCTGCTCCGCCGCGTTCTACCTCGACGACGACCCGGGCGTCATCATCAGCGCCTGCCTGTTCAGCGACGGTGCCGCCGCCACGATCTGGCGGGCGACGCCCGGGCCCACCGGCCTGCGTTGCTTTGAATTCAACACCGTCCACCTGCCGGCCGAGCGCGACAAACTCCGCTTCGAGCAGCGCGACGGCAAGCTCCGCAACCTTCTCGACCGGACCGTGCCGCAGCTCGCCGCCGGCGCCGTCACCCACCTCTGGGCCGAGCGCGGTCCGCGACCCGTCAGCCGCGTTGTCACGCATCCCGGGGGCCGCGATGTGCTCGACGCGCTCGAGCCGGTGGTCGCGCCCTACTCCCTCGCGGCGAGCCGCACCGTGCTGCGCGACTTCGGCAACATGAGCAGTCCCTCCGTGTTGTTCGGCCTGGAGGAGACCCTGCAGACCGCGACGCCGGATGCCGCCGGCGATTTTTGGCTCGTGAGTTTTGGCGCAGGCTTTAGCGCACATAGTTGCCGAATCGGCATCTAGCATGGCTTCGCTCCAGCAACTCACCGAATACTGCGACAAACGCACCCGCCGCGCCGCCTTCAAGGACTTCCCCGGCGCGCACAACGGCCTCCAAGTGGGCAACGACGGCCGCGTGACCCGCATCGGCGCCGCCGTGGACGCCGGCCTCGTGCCGTTCGAGACCGCCGTGGCGCGCGGCATCGACTTCCTCATCGTGCACCACGGCCTGTTCTGGGGCGGCGTGACGCCGCTGACCGGACCGGTCTATTCGCGTTACGCCGCGCTCGTCCGCGGCAACTGCGCCGTCTACTCCAGCCACCTGCCGCTCGACGCCCACGAGGAGATCGGCAACAACGTCATCCTTGCCCGCCAGCTCGGCCTGAAGCCCAAGCGCCCCTTCCTTTTCCACGAGAACGAGGCCATCGGCTGGATCGCGCCGAACAAGCTGAAGCGCTCCCAGCTCTGCGCCCGTCTGGAGGAACTCTATCCGCACGTGACCTCCATCGACTATGGCGCCGCGACGCCCAAGCAGATTGCTTTCTGCAGTGGCAGCGGTAACAGCGCCGTGCCCCAGCTGGTCGCGGCGGGCGTCGACACGCTCATCACCGGCGAGCTGCGCGAGGAGTGGTTCAACTACGCGCAGGAGCACAAGCTCAACCTGATTTGCTGCGGCCATTACGCCACGGAGATGCACGGCGTAAAGGCCCTCGCCGCCGAACTCGCGAAGAAATTCCACCTACCCTGGGAATTCATCGAGACCGACAACCCGCTCTGATTAACCACCGAATACACGGAACACACAGAAAGAAGATTTAACTCGACTGAATCCTTCTGTGTATTCCGTGTATTCGGTGGTTTCTCCCGCATGAAAATCGCCATTCTCCACGGCCCCAACCTCGACCGGCTCGGCAAGCGCCAGCCGGAGATCTACGGCCGCGCCACGCTCCAGGACCTGGAGAAGCTCATCCGGGCGGAGGCGAAGCGGCTCGGGTTCACCGTGGTGTTCTTCCAATCGGCCCACGAGGGCGCGCTGGTCGACCGGATCCACGCGCTGACCGACGCCGGTATCGAGGCCTTCATCGTCAACTTCGGCGCCTACTCGCACACCAGCATCGCCCTGCGCGACGCCCTCGCCAGCGCCGACCTGCCGGCCGTCGAGGTGCACATCTCCGACATCAAGCGGCGCGAGAAATTCCGCCGCCACTCGATGACCGCCGGCGCCTGCATTGCGCTGATCAGCGGCAAGGGTTTCGCCGGTTACACCGAGGCGCTGAACCAGCTGGCGAAGATCTGACCCCATGGGCCAGCACCTGCCGGACTTCGCCGAACCACGCTGGTTCGTCTGCCACACCAAGCCCCGCTGCGAGAAGAAATTCTCCGCGCTGCTCACGGTGGAGCAGTTCAACCATTACCTGCCGCTCATCCAGAGCGTGCGCCGCTACGGCAACCAGCGAAAGACCTTCACCAAGCCGCTGTTTCCCGGCTACGTCTTCGCCCGGCTCGAGCCCGCGCGGAAGGACCGCATCTACCAGCAGGACCTGCTGGTCCGCGCCCTGATGGTTGCGAACGAGCCGGTGTTCCTGCGCCAGATGGAAGTCGTGAAAACGGTCTGCGCCTCCGGCCTCGAGGCGGCGCTGCACCCGCTGGTGCGGAAGGGCACCCACGTCCGGGTGCAGGGCGGCCCGCTGCACGGGCTGGAAGGATACGTAGATGACCCTGTGAACCCGCGGGGAATTGTGGTGTCAGTCGACGTGCTGCAACAGGGCCTGCTGGTCCGGCTGCCGCTCGAAAGCCTTCAACTCCTTCCCTGACCTAATGGCCCGCCGCCTCTCCCTCACCCTCACCACCATCCTGTTTGCGGTCACCGCCGTCTGGGCGCAGACCCCGCCCGCGTCTTCCCCCCCGCCCGCGCCCGCGGGCCCGCCGAGCCTGGCCACCCGCTACCTCCCGCACCTCAGCGACCTGTTCGGCAGCGACCTGCCGGAGCTGGACCGGCCGAACGCGATCAAGCTCACGGTCCGGCCCCATTTCGGCGACTTGGTCCATCGCGACTACATGCGCATGGAGACCGGCCTGCGCTGGGCGCTGAACGACCATTTCGAATTGAAGTCCGCCGCCTCGGTTTTCTTCACCCACGGCCTGAAGGGCTCGGCGGGCTACGGCATCGGTGAACTCAGCGGCAGCGCCAAATACATCTTCGACGACCTGCCGTGGACCGACTACGAGACCAGCGTGGAGTTGAGCGGCGAGTTCCCCGTCGGCCATCCGCCGCTGGACATGACCGACGGGTATTGCCACCTGCGGCCCACCTTTGTCGTGCAGCACCAGTTGCAGCGGTATCCCCGCCTGACGGGATTCGGCGGCATGGGGCTGGACTTCATCAAGAAGAGCACCATCCCCGGGACGCCCGGCTTCAATCAACCTCATGACCACTCGGTCTCGATCACCGGCGGCGGCGTCTACGATGCCGGCCAGATCAAGTGGACGTTCACCAGCACCTACGCCACGACGGCGCTGATCGGCCAGCGCACGAACCATTTCCTCTATGTGCAGCCCGGCCTGCTCTGGTATGTGCCGCGGCGGTTCACCTTCCAGTCCAAGGGACAGTTTATCCTGGGACTGGGCGCGCGCACCTCGGTAGGTCCGGACGGGGTGGACTTCAGCCTGAGTTCGCGCCTGCGCGTGGAAATCACGCTCCGCCAGTTCATGGACGGCTTCCGCCAGCGGACGTCGCAGGCGAAATGACGGGCGCGGAAGCCACCGGAAAATTACAGTGCGGCTATTCTCGGCTCGCTTAATTGGTTGAGCCGGACCGCAGGGAGGCAGTATTTAATTCGTCACCAAAGAATGAACCTCCGCTCCCTCCGCTCAGTGGTCTGCCTGTGTGTGCCGGCGCTTCTCGCCCTCAATTCCCTCCCGGCGCAGGAATCGCCCCCTGCGGCCGCCCGCGAGGCCAGCGCGGCAGACGACCAAGCCATGCACAAGGTCAACGGCATCTTCGACACCGACCTGCCGAAGACCGAGCGCAAGGGCTCCATCCGCTTCATCGTGCACCCGCACCTCGGCGACTTCACCTCGCGCAGCTACGTGCGCATCCCGCTCGGCCTCCGCTGGGGGGTGAACGACCACGTGGAGTTCACCGCGACCATCGAGCCGTATTTCGAGCACGGGCTCAAGAGCGGCTCGCCGGGCAACGGCATCGGCGACGTCCAGTTCGGCGGCAAATACGCCTTCCACGAATGGCTGCACCCCGACTACGACGCCAGCACCGGCATCAATGTCCGCCTGCCGGTCGGCCGCCCGCCGCTCGACCTGACCGACGGCTACAACCACTACTCGCCCTACCTCGTCATCTCGCGCAAGAGCCCGCACACGCCGGGCCTCACCTACTTCGTCAGTCCCACCATCGACCTCATGGAAAAGTCCTCGGTCGCGGGCAGCTTCCGCAAGAACGACACGCACAGCAGTTCGCTGCTCTTCGGGGCGGGCTTCGTGCTCGACCGCTTTCCCTACCATTACACGCTCGAGGCCGGCTACCAGACGACCTCGCTCATCGGGAAGGATAACCAGCAGTTCTTTTTCGCGAAGCCCGGCTTCGCGTGGGACCTGCCGCGCAAGCTCACCTTCAACTCGAAGGGCCGCTGGCTCTTCGGCGTCAGCATGAAGTTCACCGAGGGCCCCGACGGCCTGCGCATCGACACCGGCGGCAAGATCCGCGGCGAGTTCAGCCTCAAGCGCCTGTTCGGCGGCGGCAAGGCGGAGAAGGCAGCGAAGTAGTCCGGCCCATCGCTGATTATGCCGACTCCTGCAAAAGTCATCGGCTTCATCCCCACGAGGGACTTTCGGCGCGCGAAGAAATTCTACGCAGAGAAACTCGGGCTGCGTTTTGTGTCGAAGGATGCCTTCGCGCTGGTGTTCAGGAGCGGCGGGACGACCATTCGCGTCGTCAAGGTGCCCGGCTTCCACCCCGCCGGCTTCACCATCCTCGGCTGGCGCGTCGCCGATGTGTCGAAGCGCGTCGCCGTTCTCACGAAGCGCGGCCTCGTCTTCGAGCGCTACCCGTGGATGCAGCAGGACGCCCGCGGCATCTGGACCGCGCCGGGCGGCGCCCGCATCGCGTGGTTCAAGGACCCCGACGGCAACGTGCTGTCGCTCTCATCCAAATGATGAACTCCGCCGCTCCCGAAGTCGTCGTCCAGCGGCAGCTCGATGCGTTCAACGCGCGGGATATCGTCACTCTCCTCGCGGTCTACGCCGACGACGCGCAGCTGCTCGAGCATCCGGATAAATTACTCGCGCGCGGCTCGGCGGAATTGCGGGCGCGCTTCACCGTCCGGTTCCAGGAGCCGAACCTGCACGCGGCCTTGCTGAAACGCATCGTCGCCGGCACGCTGGTCATCGACCATGAGAAGGTCACCCGCACCTTTCCCGAGGGCCCGGGAGAGATCGAACTTGTGATGATCTACGATGTGCAGGACGGCCGCATCACGCGGGCCTGGACCATTGCCGGGACCAAGACCATCTTCGCCCGCTGAGTCAGCGCCGCGTCCACAGCCACGCGGCGAGGTGCAGCGTGGCGCATGACGTGAGCGCGGCGGCAACATCGTCCACCACGATGCCCCACCCGTCCGGCCAGGACTGCAGGCGTTTTATGCCGAGCGGCTTCAGGATGTCGTAGAACCGGAACAGCCCGAAACCCGCGAGCAGGCCGACCCACTCCGGCCAGACGCCGCCGGGACCGAAGTGCCAGCCGAGGAACACCAGCGGCATCACGACAAACTCGTCGAGGTTAACCTCGCCCGGATCGGTGCGGCCCATCCGACGCGCCGCCTCGCCGGTGAAGCCGACCGCCAGGTAGGCGGCGACCGCGGAGACCGCGAGCGTCTCGAGGGCGTTGAGGTGCCGGAAGAACACCAGCACGTAGAGCAGGCCCGCCGCCGAGCCCCACGTGCCCGGTGCCGGCAGCCGCCGACCAAGCGGACCCAACGTGGCCACCGCCATCACGAATTTCGCCGGCAGCCGGCGCGGCCAGTCGGGCTGGGTCAGGCGCATGGTCAGTCGAGCACCACGTGCCCGTGCCGCCGGAAATACGAGATCGCGGAGGTGATGGTCAGCACCGCGGACATCAGGTAAAAGAACATGCCGATGACATGCAGCGTGGTGATGATCCAGCGATCAGCGGGGCTGAACAGGTGGCCGAGATCCTGCGACATCATGCGCGCGCCGAGCAGCCAGCCAATGGCGTTGAGCTGCACGAAGGTCTTCACCTTGCCGCCCATGTCGGCCTCCACCACAATTCCCTTGGTCACCGCCGCCATGCGCATGCCCGACACCAGGAATTCCCGCCCGAGAATGCAGAGCAGGAGCATCATCGCGAAGTTCTCGTAGCCCATGAAGTAATCCCCGACCACCAGCGCGATCATCAGGCCGATGACCATCACCTTGTCGACGACCGCGTCCATGAAGCGCCCGAAGGACGACACCTCGCCGCGCGCGCGCGCGATCATGCCGTCGAACCAGTCGGTCAGCGCCGCCGCGATGAACAGCCAGAACGCGATGGTCGCCGCCTCGGGAAAATCCCGGTTCATCAGCCAGACGATGGCGAACATCGCCGGGATCCGCGAGACAGTCATCCAGTTGGCGAGGGTAAAACGCATCGGCCGCAGTCGAGACACCCGCGGCGCGCTTGGCAATCCCTTGATTGCCGCGCCGGGCCCCGGCCGCGGGAATTTGACACAAAACTTCCTCGCCATCCGGCCCCGCCGCGCAATCCTGCCGGTTGGTTCGAGCCATGAAACGCTGCATCTACCCCGGGACCTTCGACCCCTTCACCAACGGCCACCTCGACGTGCTCCAGCGCGCCGCGCAGCTGTTCACGCATGTGCGGGTTGCCGTCGCCATCGACTCGACCAAGAAGGCGCTCTTCACCCCCGAGCAGCGCGTCGCGCTCATCCGCGCCAACCTGCGTGGCCTGCCCAACGTCGACGTCGTGAGCTTCGAGGGCCTGCTCGTGGAGTTCGCCCGGCAGCAGAAGTCGCATGCCATCATCCGCGGCCTCCGCGCGCTGTCCGACTTCGAGTTCGAGTTCAACATGGCCCTGATGAACCGGCACCTCGAGCCGGAGATTGAGACGATTTTCGTGATGCCCAATGAGTCCTACAGCTACACCAGCTCGTCGCTGGTGAAGCAGATCGCCAAGCTCGGCGGCGACGTCCGGAAGTTCGTCCCCGGCAATGTGGCCCGCGCCCTGCGCAAGACCTACGCCACCAAATAAAAGCCGGCGCACGCGGCGCCGGCCTCGGGAAGGGACAACCAGCCGCGGCTCACTTCACGCCCGCCGCCCTGAGCGTGTCGGCCATGTAGGCGCTGAAGTCGGCCTTCAGCTTTTTCATCGAGTCCATGTGGATATACATCATGTGGCCGGCCTCGTAGTAGGTCAGCTTGATGTTGTTCCGCACGGCGGGATCGAGGCCCATGTGCCTGACGGTGTATTCCGTGGCGAAGAACGGCGTCGCGAGGTCGTAGTAGCCGTTGGCGATCCAGACCTTCAGGAACGTGTTCTTCGTCATCGCCGACTTCAGCGTCGACGCGACGTTGAGGTATTGGTTCTGCGCGTTGGCGTAGCTCCAGGGCTGGACGTTGCCGGTGAGGATATCATACGGCAGGTCGCTCTCGTATTTCAGCTCGCGGCGCGCGTAGTCGTTGAATGCGTTCGTGTAGCCGCCGTTGATGGCCTCGAGGCTCGGGTCGAAGAAACCGCCGTCGCCGCCGCGCCCGCCGCCGTCACCCGCACCGGGCGCGATGCCGGTGAAGCGGCTGTCGAGCCGGCCGACCGTGCGGTTTTCGTCGCGCTTCAGCTCGGTGACGAACTGGAAGATGCTCACGCGGAGGTTCTGCCTGATGATATAGTCCTGCGAGAGGCCGGTGAGCGATGAAAGCTCCTTCGCGATCTTGTCGCGGTCGGCGGCGGGCAGCGCGTCGCCCTGCATGAGCGCGAGCGTATAGTCCTTCGCGGCGAATTCCTTCGCGCGGTTCAGGGTCGCCGTCAGGTCCTTCGCGTAGTCGCCCTTGAGTTTCCCGTGGTAGAAGGCGGCCGCCGTGTAGGTCGGGAGGAACAGCTGATACGGCAGGTCGTTGCCCGGCGCGAAGAGCGCCGTCTCGAAGTTCATGATCGAGGAGATCAGGATGATGCCGTTGAGGTAGAGGGTGTATTTCTGCTGGAGATAGTCGGACAGGCCGGCGGCGCGCGTGGTGCCGTAGCTTTCACCGACGAGGAACTTCGGCGAAGCCCAGCGCTGGTTGCGCGTGGTCCAGAGGCGGATGAAGTCGGCCACCGACTCGATGTCGCCGGTGAAGCCGTGGAATTGCTTCGGGTCGACGTCCTTCGCCGCGCGGCTGTAGCCGGTCGTGACCGGGTCGATGAACACGAGGTCGGTCTCGTCGAGCCAGGAGAATTCGTTGTCCTGCCACTTGTAGGGCGGCGGGAGCGACTCGCCCTTGTCCGTCATGACGACGCGCTTCGGGCCGAGGGCGCCCATGTGCAGCCAGATGGACGCGGAGCCGGGGCCGCCGTTGAAGGAGAACATCAGCGGGCGCTTCGCGGCGTCGGGCTCGTCCAGCTTGGTGTAGGCGGTGAAGTAGATGTTCGCGCGGGGCTTTTCCTTGTCGTCCTTGAGGACGAGGTAGCCGGCGGTGGCGCGGTATTTGATGACCTTGCCGTTGATGGTAACCTCGTGCTCGGTGACCGAGAGCTTGGGTTCCTTGGCCTCGGTGGGTGCGGCCTTGTCGGCGCTTTTGTCCTTCTCCTTGTCCTTCGGTTCCTCCTCCGCGCGCGCGGCGAGGGTGAACGACAGCAATACCAGCCAGAACAAGTGACGGAGGGTTTTCATGGGGTAAGCCCGGGAGCGAATAATGCGCCTAGGCCCTAGGCAACAGGAATTCCCCCGTCCGTGAAACTTTGGCGGGGCGCCGCCGTCAATCTGAAGCCGGAAGGGTATTGCTTTGCGCCTGCCCGATTCCGCATCTACTTATTTCCCTTATGCCAGCACCCGGCAGGTTCCCCCTCAAAATCATCGGCACCCTGCTGCTCATCGCCGTGGCGGGCGGCGCGGGCTACTATTATTACGCCCGCAGCAAGGAGGACGGCCGGGCGCCGGAATACACCACCACCACCATCGCGCGCGGCAGCATCCGGCAGGTCGTCACCGCAACCGGCCAGCTCGACCCGCTGCTGAGTGTCGACGTCGGCAGCCAGATCTCGGGCCTGGTCCAGAAACTCTACGTGGATTTCAACACCCCCGTGACCAAGGGCCAGAAGCTCGCCGAGATCGACCCGTCCACCTACCAGCAGAAACTCCGCCAGGCCGAGGCCAACCTTGCCTCCACCGAGGCGGGCAACCGGCTCCAGCGCCTCAACACCGAGCGGTCCCGGGGACTCCGCGATAAACAGCTCATCTCCCAGCAGGACTACGACCAGGCCCTCGCCCTGCTCCAGCAGTCGGACGCCCAGCAACTCACCAGCAAGGCCACGGTGGAGAACGCCCGCGTCGACCTTGAGCGCTGCACCATCAGCTCGCCCATCGACGGCATCGTCATCTCCAAGCAGACCGAGGAGGGCAAGACCGTCGCCGCCAGCCTGAACGCCCCCACCCTGTTCACCATCGCGAACGACCTGGCCAAGATGCAGATCACCGCGGCCGTCGCCGAGTCCGACGTCGGCTCGGTCGAGGCCGGCCAGAAGGTCACCTTCACCGTTGACGCCTTCCCCAACCGCGCCTTCACCGGCCTGGTCACCCAGGTGCGCAACGCCCCCAAGTCCACCAGCAACGTCGTCACCTACGAGACGATCATCAACGTGGACAACAAGGACCTCAAGCTGCGCCCGGGCATGACCGCCAATGTCTCCATCATCGTCGCCAGCCGTGAGAACACCCTGCGCATTCCCAATTCGGCCCTGCGCGTCCGCCTGCCGGAGAACTCCGGCGTCAAGGCCGCCGCGGCCGGACCGGCCCCGGCCACCCCTTCCGCCGCTCCTGCCCCGTCCGCCCGCCCGGCGGGCAATGCCGGCGGCGACGGCGGCAACCGGCGCGCGGGCGGCGACGCCGGCGGCCGGCGCGGCGGTTTCCCCGGGGCCGACGCCACGCCGGAACAACGCGAGCAGATGCGCGCCATCATGGCCGAGGTCGGCCTCACCAGTTTCCGCGACGCCACCCCGGAGCAGCGCGAGCAGTTCCGCAAGCTCCTCACCGAACGCGGCCTGCTCCCCGCCGCGGCCGCCCCGGGTGAATCCGTCGTCACCACCCGCACTCTCTACCGCCTGCCCGGCGGCAAGAAGGACTCCACCCCGGAGCCTGTGGCGGTCAAAATCGGCATCACCGACGGCTCCGCCTCGGAGGTCGTTGACGGCCTCACCGAGGGCGAAACCATCATCACCGGGCTGGTGACGGTCACCGGTGCTTCTCCCGCCAGCCAGCCAGCCAGCAATCCCTTCGGCGGTGGCCGTCGGTTCTGAGTTCCGCATGACCGACGTCGTCCAACTGGAGGAAATCCACAAGGTCTACGATTCCGGCGAGGTGCCCGTGCATGCCGTGCGCGGGGTCACGCTCACCATCCGCGGGGGCGAATTCGTCGCCATCATGGGCGCCAGCGGCTCGGGCAAGTCCACCTTGATGAACCTGCTCGGCTGTCTCGACCGGCCGACCAAGGGCCGCTACCTGCTCGGCGGCACCGACGTCTCCGGCCTCGACCGCAACGCGCTCGCCGACCTGCGCAACCAGAAGCTTGGGTTCGTGTTCCAGGGCTTCAACCTGCTCTCCCGCACCACCGCCCGCGAGAACGTTGAACTGCCCATGCTTTACGGCCGCCGGCATTTTTCCTCCAAGGAAATCCACGACCGGGCCCTGCGCAGCCTCGACATCGTCGGCCTCACCGCCCGGGCCGACCATTTTCCCAGCCAGCTTTCCGGCGGCCAGCAGCAGCGCGTGGCCATCGCCCGCGCCCTCATCAACGAACCGCAGATCCTCCTCGCCGATGAGCCCACCGGCAACCTCGACTCGAAGACCTCGGTCGAGATCATGGGCGTCTTCCAGAAACTCAACGACCAGGGCATCACCATCGTCATGGTGACGCACGAGCTCGACATCGCCCGCTACTGCCGGCGCAACCTCATCATGCGCGACGGCCGGCTGGTCAGCGACGTGCAGGTCGCCGATCGCCTCACCGCCACCACCGAGATGCAGCGCATCCTCGCCGCCGAGTCCGAGGCCAAGCTCACCGCCTGACCCCATGCGCTTCCTGAACATCATCAAGGTCGCCCTCCGCGCGCTGCGCCGCAGCGCCATGCGCTCCGTGCTCACCGCCCTCGGCATCATCATCGGCGTGGCCGCGGTCATCGCCATGGTGAGCATCGGCAACGGCGCCAAGTCCCAGGTTGAGGCGTCGATCGCCAGCCTCGGCCAGAACATTATCTCCGTCTTTCCCGGCAGCAACAACTCCGGCGGCATGCGCGGCGGCTGGGGCTCCGCCAGCAGCCTGACCGTCGAGGACGCCCTCGCCATCCGCCAGGAAATCTCCGGCATCGTCGCCCTCAGCCCCGAGATGAGCGACCGCTCCCAGATCCTCGCCAACGGCCTGAACTGGAATTCCTCGATCCGCGGCGAGGACACCGCCTACCTCGACATCCGTCTCTGGCCCATCGCCGAGGGCGAGATGTTCAGCGAGGCGGATGTCCGCAGCGCCACTAAGGTCTGCGTCATCGGCAAGACCGTGGCGACCCAGCTTTTCCCGGACAGCGATCCCGTCGGCCAGAATCTGCGCATCCGCAACATCCCGTTCCGCGTGCTGGGCGTGCTCTCGAACAAGGGCTTTAATTTTTTCGGGCAGGACCAGGATGACGTCGTCGTCATCCCCTACACCAGCCACCTGAAACGCATCGCCCGGCGGCCCAACCTCAACTCGATCCTCATCCAGGCCCAGTCGCCCGAGATCATGGCCCGCATCCAGCAGGACGTCACCGACCTGCTCCAGCAGCGCCGCAGCGGCCGCGAGCCCGACTTCACCGTCCGCAACCAGCAGGAACTCGCCGAGGCCGCCACGGCCACGACCAAGACCATGACCGTGCTGCTCGGCGCCATCGCCGGCGTCTCGCTCATCGTCGGCGGCATCGGCATCATGAACATCATGCTCGTGTCCGTCACCGAGCGCACGCGCGAGATCGGCATCCGGCTCGCGGTCGGCGCGCACGGCCGCGATGTCCTCACCCAGTTCCTGATCGAGGCCATCATCCTGAGTTCCATGGGCGGCGCGCTTGGCGTGCTGCTCGGCGTCGGCTCGTCGCAACTGATCTCGCGACTGAACGGCTGGCCCGTGCTCGTCTCAACTTCCGCCATCGTCGGGGCCGTCGCGTTCAGCGCGGCCATTGGCGTGTTCTTCGGATTTTATCCGGCGCGCAAGGCCGCCCAACTCGACCCGATCGAGGCGCTCCGCTACGAGTAGGCGCGTGTCATTTGTAGGGGCGTCCCTTGTGGACGCCCGCGGGCGGCGACAAGCTCCGCCCCTACACCGGAATTTTCCCATTCGTGGGAATCATCGCTCCCGTTGCCGGCTGAATCGGGGTTGGCCGAAGGACGTGGGGATTTGGCGCCACCTGCCTTATCTGCCTGCCCGCGTTGCAGTTAGCCGGACGCGATGAAATTTGGCACGGCGCTAGCAAAGAGGGACGCAGCAACACAACTCTCCCATGAAAAACTTCAACAAACTGCTTTCCATCGTTTTCGCCGCCGTCACCGCCGGAGTGGCTGCCTTCGCCCTCGCCAACTCCGCCTTCGTCGCGCGCCTGCCCGGCGATGTCATCCTCGGCGCCGGCGCCTCGCTTGCCATCCTCGGCTTTGCGACCTACGATTACTCCCGCCGCTACCTGCCGCTGCATGTGCCGGCTCCCCTCCTGCGGCCGAAGCTGACGTCGTCCGGCGCCGCGCCCTGCGTCACCCGCGCTTCCCGCAAGGACCGCCTCGCCGCCTGAGTCGCCGCGCCGACGCGGTGAATCAGCGTTGGCCCGCCCGGAGCGCGGGGTGCTTCGCGCTCTTGACTCTTTTCCTCACCCCCTCGTCACTCCCCCAGATGGCTGCCAACGATCCCGCGCCCCAACGCATCCTTGTTGCCGACGACCAACCCGACGTGCTTGAGGCCCTGCGCCTGCTCCTCAAGGCGGAAGGCTACCAGATCGAGACCGCCAAGTCGCCCAACACGGTGATGAAGGCCATTGAGTCGCGCGATTTCGCGCTGGCCATCATCGATCTCAACTATGCGCGCGACACCACGTCCGGCCAGGAGGGCCTCGACCTGCTCGCCAAGCTCCAGGCCGCCGATCCCTCCCTGCCCGTCGTCGTCATGACCGCCTGGGCCAGCGTCGAAGTCGCCGTCGAGGCCATGCGCCGCGGCGCGAAGGATTTCATCACCAAGCCGTGGGAAAATCCGCGCCTGCTTGCCATCGTCAAGAACCAGATCGAGCTGGCCGGCGCCGTGCGCGCCTACCGCCGGCTTGAGCAGGAAAACCAGATTCTCCGCGGCAAGGGCGGCCCGACCCTCATCGCGCAGTCGCCCGCCATGCGCCCCGTGCTCGAAATCATCGCGCGCGTCGGTCCGTCGGACGCCAATGTTCTCATCACCGGGGAGAACGGCACCGGCAAGGGCGTCGTCGCCCAGTCGCTGCACGCCGTCTCGGTGCGCGCCGGCAAGCCCTTCATCTCGGTCAACATGGGCGGCCTGCCCGAGGGTGTGTTCGAGAGCGAGCTCTTCGGCCACGTCCGCGGCGCGTTCACCGACGCCAAAGTCGACCGCGCCGGCCGTTTCGAGCTCGCCGACAGCGGCACGCTGTTCATGGACGAGATCGGCAACATCCCGATGAGCCAGCAGGCGAAGATCCTGCGCACGCTCGAGACGGGCGAGTTCGAGCGCGTCGGCTCCTCGCGCACCAGCCGCACCAACGTCCGCCTCATCTCCGCGACGAACTCCGACCTCAACGCCGAGGTGGCCGCCGGCAAGTTCCGCCAGGACCTCCTGTTCCGCCTCAACACGATCCATCTCCACCTGCCGCCGCTGCGCGAGCGCCGCGAGGACATCGCGCTCCTCGCCCAGCATTTCCTCAAGGCGCACGTGAAGCGCTACAACAAGCCGATCACCGGCTTCGACGACGGCGCGCTCGAGGCGATGAAGAATTATTCCTGGCCGGGCAACGTCCGCGAGCTCGACCACTCCGTCGAGCGCGGCGTGCTCATGACGCAGGCCAAGGTCGTCCGCGCCCCCGACCTCGGCCTCAACGCCGGCCAGTCCGCGCCGCGCCTCGAGGACATGAGCCTGGAGGAGGTCGAGTCCTTCCTGATCAAGAAGACCCTCGCCCGCTGCGACGGCAACGCCCGCAAGGCCGCCGAGGAACTCGGCCTCAGCCGCAGCGCGTTCTACCGCCGGCTCGAACGTTACAAGCTGTAAGCTCTGGGCTTGCCGCTCCATGGCTTCCTCACCCAAACGCAGCCGGATCCCGCACGAGCAGCGCATTTTCTACTATGCGCTTCTCGCCGGCCTGCCGGCGATGATCACGGCGCTCACGCTGCTGTGGGTCGGCGACTACCAACCGAAGCAGCAGTGGACCTTCGGCCTCATCATGGTCCTGTTCTGGCTCGGCTTTGCGCTCGCGTTGCGCGAACGCGTGGTCCGGCCCCTCCAGACGATGGCCAACCTGCTCACCGCGCTGCGCGAGGGCGATTTCTCCGTGCGCGCCCGCGGCGCCAACCGCGACGAGCCGCTCGGCGACGTGATGTCCGAGATCAACATGCTCTCCGGCGTCCTGCAGGAGCAGCGCCTCGGCGCGCTCGAGGCCACCGCGCTGCTGCGCACCGTCATGGAGGAAATCGACGTCGCCATCTTCGCCTTCGACGCCAACGAGACGCTTCGCCTCGTGAACCGCTCCGCGCAGGAGCTCATCGCCCAGCCCGCCGAGCGCATCCTCGGCCGGCAGGCCAAGGAGCTCGACCTGGCCGACTGCCTCGCCGGGGACGCCACGCGCGTCCTGACCCGCACCTTCCCCGGCGGCACGGGGCGCTGGGGCATGCGCCGCACGAGCTTTCGCGAGGGGGGCCTGCCGCACAAGCTGGTCGTCATCGCCGACCTCAGCCAGCCGTTGCGTGAGGAGGAACTGAAGGCCTGGCAGCGCCTCGTGCGCGTCATCGGCCACGAGCTCAACAACTCGCTCGCGCCGATCAAGTCCATCGCCGGCAGCCTCACCACCATGCTGCGGCGCCCCGCGCGCGCGGAGGACTGGGAGAAGGACATGATGGGCGGCCTCGAGATCATCGAGACGCGCGCCGAGGGCCTGAACAAGTTCATGCAATCCTACGCGCGGCTCGCGAAGCTGCCCGCGCCGAACAAGCAGGCGTGCGAGATCGGCCCGCTCCTCCGCCGCATCGTCTCGCTCGAGACCCGCACCGCGGTCCAACTCGTCGAGGGTCCCGAGCTGACCGCCCAGGTCGACGCCGCGCAGCTTGAGCAGGTCGTCATCAACCTCGTCAAGAACGCCGGCGAGGCTGCGCCCGAGGCCGGCCAGTCCGGCGCCCCGACTTGTTGCGTTCGCGTCGGCTGGCGTCGCTCCGCCGGCGCGCTCGAGATTTTCGTCGAGGACGACGGCCCGGGCATCGCCAACCCGCAGAATCTTTTCGTGCCCTTTTTCACCACCAAGCCGTCCGGCTCGGGCATCGGCCTGGTGCTCTGCCGCCAGATTGCGGAGAACCATGGCGGCTCGCTCACGCTGGAAAACCGCGAAGGCACATCCGGCTGCATAGCCTGCCTGCGACTGCCGCTGTAAGCCGGGCCGCGGCCCGGGTTCAAAAGCGAAATACGCGATAGCCGTCGCTCTCAAAGACCGGCGGCCGGCCGAGGGTGTCCGCCCAGGGAACTTGGTCGCCGGGATTGATCACATACCAGCGGATCGAGTGTTGCTGCATGAACGCCTCGACCAGCCGGGCGTCGCGCAGGCCGTTCAGTTCCTCCAACGCCTTCAGCCGCACCCCCAGCTCGGCGGGTTCGCGCGCCCCGCTCGTGGTGATCGCGAACGCCCGGCGCTCGCACAGCGCAGACAGGATGACGCAGATGCCGGTGCGCCCCTCCTGCACGAGGTCGCCGCGGGCACTGTTCGCCCGGATGAAATTGGCCGCCGCGATCTGTCCGGCCGGGAGCCGCTGGTGGCCGAATCCCCAATGCTTCATGGTCTGGATGCCCGTCCCGAACGTGGCCGGCACGAGCAGCAAGGCCAGCGCGACGGACGCGAGAGCCAGTGTGGCGCCCATGGTCGCCGGCGGCGCATCACGGAAAAACCGCCGGTAGGTGACCGCCCCAACCCACAGGACCATGACAAAATAGGCCCAAAGGAAGGGCCGGTGGAGCAGTTCCACGCTCGTCCCGAGTTGCCGGTCGTCAAGGGCCAGGCCGGCCGCCATCGCCAGATAGAACGCCGCGACCAGGAGCGGAAACAGCCACACCCGGCGATCATCCGTGCGCCGCAGTTGCCGCACCTGCACCAGGTAGACGAGGGCATGCGCGCCGAACGTGACGATGGTCAAGAGCAGGACGAAAGCCGCGGCCCGGTAAGGCCAGTTCCCGGCGGCATTGGCGAACAGGGCCGTGAAGATCTGCTGCAGAAAACCGTCGGCCTGGTTGTTCAGGATCAGGCGCGAATAGCTCATCAAGCCGGATCCATCCAGGCGGATCACCGGCACACTGGGAATGGTCTGGGAGGCGGCGATCACCACCCCGTAAATTCCCGTCAGCAGCAGCAGAGAAAGTATCCGGTGCCTCGTGGACAAGCCGGCCAGGAACAACGAAGGGAAAATCAGGGCCAGGTAGGCGATGGCGAAAAAAAACTGGGCCTTGTGCAGCAGCGTAAAGGCCACGAAGAGCCAGCCGAAGGCGACCAGGCGGTAGCGACCGGCGCGACACGCTTCGTGGAGCAGCGCAAACACCAGGGCGGCACAAGCCAGGCCATAACCGCAGGCCGGCGCCGATTGCTGCATCCATTGGTAACCGAGGAAGGGATTGCCCGCGCCTTGTTGCACGGCATCCGGCAGCAGCAGCAGCGCGAGGCCTCCCGCCAGCGCCGGCCAACGGCCAAACACCGCGGCCGCCAGCGCGTAGCCGGCGCACGCCGCGACCAGCAGCCCCAGCGGCACCATCAGGCCGGCATAGGCCGCCAAGGCGGAAACTCCCGCGCCATCGACCAGCGCGGCCGACAGCATATAGGCCGCCTGATGATATGGCAGGGATGGAATCCCCGCCCCATGCAGGTCGGAAATCGTGCCCATGCCCCGCGAGGCCGCGAAATCGGCGATCAGGCAGACGTGAGAATAAATGTCCTGCCAAGCCCGGATAACCACGACCGGGCCGTCCGGCTGCACGGGCGAAAGCAATTCGCGGCACCAAAAGGTGACTGCAACCGGGGCCAGAAACAAAAAAATCGCCTCGGGCCCAATGCCCGCCGGCGACGAACTCCCACTGGAACTCCGCCGGGCCAGAACCCAGCCGATCAGGGCCGCGACAAAAATGAGACCCCAGTCGAGCGCCGGGCCGAACGGCAGCGCGAGGACCGAAACATACAACAGGACATCGGCGAGGATGATCCCGCAGGCCAGCCGGGCCGGCAGATTGTCGAGCCGCTCATTATCCTGCAGCGCGAATTTTAGGAACAGGTCCCCGAGAAAATAGCCGCCCAACGGAATCGAAACTGTGAAGGCAGATTCCGAAAACGAAAGCCCCCCACTCGCCAGATATTGCCACAACAGGAGCACTCCACCCAACCACGCCAGCAACAGCAGCTGCCCAAGTCTCATCTTGGGCATGGTCAGCATGTCAGTTTGAATCGTAATTCCGAGACTCGCAAAGGTGGGTGGATTTTATTGCGCCGCCCGGAAACGGATTAAAGAAAAAACTCCAGGCCGGAGCCAGCCGGAGAAATGTCGCTTAGCCCGTCATCCCACTTTCGGGACGTGCCTATCCCAGCTTCGCTCTGAAACGATATTCCTGCGAAGCCTGCTAGATCGGCTTACCTCTTAGCGCTAACAGCTTACAGCTAACTATGCCGTTGGCATGAACGTTGCAAATATCCGCGCACAACTAACCACCGCATGGACATTGCCCGCCCCAACGTAGCCAAGGAAAAGCGCCAGAAGCGCATCATTTACGGCATCATCGCCGCGGTCGTGCTCATCGGCATCACCGTCGGCCTGTCGCGCCTCAAGCCCGCGGCGCCGACCGTGGAGCGCAACCTCGTGTGGATCGACACCGTGAAGCGCGGCCCGATGGTCCGCCAGGTGCGCGGCCTCGGCACGCTCGTGCCGGAGGAAATCCGCTGGATCGCCGCGCGCACGCAGGGCCGGGTCGACAAGATCATCATCCGCCCGGGCGCGCTGGTCCAGCCGGGCACGCTCATCCTCGAACTCGCCAACCCCGACGTCATGTCCGCCGCCGACAACGCCCAGTCCCAGCTTCGCGCCGCCGAGGCCCAGTTGGCGAACCTGCGCGTGCAGCTCGAGAGCCAGCTGCTGGCCGCCGAGGCCGCCGCCGCCCGCGCCAAGTCAAATTTCGAAACCACCAAGCTCCAGTCGGACGTGAAGGAGCAGCTCTTCCGCGACGGCCTCGTGTCCGAGCTGGAGCTCAAGCTCGCCCAAGCCACCGCGTCCGATGGCGCCACCAGCAACGCGATCGAGCAGAAACGCTACGCCTTTTCCCAGGAATCCATCAAGCCCCAGCTCGCCGTGCAGGAGGCCGAGGTCGAGCGCCTGCGCTCGCTCGCCAAGCTCCGCCTGGACGAACTCGAGGCGCTCAAGGTCCGCTCGAGCATGAACGGCGTGCTCTCCGCCCTCCCCGTCGAGGTCGGCGCCCAGGTCCAGCCGGGCAGCAACCTCGCCCGCGTCGCCGATCCGTCCAAGCTCAAGGCGGAGATCCGCATCGCGGAAACCCAGGCCAAGGACATCGCCATCGGCCAGATTTCCCAGATCGACACCCGCAACGGCATCGTCGAGGGCCGCGTCGCCCGCATCGACCCCGCCGTGCAGAACGGCACCGTCCTCGTCGACGTTACGATCGTGAACGAGCTCCCGCGCGGCGCCCGCCCCGATCTCTCGGTCGACGGCACCATCGAGCTCGAGCGCCTGAACGATGTCATCTACGTCGGCCGCCCTGCCTTCGGCCAGGAGAAGAGCACCGTCGGCATCTTCAAGCTCGCCGCCGAGGGCAACGAGGCCGTCCGCACCCAGGTCCAGCTCGGCCGCAGCTCCGTCAACACCATCGAGATCGTCCAGGGCCTCTCGCCCGGCGACCGCGTCATCCTCTCCGACATGTCCCAGTGGGACGCCAACGACCGCATCCGGCTGAATTGATCATTTTCATGCCGCACCCGCCGGAACCGACGAAAACTGAAACTTCCTCCGCTCCTGCCGTGTATTCCAGCCACCGTCCTTTCCCACCATGTTCGCTCCCGTCCTCATCCTCGCCCTCCTCACCGCCCTGGTCGCCACCGACCCGGACGCGAAGGAATAATTTCCTGTAACCGCCAGGCACCTGCCGGTGTTACTGTACCTCAACCACGACTCCCTCCCCCCATGACCAACGAAAATCCCTCCCTGATCAAACTCGACGGCGTGACCAAGGTCTTCCTGACCGACGAGGTCGAGACCCACGCCCTGTCCGGCATCCACATGGACATCCGCAAGGGTGAATACGTGTCGATCGCCGGCCCGTCCGGTTGCGGCAAGTCCACCCTGCTCTCCATCCTCGGCCTGCTCGACACGCCGACGGACGGCAGCTACGTCCTGAACGGCCGTCCCGTCCAGGGCCTCACGCTCCCCGAGCGCGCCCGCATCCGCAACCGCGAGATCGGTTTCATTTTCCAGTCCTTCAACCTCATCGGCGACCTCACGGTCTACGAGAACGTCGAGCTCCCCCTCACCTACCGCGGCATGCCCGCCACCGAGCGCAAGACGCGCGTCACCGAGGCGCTCGAAAAGGTCGGCATGGGCCACCGCGCCAAGCATCTCCCGTCCCAGCTCTCCGGCGGTCAACAGCAGCGCGTCGCGGTCGCCCGCGCCCTCGCCGGCTCCCCCGCCGTCCTGCTCGCGGACGAGCCCACCGGCAACCTCGACTCGAAGAACGGTGACGCCGTGATGGAGCTGCTCCACTCGCTGCACCGCGCGGGCTCGACCATCGTGATGGTCACGCACGACACGCGCTTCGCGCGCCACGCCGAGCGGACCATCCACGTGTTCGACGGCCGCGTCGTCGAGGAAAGCGCCGTCACCCGGGAAGCGGAAGCGTCCACCTGAGCCTATCGGGGCCGGCTCTGCGCACTAAGGCGCAAGCCCTCGGTTGAACCCGGCCTCCGGACGGGTTCAACGCATCTGGAATAATCAGGAGGCGGCCCGGAGGCCCGTTTCCACCCGTACTTTGCACTTCCGCCACTCACGGTTGTGGGGTCACTTCGGTGGTCATCCCCTCCCCACCGCGAACTGGCGGTTGTGCTTTTCCCAAAAATGATCCACGCCCTCCACTCCGCCGCCCGCTCGTTGGGCAAGTCGCCCGGGTTTTCCATCGTCGCGATCCTGATCCTCGCGCTCGGCATCGGTGCCTCGACGGCCATCTTCTCGATCGTGCACGCGCTGCTCCTCAAGCCGCTCGCCTACCGCAACTCGGGCCGGTTGGTGCAGGTGCAGTCGCAGCACAAGGAACAGGGCGCCTCAATCCTTGCCCCGGCAACCTTCCTGGATCTCGCGCGGGCAAACCGGTCCTTCGCCGAGATCGCCGCCCAGCAATATTACTACGTCAACCTGACGAAGACCGCCACCCCGGCCCAGCTGACGGAGGCGCAGGCGACGGAATCCTATTTCAGGCTCTTCGGCATTGCGCCGATGCTCGGCCGCACCTGGAACCCCGACGAGACCACCGAGGGCGCCCCGCCGGTCGTCGTGCTCGGCGCCGCCCTATGGCGCAGCCAATTCCACGCCCGGCCGGACATCATCGGCCAGCAGATCGTGCTGGATGACGTGCCGCACACAGTGATCGGCGTCATGCCCGACAGTTTCAGCGACCCTTGGGGCAACGCCGCCCTCTTCCGCCCGATCCCGATGAACGGCAAGGCGGCCCTGGATCGCGCCACGCGCTACTGGAGCACCTTTGCCCGGCTCAAGGACGGCGTGAACCTCGAGCAGGCCGGCGCCGAGATGCTGACCTTCGGCCGCCAGCTGGAGCAAGCGCACCCGAAGGACTACGAGGGCTGGTCGCTCGCTGTCGCCGACCTGCAAGGGCTCGTGGTCGGCAACTACCGCACCGGCCTCCACGTCGTCCTCGGCGCCGTCGCGTGCGTCCTCCTCATCACCTGCGCCAACGTCGCCGGACTTTCAGTCGTCCGCGCCATCGGCCGCCGCAAGGAACTCGCGGTCCGCGCCGCGCTCGGCGCGTCCGGCGGGCACCTGCTGCGGCAGCTCCTGACCGAGAGCCTCGTGCTGGCCGCCGTCGGCGGCGGTCTCGGCGTGCTGTTCGCCAACTGGGGCATTGGCGCCATCCTCGGTGTCGTCGGCGACGGCTGGCTACCCCGGGCCGGCGAGATCGCCATCAATTCGCCTGTGCTGCTCGCCGCCCTGGCCCTCACGCTCGCGACCGGCGTGGCCTTCGGCCTCGTCCCCGCATGGAGCGCCTCCCGGACCGACCCCAACGACGCGCTCAAGGACGGCGCCGGGCGCGGTTCGGCCGGCCCCGCGTCGCACCGGTTGCGTTCCGGCCTGGTTGTGGCCGAGATCGCCCTCGCGCTCGTCCTGCTCGTCGCCGCCGGCCTGCTCGGCCGCAGCTTCGGCGCCATCCTGCGGCAAAACCCCGGCATGAGCACCGGCCGGCTGCTCGCGCTCAATGTCTCCCTCCCGAACAAGCGCTACGACACCGCCGACAAGCGCCGCGATTTCTACGTGCGCGTCGAGCAGGCCGTCGCGGCCGTGCCCGGCGTGACCGCCGCCGGCTTCACGCAAACCCTGCCTTTCACTTGGGGCATCCCCGTCACGTTGCTGCCGGTCGGCCCGAGCAACGTCAACGAGCAGAATGTCCCGCAGGCCTTCTACGATTCGGTCGGCGTGGACTTTTTCAAGGCCGCCGGCATCCCGCTTCTCGCCGGCCGCACCTTCACCGGCGCCGACGACCCGAAGGCGCCGGGCGTGGTCGTCATCAGCGCCGCCACCGCGAAGCAATTCTTTGGCAACGAAAACCCGGTCGGCCGGCGGCTGCGCAGCACCAGCGCCTCGCCGGCGGCGGAATTCGAGATCGTCGGCGTCGTGGGCGACGTCCTCCGCACCGGCTTGGGTGTTGCCCAGCTGCCGCTGCAGGTCTACCGCTCGATCGTGCAGCGGCCCACGGCGTTCGGTTCCCTCATCGTCCGCACCAATGTCCGGCCCGACACCCTCGCCAAGGCCATGCAGCAGGCCGTCTGGAGCGTGGACCCCGACCAGGCGGTCGGCTCGGTCTCGCCGGTGGAAAAACTCGTGGCCAACACGGTGACGCAACCGCGGCTCTACCTGATGCTGTTCGGGCTGTTCGCCAGCCTCGCACTGCTGCTCTCCGGGATCGGACTTTACGGGCTTATCGCCTACGGCGTGGCGCAACGCACGCGCGAGTTCGGCATCCGGGCCGCGCTCGGCGCCAGTCCCCGCGCGGTGCTCGGCCTGGTCCTGCGGGAAGGTGCCGGGCTCATCGCCGCAGGCCTCGTCCTCGGCCTGCTCGGGGCCTTCGCCGCCGCGCGCCTGCTGCAGCAGATGGTCTTTGAGACCTCCATCTACGATCCGGTGGTTTTCATCGGCGTGCCACTGCTGCTCGCCGCCGTGGCCGTCTTTGCCTGCTGGCTGCCCGCCCGCCGCGCCACGCGGATCGATCCGCTCACCGCCCTGCGTAGCGAATGATTTTCAAAAAATGCTGTCTGACCTGAAATACGCCCTCCGCTCCCTCCGCAAGTCGCCCGGCTTCACGATCATCGCGATCGCCACGCTCGCGCTCTGCATCGGCGCCAACAGCGCGATCTTCTCCGTCGTCCACGCGATCCTGCTCAAGCCCTACCCGTGGCCGGACTCGGAGAAGCTGGTCTACGTCTACAATTCCTACCCGCTGATGGGCCTGCCCAACGCCGGCGTCTCCATCCCCGACTACCTCGACCGCCGCGCAGGCGTGGCCGGTTTCGCCGACACGGCGATGTTCACCAATCGCAGCTACAACCTCTCCAGCGACAGCGAGCCCGAACGCATCATCGGGCTCTGCACCACCCCCTCGCTCTTCACCACGCTGCAGACCGGCGCGAAGCTCGGCCGCGTGTTCACCGACGCCGAGGCCGAGCCGGGCACCGATCATGTCATCGTGCTCAGCCACGCGCTCTGGAAAAACCGCTTCGGCGCCAATCCGGCGATCATCGGCCGGTCGATCCGGCTCAACACCCAGGCTTATACCGTGATCGGCGTCATGCCGGAGGGTTTCTATTTCCCGAACCCGCGCACGCAGGCCTGGGTGCCGTTCGCCTTCACGGCGCAGCAAAAGACCGATGACGAGCGCGGCAACGAATACTCCTCCTCCATCGCGCGGCTCAAGCCCGGCGCCACCCTCGACGCCGTGCAGCGCGACCTCGACGTCATCCAGGCGCGCAACGCCGAGCGCATCGCCGACTCCCGCGAATTCTGGAAGACCAGCGGCTTCGGCGGAAAGGTGAACGGCTTCCTCGAGCAGAACGTCGCGAACATCCGCGGCATGCTCTGGCTCGTGCAGGCCGGTGTGGCCGCCGCGCTCCTCATCGGCTGCGCCAACGTCGCCAGCCTGCTCCTCGCCCGCGCCGTGGCCCGCGAGCGCGAACTCGCCATCCGCGCCGCGCTCGGCGCCGGCCGCGGCCGGCTGATGCGCCTGCTGTTGCTCGAAAGCCTGCTCCTCTTCCTCGGCGGTGGCGCCCTCGGCCTGCTCGTCGCCTGGTGGGGCGTCGACACCCTCGGCTCGCTCGGCCTCTCGACGCTGCCGCGCGCCTTTGCCGTGCAACTCGACCCGAGCGTCTTCGCCTTCACGCTCGCCTGCGCGCTGGTGACCGGCCTCGGTTTTGGCGCGCTGCCCGCATGGTCCGCTTCGCGCAGCGACGCCGCCGCAGCCCTCAAGGAAGCCGGCACGCGCGGCTCCGCCGGCAGGCGCACAACTTTCCTCCGCGCCGCGCTCGTCGTCGGCGAGATCGCCCTCGCCGTCATGCTGCTCTCCACCGCGGGCCTGCTCGTCCGCAGCTTCGAACGCCTGCAGGAGCAGAATCCCGGCTTCAGCCCCGGCGGCGTCATCACCGCGCGCCTCAGCCTGCCCGACGCCAAATACGACCAGCCGGCCAAGCGCATCGCGTTTGCCGACGCCACCCTCGCCCGCCTGCGCGCGCTCCCGGGCGTGACCTCCGCCGGCCTGACCGACGTCCTCCCCTTCACCGGCAACAACAGCTCCGGTTCCTACAAGATGCCCGATGTCGTGCTGCCCGCGGGCGCCCCCGAACCGCATGGCCAGCAGCGCGCGGTTGATCCCGGTTATTTCAAGACCATGGGCATGACGCTGGTCCGCGGCCGGCTGTTCACCGACGCGGACGCCGAGGGCGCGCAAAAAGTTGTCGTCGTCGACCGCGTCCTTGCCGACAAATACTGGCCGGGCCAGGATTCGCTCGGCAAACGCATCAGCCGCGGCGGCTCGGAAAAGGAGCCCTTGATCTGGACCATTGTCGGCGTCATCGCCCCCATCAAATTCCAGGGCCTCGACGAGGACGTGAAGAAGGAGACCCTCTACTACCCGTTTGCCCAGACGACCCGCAACAATCTCATTCTCGTCATCAAGACCGGCGGCGACCCGACCGCGCTGACCGCCGCGGTGCGCGAGGCGGTGCACTCGGCCGATCCCGAGCAGCCGGTCTTCGACATCCGCACGATGCAGCAGCGCATGGACGAGGTCGCCCAGTCGCGGCGCGCCCCGATGCTCCTGCTCTCGCTCTTCAGCGGCGTCGCGCTCCTGCTCGCCGTCCTCGGCGTCTACGGCGTGCTCGCCTTCTCCGTCGCCCAGCGCACCTCCGAGTTCGGCGTCCGCCTCGCACTCGGCGCCACCCCCGGCGACATCGCGTCGCTGGTCCTCCGCCAGGGCGCGCGCCTCGTGCTGATCGGCGTTGCAACCGGCCTCGCCGCCTACCTCGCGCTCAGCTCTGTGGTCGGCCGGCTCCTCTACGGCATCGCCCCGACCGACCCGGCGACGCTCGCACTCGCTCCGGTCGTGCTTGCGCTCGCCGCCCTGCTCGCCAGCTGGCTGCCGGCCCGCAAGGCGACGCGCGTGAACCCGATCGAGGCCCTGCGCGCTGAATAGGACCGCGGCCGCCGCGGCTTTTCGCATGCGGCGGATTGCTGAATAATATTCGGCCGCCTACTGCCGTCGTTCCCGACGGAGGCGGGTTCGACAAGCCGGCCGCCCGGCACTAGCAGTATCCTTCAGCCGGAACTTTCCACGCTGGTTCGGCGCTAATCCCCAACCAGCCATGAAAATCCGCGGCACCGACTTTGTCCTCTATCACGTGAGCGACCTGTCCCGCGCGGTTAAGTTCTATCGCGACGTGCTCGGCCTGAAGCAGGAGATCCTCAGCGAGGAATACCAGTGGGCCGAGTTCAACTGCGGCAACCTCACGCTCGCCCTCAAGGGCGGGGCGAAGGCCGGCGAGATCCCGGCCGGCGCCCGGCTCGCCCTGGCCGTGGGCGACATCACTGCGGCGCATGCGGAGCTGCAGGCGAAGGGCGTGTCCATGGCCGCCCCACCGCAGAGCCACGGAAACTGCCAGCACCTGGAGGTCAGCGATCCCGACGGCCATGTGGTGATCCTGCACCGCCGGGACGACGGCACTTGCGGCCAGCAGCCCGGCCGAACCCGGACCCCGCGCGCCAAATCATGATGGGAGAACCAGACCATGCGCATCCTCGCCATTGAACGCGAACTCTCACCCGTGGGCGCCGCCCTGCCGCCCGACCTGCTGCGGCAGGAGGCCGCGGATGTCTGGGCGCTCCGGAAGCAGGGCGTCATCCGCGATATCTGGTTCACTCAGGACCGACACGCCGTGATCATGCTTGAATGCCCCCATGCGGCCGAGGCCCGGCGGCACCTCGGATCGCTGCCCTTGGCCCAGGCCGGGCTGATCGATTTCATCGTCCATGAACTGACCAGCTACGACGCGTTCGAGCGGCTTTTTACTTCCGGCCCCACGGCGGCCGTGCCCAAGGCCGAGGAACCCCCGGAATACTGAGCGGCGGCTGCCTGGGCAGCGGAAGTTTCCTGCAACTCCGCGGGTGGAACCGTGTTTTCGAGGGAAGCACCGCTGCCTTCCCCTATGAACACCCTCCTGCAGGACCTGAAGTTCTCCCTCCGCCTCCTCGCCAAGACCCCTGGCTTCACCGCCGCCGCCATCGCCGTCCTCGCCCTCGGCATCGGCGTCAACACCGCCATCTTCAGCATGGTCGACGAACTCGTGTTCAGCCCGCGCCCGTGGCCCGCCGAAAAGCAGGTCGTGCAGCTCTACACGCAGAGTGAAAAGGACCAGAAGCAATTCCGCATGTTCTCCTATCCCGCCTTCCAGGAGCTCCAGCGGCAACCGGCGGCGCCGTTCACCGACGTGCTGGCGCACATGCTGGCCATGGTCGGCGTGGGTGATGGCGAGTCCGCGCGCCGCACCTTCGGTGCCATGGTCAGCTCGAATTATTTCAGCACCCTCCAAGTGCCGCTCATCCGCGGCCGCAGCTTCCTGCCCGAGGAGGAAAAGCCCGGCGCCAGCGTGCAGGTGAGCATCGTCAGTTACGCGTATTGGCAGCGGCTCGGCTTTCCCGCCGACATCGTCGGCCGCACGATCCGCGTCAACGAGCGCGCTTTCACCGTCGTCGGCATCACCCCCCGCGGCTTCAGCGGCACAATGATGCTTTTCGGTCCCGAACTCTATTTCCCGCTCGGCTGCTTCGATCTCCTCAACAACGATTTTGCCGCCGAAGGGAAGCGCGCGCTCGCCGGGGCCGACTCCTTCAGGCTCATCGTCATCGGCCGTCTCCGGCCGGGCCAGACGATGGCGACGGCGGAACCGTGGCTGAAATCAGCCGCGGTCCACCTCCGCGAAAGCTTCCCCGCGGAGATGAAGGATCAGACTTTCACTTCACGCCCGCTGCCACGCCTGAGCACCAGCAACGCGCCCTCGGAGGAAAAGTCGCTCCCCCTCCTCGCGACGACGTTGCTGGCGATGGCCGGCATCGTCCTGCTCATCGCCAGCCTCAACCTGGCCAACATGCTGCTTGCCCGCGGCACGGCGCGCCGGAAGGAGTTCGCCATCCGCCTCGCCCTCGGCGGTGGCCGCGGCCGCATCATCCGGCAACTGCTCACCGAAGGCTTCGTGCTCGCGCTGGCCGGCGGCCTCGCCGGTTTCCTGCTCGGCACCTGGTCCACCACCGTGCTCGTCCATTCGCTCGGCGCCATGGTTCCGGTCGGCCTCTTCTTTCAAGGTGCCACCAACCCCGCCGTCTTCGTTGCGACCTTCACCTTCTGCACGCTTGCCACGCTCGCTTTCGCCCTCGGGCCGGCGCTCAAGCTCTCCCGCGGCGACGTAATCTCCGATCTCAAGGACAATGCCGGCGAGGATCGCGTTGAACGCCGCCGCCGCTGGCTGCCGCGCAATCCCCTCGTCGTCGCCCAACTGGCGCTCTCGCTTGGTTTGCTGACCTCGGCCGGCCTTTTCATCCGCGGCGCCGTCACTGCCAGCCACGTCGAGACCGGCTTCAAGGCCGACGACACCCTGCTGGTCGAGATGGACGCCAGCCTTGGTGGCTACGACGAAATCCGCAGCGCCCAACTCTACCGGGCCGCCAACGACCGACTCGCCGCGCTTCCCGGCGTGCAGTCCGTCAGTCTTTCCGCCGTGATTCCCTTCGGCCTCGTGAGCCTCGACAAGGCAGTCATGCGCGCCGGCCTCAAGGTCGCGCCCGACGCCAAGCCCGCTACCGCCGCCGAAGGCCTCGCCTTCAACGCCCGCTGGAACAGCGTCGGCGCTGACTACTTCTCCACGAACGCTCTCCCGCTCCTCCGCGGCCGTGCCTTCACCAAGGCTGAAGCCGAATCCTCTGGCGCGCCCGCCGTCGCCATCATTGACGAAGTGCTCGCCAAGAAACTCTGGCCCCAAGGCGACGCCCTCGGCCAGCACATCCAATTCGCCGAGCGCGACGCGCCCACCGCCGGCGGAGCGGAAAAGAAAGCCGGCATCAGCGCGACCATCGAAGACCAGAATCAGTCCAAATCGATCGAGATCGTCGGCATCGTGCCTGCAACCCGCTGGACGCTCTTCAGCGATGAGGTCAACGGCTGCGTCTTCGTCCCCTTCGCCCAGGGTTACCAAAGCAACGTCTACTTCCAGATCCGAACCGCCCAGCGCGCCCCCGGCACCGACGCCGCGTTCTTCGACACCGTCCGCCGCGAGTTGCGCACCGCCGCCCCCAATGTGCCCATCATTTCGAGCAAGACCTTCCGCCAGCACCTCGAGAGCAGCTTCGAGATCTGGCTCGTGCGCACCGGCGCCATCCTGTTCTCCGTCTTCGGCGGCCTCGCCCTGTTGCTCGCCGTCGTCGGCCTCTACGGCGTCAAGGCCTACTCCGTTTCCCGCCGCACCCGCGAGATCGGCATCCGGATGGCGCTCGGCGCCGCCCCCGCGGCCGTTCAATCCATGATTATCCGCGAAGGCGCTTCGATGATCGTCAGCGGTGTCGCGCTCGGCCTCGCGCTGGGCCTCGGCCTCGGCCAGTTGCTCGCGAGCATGCTCTACAAGGTCAGCCCGCTCGACCCGGCGACGTTCCTCACCGCGCCCGCCGTGCTCGCGGCCGTCGCCCTGCTCGCCTGCTGGTTCCCGGCCCGCCGTGCCATGCGCGTCAGTCCCCTGCAGGCTTTGCGCTCCGAATAATTCTATCCTGCTTCCTCGCCGTGGCTCTGCCGGGTGAAGGCGGGCACTCCGAGTAAACCTTTGCCAGTCTCCCGCATCACGCATCCGCCCGATGAGTAAAGCGTCCCTCTTCTTTCTTCTGGCCCTGTTTTTGCCCGTCGCGGTCCTTGCTGCGCCCGCCGCCGGGGAACCCACGACCCAGCTGCCGCAAGACGCCGTTCTCCGGCAGGCCATTGTCGGCACCTGGCTCTCCGAGAAGAGCGCCGGCATTGCCTCCGTCACGGCCTATGCCACTTACCGCGAGGATGGCAGCGCCAGCCAGATTCTACGGGTCAAGGTGATCTTCAAGCAGGCCATGTGGGTCTGGATCAAGCAAAGCTGGACCATTGTGGATGGAACGCTGCGCGTCACCTCCGAGCGCTTTGCCTCAAATTCCGACCAAGCACAGGTCGACCTGTCGGTCGCACACCGCCAGCTGCTGGCACTGGACGCGGCGAACTTGAACTACCGGGTCAAGGACAAGGAACAGCATGAGACAAAAGTCGGCGGCCCTCCCGCTGACTTTAGGAAAATAGCCGACGAACTCGCGCATAAATAGCAGCCCGCGGCAATATACGGGCCTGCATTGCCAAGTAACTTTTCTCTCACGCTTCGGTTTATATCCCCTATGACTCCCAAAACACTCCGCGCCCCCCTCCTCTTCACGATCCTCGTGCTCGCCGCCCCCGTGGCGCGCGCGAGTGTCACCGAGACCGTCAACAAGACCTTCCCGCTCGCCGCGGACGGCACCGTCCATCTGGACAACGTCAATGGCGACATCACCATCACTGCGTGGGACAAGGCCGAGGTTTCACTCGAGGCCGAGAAACGCGCCAAGACCGACGAGGATCTGCACAAGGTGACGCTCGAGATCGATTCCGCCCCGGCCAAGCTGAGCATCCACACCAAGTATGAGAAAGGCGGCTGGTTCCACAGCAACGTCAACGCCTCCGTGCGCTACCGCCTGATGGTCCCCGCCGGCGCCCGGCTGCAGAAGATCGATTCCGTCAACTCCGACATCACCGTCATCGGCGTGCAGGGCGCCGTGAACCTCGACACCGTCAATGGCACCATCACCGCGCGCGGCCTCATGGCCGACGCCCGCCTCGATTCCGTCAACGGCCGCCTGAGCGCGGAGTTCGCGTCGCTCGACCGCGTGCACGACGTGAAGCTCGACTCGGTCAACGGCCGCGCCGAGCTCACGCTCCCGAAGGGCGCGAGCGCCGAGCTCCAGGCCGACTCCGTCAACGGTCGCGTCACCGTCGACCAGGCGATCAAACTCGGCAAGGCCGGCCGCCATTCGCTTGCCGGCAACATCGGCGGCGGCTCCGGCCCGCGCATCGTGCTCGACACCGTGAATGGCAGCATCGCCATCCGCGAACGCTGAGCCGGAAACCATCCCGCAATTGGGACGGCCGAATTTCATTTTCAGAAGTTTTCGTCGATGAGACTCGGCGCAGATATTTCCTAGATTCTTAACCCCAACGAATAGCAACAGTCTGCTCCCTTGGCATCACGCGTGCAATACGAACACATTCCACGATGCTCGGCACTGAATACAACTGGCTGATTTCCCTCACGCGGCAACCCAATGGCGTGCCCCGGGCCAGCCTCAGCGGCAGCGGCTTGTTCACGCTCGCGGTCGCCGTGTTCTGTTTTCTGTGCATCGCGCTGCGCCTCTGACCGCGGCCACCCACCCATTTCCGAACCCACCCTGACAGACTCCGACCTCCGCGCGAGACTGCGCCGCCACCCCCAACCTCCCTCCCCATGATCATTGCCACCTTCCTCCAGGACCTGCGCATCGGCCTCCGCGTGCTCATCAAGGAAAAATCCTTCTGCGCCCTCGCGGTCTTCGTGCTCGCCCTCGGCATTTGCGCCGTGACCGCGCAGTTCGCGGTCGTCAACGGCGTCGTCCTCCGCGGCTTTTCCTTCCCGCACAGCGAGCAGCTCGTCAGCCTCCAGCTCATCGACCCGAAGACCGGCAACGGCAACAACAACTTCAACGGCCGGGTCACGGGCCTGGACTACGAGGACCTCTCCCAGCAGGCGCAGTCCTACACCGCCACCGCCGCCTACCTCAACCAGTCCACGATCAACCTCACGATCAACGGCACGCCGCAGCGTCTCACCGGCGCCTACGTCACCGACAGATTCTTCTCCATCGTCGGCGTCGCCCCCGTGCTCGGCCGTGACTTCCTGCCGGAAGACAACCAGCCCGGTGCGCCCAAGGTCGTCATCATCGGCCACCAGGTCTGGGAGCGCGACTTCAGTTCCAATCCCGCCGTCATCGGCCAGACTGTGCGCGTCAACGGCCGGTCCGCCACCGTCATCGGCGTCATGCCGAGGAATTTCCAGTTTCCCATCAGCGAGCAGCTCTGGGTGCCGCTTTTCAACGAGTTCCCGGTCAAGCCCCGCAACGATCCCCTCGCCAACAACGTCGCGATCCTCGCCCGCCTCAAGCCCGCCTCCACCGTTGACCAGGCGCAGCTGGAACTCACCACCATCGCCAAGAATCTTGCTGCCGCTTATCCTGACACCAACAAGGACGTCAACGCCGGCCAGGTGCAGCCGCTCATCCAGAGTTTCACCGGCCCGCAGCTCCGCGGCCTCATGTTCACCATGCTTGGCTTCTGCGTTGGCGTGCTCCTCATCGCCTGCGTCAACGTCATGAACATGCAGTTCGCCCGGGCCACCCTTCGGGCCAAGGAACTCGCCATCCGCTCCTCGCTCGGCGCCACGCGCGGCCGCCTCGTCCGCCAGATGCTCACCGAGAGCCTGCTCGTCGCCACGCTCGGCGCCACCATCGGCATCGCGCTCGCCTATTGGGCGGTGGACCTCCTGTTCACCACCACCAAGGCCCTGCCTTTCCCGCTGCCCTATTGGATTACGTTCGAGATCGACGGGCGCGTGCTCCTCTTCACCGTCGGCGCCACCGTCACGGCCGCGCTCGTCTCCGGCCTAATCCCGGCGTGGCTCGCCTCGCGGGCCAACGCCAGCGAAGTCCTGAAGGAATCCGGCCGTGGCAACACCGGCCGCTTCACCACCATCCTCACCCGCGGCCTCGTCATCTTCCAGATCGTCATCACCGCCATCCTTCTCGTCGGCTCGCTCCTGCAGGTGAAGTCCATCCTCCGCCAGCAGAATATCGACTACGGCTACGACACCGGCGCGGTCTACTCCGCCCGCATGGGTCTCTTCGAGGCCGATTACCCGACAGCCGAGGCCAAGCGCCTCTTCTACGAACGCGTGCTCCGCGAGCTGCGCGCGAGCCCGGAGTTCGAGGCGGCGGCGTTCACCACCCGTTTCCGGATGACTTTCTCCGGCAACGGCCCGATCGAGATCGAGGGCAAGGCCTACGCCAAGCCCGAGGATCGGCCGCAGGCGGAGTTTGAAAGCGTGACCGACGGGTTTTTCGCGACGCTGGGCATGAAGCTCCTGGAAGGCCGCGATTTCACCTCCGAGGAGTCCGACCAGAAACTGCCCGTCGCGATCGTCAACGCCGGCTTCGCGAAGAAATACTTCGGCCCCGCGTCCGCCCTCGGCCGCCGTTTCCGCACCGTCGCCAACAACGAGCGGTTCGGCCCGTGGCGCACCATCATCGGCGTGGTCTCCGAGGTCCGCATGGCCGGCCCCTTCAACAGCCAGTCCGACAACACCGGCTTCTATGCGCCGATGTATGTGAACTCCTTCGGCCCGGCCGCGGCGGGGCCCATCGCCTCGCAGTTCGCGACCATCATCGTGCGCCTGCGCGGCCAGCAGGCCGGCGAAAACGCCGCCGCCCCCCTCCGCCGCGTCATCCAGAAGATCGACCCCAACCTCCCGCTCTACTTCGCCGGCGTGCCCCGGGTGCTCCTCAGCGAAATCCTCGCGCAGAACCGCATTGTCGCCGTCATGTTCTCCGCCTTCGGCGCCGTGGCCATGCTGCTTGCCGCGGTCGGCCTCTACGGCGTGATGAGCTTCTCCGTCAACCAGCGCACCCATGAATTCGGCATCCGCATGGCCCTCGGGGCCGACCATGGCCGCATCCTGAAGATGGTCTTCGGCCAGAGCGCGTGGCAGCTGGGCTCCGGCCTCGCCGCCGGCCTCGGGCTCGCGCTCGTCGCGGCGATCCTCGGCCAGCAGGGCATCAGCAACTTCCTCTTCAAGGTCAGTCCGACCGATCCCGCCACCTACCTCACCGTCTTCGGCCTGCTCAGCGCCGTCGCCTTCGTCGCCACGCTCGTCCCGGCCCGCCGCGCCACCCGCGTCGACCCCATGATCGCGCTGCGGGCGGAGTAAGCTCGGCCGCACTCAACTACTGCACCCGATGTTGCCCGATCTGCGTTTCGCTTTCCGCGCCCTCCTCAAAAGCCCCGGATTTACCGCGGTCGCCGTGCTCACCATGGCGATTGCGATCGGTTCGTGCACCTCGCTCTTCAGCGTGCTTCAGGCCGTCGTGCTGCGGCCGCTGCCCTACCCCAAGCCCGATACGCTCGTCAGCATCTGGGCGATCAACAACGAGCGCTCGCTCCAGGCCCCCGCGCTTTCCTGGGCCAAGTTCGAGGCTTACCGGACGCGCCCCGACGTATTTGCCGATATCAGCATGTCCGCCGGCAACGGCTTCACGCTGACGGAGGGGACGGGCGAGCCCGAGCAGGTCGGCGGCTTGCACGCCTCAGCCAACTTCCTGCCCATTCTTGGCCTGCAGCCCATCCGGGGCCGGCAGTTCACCGCCGAGGAGGACAAGGAAGGCGGTCCGCCCGTCGTGATGATCAGCGAACGGCTTTGGCGGCACCGTTTTAACAGTGACCCCGGGATACTCGGCCGCGTGCTCCAGATCGATGGCGTGGCCCGCGAGGTCGTGGGCGTGATAACTGCCACCATGCCCGCGCCCTTCAATGGCACCGATATCATCGTGCCCCGCCCGCTCGAGTTGCCTTTCATCAACCCGCAACAGCGGCAGTTCGCCATTGTCCATCAGGCCTACGCCCGGCTGGCCCCCGGCGTCACGCTCGCGCAAGCCAACCTGCGCATCAAGGAAATGGCCGCGCAATTCAAGGCCGCCAATCCCGCGCACATCGACAGCACCAACGACAACGAAATCCGCACCATCACCCAGCAGGTGCTCGGCAACCTCGGACGCACGTTTTGGACCCTTGCCGGCGCCGTCGCCGCCGTGCTGCTCATCGCCTGCGCCAACATCGCCAATCTCTTCCTCGCCCGCGTCAGTGCCCGGCAGAAGGAAATCGCCGTGCGGCTGGCGCTCGGCGCCCGGCCGGGCGAGATCATCCGCCAGTTCATCGTCGAGAGCACGGTGTTCAGTCTGGCCGCCTGCGGACTCGGCGTCCTGCTCGCCTGGTGGAGTCTGCGCGGCATTCAGGTGCTCGCCGGCCCCCAGATCCCCCGCGCCGACGAGATCGCGCTCGATCCGGGCGTGCTGCTGTTCTCCCTCGCGATCGCCCTCCTCGCCGGGCTGCTCATCGGACTGTATCCCGCCTGGCAAGCCTCCCGCACCAATGTCCAGATGGTGCTCAAGGACTCCTCGCGCGGCGCTGGTGGCGGCACGGCCGCCAAGGCCTTCCGCCAGCTCCTGGTTGTCGTGCAGGTCGCCCTGTCGCTCACGCTGCTCATCTGCGCCGGACTGTTCGTGCTGAGCTTCTACCGGCTGCTGAAGACCGAGCCGGGCTTTGCCACCGAGGGCCGGGCCTACGGCATCATCAATCTGCCCAGTTCCAAGTACAATAAGCCGGAATTGATGCGCGACTTCTACCGCCATCTGCAGGAGCGCCTCGATGTCACCCCGGAATTTGCCCACGGCGCCGCCATCACCGGCCTGCCCCTCACTGGAGCGGGCTTTTTCTCCCCTTATGGAGTGAAGGGCCGCCCGGTGCTGCCGGTGCAGGAACGCCCGCTCGCCAACATCCGCATCGCGACCCCTGGATATTTCGCCACGCTCGGCATCAGTCTCGCCGCCGGCCGCTTCTTCACGGACCATGACCTCTTTGCCGGCGAACCGGTGGCCATTGTCAACGAGTCGTTCGCCAAACGGCTTTTCCCTTCTGTCTCACCGCTCGACCAGTATTTCCTCACCGGTCCCAAGGGTGACACTCCGGTCCGGATTGTCGGCGTCGTGCGCGACGTAAAGTCCGCCGGGCTCGCCGTGCCAGCGCCGGATGAGATCTACTATCCCCGTGACCAGCGCGGCGGAGCTTTCATGGCCGTGGTGGCCCAAGCCAAACCCGGCCTGCAGGCGGCCGCCCTCATCCCGGTGTTGCGCCGCATTCTGGTCGAGCTGGATCCGACCGTCGCATTGGCCACGCCGCAGACGATGGACGAGCTCCTCACGCAATCGCTCGGCGTCCAGCGCGTGACGATGGCCCTGCTGATCTGTTTCGCCGGCATCGCCGCGCTGCTCGCCGCCGTTGGCGTCTACTCCGTGATGGCCTATTCGGTCACGCAACGCACCGGCGAGATCGGCGTGCGCATGGCTCTCGGGGCCAGTACCGGTAACATCCTCAACCTGATGCTGCGCTCCGGCGCGCTCCTGGTCGGCCTCGGGCTGCTCCTGGGCCTGGGCGGCGCTCTCGCCGCGAGCAAGCTCCTGTCGCAGGCGCTCTACGAGGTAAAGCCCTTCGACCCCGCCGTCTTCGGCGCCGTCGCCGGGTTCTTCGCGATTGTCGCCGCCCTCGCCTGCCTGCTGCCTTCGCTCCGCGCCTCGCGCATCGACCCGCTGGTCGCGCTCCGGACGGATTGACGGAACTTTTAGCCCGACCCAGTTTCCCAACCGCATGAAATATTTCCGCACCCTCGCCGCCTTCGCCGGCCTCGCGCCGCTCGCGTTCGCGGCCCTCGATTCCGCCGACTACCGCGCCGCGGTCGAGTTCTACACCCAGCACAAGCCGCTCGAGGCGCAGCAGGCTTTCGAGATGCTGGCCACGGCGCATCCCGCCGACGGCGACGTCCAGTTCTACCTCGGCCGACTGGCCCTGCAGCGCGACGACGCCGAGAAGGCCGTCGCTTACCTGGAGAAGTCGGTCCAGCTCACGCCCAATGACAGCCGTTACCACCACCGGCTCGGCGACGCCTACGGCCGGACCGCCCAGAAGGCCTCCCTCTTTTCCCAAATGGGTTTGGCGAAGAAGTGCAGGACCGAGTATGAAAAAGCGGTGGAACTCGACGGCAAAAACCTCGACGCACGCCAGAGCCTGATGAGCTTCTACCTGCAGGCACCGGGTTTCGCCGGCGGCAGCAACGAGAAGGCGCTCGAACAAGCGCTGGCGGTAAAGCAGATCAACCTGCTGCGCGGGCGCCAGCTCTGCGCCCAAGTTTACGCCGCGGACAAAAAATACGACCAGGCCTTCGCCGAGTTTGACGCGGCGCTGAAATCCTCGCCCGACGACTACACCTCGCTCTACCAGGTCGGCCGGCTCGCGGCCAACACCGGCCAGTCTCTGGACCGGGGCCTCGCGTCCCTGCGCCGCTGCGTGGAGTTGACTCCGCCCGAGGGCGAGCCCGGCCACGCCGCCGCCCACTGGCGCATCGGCAACCTGCTCGAGAAGAAAGGCGACAAGCCCGGCGCCCGCGCCGCCTACGAAGCCGCCCTGAAGGTCGACCCGAAATTCGCGCAGGCCAGCGAGGCGCTGAAGAAGCTCTGATACGCCGCGCTTGCCGCGCCGGCCCGACGCCGGCATCTCTGCGGCATGCCGTTCCCCCGCTATCGCGTCGCCGCCCCGCCTCCGCGGCCGCTCGTGCTCTTCGACGGCGACTGCCGTTTCTGCCGGCAATGGGCCGGGCAATGGCAGCGGGATTTCGCCGGGCGGGTCGACGTGGCCCCGTCACAGGAGGCGCGGGAAAGATTTCCCGAGATCCCTGCGGCGGCCTATGCCGGGGCGCTCCAGCTCGTCGAGCCGGACGGCGCGGTCTACTCCGGCGCACAGGCCGCCCTGCGGGCCCGCGCGCACGGCCGGGGCCGGCGCGGGGTGCTGCTGCGCGGCTACCAGTCCGGCGCGGCGCCGCTGCTGGAGTTCTGCTACCGGATCGTGGCTCGCAATCGCCGGATATTCTCTATGCTCATCCGGTGATGACCGACGAAGCCATCCTCCGGGAGCAATTCCTCGCCCAGCTCGGTGCCAGCGTGCGCGACGGCAGTTTCGTCCGCCTCACGCTTGGCAAGCCCCGTGGCGCCGACGCCACGTTGCGCAATCTTTTCGCCCGCCCGGTCGAGGTACGCGGCGCGCCGCATCTCTCGCTCGTCTGGCGGCACGAACGGCAGGACATCACCAAGAATTTCCCGCCCGAGGATGCCTTGACGACGCTCGCCCCGCTCATCGGCGCGGATTTCCACAGCGCCCACCTGTTCACCACCACCCGCCTGGCCCAGCTCGAATACAACAAGAAGGGCGAACCGCGCCTGACCTACGGACCCGCCGGGGAGGAGAAACCCGACCCCGCCCACGACCGCCCGAAGCAGCGCCTGCTCACCGGCGAGAGCCAGCCGTGGCTGCAGGCGCTGGGCGTCACGACTTCAACTGGCTCGGTCCGCGAGGGCATGGCCGACAAGCACCGGCAGATCCACAAGTTCGTGGAGATCCTCAGTCACCTTGCGGCGGATGCGGCGCTCCCCTCCCACCGGCCGCTCGAGATCGCCGACATGGGCTGCGGCAAGGGCTACCTGACCTTCGCCACCAGCGACTACTTCAACCTCGTCGCCGCGCGCGCCGCCCACGTCCGCGGCATCGAGGCCCGGCCCGAGCTGGTCGAGCTCTGCAACCGCCTCGCGCGCGAGACCGGCCGCGCCCGGCTCAGCTTTCTGCCCGGCACGATCGAGTCCGCGGCCTTCGCCACGCTCGACGTCCTGATCGCGCTGCACGCCTGCGACACCGCCACCGACGACGCCATCGCCAAGGGCGTGCAGGCGGGCGCCGCCCTGATTGTCGTGGCCCCCTGCTGCCAGAAGGAGCTCCGCGCGCAGTTGCACCCCGCCCCGGTGCTGGCTCCGGCGCTGGCGCACGGGATTTTCGCGGAGCGCCACGCCGAGTTCGCCACCGACGCGCTGCGCGCCCTGCTGCTGGAGTGGGCCGGCTACGACACCAAGGTCTTCGAGTTCATCTCCACCGAGCATACGGCCAAGAACATCATGATCGCGGCCACAAAACGAGCCGGCCCCGCCCGCACCGAGGCCGACGCGCGGAAGGTGCGCGAGCTGGCCGCCTTCTACGGCGTGAAGACCCAGGCCCTCGCCCGGCAGCTCTACTTCGACCTCGGCCAATGACCTTCCCACCCAAACCGGTTTGTAACGTATTATATTACAAACAGCCCGGGCCTCGGCGCGTCCGCACATGAACTGGGAATCGCTCGACTGGGAGGTGCTCGACCGGCTGCGCGAGACATTTCTCTCGGCCGCCAGGACCGCCGGACCCTACTGGCACACGATCACCGATCTCGAGTGCTACGACTTCACCTTCGGCGAGCGCATCGGCTGGAAATGGGACGCCGTGCTCGCCGAGTTGAAACTGCGCGGCTGGTCGCCGCCCCCCGGGACCACCGTACTCGACTGGGGCTGCGGCAGCGGCATCGCGGGCCGGCGCGTCGTGGATTTTTTCGGCGCGGCGAGTTTCTCCGCGCTGCGGTTGTCCGACCATTCGCCGCTCGCCATGGATTTCGCGGAGCATCGCGCGAGGCAACTCTTCCCCGGCCTGCCCACCGGCCGCGCCGCCACCGACGGCCCGATCGGCGTGCTGGTCATCAGCCATGTGCTGAACGAACTCGACGAACCGGCGCGAACCGAGCTGCGCGCGCTCGCCGCCCGCGCCGAGACCATCCTCTGGGTCGAGCCCGGTACGCACGAGGTCAGCCGCGCGCTCGGCGGCTGGCGCGAAAAGCTCGGCGCGTCGTTGCAGGTCGTGGCGCCCTGCACGCACCGCGCGACGTGCGGCGTGCTTGCCGCCGGCAACGAGCGGCACTGGTGCCATTTCTTCGCCGCGCCGCCGGCGGGGGTCTACGCCGACTCGGGTTGGGTAAAGTTCGGCCAGCGCGCCGGCATCGACCTGCGCTCGCTGCCTTACAGTTTTCTCGTCCTTGATCGTCGTAACATTACCGAGCCGGCGGGTTTCGCCCGCGTCATCGGCGATCAGCCTTCGCCGCGCCTACGGCCGACAGGGCCGCGGCTAGATCAAGGCGCGCCTGAAAAAGGTTATGCGCGAATCATCGGTGAGCCCAGATTGTATAAGGGTTACGCGAAAATTTTCAGCTGCGCCGCGGACGGTGTGGCTGATCTGACACTGCAGAAGCGCGATGCTCCGGAGATTTTCAAGGCGCTCAAGCACGCGAGCGAACCGATGATCTATCGCTGGACCCGGCATGGCGACCGCGTCTCTGCCGTCGAAGCGCGCTTCCCCTGAATTTCCCGTTAGCGGGACGGCTGAATTTCGGATTCGAATCGCGCCCGGGAACGGACGGTGAGTCGCCTGCCATAACCTTCTGTCTGGCAGCGACAAAACTCTCGGGACGCGCTGGCACAGAGGTTGCAAATATGGCAGCGCAGGCCTACCCATTTCGCATGATTATCCTTCGCAACATCGAGAAAGTTTACCCACTCAAAGGCGGCGTCTTCTACGCCCTGCGCAACATCAGCCTGGAAATCAAGGAGGGCGAGTTCGTCTCGATCATGGGCCCGTCGGGCTCGGGCAAATCGACCTTGCTCCACATCCTCGGCCTGCACGACAGCGCGTGGGGCGGTGAATATTTCCTGCACGGCGAGGCCGTCCACCAGCTCGACAAGAAGAAGCGCTTCGATCTCCAGAAAAAGCACATCGGCTTCGTTTTCCAAAGCTACCACCTGCTCGATGACCTGACGGTCTATGAGAATCTCGAGATCCCGCTTTCCTATCGCGACATCGCGAAGAAGGAGCGCGAGTCCGTCGTCTGCGATGTCCTCGACAAGTTCGGCATCGTCGGGAAGAAGGACCTCTACCCGAGCCAGCTCTCCGGCGGCCAGCAGCAGCTCGTCGGCGTCGCCCGGGCGCTGATCGCCAAGCCCTCGCTCATCCTCGCGGACGAGCCGACGGGCAACCTGCACTCCGACCAGGGCCGCGAGATCATGCGGCTGTTCAAGCAACTCAACGCCGAGGGCACGACCATCATCCAGGTCACGCACTCCGAGGAAAACGCCACCTACGGCTCGCGCATCATCCGCCTGGCGGACGGCCTTATCATTTCCAAATAAGCACCGTTTTGTTGCTGCCCCCGTCATGAGCACCCTCCGCTACGCTCTCCGGCTCCTGTATCGCCAGCCAGGCTTCAGCCTGATCGCGGCCTTTTCCCTCGCGCTGGGCATCGGCCTTGTCGCCACCCAGTTCAGCCTGATCGACGGCATCCTGCTGCGCGGCATGCCGCTGCCGGATGCGCAGCATTTGCTGCACATCGCCCGGCAGGACCCCAAAAACAACAGCCCGGAGTATTGGGAATTGCTGCCCAACCGCGATTATCTCGCGCTGCGCGAGCGACAGACTTCCTTCCAGTCGCTTGCGGCCACCCAGTGGCTCGGCTTGAACCTGAGCGGCCCCGGTTTGGTTCCCTCGCGGCAGACCGGCGCCCTGTCCAGCGCCAACCTGCTGGACGTCTTGGGCATTCAGCCGATGCTGGGCCGCTGGTTCACCGTGGCCGAGGACCTGCCCGGGCAGCCTCTCTTTGTCATCCTTTCGCACAAGCTCTGGCAGACGGAATTCGGCGCCGCACCCGGCGTTCTTGGGCGCACGATCACCATCAACGGCGAGACGGGAGCCATCATCGGGGTCATGCCGCCCAAGTTCACGTTTCCCGGCGACCAAAACCTGTGGACGAACTTGCGCGCCACGCCCAGCGATCCGCGCGTGCGCCTGGTCGAGCGGGTCGAGCTGTTTGGCCGGCTGAGGCCCGGAGTCACGGTCGACCAGGCGCGCACGGAGTTCGACGTGCTGGCGGCCAGCCTGGTCAAGCTCTGGCCCGAGACCAACCAGGGCTACGCGCGGATGAATTTGCAGACCATCGCCCGCGCCTATTCCGGCGGCGGCACCCAACCCCTGCTCCTGATGATGCTGGCGATGACCGTGCTCATCCTCCTGCTCGCCTGCGTGAACGTCGCCAGCATGCTCCTCGGCCGCGCCTCGCAGCGCACCCGGGAACTCGCGGTGCGCGCGGCGGTGGGGGCGAGCCGTGGCCGTCTCATCCGGCAGCTGCTCGCGGAAGCCTTCATCCTCGCGGGTCTGGGCGCGGCCGGGGGCCTGCTCGTGGCTTCGTTTGGCGTGGACCTGCTGCAGGAATATCTGGTCAATCAGGGGACGCTCCCGGGCTGGTTTGATTTCCGGCTGGATCAACGCGTGCTCGCAATCGCCGTGCTGGCCACCGTCACGGCGGGGCTGCTCGCCGGCCTTGTGCCCGCGTGGCAGGCTTCGCGGATTGATGTCAATACCGCGTTGAAGGACGATTCGCGCGCCGCCGCGGGCATGGGCTTGGGCAAGCTCGCCCGGTGGCTCGTCTCCGCGCAGATCACTTTTTCCACCATGCTGCTGGTCGCCGCCGGCGTCCTCAGCCTCACGGTCTATCTCACCCGCCAGGCCAATCTCCATTACGATCCCGACCGGCTGCTCACGGGCCGCGTCGAATTGCAGGAAGGCACCCAGCCCACTCCCGAGGCGCGCGCCCGTTTCTACCGGACCTTGCTCGAGCGCTTGCGCGCCGAGCCCGGCGTCGAGTCGGTCGCCGTCACCAGCCGGAACTTCATCGGCCCGGGGGTTTACACGCAGGTGGGCCCCGAGGGAAAGGTCTACGCCCATGACAACGACCGGCCGTCGGTCTGGCTGGAGGTCGTCTCCAACGATTACTTCCCGCTTATTTCCGTGAAGGCGGTCGCCGGCCGGCTGTTCGATACGCGCGAGCAAACGCCGACGGACACGCGCAGCGCGATCGTGAACGAGTCGTTCGTGCGCAAATTCTGGCCGGGCCTGGATCCCCTTGGCCGCCGCTTCCGCACCAACCAGACGCAGGACCTCTGGGTCACCGTGGTCGGCGTGGTGCCCGACCTGCAGATGCAGAGCATCTTTTCCACCCCGGGCGAAAACGAGGCCGGCTTCTACCTCGCGCAGGACCAGATGGGCTGGGGTTGGCTCGACCTGTTCATCCGGACCAAGTCCGATCCGCTCCAACTCGTGCCCGCCGTGCGCAAGGCCATCGCCAGCATTGATCCCAACCAGCCGATTCACTCCATCGGCACCCTGACCAGCCAGACGGCCCTCGCCCTGCGCGGGTTCAGCATCGTGGGCTACATGGCCGTGATCTTCGCGGGCATCACGCTTTTCCTCGGCGCCATCGGCGTGTATGGTGTCACCTCGCAGGCGGTGAGCCGGCGCACGCGCGAGTTCGGCATCCGCATGGCCCTGGGCTCCACCGTCGGCCAGCTGCTGCGGCTGGTGCTGCGGCAAGGCGGCTTCCAGATTGCGCTGGGCATCGGCCTCGGGCTGGCCGCCGGTTTCCTGCTGACCCGCCCCCTGCAATCCGTCTTCGGCGGCAACATGGCGAACAACCCCGTGATCTACCTTCTCGTAGCGGGGTTGATCAGCCTCGTGGGCCTCGCCGCGCTGTGGTTGCCCGCCCGCCGCGCCTCCCAGGCCGACCCGATGGTGGCGCTGCGCAGCGAATAGCTTTCCGTCAACACACCGACACAACCGGGTTGCTACGAGCACTACAACCCATGCTCCAAGACCTCCGCCACGCGTTCCGCCAACTCGCCAAGTCCCCCGGCTTCACCGCCGCCGCCGTGCTCGTGCTCGCCCTCGGCATCGGCGTGAACACCGCGATCTTCTCCATCGTCGAGGCCGCGCTGCTCCGCCCGCTGCCCTTCCCCGAGCCCGACCGGCTCGTGCGGCTCCACGAGGCCTTCGACCAGCCGGACACCCGCGCCAACACCCTCAACCTCTCCGAGCTGACCGTGCAGCAATGGCGGGAGCACAGCGGCGAAATCTTCACCGGCTTCGGCGCCGCCACCGGCACCAGCCTGACGCTCGGCGCCGCCACCGGCACGCCCCCGCGCTACCTGCCCACCGCGCGCGTGACCGCGGACTTCTTCACCGTGCTCGGCGTCGCGCCGGTGCTCGGGCGCAACTTCACCGCCGCCGAGGACAAGCCCGGTGCCGCGCGCACCGTCATCATCGGGCACGACCTCTGGCAGCGGCAGTTCGGCGGGCGCTCCGACGCGCTCGGCCAGGTCCTGCTGCTCGACGGCACGCCGCACACCGTTGTCGGCGTCATGCCGCCGACCTTCCGCCATCCCTACCGGGCCGACATCTGGGTGCCTCTCGCCGCCGGCTTTGATGCGCGGGCCGGTCGCGGCCATTTCCTTTACGGCGTCGCGCGGCTGAAGCCGGGCGTGACCGCGGCCGCCGCCGATGCGGCCATGCGGCGGATTTGCGCGAGCCTCAACGCCGCCGCACCCGACGCCAGCAACCCCGTGCGCGCCTACATCCGCCCGCTGCGCGAGGGTTTCGTCGCCGACCTGCGGCCCAAGCTGCTCGCGATCTACGGCGCCGCGCTCTGCGCGCTGCTGGTGGCCGCCGCCAATTTCGCCGGCCTGCTCCTCGCCCGCGCCGTGGAGCGCGAGGGCGAGACGGCCATCCGCGCCGCGCTCGGCGCCTCCCGCCGCCAGCTACTGCGCGAATCACTCGCCCAGTCCCTCCTGCTCGCCGCCCTCGGCACCGCCGCGGGCCTGCTCATCGCCACCTGGTTTTCGCCGCTGCTCGTGGCGCTCAGCCCTGAGGGCTCCGACGCCACCGGCAGCGCCATGCGCGAGTTCGACCACGCCGTGCGGCTCAACCTGCCCGTGTTCGGCTTCGCCACCGGCACCCTCCTGCTGGCCGGACTCGGCTTCGGCCTGCTGCCGGCCTGGCGCGCCAGCCGCGCGGACCTGCGCTCGGCGATGACTGGCGGCGGACGCGGCGCCACCCTCGACCGCGGCACGCGCCGCCTCCTCGGCGCCCTCGTCGTCGGGGAGATCGCCGTCGCGCTCATGCTGCTCGTCGGCGCCGGCCTCCTCACCGGCCACTTCCGCACGCTCGTCACTCAGCCCTGGGGCTTCGCCACGGAGAACCGGCTGAACTTCAAGGTCACCCTCGACCAGCTTTATCCGACGCCGGAGGCGCGCACCCAGGCGCTGGACAAGGCGCTCGGGGAGTTTCGCGCCGTGCCGGGCGTCCGCTCCGCGACCGTCACCCTGCCGCATCCGGTGGAGGCCGCGCGCCAGCTCATCAGCAACAACCCCGCCGGGGCGGTTCCGCCCGAGCCGCGGGGCTTCCATCTCGCCTACCTGCGCGCCACGGTGCCGGGCTATTTCGCGACCACCGGCGAAACCCTGCTGCGCGGGCGCGATTTCACCACGGCCGACAACGCCGCCGGCCAGCACGTGTGCATTGTCAACGAGGCCTTCGCCCGCCGCTACTGGCCGGGCAAGGACGCCGTCGGCCAATTGGTGAAATGGGGCCGGCTCGACGGCCCGCGGCCGTGGTTCACCATCGTCGGCGTCGCCGCCGACACCAAGATCATCGAGGACCCCAATGACGGCGAGATCAACGGTACGCTGCACCTCCCGCTCGCGCAGGTGCTGGCCGCCTCGGTCACGTTCAACGAGTTCACCTTCGTGCTCGAGACCGCGGTCGAGCCGCGCTCGCTGGAGAACACGGTCCGCGCCGCGCTCGCCCGCGTCGACCCGCGGCTCGCCGCCTACGAGCTGAGCACGATGGCGGAGCAGGTGGCGCTGACGCGCGTCACCGAGCGCTTCGCCCTCACGCTCATCGGGCTGTTCGGTCTCCTCGGCCTCGTGCTCGCCGCCATCGGGCTCTACGGCCTGCTCGCGCTGCAGGTGACGCGGCGCATGCGCGAGTTCGGCATCCGCGCCGCGCTCGGCTCCACGGCCGCCGGGCTGATCCGGCTGGTCGCGACGCAGGGCGCCTGGCTGCTCACCGGCGGTTTTGTCTTTGGCGGCGCCGCGGCGGCGATCGCCGTGCGCATCGCCCGCAGCCAGTGGCCGGAGCTGCCCGCGGCGAGTCCGCTCGTCTTCGCCCTCGCGGGCCTCGTACTGGCACTGGCGGTGAGCCTCGCCAGCTGGCTGCCCGCGCGCCGGGCAGCCAGGGTGGACCCGATCGTGGCCTTGCGGGCGGAGTGAGGGCGCAAGCGCCGTTAGGGGCTAGGAGTTAGGAGCTATTCGAACCTGACACTCTTAACCAAGAACGCATAACCCCTAACTGCGCCGCAGGCGCCCCGTTCCACTTTCGGGATTCCCTAATCCCGCCGATGAAGCGGACCCGCTTGGAGGACGTTTTTCATTATCGCGCAAAACCCTGCATTCCAGGTGAATAGTTTTAGTTTAGGGGGTGGCACGAGGGTTGCAAAGTCGGGGACAACTCAACCACCAATGCTCATCCTCCGGCGCCTCATCGCCCTGTCCTTTTTCTCCCTCGCCGCGCTTTCCAGCCAAGCCCAGACGGCCCCCCCTGGCGGTGAAAGCATTACGCTGGACGGCGCCATTCAGCGCGCGCTGGCGAAAAATTTCGCCATCAAGGTCGAGGGCTTCGACGCCGCCATCGCGTCCGCCCGCGTGACCGAGGCGCTCGGCAAGTTCGACCCGGTCATTTCGGGCAACTACACCTACTCCGAGAGTTTCAATCCCGCCCTCGTCAGTGCGAGCACCGGCCTGCGCGGGCCGACGAGCTACACGAAGACCGACGACTATGACATCGGCCTCGGCGGCGTCCTCCCCTGGGGCATGACCTACCGGCTCGGCACCAGCACCACCAACAGCCGCGGCACGTTCAACGCCTACGCGGAAAACTTCAGCACCTTCGCGGGAGTCTCCGGCACGCAGCCGCTGCTCAAGAACTTCGGCTTCGGCCCGACGCTCGCCTCGATCCGCATCGCGCAGGTGAACCGCGGCATCAGCCAGTGGGCGTTCCGGCAGTCCGTGATCGACACCATCACCAGCGTCATTTTCGCCTATCACGACCTCAACTTCGCCTACGCCAACCACCGCAGCGCCGTCCGCTCCAGGGAACTCGCCGCCGGCCTGCTCGCGGAAAACGAGAAGCGCTTCAAGGTCGGCAGCATGTCCGAATACGACGTCATGTCCGCGCGCTCGCGCGTGGCCACCCGCGAGGAGGGCATCCTGATCGCCGAGCGCCAGGTCCGCGAAACCGAGAACGCCTTGAAGGCGCTGATCAGCGACGTCCACGCCCCGGGCCTGTTGGGCCAGCGCATCACCATCGAGCCGACCGCGCCCGCCCCGGTCGTCGTGGTGGACGCCACCGCCGATTTCCGCGTCGCCCTTGAGCAGCGCCCCGATTATCAGCAGGCGAAACTTTCCCTCAAGCGGGAAGGCATCAACACCCGCCTGCAGCGCAACCAGCTGCTCCCCCGCGTCGACCTCGTCGGCAGCTACGGCTACAACGGCTACGACGCGAGCCTCCGGACCAGCCGCCAGCAGTTGCGGGACGAGGATTACCGCGCCTACAGCTGGGGCGTCGTCGTCTCGGTGCCCCTCACCTTCACCACCGAGCGCGGCCGCTACCGCGCCGCCCAGCTCGCCCAGCGCCAGGCGCAGACCGACCTCGAGCGCATCGAGCAGGGCATCGTCGTCCGCGTCGGCAACGCCGCCGGCCAGATCGAGACCGCCCAGAAACGCGTGCAGGCCACCCGGGCGGCGCGCGAACTCGCGCAATCCACCCTCGACGCCGAGGTCAAGCGCCTGCGCGCCGGCCAGAGCAGCACCTTCTTCGTCTCGCAGCAGCAGGAAATCCTTTCCGGCGCCGAAGTGCGCGAGGCCTTCGCCCAGTCCGACTACGCCAAGGCGCTCGCCGACTATGACCGCCAGCTCGGCGTCACGCTCGCGAAGCTCAACATCAACATCGATCCGCCGCAATAAGCGGCCCGGCCCTTTTGTCGGTTACATCCCCTGTGGGCGGCGCAGCAATGCGCCGCCCCTACTTTTTCTAGACTCCGTCTGTAGGGCTGCCGCTTGTCGGCAGGCCGCATGGGCCATCACCTCCGCCAGCCGGCCCGGCGACAAGCGCCGGCCCTACATGTTCAAAACGTAAGGGCGCAGACTTGCCCTGCTTGGTTTCCCCAACCCTCAACTCTCAACCAATGACCGCGCCCTTTATAGCGCCCGGATCTTGATGTTTCGGAAGATTACGCTCTTGCCCGCGAGCACGATGCGGCCCTCGCGCGCGAGCCCGTATTCCTTGAAAACCCTGAAGCTGCTGCCGGCCACCGCCGCGCGCCAGTCGGGCGAGTCGACCAGGTAGCGCAGCACCTCGTCGCCGCTGATCCAATGCTCCACCTGGTTGCCGAACGCCACGATCTTGCCGCGATACCACACGTCGGGCTGCAGCGTGATGTCGCGCATCGGATCCGTGAGCCCGCCGTTGCCGGCCATCTTCACGCCGTCGCCGGCCAGCTGCATCACCGGCCCCGAGTCGCCGGGCGCCAGGCCGTCCTCGTTGACATGGAAATAGACCTCCGCGCTGCCGCCGGCGCTGACCTTCCAGTCGAACACCAGCTCGAAGTCCTTGAAATTCTGCTCGCTCACCAGGGCGGTGCCGCCGCCGCTCGTGAGCGAACCCTCGACGACCTGCCAGTTGGGCGGGACCTTGTTCTGCCGGTAGCCGCGCCAGTCGCTCAGCGACTGCCCGTCGAACAGGTAGCTCCAGCCCTGCGAGCGCTCGTAGGCGGTGAGCCGCAGCGCCTCGGTGGCGCCGAGCTGCCCCGCGACCAACAGGCCGGCCACCCCGAGGAGAACTCGCCCTGTGTTCATGGCGCCACTCTGCAGCCCCGCGTCGCGAGGTCAATCCCTGCCCCGCACAAAGCCGGCTTGCGCAAAGGGGGATTTCCCGGGATGGATAATGGTCGCATGCCACGCATCCCCCTGGAGGACAATTTCACCGACGTCATCGGCAAGGCCCAGCGCGGTCTCAAGTTCACCGACACCGACCTCGCCACCAAGGCCGGCGTCAGCGAGGCCGACCTCGCCGCGGTCAAGGGCGGCGAAATCCGCGAGAACACCCTCCTCGCCGTGGCCCCGGCCCTCGGGCTGGAGCGCAACGCCTTGGTGGCGCTCGCCCGCCGTGAATGGTATCCGGAGCAGCCGCTGTTCAAGCGCGGCTTCGCCATGTTCAACACCGCCTTCGAGGACATGACCGTCAACAGCTACCTCGTCTGGGACTCCAAGACCCGCCTCGCCGCGGCCTTCGACACCGGCGCCAGCGCGGTGGGCATGCTCGACACCATCGCCGCCGAGCACCTGACGCTGCGCTACATTTTCCTGACGCACACGCACGAGGACCACATCGCCGACCTCGACCGGCTGGCGGAAACCAAAGCCGAGATCTGGAGCAGCGAACTGGAGCCGCTCGGCCGCCTCGGCGCGAAGACCTTCCAGGAAAACGTCCACTTCCACCTGGGCGAACTCGCGCTCAAGACCCTGTTCACCTGGGGCCACTCGCCCGGCCAGACCTCCTTCTATATTACCGGCCTTTCCTACCCGCTCGCCATCGTCGGCGATTCGCTCTTCGCCAGCTCGATGGGCGGCAGCGCCACCCACTATGAATTCCAGCTGCGGAACAACCGGCAAAAACTCCTGCCGTTGCCGGCCGACACCGTGCTCGCCTGCGGCCACGGGCCGTTGACCACCCTGAAGCAGGAAAAACAGCACAACCCCTTCCTCGCCCGCCGCACATGAGCCGGGCCCGCATCGTCTGCCGCCTGTCCCTGCTGACCACGCTGCTCGCGGCCGGCCCCCTGGCCGCGGCGGAGACTCCCGTCCTGCACGTGATGATGGAGAGCACCAGCCCGCCCTTTGCCTCCCTGAACGGCAAGGGGCAGCCGGAGGGTTTCGCCGTGGACCTGATCCGGGCCGTGGCCGCCGATCAGGGCCTGCGCGTGGAGCTCGATCTCCGGCACTGGCAGGATATTTACGCCGACTTCCAGCAGGGCCGTGGCGACATCCTGGGGCTCGTGGTGCCCTCCGAGGAACGGGCGGCGCGGATGGATTTTTCCCTGCCCTACGAGAAACTCGTCTGCGGCCTTTACTTCCACCGCGAACGGCCGCCGATCACCACCCTGGCCGACCTGCGCGGCCTGCGCCTCGCCGCGATCAAGAACTCCATCACGCACGAGTTCGCCCGCCGCCAGCCATGGGACGCGGACATCCGGACCTACAACTCGCTGGCCGAATGCCTGCAGGCCGTGGAGCGGGGCGAATGCGATGCGTTGCTCGGCACGCATCTCATCACCGACTACCAGATCAAGCACCTCGGGTTCACCCACGTCGTGCGCAGCGCGCTGGAATTCACCGAGATCAACTACCAGCTCTGCTTCGCCGTGCAGCCCGGGCAGAAGGCGCTGCTCGCCCGCATCAACCAGGGGCTCTTCACCCTCAAGTTGAACCGGCAGCAGGATGCGCTGCATGAAAGATGGCTCGGCCCCCTCGAGCCCCAGCAGCTCCGCTGGCGCGACCTCGGGCCCTACCTGCCCGCCATCACCTTGGTCGCGACGGCGGTCCTCGCCGTGCTGCTCTGGCAGCGCAGCCTGCTGGGCCGCCTGTCCCGCCAGGCGAAGGCCATCCGCGAGAACGAGCAGCGACTGCAGCTCGTGTTCGAGGGCAGCCAGGACGGATTCTGGGACTGCGACGTCGGGGCCGACCGGGTTTTGCGCAGCCCCCGCTGGGCCAGCATGCTCGGCTACGCGCCGGATGAAATCTCACAGGGCCGAAAGGGGTTCCTCGACCTTTTGCACCCGGATGACCTGGCCGCGTTCACCGCGGACGAGAAAATCGTGTGGGCCGGCCGGGACCACTTTGCCCGCGAGCACCGCCTGAAGGCGAAATCAGGCGAATGGCAATGGATCCTCGACCGCGGCAAGGTCGTCGCCCGCGACCCCGCCACCGGTGCGCCCCGGCGCATCACCGGCACGCAGACCGACATCACCGCCCGCAAGCTGGCCGAGGCGCAGGCCGGCAAGCTCCAGCACAAGATGCAGGAGACGCAGAAATTGGAGAGCCTCGGCTTGGTCGCCGGCGGCATCGCGCACGATTTCAACAACCTGCTGACCGTCATCGTCGGCAACACCTCGCTCGCGCGCCTCGAGACCGGCGAGTCGGCCGCCAACCGCGCGCGGCTCGACAGCGTGCTCACCTCCGCCAACCGCGCCGCCGAGCTCTGCCACCAGCTGCTCGCCTACGCGGGCAAGGGCAGCTTCCGGACCGAGCGCATCCACCTCAACGAACTCGTGACCGAGACCACGCGGCTGCTCGAGCTCTCCATCGGCAAGCAGCCGAAGCTCGAGTTCGCCCTCGCCCCGGGCCTGCCGCGGAACGAGGCGGATCCCTCGCAAATCCGCCAGGTCATCATGAACCTGGTCATCAATGCCTCCGAGGCGCTGGAGGGCCGGCCCGGCACGATCCGCCTCGCCACCTCCGCCGTCACCATCGGTTCGGCCGCCCCGTCCGGGACCCCGCCGGCCATGGAGGTCTCGCCCGGCGACTACGTCTGCCTCGCGATCACCGACACCGGCTGCGGCATGCCGCCCGAGGTGCTCGCGCGGATCTTCGATCCCTTCTTCACCACCAAGTTCACCGGCCGCGGGCTCGGGCTGGCCGCGGTGCTCGGCATCGTGCGCACCCACCACGGCACCCTGAAGGTGGAGAGCACGCCGGGCCGGGGCTCCGTGTTCCGCATCTTCCTGCCCGTGGCGCAGAGTGGCACGGTGCATCCCTTCGCGTCCCTCAGCGAGCCGGAGGCTCCGCCGGCATGAGCGCACCCGTGCGCGATCCCTACGCCGCGATGCGGCACGCCGGCTACCCGCGTTATCTCACGGGTTTCTTTCTTTCCAACACCGGTCGCCAGGCCATGAGCGTCGCCATCGCCTGGCAGATCTACCAGTGGACCAACTCGGCCACGGCGCTCGGGCTCGTCGGCCTCGTCAATGTCATCCCGCTGCTCGCGCTGGTGCTGCCGGCGGGCGTGCTCGCCGACCGGCTCGACCGGCGCCGGCTCGTGGCGTGGACCATGGCCGCCGCGGGGTTCTTTTCCCTCGGCCTCCTGCTGCTCAGCCGCTACCACGCGGCGCTGCCCGACCTCGCCCCGCTCCGCGCCGCCAACGGCCTGCTCCGTTCCATCGCACTGGTGTTCGAGCGCCACACCGACCCGGCCCTGCTGCATTTCGACAATCCCGCGCTGCCGGTCATCTTCGTCCTCCTGTTCCTGCAGTCGATCGCCCGCGTGCTGGGCAACCCCGCGCGCGCCGCGCTCGTGCCGCTGCTGGTTCCCACCAGCGCCGTGAGCAACGCCGTCACGTGGAGCGCCAGCGCGTTCGAACTCTCCACCGTCATCGGCCCCGCGCTCGGCGGGTTCCTCGTCGCGGGCGCCGGCTACGACGCCGTCTACCTGCTCGATTTCGTGGCGTCGGTCGCGTTCGCCCTGCTCCTGCTCGGCGTGCAGACCCATGCGCCGGTCCGTCCCGCGGCGGCGGGCCCGGCGCCCGACGTGTTCGCCGGCGTGCGCTTCATCTGGCAGCGCAAGCCCATCCTCGCGGCCATCACGCTGGACCTCTTCGCCGTGCTCCTCGGCGGCGCCGTGGCACTGCTGCCCATCTACGCCGACAAGATCCTGCACGTCGGCCCGGCCGGCCTCGGCTGGCTGCGCGCCGCGCCCGCGCTCGGTGCCATCACGATGGCCTTCCTCGTCACGCACCTCCCGCCGGCGAAGCGCCCGGGCCTCGGCATGCTGTGGTCGGTCGCCGGCTTCGGCGCCGCCATCGTGCTGTTCGGACTCTCGACGAATTTCTGGCTTTCCATGGCCGCGCTCTACCTCAGCGGCGTGTGCGACAACTTCAGCGTCGTCGTCCGCCACACGCTGGTGCAGCTGCTGACGCCCGACGCGCTGCGCGGCCGCGTGACGGCGTTCAACCAATTGTTCATCGGCTCCTCCAACGAGATATCGGAGCTGCGCGCCGGACTGGCCGCGGCGCTATTCGGCCCGGTCGCCGCTGCGGCCGGCGGCGGCCTCGGCACGATCCTCGTGGTGGTCATCGTCGCCGTCGCGCTGCCCGCGCTGAAGACGGTGCCGCCGCTGCATGAGCTGAAAGCCGAGTCGGATGACGGTCCAAAGTGACCGGTTCCCCTCCCAAATATCAGTTCTTGCCGAACGGCATTTTTTGACACAAGTTGCGCGCTCGTTTGGTCACCGGCGCGGTAGCCAAGTGGTAAGGCCGAGCTCTGCAAAAGCTCTATCGGCGGTTCGATTCCGCCCCGCGCCTCCAGCCTTCGCCACGTGAAGTGAAGCCGAAGGCTGCCGGCCATAGGCTCGGCGACGGCGGGCATTTTATTCGCGCAGCGGAAATCGGCTACGGCTGGCAGGCCACCTCTCGCCCTACTTAACGCTAGACTCCCGCGCGCTCTTTCCGGTTAATTGCGCATGGCCTGCACCGTTTTCACCATCGCCAACCAGAAGGGCGGCGTCGGCAAGACCACCACCGCGGTCAACCTCGCGGCGGCCCTCGCCGAGCGGAAGATCCACACCCTCGTCGTGGACCTCGACCCGCAGGCCAACGCCACCAGCTTCCTCGGCATCGAGAAACAGGAGGGCAAGAGCCTCTACGGACCCCTCCGCGGCGAGGGCAGCGCGTTCGAGATGCTCACCCCGACCGAGTGGCCGCACCTCGCGCTCATCCCGTCGGAGCAGGACCTCGCCGCGATCGAGATCGAGCTGGCCCAGCAGCCGAATTACCTGATGCGGCTCCGCACCGTGCTCGAGCCGCTCCGCAACTCCGGCGGCTACCGCGCCATCATCATCGACTGCCCGCCGGCCCTCGGCATGCTCTCGATGAATTCCCTCGCCGCCGCCGACCACCTGCTCATCGCGCTCCAATGCGAATACATGGCGCTCGAGGGCCTCGGCCAGATCCTCAAGGTCGTCAGTCGCCTCAAGGAGGCCGGCGTCAACCCCACCCTCGATATCGGCGGCATCGTCATGACGATGTTCGACAGCCGCACCAACCTCTCCAAGCAGGTCGTGGACGAGGTGAAGCAGCACCTCGGCGACAAGATCTTCGAAACCCTCATCCCGCGCACGGTGCGCCTCAGCGAGGCCCCGAGCTTCGGCAAGCCGATCTTCTCCTACGACCCCCACGGCCCCGGTGCCACCGCCTACCGCGCCCTGGGCAAGGAAGTCGCCGAGCGGTTCGGGCTGAAGGAAAACGGGGCACCCCAGTAGCGAACAACGAGTAGCGAGTAGTGCGCATAGGAAATTTGCCATCCTCCGCATGCTGACTACTCACTACTCGCTACCCGCTACTCACTACTGAGCCATGCTCGCCACCCTGACCAAATACGCCGCCGCCTTCAACGTCGGCCTCCAGAGCAATCTGGTCTATCGGGTGAATTTCGCGGTGCGCGGCTTCTTCTCTTTCTTCCACCTGGTGGTGGTGTTCATCCTCTGGAGCTCGGCCTACTCCGGCAACGCGGCCATCGGCGGCTACAGCTTCGCACAGACCTTCACCTACTTCGTGGCGCTTATCGTCGTGCAGTTCATGATCGGGGCGTTCAACGAGGACTACCAGATCAGCGAGGAGATCCGCAACGGCCTCATCAACCAGTTCCTGCTCAAGCCGGTCAATTATTTCGCCTACCGCTTCAGCATCTACGTGTCGGCGCGGCTCGTCACCGGCCTGCTCATCCTCCTGCCCGTGGTCGTGACCTATCCCCTGCTCAAGGATTACCTGGCCGTCCCGCACGACTGGTGGCGCCTCGCGCTCGGCCTGCCGGCGCTGGCGATGTCGGCGCTCATCCAGTTCGGCATCGCGTATTGCTTCGGCATGCTGAGCTTTTGGCTGCTCGAGATCCAGGGCATGGTGATCCTGTCCATGGCGCTCGAATCCGTGCTCGGCGGGCAGATCTTCCCGCTCGACCTGCTGCCCGACTGGCTCTTCCGGATCTCCCAATATCTGCCCTACTATTACCAGATGTATTTCCCGGTCGCGATCTTCACCGGCCGCCTCAACGACCCCGCGGCCATCATCTCCGGCCTCGGCATCCAAGCCTGCTGGGCGGTCGCCATCCTGATGATCGGCCAGTTCCTCTGGACGCGCGGGCTGCGGCTGCACACCGCCGTGGGCGGATGAATGTATTTTTGATTCTCGATTTTGGATTCCCCAACCAACCACTGATCACCTCACGCCAACTGCGATTCGCCCCGCCGCCTGGATTCGCTCTTTCCGGCTCCGCCAATCGAAAATCGAGAATCAAAAATCAAAAATGACCTTGGCCCACTACGCCCGCATCTGGTTCACCTCCGCCCGCTACTCCATCGTGCGGACGCTGATGTTCCGCGGCGATTTCTTCATCTGGGCGCTGGTCGAACTTTTCTGGATGACCGTGAACATCCTGATGGTCTCGGTCATCTATGCGCACACCAAGACCGTCGCCGGCTGGACCAAATACGAGATGCTGCTCCTCGTCGGCACCTCGATGCTCATCCAGCGCTTCCTGATGGGCTTTTTCTGGAGCAGCATCTTCGAGATGGGCCGCAACATCCGCAGCGGCAACTTCGACTTCTTCATGGCGCAGCCGGGCAACATCATGTTCATGGCGACCACGCGCAAGCTCGACCCCGACAGCCTGATCAACTCGCTCGTCGCCCTGTCCGTCGTCGCCTATTCCGCGCACCAGCTCGGGCTGCACCCGAGCCTGCTGGACCTGGCGCTGTATGTGTTCCTGATCTTCTGCGGCGTGGTCATCCATTACAGCGTGCTGGTGCTGTGCATCTCCGCGGCCTTCTGGATCACGAGTGCGCAGGGCATCGAGGGCAGCTACTTCACGCTGAGCGAATTCTCCCGCCTGCCGCGGCAGGCCTTCGTCGGGGTCGCCAAGTTCGCCTTCGTCTGGGCCCTGCCGATGGTGGTGGTGAGCAATATCCCCGCCCAGGTCCTGCTCCACGGCGCCACGCCCCAAGCCATCGCGTGGATCCTCGGCATCACCGTCGCGTGGTTCGCGACCGCGGCCATCACCTTCCACCGCGGCCTGCGCCGCTACGCGAGCGCGAGCTCCTAAACGGCAAGTGACAAGGGCCCAGGATCAAGTAACAAGTGTGCTCGGCGGCACCTCCGGATTCTGCTCCTCTTGATACCTGAAACTTCCCATGGGCTCTCCTGATCTATCCCTCGCCGCCCTCCAGCAACGCCTCGGCTACGAGTTCCGCAACCCGGCGCTGCTGCGCGAGGCCCTGACGCACGCCTCCTACGCGCAGGAAAATCCCGCCGACGGCGCGCATAACCAGCGGCTCGAGTTCCTCGGCGACTCCGTGCTGCACTTCATCCTCACCGACGCCCTCTTCCGGGCCTCCACGCCCACCGAGCGTGAGGGCGTGCTCAGCCGCCGCCGCGCCATCCTCTCCAAGGGCGGGTTCCTGACCCAGCTCGCGCGCGATCTCCAGTTCGACACCGGCCTGCGCCTCAGCAAGGGCGAGGAGGAAACCGGCGGCCGCACCCGCGCTTCCAGCCTGGAGGACGCCTTTGAGGCGCTGGTCGGCGCCATCTACCTCGACAGCGACCTGCCGACGACGCAGCGCGTCGTCCTCGCGTGGTATGGCTCGCTCGACGCGCGCCTCGCGCTCGCCGACGATGCCGAGAACCCCAAGGGCCGCCTGCAGGAACTGGTGCAGCCCGAGCACGGGAACGTCGCGTTGAAATACGAAGTGCTTTCGACCACCGGCCCGCGCCACGCCCGCCAGTTCGAGGTGGCGGTCATCCTGAACGGCGAAAAACTCGGCGCCGGCCAGGGCCCCTCCAAGAAAGTGGCCGAGGAGGCCGCCGCCGCCGCCGCGCTGGCCGTGCTGCGGGCGCGGACGCCGGGCGAAGCGAAATAAACGCAGCGCAGAATTGCGCTGGCGGGATATTTGGCCTTCCTTGCGCCTCCCGCGATGGTGCCGTCTTCCACCGCTCCCCGCTTCAAGGTCACCGGAGTTTGTCCGGCAGCGCAGCCCCATGCCCTGGTGGAACTGCTCCGCCAATGGCCCGCCCCCGTCTGGCTCGCGGTGCACGAGGAGACGCAGTCGGCCGACTCGCTCGCGGAGGACATCGCGCTGTTCCACGCCGCCAACGGCGGCGAGGCCGGGCTGGAGATCATGCTTTTCCCGGAGGCGCAGACCGACAACCGCGAGATGCGCGAGGCCTTCAACGCCGCGAGCGACCGGCTCGCGGTGCTCAGCAAGCTGCGCGGATTGCAAGATGCGGGCCGGGTGCCCTCACCCGGCGGAGAGGCAGCCGGCGGGTTGAGGGCACCCCGCCCACAACAAAACAGGACTCTCCTGATCCTCGCCACACCGGCCGCGCTGCTGCAGACCGTGCCGCCGCCGGCGGACTTCGCGACACGCGAGGTGGAGCTGCGGCGCGGCGCGCACCAGCCGTTCCAGGCCCTGCTCGAGCTGCTGCGCTCCTTCGACTACGACTCCGAGGCGGTGTGCGAGGCCCCCGGCCAATACGCCGTGCGCGGCGGCATCGTGGACGTCTATCCGATCACCGCCCACCAGCCCTGCCGGTTGGATTTCTTCGGCGACACCCTCGAGGAGATCCGCGCGCTCGATCCGGTCACGCAACGCTCCGGTGATCCGCTCGAGTCGGTGACGCTCACCGCCGCACCTTTGCCGGGCGGCCGGCCCGGACAAACACCGGCCGGCCAGCAGGCCGGAACGGCGCTGCTCCACACGTCCGGCGCGCGGGCCTCGCTGCTGGATTACCTGCCGCGGACCGCGCCCGCGGCCCTGCTCGAGCCCAAGGCACTCGAGGAATTGTTCGACACCCTCTCCAGTGTCGACTCCACCGACTTCGTCGGCCGCCTGCCGGGCGCCTGCGCCCGGTTGCTCGCCCTCAGCGATCTCGATCTCACCAGCCGGTTGTTCGATGGCGCCGAGTCCGAGGAAACCTGGGACACGGAATCGCTCGCGCATCACCGTTCCTACCCGGAGGAGCAATTAATCGCGCACGAGCGATTGCAGGCCGAGGAGGACGCGCGCCGGCAGTTTCTTGAGAAAGTAGCAGCGTGGAAGCAGGAGGGCTACGCCATCGATTTCGTCATATCGAAGGAGGGCGAGGAGCAGCGCGTCCGCGAGCTGCTCGACGAGCACACCGCCCTGAAGAAGATCAAGCCGCGCTTCCTGCGCGGAGCGCTGACGGAGGGGTTTCGCGTCACGCACCGCGATGCCGAGGCAAAGAGCAAGGGCCTCATTGTCGTTTCCGAAACCGAGATCTTCGGCCGGCGCCGCGTGCGCCGCACCGCCGCCAAGCGCGCCATCGCCGCGCAGTCGGCCGTGGACCAGCTGCTGGATTTCTCCGAGCTGGTTGAAGGCGACTTCGTCGTCCACCTGTCGCACGGCATCGCGCAGTTCCGCGGCTTGGCCAAGCTCGCGACCGGCGACGGCATCCGCGAGGTCATCTCGCTCGAGTTCGACGACAAGGTGACGCTGCACGTGCCGCTGCAGGAATCGCATCTCATCAGCCGCTACGTCGGCCTGACCAAGGCCAAGCCGCAGCTCGGCCGCGTCGGCTCGGGCCGCTGGGAAAAGGCCCGCCAGTCCGCCGAACGCGCCACGCTCGACCTCGCCGCCGAGCTGCTCGCCATCCAGGCGCAGCGCGAGGCGCAGCCCGGCCACGCGTTTGCGGAAGACACGGTGTGGATGAAGGAATTCGAGGCCGCGTTCCCCTTCGCCGAGACCCGCGACCAGGCGAAGGCCATCGTCGATCTGAAGGCCGACATGGAGCGCACGCGGCCGATGGACCGGTTGCTCTGCGGCGACGTCGGCTTCGGCAAGACCGAGGTGGCGATCCGCGGCGCGTTCAAGGCCGTCATGGGCGGCAAGCAGGTGGCCGTCCTCGTGCCGACGACCGTGCTGGCGCAGCAGCATCTCAACACCTTTCGCGAGCGCATGGCCGGCTACCCCGTGGCGATCGAGATGCTGAGCCGTTTCCGCACCCGCAAGGAGCAGGACGGCATCGTGGCCGCGCTGGCCGAGGGCAAGATCGACATCCTGATCGGCACGCACCGGCTCGTGCAGGCCGACGTGAAGTTCCAGGACCTCGGGCTCGTCATCGTGGACGAGGAGCAGCGCTTCGGCGTGAAGCACAAGGAAGTCTTCAAGCGCTGGCGCGCGCACGTGGACATGCTCTCGATGAGCGCCACGCCTATCCCGCGCACGCTTTATCTCGCGCTCACCGGCGCGCGCGACCTGAGCACGATCGAAACGGCCCCGTCGAACCGCCTGCCCATCCAGACCATCGTGAAGAGCTACGACGAAAAGCTAGTGGTCGAGGCGATCCAGCACGAGCTGCGCCGTGGGGGGCAGGTTTTCTACCTCCACAACCGGGTCATGAGCATCGACCTCGTCGCGGCGCGGCTCCGCGAGCTGCTGCCCGGCGTCAACATCGGTGTCGGCCACGGCCAGATGGGCGCCGAGGGCCTTGAGCGCATGATGACGGATTTCGTCGCGGGCCAATACGAGGTGCTCGTCTGCACGACGATCATTGAGAGCGGCCTCGACATCCCGAATTGCAACACGCTCATCATTGAGGGCGCGGATCGGTTCGGGTTGTCGCAGCTCTACCAGCTCCGCGGGCGGGTCGGCCGGTTCAAGCACCAGGCCTACGCCTACCTGCTGCTGCACCGGCACGCGCGCGTGCTGGACATCGCGCGGCAGCGGCTGAGTGCCATCCGGCAGCACAACCAGCTCGGCGCGGGTTTCCGCATCGCGATGCGCGACCTCGAGCTCCGCGGCGCCGGCAACCTCCTCGGCGCCGAGCAGAGCGGCCACATCGTCGGCATCGGCTTCGAGCTTTACTGCCAGTTGCTGCGGCAGAGCGTGGCGCGACTGAAGGGCGAGAAGCACGCCGCGCTGGTGCGCGCGAGTGTGAAGCTGGATTTCGTCTTCGTCGGCGAGGGCGCCGAGGCCGTGCGCTCCGGCGCCACCGACAGTTACAGCGCACTGCGGCAGGCCGAGCGGACCGAGGGCGAGATCGGGAGAATCCAGGCCCGGCTGTCTTCCACCTATATCGGGGAAACCCGGCTGCGGATCGATTTTTACCGCCGACTGGCGATGGCCGAGAATCCCAAGCAGGTGAAGGATCTCGAGGCCGAGCTGCGCGACCGCTTCGGAAAATTTGGCGAACCCGTGAAGGCGCTGCTCTTGGTCACCGAAATCCGGGTCCGGGCGGAACAAAAGGGCGTATTGTCAGTCGAGACCGAAGGCACCCGCCTGAAATGCCTCCGCAACTCGGGCCGCCGCGATGATTTCATCCAATTAAGCAGCCGCTTTCCCCGCTTGACCGCCCCCACCCCCCTTGCAAGGTTGAGGGAAATAATTATTTTTCTGACTAATCTCCCCGCTTCATGATTCACCGAGGTCTCCGTCCCGTTCCTGTCGCCCTGTTTGCCTTTGCCGCGGCCCTGTCCGCGTGGGCCCAGCAACCAGCCCCGGCTCCCGTGCAGGACAATCTTAACCTGCGCTACGCCAACGGGATCGCCGCCATCGCGGAGGACCGGATCATCACCGTCGACGACATCCGCCGGGAAGTCTCGCCGCTGATCCCCGAGATCCAGCGCCAGAGCCGCAGCGAGAAGGAGTTCAACGAGAAGATCGAGGCCCTCCAGGAGGACGTCATCCAGAACCTCATCGACCGCGTCCTGATCGTGAAGGATTTCTATAAGGACGAGAAACGCCACGTGCCGGACAGCTACATCGACAATGCCATTGCGGAGACGATCATCACCCAGTTTGACGGCGACCGCAGCAAATACCTCGCCTATCTCCGCTCGCGCGGCATCTCGCAGAAGGACTACCGGAAGGAGCAGGAGGAGGACATGATCTACGGCTACATGCGCCAGCAGCAGGCCAAGTCCGCCAGCACCGTCAGCCCGGTCAAGATCGAGGCCTTCTACGCCGAGAACAAGGAACGCTTCTTCCAGGAGGACAGCGTCCACCTGCGCCTGATCCAGCTTGCGCGCGCCGCGGACGACACCGACGACACCCTGAAGACCAAGGCCGGCGACATCATCACGCAGCTCAAGGCCGGCACGGATTTCGGCAACCTCGCCCGGCAATACAGCCAGGACTCCCGCAAGGGCAAGGGCGGCGACTGGGGCTGGCAGCGCCGCTCCGATCTCCGCAAGGAATTCAGCGACACGATTTTCTCCCTCGAAAAAGGCAAGTATAGCGAGCCCTTGCTCATGCCCGAGGGGGCCTTCATTTTCTTCGCCGAGGAGCGCAAGCACGCCGGCGTGCTGCCGCTCGACGAGGTCCGCCCCGACATCGAGAAGGCGCTCGTCCAGCAGGGTTCCCGCCAGGCGACCGAGCGCTGGCTCGAGAAGCTCCGGCGCAACGCCTACATCAAGCACTTTTAACCCATCGAGTCCGCGGGCCAGCGGGCGCAACCCCGCCGGCCCCATGAACGATGAAAGTTACCAGCCGTTGCGGCTGAAGGATCTCGCGGTCAACGACCGCCCCCAGGAGCGTCTGGAAAAACTCGGCCCGGCCGCGCTCAGCGACACCGAGTTGCTGGCCATGCTGCTCCGCAGCGGCAGCAAGGGCCACAACGTCATTACCATCGCCCAGCGGCTCATCGCCGACGCCGGCTCCCTGCCCGCCCTGGTCAAATGGAACGAGTCCGACTTCCGCCGCCTGACCGGCATCGGCCGCGTCAAGGCCCTGCAGCTCGTGACGGTCATGGAGATCGTGCGCCGGGCGCAAACGCAGGGCCCGGAGGCGGAGGAAGACGTGCTGAACCGACCCGAGTTGGTCCACGCGCATTTCGTGCCGCAGATCGCGGGGCTCGCCGTCGAAAAATTCTGGGTGCTGTGCCTGAACCGCAAGAACCGCCTCCTCAAGCAGGTCGAGATCACCTCCGGCACCGCCACGAGCAGCCTCGCCCACCCGCGCGAGGTTTTCCGCGCGGCCATCCGCCACGGCGCCACGGCGATCGTCTGCGTCCACAACCACCCGAGCGGCGACCCCGCGCCCAGCGCAGCTGACGTGCAGGTCACCCGGCAGCTCCGCGACGCGGCCAAGGCCGTTGATATCGACCTGCTCGACCATGTGATCGTGGGCCGTGCGGCCGCCGATCCGCTGGGCCGCGGCTTCTACAGTTTCCGCGAATCCGGGGTGCTTTAGAGCCGCCCGGCAGATTTGCAAAAAACCTCTTGGCAAAGGACAAAACGCCCCCATACCTTCGCCATTCGGTTTTTTGTTGGTGGAGTATCCAAGTGGCCAAAGGACGTTGACTGTAAATCAATTCGGCTCTTGCCGTTCACTGGTTCGACTCCAGTCTCCACCACCAATTTACAAGACCCGCATCTCTAGGGAGATGCGGGTTTCTTGTTTTAGGCGCGCACCGGTTGCCGCAGAGAGAACCGCCCAAGAAAAAGGCCGCCCACCTTCCGGGGGCGGCCTTGAGTCAAAGCGTAAGCTGGATCAGATTACGGCGCGTAAGTCACCGTGCGCACGCCAGCAATGCCGGCGATCGTGATGGTGATACCCTGGGTGAGATTCGCCGGGTAGGTCTCGGAGGCCACCGTGTTGACGACCTTCACATAGTTGGTCGCACCGACGAGGTCGGCGGAGGCCACCGTGGAGACGCCGTTCTCCAGGTAATACTGGTCAGCGGCCGCCGACAGCTGGCGGGAGTTGTTCAGCACCGCTTTGTCCTGCGAGGACTGGCGGACCTTTTGGAAGGCGGGAATGGCCATGGCGGCCAGAAGGCCGATGATGACCACGACGATCATGATTTCGACGAGCGTGAAGCCCTTGTTGGAACGTGTATTCATTAATTTTATGCGGGTTGTCTATCAGGTGGAACAGTAGCGGCAGCAGGCTGAGAAATTTTTTTAGCGAAATCCATAAAAAAATACCCCTGCCCCGGCGGGAGGGCGGGACCCTAAGACCGCAACGGTTTGCCATCCCCGGACCGGCCGATGGCGGCCACCCTGTCTCCAAGGCCGCGGGGATTAGACGTGCCGGTTGCCGGCATCGCGCCGCCGCTTGCCAACGGGCGAATCGGTGCGATTCTTGCCGGTGTGATGGAGAGTCTGAAGACCTATTACGATGCGCTCGTGGCGCACCCGTTCGTCAACGGCGTGCTGCCCCACCTGCTGACCGTCGTCGGCTTCCTACTGGCCTTCTTCGCCATTGCCCGGCTCATGAGCGAGCGCAAGCAACCCGGCAACACCTTCGCCTGGCTGCTGGCCATCGCGTTCATTCCCTATGTCAGCGTGCCGCTCTTCCTGCTATTCGGCGGCCGGAAGGTCCGGAAGCTCGCGGCCGGCAAGGCCCCGCTGCGCCCCGTCCTCCCGGACACGGCGCACGGGCCGTCGGCCGACACCTTCGCGGCGCGCGTGCTCACCCTCAACGGCGCCTGCCCGCCCGTCGGCGGCAACCGCGTCAGCTTCCTGTCCACGGGCGAGGAGTCCTTTGAGAAACTCGAGCGCGGCATCCGCGAGGCGAAGCACAGCATCCACATCATGACCTTCATCCTCGGCCGTGACGCCGTGGGCAAACGCTTCGTCAAGCTGCTCGCCCAGCGCGCACGGGAGGGCGTAAAGGTCCGCGTCCTGCTCGACGCCCTCGGCTGCTTCTGGAGCAGCCGCGGCTTTTGCGACCCCATCCGCGAGGCCGGCGGCGAGGTGGTCCGTTTCATGCCGGTCATGCCGCTGGCGACGCCCGCCTCGGCCAACCTCCGCAATCACCGCAAGATCGCCATCTTCGACCACGAGGTCGCCGCGCTCGGCGGCCGCAATGTCGCCCTCGAATACATGGGCCCCGTCCCGCTCAAGCGCCGCTTCCGCGACTTCGGCGGCATCATCGAGGGCCCCGCCGTCCGCGCCCTCGAGGAGATTTTTCTGGCCGACTGGGCCTTCGCCAGCGGCCAGCCGCTCGCCAGGCTGCAGAAGGAGCTGCCGGAGAAACTCCCCGCGGCCGCGGGCGGCAGCGAGGTGCAGATTGTGGCCAGTGGGCCCGATGTCGCCGGCGACGCGCTCTACGAGGGCATCCTCTCGCTGGTGCAGCAGGCTGAGCGCAGCGTGTGGATCGTCACACCCTACTTCATCCCCGACGAGGTGCTGTTCCGCTCGCTGCTGGTGCAGGCGCGCGCCGGCATTGACGTGCGCATCGTCGTCCCGGCGAAATCCAACCACCCCATCACCGACCTCGCGCGCCGCCATTTCCTGCGCGGCCTGCAGGCCGCCGGCGCCAAGGTCCTGCTCTACCAGCCGGGCATGAACCACGCGAAGATGCTGCTCGTCGACGAACAGACGGGCCTGTTTGGCTCCGCCAACATGGACCTCCGCAGCCTGTTCCTGAACTTTGAGGTCGGGGCCGTCACCTACTCGCCCAGCGAGGCCAAGGCCATGGCCAAATGGATGCACGAGGTCTTCGACCTCTCCAAGCCGATGCTCGAACGGCGCCAGAAGCCGCGGCTGATCCCGACCATCGGCGAGGAGATCGCCCGTCTGCTCGCGCCGCTGCTCTAACCGACGCGACCCAGCCGGCCGCCCAGCGGCCACATGACGCGCCGTGGACCGGGCCCCCAGAGCTTGGCCAGTTGCGGTTCAAACCCGACGACCGGATCAATGCCGCGCGCCGCCGTGTAGCGCGTGACCGACGACCAGGTGCGCAGATAGGTCGCAAAATCCTCCGCCTTCCACTCGACCACCAGCTCCAGTTTCGGAAACGGAATCTCCGGGAAGGGAAACGCGAATTCCCGGTAACCGTTCTCCGCATGCTTGCGCTCGGGTGGCCAGTAGGGGCCGACGACGTCCGTGTAGAAATGCTGCAGCACCGGGTCGATGGCGGGATCGACGCGGCAAATGGCGTAATTCCATAAAGCCAGCAGCCCGCCCGGGCGCAGCACCCGCCGCACCTCGGGATAGAATATCTTCAGGTCGAACCAATGCGCCGCCTGCGCCGCAGTTACTAGGTCGGCTGTGTGGTCGGCCACGCCGGGCGCCAGCTCGGCACTCTGCACATAGGTGACCCGGGGGTGCGCCGTCGCTGCCGCCAGTTGGGCCGCGCTGGGCTCGGTCGCCACGACGCGCTCGAAGTGCTCCGCGAGCGCCACCGCCGCCTGCCCGTTGCCCGAGCCGCAGTCCCACGCCAGCGACCGGCCGGGCGCGAGCCGCGCCAGCTCCGTGAACAAGGCCGGCGGATACGTCGGCCGCGCCTTGGCGTAGACCGCCGCCTTCGTGGAGAAGTGGTCCTGAAAACTCATGGGGAAGTTATCGCACGCCCCGGCGGAAATCACCAGCGCCGCGACGCCCGCGGGCCGGCATTGCAGCGTAAGTAATGCAGCCGATGCCAAATTTTTTTAGCCGCGCTACTGGCGCCGGCACGTGGCTCACACCGCGTGCTGCCCGATGAACGCCTTGATCGCCGCCGCGTTGGCCGGCAGCCGGTGTTTCACGACGGGGCGCGGCTTGAGGGCCTCGAGGGCCGGATGCGTCGGCTCCTGGCCGATGGCCGCGCGGATGGCCGCGGGAAATTTCGCCGGGTGCGCCGTCGCGAGCACCACGCTGATGCGGGCGGGATTGAGGTCCTTGAAGGCGCAGGCCGTGTGCGGGTCCACGATATAGCCGGACTTTTCGTGCACACGGCGGATGATGGCCGTGATCTCCGCATCGGTCGCCCGCGAGGAAGTGAAATTGAACTGGTTGAAATGCGCGAAGTGATGGGCGCCGGTCGCCTTCAACTGCGCCATGATTGCGCGGACCTTGGCGGCATCGCCGTCCACGGTGTAATAGAGGAAGCGCTCGAAGTTCGACGCCACCTGGATGTCCATCGACGGCGCCAGGCTGGCATGCACGTCGCCGGTGCGATATTCGCCCGTGGTGAAGAGCCGGTGCAGGATGTCGTTCCGATTGGTCGCGACCTTGAAGCCCGCCACCGGCACGCCCATGCGCGAGAGCAGCCAGCCGGCGAGCACGTTGCCGAAATTTCCCGTGGGCACCACGAATTCCACGCTCGGCCGATCGGCGGCTGGCAGCCGCAGCCACGCGGAAAGGTAATAGACGCACTGGGCCAGGATGCGGGCAAGGTTGATGGAGTTAACCGCTGACAGGTGGTGCTGCGCGCTGAAGGCCTGGTCGCCGAAGATCTCCTTCAGCACCCGCTGGGCGTCGTCGAAGCTGCCGTCGATGGCGATGGCGTGGACGTTGGCCGCGCCGGTGCAGGTCATCTGCCGCTCCTGCAGCGGCGACACGCGCCCGTCGGGATAAAGGATGAAGATCGCGGTCTTCGGCTTGCCGAACAGGCCGTGGATCGCCGCCGCCCCCGTGTCGCCCGAGGTCGCGCCGAGGACGTTGATCCCCAGCCCGCTCTGGGCGCACTGGTGCTCGTAGAGATTCCCGAGCAGCTGCAGGGCAAAGTCCTTGAACGCGAGCGTCGGCCCGTGGAAGAGCTCCAGCACATAAGTGCGCTCGTCCAGCTGCTTGAGCGGCGCGATCTCCGGAACGGAGAAGGTGGCGTAGGATTTCTGGATCAGACCGCGCAAGACAGTCGGCTCGATGTCCGTGGCGAAGAGCCGCAAGAACTCGAAACACAGGTCCGCGTAGCCGAGCTTCTCCCACTTCGCCAGCTGGCCGGAGATATCGGGCAGTGTCTCCGGCAGGAACAATCCGCCGTCAGGCGCCAACCCGATGGCCACGGCCTCGGTGAAGGACTTGGGCTCGGTTTGGCCGCGTGTGGAGATGAACTTCATGACCAATCCTGATTAGCCACAAAGAGTCACAAAAAGACACGAAAATCCAACGCCGTAGTCCGAGCCTTTTGTGCCTTCGCGTGACTTTTCGTGGCAACAACTCAGGCCTTCTTGTCCAAGCCGAACGCCGCGTGCGCGGCGCGGACGGCCTCGTCGGCCTTGCTGCGGTCGACCGCGAGGGTGATCTTGATCTCCGAGGTGCCGATGAGCTGGATGTTGATGCCCTTGTCGCCGAGCGCGGTGAACAGCGCCGCCGCCACGCCGGCGTGCGTGCGCATGCCGACGCCGACGACGGAGAGCTTCGCGATGTTGTCGAAGGCCTTGACCTCGCCGCCGCCGAGCTTCTTGAGGACGGCCGGCAGCACCTTGACGGCGCTCTGGGCGTCGTCGCGCTGCACCGTGAAGGTCAGGTCGACGCCGCCGGTGTGCGCGACGTTCTGCACGATCATGTCGACGTTGATGCTGGCGTCGGCCAGGGCGTTGAAGATGGTGGCCGCCGAGGCGGGCTTGTCGGGCAGCCCGCTGATGACGACCTTGGCCTGGTCCTTGTCGACGGCAACGCCGCGGACGACGACCTTTTCCATGTAGGCGACTTCTTCTTTCACGATGGTTCCTGGGTTGTGGTTAAAGCTGGAGCGGACCTCAAAGACGACGCCGTATTTCTTGGCGAACTCGACGGAGCGGGACTGCATGACCTTCGAGCCGAGGCTCGCGAGCTCAAGCATCTCGTCGTAGCTGATCTCGTCGATCTTCTGCGCGCTCTTCACGATGCGCGGGTCGGCGGTGTAGACGCCGTCGACGTCGGTGTAGATCTCGCAGACGTCGGCCTTGACCGCGGCCGCGAGGGCGATGGCCGTCAGGTCGGAGCCGCCGCGGCCGAGCGTGGTGATCTGGCCCTCGTCGTTGATGCCCTGGAAGCCGGCGACGATGACGACCTTGCCGGCCTTGAGATCCTTGAGGATGCCCTTCGGGGCGATCTGCTTGATCTTGGCTTTGGTGAAAACCTGGTCGGTGACGATGCCCGCCTGGGCGCCGGTGTAGGAGACGGCGGGAATGTCAATCGCGTGCAGCGCCATCGCGGTCAGCGCGATGGTCTCCTGCTCGCCGATGGCTAGCAGCATGTCCATCTCGCGCGTGTCGGGCCGGTCGTTGATGGACTTGGCGCGGGCGATGAGCTCGTTGGTCACGCCGGAGCGCGCGGAGACGACGATGACCAGGCTGTGGCCCGCTTCGCGCGTCTTCCGGATGCGCTGGGCCACATTCTTGATGCGCTCGACGTCACCCACCGAGGTGCCGCCGTATTTCTGGACGATAAGAGCCATGGATAGAGCCCGCATAGATGGCGCAACGGCCCGCCGCTTGGCAAGGCGCGAGTGGGCAGCGCGCGTCATACGCAACCGCTGAACCCCTTGAACTCACTAGCTTTAAGGAAACCCGTGGTGAGACAATATAGTCTTCAACACCTCATCGGCCGCAACCTCACTATTGCAAATTAGCCTGACCTCTTCAGCCATTTTCTCGATTTGGTCAAACAGTGCACCGTGGCGCGCCACTCCCTCTGAATCCTGCAATGCGGATCTACGATAGGCTTCTTGAACCAAACGATCCAGCAATGCTTCAGGAAACTCCTTCCATCGACTTACTTTCCGCAATTCAAGATCGGTCAGTAGGAAATCCCGATAATCGCTGAGCATATTACTTTCTACCTGTCGGCGTGCGACAGGCAGCATGAGTAATTTCATTAGAAAGTTCATAGCTACACTCTGACTAGGCGGCGCAGATTAACTTGAGACTATCCATCTCGCTCACGACTCCACTGGCGGCTTCTTCGCGAACTTGTTTTCCGTGCCGGCCATGAGGCGCGAAATGTTCTCGCGGTGGCGAATGATGACGAACAGGCCGATCACCGTGGCGACAATCCGGATGGCAATATGATACGGCAGCAGCCAGCTCGCGACGATGACCGCCACCGCCCCGAGGATCGAGGCGAGCGACACGTAGCGGAAGGCGTAGAACACCACGACCCAGGTCGCGGCGGCAATCGCGCCGGCGACGGGGATCAGCACAAGCAGGCCGCCGGCGGCAGTCGCGACGCCCTTGCCGCCCTTGAACCTGGTGAAGATGGAAAACGAATGACCGAGCACCGCCGCGATCACGCCGACCAGGCCGAGCATGACCGGGTCCGGCGCCCCGACGAAGGGCAGCAGCGGCCAGCCGGACGCGACCGCGCCCTTCACCATGTCGAGCGCCATGACGGTGTTGCCGGCCTTCGGGCCGAGCACGCGCTTCACGTTGGTCGCGCCGGGGTTCTTGCTGCCGACCTTGAAGATATCAACGCCGTGCGCCCGTGCGACGAGGTAGCCGAAAGGCAGCGACCCGAGGAGATATCCGGTGATGGCTGAAGCGAGTAACCAGGCGTTGGGCATCAGAGGTTGACCACCACAGCCTGCTTGATGGCGCGATGGCTGGTCAACTCCTTAAGGGCCCCCTCGGACGGCGCGCTGTCGAGATTCAGCACGCAGAGCGCTGTGCCGCCGGCGTTGTTACGGCTGAGCGACATCGCGGCGATGTTCACCTGGTCGCGGCCCATCAGCGTGCCGACCATGCCGATGATGCCGGGCTCGTCGTGGTTCTCGTAGATGAGCAGCACGCCGACCGGCGCGGCCTCGACCTCGCGGCCGTTGAGCGCGACGAGGCGCGGGTTGTTGGCCTTGCCGATCAAGGTGCCTGACGCGGAGAAAACCTGGCCGTCGGCGCCGAAGGCCTCGACCTGCATCAGCTCCGTGTAGTCGGTCTCGAGGTTGGACTTCATGATCTCCACCTGCACGCCGAGCCGGTCCATGACGATCGGGGCGTTGATGAAATTGAGCGAGTCGCTGCTGATGCGGCTGAGGAAACCCTTCTGGATGGCGCGGGTGACGGGGTTGGCGTCGAGCTCGACGATCTTGCCCCAGTAGGTGATGCGCAGGCGCTCCACGCGGCTGGTCGCAAGCTGCTGCACGAGCGTGCCGAGGCGGGAACCAAGTTCCAAGTAGGGCCCGATGACCTTGAGCGTGGCGGCGTCGAGCGACGGCATGTTGACGGCGTTGCGGATGACGCCGCCCGCGAGCACGTCGACGATCTGCTCCGCGATTTCGATGCCGACGGCGTCCTGCGCCTCGGCGGTCGAGGCGCCGAGGTGCGGCGTCAGCGTGACGTTCGGGAGCTGGCGCAGCTCGCTGTCGGCGGCGAGCGGCTCGGTCTCGAACACGTCGAGACCGGCGGCGGCCACGTGGCCGGACTTGAGCGCGGCGATGAGCGCCGCCTCCTTGATGATGCCACCGCGAGCGCAGTTGAAGAGCTTCACGCCCTTCCGGCACTTCGCGAGGGCGGCCTCGTCGATCATGTATTGGGTCTGCTCCGTCAGCGGCATGTGGACGGTGATGTAGTCCGACTGCGCGAGGAGGTCGTCGAGCGACACGGCCTCGACCTGCATCGCCTTGGCGCGGCTCGGCGCGAGATAGGGATCGAAGGCCAGCACCTTCATGCCGAAGGCCTGGGCGCGCTTTGCGACCTCGGTGCCGATGCGGCCGAGGCCGACGACGCCCAGGGTTTTGCGGAACAGCTCGAGGCCCGAGAAGCTCTTGCGGTCCCACTGGCCGGCCTTCATCGACGCGGCGGCCTGCGGCACCGGGCGGGCGCCGCAGAGGATGTGGGTGATGGTGAGCTCGGCCGTGGCGATGGTGTTGCCCAGCGGCGTGTTCATCACGATGACGCCGCGCTCGGTGGCGGCCTCAACGTCGACATTGTCCACGCCGACACCGGCGCGGCCGACGACCTTGAGCAGCGGCGCGGCGGCGAACACCGCGGCGTCGATCTTCGTTTCGGACCGCACGGCGATGGCCGACACATCGCGCACCAGCTCGAGCACTTTCGCGGGCGAGGAGCCGTAGGCCTCGATGACTTCGAAGCCCGGCTGCGCGCGCAGAAAGGCGACTCCCTTGGGTGAGATCTTGTCGGCGACGAGAATTTTCATGGACGCGCCAATCAGCAGACCGCCGCCAAAAAAGGCAACCCCGCAGGCACGGGGCCCGCGGGGTTGTCGGAGATTTATGACTTGGGCTCGGTGGTGGAGCCCGATCCCTCACGCCGCCAGCACCGGGTAATCCGTGTAGCCGCGCACGCTGCCGCCGTAGAAGGTGGCGTTGTCGGGCGCGTTGAGCGGGGCGCCCAGCTGCAGGCGCCGCGGCAGGTCCGGGTTCGCGATGAAGAGCTTGCCCCACGCCACCGCATCGGCCTCGCCGGCGGCCAGGGTCGCCTCCGCCGTGTCGGCGGTGAAGCCCTGGTTGGCGATGTAGACGCCGCCGAAGGCGCGCTTCAGGTCCGGCCCGAGGCGCGGCGCATCCAAGGATTCGCGGGCGCAGAGAAAGGCGAGCTTCCGCCGGCCCAGCTCGGTCGCCAGGTAGCCGAAGGTGGCGGCGGGATTGCTGTCGCCCATCCCGTGCGAATCGCCGCGCGGCGCCAGGTGGTAGCCCACGCGGTCGGCGCCCCAGATCGAGCTGACGGCGTCGGTGACCTCCAACGCGAAGCGCGCGCGGTTCTCGATCGGGCCGCCGTAATTGTCCGTGCGCTGGTTGGAGCGGTCCTGCAGAAACTGGTCGAGCAGGTAGCCGTTGGCGCCGTGGATCTCGACGCCGTCGAAGCCGGCGCGCAGCGCGTTCACCGCGCCGAGTTGGTAGGCGGAGACCATGCGCGGAATCTCGTTCAGTTCGAGGGCGCGCGGCGTGACGAAGGGCTTGAGCGGGCGGATCAGGCTCACGTGGCCCGCCGCCGCGATGGCGCTGGGGGCGACGGGCAGCGCCCCGTTCAGGTAGAACGGATCGGAAATGCGGCCGACGTGCCAGAGCTGCAGGAACATCCGTCCGCCCGCCGCATGGACCGCTTCCGTGACCTTCTTCCAGCCCGCGACCTGCTCGTCCGACCAGATGCCGGGCGTGTCCGGATAGCCGACGCCCATCGGGTCGACGGCGGTGGCCTCGGAGAGAATCAGACCCGCCGAGGCGCGTTGGACGTAGTATTCCCGCATCAGGTCGGTCGGCACGCGGCCGGCACCGGCGCGGCACCGCGTGAGCGGCGCCATGATGATGCGGTTCGGCAGCGTCAACGCGCCGACACGGAGGGAGGAATGCAGTTGGCCCATGGCCGTTTTAGATAGCCATGTCGCCCCACTACGCAACCGGTCCGGCGCATTTGCTGATAATTATTGCCCCCAGCCGGTATAATGCGCGCCGAAGCCCATGCGGTAGGCCCAGTCGGCGATGGTCTTGGAGACCGGCGAGGTGCCGCTGGCGCCGCCGTGGCCGGCGTTGGCCTCGATGTGGATGAGCACGGGGCCGCTGGCCGGGTCGACGGCGGCCTGCATCGCCGCGGCATACTTGTAGGAATGCGCGGGGAAGACGCGGTCGTCGTGGTCGCCCGTCGTCACGAGGATGGCGGGGTACTTCGCGCCCTTCTTCACCGTGTGCAGCGGCGAGTAGGCCACGAGATACTTGAAACCGTCGGAGGTGTCCGAATTGCCGTAGTCCGACGCCCAGCCGGCGCCGACGGTGAACTTGTGGTAGCGCAGCATGTCCATGACGCCGACCGCGGGCACGGCGGCGCCGGCGAGGTCGGGCCGCTGGTTCACGACCGCGCCGAGCAGCAGGCCGCCGTTGGAACGGCCGTCGAGCACGATCTTCGGGTGAACGGTGTAGCCTTGCGCCACCAGCCAGTCGGCCGCGGCGATGTAGTCGTCGAACACGTTTTGCTTGCGCTCCTTCGTGCCGGCCTTGTGCCAGTCCTCGCCGTATTCGCCACCGCCGCGCAGGCAGACATCGGCGTAGATGCCGCCCCGCTCGATCCAGACGAGCGGCGGGACCGCGAAGGCCGGCTTGTGCGTGACGTTGAAGCCACCGTAACCGTAAAGCCAGGTGGGCGCGGTGCCGTCGAGCTTCAGGCCCTTCCGGTGGACAATAAACATCGGGATCTTCGTGCCGTCCTTCGACGGGAAGAACACCTGCTTCACCTCGTATTGCGACGCATCAAAGGCGACCTTGGTCTCGCCGTGGGTTTCCGTTTTGCCGGTACCGAGGTCATGCCGCAGTGTGGTGCCGGGCGCGAGGAACGACGAGAACCCGACGAACAACTCCGGGTCCTTGAACTTGCCCGAGATACCCGTGACCGAGCCGATGCCCGGCAGCGCGATCTCGCCGGCGGGCCGGCCGTCGAGGGTGAAGAGCGCGACGCGGTTCGTGGCGTCGTGCAGATAGGTCACCACGAACTTGCCGGCGGAGATCCGCGAGCTCTCCATCGTGTCGGCGGACTCGGCGACGACCGTCACGGGCGCGGCACCGGCCGGCGCATCAAGCTTGGTGGCCACGATCCGGTTGCGCGGCGCGGCGGCGTCGGTGGCGAAGTAGAACGTGCGGCCGACGTTGCCGAGGAACTGGTAGCCGCTCACAAACTGGTCAATGAGCTTCACCACCGGTCCGTCGAACGACGGATTCTGTGCGTCCTTGAGATCGAGGTAATGGACACTGTTGCCCAGCCTGCCGGGCTGTGTGACGGACAGGATCAGGTAACGCCCGTCGGAAGAAACCGCCCCGCCCGGGAACCAGGTGGGCTGGTCCGGCATCTCGTAGACCAGCCGGTCATCGGACTGTGGCGTGCCCACGCGATGGTAGTAGAGCTTCCGATTCTCGAGTTTGGTAAAAACCTTCGGGTTGCCGTCGGCGGGCGCCGGGTAGCGCGAGTAGAAGAAACCCTTGCTGTCGTGCGTCCAGCTCAGGCCGGTGAACTTCGCCCACTTGATCGAGTCCGCGGCGTCCTGGCCCGTCGCCACGTCGCGCAGGCGCAGCTCGCGCCAGTCGGAGCCGCCGGTCGCGAGGCCGTAGCCGAGCCACTTGCCGTCGGGCGACGGCGAGGTGAGCGCGATGGCCACGATGCCGTCCGGCGAAAGTGTGTTCGGGTCGATGAGCAACCGCGGTTCGCCCTTCGGCCCGTCCTGCACGAACAGCGGCGACTGATTCTGCAGGCCGTTGTTCTTGGTGAAGAAATACCAGTGGGCCTCCTTGAACGGCAGGCCGGTGCGCGGGTAGTTCCAGAGCTCGGTCAGGCGCTTCGCGACGATCACGCGCTCGGGCAACCCGGCCGTCACCGCGTCGGTGAGCGCGTTCTGCGCCGCGACCCAGGCCTGGGTGTCGGGCGAGTCGAGTTCCTCCAGCCAGCGGTAGGGATCGGCGACCTTGGTGCCGGAATAATCGTCGACGTGCTCGACGGTCTTGCTGACGGGATAATTGATGGCGGCCAGCGCCAGCACGGGCGCCAGGACTGCCGCGAGGGGAAGGCGGGCAAGTTTTGACATCCGGCCAACAAGATAGGGAATCCGCCGGCAGGCAAGCCCGCGGCGGAACCCAGCGATGAGTTGCACCCGGCGCGCGCCGAACTACGCTGTCCCAATGAATTCGACTCTCCTCCCGCGGCGCCTCCTCCTCGGTGTGCTGGCCATCCTGCTCGCGGCCACCCCGGCTTTCGCCACGCCCGACAAGTGGACGGCCGACATCGACAAGTTCACCGCGGCCGACGCCACGAACCCGCCGCCGCAGGGCGCCGTGGTGTTCGTGGGCAGCTCGTCGATCCGTTACTGGACGACGCTCGCGGAGGATTTTCCCGGCATCGCCACGATCAACCGCGGCTTCGGCGGCTCGGAGATGGCCGACAGCGCCTTCTATGTGGACCGCATCGTCAGCCCCTACCATCCGCGGCTCGTGGTCGTCTACGCCGGCGAGAACGACATCGCGGCCGGCAAGTCCGCCGCCAGCGTGCTCGCCGACTTCCAGGCCTTCCGCCGCCAGGTGCACGCCGCGCTGCCCGCGACGAAAATCATTTATCTCGCGATGAAGGAAAGCCCCGTGCGCGCCACGGTCCGCCCCCAGGTCCGCGAGGGCAACCGGCTCATCGCCGCCGCTTGCGCCACCGACCAGCGCTGCACCTTCGTCGATGTCGCGGCACCGCTGCTCGACGCCAAGGGCGGCTACCGGCCCGAGCTCTTCCGCGAGGACCAGCTGCACCTGCGGCCCGCGGGCTACGCGATCTGGACCAAGGTGCTGGCCCCCTACCTCCAGCCATGAACGCCGACTCCGCCGAGCGCCTCCGCCGCCAGGTCGCCTTCATCACGGAGGTCGACAAGCTCAAGGAGGTCTTCCGCCAGACCGTCCTCACGCAGAGCCGCCGCGCCGAGAACAGCGCCGAGCACTCCTGGCATTTCGCGCTGATGATCATCGTGCTCGCCGAGCATTCCAATCACCAGCCGCTCGACGTCCTCCGCATCCTCAAGATGGTGCTCATCCACGACCTCGTGGAAATCGACGCCGGCGACACCTTCGCCTACGACATTAAGCACATGGCCGACCAGCACGCGCGCGAGGCCGTCGCCGCGACGCGCATCTTCGGCCTGCTGCCGCCCGACCAGGCCGCCGAGTTCCGCGCGCTGTGGGATGAGTTCGAGGAGCACCAGACGCCCGAGGCGAGATTCGCCCTGGCCTGCGACCGCTTCCACCCGATGCTGCTCAACTGCCTCACGGACGGCCATGCGTGGCAAAAGCACGGCGTCACGCAGGACCGCGTGCTCGCCCGCAACGCCCACGTGGCCGACGGCTCGGCCGCCATCTGGGAATACGCGGTCCGCATGATCGACGACGCCGTCGCCAAGGGCCATCTCGCGCCGGCCCCGCAACGGGGCCGAGTTGAAAGTTGAAGGTTATGAGTTGAAAGACCGAACCACCGGCCCTTGCGCCAAAGCCCGTCTTTCAACTTTTAACCTCCAACCGCATTTCCCGGCCTATTCATACTGTCAGTTTTTTCCGCTCCTCCCATTCTCGGCCGCCGGCGTAACCTGCTTTCCTACCCCCCCGTCGTCAGGTCCAGCCCCTCAACGGCCCCTGGCCACCTACCCCGTCCGTCATGAAATACCTGCCGCGTTTCGCCAGCCTGCTGCTCGTTCTCGCTTCGCTTCGCGCCACCGACGTGCCCGCCCCGGCCCCCGCGCCGCCCACCGACTGGATCGATCCCGACACCGGCCACCGCGTCATCCGCCTTTCGCGCGAGCCCGGCACCGCCTCGCTCTACTTTCACCAGAACGCCTACTCCGTCGACGGCAAGAAACTCGTCGTCACCGCCCCCGGCGGCATCTCGACCATCAATCTCGAGACCCACGCCATCGACCTCGTCGTCCCTGCGCCGCGCACCGAGGACCGCACGCAGCGCGTCAATATCCTCGTCACCGGCCGCCAGAGCGGGGACATCTATTACACGCGCAACCGGGCCGTGTTCGCCACCAATCTCGACACCCACGCCACGCACGAGGTCGCGAAGCTGCCGGCCGACGTCGACGGCACCAACATCACCATCAATGCCGACGAATCGCTCATCGTCGGCATCGGCGTCGACAAGGAGGGCAAGGCCGAGCCGCGCGCCCTGCCGCACGACGGCCCGCCGGGCGGGCTGGAGGGCCGTTGGGCGCAAGGCCTGCCCATGGTGCTGTTCACGATCAACCTTGCGACCGGTGAGGTCAAAAAAATCTACCACGAGCACGACTGGACCAATCACCTGCAGTGCTCCCCGACCGACCCGACCCTCATCATGTTCTGCCACGAGGGCCCGTGGCACTACAACGACCGCACCTGGCTCATCCGCACCGACGGCACCGGCCTGACCAAGGTCCACCCGCGCACGATGGATGGCGAGATCGCCGGCCACGAGTTCTTCGGCGCCGATGGGAAGACGGTCTGGTATGACCTGCAGACGCCGCGCAGCCAGGTCTACTGGCTGGCGGGCTACAACGTCGCGACCGGCGAACGCACCTGGTATAACCATGCGCGCAGCGAGTGGTCCGTCCACTACAACGTCTCGCCTGACGGCACGCTCTTCGCGGGCGACGGCGGCGGTCCGAACAGCGTCGGCTCGTCCGACACGACCGGCCTGAAATTCGATCCGCCGAGCAACGGCCAGTGGATCTATCTGTTCCGGCCGGAAATGACCCGCTACCACGCCCTGCCGGCGCAGCAGCCGGGCCTGATCCGCGCCGGGGTCTTCCGCGCGGAGAAACTCGTGAACCTCGCGCAGCACAACTACAGCCTCGAGCCCAACCTCACTTTCACGCCCGACATGAAGTGGATCATCTTCCGTTCGAACATGCACGGCGCCACGCACGTCTACGCGGTCGAGATCGCCAAAACCCCGGCCGTCCCGGCCAAATGATATCCCCAATGAAAAGCCTCACCCCACTCGTCCTCCTGCTGCTCACGTTCGCGCCGCCCGCCCGGGCGGCCGATGAACCCGCCGCGGCCGCCGCCGCCCCGGCCCGCGAGCGCACCTTGTTCAACTCCGGCTGGCGCTTCACGAAGGGCGACCACCCAAGCGTCGGCGAGTCGCTCGCCTATGAGCGCGTGCAGGACTGGGTGCTGCCGACGGGCGACGACCTGCTGAACTTCCAGGCCGCGCCCCGCCGGCGCCCCGCCGGCCAGCCGGGCGGCAACGTCGCGTATGCCCGCACCGATTTCAACGACTCGTCGTGGCGCGCGCTCAACCTCCCGCATGACTGGGGCATCGAGGGCCCGTTCCAGCAGGAACTGTCCGGCGACACCGGCAAGCTCCCGTGGTTCGGCGTCGGCTGGTATCGGAAGAAATTCACCGCGCCCGCCGCCCCCGGCCGCCAGGCCTACCTCGAGCTCGACGGCGCCATGGCCTACGCGATGGTCTGGTGCAACGGGCAGTTCGCGGGCGGCTGGCCCTACGGTTACTCGTCGTGGCGCGCCGATCTCACGCCCTACCTCAAGCCCGGCGAGGACAACGTCATCGCGATCCGCCTCGACAACCCGCGCGAGTCCTCCCGCTGGTATCCGGGCGGCGGCATCTACCGCAACGTCTGGCTGCTTCAGGCTTCCCCCGTCGCCATCGCGCAATGGGGCGTCTTCGTCACGACGCCGCAGGTTTCCCCCGACTCGGCCACGGTGGACGTCAACGTCACCCTCGATAACAAGACCATCGCCGCCGCCGATGCAACGGTGGCCGTGCGTCTGTTCGCCGCCGACGCCGAGGGCCGGCCCACGGGCGAGCCGGTCGCAACCAGCGCCGCCCAGCGGGTGCGGCTCGAGCCCGGCCGCCAAGGCAACGTCGCCCACACGGTCAAGGTGGCCGCCCCGAAGCTCTGGAGCCTGAAGGAGCGCAACCGCTACGTCGCGGAGACGACCGTCCTGCAGAGCGGCATCGAGATCGACCGCGTCACGGCGCCCTTCGGCATCCGCACGATCGCCTTCACGGTCAACCGCGGCTTCCTGCTCAACGGCGAGCGCGTGCCGCTCAACGGCGTGTGCGACCACCACGACCTCGGCGCACTCGGCGCGGCCATCAACTTCCGCGCGCTGGAGCGGCAGCTCGAGATTCTCCAGACCATGGGCTGCAACGCCATCCGCACGAGCCACAACCCGCCGGCGCCCGAGTTGCTCGAACTGTGCGACCGGATGGGCTTCGTCGTCATGGACGAGGCGTTCGATTGTTGGCGCTACAGCAAGCGCCGCGACGACTACAGCCGCGTCTTCACCGACTGGCACGAGAAGGACCTCACCGCCCTCGTGCGCCGCGACCGCAACCACCCGAGTGTCGTCCTGTGGAGCATCGGCAACGAGGTGCGCGAGCAATACGAGCCCGACGGCTGGAAGACCGCCGCCCATCTCGCCGCCATCGTGCGCGGCGAGGACCGCACGCGCGGCATTACCTCCGCCTACAACAACACCGCCTCCGGCTACAACGGCATGCAGACCGTGGTCGACCTCGTGGGCTTCAACTACAAGCCCGACGAATACGCCCGCCTCCGCTCGATCCACCCCCAGCTGCCGGTCATGGGCTCGGAGACGTCGTCGTGCGTCAGCTCGCGCGGCGAGTATTTCTTCCCGGTCACCGACGACAAGCTGCAGGGCCGCGCCGATTTCCAGGTGAGCAGCTACGATCTCTACGCGCCGCGTTGGGCGTTCCCGCCGGATGTGGAGTTCAAGGGCCTCGACTCGGCGCCGTATGCCGCGGGCGAGTTCGTCTGGACCGGCTTCGACTACCTCGGCGAGCCCACGCCCTACAACTCTGACGTCACCAACCTGCTCAACTTCTCCGATCCCGCCGAGAAGGCGAAGATGCAGAAGGAACTCGATGCTCTCGGTAAAATCCGCGTGCCGTCGCGCAGCAGCTACTTCGGCATCATCGACCTCGCCGGTTTCCCGAAGGACCGCTACTACATCTACCAGGCCCGCTGGCGGCCCGACCTCCCGATGGCGCACCTCCTGCCGCACTGGACTTGGCCCGAGCGCGCCGGGCAGGTCACGCCGGTGCACGTCTACTCGTCGGGCGACGAGGCCGAGTTGTTCCTCAACGGCCAGTCCCTCGGCCGCAAGAAGCGCGGCCCGCAGGAATATCGTTTTCAATGGGACAGCGTCGTCTACCAACCCGGCGAGCTGAGGGTCGTCACCTACAAGAAGGGGGCCAAGTGGGCCGAGGCCGTGCAGCGCACCGCCGGTCCCGCCGCCCGGCTCGTACTCGCCGCCGACCGCGCCACCGTGCGCGCCGACGGCCGCGACCTGTCCTTCGTCACCGTCACCGTGACGGACAAGGACGGCCTGATGGCCCCGCGCGCGGGCAACGCGCTCAAGTTCACTCTCACCGGCCCGGGCGAGATCATCGCCACCGACAACGGCGACGCGACCAGCTTCGAATCTTTCCAATCCCCCGAGCGCAAGGCCTACAACGGCCTCGCCCTGGTTGTCATCCGCACCAAGGCCGGCGAGCCCGGCGCCCTCACCCTCCACGCCGAATCCGCCGGGCTGGCGTCCGCTGAGATCAAACTCACCAGCCAGCCCTGACTTACCTCTACATATAATTACCTGTCATTCTGAGCGCAGCGAAGAATCCATCTGTTGTGGGCGGGGTGCCCTCAACCCGCGAGGCATGGCGGACGAGGGCGTCCGCCCTCCAACCGGATTCTTCACTTCGTTCAGAATGACAAACAGTGTGATTCAAATTCCATGAAGCGCCTCTTCATCCTTCTGTCGTCCATCCTTTGCCTCTCCGCCTTCGCCCAGGCGCCGACGGACCCGACTGTTGCCCCGCCGCCCGAGCCGGCGGAACCAGCCACCGAGGTCATCAACCCTGCACTGCCCACCCTGTGGGTCGCCAGCGATTCCACCGCGGCCAATGGCGGGCCCAATGCCACCGGCTGGGGCGTGCCACTGCCGGATTATTTCGACCTCACGAAGATCAATGTCGTCAACCGCGCCCGCGGCGGACGCAGCAGCCGCACGTTCATCACCGAGGGCTTGTGGGACAAGCTCCTTGAGAACGTGAAGGCCGGCGACTTTGTCCTGATCCAGTTCGGCCATAACGACTCCGGTCCGGTCAACGAGGACGCCTCGGTCCCGCGTGAAAAGATGCGCTCGCGCGGGTCGATTCCGTCGCTCGGCGAGGAGACGCAGGAGATCGACAATGTCATCACGAAGAAGCACGAGACCGTCCACAGCTACGGCTGGTATATGCGCAAGATGATCGCCGACACGAAGTCCAAGGGCGCCACGCCCGTCGTCCTCTCGCTCACCGTCCGCAACGAATGGAAGGACGGCAAGGTCGAGCGCTACAACGGCCCGTGGCGCGCATTTTCCCACGAGCTCGCTGATCAGGCCGGCGTTACCTACATCGACCTGACCCGCATTATCGCCGACGAATACCAGAAGCTCGGCGCCGCGAAAGTGGGAGCGCTTTTCCCGAAGGACCACACGCACACCGGACTTGAGGGTGGCGACCTCAACGCCTCGCTCGTCGTCGCCGGCCTCAAGGGCATCCGCAAGGGCCCGTTCGGCGCCTTCCTCTCCGCCAAGGGCGCGGCCGTGCCGGAGGACAAGCTCGGCTGGCTCAACCTGCCCGAGCCCGCCAACCCGAAGCTGCCCTCGATCGTCCTCATCGGCGATTCGCTCGTGCGCAACGGCCGCGGTGACGGCGCCGGCGGCCAGTGGGGCTGGGGTGACTCGCTCGGCCAGTTCTTCGACGCGGCCAAGGTCAATGTCGCCAACCGCGCCGTCGGCGGACTCAGCAGCCGCACCTACCTGACGCAGGGCCACTGGGAGCGCGCGCTCACGCTCATCAAGCCCGGCGACTTCGTCCTGATCCAACTCGGGCACAACGATCCCGCGCCTTACAACGACATCTCCCGCGCCCGCGGCACGATCAAGGGCGTGGGCGAGGAGACCGAGGAGATCGACAACCTGTTGACCAAGCAGCACGAGGTCGTGCACAGCTACGGCTGGTATATCCGCAAATACGTCCGTGAGGCCAAGGCGGCCGGCGCGACGCCCGTCGTGCTGTCGCTCACCCCGCGCAAGACCTGGCAGGACGGCCAGATCGCCCGTAGCGGCGCCGACAGCTACGGCGGTTGGTCGCGACAGGTCGCAGAGCAGGAAGGCGTCGCCTTCGTCGACGCCAACGATCTCATCGCCACGCGCTACGAGGCGCTTGGTGCCGACCAGGTCACTCCGCTCTTCGGCGACCCGAACCTGCACACCAGCAAGGCCGGCGCCGACGTGAACGCTGAGGTGATCGCCGCCGGGTTGCGCGCGCTGCCGGGCGCGCCGCTCGACCAGTATCTGGCTCCAAAGAAGTAGGGGCCTGGGTGGGGCGCAATCAGGCGGCCCGCTCTGAAGTTAGGCGGACGAGCGATCGCGTCCGCGTCACCGGATTCACCAGCCGGACCGGTGAATCGGCCTCCGGTAGGTCTATACCCCATATACATCTTGACGCGGGGTGTGCACAGCCCCTGTGTTCTGCGAGAGACGATTGCGTCGATGGGCTGGTAACGGAGTTGCTTCGATGGGGAGATGACGGAAACCCACGTGAACAAACACCTGCAAAAAATACCCCGGCGTCCTTGAAAGTCCTGCTGCTTTCCCTGGCCCTGTTGACCCCGGTTTTGCCGGCGCAGGCGGGAGTGTCCTTCCTCCGGTATCTGGAGGAAACGGCCGGTCGCGGCGAGGCCGAGTCACAATTCATCCTGGGCCTGGCCTACCTGGATGGATGGGACGGAAACATCGCACCCGACTCATCGGCCGCCCGCTGGTGTGAAGTGGCCGCCGAGTTGGACGACGCAAGGCCGGCCTTCATGCTGGCCCAGCTCCGGAAAGCGAACAGCCGGATAACCAAGGACGGGGCCAAGGCGATGGCCTGCCTCTCGCGGGCCGCCGAACAGGGCGACGATTACGCCCGGGTGATTCTCGGCGAACTGCTGCTGGAAGGCCATGAGGTGCCGGTCGACTGGCGGCATGGGACGGAATTGATCAGGACATCAGCCTTGGCGGGATTTGTTCCGGCCCAGTTTCGCCTCGGGATGCTGTATTTGATCGGCGACGACTCCCTCCCGAAAAACAATGTCGAGTCCCTCGCCTGGCTCATCGTGGCCGCCGAGGCTGGTTCCCGGCCGGCCCAGGAGATCCGGGACGAACGCACCCGGCTGCTGGGCAAGGAGGTTGCCCTGCTGGCCATCAAGCGCAGCCGCCAGCTCCGGGTCAGGGTCGGTGGCGGCGATTGATTCGGTGGACTACGTCCTTGGTTTCGCGGCACCCTGGCCAGGGCTCGCTTAACCCAGATCCCGGAACGACCCGAATTCCGGATCGAAGAGCCGCCGGTAGGTCCGTACGATCATGCCGTCGGTCTGGCCGGAGAGGTAGTCGCAAATGCGGCGGGCCTTGCCGTCCTGGGTCTTCTCCGCCGCGATCAGGCGGCTGACGTTGCCGGGCAGGATGTGGATGACGCGCTCGTTGCGCTCGGCGTAGTTTTCCCAGATGGCGTTGAAGAGGGCCATGATCACGACACGCGCCTTGTGCTCGAGCTGCTCGAGCTGCGGGCTCTCGAAGATGATGTCGTTGGCCATCTTCTTGAAAAAATCCGCCTCGCTGCGCGCCGCCTCGTCGATGACGAGGTCGTATTTGTAGCGGTTGGACTTCTCCGCCATGAAATTTTCCCGCTCCTTCAGGCGGCAGCCCTTGATGAAGGCGCCGATCTTCTGGGAGAAGGTATTCTCGAGCCGGTCGTGGCGGATGGCCTCGAACAGCATGTCAATGTGCCCCTGCTCGGCCGCGCCGATTTTTTCCCCGGCCGCCCAGCGCTCAACGCGCTCGACCGTGAGGAAACCCGCGCGCACGCCGTCGACGATGTCGTTGAGTGAGTAGGCCGCGTCGTCGGCCCAGTCCATGATCTGGCACTCGACGCTCTTGAAGTCGTTGAGCGCCTCGCCGCGCATGAGCGAACCGGGGATCTTGGTCCCGCCGAACACCCACTCGCGCACCGGCGCCTGGCCGTCGTAGATGAAGTGGTGCAGCGGCGGCGTGCCGAATTCGGTGTAGAGCTTTTTGTATTTCAACACGCCGTCGAGCAGCGCGCGCGTGGGCTGCATGCCCTTCACGCCGGATTCGTTCTGGTAGATGGTCTCGCAGAGCAGGTGCAGCGTCTGCGCGTTGCCCTCGAAGCCGCCGCGGCGCTTCATCAGCTCCTGCAGCGTGCGCTCGCCGGAGTGGCCGAACGGCGGGTGACCCATGTCGTGCGCGAGGCAGCTCGCCTCGACGAGGTCGGAGTCGATGTAGAAGTCGTCGGCCAGCGGGTCGCCGCGGCTGAGCAGCCAGGTGCAGATGGAGCGGCCGATCTGGGCGACCTCCATGGAGTGCGTGAGCCGGGTGCGGTAGAAATCGTATTCGCCGCTGAGGAACACCTGGGTCTTGGACTGGAGCTTGCGGAACGCGTGCGCGTGGATGATGCGATCGCGGTCGATCTGGAACGGCGTGCGGTAATCAGTCTTCCGGGCCATGCCCCACTCCTGCGTGTCGAAGGCGTTGTAGAAACGGTTCTGCGGCATATTCGTTTCGACAGAAGCACGGGTTTTCGCAGGATGCCAGCCTTATGCCGCATCCCCTGAAACGCCTCGTTCTCGCCCTCGCCCTGCTGGCCGGCGCGTCCGCCTGGTGCGCGGAAACCGCCGCGCCGGCGCTCATCACCGCCACCGACCTGTTCAAGCTGAAGCAGCTCGAAGCCCCCGCCCTTTCCCCCGACGGGAAGCTCGTGGTCTACGTCGTGCGCTCCATCGAGCCAAAACCCGAGGCGAAGGACGACTGGACCTACCGCACGCAACTCTGGCTCGCCGCCACCGACGGCTCCGCGCCGCCGCGACAGCTGACCTTCGGGCAGGCCGGCAACTCCAGCCCGGCCTGGTCGCCCCAGGGTGACCGTCTCGCCTTCGTGCGCGGCATCGAGAAGGAAAAGCCGCAGATCTACTTGCTCTCGCTCGCCGGCGGCGAGGCGCAGCCGCTCACGAAACTCGAGACCGGCGCCGGCAATCCGCGCTGGTCGCCCGATGGCGCTAACATCCTGTTCACCAGTTCGCTTTCCTATGCCCAAGTGCGCGACGCCCTCGAGAAAGCCGGCAAGGAGACCACCCCGGCATGGAGCCCGGAAAAAGCCGGCCGCAAGGCGAACGACACCGCCAACTGGAATCTCAAGTCCGCCGACAAGGACAAGGCGAAGGATGAGATAAGGCCGGAACCGAAGGCGTCAGCGAAACCCGACGGCACCCTGCAGGAAATGCGCGAGTGGCTCGCGAGGAACGAAGCCGACGGCAGCCCGCGCGTGACCGACCGATTGAACTTCATCGCCGAGGGCGACCTGACCCTCGACCCAAGCTTCACGCAGCTCTACACGATCAAGGCCCGCGACGGCGCCGAACCAGCGGCCGCGGCTTTGGGCTACGCGGGGCTCGCCGGCGCCGAGTGGTCACCTGACGGCAAGAGCATCTACTGCACCGGCCCGCGCAAGGCCGACGAGCATCCCGACCGCTTGCGCTTCGACAGCCTCTATCGCATCGACGCCACGACCGGCGCCCGCACGGTGCTGCTCGAGGAGCTGGGCAGCCGCTATGCTGAACCGGTGGCCTCGCCCGACGGCAAGTCCATCGCCTTTATCCTGACCACCGGCGGCGAGTTCAGCTTCGAGCAACCCGTGGTCGCCGTCATGCCCGCGGCCGGCGGCCAGGTGAAAATGCTCACGACCAAGCTCGACCGTTCCGCCACGAACCTGCAGTGGTCGCCCGACGGCAAGTTCATCTACTTCACCGCGCCGACCGGTGGCGGCTTCCCGCTCTACCGCGTGCCGGCGGCCGGCGGGGCCGTGGAGAAACTCACCGGCATCGAGTCCGGCGTGCGCGACTACAACCTCGCCGGAACGACGCTGGCCTACGTGCTCACGCGCGCCACCAACCCGTATGAGCTCTTCGCCGCCGCGCCCGATGCCAAGGGCGCGCGCGAGCTCACGACGCATAACAGCTCCTGGCTGACGGGCAGGAAGCTCAGCGCCTACGAGCCCCACCGCCTCGAGAACAAGGAGGGCATCACCGTCGACTACTGGACGCTCAAGCCGGCGGATTTCGACGCGAAGAAGAAATACCCGCTGCTCCTCAACATCCACGGCGGCCCGACCGCGATGTGGGGCCCCGGCGAGGACACGATGTGGTTCGAGTTTCAGTTCTTCACCGCGCGCGGTTACACCGTCCTCTTCGCCAACCCCCGCGGCTCGGGCGGCTACGGCCGAGATTTCCAGCGCGCGAACTTCAAGGACTGGGGTCCCGGCCCGTCGAGCGACATCCTCGCCGCGGCCAGCTTCACCGCGAAGGAGCCCTTCGTGGACAAGGGCCGGCAGGTCGTCACCGGCGGCTCCTACGGCGGCTACATGGTCGCGTGGATCGTCGGCCACGACCACCGCTTCAAGGCCGCGGTCGCGCAGCGCGGCGTCTACGATCTCGCGACCTTCTACGGCGAGGGCAACGCGTGGTTCCTCGTGCCGCTCTACTGGGGCGGCTACCCGTGGGAGCCCGAGGTGCGCCACCTGCTCGACCGCGACTCGCCGCTCACCTATGTGGCGAACATCAAGACGCCCCTGCTCATCCAGCACGGCGACGTGGATTTCCGCACGGGTTTCGTGCAGAGCCAGATCCTCTACAAGAGCCTGAAGCAGATGGGCCGCGACGTGGAATACGCCCGCTACCCCCGCGCCACACACGAGCTCAGCCGCAGCGGCGAGCCGAAGCAGCGCCTCGACACCCTCGTGCGCTACGAGGAGTTCTTCCGCCGCTACATCGGGGAGAATCCCTGAATGACCTCAGCGGCATGGCTGCGCCGCGCAATCCGCCCACGCCTTCTGCTGGTCAACGGACTATTGCCGCCCGGGTGACCGCGGCAGTTCACATACCGCAGGCTCGCGGCTGTCGGGAATAGTCCGGCTTACTTGGCCGCAACGGGGGCGAGCTTCATCGTCACCTGCCAGCCGAAGGTGTAGTAGCCGCCGGCCGTCTTGACCACCGCACTGCTGCTGAATACCGGCTGGATCACCTTCTGCTCGGGATTGTGAAACTCCCCGAAGTTGATCGTCTTCGTTTCGTAGCCGGCCATCTGGGCTTCGATGACCATGGGCTGATCGGCCCGCGTCTCACGGCGATTGTAAGCGCCGTAGTCGACTACCTGGACGGGCATGGGGAATTCGACCGGAGATTTCCCGATATAATTTCCGTTCACCGAAATGTCCGCCCCTTGCGGTATGGTGTTGATCGTTGTCGCCGGGACTTTCTGGGGAACGGCCGGGCCGGCGGCGCAGCCATACAGGAAGAGGGCAAGGGTGGAGGCAAGCGGCAGGAGTTTCATGGGGCCGAGGGATTGGCGGGGCAGTAGATCCGGATGGGGATAATCACCACATTACGTTACTGCTGAATTGGGCAGAGCCTAGCTCGCTCCCGACGCCAAGGCTGCGCATTTCTTGGCGCATGCAGCGCATTTCTGGGTGCCAATCGAGCGCGGCGAACGATGAAGATGCGTGCGGTGCTATCGCGATGCATCACCTACTGACTTTAGCGCCTGATTGACGTCCTGCACGCCACGCCCGGCGGTGACTGCTTGCGGTGATACTTCCTGCTCCCATAGTCTCCGTCATGCCCCACGTGCTTTTTCCCACCGCCTTCGGCACCTGCGGCATCGCCTGGAACGACACCGGCCTGACCGGCTTCCAGCTGCCCGAGACCACCGACGCGCTGAACGAACAGCATCTCGCCACCAAGGCCCGCAGCCTGCTCGCCACGGAGCCGGCGCCCGGGTGGGTGCAGCAGGTCATCGCGCGCGTGCAGCAGCACCTGGAAGGCAAGCTGCAGGATTTCTCCGGCACGGCGCTCGACTGGTCGCGCGTCACGGATTTCCAACAGGCGGTCTACCTGCAGGCGCAGGCCATCAAGCCCGGCTACAAGAAAAGCTACGGGGAGATCGCCAAGCTCATGGCGCTGGGCCACGAGGCCGCGCGCGCCGTCGGCGTGGCGCTGGCCACCAATCCCTGGCCGCTCATCGTCCCGTGCCACCGCGTGGTGTCGGCCGGCGACAAGATGACAGGCTTCTCGGCGCCCGGTGGCGTGCGCACCAAGACCCGCCTGCTCACCCTCGAGGGCGCGGAGCTGCTGTCGGAATGATTTTTAAGGTGGGGCGCGGATTCCGTTCCGCGCCGCGGCGGCGCAGGGACTCGCCGCCCTACCCTAAGGCATGAAACCGAAATTCAAATACGAGCCCGCCGCCGCCCTCGCCCACCTTCGGGCCGGCGATGCGGAACTGGCGGCTTTGATCGACCGCGTCGGGCCGTTCGCCCTCCAACTCACCACCGCTGGCAGCCTGTTTGAGGCAATGCTCCGCTCGATCGTCTACCAGCAACTGCACGCCAAGGCCGCCGCCAGCATCCACGGGCGCGTGCGGGTCGAACTGGCGAAGCACGGCGGCACGACGCCGGAGGCACTGACCAAGGCCACCGACGCGGCATTGCGCGGCGCGGGGCTATCCCGCAACAAGCTGCTCGCCGTGCGCGACCTCGCGGCGAAGTGCCGTGCGGGCACGGTGCCCACGCTGCGCGAGGCGGCCAAGCTGGGTGACGACGAGCTCGTGGCGCGGCTGACCGAGGTGCGCGGCATCGGGCCCTGGACCGTGCACATGTTGCTCATCTTTTATCTCGGCCGGCCCGATGTGTTGCCAACGGGAGACTTCGCCATCCGGCTCGGATTCCAACGGCTCTACCGGAAGCGGAAGGACCCCAAGCCCGAGCTCATCCTCAAGCACGCGCGGCGCTGGTCGCCCTACCGCTCGGTGGCGAGCTGGTATTTGTGGCGTTCGCTCGACACAGGCTGAAAAACTTACTTACTGTGCGGTCAGCCGACCCACCCATGCCTACCAGCGCAGCCCCGTTTGCCGCCGCGGAAGCCTACGATAGGGAAAGTGTCGGCCGATTGATGGAGCATCCCATCGCGGTTTTCCCACCGCACCTGACCGTCGCCGTGGCCACCGAACTGGTGCGCGAGCTGTCCAATTCGCGCCATTTCACCTACGGCTATGTCACCGACAGCCAGGGCGTGCTGCTCGGGGTGATCACCATGCGCGACCTGCTGCTGCACGGGAAGGAAGAGCAGCTCGACAATTTCATGCTGCGCCAGCCCTTCGCGCTCCAGCCCGAGATGGTCATGAAGGAGGCCATGCGACTGACGGTGAACAAGCACTACCCTTCCTACCCGGTCTGCGACCGGGGCGGCGTGCTGGTCGGCATCGTGCGCGGCTCGCGGATCTTCGAGGAGCAGGCCATCGAGATCAGCGCGCAGCCGGGCTCCATGGTGGGCGTCGAAAAGGAGGAGCGGATCGTGACCCCGTTCAGGCGCAGCCTGTTCTTCCGGCATCCCTGGCTGCAGTTCAACCTGCTCACGGCCTTCCTGGCCGCCGGCGTGGTCGGTTTCTTTGAAGGCACCATCGAGCGGATCGTCGTGCTGGCGGTGTTCCTCCCCGTGCTCGCGGGCCAGTCGGGCAACACGGGCTGCCAGGCGCTGGCGGTGGCGTTGCGCGGCATGACGCTCGGCGAACTCAAGCCCGGCGAGGCCCGCGGCCATGTGTTCAAGGAGGGCATGCTCGGGCTGGCCAATGGCGCGCTCGTCGGCCTGACCGCCGGCGCGGGCATGTATGTCTACGCCACGCTCAAGCACACCGCCCAATCCCCGCTCAAGCTCGGCGCCATTGTCCTGCTCGCCATGACCGGCGCTTGCTTTCTCAGCGGCCTCTCGGGCGTGCTGGTCCCCGTGACCCTGAAAAAACTGGGCTTCGACCCGGCGACGGCCTCGAGCATCTTCCTGACGACCGCGACCGACGTGGCGAGCATGGGGCTCTTCCTCGGGCTGGCGTCGATCTGGCTGGGCTGAGTTTTCGGTGGCGCGCCTGGCCGTCCCGCAGTTTGGCGGCCGGCGCGGCCGGTGCCGCGCGAGGCGGATGGCCCCGCCTCCACTTGAGTCAGCCCGATTAATCTGAACGGCGTATGCCTTCGCGGTTGTGTCGGCGGACAGGGCACCTAGGTTGACGGCAGCCAATTCCCTCCTCCCCATGCCCATCAAAATGCGCGCCATTGTGAAGCCCTCCGCCGGCCCCGGCCTGATCATGACCGAGGTGCCCGTGCCCGTGCCGGGCGTCAACGATGTGCTGATCAAGATCAAGAAGACCTCCATCTGCGGCACCGACGTGCACATCAACAAGTGGGACAAGTGGGCCGCCCGCACGATCAAGCCGCCACTCGTCATCGGCCACGAATACGTGGGCACCGTGGAGGACGTGGGCCACGGCGTGACCGGCTTCACCAAGGGCCAGATCGTGACCGGCGAGGGGCACATCGTCTGCGGGCATTGCCGCAACTGCCTCGCCGGCCGCCGCCACCTCTGCCCCAATACCATCGGCGTCGGCGTGAACCGCGACGGGGCTTTCGCCGACTACGTTTCCATTCCCGCGAGCAATGTCTGGAAGGTGCCCGCCGGCATGGACCTCGACGTTGTCTCGTGCTTCGACCCGCTCGGCAACGCCGTGCACACCACCCTTTCCTACGACATGGTCGGCGAGGACGTGCTCATCACCGGCGCCGGCCCGATCGGCTGCATGGCCATCGCGGTCGCGCAGCACGCCGGCGCCCGCCATATCGTCATCACCGACATCAACGACGGCCGGCTCGAACTCGCCAAGAAACTCGGCCCGATCCGCGCCGTGAACGTCGCCAAGGAAAACCTCTCCGACGTCTGGCACAAGGAACTCGGCATGACGGAGGGCTTCGACATCGGGTTGGAGATGTCCGGCAGCTCCCTCGCGCTGAACCAGATGATCGACAACATGATCATGGGCGGCCGCATCGCGCTGCTCGGCGTGCACCCCGGCGAGGCGACCGTCGACTGGAACAAGATCGTCTTCAAGATGCTTCACCTGAAGGGCATTTACGGCCGCGAGATGTTCGAGACGTGGTATAAGATGACCGCGCTCGTCCAGGGCGGCATGGACATCACCCCGGTCATCACCCACCGCCTGCCCGTCGCCCAATTCCAGGAGGGCTTCGAGCTCATGGGCGCGGGCAAGTCCGGCAAGATTGTACTCAACTGGGCTTGAATAAAACTCAACATGGATGGCCCAGCTCCCGCTGGGCCGCGGCCCACGGGGACGTGGGCCCTCCACCAACCTCCTGCCAATGAATTCCGCCTACTCCGACCACCTGAAGAAAACTCTCGGCGAGATCGAGGCCGCCGGGCTCTACAAGCGCGAGCGCGTCATCACCACGCACCAGACCGCGCACATCGCCGTGGCCTCGGGGCAAAAGGTCCTGAACCTCTGCGCCAACAACTACCTCGGCCTCGCCGACAATCCCGAGCTGATCGCCGCCGCGCACGCGTCGCTCGACCGCTGGGGCTACGGCCTCGCCTCGGTGCGCTTCATCTGCGGCACGCAGCAGATCCACAAGGACCTCGAGGCCGCCATCGCCAAATTTCTCGGCACGGACGATGCCATCCTCTACTCCTCCTGCTTCGACGCCAACGGCGGGCTGTTCGAAACGCTGCTCGGCGCGGAGGACGCGGTCATCTCGGACGAGTTGAACCACGCGTCGATCATCGACGGCGTCCGCCTCTGCAAGGCGCAGCGCTACCGTTACAAGAACAACAACCTCGAGGATCTCGAGGGGCGCCTGAAGGAGGCCGACGCCGCGAACGCCCGCTTCAAGCTGATCGCGACCGACGGCGTGTTCTCCATGGACGGCACCGTCGCCAACCTGCAGGGCATCTGCGACCTCGCGGACAAATACCAGGCCCTCGTGATGGTGGATGACAGCCACGCCGTCGGCTTCATGGGGAAGACCGGCCGCGGCTCGCACGAGCATTGCGGCGTCATGGGCCGCGTCGACGTCTTCACCGGCACGCTCGGCAAGGCCCTAGGCGGCTCCAACGGCGGCTACACCTCCGGTCGCAAGGAGATCATCGACCTGCTGCGCCAGCGTTCCCGCCCCTATCTTTTCTCCAACACCATCCCGCCGTCCATCGCCGCCGCATCGATCAAGTGCCTGGAGATGCTCACCGGCTCGACGGCGCTGCGCGACAAACTGCACGAGAACACCCGGTTCTACCGCGCCGGCCTGACCAAGGCCGGCCTCACGATCAAGCCCGGCACGCATCCCATCGTCCCGATCATGCTCGGTGACGCCGCGCTCGCGCAGAAAGTCTCCGCCCGCCTGCTGGAAAAGGGCCTCTACGCCATCGGCTTCTTTTTTCCCGTCGTGCCGCAGGGCCAGGCGCGCATCCGCACGCAGGTGTCCGCCGCGCACAGCCGCGAGGACCTGGCCTTTGCGATTGAGAAATTCGCCGAAGTGAAGCAGGAATTCGGTTTCTGATGCCCACGCCCGCCCAACTCCGGAAGCTGAAGGCCGCCGCAAAGACCGCCGCCGCCCGCGCCTACGCCCCCTACTCCAAGTTCCACGTCGGCGCCGCCGTGCTTACGGCGTCCGGCAAAATCTACGCCGGCTGCAACGTCGAGAACGCCTCCTACGGCCTGACCAACTGCGCCGAGCGCACCGCCATCTTCAACGCCGTGGCCGCAGGCGAGCGGAAGCTCAAGCTCCAGTGCGTGGTCGTCTACACGCCGACCGACATGCCCACGGCCCCCTGCGGAGCGTGCCGGCAGGTCATCAACGAATTCGGTCCCAATGCCCGCATCATCTCGGTCTGCCGCGGCCGCGGGCACATTTCCTCCAGCACCCACGAACTGCTGCCCGGGGCGTTCGGACCCGCCGACCTGGCCTGACCGCGGTCGCCCGGTTTCTTTCCCCATGAAAATGCCCGTGGTCTTCGCGGCCATCCTCGCCGCCGGCACGCTGCTCCACGCCGCCGAACCCGCCGCCCCGCGCTGGTTCAAGGGCAACCTGCACACGCATTCGCTCTGGAGCGACGGCAACGACTATCCCGAGATGATCGCCGACCGCTACAAGCAGGCCGGCTATCACTTCCTCGCCATCTCCGACCACAACGTGCTCGCCGAGGGCACGCGCTGGCTCGAACTGAAGGCGCCGGCCGTCGTGAACGGCGAGGTCGTGCAGCTGGGTGGCGGCGCCGTGCTGGAAAAATACCTCGCCCGCTTTGGGACGGCCTGGGTCGAGCAGCGCGAGGCCGCCGGAAAAATGAAAGTCCGCCTCAAGCCGCTGGCCGAGTATCGCACCCTGCTCGAGGAGCCCGGCCGGTTTCTCCTGATCCCGGCCTCGGAGATCACAGCCAACTGGCACCGGCCGCCGACCGCCACCGAACCCGAGCGCAGCGGTCCCGTGCACCTGAACCACACGAACCCCGTCACCCGGGTCGCGCCGATCGCCGCCGACAACGCGCTCGCAATCATGCAGCACGCCGTCGACGACGTGCTCGCGCAGCGCGCGCAGACCGGACAGCCGATGATCGTCCACCTCAACCATCCCAACTACCTCTGGGGCGTGACGGCCGAGGAATTGATGCAGGTGCCCGGCGAGAGATTCTTCGAGGTCTACAACGGCCACCCGGGCGTGCACAATGGCGGCAATCAGACGCACCTCAGCACCGATGAAATCTGGGACGTGATCCTCACGCGGCGCCTCGCCGAGCTGAAGCTCGAGGCCATGTATGGCATCGCCACCGATGACGCGCACGACCACTACCAGTTCATCCTCGGCAAGAGCAACCCGTTCCGCGGCTGGATCATGGTCCGCGCGCAGCACCTCACCCCTGAGTCGCTCATCCGCGCGATGGAAGCCGGCGATTTCTACGCCAGTTCCGGCGTGACGCTCGTCGACGTCACCCGTTCGGGCAAAACCCTCGCGCTGGAAATTCAAACCGAGCCCGGCGTGACCTACACGACGCAGTTCATCGGCACGCGCCGCGGCTACGATCCCGCCAGCCAGCTCATCCCCGCGTCGGCGGAGGGAAACGCCCCGGGCAAAGGCCTGCCGCATCGCCGCTACAGCAAGGACGTCGGCGCCGTCCTCGCCGAAGTCAAAGGCCCCAAGGCCACCTACACCCTGCAGGGTGACGAACTCTATGTGCGCGCGAAGATCATTTCTTCGAAGGCCAAACCCAACGCCAGCGTCGCCGACGAATCGGAGTGCGCCTGGACGCAGCCGCTGGTGCACGAGACGAAGTAGTGGGTGGGCGTCGGTTTCCGCACCGACGCCGATCGCCGATAGGAACAGCGGCGACCGCCGCCCTACAGCGAGTCCGTGAACTTCCGGAACTCCACCCAGTAGCGCGGCCCCGTGAAGTCGCCGAGGCCGGCGTGCGGCCCGCCCTCGACAAAGAGCTTTGCCTTGGGGGCCTTGATGGCGTCGTAAAGTTTTTCCCCGTGCCAGAACGGAACGGTGTTGTCCGCCGTGCCGTGGATGACGAACACCGGCAGCTTGAGCTGCGGCACCTTTGCGAGGTTCTGGAATTTGTCGCCGGGCAAGAGCGGATATTTGGTCATCACGCGGTAGGCGCTGACGAACGCCCCCTGCACGACCAGACCGGCCGCCCGCTGGTGCAGCGCCAGCTCGACGCCCGGACCGGCACCGAGCGAATAGCCGAAGATGATGACGCGGTCGGCCGGCACGCCGAGCTTGGTGCGCAGGTAATCATAGGCCAGCGCCGCATCGGCGCAGGCGTTGGCCTCGGTCGGCCGGCCCTCGCTGTGGCCGTAGCGCCGGTAGTCGAAGGCGAAGACCGCATAACCCGCTGCCACAAACTGCGGCAGGTATTCGTTCAGGCTGCCGAGGTCCTCGTAGTTGCCGTGCAGGTAGAGCAGCGTGTATTTCGCCGCGGGGTTCGGCCAGAGCCGCGCCGCGAGCTTCACGCCATCGGGCGTCGTGAGCTGGATGTAGTCGGACGTCCGCTCGTATTTCACGGGCGGCCGCGGAAAGATCATCGCGTAAGACAGGAAGTGCGCGGCGACGGCGATGAAGACGTAGGCCGCCGCGAGCAGCAGCAGGATGCGGCCCAGACTTAGCGCGAGTTCGGGCATTTTCGGCATGGATCCTTCGCTCCGCTCAGGATGACCGGAACAGTGCTCAACCACCCGCCAGCTCGGTCCGCACGCTCGCGACGATGTGGTTGCGCGGCACCTCGCGCTCCGAGCGGTCGGCGAGGTCGCGGATCTTCACCACGCCCTTGGCGAGTTCGTCGCCGCCATAGATGAGCGCCAGTTTCGCGCCGGACTCGGACGCCGCCTTGAACTGCTTGCCGAAGGCCAGCTCCTTGAAGGGATACTCGACGCGCACGCCCGCGGCCCGCAGCGCCTGGATGTCGGCGAAGGCCGCCGCGCGCTCGGGTGCGCCGCCGATGACGACATAGACTTCCGGTGCGTTGGCCTGGGCGGGCGCCAGCCCGCGCTGCTCGATCAGCAGGCCGGTCGTGACGTCGCCGATGGCGAAGCCGACCGCCGGCAGGTCGGGACCGCCGAGTTTCTTGACGAGGTCGTTGTAGCGCCCGCCGCCGGCCAGCGCGCGGAGATCGCCCTTCCGGTCAAAGGCCTCGAACACAAAGCCCGTGTAGTAGGCCAGTCCCCGCACGACGCTGAGGTCGACGGCAATGAAATCGCCGAGGCCCATGGCGGAGACGCCCGCCAGCACTTTGCGCCAGTCGGCCAGCCGGGCGGCGAGTTTCTCCGACTTGAACGGCGCCAACGCGGCTTCGAGTTCGCCGAGGCTTTTGATTTTCAGAAAGGCCAGCACTTTCTCCTTCAGGCCGGCATCGAGTGCGCCGTGCGCCTCGGTGTAGACCTTGAAGGCGTCGTCGCCAGCCTTCTCGTAACGGTCAATCGCCGTGAGCAGCGCGCGCGACTGGGCGTCGTTAAAGCCCAGCGCCTCCAGATAGAAAAACCACAGGTCGCGGTCACTGAGCCGGATCGTGAAATCGTCCTTCGTGAGGCCGAAGCCGGCGAGGCACTGGATGAGCAACGCGATGAGCTCGATCTCGGCCTCCGGGCCCGGTTCGCCAAAAATGTCGGCGTTGAACTGGCTGAAGGCCCGCAGCCGACCCTTCTGGGCGCGTTCGTAGCGGTAAAACTCGGCGATGCTGAACCACTTGATCGGCCGCTTGAGCGCGCCGGCCTTGGCGCCGACCATGCGGCACACTGTCGGGGTCATCTCGGGGCGGAGGGAGACCTCCCGGCCGCCTTTGTCGGTGAAGCTGAAGAGCTGGGCCTCGATCTCGTCGCCTGACTTGGTCTTGTAGAGTTCGAGCGGTTCCAGGACGGGTGCGTCGTATTCCTGGAAGCTAAAGGCGCTGGCGGTCTGCCGCCAGACGCGGAAAATATGCTGACGGCGGGAAAAGTCCTCCGGGTAGAAATCCCGAAAGCCCGGAAGCGACTGGAAGCCGGCCATGCCTCGCTGCGACTGGGCGCGCGCTCAGGCCGAGGCCGGAGGCGGCGGGTTGTTGCGCAGTTTGTCGAGGCTGAGCTGCTTGATCTTCTGCTTGAGAATCTTGCCCGACTTGAACTTCACGACGGCGCGCTCGGGAATGATGACCTCGGTCTCGGGCTTGTTCGGGTTGCGGCCGACCCGGGCCTTGCGGACCTGGACCTCGAGGACGCCGAAGTTGCGCAACTCGACGTTGCGGCCGGCGGCCAGGGCATCCATCACGATGTCGAGGGTCATTTGCACCGTATCTTGGATTTGTTTCTGCGGGAAACCCGTCTTCTCATAGATTTCCAGCACGATTTCGCGTTTGGTGAGGTTGGTCGACATGGCGAGCGTGGGTTATAATTTAGTCCTTACTGGTTACAGCCACAAATAATTCACTACCCAGTGCTTGCGTCAACCGCAAAGCCGCACAAAGGCTAAGTCTTAACCATGCCCGATCCGAAGGCCGTCAACACCATGTTTGCCCGCATTGCGGGCCGCTACGACCTCGCCAACCACCTCCTGAGCGGCGGCGTGGACTTTTGGTGGCGCCAGAGGCTGGTGCGGGCCGTCCATGACGCCGAATCCGGCGCGGTGCTTGACCTAGCGACGGGCAGCGGGGATGTGGCTTTTGCCCTCGCCGATGGGCTGCCGCCCGGGGTGCGGCTGACCGGCATGGATTTCTGCCAGCCGATGCTGGACGAGGCCGTGAAAAAACGCGGCGCGCACGACCGGTGGGCGGAAATCGAGTTCAAACAGGGCGACGGCATGGCCCTGCCGCTGCCGGACGCGGCTTTCGACGCGATCACCGTGTCTTTCGGCCTGCGCAACATGGCCGACCGGCACAAGGCATTGTCCGAGATGCGCCGGGTGTTGCGCCCGAAAGGCCGGTTGTTCGTGCTCGAGTTTTCCCAGCCGTATTTCTGGTTCCGGCCGTTCTACTACGCCTACCTAAAGTTCGTCCTGCCCAGCATCGCCGCGGTGGTGACCGGCGACCGCTCCGCCTACGAATACCTTGGTGGCTCGATCGAGCAATTCCCCGACCGGGCGACGATGAGCGCGGAGATCCGGCGCGCCGGTTTCAGTGATGTGCACGCCACGCCGATGACCTTCGGCATCGTCGCGCTGCACGAGGCGCGGGCCTGACCCGCACCGGGTTGGTCTCAGCTGATGAGGCGGGCGATCCCAAAAGCCGCGGCCGCAGCCAGTCCGCCGATCAGGGTGGTTTGAACCGCACCGCGCACCACCGGCACCCCGGTAAAGCGCGCCTTGATCCCGCCAAAGAAGGCCAAGGCCACGAGCGTGACAAGCACCGAGAGCTGCAAGGCCTGGCGCGAGTCCGCGAGCAGCATATAGGCGCTGAGGGGAACGATGCCGCCGACAATGTAGGCGGACGCGATGGTCACCGCGCTCTTCCATTCGCGCCCCGGCTCCGGTGCCTCGAGCCCGAGTTCGAAGCGCATCATGAAATCCACCCAGTCCTTGGGTCGCCGGCGCAGCGACTCGACCACCGTGGCACTTTCCTCGTCACTCAGGCCGTAAGTCTTGAAAATATCGCGCACCTCCTGCGCCTCCGCCTCGGGCTTGGTCACGATTTCCTGCTGCTCCCGCACCCGTTCGCTGGCGTAGTGCTCCGCATCGCCCCGCGCGGCCAGATAGCCGCCGAGACCCATGGCGATCGAGCCCGCGGCAATCTCGGCCACACCCGCGGTGACGATGAGATGCGTCTGGGCAATCGCGCCGGTGAGTCCGGCGGCGAGGGCGAACGGCACCGTCAGGCCGTCGGACATGCCGATTACTATATCCCGCACCAGTTCGCCGGCCGTGAAATGCTTTTCGGTGTGAGGCGTTAGCGGCACAGGCGGCGGGGCGGGCGGGCGGCTAATTGAAGGACTTCCCGCAGCCGCAGGTGCTCTGCGCGTTGGGATTCTTCAGCTCGAAGCCCTTGCCGTGCAGGCCATCGTCGAAATCGATGCTCGTGCCGTTCAGGTAGGCCAGGCTGGTCGGATCCACCAGCACCTCCACGCCCTCGCTCAGAAATTTCTGGTCGTCGGCCTTGGCCAGGTCGAAGGACATGCCGTATTCGAAGCCCGAGCAGCCGCCACTTTCCACGAAAACCCGCAGGCGTTTCTCGGCAACGCCCTGCGCGGCGTGCATGGACTGCACCTGGCGGGCGGCGCGGGTGGTGAGCGTGATCATGCGGCGGAACCTAGGCCGCTTCGCCCCGCTGTCAACCGGCTCATCCGTCTGGAATGTTCCATCCCTAGCAGGAAGTGTGCAAATATAGCGCATGAGTTCTTGCCACGCGTTAAAACCGGCGTTTTTCTGACGTCGTGCCGTCCACTCCCCTCAAGCACATCTTCAACGAACTCCAATACGAGCTGACGAACAAGCTCGCCGAGGGTGGAATGGGCCTCGTTTACGAAGCGGTGCAGAAGGGCACGGGCAATTTCCGCAAGACTGTCGCCATCAAGCTCATTCGCGAAGAGTATTCGGCCATTCCCGAATTTCAAAAAAACTTCATCGGCGAGGCCAAGCTGGTGGCCGACCTCATCCACACCAACATCGTCCAGACCTACCACCTCGGCCAGATCGGCGGACAGTATTTCATGACGATGGAGTTCGTGCGCGGGGTGAACCTCGAGCAATTCATCGACCGCCACTCCGAGCTGAACCGGCCCGTGCCGATCGACATGGCGGTGTTCATCGCCTCGCGCGTCTGCCGCGGCCTCAGCTACGCCCACGCCAAACGCGACAGCGAAGGCCGCCTGCTCGGCATCGTCCACCGCGACGTGAACCCGAAGAACGTCATGCTCGCCATCGAGGGCGACGTGAAACTCACGGACTTCGGCATCGCGAAGGCCCTGGACCTGATGTATAACGAGGAAGGCAAGGTGATCCCGGGCAAGGACGAGTATCTCTCCCCCGAGGGCGCCAGCTACGCGGTCACCGACGGGCGCGCCGACCTGTTCTCGCTGGGCATCGTGCTGACCGAGATTCTCCTCGGGAAAAACATCTTCCGCGGCAGCACCCGGCTCGAGTCGCGCCGCAACATCCTCACGATGACGGTCCCGCAGTTCTCCGCTTTGCGCGCCGACATCGACCCGAAGCTCGAGGTCATCATCCACAAGACCCTGCAGCGCGACCGCGACAAGCGCTACCAGTCGGCCTTCGAGATGCTCACCGACTTGGAAATGTATCTTTACAGCGACCGCTACGGTCCGACGAACGAGAAACTGGCCGTCTACCTCGCCGAGGTCTTTCCCCCCGCCAAACCCGGCACAACCCCCGCCGTCCCACTCCCCCCCATACCCCGCGTCTCGTCGCTCGAAAGCCAGAGGTAACCTCTTGCACGTATGAGCGGCCCAGGGCTCCATCAGGGTTTCCACCAGCGGCAGACGCAGCAGCTCGTGCTGGCGCCGCAGATGCGGCAGTCGCTGAAGATCCTGCAGGTCGCCGCGCTCGACCTGCGCGCCGCCATCCAGGAGGAACTGCAGGCCAACCCCACGCTCGAGGAGATGCCGATGGACGATGTCAGCCTCGAGAAATCCGCCACCAGCGGCGACGAGAAGGACGTGCCCAACGACGACCCGCGCGAGGAGATGGATTTTTCCAAGGACCTGCAGCTGCTCGAGCGCATCGGCCAGGATTGGAAGGACCACATGTCCGACACCGGCGGCGTGCGGCAGACCACCGGCGAGGAGGACGAGCGCCGGCAGCACTTCTTCGACTCGCTGACCACCGAGACCTCGCTGCAGCAGCACCTGATGTCGCAGGCCGAGCTCGCCGACTGCCCGGCGCCGACCTTGGAGGCCCTGCACTTCCTCGTCGGCAGCCTTGACGACCGCGGCTACCTGACCTCCACCCTTTCCGACCTCGCCCTCCTGTCGCACCTGCCGCTCGAGGCCATGCAGGCGGCCGCGAAACTGCTGAAGACCTTCGATCCGGCCGGCATCGGCGCCGAAAGCCTCGCCGACTGCCTGCTCATCCAGCTCACGCTGAAGGGCCGCGAAAAATCCGTGGCCGCGCGCATCATCCGCGATCATTTCGACCTGCTCGTGCGCCGCCGCATCCCCGACCTCGCCCGGAAGACCGGCCTCGCGCCCGAGATCATCCAGGAGGCCATCGAGGAGATCGGCACCCTCGACCCGGCGCCCGGCCGCCGCTTCGCCGACGACGCCAACCGCGTCGTCGTGGCCGACGTGAGCGTCGAAAAGGATGGCGCCGAATGGAAGATCTCGCTCAACAGCGACTACATCCCGCGCCTGCGCCTGAGCAATACCTACAAGGACCTCATCGCGAAAGGCCGGTTGAGCAAGCCGGAGAGCGACTACCTGCGCGAGAAGCTGCGCTCGGGCAAATTCATCATCAACGCCATCGAGCAGCGCCAGCGCACGATCGAGCGCATCACGCGCGAGATCATCAAGCACCAGCGCGAGTTCTTCGAGGAGGGCATCTCCAAGCTGAAGCCGCTCACGATGACCCAGATCGCCGACATCATCGGCGTGCACGAGACGACGGTCAGCCGGGCGCTCGCCAACAAATACATCCAGACCCCGCACGGCGTCTTCGAGATGAAGTATTTCTTCACGTCCGGCTACCAGTCCGACGCGGGCACCGCGGTCGCCAACACCAGCGTGAAGGAGATGATCGCCGACATCGTGGCGGCCGAGGATCCGGGCAAGCCGCTGAGCGACCAGGAAATTGTCGGCCTGCTGGAGGCGAAGGGCCTCAAGATCGCCCGCCGCACCGTCGCAAAATACCGCGAGGAGCTGGGCCTGCTGCCGAGCAACCTGCGCCGGCGATATGATTAGTTCGGACGCCGGGCCCGTCCCGGCCGGGCCCGGTTTGCAGCGAGCAAGGCCGGTCTAAGACCGGCCCTCCTGTCAGGCGCTCACCGCGGCGACCGTCTGGTCGTGCAGCTTGGCCGCCTCCTGCACCGTCTTGATCAGCTCGGACAGCGACACGGGCTTGAGGAGATAGCGGTAAAGCGCCGCCTCGTTCACGCTGCGCAGCAGCATCTCGGGCTTCATGTAGCCGGTCACCAGCACGCGCTGCGTGTCCGGATACTCCTCGCGCGCGTGCACGAGGAAACTCAGGCCGTTGCCCCCGGGCATCAGGTGGTCGCACACGATGACCTTGAAGGCCTTCTTGTGCATGATGAACCCGGCCTCCTTCGCGCTGGTTGCGATCACGACCTCGAAATGCGGCGAAAGCGCTTCCTGGAAAAGCGTCAGCAGCGGCTTCTCGTCGTCGATCAGGAGCACCGCTCCTAGCTTGGGCTTGGCAGGCGACAGATCTTTAACCGGCGTGGTCATTGAAAAAAACTTTGCGCGCCCCCGCTGCCTTGGCAAACCCAAAGCTACCCCATGCGGCCCTCCCGGTTCGACCCTATGGGCGTATATTAGTTTGCCTGCCTGTTTTCGCGCGTATTTCCTGAGGTTCTGGCATGGACAAAATCAATCTTCACGCGGCCGCCCGCGAAGGCACGCTTTCCCAACTGCCCGGGGAGACGCTGACGGGCGAACAGCTGACCAAGCCCAACTCCTCGGGCAACACAGCGCTGCATATCGCGGCCAAATACGGCTCGCTCAACCAGGTGCCCGCCATCCTCCTGACCGGGGAAAACCTGCTCCGCAAGAACGATGCGGGATACACCCCACTCCATCTCGCGGCGCGCAGCGGATTCCTCGACCAGGTGCCCGCCGCCTTCCTCACGAGGGAGAACCTGCTGCTCCGCTCCAACAGCGGCTACACCCCGCTGCATCAGGCCGCCGCCGGGGGCGCGCTTAACCAGGTGCCCGCCGCGCTGCTCACCGCCGAGCTCGTCCTGACCAAGACCGACCACGGCAACAACCTGCTCCACGTCGCGGCCGAGGCCGGCTCGCTCGACCGCTTCCCGGTCCAGTTGATCACCCGCGAGGCCATCCTGGCCCCGAACATCAGCGGCGAGACCGTGCTCCACGTCGCCGCGCTCAACGGCCACCTCGACCAGATCCCCGCCGCCCTGCTGACGGCCGAGGCCCTGCTCGCCAAGACGGCGAACCATGACACCTGCCTGCACGCCGCCGCCATCGCCGGCCACCTCGACCAGATCCCGCCCCAGTTCCTCACCCACGACAACCTCGTCATGCCGAGCAAGTCCGGTCACACGCCCATCCACGCGGCCGCCGAGTCGGGCAACATCGGCCAGATCCCGGCCGACCGGCTGACGGTCGACCTGCTCATCAGCCGCAATGATTTCGGCGACACCCCGCTGCACGCGGCCGCCGTGGAGGGCCACCTCCGCGAGATTCCCCGCGAGTTCCTGAACCGCGCGACGCTGCTCATCCGCAATTACAACGGCGGCACGCCCATCGGCGCCGCCATCCGCCACGGCCACACCGACCAGCTGCCGGAGGAGTTCGTCCCCAAGCCGCCCACGGTCATCCAGAAGTTCCTCTACCGGATCGGGGCCACCCGCCCGCCTTACGCCTGAGGTTCGCCGGGGGCCCGGGTTGTGACACAACCCTGCGTTGCCACTGGCACGAAAAATGATTCAGCTCTTCCTTCCAGCATGAATACCACCATCACTGCCATCACCGCCCGCGAGATCATCGATTCCCGCGGCAACCCGACCGTCGAGGTTGACGTGAAACTCGCGAACGGCGCCTTCGGCCGCGCCGCCGTGCCCTCGGGCGCCTCCACCGGCGAGCACGAGGCCATCGAACTGCGCGACGGCGACAAGGCCCGCTACGGCGGCAAGGGCACCCTCAAGGCCGTCGCCAACGTGAAGGCCAAGATCGCCCCCGCACTCCTCGGCTTCGACGCCTTCGACCAGACCGGCGTCGACCGCGCCATGCTCAAGCTCGACGGCACCTCCACCAAGTCTAAGCTCGGCGCCAACGCCATCCTCGGCGTCTCCCTCGCCACCGCCAAGGCCGCCGCCAGCGCCTCCGGCCTGCCCCTCTACAAATACCTCGGCGGCCCCAACGCCAAGGTCCTGCCCGTCCCGCTCATGAATATCATGAACGGCGGCGCGCACTCGGACGCTCCGATCGACTTCCAGGAGTTCATGATCGTCCCGAAGAACTTTGACACCTTCGCCGAGGCCTTCCGCGCCGGCGCCGAGGTTTTTCACTCCTTGAAAAAGGTCCTCAAGGCCAAGGGCCTCCAGACCGCTGTCGGCGACGAGGGCGGCTTCGCCCCGAATCTCGCGTCGACCACCGACGCGCTCGACGCCATCAGCGAGGCCGTCAAGGGCGCCGGCTACAAGCTCGGCAAGGACATCTTCCTCGCCCTCGACGTCGCCGCCTCCGAGTTCTACGTCAAGGAGAGCAAGAGCTACGTCTTCAAGAAATCCTCCGGCCGCGCCTTCACCGGCGACCAGTTCGTCTCCTACTACAAGGACCTCGTCGCGAAGTATCCGATCGTCTCGATCGAGGACGGTTGCGCCGAGGGCGACTGGACCACGTGGAAGAAGCTCACCGACGCGCTCGGCGACAAGGTGCAGCTCGTCGGCGACGATCTCTTCGTCACCAACGTCGAGTTCCTCCAGAAGGGCATCGATACCGGCACCGCCAACTCGATTCTCGTCAAGGTCAACCAGATCGGCTCGCTCACCGAGACGCTCGACGCCATCGCGCTCGCACAGCGGCACAGCTACACGACCATCATCTCGCACCGCTCGGGCGAGACGGAGGACGTGACCATCGCCGACATCGCCGTCGCCACCAACGCCGGCCAGATCAAGACCGGCTCGGCCAGCCGCACCGACCGCGTCGCCAAATACAACCAGCTCCTCCGCATCGAGGAAGAGCTGGGCGCCAGCGCCATCTACGGCGGCCGTCTCTGAGCTTGCACCCGGCCCCCTGATCGTTTCCATACCGCCCAACGAAGTTGACCTAACACAAGCAGGCTTCGTCCGCACACACACAGCAGGAAAGGCCGGGCCGCAAGGTCCGGCCTTTTCTTTGGGAACATCCGCCGGCCGCCGGCATCTGTCCTTGTCGCACCCGGTTCCCTTGCTGTAATCTGCCTCTTCGTGAAATTCACCCATCTTCGCCGGCCCTTCTCCGTGCTCCTCATCCTGGCGGACGCCGGCCTGCTCCCGGCCGCCGAACCCGCCAAGGCGGCCGAACCTAGCAAGATGCCCGAAGCGGCCAAGGCGCACGCCGCCTCCGTCGAATCCCAATTGCCCGACGCCGAGGTCATTGTCCTGCCCAAGATCCAGGTCACGGCGCAGCGCGCCAAGGAAATCGACAAGACCATCGAGAAGCTCGACAAGCTGATCGCCCGCGAGAAAAAGAAGATCAAGCCGACCAACCTGGACAAGACGCTCAACAACCAGAAGGTCTCCACCGTCGCCGCCATCTTCGGCGGGAATTCCTCCGAGCACCTCTCTGCCGTCGCCGCCTCCCGGGTCAGCCTGATGGAAACCGAGCGCGCCGTGCTGGAGGACATGAAGCGCCCCGCGAGCGTGAGCGACCTGGCCCAAATGGAAACCGAGATCGAGCAGCTCCGGCTGACGCGCCGGAATCTGGACAGCGCACAGGCCCAGCGCTGAGGCTGCGATTCCGTCGCCTGTTGGAGGGCGCCGCTCCCGCTGAGCCGCGGCCCAGCCGGAGCTGGGCCCTCCACTACTCCACGCGCAGGATGTAGCCCCGGAGGTATTCGCTCTCGGGCATCGTCACGAGCACCGGATGGTCCGGCGGCTGGTGGCAGTATTCCAGCACGTGCACGCGGCGCTTGGCATCGGCCGCGGCCGCGGCCAGCACCTCGCGCAGCTGGGCGTCCTGCATGTGATACGAGCAGGTGTAAGTCGCCAGCACGCCGCCGGGCGCCAGCGACTTCATGGCGCGCAGGTTGAGCTCCTTGTAGCCGCGCAGCGCGCCCTCGAGCGCCGACTTCGATTTCGCGAACGGCGGCGGGTCGAGGATGATCAGGTCCCACGCCGGCGCGGTCTCGCGCTGCGCCGTGAACCAGTCGAAGACGTTCACGCCCTGGAAATCCGCCTTCAGCCCGTTGTGCTCGGCGTTCTTCTTCGCCTGCCCGACCGCGTCGAACGCGCTGTCGAGTCCGAGCACGCGGGCCGCGCCGGCCCGCGCGCAATGCAGCGCGAACGACCCCTGGTTGCAGAACGCGTCGAGCACGCGCTTGCCGGACGCGTAGCGCGCCACGGCCGCGTGCTGCTGCCGCTGGTCGAGGTAGAATCCCGTTTTCTGCCCGCCCTGCAGGTCGAGCCAGTAGTTGAGCCCGTCGATGTTCACCCAGCGCGGCTCCCACGCCGCGCCCGAGCGCGTGTGCACCTCGACCGGCAGGCCCTCAAGTTTGCGGATGTTCGCGTCGTTGCGGAAAATAATCTCGGCCGGCTGCGCCAGATCCGCGAGCAGGTCGCTGATGAGGGCCGCGCGCTTCTCCATGGCCAAGGTCTGGATCTGCGCCACGAGTGTGCCGCTGAACTGGTCGACGACGACGCCGGGCAGGTCGTCCGACTCGGACCACACCAGCCGCTTGAAATCCCCCATGCCGGCCCGGCGCGCGAGCGCCTTGGCCAGGGCCTCGCGCAGATAAGCGCCATCAAGCGCCACCCGTTCGCGGCTCAGCCGCCGCCAGACGATCTGCGACTTGCTGTTGTAGATACCGGTGCCGAGCAGCCGGTTGGACCGGTCGCGGCATTCGACCACCTCGCCGTCGTGCTCAACGGGCAGCAGGGCCTCGCACTCGTTGGCGAACACCCAGGGGTGGCCGTCGAGGGCGCGGGATTTGACGTTGGGCTTGAGCTTCAGGGAAACAGACACGCGCTCACGATTGACCAAGAGCCGTTCCTAGCGAAGCATTAAATCACATGCCCGCGGGATACTCCGGCACGCCCCTCCCCCAGAAGCTCGGCTTCAAGCCCGGCACGCGCTACCTGCTCGTCGGCGCACCGGCTGACTATGCGCGCACCTTGGGCCAGTTGCCGGAGGACTGCCCCGCCTGCCGCCCGCGCGACACGGACCTCGACCTCATCCAGTTTTTCACTTCTTCCGCCAAGGCCCTCGCGAGTCACTTCGCGCCGCTCGCCGCCAAGCTCCAACCGGCGGGCGCACTCTGGATCTCGTGGCCGAAAAAATCCTCCGGGGTCGCCACCGATGTCACTGAGACGGATGTGCGCCGTATCGGCCTCGCGGCCGGGCTCGTGGACGTGAAGGTCTGCGCCGTCGACGAAGTCTGGTCGGGCCTCAAGTTCGTCCGGCGCCTGAAGGATCGGCCGAAGTAATCAGGCGGCGTGCGGCAGGTCGTCGCTGCCCGCCGCCGGGTCCGCGCTGTGGAATGACTGCGGCACCGGACTGGGAGCTCAGAAGGATGCCGGCCACGTCCTGATAGCCACCGGGCCACTAGGCGCTGGCCATCAGGACGACGAGTCCGGTCGCTTGAATAAGGCCTGCCATCGCGGCAATGAGCATCCAGTTGTTCATAAGGGTTGCGGGTTAGATCGGCACATTTGGCCCGTGGCTGAGCCCGTCGGGAACCCGGCCTGCCGCTTAGCCGCAGGCGGAAAAGGCTTCACCTTGGCGCCTTTGCGCCTTTGCGTGAGCCCCTTCATGTCCACGACCGCCCAGGAAATCGCCCGTCGCCGCACCTTTGCGATCATCTCGCATCCCGATGCGGGCAAGACGACGCTGACCGAGAAGTTCCTGCTCTACGGCAACGCCATCCACCTCGCCGGCGCGGTCAAGGACCGCAAGAACCAGCGCGCCACCGCCTCCGACTGGATGGAACTCGAGAAACAGCGCGGCATCTCCATCTCGTCCACCGTCCTCCAGTTCGACTACGCCGGCTGTGCGGTCAACCTGCTCGACACCCCCGGCCACAAGGACTTCTCCGAGGACACCTACCGTGTGCTCACCGCCGTCGACGCCGCCCTCATGGTCATCGACGCCGCCAAGGGCGTCGAGACGCAGACCCGCAAGCTCTTCGAGGTCTGCCGCCGCCGCGGCGTGCCGATCTTCACGTTCATGAACAAGTGCGACCGGCCGACGCGCAACCCGCTCGACCTGCTCGACGAACTGGAGAGCGTCCTCGGCCTGCAGTCCTCGCCCGTCATCTGGCCGCTCGGCAACGGCCCGCAGTTCAAGGGCGTGTTCGACCGCCGCACCCGCCAGGTCCACCTCTTCGAGCGCGTCCCGGGCGGCAAGTTCCAGGCGCCCGTCAGTGTCGCCTCGCTCGACGATCCGATCGTCCGCGAAAAGCTCGACGACGATACCTTCGCCGCGGTGAAGGAGCAGATCGAGATGCTCGACGGCGCCGGCCACCCGTTCGACCTCGCGGCCGTGCAGGCCGGCCAGCAGACGCCCGTCTACTTCGGCTCCGCCGTGAACAACTTCGGCATCCAGCTTTTGCTCGACGGTTTCTTGCAGGACTCCGTCCCGCCCGCGCCGCGCAAGTCCGTCAGCGTCTCCGTGCCGGGGCTGGCCCAGCCGACCGTCGAGCGCGTCGTGCCGGTCGACGACCCGAAGTTCTCCGGCTTCATCTTCAAGATCCAGGCGAACATGGACGCCAAGCACCGCGACCGCATCGCGTTCTGCCGCGTCTGCTCCGGCAAGTTCGACCGCGACATGGTCGTCACGCACCAGCGCACCGGCAAGTCCGTCCGCCTCTCGTCCTCGCACAAGCTCTTCGGCCGCGAACGCGAGACCGTCGACGAGGCCTGGCCGGGCGACGTCATCGGCCTCGTTGGCCACAGTGAATTCGGCATCGGCGACACGCTCACGGAGGACCGCGGCATCTTCTACAACGAGATCCCGCGCTTCCCGTCGGAGGTCTTCACCTACATTTCCAACCCGAACAGCGGCGACGCCAAGAAATACCGCGCCGGCCTCGAGCAACTTCTGCAGGAGGGCGTCGTGCAATCGTTCAATGCCCGCAACGCCCCCGCCGGCGCCACGCTCCTCGCCGCGGTCGGCCCGCTGCAGTTCGAGGTCGTGCAATGGCGCCTGCAGTCCGAATACAACGCCGAGTGCAAGCTGACCCCGACGCCGTGGACGGTCATCCGTTGGGTGGACATTCCGGATTCATTCAAGGGCCCAAAAGGCATCGACTACTCCCGCTTCATCGTCGCCACCGGTGTCAGCTTCGGCACCGACAAGTTCGACCACCCCGTGGTCCTGTTCCCGAACGAGTGGACCACGCGTTACTTCCTGGAAAAAAACCCCGAATTGAAGCTGCACACGCTCCCGCCGGAGCAGGCCAGGACATGAGCGCCGAAACCCAGGATCATGCCCACGTCCTCGCGTTTCCGCCGCTGATCTTTGCGCTTCATGCCGTGGCAGGCGGGCTGGCGCACTGGCTGTGCCCCATTCCGCTGCTGCCGACCCTGCCGGCGCGACTCCTCGGCGCGGGACTGGCCCTGGCGGCGGGCGCGCAGGCGTTCTGGGCCTCGCGCATCATGCATCGCGCCGGCACCAATGTGAATCCGGACAAGCCGACCATCGCCATCGTCGCCGCCGGGCCCTACCGCTACACCCGCAACCCGATGTATTTCTCCTTGTGCCTGCTGCTGCTCGCGATCGGCCTGTTGCTCGATGGCGTGCTGCCCGTGCTCTTCGTCGTGCCGCTGGCCCTCACCCTCCACTTCGGCGTCGTCAGGCGCGAGGAGCGCTACCTCGCCGCCAAGTTCGGTGAAACCTACCTCGCCTACCAGCGCCGCGTGCGCCGGTGGATCTGACCTCGGCGGCGGAGACCGGCAATTGTCACAATCTGGTGACGCTTCACGCCCGCGATTGTCACGGGATCGTCGCGCGCCACTGTCTCGGGCGGTAATATTCCCAACATGCAAATTCACCTGTTTGACAAGGATCAGGACGCCGAGCTCTTCCCCGCCGGCCGCATAATCTTCCGCGTCGGTGATCCCGGCTCCCTGATGTTTGCCGTGCTTGATGGCACGGTGGAAATCAGCATTCACGGGAAGACCGTCGAAACCGTCGGACCCGGCGGCGTTTTCGGCGAGATGGCCCTGATCGAGGAGCTCCCGCGTATTGCAACCGCGCTGGTGAAGACGGACGCCAAGATCGTGCCGATCGACCGCAAGCGCTTCATGTTTCTCGTGCAGCAAAACCCCTTTTTCGCGCTGCAGCTGATGACCATTATGGCCGGACGGCTGCGGAGCATGGACGAGAAGATCTGAGCGAACTCACTTCCGGCGTTCGCCCGCCACAAGGCATCCGTCGTCGGCGAAAGGCTTGCCCGGAAAATCCGCCGCCGGAACCCCAACGCCTGCGCCAGCCGCTCCGGGCAAAACTCCTCGCCCGCGCCATGGCCTCGGCTGGCCAAAGCAATGGACACAGAGTCCCTGGCGGATTTCGAACTCCTGCGATTCGCCGCCTAGCCCGCTCGTTCAGCGGGGCTGGTATTGGGTTTCGCCCTTTTCCGTCTGCCGGGCTGGCTCCGAGCGCGGCGCTGGTTCCGGAGCTGAATGGCTGGGAGCCGGCGGCGGGCTGGAGGATGATCCGGACGAGGAACCGCCTGAACCGGCTGAACTCTCGGTGCGGGTATGACCGCCGGAGTTGCCGTGCCCCGACCCGGATGAGCCGGAATCGCGGTCCGTGGGCCGGTCGTGGTTCCAGGTCCGCGGCGCATCGGCGCGCGGCTGATAATCGCCGGAGTGGGTCCGGCCTGAATCCGGCTGGTTAGGGTTGGCCTCCCACCGGGTATGCGTCACCGGCGGGCGGTTGTCGTGGTCTCCCGGCTTGTAGTCCGGCCGGTGATTCCGCGGCGGCGACCCCGGCGAGGTATAGCCGCCGCCGAGGTAATCGTTGTTGTTGTAGCCGTAGTCAAACGGGTCGTAATAGCCAAACTGCGGGAGGCCCGCATAGCGATAATTGGCCCGGCCGTAATAGTAGCTGTTGTCGAAGGGATAGGAGTCGTCGGGACCGGGATACGCCGCGAGGAGCGTGTAGGTCCGCGTGGGCAGGCTGCTGATCCGCAGTACCACCCACTGGTCGGTGGCCTCGGGATTGCCGGGGGTGAGGTTGATCTTCACCACATATTCCCCGCCGCCGGTGAGGCCGTTTTCCTTAAGGTAATTGAGCGCCGACGCGCGAATTTCCGCCACCTGCTCCGTGGTCAGTTGCAGGCCCTTGGAGCTTTCGATCACGGCCACCTGATAGTTGCCGCGGCTCGACCCGGCCCGGGCCGTCTGGGTGGTGCATCCGGCAAAAGCCAGCAGCGCACCGAACAGCGCCACGGCCGGAAGATAACGGGCGAACATTTTCATGGCTGGATCTCCTGAGGAGGTGAGGTATTGGGCAGATGGCCCGGAGCCAACCTAGCCGGCAAACACCGCATCGCAAGTGTCTTTAGCTTTGTCTCACCGGCCGAAGCCGCCAACATGCAACGCATGAAGTTTCCCCTGCCGCATCCCTTCAGCCTCGGCCTGCTCACCGCGTTTCTGCTGGGCGCGCGCCTCACTGCCGGCGATTTGCCGCCGGCCGACGCTCCGGTCGTGCTGACCGTCGTGAAATGCGCCCGCCTCGTCGACCCGGGCACGGGCCAGGTCCTCGCCGATCGGGCGATCATCATCGAGGGCGATCGCGTGAAGGCCGTCGTGCCTGCGGCTGAATTGGCGAAGGCCCTCCCCGCCGGTGCCACAGTGAAAATGATCAATCTCGGCGCCGCCACCGTCCTGCCGGGGCTCATCGACTGCCACACGCACATCACCGGCCAGCCGGAGAATTTCTACGAGGACATGTTCCGCAAGAGCCCGATCGACGAGGCCACCACCTCGCATATCTACGCGCGGCGGACGCTCGACGCCGGCTTCACCACTATCCGCAACGTCGGCGCGGGCAACTACGTGGACTTCGCGCTGCGCAACGCCATCAACACCGGCAAGCTCCCCGGCCCGCGCATCCTCGCCAGCGGCCCCGCGCTCAGCGCCACCGGCGGACACGGCGACCTCAACGGCATGTCCCCTTATGTGCGCTTCGAGGGCGATATCAACGGCATCGCCGACGGCATTGACGCGGTCCGCAAGAAGGTCCGCGAAAACATCAAATACGGCGCCGACGTCATCAAGATGCTCGCGACCGCCGGCGTGTTGTCCGAGGAGGAATCCGTCGGCGCCCCGCAATACACGCTCGAGGAAATGAAGGCCATCGTCGACGAGGCCCACCTGTGGGGCCGGCGCGTCGCCGCGCACGCCCACGGCACCGAGGGCATCAAGCTGGCCATCCGCGCGGGTGTCACCTCCATCGAGCACGCGAGCTTCATCGACGCCGAGGGCATCGCCCTGGCCAGGGAGCACGGCACCTGGCTCGTGCCCGACATCTACAACGACGATTACATCCTCGCCGAATACGGCCGCCTCGGTTTCCCGCAGAAGATGCTCGACAAGGAAAGACTCGTCGGCCGCACGCAGCGCGAGAACTTCACGAAGGCCGTGCAGGCCGGCTGCAAGATCGCCTACGGCACCGATGCCGGCGTCTATCCGCACGGCTGGAACGGCAAGCAGTTCTTCCACATGGTCAAGTGGGGCATGACGCCGATGCAGGCCGTGCAGTCCGCCACCACCGTCGCCGCCGACCTGCTCGGCTGGAAGGACAAGGCCGGCCAGCTCGCCCCCGGTTTCTACGCCGACCTCGTCGCGGTGAAGGGCGACCCGCTCGCCGACATCACCGTGCTCGAGCAGGTCGAGTTCGTCATGAAAGGCGGCGAAATCTACAAGAACCGGCTCACCGCCGACGCCGTGAAAGTGTTCGAGTGAATGGTGGACGATCCGCGCCCGCCAGCCATAGCCTTGGCGACGGCTGGTCCCTGCGGGCCTAATGCCCGAGCACGAGCAGCAGGCCGCCGAGCAGCGTGAACAGCGCGCCGAGCAGGCCCGCCTCGTGGCGCTCGAGGCTCTTGATCTGGATTTTCTCGAGGCCAACCAGCGTCAGCCACGTGAAGATCATCATGCCGGCCAACGTTCCCACCGCGAGGATGGCGCTGAGCACAAAAAAACCGGTCCAGCCGAACTGCACGCCCGAGAGATAGACCGGCAGGAAGCCTTCGCAGGGTGAGAGCGTCAGCATCACGAACAGCCCGCTGATCGCAGCCCAGTCGCCCTCCTTCTTCGTGACAAGCGTGCTGTCCTTCAGCTCCTCGTCCCAGTGGCTGTGCTCGTGCTCGTGGCCGCACTGTTCACTCGGATGATGGTGCGCGCCAAGCACGTGGTGGTGCACCACGCCGCCGCGCCACTGCCGCCAGAAATAATACAGGCCGATCACCAGCAGGATGCCGCCGGCGATCATCGGGAACAGCCGCCCGAGCTTCTCGTCCAGCTGGAAGCCGAACCATGCGATCACGAGCCCGAGCAGGGTCGTCAGCGCCACATGCCCCAGGCCCGCCAGCGCCGACACCGCCAGCGTCTTGCCCCGGCTCCAGCCGCGCGCCCGCGACACCAGCACGAACGGCAGCCAGTGGGTCGGGATCGCCGCATGAAAAAAAGCCACCGTGAAGCCGGTGGCGGCGACGGTGGTGAGGATGGCGGAATTCATTGAAAGTGGTGGAGCGCGTTGACCTCAACGCGCTCTGCGGCCCGAGGTCAAGCCGCACCACCTTACCAAGGTCGTCAAGCGCCGCCCCCCGCCCCGCCACCCGGCGCAAGAAATGGCGACTATCCCGCAACACCCGCCGAGCTTTTTCGTGTATTTCTGCGATGCTTTGTGACTATCTCACAGTCTTCCCACGCCATGCTCCCCGACCTCCACGCCGTCCGTCGCTACCTGCTTGACCTGCAGGATTCCATTTGCGCGGCCCTGGAGCGCGAGGATGGGGGCCGTTTTCACGAGGACGAGTGGACGCGCGCCCAGGGCGGCGGCGGCCGCTCCCGCGTGCTGGCCGACGGCAAGGTGTTCGAAAAAGCCGGCGTGGGGTTTTCCCATGTCGCCGGCGCCGCCCTCCCCGCCTCTGCCACGGCCGCGCGGCCCGAGCTGGCCGGCCGACCCTTCCAGGCGATGGGCGTCTCGCTCGTCATCCATCCGCGCAACCCCTACGTGCCGACCACGCACATGAACGTGCGCTTCCTCCAGGCGGGCGAAGGCGAAACGGCGACGTGGTGGTTCGGCGGCGGGTTCGACCTCACGCCGTATTACGGCTTCGAGGAGGACGCCGTGCACTGGCACCGCACCGCCCGCGCCGCCTGCGACCCGGCCGGCCCGAAGGCCTACGCGAAGTTCAAGACCTGGTGCGACGAGTATTTCTTCCTGAAGCACCGCGGCGAGCCGCGCGGCATCGGCGGCATCTTCTTCGACGACTTCAACGGCCGCGGCTTCGAGCAGGGTTTTGCGCTCATGCGCAGCGTCGGTGACGCCTTCCTGCCCGCCTTCCTGCCCATCGTGCAGAAACGCCAGCCCCTGCCACACACGCAGCGCGAGCGCGATTTCCAGCTCTACCGGCGCGGCCGCTACGTGGAGTTCAACCTCGTCTACGACCGCGGCACGCTCTTCGGCCTGCAGAGCGGCGGCCGCACCGAGTCCATTCTCATGTCCCTGCCGCCGCTCGTCGCGTGGCGCTACGACTGGCAACCGGCGCCCGGCACCGCCGAGGCGCGGCTCTACGACGTCTTTCTCCGGCCCCGCGACTGGGCCAACCACACTCCATGACCTCCCGCGAACGTTTCCTCTCCGCCTGCGCCTGCACGCCGCTCGACCGACCGCCCGTCTGGATCATGCGCCAAGCCGGCCGCTACCTGCCGGAATACCGCGCCCTCAAGGCCAAAAGCTCCTTCCTCGAGATGGTCAAGACCCCCGCGCTCGCGGCCGAGGTCACGCTGCAGCCGCTGCGCCGCTTCGCGCTCGATGCCGCCATCATCTTTTCCGACATCCTCGTCATCCCCGAGGCCATGGGCCAGGGCTACAAGTTCCGCGACGAAGGCGGCATCGCGATGGACTTCCGCCTGGAGAACAAGGCGCAGCTCGACCGCCTCGACGCCACCGGCATGGCGCAACGCCTCGACTACGTCGCGCAGGCGCTGAAGCTCGTGAAAGCCGACCTGAAGGGCGAGCGCGCCCTGCTCGGCTTCGGCGGGTCGCCGTGGACGCTCGCGACCTACATGCTCGAGGGCGGCAGTGCCGACGACTTCGAGCGCAGCAAGGCCGTGTTCTATTCCGATCCCGCGTTGTTCAACGCCCTGCTCGAGAAACTCACCGCGGCGCTCATCGAGTATTTCAAGATGCAGATCAGTGCCGGCGTGGACGCGATCCAGATTTTCGACTCCTGGGGCGGCATCATCGCCGGCCAGGACTACGAGGCCGCCTCGTTAAAATGGATCCAGCAGATCGTCGCCGCGCTGCCGAAGGATTTCCCCGTCATCATCTACGCCAAGGGCACGCCCACGCAGCTCACCGCCCAGGCTTTTACGGGCGCCAAGGTTCTTGGTGTCGACTGGACGATCGACCTGGCCATGGCGCGCCGGCTCGTCCCAGGCAATGTCGCCCTGCAGGGCAACCTCGACCCGGTGCTGATGAACACCACGCCGGAGATCGTGCGCCGCGAGGTCACCAGCCTCCTGAAATCCATGGGCGGCGCGCCGGGCCATATCTTCAACCTCGGCCACGGTATCATGCCCCAAGCGAAGATCGAGTGTGTCCAAGCCTTGGTGGACACCGTCACCAACTGGAAATCCTGACATGCCCGCCAAGCGCATCGCCATCGTCGGGGCCGGCATCACCGGCCTGACCGCCGCCTACCGCCTCAGCCGGCAGGGCCACGCTGTGACCGTGCTTGAGCGCGGCGCCCAGCCCGGCGGCTCGGTTCGGTCGATCCGCGAATATGGCTATCTGATCGAGGCGGGCCCCAACTCCCTGCAATACGGCGCGCCCGAGCTCAAGGCCCTCGTCAAGGAACTCGGCCTCGAGGCCTCAATGCTCACCGCCGGCCCCGCGGGCAAGAAGCGCTTCATCGTCCGCGGCGGCAAATTCGAGCCGGTGCCGGCCGGACCGGGCGCGTTTTTCAGCACGCCGCTGTTCTCCTTCGGCACCAAGGTGCGGATCTTCGCCGAGCTGCTCAAGCGCCCGCGCATCCGCACGACCGATCTCAGCCTCGCCGAGCTCGTGCGTTCGCACTTCAACCAGGAGCTCGTCGACTACGCCGTGAACCCGCTCATCGCCGGCATCTACGCGGGCGACCCGGAGAAACTTTCCGTCAAAAACGCCTTCGCCATGTTGTGGAAAGCCGAGCGCTCGCACGGCTCGCTGCTCCGCGGCATGATGGCGCTGGCCAAGGAGAAAAAGGCCCGCGGCGAATCCACCGTGAGCCCCATCGTGTCGTTCCCCGACGGCCTGCAAACCATCACCGACACGCTCGCGGCCCGCCTGCCCGCCGGCGCCCTCGTCCTGGGCGCGACCGTCGAGACCCTGATCCCGGGCCAGCCGCACCGCCTGATCTGGAAACGCGACGGCCAATCCGCCAGCGGCGAATTCGACGCCGTGATTTTCGCCGTGCCGGCGGCCGGCCTCGCGCAGCTTACCTTCGGCACGCTCGCCGAGCGGCCGTTCGCGCTCCTCGATTCCGTGGTGCAGCCGCCGGTCAGTTCACTCTTCCTGGGCTACCGGCGCGAGCAGGTGGGGCACCCGCTCGACGGCTTCGGCGGTCTCGTGCCTGCCGTCGAACGCCGCGAGGTGCTCGGCATCCTCTTTTCCTCGTCGCTCTTCCCCGGCCGCGCCCCGGAGGGCCACGTGGGCCTCACGGTCTTCGCCGGCGGCGTCCGCCAGCCCGACAATGCCCGCCTCAACACCCCCGCCCTGCTCCGGCGCATCGAGCCGGACCTGCGCGACCTGGTCGGCGTCACGGGCGAGCCGGCCTTCATCAAACACAGCTTCTGGCCCAAGGCCATTCCCCAATACAATCTCGGCTACGAGCGCTTCCTTGAGCCCCTCATCCGCTGCGAGCAATCGCACCCCGGCGTGTTCATCGGCGGCAACGTTCGCGACGGCATCTCGCTCCCGGATTGCCTCAAGTCGGGTGAGCGTTTGGCGAAAGCCGCGGCAGCGTAGTTCGTCGGCCGACCTTCCGCCTGTAGGAGGGGCTTTACGCCCCGATCGGTCCTCCTGAATCGGGGCATAAAGCCCCTCCTACAGCCCAGCCACACCGGCCCAAACGGGTGTTTCGGGATTCGAAAATCGAGAATCAAAAATCGAAAATCCGGGGCCCTACACGCCACTTGACTACCCCCCTTGGATGGGTAGCCTCCCGCCCCTTATTTCCGATGGCGCAAGACTTGAAAGATACGCTCCTGCTTCCCAAGACCGACTTCCCCATGCGGGCGGGGTTGGTGCAACGCGAGCCGGGGCGGGTCGCCCACTGGGAAAAGCTTCAGCTCCATGGCCGCATCCAGGCCAACCGGGCCAACAGCCCTAAGGGCTCGTTCGTCCTCCACGACGGCCCGCCGTTCACCAACGGCGACGTCCACATCGGCACCGCGCTAAACAAGACCCTCAAGGACATCGTCAACCGCTACAAGTCCATGCAGGGCTTCCGCACGCCCTACGTGCCGGGCTGGGACTGCCACGGCCTGCCGATCGAGCAGAAGGTCTCGCGCGAGATCAAGGAGCAGAACCTCACGCTGACCACCGCGCAGCTGCGCGCGAAGTGCGACGAATTTTCTGAGAGCTGGATCAAGAAGCAGACCGAGCAGTTCAAACGCATCGGCGTGCTCGCCGACTGGGCCAACGAATACAAGACCAAGGCGCCCGCGTTCGAGGCCGACGTGCTGCGCACCTTCGCCGCGTTCGTCGAGCAGGGCCTCGTCTACCGCAGCAAGAAACCCGTCTACTGGTCCATCCCCTTCGAGACGGCGCTCGCCGAGGCCGAGATTGAATACAAGGACCACACCTCGATCGCCATCTGGGTGAAGTTTCTCGTGCCCGCCGCCGAGGCCGCGAAGTTCGGTCTGCCCGCCGACAAGCCGCTCTATATCGTCATCTGGACGACCACCCCCTGGACGATCCCCGCCAACCTCGCGATCGCGCTGCATCCCGAGGTGGAGTATGCCGTCGTCGACCTCGGAGCCGAGCGCATCATTGTCGCTTTCCCACTGATCGGCACAGTTGCTACAGCTGCCAAGCTCGAGGTTATGCCGTCAGCCATTTGGCCCACGACGTTTATGGGCGCCAAGCTCGAGCACCTGCAGGCTCGTCATCCGTTCATCGACCGCGCCTCGCCCGTCGTGCTCGCCGACTATGTCACCACCGACAGCGGCACCGGCGCCGTGCACACCGCACCCGGCCACGGCGCGGAGGACTATCTCACCGGCCTCAAATACAAGCTCGCGATCTACTGCCCGGTCGGCGACGACGGCAAATACCTCGACGACGGCCAGGTGCCAGCCGACCTCGTCGGCCTGACCACGCTGGAGACCGTCGAGGACCTCAAGGCCAAGAAGCCAGCGCCCGCGAATCTCGGCGTCCTCAAGAAGTTGGCCGAGGCCGGCGCGCTGCTGGCCAAGGCCAAGTATGCGCACAGCTACCCGCACTGCTGGCGCTCGAAGACCCCGATCATTTTCCGCGCCGTCGACCAGTGGTTCGTCTCCCTCGACAAGGCCGGTCACCGCCAACTCGCGCTCGGCGAGATCACCAAGATCGCGCAGCATCAGGGCTGGATCCCCGCCTGGGGTGAGGCCCGCATCCGCGGCGCCGTCGAGTCGCGGCCCGACTGGTGCATCAGCCGCCAGCGCTCGTGGGGCGTGCCGATCATCGCATTCTACGGCCCGGACAAGCAGGCCTGGATCGACGCCGGCGTCATCCGCGCCGTCGCCGCCAAGGTCGCGACGAGCGGCACCAACCTCTGGTATGACGCCACGCCGGCGCAGATCCTCGAGGGCGTGAAGCTCCCCGCCGGCTGGCCCGCACCCGCCGACCTCACCGGCGGCCGCGACACGCTCGACGTCTGGATCGACTCCGGTTCGACGCAGGCCGCCGTGCTCAAGACCGGCCAGGGCGGCACGCACTGGCCCGCCGACCTCTACCTCGAGGGCAGCGACCAGCACCGCGGCTGGTTCCAGTCCTCGCTCTGGTGCAGCGTCATCGCCTGGGGCGGCGCGCCCTACAAGGCCGTCCTCACCCACGGCTTCATCGTCGACAAGGACCGCCAGAAAATCTCCAAGAGCTCCACCTACCAGAAGCCGCAGACCGCCGACGCCTACATCGCGCAACACGGCGCCGATGTCATCCGCCTCTGGATCGCCTCGCAGGATTTCCGCGACGACATCCCGGTCGACGACGAGATCCTGAAGCACGTGGGCGAAGCCTACCGGCTTTTCCGGAACACGCTCCGGTTCCAGCTTTCCAACCTCTTCGACTTCGACGCCACCAAGCATGCCATTGCGCCGGAGAAAATGGACATGCTCGACCGCTGGGCGCTGCACCAGACCGCGGTGCTGATCGACGAGTGCACGAAGGCCTACGACGCCTATGAGTTCCACCGCGTCTACCAGCTCTGCAACCAGTTCTGCTCGGTCACGCTGTCGGCCACCTACCACGACATCCTGAAGGACCGGCTCTACACGCTCGGCGCCGCCCACCCGCTCCGGCGCTCATCGCAGACCGCGATCCACGCCATCTTTGACGCCCTGGTGAAAATCCTCGCGCCATTCATCACCTTCACCGCCGACGAGGCCTGGAGCTACGCGACGACCAACCAGGAATATTCCGACGGATCAATCCACCTGCAGAACTGGCCCATCGCCCCGCCCGAATGGACGAATCCTAAACTAGCCACCGAGATGGTCTCGCGTCTGAAATACCGCGCGCTGGTCAATGAAGCCATCGAGCCACTCCGGGCTGCTGGGAAGCTGGGCAAGTCGCTGGATGCTGTCGTGACCTTCCAAGGCGTGCATGCCGACCATGAGATGCATGCGGTGGGACAAGACCTATCTGCCCTAGCGGAACTATTTATCGTATCGGACGTCAAATTCACGCCGACGGCCGGAGTCACGCCTGAAAACTCCATCCTAATCGAGCCTTGCGCCGAACTCAGCTACCACCGCTGCCCGCGCTGCTGGCGGTGGGTGCCGAAACTTGTTCACAACCCGCACGGAGAAGTTTGCCCTCGGTGCGCAGAAGCCCTTAAATCCTAACCCAGACCTTTTATGCCCACTTCGAAAAAGTCCGCCGCGAAAAAGAAGCCCGCCACCAGGAAGCCGGTCCACAAGCCGGTCCACAAGCCGGCCCACAAGTCGGCCCACAAGCCGGCCCACAAACCGGCCAAGCCCGTCGCTGCCAAACCCTCGCCCAAGGCGGCCGCCCCCATCGCCAAGAAATCGGCTTCGGCCGCGCTCAAGCCCGCCGCCAAGGGCGGCAAGCAGCCCCTCAACGCCACCGAGCTCAAGCGCATGCTGCTCGAGCGCAAGACCGCGCCCAAGGCCATCGCCTTCAGCCTCGATGAGGTCCGCGAGATCGCCAAGAAGAACGAGAAGCAGGTCGAGACCGCCGCGAAGACCGGCAAGAACGGCAAGGCCATCACCGCCGCCAAGCCCCACGATGCCGCCGCCCACCTCGAGAAGCCCCACAAGCCGCACCACGTGAAGGCCGCCTCCCTCGCCGACATCCTCGGCTTCAACCCGAAGAAGAGCAAGGCGCGCACCCGGATGGTCGACGAGTCCGAGGTGCCCGACAAATACCGCCGCTACTACCGCCTGTTGCTCGAGCTCCGCCACCACGTGCTCACCCAGCTCGGCGAGCACACGGAGGAGACCCTGCTCAAGTCCGCCAAGGACGACTCGGGCGACCTCTCGGGCTACGGCCAGCACATGGCCGACGCCGGCACCGACACTTTCGACCGCGACTTCGCCCTCAGCCTCGTCTCCAACGAGCAGGAGGCCCTCTCCGAGATCGAGGCCGCCATCAAGCGCGTCCACGCCGGCACCTACGGCATCTGCGAGTCGACGCAGAAGCCCATCGCCAAGGAGCGCCTGCTCGCCGTGCCCTTCACCCGCTACTCGGCCGAGGCCAAGAAGCAGGTCGAGCGCCACTCCCACCGCTCGGTCGAGCGCGGCGGCCTGTTCGGCGACGGCGCCGAGGAGGAAGGCGGCAAGATTTCCAGCGACGACGACGGCGGCGAGTAAGGCTATTTTCGATTTCGGATTTTTGATTTTCAATCACCGGCGGACGCCGCCGCCAACCGACGCCTTTCCGTGGAAGCGAAAAACGAGAATCATAAATCAAAAATGGACCGCCTCCTCGCCTACCGGCGCCTGTGGATCATCGGTGTCGTGGTCTTCGCCCTCGATCAGCTGACGAAATACTGGATCAACGCCCGGCTGCCCTACGGCAGCTACGGGCCGGGCAGCATCGAGATCTTCCCGCATTTCTTTTATCTGGTGCACGTCGGCAACACCGGCGCGGCCTGGAGCATGTTCACCGGCCGGAGCACCTGGCTGGCCCTCCTCGCGCTCGGCACGCTGGCCGCGATCTTCTTCGGGCGCCGGCAGCTCGGCCTGCACGCGCCCGCCGCCCAGGTCGCCTTCGGCCTGCTCTGCGGCGGCATCGTGGGCAACCTCGTGGACCGGCTCGTCCACGGCCACGTGATCGACTTCGTCGACCTGCATTTCGGCAGCTACATCTACCCGACGTTCAACGTGGCGGACTCCGCCATCTGCCTCGGCGTGTTCGGCTATATCCTGTGGTCGCTGCGCCAGCCGGCGACGGCTGCAAGTGAGAAGTAGCAAGTATCAAGTGCCAAGAAAGTGACGGAGCGCCTCCGTTTTGGCCTTGTTACTTGATACTTGAACCTTGGCCCTTGTCGAATGAGCAGCGCTCATTCGACATTCGCGATCTGCTCGCGCACGCGCTCGAGCTCGTTCTTGAACTCGATCACCTGCTGCGAAATCGCCAGGTCGTTGGCCTTGCTGCCGATGGTGTGGATCTCGCGGCCGATCTCCTGCAGGAGGAACTCCGCCTTCCGGCCGACCTCGCCCTTCGTCCGCAGCAGGTCCTTGAACTGTCCGAAATGGCTGCGCAGGCGCGTGATTTCCTCCGAGACATCGCAGCGGTCGGCGAAGAGCGCCACTTCCTTCAGCACCCGGTCGTCGGTCACATTAAGCTCGAGCCCCGCCTGGCGCAGCCGGGCGAGCAGCGCCTCCTTGTAGAAGCCGCTGATCTGCGGCGCCCGGTGGGCGATCGTCTCCGCGGCGGCGTGCAATTTTTCCAGCCGGCCCAGGAAATCAATCAGCAGCGACTCGCCTTCCCGCGCCCGCATGCCGGCCAGGCCGCGCAGCGCCTGGTCAAGGGTCTTGAGCAGCAGCGCCGCGGTTTTCTCATCGGCCGGCAGCTTGGTGCCCGGACGCTGGGCGTTGGCAATCTGCCAGAGCAGGTCGGCGGTCGGCTCGAACTTGACCCCGCGCTTCTTCGCGAGCTTCCCCAGCTGGTCGAGCGTCGCGCCGATCGCGGCCTGATCCCAGTCGGTGTTTGCGGACGCTTTGCCCTCCACTTCGACGGCCACGTGCACCTTGCCGCGCAGGACCACCTTCCGCACGGCGTCGCCGACGGCGGCCTCGAAGCCCTGCCACTCGTCAGGCAGCTTCATGGTGAGGTCGAGCCCGCGGCGGTTCACGGAGTTGACCTGCACGGTCAGCGTCTGGCTCCCGAGTTTAGCGGTCGCCCGCCCATAACCGGTCATGCTGTTCATCGAACAGAAGTAACAAGGATCAAGGGACAAGTGGCAAGAGCACGATGGAGGCCACTAACTAATCCCCGGTGTCATCCTTGCCCGCAATGGCGCACAGGATTCGTTTTAACTCGTCTGCCTCCCGCACAAGCGCGTCCCGCTCGCCTTTCACCCCTAAGTCCGGACCGATTTCCAACAGGCGCAGCCAAAGGCCGGATTCGCGCGACTCCTTGCGGCAAACCTTGATCCGATAGAAGAAGTCCTTTCGACTTAGTCCCTCCTGAGCCTCAAGATAGTTGGCGGCCACCGAGCCCGATGCTCTTACCAGCTGTTTCGAATCTTCGTAATTGGAAACAGACTTCGGCAGACGGTTTACAAAGGCCCGGACTCACAACGCGAATTCAAAGGTCCGCTTGATCAGATCCCTGGAATGATCGGCCATAATTCTTTGCTGCCCCGTCACTTGGCCCAGTGACTTGGCAATTGTTACTTGATCCTTGTTACTTGTCACTTTGCTGCGTCAGCAGCTTCTCCACTTGCTGCACGTCCTTGTCGCCGCGGCCGCTGAGATTGATGACCAGGATCTGGTCCGGCTTCATTTTCTTCGCGCGCTTCACGCCTTCCACGATGGCGTGGGTCGACTCCAGCGCCGGGATGATGCCCTCGAGGCGCGAGCAGAGCTGGAAGGCTTCCAGCACCTCGTCATCGGTTGCATACGCGTAGCCGATGCGCCCCTTGTCCCGGTAATAGGCGTGCTCGGGACCGATGGCGGCGTAATCGAGGCCCGCGCTCACGGAGTGCGTCAGCTCGATCTGGCCGTCGGGATTCTGGAGGATGTAGGTCTTGCTGCCCTGCAGGACGCCAAGCTTGCCGCCCTCGAAGCGCGCCGCGTGCTCGCCGCGCCGGATGCCGCGGCCGCCCGCCTCGACGCCGGTGAGCTTCACGCCCTGGTCGTCGAGGAAATCAAAGAAGCAGCCGATGGCATTGCTACCGCCGCCGACGCACGCGATCATCTCGTCCGGCAGCCGGCCTTCGCGCGCCATGATCTGCTCGCGGAGTTCCTGGCCGATGACGCGGTGAAAATCGCGGACCATCATCGGGTAGGGGTGCGCCCCGAGCGCGGAGCCGAGGATGTAGTGCGTGCCGCGGACATTCGTCACCCAGTCGCGCATCGCCTCGTTGACGGCGTCCTTGAGCGTCTTCTGGCCGGCCTCGACGGCGACGACCTTGGCGCCCATCAGGCGCATCCGGAAAACATTCAGCGCCTGCCGCTCCATGTCCACCGAACCCATGTAGACGGTGCACGCGAGACCGAACTTCGCGCACACCGCCGCCGTGGCGACGCCGTGCTGGCCGGCGCCGGTCTCCGCGATGATGCGCTGCTTGCCCATGCGCTGCGCGAGCAGCGCCTGGCCGAGGGCGTTGTTGATCTTGTGCGCGCCGGTGTGCAGCAGGTCCTCGCGCTTGAAATAGATCTTCGCGCCGCCGCAGTGCTGGGTCAGGCGCTCGGCAAAATACAGCTCGGTCGGCCGGCCGGCGAACTCCTTGAGGTGGAACCGCAGCTCCGACTGGAACAGCGGATCCGCGCGGGCCTGCTCGTAGGCCGCGGTGAGTTCGGCGAGCGCGGTCATCAGCGTCTCGGGCACGAACACGCCGCCATACGGGCCGAAGTGGCCCGAGGTATCGGGCAGCTGCGTGGGAGCGGGCGTGGCGGCGGCAGACATCGCCAAAACGCAAGCCGTCAGACTGATAAACGCAACGCGTTTCTCCGCGCAGCTTTTCGCGGACTTACCGCCGGGCGCCGGGACCTAGGTTTGCGCTAACGCGGCCGCCAGCCCGGTTTCGCGATGGTCTGCTGCACCAGACTATAAATGATTTCCCTCCCTAGGGGGAGACTGTTGACGAGATAAGCCGGAGAAGCCGGGTCTTCGAACAACTGCGAGTCGTAGTTGATCCTGCGAATCGGGGGAAGGAGGAGGCCCGTGCGCGCCTTTGCTTCCGCGGCCCAGTAGTCAGCCTCTCGCGGTTCACCACAGGCCAGCGCGGCCGCCCACAGGGCTACCGGATCAGCTTTAGCCAGGCGACCCGCATCACTGGTGAGGAACTGATCGAACTGCTGAAAAGCCGCCCGGTCGGGGTAATCTATCAGCACCGATGCCAACCGGGCCGTGCGATAGGCGGAGTCGGGCAACCGCATTGCGATGGCCAAGTCCAGCCGGGCTAGCATGTCCTCACCCGCCACCTTGCCCGTGGCATAGGCCATCAGAGATTGCTCGGTCGCAGGCAGCGCCACGGCATACAGGCCGAGGAGTCTTTGCGCGGCGTCCGGCTGGCGCAAGTGCAGCAGCAGGCTCAGCTGCTGCTGGATATACACTTGGTTCCAAGGCCCGGCAAAGGGCTGCCGCAACAGCTCGACGGCCGCCGCCGCCTTGCCGGCAGCGATGTGGTCCACGGCGTTCACCAGCAGGATCGCGTGGGCGGGCAGTCGGCCAATGGTTTCCTTGTTCTGGACAATGAAGTTGGAGCAGGCGGCACTCAAGCGCAGTGCCAAGAGTAGCGAACGCACCCAGACCGCCGTATTGTCAGGATCGGCCAAGGCCATCCGCAGGGACAGTTTCGCCAGTGCATCACTGCGCCATAGACCGAGCAGGGTGTCGTGAAAGACCAGCGCGGTGCGCTTTCGTTGCGCGGGAAATTCCCGCAGGAGCCGTTCGAACATTTTGTCCGCAAAATCGTGATTTCCCTGAAACTGGGCGATCTGGCTAAGCAGCAAGGCCGCCTCATAATTGCCCGGATCCCGTTCCAGACTGCTGGCGAGTTCCAGTGTCGCCTGACGGTAGGCCCGGCGACTGAATGCGACCATCGCCTTCTGCTGAAAGGCCCGAGATTGCTCGACCCGAATCTCCCGCCATTTACCGGGCCAGAAGACATGGAGAGGGGTGATCGAAGGACCGACGGTGGCCCGGAGTAAGGCGTAGGTGCCGCAACCTGCCAGCAACACCAGCACCAGGGCGAACAGCGAACTGATACGCAAGGCACGGCCCCAAAAAGGCCTGACGCCGCTGGGAGCCACCGAGCAGCGCCAACCATCAGGAGTTAGTTGCAGCAGAGGGCAGACCCGTCGGAATCGGGCCGGCTTGTGCCAGTGCCATACCGCCTCGCAATGCGTCTCGCCGGGATGGCCGGAATCACTGCGGTCGTGACATGGACATTGTCCCTGACGACCGCCCAACACATAGATGGACTTGCGGGCGTTCCAATAGAACAGCGCACCAAAGAGCCTGAACGTATCGGCCACCCAATGATAGAAGAGGCGGATGGCCGGCACAGCAGGCAGTCGGCTTTAAGCTAGACCGTTTCGGCGGCGGGGACATCAGCGGCCCCGGCAGGTTTGCTGCGTGCGCGCCAGAGACTGACCCCCAGCAGCGTGCCGAGCAGCACACCCACCTGCACCATGGTGCCAGCTTCCGGGACTTTGGCGCCGCTCGGCGTGACCGTATCGGTGAAGGCGCCCAGTGACGACCACGTGGCGGACGCGGTCGCGGTGAAATTGCCCCCAAAGAGGTCCTGATTGAAGGCATTCGGCTGGCCGGAGGTGTAGGCCAGAAAGGAGATCGGCGTGGTGGCATCAAACACGAAGCTGGACCAGTTCGTGCCATTAACCGTGCCCATGTCGCGGATGGCCTGCTGAAGATTGGCGAATGAGACGGCAAAGGTCATGATCTTGTTCGTATGGGCACTTGGTGCAGTGCTGGCCACACTGTCGTAATTCATTCCGTCGTCCGGCAGAGTGTAGCTGAAGGTGGTGCCGGATGTCAGCGTTTTCGTGGCCGTGGTGGTGTAGGTGCTGACGGTGGTCGTATTGGGCGAAGTGTTGGCTCCGGTGCCGGGTTTCAAATAGACCAGTGAGGGTGTGGCACCGGTGGAATCGGCGCCGACCATGAAGTCCGGCTTGCCGTCGCCATTAAGATCCATGCCGACAACCGTGATCGAACCCTCATAGGCTTTGTTTTGGTTCTTATCGAGATAACGAAAACGGAACATCTCAGACAGCACTCCACTAACCGTGCCTGATTTCACAAGAAACCCATAAACATCAGTGGCGAGCGTGCTGGAGGTGGGCGAGCTGTTGACGAAGACGCCGGTTGTGCCCGCGGCCAAACTAATGATGTCGGATTGGGACTGGCCGGTCTGCTGATCAGCAAACGGATCGGCCATGGCCGCCTGGGAAGGAAGCTTCATCCCATAAAACGAAGTGCTCAGATCCGTTACCGCAATCTGCGCAGGCAGCCGCACTGCGAGAGCGATCAGCAGAACGGCGGTAAATCCGCATGAGACTTTGACCCTAGATTGCATTAGTATTTATACCTATATTGCGGCAGTCTTGTGATCTTTGAAAGCGAAAACTGAACTTTATAACATCCAGCTTTTGTAAGACAAAATTAATTACAATCGCTTGATTGTCAACAGCGTGTAATCGTCCCGCAATCCGGCCTGACCGACAAACTGCTCCACGGCCTGCAGGATCGAGTCGTTGATCTGCTTCGCCCGGCCGAGGTGACCTGAACGCAGCGCATCGGCCAGCCGCGCGCTGCCGAACTCCTTGTCCTCGGCGTTGGGCGCCTCCGTCAGGCCGTCGGTGTAGAGCACGAGCGTCGCGCCCGGCGCAAATTCCAGCGTCCGGTCCGCGATCGCCGCTTCGAATTGCTCGGCGTCCACCAGACCGACGGGCATGCCCTCGGAGCCGATGAACTCGCTCACGAACGAGCCGGTCGCCGGATCGCGCCGCGACAGCAGCGAGAGCTCGTGACCGGCTCGCGCGATGGTCACTTGGTTCCGGCCCGCATCCACGACGGCATAGGTCATGGTGATATACATGCCGGAGCGCATGTCGCCGGCGAGCGAGCGGTTCAGTTCGGCCAGCACCCGGGCGGGCGAACTGTGCGCGGGCGCGATCTGCCGCAGCGTCGTCCGGCAAATGGCCATGAGCAGCGAGGCCGAGACGCCTTTGCCGGACACATCGGCCACGGCGACGCCGACGCGGTCGTAGCCGAGCTTGAAGACGTCGTAAAGGTCGCCGCTGACCTTCTGCGCGGCGAGATAGCGCGCGTCGATGTCGAGGCCGGGCACCGACGGCATCGCCTGCGGCAGGAGCATCTGCTGGACGTCGCTGGCGAGCGCGAGGTCGAGGTCGAGCCGCTGCTTGGCGACCTGCAGGTTGAGGAAGTCGGCGTTATGCACCGCCAGGCCGGCCTGCTCGGCCAGCGCCTCCACCAGCGAGTAGTCCGTCTCGGTGAACGGCAGGCCGTCCGACGCATTGCAGACGCACAGCACGCCGATGAGGTGCGAGCGGACCATGATGGGCGCAGCGATGACGGAGCGGACCATCAGGGCGGCGTCCTCGTGCTTCACGATGCGCGGATCGTCGGCAGCGCGGGCGATCATCTCGCCGCGGCCGGTCGCGGCCACGCGGCCGACGACGCCCTCGCCGACGGGGAAGGACTCGGATTTGAGCACCTGCTCGATGAACTTGGCCCGCGAGCCGAGCTTCATCTTCTGCGTGTCGGGGATGGGCCGGTGGGGGGGAAACAGCCCCTCGACCGCCGCGCCGCGCAGCATATTGTCGGCGCCCTTTTCAAAAATGCACGCGCTCAGCGCCCCGGTGCTCAGGATCGCCGCGTGCACGATGCGCTGGAACAGTTCCTCGCGGGGCAGGCGCTCGCCGACGGCGTCGACCATGGTGTGCATGTAGTCGATGACGATCTGCCGTTCCTCCATCAGGGCCTGCTTCTCCTCCTCGATGCGCGCCGCCTCGCGCTGGGCGCGCCAGTAGAGCGCGTAAACCAGCGCCGCGCCGAGAAAGCCGCCGAGCAGGAACTGCATCATGGGGGAAAACTGAAGGGCCAAGTTTCAAGTAACAAGTAACAAGATCGGCGCACGACTGGCATTCCCTTGTTCCTTGCCACTTCCCCGCATCAGCGGGGCTCCACCCGGTTGCGCAAGAAGGCCATCACGTCCTGGAACTTCGCGGCGTTGGCCGCATCCGCCGTGACGAGGTGCTCGTGCGCCTCGAGCACGAGCCGGGCGCTCTCGATCTCCGTCTTGGCCTTGCTGTCCAGCGCCTGCGCGCTGCCGCTGAAATTCATGGGAAAGGCGCCCGCGTCCACCGTCGCCAGCCGGTGCAGCCCGAGGTTGCGGATCAGCTCGAGGTTGCGCTCCCCCACCCGCGCCAGCGTCAGCGTGCCCGGGGGCGCCAGGCGGCGCAGCTCGAGCGCCGCGCCGGCGATCACGCCAAGGAACGTGCTGTCCATGCTCGTGCAGAGCTGAAAATCGACCACGAAGCGGTGCTTGCCCTGCTTGATCATCTCGGTGAAGAAATCCTTCAGGCTGCCGCTGTTGGCGAATGACGCGCGTCCGTCGATGCGCACCAGCACGGGATCGGCATAGGCGTCGACCAGGAACGTGGGCTTGGCGGAATCAGTCATGCGTGGGATGGTGGAGGCGGGGGGGCCCCC
>JAQSCO010000015.1:6153-82034 GCA_029945445.1 Lacunisphaera sp. | reverse complement strand
AGTTTCAACCGCGCGAGGCAGCGGGGTGAGGGCACCCCGCCTCCAAGATGAGAATTAATTTGCGGCGACGATCTGCCGCAGCACATAGGGCAGGATGCCGCCGTGCTGGTAGTAGTCGATCTCGATGGGGGTATCGATGCGGCAGCGCACCGGCACATTCTCGACCGCGCCGTTCTGGCGGGTGATCTTGAGCGTGAGGTCCTGCTGCGGCTTGATGGCGGCGGTGAGGCCGACGACATCGTAGGTCTCGGAACCGTCGAGCTTGAGCGTCTGCGCCGTCGTGCCGTCCTTGAACTGCAGGGGGAGCACGCCCATGCCCACCAGGTTGGAACGGTGGATGCGCTCGAAGCTCTGCGCCACGACGACCTTCACGCCGAGCAGATTGGTGCCCTTGGCGGCCCAGTCGCGCGACGAGCCGGTGCCGTATTCCTGGCCGGCGATGACGATCAGCGGCACGCCGGCCTTCTGGTAGGCCATCGAGGCGTCGTAGATCGAGGTCTCGGCGCCGTCCGGCCCGAGGGTGTTGCCGCCCTCCTTGCCGCCGAGCATCAGGTTCTTGATGCGGACGTTCGCGAAGGTGCCGCGGGTCATGATGCGGTCGTTACCCCGGCGGGAGCCGTAGGAATTGAAGTCCTCGAAGGCCACGCCGTGGTCGACGAGGAATTTCCCGGCGGGCGAGGTCTTCTTGATGGCGCCGGCCGGCGAGATGTGGTCGGTCGTGACCGAGTCGCCGAAGATGCCGAGCGGGCGCGCGCCCTTGATCTCGGCGATGGCGCCGGGCTTCAGGCCGAAGTTCGTGAAGAACGGCGGCTCCTGGATGTAGGTCGAGGCGGCGTCGAAAGCGTAGACGTTGCCCGTCGAAGACGGGATCTCATTCCACTTCGGGTTCTGCGCGGCAAAGTTCTTGTAGAGCTTGCGGAAGACCTCGGGCTTGAGCGCGGACTGCATGGCGTCGCGGATCTCCGTCAGGCTCGGCCAGATGTCGGCGAGGTAGACCGGCGCGCCGGCCTTGTCGTTGCCAATGGGTTCGCAGCTGAGGTCGATGTCGACGCGGCCGGCGAGCGCGAAGGCAACGACCAGCGGCGGGGACATGAGGAAGTTCGACTTCACGTTCTGGTGGACGCGCGCCTCGAAGTTGCGGTTGCCCGAGAGCACCGAGGCCGTGATGAGGTCGTTCTTCACGATGGCATCCTCGATCGACGCGTCGAGCGGGCCGGAGTTGCCGATGCAGGTCGTGCAGCCGTAGCCGACGGTGTTGAAGCGCAGCTTGTTCAGGTAGGGCTGCAGGCCGGTCTTCTTGAGGTAGTCGGTGACGACGCGCGAACCGGGGGCGAGCGAGGCCTTCACGGTCGGGTTGACCTTGAGGCCCTTCTCCACGGCCTTCTTGGCGAGCAGGCCGGCCGCGAGCATGACGCTCGGGTTGGAGGTGTTCGTGCAGCTCGTGATGGCGGCGATGACGACCGAGCCGGTGCCGACCTTGGCCTTCTTCTTGGCCGTGGTCTCGATCTTGACGGACTTGGCGAACTCGGCGCGGGTCTTGCCGAAACCGTTCTCGGTGACCGGGCGCTGGAACGCATTGAAGAACTCGCGGCGCAGCGCGCCCAGCTCGATGCGGTCTTGCGGGCGCTTCGGACCGGCGACGCTCGGGACGACGGTGCCGAGGTCGAGGTCGACGACCTGCGAGTAATCGATCGCGCCCTTCTCCGGGATGCCCCACAGGCCCTGCGCCTGGTAGTAGGCCTCGTAGGTGGCGATGTGCTTCTCGTCGCGGCCGGTGGCACGGAGGTAGCTCGAGCACTCGGCGTCGATCGGGAAGAAGCCCATGGTCGCGCCGTATTCCGGCGCCATGTTGGCGATGGTCGCGCGGTCGACGACCGGCAGCGCCGCGGCGCCGGGGCCGAAAAACTCGACGAACTTGCCGACGACCTTTGCCTTGCGCATCAGCTGCGTGACGGTGAGCGCGAGGTCGGTGGCGGTGACGCCTTCCTTGAGTGCGCCGGTCAGATGCACGCCGACCACGTCGGGCGTGAGGAAATAGACGGGCTGGCCGAGCATGCCGGCCTCGGCCTCGATGCCGCCGACGCCCCAGCCGACGATGCCGAGACCGTTGATCATCGTCGTATGCGAGTCGGTGCCGACGAGGGTGTCGGGGTAATAGACCTCGCCGGCGTTGAGCACGCCCTTGGCGAGGTATTCGAGGTTCACCTGGTGGACGATGCCGATGCCCGGCGGGACGACCTTGAAGGTATCGAACGCCTGCATGCCCCACTTGAGGAACTGGTAGCGCTCGCGGTTGCGCTTGAACTCGAGGTCGAGGTTCTTCGCGAGCGCCTCGGCGTTGCCGGCAAAATCCACTTGCACGGAATGGTCCACCACGAGGTCCACCGGCACAAGCGGCTCGATGATCTTCGGGTTCTTGCCGAGCTTGGCGACGGCCGAGCGCATGGCGGCGAGGTCGACCAGCAGCGGCACGCCCGTGAAATCCTGCAGCACGATGCGCGCGACGACGAACGGAATCTCGGCGGTGCGGGCCTCGGTCGGCTTCCAGCTGGCGAGCTCCCGGATGTTCGACTCCATGACCCGCTTGCCGTCGCAGTTGCGCAGCACGGCCTCGAGCACGAGGCGGACGCTCACCGGCAGGCGCGCGACGCCCGGGAACTGCTTGGTCAGCTCGGGGAGCGAGTAGAATTTCTTGCCGCCCGCGAAGGACTGCAGGGTGTTGAAGGGATTCGGGAGGGACATGGGTGAATTGAGATTTGTAGGGGCGTGGCTTGACCAAGCCCGGGCGCGCGCAAGGTGCGCCCCTACGAGGTTACTTGGCCAGCGCGGCCTTCACGGCGGCGAAATTCGGCAGGTCCTTTGGCGTCGGGGTCTGCTCGGCGTATTTGATGACACCGTCCTGACCGATGACGAAAGCCGCGCGGGCGGACGTATCGCCCACGCCGGCGAGATTCGGGAACACCACGTCGTAGGCCTTGGTGGTCGTCTTGTTCAGGTCGGAGAGCAGCGTGACCGTGATCTTGTTCTGCTTGGCCCAGGCTTCCTGGGAGAACGGGCTGTCCACGCTGATGGCATAGACCTCGGCGCCGAGGCCGGCGTAGGCGGAGAGCCCGCTGGTGATATCGCACATCTCCTGGGTGCACACCCCGGTGAACGCCAGGGGGAAGAACAGCAGCACGGTCTGCTTCTTGCCGAAATTGTCGCTCAGCTTGACGTCCTTGAGGCCGTCGGCGGCCTTGGTCTTGAGGGTGAAATCAGGGGCTTTGGAGCCGGCGGCGAGGGGCATGGCAGGGAGGAGTTGGAGGTGGGTTGAGGAGGACGGCGGGCCGTCTCGTGGAACCCGATAACTAGAACCGCCGGACATCGCGCGGCAACCCATTTCAGGCAGGTATGATATGGCTTACTAGATTGGCCACCGGGCCTATTAGTTTTGCTCGCACTGCGCACTTGCCTACCCCGCTTCGGTTACCTCCTATAGGCCACATGGGACCTATAGGTCCTATCCCATCCATGTCCGACATCCTCGCAGAACTCGAATGGCGCGGCCTCTATGCCGACTGCACCGACCGCGAAGCCCTGGCCAAGCGCCTCGCGGAGGGCCCGACCACGCTTTATTGCGGCTTCGACCCCACCGCGGACTCGCTCCATGTCGGCAACCTCGTGCCGCTGTTCGCGCTGCGCCGCTTCCAACAATACGGCCACCTGCCCATCGCCCTCGCGGGCGGCGCCACCGGCATGGTCGGCGACCCCTCCGGCAAATCCGACGAGCGCAACCTGCTCACGCCCGACCAGCTCCAGCACAACCTCGACTGCATCAAGCCCCAGCTCGCGCGCTTCCTCGATTTCACCGGCGCGCAGAACCCCGCCCGCCTCGTCAACAACTACGACTGGACCGGCGCCGTCACCTTCCTCGAATTCCTCCGCGACATCGGCAAGCACATCACGGTGAATTCCATGATCGCGAAGGATTCCGTCCGCTCACGCATGGAGGACCGCGCCACCGGCATCAGCTTCACGGAGTTCAGCTACATGCTGCTGCAGGGTTATGATTTCCAGCACCTGCGCAAAACCTTCAACTGCGAGCTGCAAATCGGCGCCACCGACCAGTGGGGCAACATCACCGTCGGCACCGAGCTCACGCGCAAGAAACTCGGCGCCACCGTCTGGGGCCTCGTCTTCCCGCTGCTCACCAAGTCCGACGGCTCGAAATACGGCAAGACCGCCACCGGCACCGTCTGGCTCGACGCGAAGAAGACCAGCCCCTATCGCTTCTACCAGTTCTTCGTGAACGCGGACGACGCCGACGTCGTCAAGCTGCTCAAGACCCTCACCTTCCTCCCGCAGGATGAGATCACCGCGCTCGAGAAGGAGCTGAAGGCCAACCCCGGCGCCCGCGCCGCACAGAAGGCCCTCGCGAAGGAAATGACCACGCTGGTGCACGGTCCCGACGCCCTCGCCGCGGCGCTCAAGGCCAGCCAGATTCTCTTCGGCGGCTCGCTCGATGGCATCACCGAGGAAATCTTCAACGACGTGGCCGGCGAAGTCCCGACCAAGGACCTCGAAAAAGCGAAACTTGAAGGCGCCGGTTCCTCGATCATCGACCTACTCGTCCACTCCGGCCTCGCCACTTCCAAGGGCGGCGCCCGCAAAGACCTCGAAGCCGGCGGCATCTACCTGAACAACGTCCGCGTGTCCGACCACACCCGCAGCGTCACGTCGGCTGACCTCCTCTTCGGCAAGTATCTCCTGCTCCGCAAAGGCAAGAAGAGCTACGCGGTGCTAAGAGTCATCTAAATTCTGTGCCCGCCGGTAAGCACATCGCCTTCGCGACATTCGGTTCGCTGGGCGATGTACACCCTTTTTTCGCCCTGGGGCGCGTGCTGCAGGCGCGCGGGCATCGCGTGACCATTGCCACCAGTGAATATCACCGCGGCAAAATCGAGGCCGAAGGCTTTAATTTTCACCCGGTGCGGCCGGACATTGCCGATTTCGGCGGCCCGGCCGGACTTTTCCGCGCCTTCAGTGACGGCCCGGGAGGAGCAGTCGGGGTGCTCCGGCGCGACATCCTGCCCCGGCTCCGCGAAACCTGCGACGACCTGCTGGCGGTGGCGCGACAGGCGGATTTCCTTGGCGCCCACCCGATCTATTATCCGGCGCCCTTGGTCGCCGAAAAACTTGGGCTGCCCTGGGCGGGCATGCTGCTCCAGCCCATGGCGATGTTTTCGGCGCACGATCCCGCCATCATTCCCCAAGTCCCCGGCTTGCACCGGCTGCCGCCTTTCGCCCTCCGCGCCTTCGTGAAATTATCCCAACTCGGCCTGCAACCGCTGGTCCGGCCGATTCACGACCTGCGTCGCGCACTCGGACTGCCACCAACCGGCAGGCACCCGATGTTTGGCGGGCAATACTCACCCGACCTCAACCTCGCGCTCTTTTCCCCGCTCTTTGCCCCACCCCAACCGGACTGGCCGGCCGGGACCATCGCCACGGGGTTTCCGTTCTTTGACGACGGCCTCAGTTCCAGCGAGCACCTGCCGGAGGAATTGGCCGCCTTTCTCGACCACGGTCCGCCTCCGGTTGTCTTCACGCTCGGCTCAACCGCCGTCGACCTGTCCGTGCAATTCTACCTCGACAGTTATACCGCCTGCCATGAGTTGGGCTGTCGCGCCGTATTTCTGGCCGGACGCGAGGCCCTGCAACGCCTCCCGGCCACCCTGCCGGCCAGCATGCTGGCCTTGCCCTATGCGCCGCATGGTGCGCTGTTCCCACGGGCCACGGCCATCGTCCATTCCGGCGGCATCGGCACCACCGCGCAGGCGCTGCGGAGCGGACGGCCCCAACTGGTCGTGCCCTTCGGTTTTGACCAGCCCGACAATGCGGCCCGGGCGCAGCGGCTTGGGGTCGCGCGCGTGATTCCGTCCCACCACTACAATCGCGAGCGCGCGATCAAGTTGCTCCGCGAGCTCTTGTCGAATCAAACCCTCAGCCAAAACGCCGGGGAACTCGGCCGGAGAATCCGCAGCGAAAACGGCGCCGGGCAAGCCGCCGATGCCATCGAGAAATTACTGGCCGGACCCTAGCAACCCTTCGGCGGCTGCCAGGGCTCGATGCGGTTGCCCTTCGCCGTCCTTGATCCAGGCGAATTCAGCGGACCTCGTGCAGTAATTTGAAGTAGTCGTCCCGGGACAGCCCGGCTGTCCGGAGGTTGTTGCGGATGATGAATACGGGCACCTCGGCATAGGCCGGGATCACGATCGGACGGGCCACACCCGGTTTCACATAGGAACGATGGCTGCCTTCCTGGCGCTTGAACTCGAAACCCGCCCGGAGAAAGACCGCTTCCAGCGTCCGCCAGCCGATGGGAACCAGCTTGGGCATAGGCTACACGGCGACGAGTGCGGCGGCTTTCTCGGTCTTGAGCCACTTGGGACTCAACCAGCCTCGCACTCCTCGCGTATAGCCCGTTTCTTCCAAAACCTGCTCCAGCGTGCCCGCTTTCTGCGCTGTCTTCAGGAAAAGATCGACGGCCTCCGTCAGCGCGGTGCGCGCCTTGGCCGGGGTCGCCCCGCTGCTCGCCACATCCAGCGGCATGGCATGGGCAATGTATTGATCACCCTCCCGCCAGAGCTGCACGGTGTAACCCAGTTTCATGCTGCGAACGTAAGCCGCTTAAGCTGGGCGTCAATCACTGGCTGTGCCGGGCGGTCGGTCTCAACTCCCCTTCGGCGGCTGCCAGAGCTCGATGCGATTTCCTTCGCCGTCCTTGATCCAGGCGAACTTCCCGAACTCCGAGGCCTCGATGCCCTTCGGGTCGATCCACACGCCTTCCTTCTTCAGCGCGGCGATGACCTTCTTCAGGTTGGCCACGCGATAGTTGATCATGAAGGCCTGCTTGCCGGGACCGAAATATTTCGTGTCGGGATCGAATGCGCTCCAGATGGTCGAACCTTTCTTCTTCGGGTTCTTGGCGTCGCGCCAATTGAACGCCATGCCGCCCCAGTTCGGGTCGAGCGGTAGGCCGAGGTGCTTCTTATACCAGGCCTGGGCCTTCTTCGTGTGCTTCGCCTTGAAGAAAATCCCGCCGAGTCCGGTCACGCGCTGCTTGGTGGTTTTCATGGGAAAATCAAGGCCTGCGTCCGCGCGTAGGGATACTCGATGTGCTTCGTCGTGCCGTCGCCATTGGCCCCCTCGATCGCGGCGAGCAGCGAGCCGTCGGCCCGGAGCGTATAGATGATCCTCTGCGGAAAATCGCGATTGAGGTTCTCGAACACGACTGCCTTTTCCTCCATGCTCTTGAGCTGGTAGCTGGCGGTCTCCTGGCCTGAAGGCGCGGCGATGTAGAAGAGCTCCCCGCCCGGGCCGATCCGGATCTGCAGGAATTCATGGTCGATCTCCCGGTCCTTCGCCACCGTGCGCCCCATGCCCAGCATGACGCCCCCGGCGGGCGCCATCCACTGCGCCTCGAACACGCGGCCCGACTTCTCGCCGCGCCAGTTGCCGGCCAGCCAGGCGAGCTTGTCAATCGAGGGTGGCGGCGCCTTGGCCTTCTTCTTCGCTTCCGCGGCGAACAGCACCACTGGCATTAGCAAGGCCACACCAAGCAGCCCGCGAATTGAACGGGAACAGGGAAGATTCACAGAGCAGATTTAACCACAGAACACACGGAACACACGGAAAAATGCCCGAATCATCCTGCCCTGCATTTCGTTGCTTCCGTGATTACTAATCAGACCTTGGTCGCCAGCTTGAGCCCGACGATGCCCGCCACGATCAGCACCATGCACGCGAGCCGCGCGGCGGTCGCGGGTTCCTTGAACAGCACGATACCCGCGATGGCCGTGCCGACGGCGCCGATGCCGGTCCAGATGGCGTAGCTCGTGCCGAGCGGCAGACCCTTCACTGCCTGCGCGAGGCACCAGAAGCTCGCGAGCATCAGCAACACGGTGGCGACGCTCGGCCCGAGCTTCGTGAAACCGTCCGCGTATTTCAGGCCGACGGCCCACGCGATCTCGAGCACGCCGGCAATAATGAGCCAAATCCAAGGCATGCGCAGAATCAGCCACGGATTCTGCGGATAGGCACGGATAAATTCGGGGGCATGGGCAGAAGGTGGAGCCCGACCTCCGGGCGGGCTTGATAACGCGCTGCCGGCAAACCGGCCCGTCCTGTCCGCCATAGCCTTGGCGACGGCGGGAGGTCCGGTTCCACCCCAAGGCAAGCAATCGGCGCCGCCTACTCCATTTGGAGCAAACGCCCGGCCCAACTTCCGCGCAGCGTCAGCCAAGGCATGCGCAGTGCGGATCCCCGGCGCGCGGTATCATCTGGGAAACGCCACGCGCGGAACCGCCGGCCGACCGATCCGGTGCCACCGCGCCACCCCACGCCATGATCGCCCCCGTCCGCCCGAAACCCTTCCTCCAACCGGAGTATTGCAAGAGCTGCCTCCGGTGCATCGACGCCTGCCCGCGCGACTGCATCACCCCGGGCAAAACCATCAACCCCGCGACGGGCCTTGTTCCCGTCGAGCTGCACCTCGAGGCCTGCAACGGCTGCGCACTGTGCATGCAAGCCTGCCCCGAGCCCTACGGCCTGCGCCCGGAGACCGAGCACCCGACCGGCGCCTTCGATTTCGAACTGGAGGATCCCGCGCGCATCTTCGGCCGCAAGGAGCTTTCCCGGCCCGAGGCCCGCGACCAGCCGGACGACTTCATCCCCCTGCCGGCCTGCGAGCCGATGGTGCTCAAGGGCACCTACGCCTCCGCCGTCGGCGCCCTGCTCGCCGGCTGCCGGCACGTGTTCGGCTATCCCATCACGCCGAGCACCGAGGGCTCCGAGCTGATGGCCAAGATCCTCCCGAAGGTCGGCGGCCATTTCATCCAGGCCGTGAGTGAGACCGCGGCCGTGAACATGATGTATGGCGCCGGCGGCGCCGGCGTGCCGTGCATGACCTTCACCAGCGGCCCGGGCTTCAGCCTCATGCTCGAGGGCATCAGCTACATGATCGGCGCCGAGGTACCGGGCGTGTTCGTCAACATCATGCGCGGCGGCCCCGGCCTCGGCAACCTCGGGCCCGAGCAGGCCGACATCAAGCTCGCGTGCCGCGGCCTCGGCCATGGCAACACCCACGCCATCGTCCTCGCCCCCGGCACGCCGCAGGAAATGCTCCACCTGACGATGCACGCGTTCGAGCTGAGCTTCACCTACCGCAACCCCGTCATCATCCTCGGCGACGGCTTCCTCGGCCAGATGACGGGCGTCGTGCACCTGCCCGCCCTGCTCACCAAGCCCGGCCGCCCCGCGTGGGCCGTCTGCGGCGACCGCGAGCATCATCTCAATCTCATCTGCTCCATCCATCTCGCCGAGGACGACCTCGAGGCGCACAACCGCCACCTCAACGCCAAATACGCCCTCATCGCGCGCGAGGAGCAGCGCTCGGACGCCTACCGTTGCGACGACGCCGAGGTGCTGGTCATCGCCTGCAACACCCCTGCCCGCATGGCCAAGGGCGCCGTCGAGGCCGCGCGCGAACAGGGCGCCAAGGTCGGACTCTTCCGCCCCATCACGCTCTGGCCGTTCCCCATCGACGCGCTCAGGAAAATCCTCCCGACCGTCTCGCGGCTCGTCGTCGTCGAGGGCAGCCCGGGCCAGTTGGAGGACGAGTTGCGGCTCGCGCTCAGCCACGCCGGCATCGCGCCGCCGCCCATCACCCCCGTCCAGCATTACGGCGGCGTGCTGCCGTCGCAGGACGAGATCCTCTCTGCCATCCTTTCCACCTACGAGGTGCGGTCATGAGCGGCGTCTTCTACCAGAACTTCAAGCGCCACGCGCACGGCGAGGGCCTCAAGGGCCACAGCACGCACTACTGCGCCGGCTGCGGCCATGGCGTCATCCACCGCGACCTCGCCGAGGTCATTGAAAAACTCGGCCTGCAGGACCGCGCCATCCTCGTCAGCCCCGTGGGCTGCGCGGTGTTTGCGTTCTTCTACTTCAACGTCGGCAACACGCAGGCCGCCCATGGCCGCGCGCCGGCAGTCGCGATCGGCCACAAGCTCGCCAACCCCGACTCCGTGGTGATCTGCTACCAGGGCGACGGCGACCTCGCGTCCATCGGCCTCGCCGAGACCATCTCCACCGCGCAGATGGGCCTGCCGCTCACCGTCATCTTCGTGAACAACGCCATCTACGGCATGACCGGCGGCCAGCTTGCGCCGACCACGCTCATGGGGCAAAAAACCTCCACCAGCCCCGATGGCCGCACGCCGGCCATGGGCCAGCCGCTCAAGATGGCCGAGCTCATCGCCTCGCTCGACGGCCCGGTCTACGTCGAGCGCGTCGCGCTCTATGATGCCAAGAACCGCGTGAAGGCCCGCAAGGCCATCACCAAGGCGATCAAGCTCCAGGAGGAGGGCCGCGGCTATGCCTTCATCGAGATCCTCAGCGAGTGCCCCACCCACCTGAAGCTCTCGCCGGTCGAGGCGGAGCAATGGGTGAAGGAAAAAATGGAGCCGATCTACCCGCTCGGCGTGAAGAAGGACCTCGTCCGCGAGCCCTGGTTCAAGCCCGCGCCCCCGCGCTTCGAGCCCGAGGAAATCCTTGGCTACTGCGGCGCCGACCCGGCCGAAAGCAAGCGCGCTTCCACCAGCTGGCCACCGCACCTGGCCAAGCGCGATCTCAGCCTCAAGCTCGCCGGCGCCGGCGGCGATGGCGCCCAGACCGCCGCCCTGCTGCTCGCGCGCGCCGCGATTGCGCAGGGCTTCGACGCCACCCACATTCCCAGCTACGGACCCGAGAGCCGCGGCGGCACTTCCTACGCGGACGTCCACATCGCGTCGCACGAAGTCCTCAACCCGGCCGCGCCCGCGCCCGATATCCTCGTCGCGTTCAACGCCCCGAGCCTCGCCAAGTTCGCCCCCACGGTCGTCGAGGGCGGGCTCATCATCTACGACAGCACCCTGATCCCGGCGCCCGGCCCGATGCCCGCCGGCCGGCAGGTGCTGCCCGTGCCGCTCTCCCTGCTGGCGGCCAACCTCGGCCGGCCGGTCGTCAAGAACGTCGTCGCGCTCGGCGCCCTCCAGGCCGCCACCGAGCTGCTGCCCGCCGCCGCGCTGCTCGCCACGCTGCGCCATGTCCTGAAGGACAAGGCCGCCCTCCTGCCACTCAACGAAGCCGCCTTCCTCGCCGGGCAGCAGGCCGTAACCCCCGTCGGCGCATGAGCCCGGCCGCCTTCGTCCACGAAGCCGAGGCCTACGCGCTGCTGTTGCGCGCCGGCCTGCATCCGCCGCGCCACGCGATCGAGGGCGCAGCGATGCCGTTCGAGACGGGCGAGCCGGTGGTCGTGAAGGGCCTCGGCGAAAATGTCTGGCACAAGTCCGAACTCGGCGCCGTGCATTTCCTGCCGTTCGAGAAGCAGACCGTGTCCAATGAATTCAAGGGCATGCACCAGCGTCTCGACGCCAGTGGCCACCGCTGGCTGGAAGGCCTCGTGTGCGAGCAGATCGACATCGCCTGCTGCCCGCATCTGCCTTCCGAGGCCTTCGTCTCGCTCGCCCGCGGCGAAGCGGGCTGGACGGTCCTCTTTGGTTTCGGGGGCCTGCAGGCCGACGCACTGGCGGAACTCGCGCCGCCGCTCCGCTGGCCGCTGGCATTCACGTCGCCCGCGCAGGCCCTCGCGGAACTGGAAACCCACCTCCTCGGCCGCATCTGGCTGGGCCGGATCCGCGGCACCAAGGAGCTGACCGATCGCACGACCCTCGGGAATTTCGTCGAGGCGCTCTGGGGGCTCGCCAAAGTGGCCGAAACCGACGGCCTCACCTTGCTGGAGCTGAACCCCGTGGCGCTCGACTCGGAGGGCATGCCGCGCCCGCTCGACGCCGTTGGTCACCGGGGCCTGCGGCCCGCATCGCGCCGCGCGCCACCGGCAGGATTCCTGACGGCGCTGCGCGAACCCAAGCGCATCGCACTGGCGGGCATCTCGGCCCAGGCGGGCGGCGTCGGCCGCACCATCCTGGAAAATCTCAGCTCCTACCCGCTGCCCGCGGGCGACCTCGTCATGATCAAGCCGGGCCATGCTGTTCTGTTCGGCTACCCGTGCCTGCCCGATGTGGCGGCGCTGCGCGCCAATCCCGTCGACCTGCTCCTGCTCGCGCTGCCCGCGCGGGCGGCGGCCGATACTTTGGAAAAACTCATCAGGCAGGGCGGCGGTGCACGCTGCGTCGGGCTGGTGGCCGGCGGCATCGGCGACGGCGCCGACTCCGACGGAATCGGGGCAAGACTCGCCGCGCTACTCAACGAAACTCGGGCCGCCGGCCGCTGGACGCCTGCCGTGGTGGGGCCGAACTTTCTCGGCCACTGGGTCCCCGGCATGCGCCTCAACACTTCCTTTATCCCCGTCGAAAAGCTGCCTGCCCCTTCGCCCGCCGGCGGTGAACTGACCCTGCTCAGCCAGAGCGGCGCCTTCCTGCTCTGCCTCCAGTCGCGCCAGCCCGCTGTGCGTTTCGGTCTCGGCGTCGCGCTCGGCAACCAGATGGATGTCGCGCTATGCGACGTGCTCACCGCGCTCGCCGCCGAGCTCGGGCACGGGCCGGTGGCGTGCTACGTCGAGGGCTTTGGGCCGGGCCAGCTGCTCGCCGCGGCGCATGCCATCGCCCGGCTGCGCGCGCAGGGCCGGCATGTGCTCATCCATCGCGCCGGCCGCACCGCCGCCGGCCAGGCCGCCGCCGCCAGCCACACGGGGGCCATGGCTAGTGACATCACCTTGGAGCGCGCCCTGCTTGAACGGGCCGGCGCCAGGTTCGCGGACACCATCGCCGACTTTGACGCCGCGCTGATCTGGCTCAGCGCCTGCCCGCAAATTCACGCCGGCCCGGTCGCGTTGGTGACCAACGCCGGCTTCGAGAGCGTGAACGGCAGCGACCGGTTCGGCAACGGCCTGCCCGCCGCGCAACTGGACGATTGGGCGAAACAGGCCTTGGCCACGCTGCTGCACCGCCACGAACTGTCCGGCCTCGTCGCCCCGCAACTGCCGCTCGACCTGACGCCGATGGCCGGGCCGTCCGCCTTCATCGCCGCCACCGCGCTCCTGCTTGAGCAGGCCGCTGTGATGGTCGTCGGTCTGGTGCCCTTCACCCGCGGCCTCGACACCACGACCGATGGCGGCGCCAAACTCGCCCGCGTCATCGCCGGCCTGCGCGATGTCCACCGCAAGCCCATCGCCATCGTCGTGGACTCCGGCGCGGGCCACGCGGATTTTCGGCAAGCCTTCGTGTCGGCTGGCCTGCCCGTCTTCCCCGGCATGGAGTCAGCCCTGCGCGGCCTGCGCGTGCTGGGCTCAGGCTGACTTGTCCGGCTTCCGAGGCTCGACGGGCATCCCGGCGAAGTGGTCGAGCAACAGGGCATGGATGAACCGGTAGCCGAAACCGACTTTCTGCAGCAGATTCACGCGCACGGCCTGATCGAGGAATTCGTCGGGTTTCGCCGGCAGGCGGCCACTCTGCACCAACAACCGGCGCAGGACGAAATGCTGGGCCCCTTGAAATCCTCCGAAGCGAAAAAATGCCACGACGCCCAATGTTCCGCCCACCGCCAGGGAGATAAGGGCTCCCGTCTGGTAATTGCTTCTCCCACCTAAAACCGTCCCGATCACAAACAGGAGCGAACCGACGCACAGACCCACAATGAGCGCAGTGAGCACCGGCACTTTCAGCCAGAACCACGCTCCCGTCCGCCCGGCGCGGGTTTTATCCAGGCCGGGGGACAGTCCACCGAAAAGCCCGACCAACAGCGCCAGCAACAAGGTTGCAATCAGCAAGCCCCCCGAGCCTCGGCTGACCAGGAATTGTCCCAACTCGGCGCCCAAGGACCCGAGGGCGCACGTGCCGGCCACCACCAGCCAGCCCCGTTGTCGCCAGCGCCAGAAACCGGCCGCGCCGGCGAGCAGGCCGACCGCCAGTCCGGGCCAGAATCCCGGCTGGCCGATCCCATACTCCTTAGAGGCCCGGACCCACCCTTCGATCGCACTTAGTTCCAGTCCCCCGCTGATCAGGAACCATTGCCAGGTCATGATGGTCAGTCCCGCGCGGCGGGCGGCCTGCGACCACGACCAACCGACGGCATCCGCCGCCCGGATGTCGCGCGTCTTCACATCAATGGGAATGCTCATCGAGGCGGCGAACAGGAGGCCATAGACCGCCAGCGTGGCGCTCGAGTCGGTCGGAAGGGAGATGCCGGCAAATCGGAAAATCAGCGGCAGCCCGAAAACCGGAACTAATCCGAGCAGAAAGGCGCAGGCCAGCGCGCGGTCCCGGGGCGATATGGGCCGGGCGGCGGCATCCCGACCAAACAGCCAGAAATCCAACCCGGTCGTCGCCAGGCCCGCCACCACGCCCGTGACCAGCACGGCCAGCTTGGCCCCGAACGACACGGGAAACAGGCAGAATGGCAGGGCCAGGCCCAGCGTGGCGATGAGACGTGTCAGCAGAAAGTAAGCCTGCTGGCGCCGGGAACCTTCCAGCCAGTCCGGTTGCATCTGCTCGATCGCGAAAAGTGTCTGGTCGCGCAGCCGCATCTGCCGGGCGAGCCAGGGCAGGACCTCCAGCGTGTGCCGGGCAAATGCCTCACCCTCCCGTGCGCCCTTGCGCCGCAGCGCCGTCTGCACGTAGGCATCGAACAGTTGTCGGCGACGCTGTTCGAGGGTGATGACCTCGCCGCTGTGCCAGGCCGCGGCGGGCGCATCGCGCCAGGCCATCGTCATCACGCTCAGCATCAGGGGCGTCTGGGCGAGCGTCCGCAGCGCCTCGTCCTCGCGCATCGCCGCGCGCAAATTTTCCAAGCCCGCCCCGGCCCGCTCAAAGTAGGCGTCGATCTGCGCCGGCGTCAGCGGCTGCAGGCAGATCGCCGAACGCAGCCGCAGCCGTTCCGGCAGAGCCGAATATTCGGTGACCCGGCACGTCACCGCGAGGCCGGCCGGCATGTGCTCCTGCGCGAAGACGTTGATCGCCGCGACGCATGCGGGCCGGAGTGCCTCTCGCACCTCGTCCAAGCCATCGAGCAACAGCACCAGCCGCCCGGCCTCGAGCCAGCCGCGCGCGAGCCGCTTGGGCACCTGATAGCGCACGTTCAATTCCTCAGTCAGCCAGTCCTGCAGCGAGCGATGCCGGCCCGTCCATGTGGAGAGTGCCAGCACCACCGGCGGCGGCTCGGCGGCTGAATCCCGCGCCCGGCGGGCGAGATCGCGCACGAGTTCCAGCAGCGTGGTCGTCTTGCCTGCGCCGGGCTCGCCCAGAATAAGCAGGGTGTTTTGGGCCGCGGCAAACACGTCGGCGATGGTCTCCCGCTGGCCCAAGGTCTGCACCGGCCGGTCCGGGGCCACCAGGATGCGGTCCCACGGCTGCTCGACCGCCTCGTCCTGCCAGTCTAGCCCGAGGTCCAGCCACGCCCGGCGGTGCAGCGATGCCTCGAGCACGCCGTCAATCCAGTCATGCTGGATGCGCTCCAGCAGGCGCAGCAGGTTCGTGCGGTCGGCATCCGCGACCGCCGCGGGCTGCGGGCGGGATACCAATCCCTCCTCCAGCGAAATCCAGCGCGCCGCGACCCAGTTGTGCAGGTCCGCCGTCGCGCTGGCGGCGAGTTCCTGCGGACTGGAGACCTCCTTCACGGTGTGCCCGCGGAGCAGCTCCTGCTTGAACGACGCTAGTTTCGCGGCCAAACCGGCGTCGTTATCGGTCAGCTCCGGCCGCGAATCGGCCTCGCGTTTGAAATAGACGAAGCACGGCAGCCCCAACGCGCGGGCACGGCGATACTCCGCCTCGGTGATGCCGGAGCCGTAGCGGAAGCCGATGATGCCTACGAACACCTCGCACCGGTCCACCTGGTCGATCGAGGCGTCATGCGTGTCGTCCGGCCGGTTGCCGAAAAATTCCATGCCGACGAAGCGCATTTCCTCCATGCGGTTCAACGCCTCCATCAGCGCCTGACGTTCCGGCTGCAGGTCGAGCCAGGTGGAGCTCACGAACACCCGGTAGATCGGCCGGGCGCGCCGCGGCCCGGGCGCGGCGGACGGTTGCACAGTGCGGGCGGATGATTCGGGAGCGGCCACGCGGAAAAGTCGTCGGCAGGGGCTAGAAGAACATCGCTTCGCTCAGCGCCTGCTCGGCGGCGAGGAAATGCGCGCCGACCTCCAGCGTGGTGCGGCCCATGCCCAGGTCGCCGGTGAAATCGGCGTGGTCCTGGCTCAAGTCGGCTTCCCAGCTGAAAACCTTTTTCGGGTCGGCGTAGGTGAACCGCATCGAGAAGCACCCGGGGCAGTCGACCGGCGTGACCTCGAACTTGATCGTGCCGGTGTCGGCCCCGCTGCGCACGAGGCCTTTTTTTACCCAGCCGAGCAGGCAGCTGGCCTCGGCGGCGAACTGCGCGCGGTGCCGGATGGTCACCTGCTGAAGGCCGGCGTTGATCAGGGCCGGGCTGTAGCGGCTGAGGAACTGGCCGAGGTTCTGCCGCAACGGCAGGGTGCGGGTGTAGGCGAGGTCGCGCACCGCGGCGAGGTTGGGCCAGGGATAGGTGAAGGCATCCGCGGGCACCACCGCGCTGTCGAAGAGGATGCGCGTCGAGCGGGTCAGCAGGTAGTGGTAGTCGGCCAGCTTCTGGACATCGGCGAACCGGTGCGCCCAGTAATAGAGCGGCATGTCGGTGGAGAGGCAGACCGACACCTGGTTTTCGAGGTGGCGGCGCGCCGCCAGCGTGTAGTGCAGGAGCACGAACTCGACGCAACGCATGTCGCCGGACGACTTGCCGAGGAAGCACTCGCCGTAAATTTTGGCGCGGATCTCGGCCGGCGCCTGCGGCGCATGGTCCGGGCACAGCACGACCACGCGGCACGGGTAGCGCTGCGCGAAGAGCCGGGTGTAATCGAACTGCACGAGCGCGTCGGGCGGCGTCGTGTTGCCGCCGAGGTGCAGCACGAGGTTGAGCTGCACGGCGCGGCTGTCCTTGGCCGGGGTGTCCGCCCAGAGCTGGTTGAAGCCGGCATTAATGCCGCCGACGGGCACCTCCTGGCCGGGCAGGGTGTCAAAGACGGCGGGCATCAGGGGAAAGTGGAAAGTGACAAGGGACAAGTATCAGGAACTTGTCCCAGAATCACGGATTGCCGGAAGATCATCATCTTGAAACTTGTCACTTGCTCCTCGTTCCTTGCGCGCCACTGGCGCGCTCACGGTTCCCGCCACGCGTGGCCGTTGGCCGCGAGCAGCGCGTCGCCTGAGGCCGGGCCCCACGAGCCTGAGGCGTAGGTGTCGAGGCCGGCGCTGCCCTGCTCCGCCCAGAACTCGTGGATCGGCGTGATGAGCTGCCACGAGCGCTCCGTTTCGTCGCCGCGAATGAAGAGAGTGCCGTCCCCGATCATGGCGTCGAGCACGAGGCGCTCGTAGGCCTCGGGCGTGTTGGAGCCGAAGGTCGTGGCGTATTTGAAGTTCATCTTCACGGGCTGGGTGCGCGTCTCGAGGCCGGGGATCTTGGCGTTGAGGATGAGGCTGAGCCCCTCGTCGGGTTGGATCTGGAAGGCCAGCGTGTTGGGCGCGATCTGCGAGCGCTCGCCGCCGCCAAACAGGTTGCCCGGGGTGTGCTTGAAGCGGATGGCGATCTCGCTGACGCGGCGCGCGAGGTGCTTGCCCGAGCGCAGGTAGAACGGCACGCCGTGCCAGCGCCAGTTGTTGATGGTGAAGCGCAGGGCGGCGTAGGTCTCGGTCGCCGAGACCGGCGACACGCCGGGCTCCTGCCGGTAGCCCTTGACCGCCTTGCCGCCGATGACGCCGTCGCCGTATTGGGCGCGGGCGACGTCGCTCAGGCGCCCGCCGCCTTGCAGGCGCAGCGGGTGGATGGCCTTGAGGACCTTCACCTTCTCGTCCCGGACGGACTCGGCGTCCATCGAGACAGGCGGCTCCATCGCGGTGAGCGCGAGCAGCTGCATGGTGTGGTTCTGGATCATGTCGCGCAGGCAGCCGCTCTGCTCGTAGTAGCCGGCGCGGGCCTCGACGCCCACCTGCTCGGCCACGGTGATCTGGACGTGGTCAATGAAGTTGCGGTTCCAGATCGGCTCGAAGATGGCGTTGGCGAAACGCTGCACGAGGAGGTCCTGCACGGTCTCCTTGCCGAGGTAGTGGTCGATGCGGAACACCTGCGACTCGACGAAGAAGGTCGTGAGCTCGCGGTTGAGCGCCTGCGCGCTGGCGAGGTCGCGGCCGAACGGTTTCTCGATGATGACCTTCGACTGGTGCGCCTGGCGGAGGTAGCGCGCGGCGAGGCCGCTGGCACCGAGGTTCTGGATGATCGGCGCGAAGACGGTCGGCGGGGTGGAGATGTAGAACAGCGACTGGAGCTGCTGGCCGATTTCCTTCTCGAGGCCGGTGATGCGCGCGCCGAGGCGGTCGAAGGCCGCCTTCTCGTCGTAGCCGCCGCTGACGTAGAGCGTGCGCGGGGCGAGGCGGGCCCAGACCTCGGGGCTCATTTCCCGGCGGGAGAATTCCTTGATGGCGTCCGCGGCGACCTGCTGGAACTCCGCGTCGGGAATCGCCTTGCGGCCGAAGCCGATGAGGAAGAAGTCAGCCGGCAGCAGGCCGTCGTGGGCGAGGTTGTAGATCGCGGGGATGAGCTTGCGGGCGGTGAGGTCGCCCGAGGCGCCAAAGATCACGACGACGGTCGGCGGGGAGCCGCGATGCTTGCTGAGCCCGTGGAGGAACGGGTGACGGATTTCTTCAGCCATGCGCGGGAATTTCGGCGGGCGGGCGGGCGCCCGCAAGGCTTTTAATCCGCGTGGGGCGGGATGACACAGTGAGAACGCGGGCTTCCCGGTGGGCGGGTGCCCACAAATCTCGCCGTCCTATTTCGCCACCTCGTCAAGCGAGCCGCTCTGGCGGGCGACGTAGTAGCCCTTGGGGAAAAGCGGGGCGTTCTCGTAGTGCATCACCTGCACCGGGAGGCGTTCACTGAGGGTGACCTCGGCCACATCGAAGCGGAACGTGCGCGGCGGCGGCGTGAGCGCGCCGAGGTAGGCGTGGACGGCGCGGCGCAGGGCGCGCTTCTTGCGCGCGTTGACCGCCTCGAAGCCGCTGACCAGCGCGCCCTCGGCGCGGGCCTTGACCTCGACGAACACCAGCACGTCGCCGTCGCGGCAGACGAGGTCGATCTCGTCGCGCTGGTCGCGCGGGCTGCGCCAGTTGCGGGTCACGATGGCAAAACCGTGGCGCGCCCGCAGGTAGTCGGCGGCGGCCTGCTCGCCGCGGGCCCCGGCCTCCGCGTTCGCGGTCGGTGCCGCGCGGTGCGCGAGTTTATCCCAGACGTCTTGGAGCCAGCCAATCATTTGCAAGTTCTCCCTCGACCACGCGAAAATTTGCCCTTACAAGCAAGCGCGTTTTTCAATCTAACTTTCTTCGCTGCACCGGCGCCGAAAGTTCCGCGCCAACCCACCTCCCCTTACCCATGGCATCTGTAAGCAATCTCACGGGCACACTGCGCCGGTCCCTGCTCATCAAGGTCATCTCCAAGCCCGCGCCGAGCAAGGAGGACGTCAACACCGTCATCGAGCTCACGGCCAGCAAGGTCGTCGAGTCGCTCCAGGCCCAGTCGATGACCCTCTACCTCGTCGAGGGCGGCGAGATCGCCTTCAAGCAGGTGTATTACTCGCCCACCCTGTGGGGCGCCGACAAGGGCAAGGAAGTCACCTTCCGCGAGACGCAGAAAAAGCTCCTGACCCTCAAGCTCCCCGCGGGCACCGGCAACGTCGGCAAGGTCATCCAGACCGGCGAGCCGCTTTTCTTCACCGGCAAGGGCCCCGATGCCGCCTCGCTCAAGAAAATGGAAGTCGGCTTCGAGGTCACCTCGATGCTCACCGTCCCGCTCAAGGCCAACATCATCATCGGTGCGATCCAAGTGCTCAACAAGGAGCCCTCCGCCGGCACCGGCGGCGCGTTCACCACCAAGGACCTCAGCATGCTGAAGGAGGTGGCCGAATACTCTTCCACCCTCATCCAGCGCATGCTGGACCCGAAGTTCCAGCTCACGCCCGAGGACACGGCCAAGTTCATCTCCAAGTTCACCGAGCTGCCCCTCGTCTCCAAGGCCGACGAGGTCGAGATCGACGAAAAGCTCGTCGAGATCACCGGCGACGCCATCATCCGCCGCGAGTGCATCTTCCCCTATAAGAAGACCGGCACGAACTCCTGCTCGGTGCTGATGACCAATCCGCTCGACTACGCCAAGCGCGAGTCGTTCTCGCAGGCCACCGAGATGATGATTGATGACGTCAAGGTCATCTCCGCCAGCCTGCTCGACGAGCTCCTCAAGAAATTCTTCAAGGAAGCCGCCGGCAAGAAAACCGGCGAGGCCGCCACCGAGGTCGACATCGACGAGGTCAAGGATCTCATCTCCGGCGCCTACACCGAGGGCGGCGGCACCGGCGAGGTCAAGGCCGCCGACCTCGAGAGCGAGGACTCCGCCCCGATCATCCAGCTCACCAACCGCATCATCGAGGACGCCTACATTTCCGGCGCGTCCGACATCCACATCGAGCCGATGGAAAAGGACCTGCAGGTCCGCTATCGCGTGGACGGCATGTGCTTCGAAAAGATGCGCCTGCCCAAGCAGGTCAGCTTCGCCATGGTCGCCCGCCTGAAGATCATGTGCAACCTCGACATCTCCGAGCGCCGTTTGCCGCAGGACGGCCGTATCGTCTTCAAGAAGTTCACGAAGAAAAACATCGATATCGACTTGCGCGTCGCCACCGGCCCGATGAACCACGGCGAGAAGGTGGTCATGCGTATCCTCGACAAGGCGAAGTCCACCCTGCCGCTCCCGCAACTCGGCTTTTCCGAGGAGAACCTCACCAAATACCGCGAGTGCGTCCGCCAGCCCTACGGCATGATCCTGCACTGCGGCCCGACCGGCTCCGGCAAGTCCATGACCCTCTACGCCGCGCTGGCGGAGATCAACACGCCCGACGTCAACATCCAGACCGCCGAGGACCCGATCGAATACACCCTGCCCGGCCTCAACCAGATGCAGATGAACAAGCAGATCGGCCTCACCTTCGAGCGCGCGCTCCGCTGCTACCTCCGCATGGACCCCGACATCATCCTCGTCGGTGAAATCCGCGACAAGGAAACCGCCCAGATCGCCTGCGAAGCGGCGCTCACCGGCCACTTGCTCGTCTCCACCCTCCACACCAACGACGCGCCCTCCACCGTGTCCCGCATGGGTGAGATGGGCATCGAGCCCTTCAACATCTCGGCGGCGCTCGTGTGCGTGTGCGCCCAGCGCCTCCTCCGCCGCGTCTGCAAGAACTGCAAGGTCAAGTATGTCCCCGACGGCCGCGAGGCGGAAATCATCATGAAGGCGCTCGACCTCAAGGAGCCGCCCGAGATCTTCAAGGCCGCGGTCGGCGGCTGCCACATCTGCGGCGGCAACGGCTACAAGGGCCGCGTCGGCATCCACGAGCTGATGGTCAACTGCGAGGAGATCGTCGAGGCCATCAACAAGGAGGTCGAGGTCGCGGACCTGAAGCGCGTCTGCATGAAGAACGGGATGAAAACCATGCACCAGGACTCCATGCTCAAGGTCAAGTTCGGCCTCACCACGATGGAGGACGCCCTCTCGAACGTCCCGGCGGACATGATTGCCGAGGCCAAGCCCGTCGGCGCCGGCGGCGAAGCCGGCCACGCCAAGAAAGCCCACTAGCCATTTCCGGTCCGCCCTACCCCGCGGGCCGGCAAGCAAAGGAAAGGCGCGATCCCCCACGGGTCGCGCCTTTTTTTCGCCTCGAATTTGCGCAGCAGGAATTGAGAACGAACATCGGGCTTCCAACAGGAAACAACGGTGTTCCTATTCACTGGGGGGCCCGCGTCCCCGCGGGCTGCCCTATTGTCAGGGCGGTGAGTCCCTTCGCCGCCGCGGCGCGGACGGAGTCCGCGCCCTCCCTCAACTCTGCACCGGCGCACTCGGTGCCGCCGCCCGCACCGCGTCCGCGATCGTCGTCGGCAGCACCTCGGCCTCGCCCTTCGCCTGGTCGAACTTCATCGAGAGGATCTTCGACACGCCGCGCTCCTGCATCGTCACGCCGTAGATGGCGTCCGCGGTCGCAATGGTCGTCTTGTTGTGGGTGATGATGATGAACTGCGAGTCATTCACGAACTGCTTCAGCAGGTTCGTGAAGCGGTGGATGTTCGACTCGTCGAGCGGCGCGTCCAGCTCGTCAAGCAAGCAGAACGGCGACGGCTTCACCATGTAGAGCGCGAACAGCAGCGCCACCGCGGTCAGTGTCTTCTGGCCGCCCGAGAGCAGCGTGATGCCCTTGAGCTTCGTGCCCGGGGGCTGCGCCACGATCTCGATGCCGCTCTCCAGCGGGTCCTCGGCCGTCACCAGCTCGATCTCGGCCCGGCCGCCGCCGAACAGGATGTTGAACGTGTAGGCGAAATTCTTCCGGATCTGGTCGAAGGTGATCTGGAACTGCTGCAGCGACGTCTGGTTGATGTCGTCGATGGCCTTCAGCAGCTGCGCCTTCGCGCCGATGAGGTCGTCGCTCTGCGTCTTCAGGAATTCGTAGCGCTGCTTCAGCTCCGAGTATTCCTCGATGGCGACAAGGTTCACGGTGCCCATCGCGCCGATGCGCTGGCGCAGCGCGTCGACCTCGGCCTTCACCTCGTCCCAGTTGGTCGCGTCAAGCGCGGCCAGGTCGGCCTCGGTCGGCTCGCCCTTGTTTTCCTTCTTCTTCCGGCGGCGTTTCTCCGTAGGGGCGTCGCTGGACGACGCCCGGGCGCCGTCCAGCGGCGCCCCTGCAGATTCTTCCTCCTCGTCCAGATCCAGTTCCTTCAGACCCGCGGGCTCGTCGTCGGCGTGCCAGAGCAGGTTCTTCCAATCGAGCGTGGCGATATCGACCGCGAACTCACGGGTCACTTCCTCGGTGAGGAACTGCGTCCGGGCGCGGGTCTCGGCCAGCCTGACCTCGTGCTTGGTCAATTCCTCCTGCGAGGTCTCGGCCTCGTCGCGGATGGAGGTCAGGCCGTTTTCGACGGCGGAAATTTCCTGCTCGATGGTCGTCAGCTCGCCGCGGATTTTCTCCACGTTCTCCTGCGCAACCGCGAGGGTCGTCACGATCTCCCCGGCGCGGGCCTTCTGGCCGGCGGACTCCTGCTCCAGAATCGTCACCTGCTCGGACCAGGTCTCGAGCTCGATCTGGCGCTGCACGAGCAGCTCGTCGAGCTGGCCGCGGCGGCGGCCCATCTCGTCGAGGCCGCGGTCGAGGACCTCGACCTTCTGGCGGCGCTCGGCGAGCTCGAGGCGGGCCGACGCGAGGATTTCCTTCTTCTGGTCGCGGTCGCCGCGCTTCTCGGTGATCGCCAGTTCGGTGGCGGAAATCTTCTGCTTCTGGGCGTTCACGCCGGTCTCGGCCTCAGTCAGCTGCGCCTGCGCCTTCGCCAGGCGGGACCGCGCCTCGTCGTGCTCGCGCTTGAGGTTGTTCAGCTCGTGCTCCATGCGGACGAGGCGGTTCGTCGCGTCATCGTGGGCCTTCTGCGCGTTCTTCTCCTCGGTGTGGATCGACGCGGCGACCTGCGAGGTCGCAAGCACGTCCTTGCGCTTCTGCTCGAGGGTCTGCTCGGCCGCCAGGAGCGTGGCGTTGAGCTGGTCGATGAGCGCGCGCTGCTCGTCGTGGGCCTTGGACTCGGTCACCACGGCCTTGCCTGTCTCGCGGAGGTCGACCTCGCGCTGGACGATGCTGTTGGCGGGCTTCTTGTGATGGCCGCCGAAGATCAAGCCGCGCCGGTCGACGAGCTCGCCCTTCTGGGTCGCGACCATGAGGAAGCTGAAAGCGGGATTCGCCTTCCAATACTCCAGGAAGGCGCCGAGGTCGTCCGCCAGGTAGCAGGCGGACAGCACGCTGGCCGCCGGATGCGAGGCATCGAGATTGGCGACCGCCTCGGTCGCGGGACGCAGGCCGGCCGGCAGTTCGCCCGCGCTGGCGCCGGCAATCAGGCCGGGCACCTGGAGGCACACGCTGCCGAGTTTGTCCGTCTCGAGTTGCGCGAGGATCTTCTGCGCGGTGGTGACGTCGGCCACGGCGATGGCCTCGACCGACGCGCCGAGCAGCGCCTCGAGGGCCTTGGCGTATTCCGGCTTCAGCTCGAGCCCCTGCGTGATGGGCGTGAACTTCTGCTCACCGATGCTCGAGGCCAGCCGGCCGGAGAGCAGCGCTTTGGCGCCTTCGCCGAAACCTTCCCACTTTTCCTGCAATTGCTGGAGCAGCTTCAGGCGGGCGGTCTTCTGGGCGAGGTTGCGGTCGATGTCCTGCAGCTTGCGCTGCGCCTCGCGGAATTTCTGCGTCGCGTCCTGCAGCGCGGCCTGGGCGGCCTGCGCCTCGTTGGTCGTGCGGCTCTGGTCGGCGCGGGCCTCCTCGACGCGGGTGCGGACCGTCGCGAGGGCGGCGGTGGCGCTCTCGACGGCGGCGCGGAGCTCGGCGAGTTCGGTGGAAAGCTGGTCGAACTTGTTCTGGCTGGTGCGGGCGTCCACCTCGAGGCTGGAGCTTTCGGTGCGGTGGCGCGCGACGGCGCTCTCGACCTGCAGCAAATGGAACTTCTCCTGGCTGAGCTGCTGCTCGGCCTTGGTCAGCTCACCCTCGGTGACGGCCAGCTCGCGGTTGCGGTCCTGGAAGACGGCGTCGGAGCTGCCGAGGAGCGAAAGCTGCATCTGCTTGTCCTGCGCGCCGGTGTCGACCTGCGAGGCCAGCTCCTTGAGCTGCATTTCCAGTTCGCTGAGGTCGTCCTTGCCGGCGTCGATGCGCTCGGTGAGGCCGGTGCGCTTGACCTGCGCCATGTTCGCGGCGTTCTCGGCCTGCTCCTTCTGTGAGCGGAGGTCGAAGACGGCCTGCTGGGCGTCCTGCACGCGCTGGTTGAGCGAGGTGCGGGCGGCCTTCTTCTCGTCGAGCGCGCGCGTGCGCTCCTCGAGCGAGCCCCGGCGGGTGCTGGCGGCGTCACGCAGGGCGGCCACGCGGCCGTCAAGGTCGGCGAGCGTCGCGCTGAGCTGGAGAAATTGGTAATTGTCGCGGGCCAGCGCGAGGTGGCGCAGACGGAAACTGAGGCGCTTGTAGCGCATGGCCTTCGCGGCCTGGCGCTTCAGCGAGCCGATCTGGCGGGCGACCTCGGTGACGACGTCCGACACGCGGGCGAGGTTCTGCTCGGTGAGCGAAAGCTTGTTCATCGCCTCGCGGCGCTGGCTCTTGTATTTCGTGATGCCGGCGGCCTCCTCGAACACCACGCGGCGCTCCTCGGGCTTGGACGACAGGATCTGGTCGATCTGGCCCTGCGCCATGATCGAGTAGCTGGTCCGGCCGACGCCGGTGTCCATGAAAAGCTTGTGGATGTCCTTCAGGCGGCACGGCTGGCCGTTGAAGAAATACTCGCCCTGCCCGTCGCGGGCGACGCGGCGCATGATCTCGATCTCGTGGAAGTCGCTGCCGAGCTGCTTCTCGCACTCCGTCAGCAGCAGCGCGACCTCCGAGAACTGGGCAGCCTTGCGCGTGTCCGCGCCCTCGAAGATGACATCCTGCATCTTGCCGCCGCGGAGGGCCTTCGCGCTCTGCTCGCCCAGCACCCAGCGGATGGCGTCGGCGATGTTGCTCTTGCCGCAGCCGTTGGGCCCCACGATGGCGGTGACGCCGGGCTCGAAACTCAGGGTGGTGTTGTCGGCAAAGCTTTTGAAGCCGTGTAGTTTTAGCGCCTTAAGATGCATTGAGTCTGAGGGGCAAACTAGAGGCAGCGCGATTCCGTGGTGCAACGGAAAAACAGCCCGAAGCCGCAAGGAAAAGTGATAACTTTCCGACTGCCGGCTTGACGTTGGCTAATGAGTTTCCGACCCGCTTGCCAGCCCGCCCCGGCCGGCTATCCCTGACCCATGCCTCCCGCTTCCCCCGCCACCCCCGACCAGGTCCGCCGGTATCTGCCCTGGCTGGTCGCCGGGGCGCTATTCATGGAGAATCTGGATGCCACCATCGTCAATACGGCGGTGCCGGTCATGGCCGGGAGTCTGCAGGTCGCCCCGCTGGCCCTGAAGGCGGTGCTGACGAGCTATACCCTCAGTCTGGCCGTCTTCATCCCGATCAGCGGCTGGATGGCCGACCGTTTCGGCACGCGTCGGGTCTTCCAGCAGGCCGTCCTGCTCTTCGCCCTCGGTTCCCTGTTCTGCGGCCTCTCGGTCAATGTCCCCATGCTCGTCGCCGCACGTGTCCTGCAGGGCATCGGCGGGGCGATGATGACGCCGGTCGGCCGTATCGCGGTGGTGCGCACCTTCCCCCGGTCGGAACTGCTGCGCACCATGAACTTTGTGATCATCCCCGCGCTCATCGGGCCGATGCTGGGCCCGTTTGCGGGCGGCGTAATCGTGCACTGGCTGCATTGGCGGGTCATATTCTTTGTCAACCTGCCACTCGCCCTCGCGGGTTTCTGGATGGTGCAGCGCTACATGCCCGACTACCGCGAGGAGAATGCCGGCGCGCTCGACCGGACGGGGTTCCTGCTTTTCGGTGCCGGCATTGCCCTGCTGTCCTGGGTGCTGGAGGTCTTCGGGGAACACACCCTGGCCGCCGGGCCGATGAGCCTCATGACCGCCGGCGCCCTCGGTCTCCTGGCCCTCTATGGCTGGCATTCCCGCCGGCAGAAGAGACCCGTGATGGCGCTCTGGCTGTTCCGCGTGCGCACGTTCCGCCTGTCGGTCATCGGCGGATTCGTCACCCGGCTGGGCGTCGGTGGCATGCCCTTCCTGCTGCCGCTGCTCTACCAGCTCGGTCTGGGCTATGCGCCTTGGCAGGCCGGCCTGCTGACAATGCCGACCGCCGCGGCGGCCATGTTGATGAAACTCTCGAGCCAGCCCCTGCTGGCCCGGTTCGGCCACCGGACCATCCTGATCGCGAACACCCTCTTCATCGGCGTCGTCGTCCTCCTGTTCTCCCTGATCGGGCCGGGGGCACCCGTGTGGGCGATTCTGACCCTGAGCCTCAGCCAGGGTTTCTTCATGTCGCTCCAGTTCACGAGCATGAATTCCCTTGCCTACGCCGACGTGGCCGACACCGACGCCAGCAAGGCCAGCAGCATCGCCAGCACCGGCCAGCAGCTCGCGCTGAGCTTCGGCGTGGCGTTTGCCTCGCTCGTGGCCGGCTGGTTCCTGCGAGGGCTGGACCAGACCAACCCCGGCGAGGTGATCCCGGCGCTGCATCATGCCTTCATCACGATGGGCATCCTCACGATGATTTCGTCCGCGATCTTCTGGGGCCTCCACGACAGCGACGGCAACAACGTCAGCAACCGGCGCCTGGTATCGAAGGCCGCCGAGGCGGTGTGAACGCGCCTTCGGCGCTATTTGCGAGATCAGAGTCGGGGGCTCAGAGGGTCCACCTGCCTCAAGTCGCCGCTTGCGGCTCGCCCTCAACTCCCGCCACTCAACTCTTAACTCACTTATGATCCCACGGCAGCTTGATCTGCAGCTTCGGGTATTTCCAGATCCGGACGACGCCGAACATTTTCCCGGGATTGCAGATGCCGCGCGGGTCGAGCGCGTGCTTCACGGCCTGCATCGCCTTCACCTGGGCCGGCCGGTGCTGGATGCGCAGGAACGGCGTTTTCGCCAGGCCGATGCCGTGCTCGCCGGAAATCGCGCCGCCGAGCGAGACGACCGTCTCCATCAGCTTCTGCACCGCGTGCTCGGCGGCCTTGGTCTCGGCCCGATTCGCGCGGTGATACATGATGTTCACGTGCAGGTTGCCGTCGGCGAGATGGCCGAAGGTCGGGATCGGCAATTTTGAGCTGCGCTTCAGCTGCGCGAGGAAGCGCGCGAACTTCTCGTAGTTCCGCATCGGCACGACGATGTCCTCGTTGAGCTTGGCGTCGCCGAGCTCGAACATCGCCCCGGAGCACTTGCGGCGCACGGCCCACAGTTCCTCCACCTGGGCGCGGCTGCGCGCGACCTTGAAGGCGAGAGTATGCTGCTTCGCCCAGGCGAGCACTTCGCGCTCCACTTCCTTGAGCTCGCCCTTGGAACCGGCGAGTTCGAGCAGGATGACCGGCCGCCCGCTCTGACCGGGAAAAACCGTCTTGCCGGTCGCCCGCTCGGCGCAGAGCACGCTCTCGCGGTCGAGGAATTCGCAGATCGCCGGCTGCACGCGCGCGCGGAAGAGGACCTTCGCCGCCGTGAGCGCCGCGGCCTCGTCGTTGAATGAAGTGAGCAATGTCCAGCGCGCGGCGGGCTGCGGCACGAGCTTGAGCACGGCGCCGGTGACGATGCCGAGCATGCCCTCGCTGCCGATCCACAGGTCGCGCAGGTTGAAGCCCGCGGCGAATTTCTTGGTGGCCGTGCCCCACTCCACGAACCCGCCGGTCGGGAGGAAGCCGCGCAGGGCGATGATGAAGTCGCGCGTCACGCCGTATTTGCCGCCGTGCATGCCGCCGGCGTTGCAAGCGATGTTGCCGCCGATGGTGCAATATTCTTTCGACGACGGATCCGGCGGATAGAACCAGCCCTCGACCGCGGCCGCGCGCTGGATGTCCCCGGTGGTCGCTCCGGCCTGCGCGTGCACCATGCCGGCGTCCGCGTCGATGGAGATTTTGTTCAGCCGCAGCATGTCGATCACCCAGCCGCCATTCACCGGCGCGGCCGAGCCCATGAGCGTCGTGCCGCGTCCGCGCACCGTCACGGGCACGCGGTGCCGGTTCGCCAGCTCAAGGACCACGCCAATGTCTGCTTCCTGGCGGGGTATGATGACCGCGGCGGGCAGGAAGGAAATCTTGCTGCTGTCGAACGAGGCCGCCCAGCGCCCGGCGCGCGAGGCGTCGACGACCTGGCCGAGGCGGCGTTTGAGCTTACGGGTGGCGGAAGTGTAGGCCTGCATGTGAACAACCGACATTACTGCGCCACTCCGCCGCGACGCTCAACCCAGAAACTTCGGCAGCACCTTGCCAGCTGAGTGGAAATTTTTACGGGCCGCCTAGCACAGCCACACGCCTTGGTAGTCTATAGTCTATTAAACTGCAAGGGGCGCGACGGCCGCCTGTAATATAATAAACTACGGCGTCTCGGCTGTTTCCTGCGTCATCTCGACCGCGATGAGGCGGCTGGCTTTCAGGTCGGTCTTGCCGGTGCCGAGCATCGGGATCTTGTCCACCTTGCAGACGAGCTTCGGCACCCAGAGGTTGGGCAGGCCGGCCTCAAGGAGCTTGGAGCGGATCTCCGCCGGCGTGATCGTCTGCGTGGTGAGCAGCACGAGCGCCTCGCCCTTGGTCGGGTCGGGCACGCCGACGATGACCGCGCTCGGCCCGTCGCTCTGGTCCCACGCGAACGCCTCGTTGATGGCGAGTTCGACCGTGCCGTGCGGCACCATCTCGCCGCCGATCTTGGAAAAGCGCGAGAGCCGCCCCTCGATGAACAGGAAGCCGTCCTCGTCCATGCGGCCCAGGTCGCCGGTGACAAACCACCGCTCCTTGAGCGCGGCGGCGGTCTTCTCGTCGTCCTTCAGGTAGCCGGGAAAAACATTCGGACCCTTCAGCCAGAGCATGCCCGTCGAGGTGAGCGGCAGATCCTCGCCCGTGTCGGGGTCGACGATGCGCGCGCTCATGCCGGGCATCAGGCGGCCGACGGAGCCCTTGCGCTTGCCGTGCTGCTCCTCGGCGGTGGAGGTCGTGACGGGCGGGTTGTGCTGGTTGATGTTCGAGGCGGGCGTCGTTTCCGTCAGGCCGTAGCCCTGCAGCACCTCGATGCCGAACTTTTCCAGGAAGGCCTCATACAGGTCCATCGGCAGCTTCTCGGCGCCGGTCACGACGAGGTTGAGCGAGGCGAGTTCCTCCTTCGTCGCCTTCTTGAGGAACGGCCGGATGAAGGTCGGCGCGCCGAGCATCACGGTCGCCTTCTCCTGCTGGATGGCCTCGACGATCTTGCGGGTGTCGAGGGGGCTCGGGATGGTCACGACCCGGCAGCCGCGGAGCATCGGATACCAGAGCGTGACCGTGAAGCCGAAGGAATGGAACACCGGCAGGCACGCCATGAGCACGGCGGTGTCGGGCAGGATGGAAAGCGACGAGATCTGCGCACAATTGGAGAGGATGTTGCGGTGCGTGAGCACGACGCCCTTCGGCTCGCCCGAGCTGCCGCTGGTAAAGAGCAGCGCCGCCTCGTCGTTGTCGCCGCGGCGCGGGAGGCCGAGCAGGGTCGGGATCCACTGGTTGGGCAGCACCCAGGCCGCGAGCAACCAAGGCACGATGGCCGCCTTACCGCCGGCCGCCTCGATGGTCTTCGTAAGATCGAGCGTGTTCTCCGGGAACGGAAAATTCGGGACCTTCGCCCGCATGGCGTCGGCGGTGATAACGGTCTTGATGTCGCCGAGTTGGAGCGAGGTCTCGATGGCGGCGCGACCGGCGGTGAAGTTGAGATTCACCGGCGTCTTGCCGGCGCAGGAGACGGCGAGGTTGGCGATGTGCGCACCGACGCCCGGTGGCAGCACGATGCCGATGCGCTGCTCGGGCACGGTTTTCCGGAGATGCCGGGAGAGCGCGCACGACACCGCGAGCAACTGCGCGGCGGTTACGTCGCGCCGGGCGGCCGTGCGGTCGACCAGCTCGATGTGCCGCGGGCGTTTCGCGAGCGAGCGGACGACCTCGCGCGCGATATGGCGCTGGAGGATCGGACGCTCGTGGAAGGCCTGTTCGCCGAGGTCAAGCAGCGCCTTGCGCGCGCGGTCGCGGTCCGCCTCGCCCGGGGGGATGACCGGGCCGAAGATGACGCAGACCGCGGTCGGCATCAGGCGCGGCGACTTCCACAGGTAGCGGTTGCCCGCGAAGGAATAGATCGAGCCCCAGAGGCCGTCGATGAACGCCGGCACGACGGGCGCCTTGGCCAGGTCGGCGATGAGGCCGAAGCCGCGCCGCAGTTCCATCAGCTGGCCGGTGCGCGAGATGGCGCCCTCGGGGAAGACGCAGACGAGCTCGCCCTTCGCGATGGCCTCGGCGGCGAGGCGGATGCCCTTGGTCGGCTTGTTCGGCGAGACAGGAATGACGCCCGAGGCGCGCAAGATGAACCGCATGACCGGGCTCTTCACGAAGCCCGCGAAGGCCAGGAAGCGCAGCGGCCGCGGCGAGGCGATCTGCAGCACGACGGCGTCGACGTAGGAAAGGTGGTTGCAGATGACAAGCGCGCCGCCCGCCGGCACGTTGGCGGTGTCGAGCGCCTTCACCCGGTAGAACAGCGGGCCGATCAGCCGCATCACCGCGCACACGGTCTGGTGCGGCAGATGCCTTAAGCTGAAAAGGATCATCAGGAACGTCACGCCCGCGAGCACGTAGAGCTGCGCCGCGGGATCCCAGTCCAGCAGCTGGCCGCCGGCGAGGAGGAGGAAAAGACCGTTCGCCGACAGGGCGGCGGTGCTGTCGAGCAGCCCGACCGCCGCGAGCACGCGGCCGCGCCGGTGGCCGCCCGCATTCTCCTGAATATAGGCGTAAAGCGGCACGAGGAAGAGCCCGCTCGCAAAACCCCCGACAACCAGCCACGCGTAGAACGCCGGGCTCACGTGCCCGATGCTGCCCAGCGCGATGAAGGAAATCAGCAGCAGGATGCCGCCCAGCGGGGCCAGCCCGAGCTCGATGCCACGCCGCGAGAAGGCGCCCGCCGCGAGATTGCCGACGACGGTGCCCGCCCCGACGAAGAGCAGCAGGTAACTCGTCGCGGTGCCGGAGCCCACGCCGCCGTCATGCAGGTCCGCGCCCATCTGGATGAACAGCAGGTAAAGGTAGGCGCCGATGCCGTAGAAAAACATGATGCCATAGGTGGCGCGCAGCAGCGGCCGGTCCCGCCAGAGCTCGGCCAGCTGCGCGCCGTGCCGCCACAGCAGCGCCGCGCGGAACGGCTCGGGCGACTGGGCCTTGGTCCGGTGCACGAGCTGGAGCACTGCCCAGGAAGCCGCCGACAGCACCGTCAGCACCAGCGTGGTGACCAGCGCGCCGTGCCACGGGTCGGCGGCGGGCTTCGCCCAATGGTCGAACATCTGCGCACCGGCGAACCCGCCCACGAGAATCATGCCCACCGACAGCATTTCCATGTAGCCGACGTTGCGGGACAGCTCCTCCGGTCCGACGAGTTCGCGCAGGATGCTGCGCTTGGCCGGGGCGAAGACGGTGGCCTGCAGCGCCAGCAGGACGAAGCAGCCGACGGCACCCCAGAGCGATTTGGCCCACAGCGCCACCAAGAGCAGCAGCATCGCGCCGAATTGCAGGCCAAGGGCGAAATTGAGCACGCGGCTTTTCGCGAAGCGGTCGTTGATCCAGCCCGCCACCGGCGAAAAGGCCAGGAAGGGCGCGATCAGCAGGCCCGCGAGGATGGTGCGCACCAGGTCCACGTCCGTGTTCCCCAGCACGCCCGGAAACTGCGCGAGCGCGATGAGCATGAGTTTGGCCGCGTTGTCATTGAAAGTGACCTGGGCTTGCGCGCCCATCAACGCAGCGAGCGAGACTCGGGGGGAATTCATGCGGGGTAGACGGGAAAACTGTGCGCGACTTGCCGGCGCGGGCAAGCACCGTGTTGGGCCGCAGGTTAGTCGGTAGGGGCGCTTGCCCCCCAAGCGCCCTCGCAGGACCGTTGAGGGCAACGGCCCCTACCCTGTTTTCCAGCTCCGCAAATCCCGCGCGAGCGAGCCGAAACCCTGCGGAAAATCATTCTCCAGCCGGCGGAGGTCACCGTGGTGGCGCGAGACCTCCTGCACCGCGCGCTTCAGCTCGTGCGGGAGCGTCGGCCGCTCCGTGCCGTAGACCCGCCACTTGAGCTCGCGCCGCGAGTAAGGCGGCCGGCCCGCCGCCTGCCCGTGCACCCATGCCGCCTCCGTCACGGACGTATCGCGGCCGCACAGATACCACGCCTCGATGGCCGGCACGCACACGCCGACGGCCCGCAGCACGCGGTCGCGGCCGTGCGCCGGGGGCAGGTTCTTGATCGTGCGCCGGAAAACTCCGCGCAGGCGACAGATCCGGCAGCCCGGATGATAGTAGCCTGGCGCCTCGTGCTCCGCGGTGTGCACGACCGAGTCGTCGGAATCGCACACGACCACGAGGCCGTCGGCGTCGGTGTTGAAATGCAGGTGGCGGAGAATCGGCGGCAGCACCTGCTCGACCGACGGCCAGCCGCGCGCCCGCAGGGCCGGCGCGACCTGCGTGAACGGCCCGCCGAGCACGTATTCCACGAGCACGCGCAGCGCCGCCTCATCCGCCGGCGATTCGCTGAGCAGGGCGAGCTTCATGTCTCGCCCGGCACGCCGCCGATGATGCCGCTATACCAGAGGTCGCCGAGGTTGGTCTCCTTCATGAGTTCCAGCAGGTCGGGCCGCTCCGACAATCGCTCGAAGGTGGCCGCGTTGCCGTGCTTGTTCGCGAGGACGATCTCCTCGGGATGATCCCGGAACAGGTCCAGTAGGTAGGGCGAATGCGTCGTGGCAATCACCTGCACCGGCGCGCGCGAGCCTGCCAGCGGATGGCTGAGGCGGTAGCAGGCGTCGCGCACCTCGCGCAGCAGGCGCGGATGCACGCCGCGATCGGCCTCCTCGAGGCAGATAAGGGACGGCGGCTGCGGGTCGTGCGCGAGGCAGAGGATGGCGAGCAGGTAGAGCGTGCCCTGCGAGAGGTTCTCCGCCGGAATGATCTCGCGGCCGTCGGCGAGCTTGGCGAGCAGCTCGACGCGGCCGTCGCCGGCGTCGCGAAAATCCAGCGCCCCGAACTCCGGCAGGATGCGGCAGAAATCCTTCTCGAGGTGCTTCATCGCCTCCGGCGCCTGCGTCTGGCGCATGGCCAGCACCGCGGCAAGGTTGGCGGCATTCGAGGCCAGCTCCGCGCCCTCGCTGCGCTTCGCTGGAACGGCCATCGCGTAATGGTCGAATAAAAATACGCGGATGCCCTGCAACTGCGTGCGCAACTCTGCCCACTGCCCTTCGCCGGCGATCCCCGGCGGATGGTCGACGACGAGCAGGTTGCACACGAGCTGGTCAGAGTTGCAGCCGAGCGTCACGCGGACACCCGGGAACGGCGCGCCGAAATGAAACTCGATCTGCGGGCCGGCGCCAATGACCGGCGCGCCCTCCGAAGCCTTGGCGAAGGAGGGCAGGCCGGAAAGCGTGCGCAGCCGCAGCAACGCTTGGATCAGGCTCGTCTTGCCGCTGCCGCTCGGCCCGATGAGCAGGTTGAACGGCTCCAACTTCACCGCCGCCGAGCGCAGGGCCTTGAAGTTCCGGAAATGCACGGCGGTGATCATCAGCCGCAATCTGGCACATCACCCCCCCGACCACAAGCCGTCTTGGCCTTTGGTGGGCAGCGAGCTTGCTCGCGCAAAGGTGCGCCCGCGAGCGGGCCGCCTACCCAACGCCCAGATTACTATCTGACGCTTGTAGGATTGCGTCACCGGATTTTCGACCCACGCTGCCGTCCTCATGAGGCATCCTCCCCCGTTTCAGCGGTCATGATGTTTATTGTGCCGAGCTCCGGGCGACTCAGCCGACGGTATTTTTGCCTCGTGCTGTTGGCGCTGCCTCTCGCCGTGCAGGCGGCGTTCTTCCAGCGGGGTGAAGGGCAGTTTCTCATTCTGAAAAATGAAGTCGAGTATCGTCGCGACCTGGCGGCTGACGCGACGATCACCCAGGCCATGGCGGCCAACGAGGGCTGGATAGCGCAGAGCGCAACGCCCTTTCCGCTGACCCTGGACCCGATTAACCTTTGGGCGCGATTCGATCTGCCGGTGGTGACGGTGTCGCGACAGATTCTCCTCGATTCCAGCCCATGGGAAAGGGTGGAGTATTATTTCGTCCGGGATGGTCAGGTCGTGGATCGCCAGCTGGCTGGCACCCTCGTGCCCATGAGCGCCCGTTCCACGCACATCAGCATGACGCCTCTGTTTGCCCACGCGGGATTCGTCGCGGTTGAGTTGACGCCCCAGTCCCGGATCACGGTCTTCGCGCGATTGGCGAGCGCACAGAGGTTCATGCCAATTACCCGGCTGCGGTTTTATTTGTGGGACACCGAACAGGTGCTGACCGGAGAAAGGCGCGAACGGCTTTTTCAGGGTGTTTATCTCGGGATCATCCTCGTGCTGGTGGTCTATAACCTCGGGCTGTTTTTTGCCATTCGAGAGCCCAGCTACCTGTATTATGTGATTTCGGAGTGCGGTGGCCTGCTGTTTTGGAGCGACCTAGTCGGACTAACCTCGGAGTTTCTGTGGTCGAACCGGCCGGCCTGGGAATTTACCTCCTTGTGGATTTGGATCTGCCTGTCGGGCTGGGCCGGCGGCCAGTTCATCCGGCACTATCTGGACACGGCGAAGCATTTTCCCCGCAGCGACACGGTGCTCAAATGGATCGCCCTCGCCAATGTCCCGTTGGTGCCGGTGATCTTCATGGCGCCCGCCAAGGCGGCGTATCAATTAGAAGCCCTGATGGGCGCCTGGGGGGTGGCGGAGATTGGTGTATGGGTGGCTGTGATGGTCCTAGCGATGCAGCGCCGTCACCCCTTGGCCCGCTACTTTCTCGCGGCATGTTTGGCTTCGGCTACCGGCAGTGTGATCGCTGGGGGGGCGATGCTCGGCCTGATACCGGGCACCGACTTCACGCTGCACGCCGGCCAGGTCGGCAGCAGCATCACGGGCATTGTTTTGTCGATGGGCTTGGGCTTTCGCCTGCGGCGGCTGCAGACGGAAGTTGCCGACCGGCAGCTCGCGGAGGCGCGGCGGCAAGGCGAGCACGAGCGGGAGAATCGCGAGCTGGTCGAGGCGCACAACCGCGGCTTGGAAGCCAAGGTGCAGGAGCGCACGAGCGAGCTGGTGCTGGCCCAGGAAAAATCCGACGCCATGCTCGGCAACATCCTGCCGCGGGCCATCATCGACGAACTCAAGGCCCGGGGCGAAACCGAGCCCCGCCGCCATGAGGATGCGTCCATTCTGTTCACCGACTTTGTCGGTTTCACCCAGGCCGTGTCGACCATCCCGCCGAAACGCCTCGTGCAGGAACTGGACGAAATCTTCCGCGGCTTTGACGACCTGACCACCCAACACGGTCTGGAGAAAATCAAGACGATCGGCGATGCCTACATGGCCGCCGCCGGCTTGCCGCTGAGCGCCGCCGACCATGCGGTCCGCTGCGTGCGTGCCGCCCTGGCGCTGACCCGCTTCATCGAGACCCGCAACCAGACCGCGGCGATGAAATGGGGCCTGCGCGTCGGCGTGCATTCCGGCGCCGTGGTGGCGGGCGTCGTCGGGAAGAACAAGTATGCCTACGACGTGTGGGGTGACACCGTGAACATCGCGAGCCGGCTGGAAAGCGCCTCCGAGGTCAACCGCGTGAACATCTCGGCCTACACCTACGAGCTGGTGCGGGCCCACTTCGTCTGCGAATACCGCGGCAAACTCGCCGCCAAGGGCAAGGGCGACATCGACATGTATTTCGTGCAGAGCGAAAAAATTGGCGAGCCGGTTCGCCCATGACGCTGACTTGGCTCGCCCTGTCACTTGCCGGTGGATATCTGACGGCGCTTTTATTCTACCCGGCACTGGCGTTCGAGCGGAGGAAACGCGGGGTGGTTCTGATCGGGCTCGGTCTGCTCCTCCTGCTTTTCCCGTTACTGCTTCCCGCCGGGGAGCGCATGCTCCGGTTTAGTGTGGGGGCAATCGCGCTGCTTCAGCTGGCGAAGCTCTACGACCTGCACGTCGGGGTAGAACAGGGATTCCGACCGAAGGGGCGGGAATTCCTTTTGTTTATCTTCAGAATATTTGCGATGGTTGAACGGAAGCAGGCGTCCATACCGCGACCGACGCGGCGGCAGGACCTCCTGCTCTTGGCCGTAAGAATTGGGCAGGCGGCGGCCCTCGTGGCGCTTTATCACTGGCTGACGGTATTCAATTGGACCGGCATCCCCTGGCTGGTCGAACACGGCGCCCTGACCATGGGATTTGGCCTGTTTGGCGTGGTCAGTCTCGGCTTGCCGGCCGTGCTCATTCGGTTGCGCGGCGGGACGGGATTCGACTTTGTGAACGCCGCTGATTTGCTGGCAAAAACCCCCGCGGAATTCTGGCGCCGCTGGAATCAACCCACCCAGCAGTTTCTCTATGAGGACGTGTTCAAGCGGAACGGTGGCCTCCGCTCCCCGGTTCGGGCCATCGCGGCGACATTCGTGCTCTCAGCCGTGGCGCACGAATACGTGTTCGGCATCGCGCTCGGTCGCGTGGAGGGCTATCAGACAGTTTTCTTTCTGCTCCAAGGATTGGCCGTGGCGGCCACCATGCGCATCCGACCCACTGGCTGGAAAGTCTGGCCGTGGACGGCGGCGACCTTGGGATTCAATCTGGTCAGCAGTGTGTTTTTTATGGTCAGCATAAACGGCCTTTCTCCCTTCTATTCCCATGGCGTGCCGGCCTGGCTGCGGGGCGGTTGACGCTCAGTGCGTATGGTTGTGCCCGGCGGTGCCGGCGGCGCGGGCGGCCTGATAATCGGCCACGAGCTTCTTCTCCTGGTCGGGCGCGAGCTCCTCGTAGTGGCTGAACTTCTCGCTGTGCAGGCCGCGCGCGCCGGTCAGCGAGCGCAGCGCCGAGCCGTAGCGGTAGAGCTGCGCGGCCGGCACGTGGGCGCGGACGACCTGCAGGCGGCCGTTGACGTCCATGCCGAGAATCTTGCCGCGCCGGCTGGACAAGTCGCCGACCACGCGGCCGACGAACTCCTCCGGCACCTTGATCTCCAATTCATGGATCGGCTCGAGCAGGCACGGCCGGGCGCCTTGGAACGCCTCGCGGAAGGCAAAGTAGCCCGCGATCTGGAAGGCGATGTCCTTCGAGTCGACCGGGTGCATCTTGCCGCCGTAGAACTCGATCTTCACGTCGGTCACGCGGAAGCCCGCGTGGATGCCCTCCTGGCTGAGCGTCTTCACGCCCTTCTCGACCGAGGGCACGAAGATGCGGTCGACGTCCTGGCCGGCGAGCGTCTGGGTGAAGCTGAGCCCGCTGTCCCGCGGGCCCGCCTCGACGCGCAGCCACACCTCGGCGAACTGGCCGGCGCCGCCGGTCTGCTTCTTGTGGCGGTAACGCGCCTCGCCCCGGGCGCGGATCGTCTCGCGGTAGCGGATCTTCGGCTGCTCAAGCGAGACATCGACCTTGTAGCGGCGCTTCAGCCGCTCGAAGAGCACCTCGAGGTGCAGTTCGCCCTGCGCGGCGATGAGGAACTGGTGGATCTCCGGATCGGTGTGGTAGGTGAACGCCGGGTCCTCCTCGTGCAGCGCCGCGATGCCGGCGGCCAGCTTCTCCTCATCGCCGGGGGCGTTGAGCTTGAGCGACGCCTGCGTGTAGGGCGTCGGGTAATTGACCTTCGGCAGCACGATCGCGTGCCGGGCGTCGCAGAGCGTGTTGCCCGTGTGTGTGTCCTTGAGCTTTACGGCCGCACCGATGTCGCCGGCGGTCAGCACCTCGACCTGCGTGCGCAGCTTGCCGTTGAGCCGGTAGAGCTGGCCGCAGCGCTCGACGATCCGGCGCTCGCTGTTGTAGAGCTCCATGCCCGGGCGGATCGCGCCGGAGTAGACCCGGAAGAAGGACAGGTCGCCGCTCTGCGGGTCGGTGAGCGTCTTGAACACGTAGGCCACGGGCTCGGCGCCGGCGAGGCGGACCAGGCACGCCTCGCCGGTGTCGGCCGCAGTGGCGCCGACCGTCTGCCGGTCGTCGGGGGACGAGCCGTATTTGGCGATGAAGTCCATGAGCCGCGCGACGCCGACATTGGTCTCGCCGGCGGCGCAGAGCAGCGGCACGAACACCTGCTGCTGCACGGCGGGGTGGATGCCGGTGCGCATGACGTCCTCGGGCAGACCGCCCTCCGCGAAGAATTTCTCGAGCAGTGCGTTGTCGCTCTCGGCGATGTGCTCAACGAGTCCCTGGTGCAGCACGTGGACCTTCTCCTTCCAGCTGTCCTGCGCCAGCTCCTCCTTGTATTTGCCGGAGCGGTCGGCCGCGTAGCTGACCACCTCGCTCCGGAGCACGTCGAGCACCTGGTGGAAGCCCGGGCCGGGATCCATCGGCACCTGCAGCGGAAACACCGCCGCGCCGAAGCGGCTGCGGACATCGGCGAGCAGGCCGTCGAAGTCGACCTTCTCCTTGTCGAGGCCGGTCACGACGATGATCTTCGGGATGCCGTAGTTGGTGGCGTATTCCCACATCAACTCCGTGCCCGCGCCGATGCCGTGGCTGGCGTTGATCACCACGAGGGCGAAGTCGGCGACGTTGAGGGCGTTGATCGCCTCGCTGCTGAAGTCGAGGTAGCCCGGCGTGTCGATGAAATTGAAACGCCGCCCCTGCCATTCGCAGTTGAGCGGCGTGCCGTGGATCGAGATGTGCCTCTGCTGCTCGCCCACGTGGTAATCGGACACCGTGGTGCCCGGGGCGATGGCGCCCATGCGGTGGATGGTGCCGCTGCACATGAGCATGGCCTCGGCCAGCATGGTCTTGCCCGCGGCCGCGTGGCCCACGATCGCGAAGTTCCTGATGTCTCCCGGACGGTTGCCGTTCATAAATGGGTCTCCTGGGTTGAACCCGGCCCGGTCGGGTGGCCGCGCCGGCGAAAGCTAGGACCGCAAACTAACAGTCCGGGCCACCCGGTAAAGGCTGCATCTGCCGCGTTTCTTGGCGGAAGCGGCGCGTGGATTGGCTGGGTCGGTAGGGCGAGTCGTCCCCGACGAGCCGCGGCTCATCCGGAGGATTCGCCCTACCCTTCCGACTTCAATACGGCCCGCGAATGTGCGCGGCGACCTCGCGCTCGTAGAACGACGCGAGCTTCCCGTGCCGCTCGGCGCCGAGCGGCGCCAGCACCGACGCCCGCGCATTGGCCTGGGCCTGCGCGGCATTCCGCGCGCCGGGGATGATCGTGCTGACGGCGTCGAAATCGAGGCACCAGCGCAGGGACATCTCGGCCATGCTCATGCCCGCGGGCACGAGCGGCTTCAGCCCGTCGGCCAGCGCCACGCCCTGCGCAAACGGCAGGCCCGCGAAGGTCTCGCCGACATTGAACTGCTGGCCGTCGCGGTTGAAGTTGCGGTGGTCGTTGGCCGGAAACTTGGTCGCGGCCGTCATCTTGCCGCCGAGCAGGCCGCTCGCCAGCGGCAGACGGACGATGAGCGCCACGCCATTGCGGCGCGCGGCGTCGAACAGCGCGTGGATCGGCTTTTGGCGGAAAATGTTGAAAATGATCTGGAGCGCCGCGCAGCCGGGCTGCGTGCAGCACCACCGCGCCTCGTCCATCGCCTCGACGCTCGCGCCGTAGGCCTTGATCTTGCCCTCGCGCTGCAACTCGGCGAGCCAGCCGAACAGCTCGCCGCGCATCAAGGTCTCCGGCGGCACGCAGTGAAACTGCGTCAGGTCGAGCGCGTCGAGGCCGAGCCGGCGGAGGGAATCCTCGGTGTGCCGGCGAATGAGCTCGCGCGTGTAGTTCGGCGGCCAGTCCGGATCGCCGCGTCGGCCAAGTTTGGTCGCGACGAAGATGCGGTCCCGGACTTTCGCGTCCTTTAGAAATTTCCCGATGAGCGTCTCGCTGCGGCCGTCACCGTAGACGTCGGCCGTGTCGAAGAAGGTCGTGCCCGCGTCGTAGGCCGCGCGCAGCGTGGCCAACGCCGCCTCGTCGGTCACGTCGCCCCACCCGCCGCCAAGCTGCCAGGTGCCGAGGCCGACCTCGCTGACCGCGCGGCCGGTCCGGCCAAAAATCCGGGTGTTCATCGCGGATCAGCCTGCCGGTTGGTGGAATGGCGGCAAGAAACTCCGGCGGCTCACAGGCTGGACTTGTCCCGGATCTCGTCCGGCGGGCCAAAGATCAGCTCCAACTGCGCCTGGGTCAGGGGCAGCTTGTAGAAGGCCAGGGACTGCGCGCTGCCGATCTCCGGGGCGTAGGTCCGGTTGGGCAGCTGGATCACACTGGCCCGGAACATCACGCATTGCTCCGCCCGGAAAACAAAGACCATGCCTTCCAGGCTGTATTCCACCACTGTCCCCCGGCCCCAGTCTGATTTCTCCAGGACCAGTTTGCTCGGACCCGCCAGGCCGGCGATCCGGTCGACGGTGAAGTCGGCGAATTCAAGCACCTTCCCGCTGCCGAGCCGGACAAAGAACGGCATCGTGGCATCCAGCGGTTTCTGGGGCTGGCCGATCACGAGGGAGACAAAGCGCGCCTCCCCGTTGGGCTGGATCGGGCCGCGGGCCTGCAGGTTGCCCCGCAAAAAGGTCCGGTATTGCATCCGGGACGGCGGCTGGCCGGCGCCGCACAGCAGCAGAAGCGCCGCCAACGCGACGGAGCCGAGGCCAAGCCAGGCGGGAAAGCGGGGAAAAATATTCATGCCGGGCGCGGCGAGTTCGTCCGTCAATTCTCGGGCGCAAACAGGTCGCTGAGCTTGGAGGTCGCGAGCCGCGTGAAGTAGGCCGACGGGTCCGGCTTGGCAAGCGAGCCGCCGACCGTCACCGGCTGGATCGTCCTGGCGTAGCCAAGCTCATCGCGCGAGCCGTCGGTCAGGCGGAGCTTGCCGAGCAACTGCTCGAGCTTGCCGCGGCCGGCCAGCGTGAGGGACACGCTGAGCGGTTGCTCGAGCAGCGGCTTGTCGGCGACATAGGTCACCGTGCCCTTGCCGAGCAGGCGGATGTCGGGCGACACAAGGCTGAAATCCTCCAGCGTCATGTTGAGCGTCGCGGCGCGCACCAGCCGGACGTTCAGCTGATCATAGTTCAATTCGCCCAGGGCCTGCGCCAGCTGATCCACAAAGTAGGCGGCGCCAGCGACTTTCTCCGCGGCCTTGGTCGCCTTGGCCGAGCCCAGGATGGAGCCGAGCACCGAGGCGCCGAGTTCGACGGCCTTGGAGGTCATGGAGAACTTGCTGGTCGTGCGCTGCAGTCCGCGGAAGATGCCCGCCCGGCTCGTCAGCTCGAACGAGCCGCGCGCGCGCGCAAGGGTGCGCGGCAGCGTCTCGCCCTCGCCGGTGAACTTCCCTGTCGCGCTGAAGATTCCCTCGACGGTCGCCGGCTTGGCCGGCTCGAGGGCCTTGAAGAATTTGCCCGCATCGAAGTCGGTCAGGGAGAAATCACCGCCGAGCGCATAGGGCTGCGCGCCGCCGGTAAACTGCACTTCACCCTTGGCGGCGAACTGGCTCTTCTCGCTGAAGGTCGCGGCCAGCTTCTGCAGTGCGAGCTTCGCCGGATCGATCGTCACCAACCCAGTCAGGCCCGTCATGGCCCAGTCGGCGCCGCGCGTGACGGACTTCACGTCGAGGACGAACTGGCCGTTGAAGCGCGCCCAGGCCGGCGCCGTGTCGGCGATGATCTCGCTCTCTACCGCCACGGCGGCGGGCCGGGCATCAACGGAGGCGGCCGAGGCCATGAACACGCCCAGCACGGAGAGCGCGTCGGCCAGCTCGATGTGTTCGCCGGTCAGCTTGCCGTCGACGGCGAAGTTGCGCCCGGCGGGCGTGAGCTCGAGGGCGAAGTTCAGGTCCGAGCGCTGGCCGGCGCGGTCGAGCAGCAGCGGCGCCTGCACGGCGATCCGGCCGTTGTCCGCCGCCACGGCGCGGAAACTCAGGTTGGCGACGGGCAGGGTCTGCCCGTCGTCCCGGGCGACGAGGCCGTTGAGGGTCATCCGCGCCTCCAGCTGGCTGCCGGTGGCGGCGAGGGCGGCCCGGATCTCCCCGCTGGCGCGGCCCGCCGAGACGGCCTCCGCCCCGGCAAAGAGCGGCTGTGAGGAAAGGGCGGGCACCTCGAGATTGAAGGTGAGCGAGCCACGCAGCCCGGCCTCGGGCGTGCGCGTCGCCTCGCCCTTGAAAGTGAGCAGGGTCGCACCGTCCGCGGTGCGCAGGGTTACGTCGCCGGTTTGCGCCTTAGCCGACGCGCGGTTCATCAACTCAAACGAAGGCTGCAACTCGACCGCGAGACCGGTCAGCGCCGGCCGGCCGTCCTGCGCGAGTGAGACATCGGCCAGTTTCACGGGGGCGGCGGCGCGCAAGGTCAGGCGATCGCCCTCGGCGGAGAGGACGAATTCGCCCTGCTCCACCACCCCGCCGAGTTTCGCGCCAAGCTGGTTCAACGGCAGGCGGTCGAGCGGGACGCGCCCCACGGCGATGCTCAGCAGGTCGACCGCACCCTTGCCGTCGGTCACGGCGCGGCGGGCGGCGAGATCGAGGGCGAACGGGCGCAGGGCCGCGGCCTTGAACAGTGCCAGGCCGGCGGCGTCGGTCACGTTCATGCTCAGCCGGCGCAATGCGACCTTGGCGGCGCTGAAGGTGAAATCGGCCTCGCCGACGGCCTTGATGCGGCCGAGCGGCAGCCAGGGGGTCAGCAGCGTCGGCAGGTCCGCGCGGTAGCTGGCCGTGACCGTGATGGGCGGGCCGGCGGCCAGGGGCATCGTCACCGCCGCCTGGGCCGCGAGCGAATCGCCCGCGGGCGTCTTCACGGTGAAGTCGGTCACGCGCGCCGAGACCTCCTTCTCGGTCAGGACGGCCTCGGCGTTGAGGGAGAGCGCGGCTTTGGCCACGAGCAGCTGCCCGCGCTGCACCACGCTGAGCGAATCAATCCGCAGCGGTGCCACGGCGCGGGCGACCAGGCGGTCCTTCTCGGCCAGCACGGCGAATTCACCGGTGATCATGCCCCCGGAAATGTCCGCCGCCCCCACGAACGGCCGCACCCACGCGAGCGGCAGGCCGAGCAGCTTGAGATGCACGACCTCGCCCGCCGAGGCACCGCCGACTTGCAGCCGGCGGTTCGCCCAATTGAATTCCGCCGCGCCCGTCGCCGTCAGTTCCAGCACGGGCGCCGCGCCCGCGAGGGAAAGGCCGAGTTGGTTGAGCCGGGCCACGCCAGCGGCCGCCGCGACATCGAACTGCGCCTGCAGGCGGACCGCCCCGATGGCGCGCCAGGCCGGTTCCAGCACTTCCAGGCGGCTCACGCCCGCCTCGAGCCGGCCCTGCAGGCCCAGGGCCGCCGTAGCCGGCGCAAAGGAGAAACGGCCTTCGCCATGCGCATCGAAATCCGGCAGCGCGCCGCCGAGGAAGAACGGCTCGAGCTGGGCGTGGCGCGCGCGGAGCGTCCACTGGCCCGAGTATTCCTTCTGCCCCGCCGGGAGCGCGGCGTGCACGGTCAGCATGTTCTCCGCCTGGCCGCGCAGCTGGGTATCGATGCTGACGGCATAATTTTCGCCCGTCGCATCATGCCCGAGCGCGGCGGAAATCTTCAACTGGCTCTGTTCCGGCAGGCCGCGTCCCTCGGCATCCACGACGGCGGTGAGCGCCACGCGGCTGAAGGTGCGGGCCGTGGTCTGGGTCGCGCGCAGGTTGACCTGCGCGTTCAGTGCGGCGACCCGGGCGTCGGCGACGGGATTTTTGAGCGTGGCCGTGAGGAGCAGCGCCCCCTCCTGTCCCGGCGCGAAGCCGCTGCCGGTGACCTTGAAATCCGCGGCGACCGCGGTCTGGCCCGGAACGCCCGGCAGCAGCGCGCGGCCCGCGAGGCGGACATCGTCCAGCACGAGTTCGACGGGCAATTGCAGCTGCGCCAGCAGTCCCGGCGCGACGGCGGGGGCGCCGGCGGCCGCGGCCTGGGCCCGGACCGGCGAGAGCCGGCTGGCGTCAACGACGAGCCCGTCGGCCGTGAGCTGGCGGAGGTGCAGCCGGCGGCTGGCCAGCACCTCGATCAGCGAGTAATCGGCCTCGAGCCGGTCGAGGGTCACATTCAGGCCGGTCCGTTGCATGGCCACGCCGCGCACGCTGAGATGGGAGAGTCCGGCCGAGAATTCCGTCACCGTGAGCTGGAGTCCCGGCGTGCCGGCGGTGGCGCGCAGGACGGCCCAGCGCTGAATCGAGGGCGTCAGCGCCAGCCCGGCCGCAATCCCGCACACCAAGGCGAGGACACCGAGAATGATAAGCAGCGGGCGGACGAACTTCATGCGATGCGGTTAAGACCACGAAGATTGGCAGGAGTGACGGGCGCGGTGCGAATGAAAAAGGCCGCCCGGCGGCGGCCTTCGCATGGGAGGTGGCGCGCAAGCGCGCAACCTACCCGGTCTGCGGGCCTTAGTTCGAGGGATACTTCACCTCGCCGACCGGGCGCATCTGGTCCGGGAGGCCCATGGCCTTGCGGGTGGTGGCGACGGCGACGTTGTAGGTGTAGTAGGCCTGGACTTGGTTGAGGCGGGCCGTGGTGAGGTCGACCTGCGAAGTCAGCACATCCAGCTGCGTGGCGGTGCCGGCATTGTAGCGGGCGTTAGCCAGGCGGACGGCCTCCTCGGCCTGCTCGACCACCTTCTTCGAGGCCTCGGCGAGCTCGGTGGCCTGCTGGAAGTTCGAGATGGCGCGGCGGACGTCGACATCGACGGCCAGCTGGGTCTCGGCGAGCGCGAGTTTCGCCTGCTCGAGGAACGAGCGGGCCTGGACGACGCGGCCGGTGGTGGCGCGGCCGTCGAAGACGTTCCAGGTGGACGACAGGCCGACGGTCCAGCCATCGCGATCGCCCGGGAAATTACTCGAGCCGGCGGCCTTGCGCCAGTCGTAGGCGCCGTAGAGCGCGAGGTTCGGGTAGTAGCCGGCCCGGCGCGCGACCACGCCCTCCTCGGCCGCGGTCGTGAGCTTCTGGAGGCGCTGCAGGTCGGGCCGCTGGGCGCGCGCCGTGGACAGGGCGGAAACGAGGTCGAAGCTGGCGGGCGCGAACTCGAGCGTCCCGAGGAATTCCGGGATCTTGGTGACGTTGGCCTCGGTGGCGGTGGCGAAGCCGAGCGACTGGCGGAGCGTCTCGATGGCGAGGCGGTAGTCGTTGCGCGCGGTGATGAGGGCGGGCTGGGCGTTGGCGAGGGCGACCTCGGCGCGGAGCACCTCGAAGTTGGACACGGTGCCGGCCTCGAAGCGGTTCTTCACGTCCTGCAGCTGGCGCTGGAGGAGCGCGACGTTCTGCTCCTGCACCTTGATCTTCTCGCGGCTGAGCAGGACGGTGTAGAAGCGCGTGCGGACGTCGAGCAGCGCGTCGTTGATGACGGCCTGGAGCGCGAGGACGGCCGCGTCGAGCGAGAGCTGCTGGCTTCGGACGTTGGCCGAGACGGCGCCGCCGGTGTAGAGGTTCTGCCGCGCGGTGATGTTGAAGGACCAGTAGCGGTTCTCCCCGGTCGGCCCGACCTCGACGGCCGAGCGCGAATAGCCGCCGGAGCCGGCGACGTTGGGGATCTGCGCCGCGCGGACCTCGAGGACGACGCCCTCCTGCTGCTTGATGCGCTCCTTCGCCTGGCGGATGGCAAAGTTGTTATCGAGCGCGAAGGCGAGCGAGTATTCGAGGTCGAGCTTCGGCGGCACCGAGAACTCCGGATCGGGCTTGCCGTCGTTTAGCTGGGCGGTGGCGGGCAGGGTCGCGAGCAAGCTCGCGCCCATCAGGATGAGGCTGGGCAGACGCATAAAGGAATTCATGAAAGGCATGGGAGTTTACTTGGCAAGGGCGGGTTCGGCCTCGGGAACCATTTCGGTGACAACCGCCGGGACGCGCTTCACCGAGTGGTCGCTGGCGATCAGCATGTAGAACGCCGGGACGACAAACAGGGTGAAGACCGAGCCGACGGCCATGCCGACTACGAGGACCCAGCCGATGGAGTTACGCGCGGCGGCGCCGGGGCCGGTCACGAAGATGAGCATCAGATGGCCGAACACCGTCGCGGCGGAAGTCATCAGCACGGGCCGCAAACGGGTGGCGGCGGCGCGGCGGATGGCGTCCAGCTTGGCGACGCCCTGTTCCTGGAGCGAGTTGGCAAATTCCACGATCAGGATGCCGTTCTTGGCGATGAGGCCGACCAGCGTGATGAGGCCGATCTGCGAATAGATGTTCAGCGAGGTCTTCCCGAGGAAGATCGGCAGCAGCGCGCCGACCAGTGCGAGCGGCACCGAGCCGAGCAGGATGATGAACGGGTCGCGGAAGCTGTTGAACTGCGCCGCGAGCACCAGGAAGATCAGCACGCCGGCGAGGACGAAGGCCTTCCAGAGGGCGCTGCCCTCGGTGCGGAGCTGGCGGGACTGGCCACCGTAGTCGATCGAGTAGCCCGCGGGCAGGATCTCGGCGGCCTTGGCCTCAAGTTTCTTGAGCGCGAGGTCGATGCTCGGGCCGACGCCGGTGATCTTGACCGAGTTGAGCTGCTGGAAGCGGTTGAGCGAGCGCGGCTGCACGGTGTGCTTGAGCGTGGCGATGGTCGACAGCGAGATGAGCTGGCCGGCGGGGCCGCGCACCTGGTAGTCGAGCAGCTGCTCGGCGTTCAGGCGCTGGCCGCGCTCGACCTGCGGGATGACGCGGTAGCTGCGGCCGTCGTTGACAAAGCGGTTGACGTAGCCACCGCCGAGCATGGACCCGAGGTCGCGGGCCACGCTGCTGAGGCTGAGGCCCATCGAGGCGACCTTGTCCTTGTCGATCTCTATCTCGACCTGGGGAAGGTCAAACTTAAGGTCACTGTCCGCGAAGAAGAACGTCGGGGCGCCGCCACCGGCGTTGGCCTCGGTGTTGGCGTAATAGACGAGCTGGTTGGCGTATTCCAGGATCTCGCTGTGGTCCGCGGTGGCGCGGATCACGAACTCGATCGGGAAATTGCCGCCGGAGGGCAGCGGCTCGGGCGTGGTGACGATGACGTTCATGCCCGGGATCGCGGCCGCGGGCGCCTGGAGCGACTCCTGGATCTGGATGGAGTTGCGCTTCCGCTCGGACCAGGGCTTGAGGATGATGCCGGCGAAACCGAAGTTGGCGCCGGTGAGCATGAAGGAATTCTCATATTCCTTCACGCCCGCGAACATCTTCTGCACCTGGTTCGAGAAGATGACATTCTGGTCGATGGTCGAGGTCGGCGACGGCTGGAGGATGCTGAACACGACGCCCTGGTCCTCCTTCGGTGCGAGCTCGCTCTGCGCGAACATCAGGAAGGGCACCAGCAGGAAGGTCAGCAGGCCGGCGCCGATGAGCACATACTGGATCATGGCATAGCGGCGGCCCAGCAGGTAATCGAGCAGGACAAGCGCCAGCGCGGCGAGGATGGTGAAGGAGGCGATGCCCTTCACGAGCGGGAAGGCCATGGCCGAGACGCTGCCGCCGGCGATCGCGACGAACGCGAGACCGACCAGCCAGAAGGGAATCCACGCCACGAAGGACCAGTAGAACACCGGCCAGGAGGCCTGCCGGCCCTCGCGCAGCTGCAGCATCGAGCCGACAAGGCGGTCGTAGCGGCTGCGCAGGCGATCGAAGAGATGGTTGGTCCAGCCGCTCAGCCCCTGATCCTCGTGGTCGTGATCGTTGAGCAGGTAGGCGCTCATCATCGGCGAGAGCGTGAGGGCGACGAAGCCCGACACCATCACGGCGCCGGCGAGCGTCATGGCGAACTCGCGGAAGAGCGCGCCGGTGAGGCCGCCCTGGAACGCGATGGGCGCGTAGACCGCGGCGAGCGTGATGGTCATCGAGATGACCGGGCCGACCAGCTCGCGCGCGCCGCGGATGGCGGCGTCGAACGGCGTCAGCCCCTCGCGGATGTGGCGCTCGACGTTCTCGACGACGACGATGGCGTCGTCGACCACGATCCCGACCGCCAGCACGATGGCGAGAAGCGTGAGCAGGTTGATGGTGAACCCGAGCGTGAGCATCAGGAACATCGCGCCGACCAGCGACAGCGGCATCGCGACGACCGGGATGAGCACGGAGCGGAGCGAACCCATGAAGAGGAAGATGACGACCATGACGATCGCGAGCGTCTCGAGAAGGGTCGTCACGATCTCGCGGAGCGCGTCGTCGATATACTTGGTGCCGTCGTAGGCGATGGTCGCGTTCAGGCCGGCGGGCAGGCCGCGCTGGATTTCGGGCATGACGCCGCGCACGCGCTTGATGACCTCGACGGTGCTCTCGGTCGGCAGCACCCAGATGCCCATGAAGGTGGCGGCCTTGCCGCCGAAACGGACCTCCGTGTCGTAATTCTCGGCGCCAAGCACGACGTCGGCGACGTCGGCCAGGCGGATGATGGTGCCGTTGCGCTCGGCGACGACGAGCTGCTTGAACTCGTCGACGTTCTTCAGGTCGGTATTGGCGATGAGGCTGACGCTGAGCATCGAGCCCTTGGTGGAGCCGACGGCGGCGAGGGCATTGTTGGCCGCGAGGGCGGCGCGGACCTCGGCCGGGCTGAGGTTGCGGGCGGCGAGCTCCTCGGGCTTAAGCCAGACGCGCATGGCGAACACGCGGCCGCCGAGCACGTCGGCGCGCTGCACCCCCTTCACCGCCGAGAGGCGCGGCTGCACCATGCGATTGAGGTAGTCCGTGATCTGGTTCTGGTCGAGCTTGTCGGAATAGAAGCTCAGGTAGGCCGAGGCGAACTGGTTGTCGCTCGACTGGACCGTGATGGAGGGCAGTTCCGCCTCGGGCGGCAGCTCGTTGCGGACCTGGTTGACCTTGGAGCTGATCTGCGTGAGGGCGGCGTTGGTGTCGTAGTTGAGCCGGAGGTAGACGTTGATGGTGCTGACGCTCGCGCTGCTGGTGGACTCGATGTAGTCAATGCCGTCGGCGCTGGAGATCACGCGCTCGAGCTGCGTGGTGATGTAGCCGCGCACCGTGTCGGCACTGGCGCCGAAGTAGACGGTGGTGACGTTGACCACGGCACTGTCGCTGCGCGGATACTGGCGGGTGTTCAGCTTGAAGTAGGCGAGCACGCCTACCACCAGGATCACAATGTTGACGACCAGCGCGATGACCGGCTTGCGGATGAACAGATCGGTGAAACTCTTGGATAACATGGCGAAGTCCTCGTGGAAGGGAGCCGCGGCTCAGGTGTTGGCCGGCTTCGGCGTGGAGCTGCTCGTCGGCTGGACGATGTTGTTCACCTGCACGGGCACGCCGTTGCGGAGCTTGAACACGCCGGCGGTGACGACCTGCTCGCCCACCTTGACGCCCTCGGTGACGACGATGAGGTCGCCGCGGGCGGCGCCGAGCTTCACAAACTGCTGGCGCACGCCGAGGTATTCGGCACCGTCGGGGCCTTTCATTTTCTCGACGATGAAGACGGAATTGCCGTAGGAGGCGTAGGCGATGGCGGTGGCGGGGACGGCCACGAGGGAGTCAGCCTGCGGCAGCTCGACCTCGACGCGGGCGAACATGCCGGCACGGAGGCGCTCCGCGGGATTGGCGAGCTTGGCCTGGACCGAGATGTTGCGGGTCGACGGGTCGACCTCGGAGTTGATGGCGCTGATGGTGGCCGGATAGGGATGGTTCTCGAAGGCATCGACGACGACGTCCACCTTCTGCCCCACGGAGAGCGCGCTCAGCTGGCGCTGCGGGATGCTGAAGTTGACGTAGATCGGGTCGAGCTTCTGGAGCGGGAGCAGCGCACGGCCGCGGGCCACGAACTGGCCCTCGTTGACGAGGCGGATGCCCACCCGGCCGTCGAACGGCGCGCGGACCTGCTTCTTGGCGATCTGGGCCTGCAGCGCGTTGACATCGGCGACGGTCTGCTTGGCGGCGGCCTCCGCCCCATCGTAGTCGGACTTGGCCATGGCCTGGCGGGCCCAGAGCTCCTTGGCGCGGTCGAGGTTGATGCCGGCCAGCTCGGCGCGGGCCTGAGCGGCGCTCAACTGGGCGGTCTCGACACTGGCATCGAGCTCGACGAGCAGGTCGCCGGCCTTCACCGCGGCACCGCTGTCGGCGACGATGCGGGCGATGATGCCGTCGGCATCGGCGCTGAGCGTGGCGCCCTGCACGGGGGCGAGGGTGCCGATGGCCTTGAGATAGGAATGCCAGTCGACGGACCGGGCCTCCAGCGTGGTCACGGCGCTGGGTGGCGGCACGTGCGAGACACCGGAGGCTTTCTTGATCTGCGCGACCTTGACGGCCCCGAGGGTGAGAGCGACGACGGCGAAGCCGCCGAGGGCGATGAGGAACTTCTTAAGCATGGGAGCGTGGTGTTGGGATTAAGTGGTGAATGGAAAATCAGCCGACCGGGACGGCGGCGGGTTTCTTCCGCGGGCTCATCGCCGCGGCCTGTTGCTGGATCTTGCCGAGCAGGCGCACGAGCGTCTTGCGCTCGGCCTCGGAGAGCGGGCTCATCAGCTTGGCGATGCTTTGGAAGTGGCCCGGCAGGAATTCGGTGAGGAATCTCTCACCGGCCAGGGTCAGGCGCACTGACATCATCCGCCGGTCATCGGGATCAGGTTCGCGCTTGACGAAGCCGTCCCGCTCAAGGGTGTCGATCAGGCCGGTCATGGTCGCACGCGTGACGCCGGAAGCGTCGGCTAACTCGGCCGGCGTGCGCGGGCCCGGAAGGCATTCGTCGCCGCCCATGAGCTTGGCCGCGCGCGGTTGCACACTGCGCCAGAGCAGCATCAACACCCCGAAGCGGCCATGCGAGATGTTGTGGTCCGCCAGGTTGCGGTCGGAAACGTCGAAGGCCTCATCACCGGTATAAAGGAGATGCAAAAATGCCTCCGCCGCCGACGGATCGAGGTCGGGAAATTCCTTGGCGGCCTCGAGGAGGCATTCGTAGCGGGGCAGGTCTTTTAAAAGGAGCAGTGGCATGAATAAGGCGGCTGACAGTTAGTCGCCTAATGAATTTAGCAAGGAGACTTTTGTGACATTAGCCGAACGGCTAATATGCCTCGAAAGCAGAACAGCCGGCCCTGCGGCCGGCTGTTCGAATAAATGGCTATCTGCTGGATTACAGCAACTTGGCCGCGCTGACTACGGCCACGGTGGTTAGGCCGAGTTCCTTGAACGCGAGCGGAGCGGGTGCGCTGAGGCCAAAACGATCGAGCCCAACCACCCTGCCGTCGAGGCCGACATATTTGCTCCAGAGACCCGTGACGCCGGCCTCGACGGCCACGCGCTTCCGGCACGACGGGGGCAGGATCGCGTCGCGGTAAGCCTGCGGCTGGGCATCGAAGCGGAGGAATGACGGAACGGAAACCACGCGGGCGCCGCCGCCGAGGATCTTGGCCGCCGCGACGGCGAGTTGCACCTCGCTGCCGCTTGAGAGCAGGATGTGCGTGAGCGGCGCGGTTTCCTGGAGCATGATGTAGGCGCCCTTGAGCACGCCGGCCCGGCGCTCGTGCGGCGGGCAATCATTGAGCATCGGCACCGCCTGACGCGTGAGCGCAAGCAGCGTCGGACCGTCCGTGCGCTCCATCGCCGCCGCGAAGGCGCCGGCGGTTTCCTCGGGATCGGCGGGGCGGATGACGTCGAGATTCGGGATCACGCGCAGGCCGGAAACGGTCTCCACCGGCTGGTGGGTCGGGCCATCCTCGCCCACTCCGACCGAGTCGTGCGTGTAGATGTAGACGACCGGCAGCTTCGAGAGCGCCGCGAGGCGCATCGAGGGACGCGAGTAATCGGCGAACACGAGGAAAGTCGCGCACGACGGACGGAAGAGGCCGTCGTAGGCCACGCCGTTGCAGATCGCAGCCATGGCGTGCTCGCGAATGCCGTAGCGCAGGTTGCGGCCGGCGCGGTTGGTCTTGTCGAAGTCCTTGTCGGCGGCGATGTAGTTGAGCGTCGAGCCGTGCAGGTCGGCGCTGCCGGAGATGAGCAGCGGCAGCTCGGCGGCGATCGGCTGGAGCACATCCCGGCCGGCGGCGCGCGTCGCCAGCTTGGCGTCGGCGGGGAACAGCGGAATCTTCCCGAGCAGATGCGCGGCGCTCGGTTGGTGCGCGGCACTGTCGAACAGCGCAGCCGGCGCGGGATTGGCCTCGCGCCACGCGGCGAAGGCCTTCTTCCATTTGCCGTAGGCGCGCTTCAGGCGCTTCTTGTGGTCGGCGAAATAGGCGCGGACGTTCTCGCTCACGTAGAAGTGCTCGGCGGGCAGACCGAGGCCCTGGCGGGCGGAATCGGCGAACTTCGCCCCACCCTCGCCGTGGCCCTTCGCGGTGCCGGCGACTTCGGGAATGCCCTTCGCAATGAGGGTGCGGGCGACGATGAGCTGCGGTTTCCCGCTCTTCGCCTTCTTGGCCTTGTTAATGGCCTTGAGCATCGCGGTCAGGTCGTTGCCCTCGGCCACGGTCTGCACATCCCAGTGCATCGCCTTGAAGCGCGCCGCGGTGTTCTCGCTCTGCGTCTTGGCCGCCATGGCGTCGAGGGTGACGTCGTTCGAGTCGTAGATGAGGATGAGGTTGTCGAGCCCCTGGTGGCCGGCGAACTCGCACGCCTCCATCGCCACGCCTTCCTGCATGCAGCCGTCGCCCGCGAGGCAGATCACGTGGTAGTTGAAGATCTCGTGGCCCGGCGCGTTGAAGCGCGCGGCCGCCATCTGGCCGGCCATCGCCATGCCGACGGAGTTGCCGACGCCCTGGCCGAGCGGGCCGGTGGTGGCCTCGACGCCGGGGGTCTCGTGAAACTCGGGATGGCCGGGCGTCTTGCTGTGGAGGACGCGAAAATTCGAGACCTCCTGGATCGAGAGGTCGTAGCCGCTCAGGTGCAGCCAGCTGTAGAGGAACATCGAGCCGTGGCCGGCGGAAAGGACGAAGCGGTCGCGGTTCGGCCAGCGCGGCTCGTCGGGATTGTGCACCAACGCGTGGCCGTAGAGCACGGCGCCGATCTCGGCGCAGCCGAGCGGCAGGCCGAGATGGCCGGAGGAGGACTTGTGGACGGCGTCGATGGCGAGGCCGCGGGCCTGGTTGGCCGCTTGGGCGAGGATCTCAGTCTGGAGTTTCATGGAAAGAAAAGGCGGGGGCGAAAGGGTGAGGCATCATTTACGCCGTGTCCGCATGGCCTGCAAAGCCCAATTTCGGGCATAAAAAAAGCGAGCCGCCGGGGCTCGCTTTGATAATTTGTCGGGGAAGACTCAGGCCTTGGCGGCCGCGGCGGCCTCGGCGTCGTAGCGCTTCTCCTTGACGGCCATGGCGGCCTTGCCCGTGCGGTCGCGGAGGTAGTAGAGGCGGGCGCGGCCCGGCTCGGAATCGCGCTCGACCTCGATCTTCTCGAGGTTGGGCGAGTTGAGCGGGAACACGCGCTCGACCCCCTCGCCGTAGCTGATGCGGCGGACGGTGAAAGTCTCGTGGATGCCGGAACCCTTGTGGGCGATCACGACGCCGGCGAAAACCTGGACGCGCTCCTTGTCCCCCTCGCGGACCTTGGTGTGCACGCGGACACCGTCACCGACTTTGAACGGCGCAACGTTATGTTTCACCTGGTGGGCGGTGATTTCTTTGATGATGGGATTCATGGCTGGTTATTTGAGTAAATCTGGACGAACGGACGACGTTTTTTCCACCTGCTTCGCGTGCCGCCACTTCTCGATCTCGCCATGGTTGCCTGAAAGGAGCACTTCGGGCACGGACATGTCGCGATAAACGGCGGGACGCGTGTATTGAGGAAAGTCGAGCAACTTGCTGGTGAAACTTTCTGTCGTCAACGACTTTTCTTCCCCGAGCACGCCGGGGATGAAACGGGCCAGCGCGTCGATCAAAACCGCCGCCGCAAGTGTGCCGTTGGTAAGCACATAATCCCCGATACTGACCTCCTGATCGATGACTTTTTCGCGGATCCGCTGATCGATTCCCTCGTAGTGGCCGCTGAGCAGCACGAGGTGCTGCTGTTGGGAAAGTTCGAGGGCCAACGCGGGTGACAGCGGCGTGCCGTCGGGCGTCAGGTAGATGCGCCGGCAGCCCGGGGTCTGCAACTCCTCGATGGCGGCGAAGACCGGCTCGCACTTCAGCACCATGCCGGCACCGCCGCCGAACGGCCGGTCGTCGGTGGTGTTGTGCTTGTCCTTGGTCCAGTCGCGGAGGTTGTGGACCTTGATCTCGAGCAGCTTCGCCGCTTGGGCGCGACCCAGCATGCTCTCGGACAAGAATCCGTCGAGCATCGGGGGGAAAAGCGTCAGAACGTCGATGCGCATGGGCCGGGCGGAAAGTTAGCCAATAAAAAAGGTCCGGCGCGAGCCGAACCTTGGGAGGGTGCGGGCGATGGGCCGAGACTCAGGCCGTGGCGGCCGCGGCGCGCTTGGCGCGCTTGATCATCGCGTGCATGGTCGAGGTGGGCTTGGCGCCCTTGGAGACCCAGTAGTCGACGCGGTCGAGCTTGATGGTCATCGGGTTGCCCTTGGCGCGCGGATTGTAGGAGCCGATCTGTTCGACGGCGTCGCCATCGCGGCGGGAGCGCTCCTCAGCCACGACAACGCGATAATGCGGTTCGTTCTTGGTGCCGACGCGGGAGAGACGAATTTTGAGTGCCATTTGATGTATCTGGTTACTTTTTAGGAAGCGGTCTTGAGTTGGAAAAGGGTCAGAATGGACGGGACAAATTTGCCCTTGTCAAGCCCCCAGTGCCAGAGGTGCCGGAGGCGCTATTTGGCCGTGCAATTCGGTAAAAAAAACCGGTCTTCGCGGAAACGCGGAAGCCCGGTGCGTCGCGACCAAGCCGCTCCCATTGAACCTGGCGCACGGCTCGCAGGAGACGAACGCAGAGGTTCGCCACGGATTAAACCGGTCGATTCTTCCCGGAGGAAACGGAGAGCACTGACACTCCTTCGGCAGGTTGCCCTGTTTCCTCAGCTGCCTCCCGGAGAAAATGATTCGTCCGGGGAAATCCGCGCCAGCCGCGGTCAAGAAATTCCGGCCGCCAGTCGCTCACGCCACCTCGACCACGGGCTGCCCCAGCACGTCCATGCGCGGCTGGAGGCCGAGGCCGGGCGCCAGCGACGCGGCCATGCGGCCGTTGACCCGCTGCGGCGCGCCGACGGCGGTGCTAACGGTGACGTAGCTGTTGAAATCGGTCGTGGTGAAGAGAAATTCCGTCGGCGTGCTGTGCGCGAGGTGCGCGATGGCGGCGGTCGCGATGTCGCCGCCCCACGAATCCTCGAGCGTCATCGCAATGCCCATGCTTACGCAGAGGTCGCGCGCCTGCTTGATTTTGGTGAGCCCGCCGAGCTTGCTGATCTTCAGGTTCACCACGTCCATCGCGAGGTCGGCCTTCGCGCGGAGCAGGATGCCGAGGTCGTCGATGTTCTCGTCGAGCACGAACGGGTGCGGGATCTGTCGGCGCACGGTGAGGCACTCCTCGTAGGTGAGGCACGGTTGCTCGATGTAGACGTCGACGTCGCGCACGGCCTTGGCCACGCGCACCGCCTCGTGCTGCACCCAGCCGGTATTGGCGTCGGCAATGAGGCGATCGCCGGGCTGGAGTTTCGCCGCCACGGCGAAGATGCGCGCGATGTCCGTGTCGGGATCGCCGCCGACCTTGAGTTGAAAGCGCCGGTAGCCCTCCGCGCGGTAGCCGGCGACCTTCGCGGCCATCTGCTCCGGCGACTCCTGCGAGATGGCGCGGTAAAGATGCACGTCGTCGCCGTAGCGTCCGCCGAGGAGTTCGCACACGGGCAGGCCGCTCGCCTGGCCGAGGATGTCCCAGCATGCGATGTCGATCCCACTCTTAACATACGGGTGGCCCTTGAGCGCGGCGTCCATGGTGCGGTTGAGTTTGCCGAGCTGGCGCGGGTCGGCGCCGAGGAGATGCGGCCCCAGCTCGCGCAAACCGGCGCGCACGCCCTCGGCGTAAGCGGGCAGATAGAACGGCCCGAGCGGGCAAACCTCGCCGTGGCCGACGAGCCCGGTATCGGTCTCGACGCGCACGATGGTGCTGTCGAAGACGGTGACGGATTTGCCGCCGCTCCACTTGTACGTGGTCTCGTGCAGCGGGAGTTCGACGCGGTAGGCGAGGATGCGCGTGATTTTCATGGGAGCCGGGGCGAAACGCAGTGATTGAGCGGCAACTGCGACAGGGATAATCGAATTCCGCCCCGACAAGTCACGCCTATTGGGCAGCAGGGCGCCACCCGCGCTTTGCCATTGACCGTGCCCGGTGCGCCAGAGACGGTGCGCGCCTCTATTTATGTTAAAAGCCGGCATCGTCGGACTGCCCAACGTGGGCAAATCCACCCTCTTCAACGCCCTCACCCGCTCCCGCAAGGCGGAGGCGGCCAACTACCCCTTCTGCACCATCGATCCGAACGTCGGCGTCGTGATCGTGCCGGATGAACGCGCCTATGTCCTCAAGGCCATCGCCAAGACCAACGTCGTGGTGCCCGCCGCCATCGAATTCGTGGACATCGCCGGCCTCGTCGCCGGCGCCAGCAAGGGCGAAGGCCTCGGCAACCAGTTCCTCGCCACCATCCGCGAGGTCGACGCCATCGTGCAGGTCGTCCGCTGCTTCGTCGACAACGACATCATCCATACCATGGGCGGCGTCGATCCGGTGCGCGACATCGAGGTCATCACCACCGAGCTCGTGCTCGCCGACCTTGAGGCCGTCGCCAAGCGCATGACCAAGACCCAGAAGAGCGCCAAGTCCGGCGACAAGGAGGCGATCATCGAGCTCGCCCTCCTCGAGAAACTCACACCGCACCTCAATTCCGGCAAGACCGCCAACACCCTGCCCGCCACGTCGGAGGAGGTCGCGATGATGAAGCTCTTCCAGCTGCTCACCGCGAAGCCCGTGCTCTTCGCGTGCAACGTCGCCGAGAGCGACCTCGCCACCGCCGAGCAGAATCCTTTTGTCCAGAAGGTCGCGGAATACGTCCGCACCCACCACGACGCCGCCTACGTCCCGATCAGCGCCAAGATCGAGAGCGAGCTCATCGACCTGCCGCCCGAGGAAGCGAAGGCCTTCCTCAAGGATCTCGGCGTCGACGACTCCGGTGTGTCCGCGCTCATCAAGGGCACCTACGGCCTGCTCGGCCTGATGACCTATTTCACCGCGGGTGAGAAGGAGGTCCGTTGCTGGACGATCAAGAAAGGGTGGAAAGCCCCGCAGGCCGCCGGCGTCATCCACACCGATTTCGAGAAGGGCTTCATCAAGGCGGAGATCGTCTCCTATGAGGATCTCACTCGCCTTGGTTCGGTCGCCGCGGCCCGCGAGGCCGGCAAATACCGCCTCGAGGGCAAGGAATACGTCTTCGCCGACGGCGACGTGGCCTTGTTCCGGTTCAACAACTGATACGTCGCCCGGTAATACCGGAGGATAGCGGCGGGACTGTCGCGGGCGCATGGTTATACCCCATTGCTGCCGCGGGTTAGGGAAGGTATTCTGCGTCAAGGATGCACTTCCTGTGACACCGGTATATCACCTTTCAACCTGTCGTCTGCGGCCAACCTCCCGGGTCGCAGCGCGCATTGCTGCGCAAGTGATTGCGTCGGCCCTGCTGGCATTTTTCACCTCCCCCTTGTTGCGGTCGCAAACGCTGTATTGGGACATAAATGGCAAAACCGCCGGCGCAGGCGGCGCGACACCGGCCGGCACCTGGTCCACCAGCGGCGGTGCCAACAGGGAATGGACCACCAGTTCGGCTGGCACGCTCAAAGCGACCAGCAATTGGATAGCCGCGGCCGATGCCGTTTTCAGCGCCGGCACCGACGCCACCGGGGCCTACACGGTCACGGTTACGGGAACCCAAGATGTCTCCAGCATCACCGTCACGGATGGCAGCCCCACGCTGTCCAGCGGCATCATTAACTTTAGCGATCCCACGCCCGATATCCTCGTGGCGGCAGGTAGTGCGCTTGTTTTCAGCAGCGCCCTGACCAGCACCAGCAACAGTCTCAACCTCGGCAGCGCCACGTTTACGGGCACGACGGTCTTTTCCGCCAACACCACCCTCAGCGGCACCGTCAACCTCGCCGGCGGCACCCTGCAGCTCAGTGGCAGCAGTTACACCTTCGGCACCCTGAATATCACCGGCAACAGCACGATCGATTTCGCCGGCTCAACCACGCTCAACGTGACCACCTTCAACATCAGCACCGGCGTCACCCTGACGATCCAGAACTGGGCCGGCGCCGTTGACTATTTCTATGCGACCAATTGGACGGGGGCGACGCCGGACCTGAGCAATAACCTGAATGCGGCCCCCATGAATCAGGTCGTCTTTAATGGCTTCGCGGCCACGGATAGCGGCTGGGACTCCTACAACAACGAGATCCGGCCCAACGTCCCCGAGCCGGCCGCCTACGGCGCGCTGCTCCTCGGCACGCTCACCGCTTTCCTTGCCTGGCACCGCCGAAGGGTGATTGCCTGAACGCGCCCGGATGGTCACGGTGCTGGTTCGCATGAGCGGTCCATCCCCTGTCGCCACCCCGCAGTTTCCCGCGGACGCCCATCTCGACTCCGAGATCCTGCGCATGCTCATGGAGGCGATCCCGGACCGGATCTATTTCAAGGACCTCCAGAGCCGCTTCGTCCGCGTCAACCGTGCCTTCACCGACTGGCATGGCCTCGTCTCGCCCGATGAGGTGATCGGCAAGACCGACTTCGACCTGTTCGCCGACGTGCACGCCAAGGTCGCCCTCGCCGAGGAGCAGGAGATCATCCGCTCCGGCCGGCCGCTCATCGCCAAGATGGAACGCCTCACCCGCCGCGACGGCACGGTCGGCTGGGGTTCGGCCACCAAACTCGCCTGGCGCGACGCCGCCGGCGCCATCATCGGCACCTTCGGCATCACCCGCGACGCCACCGCCATCAAGCAGGCCGAGGAAAAGGTCACCGCGGAGCGCAATCTGCTCCGCACCATCATCGACCATCTGCCGGCCCGCATCTTCGTCAAGGACGCGGCCTCGCGCTACCTGCTCAACAACCAGGCGCACCTCGACCTGCTGGGCGTGGTGGGCCAGGCCGAAGCCCTCGGCAAGACCACCAGCGACTTCTTTCCCACCGAACGCGGCCGGCAGGCCCTCGCCGACGACCAGCAGGTGCTCGCCACCGGCAACCCGGTGCTCAGCCAGGAAAAATCCGACTTCGGTACCGAGGGGCAGGTGCACTGGTCGCTCACGACCAAAGTTCCGCTCCGTGACCAGCAGGGCAAAATCACCGGCCTCGTCGGCATCTCCCACGACATCACCGCCCGCAAGCGGACCGAGCAGGAACTCCAGCGCCGCACCGGCGAGATGGAGGCCGACCTGAGCATGGCGCGGCAGATTCAGGAAGCCTTTTTCCCGCGCGAGTATCCCGTGTTCCCGGCCGGCGTGCCGGCCGAGGCGAGCGAACTGCGTTTCGCGCACCGCTACCTCCCCGCCGCCACGCTCGGCGGCGATTTCTTCGATATCCTCCCGTTGTCCGACACGCAATGCGGTGTGCTCATCTGCGACGTCATGGGCCATGGCGTCCGCGCCGGCCTGCTGACGGCGCTCATCCGCGGGGTGGTCGAGGAATTCGCCCCGCACGCCGCGCACCCCGCCCTTGTGCTCGCCGAGATCAACCGCGGCCTCATGCCCATCATCCGGCAGACGGGCCAGCCGGTGTTTGCCACGGCCTTCTACGGGGTCATCGACACCGTGGCGGCCACCCTCTCCTTCGCCAATGGCGGGCATCCGGCACCGCTGCTCCTCCGCGGCGACACCCGCCGCGTCGACTCGCTGGCCTTCGCCAACCCCGAGCCGGCCGCCGGGCTCATGGAAGAGTTCCTTTACTCGAGCCGGTCCGTGCCGTTCCAACCGGGCGACACACTGCTGGCCTACACCGACGGCTTCTTCGAGGCCAGCAATGCCGCCGGCGCCATGTTCGGCGAAACGCGCCTGCGTGATCTGCTCGCACAGAAGTCCGGCCAGTCGGGCGCGGAACTCATCGACCGGCTCATCCGCGAGGTCATTGCCTTCACCGGCCAGAGCAATTTCGACGACGACCTGTGCGCGCTCGCCGTCGAGTCCACCGGCAATTCCTGCACCGTCCGGCCCGCGGCCACCTACCAGATCTGAGCTTTATTCGGTCGCGCCGCCAATGGCGCGCACATCGCGCCGGTTGGCCACGGCCGTCGCGATCGCGACGCCAATCGCCGCGATCATTGTCTCCAGGGGCAGGCTGGGCTGACCCTGCTTCGCTTGCTCGGGCAGGAACGGCACATGGATGAACCCGCCGCGCACGCCGCGCTGGTTGCGCAGCTCGTGCATGAGCCCGTAGAAAACGTGATTGCAGACGAAAGTGCCCGCCGTCTGCGATACGCTCGCGGGGATTTCGCGTTGCCGGAGCGCCGCCACGATCGCCTTGATCGGCAGCGTGGACCAGTAGGCCGCCGGACCACCCTGGACGATGGGTTTGTCCACGGGCTGCCGGCCCGCGTTGTCCGCGATGCGGGCGTCGTCCACATTGATCGCCACGCGCTCGGGCGTGATGTCCGCCCGGCCGCCGGCCTGGCCTACGCCGATGACGAGCACCGGCTGCACCGCGCGGATCTGCTTCTTGAGTTCGGTAACCGCCGCGCCGAACACGCACGGCAGCAGGGCGCCCACCACGCGATGCCCGCCCATCACGCGCCCGTGCAGCTGCCGCGCGATCTCCTGCGAGGGATTGATCTTCTCGCCGCCGAACGGCTCGAACCCGGTGAGCAGAATGGTTTTCATCAGAAACGGTAGACGCAGAAATACATCAGCACGATGTTCGCCGCAAGGATGCCGAGCGCCATCGGCGCCTGCGCCTTGATGACCGCGTTCTTGTCCTTCAGCTCGAGCAGCATCGCGGGCACGACGTTGAAATTCGCCGCCATCGGCGTGAGCAGCGTGCCGCAGTAGCCCGACAGCATGCCAATCGCCGCCATGATCGCCGGATTGCCGTGGTGCAGCGTCACGATGAACGGCAGCCCGACGCCGAGCGTGATGACCGGGAAGGCGGCAAAGGCGTTGCCCATGCACAGCGTGAACACCGCCATGCCCGCGCAATACGCCAGCACGGCCACGAACGGAAACTGCGTCGGCAAGGCGTGCGCCACGAGGTCCGCGATCTCCGGGCCGACGCCCGCCTTGGCGAAGATGCCGCCCAGCGCCGCGAGGAACTGCGGCAGGATGATCGCCCAGCCGATCGTCTGCACCAGCCGGCTGCCCTCCTCCACCGGCGTCATCGCCGGCGCGCGGGTCAGCCGCAATCCGACGCCGGCCGCCACCACCGCGCCGAGGCAGACGGAGGTGACCGTGACATTGGCCGAGTCGAGCAGCCAGCAATCGCCCCAGTGGAGTTTGCCCAGCACCAGCGTGCCCAGCACGGCGGTCGCCGGGATCAGCAGCGCCGGCAGGAAAAGCCAGTTCTGCAGCCGGGCCGCCGAGGCGATCCGCTCCGCGGCCGTGGCACTCCCGGCGCGCGGCGCGCCAAGCTGCTTCGTCGCCGCCAGCACGACCAAGGCGAGCACCATGTAGCCAACCACGACGGGGGGCAGCAATTTGCCCGCAAGAAAGGTCAGCGCCAGCAGTCCCCAGAACAACGCCGAGCCCCCGCGCTTTGGCTGCGTGGCGTCCAGCGCGAGACGGCCCGCCACCAGCAGCAGGAATACGCCCGCGATCACGTAAAAGACATCGAGGTTCAGCAGTTTCATTGCGGCTTCTCCGGTTTCGACGCCGCCGCGACATCGCGGGCCACGCGCCGGTCCAGCGCCCGCGCCCGCCACACCAGCAGGCCGAAGGCCACGAACGCCGTCGGAATGCCCCAGAATGAAAGTGTCCACAGGCTGACCGGATGCCCCTGGGCCTCCAGCGTCCCCTGGATGAGCAGGACCGCGCCGACGGCGAAAACCGTGTCCTCGCCGAAAAAGTTGCCGATGTTTTCCGCCGCCGCGGCATGCGCGCGGATGGCCTCGCTGGTTTTCTCCGGCAGCGCGCCATGCCGCGCGTGCGCCGCGCCCTCGGCCATGGGGGACACCAGCGGCCGCACCATGGCGGCATGGCCGCCGATGTTGATGCCGAACGCAATTGAAACCTGCCGCACCGCCGTATAGAAAATCAGCACGCGTCCCGCCGTCGCGGACTTGGCGCGTTTGATCAACGTTTCCGCCTGCTCGCGCAGGCCGTAGCGCTCGAGCAGGCCGACGACCGGCAGCATGAGCAGGACGGTCAGCGTGATGTAGCGGTTCTCGATGAAGTATTTCCCGAACAGCGCCATGATCCCGTTGAACGGCATCCCCGCGACCAGGCCGGTGGTGATGCCCGCGGCCATGACAACCAGCAGCGTGTTGAAGCGGAACGCGAAGCCCGCGGCGACGACGAGGATGCCGATGAGCTTGATCATTGGCTCGGCGCCTTGATTTCGATCGAGGCTTTCCGCAGTTCCTCATGCAGCCGCCGGGCAAACTCCACCGGGTGCGCGCTGTCGCCGTGCAGGCAGATTGTGTCGGCCTGGATGGACGCCTCGGTGCCGTCCGTCGCGCGCACTTTCCCGGCGCGCACCATCCGCAACACCTGCGCCACCGCCGCGTCTTCGTCCGTGATCAGCGCGTTCGGTTGCGGGCGCGGCGTGAGCGAGCCGTCGGCCTGGTAGGTGCGATCGGCAAACGCCTCGCGGGCCACGCGCAGCCCGCGGGCCTGGCCCGCCCTGATCAATTCGCTGCCGGCCAGGCCGAACAAAATCAGCCTGGGGTCGGCCTCGTGCACCGCGTCCGCCACGGCCGCCGCCAAGGCGGCGTCGCGCGCCGCCAGGTTGTAGAGTCCGCCATGCGGCTTCACGTGGGCGACGCGCCCGCCGCACTGCCGCGCGATGACCTGCAGCAGCCGCGTCTGGGTGAGCACGAGCTCGTGCGCCTCGTCCGGCAAGACCTTCAACTCGCGCCGGCCGAAATGCTCCCGGTCGTTCAGGCTCGGGTGCGCCCCGAGGGCGACGCGGTGCCTGAGCGCCTGCTCGACCGCCCGGCGCATCGTCGCGGCGTCGCCCGCGTGGAGGCCGCACGCGATGTTGGCCGACGTGATAAGCGGCATCAGCTCGGCGTCGTGGCCGGCGCCTTCGCCGAGATCGCAGTTCAGGTCGATGCAGCGCATGGGTCAGCCGGTGAGCCGGGCCAGACCGGTGCGGACGCGGCTCAGGTCGCGTTCCCGCGCCAGGTAAAGGTCGTGGGCGACCGCCAGGGTGATTTCCTCGAACCGCACCTTGTCGCCCGGCCGCAACTGCGTGAAGCGCCGCAAGTCCACCGCGGCCACCGCCGCCAGCCGCGGGTAACCGCCGACCGACTGCCGGCTCGGCAGCAGCACGATGGGCTGGCCGGCCGCCGGCACCTGCACGACGCCGGCGTTGACCGCCGAGGAAACCATCTCGCCCTCCTGTCGGCGCGCGAGCACGGGACCGGCGAGGCGCACCCCCATGCGGTCGGCCTCCTTGGTCGCCGTCCACTCCGCCGAGAAAAAAGCCTTCTGCGCCTCCAGCGTGAACCAGGAGCACTCGGGCCCGCGCAGCGCGCGCACCACGCCGGCCGCGGCCGGCCGGCCCATCGTGCCGGGCCGCACGGTCCAGGTCGTCGCGCGTTTTTGCCCGGTGCGCAAGGCGGTGAGAATCTGCGTTGCCCAGTCCGACGGGGCAAAAGCGTGCAGGTCATCGCCCGCCTTGAGCGCCCGGCCCTCGTGCCCGCCAAGACCGGCGCGGCGGTAGGTGCTGCGGCTGCCCATGACCAGCGGCACGTCGATGCCGCCGGCCACCGCGAGCCAGGCGCGCAGGCCGCTTTTCGCCAGGCCGAACCGGATCGTCTCGCCGGCGGCGACCCGCACGGCCCGGTCGCAGGGCAGCGGCTCGTTGCCGATCATCGCGCCGAAGTCCGCGCCGCCCCACGCCACGAGCGTCTCGCGGTCGAAGCGCAGGTCGGGGCCGGTCTGCGCGAGCTCGAGCAGCGCGGCGTTGTCGTCGTTGCCCACGATCAGGTTCGCCACCCGCGCCGCGAAGCCGTCGAGGGCGCCGCCGACCACGACGCCGTATTGCTGGTAGCCGAGGCGGCCGAGGTCCTGCACCGTGGTGAGGAGGCCGGGCTTGAGCACATGGATCACGGCGGCGCCTCCCGTTGGTCGAATTCCGCGGGCGTGATCGCCTTGAACTTCACCCGGTCGCCCGCCCGCAGCAGCACCGGCGGGTTCTCCGCCGGGCGGAAAATCTTCTCCGGCGTGCGACCGATGAGATTCCAGCCGCCGGGCGTCGCCAGCGGATAGATGCCGGTCTGCGCGCCGCCGATGCCGACCGAGCCCGGCGGCACGGTCATGCGCGGCCTGGCATGGCGCGGCGTCTCCAGCTCCTTCGGCAGGCCGCCAAGGTAGGGAAAGCCCGGCGCGAAGCCCACGAGATAGACGAGATACTCCGGCTTGCTGTGGCGCTTGATGACCTCTTCCGGCGAAAGCTTCGCCTGTTTCGCGACGAGCGCGAGGTCCGGGCCGAACTCGCCGCCATAACACACGGGGATCTCCACCGTGCGGATCTTCACCTTTTCCATCTTCGGCGGATGCTTGAGCCGCTCCTCCACCTGCACGGTCAGCCAGTCGGCGATGTCCGTCGCCGGCGCCCCCGCCTGCACGGCGAGCAACGGATCATAGAACAAGGTCACCGTCGTGTAGGCCGGCACGAGCTCGGTCACGCCGGGCAGCGGCGCGGCCGCGAGGGCCCGCCAGGCCTCCTGCACGCGCCGGTGCGTGGGCTCGTCGATGACGTCACCCACTTCCAGCATCAAGGCGTTGTCGCCCAGCGGTGTGAAGCGCATGACGAAATTCCTAAGTCGTTCATCCCGCTTCGCAGCAAAAATCCGCACCGTGCATTTCTTGCCCAACTTTGGGCGGATATTTGCCTTCCGCGGGTTGGAGGTTGCACTTGGGGGTGGTTTGAATTCAAAAAAACCCGCATGTCGCTCCGCCGTTCCACGCAAACGATGGTCGTGTCACTGGTGATCCTGTTCACCGGCTGCAAAGACCGCGCCATCTCCTCCTATCGCGCCCCCAAGGACGCCCCGGTCGCCGCGCCGCCCGCCGCCGCCGCCTCCACGGACACCAACAATCTCCCGCCCGGCCACCCGCCGATCGGCGCCGGCGCCCAATCCGCGGCCCCCGCCGCCGGGGCCGACGGCATGGCCGCGATGGCCGCCACCGCGGTGCCAACCGCCAGCGGTTCTGATCTCCGCTGGACCGCCCCGGCCGCTTGGGCGGTCAAGACCGGCTCTTCCATGCGGAAAGGCAGCTTCGCCGTGAAGGGCGACGGGGGCGAGGCCGACCTGGGCATCACGGCCTTCCCCGGCGCCACCGGCGGCCTCGAGGCCAACCTCAACCGCTGGCGCGGCCAGGTCGGGCTCCCCGCCCTGCCGCCCGCCGAGGTGGTGGCGGCGACGGAGAAGTTCGAGTCCAACGGCCTGCAGTTCCTTGTGGTCGACTACGCCGCCAACGGCACCCGGCTGGTCGGCGCGATCGTGCCCTACAATGGCAACAGCTGGTTCTTCAAATTGATGGGCCCCGACGCCGTCGTCGCCGGCCAGAAGACCGTGTTCCTCGAGTTCCTGCACACCGTCAAGACGCCCTGAGCCATGAACGAACTCACCCGCCACTTCCGCGATTTCTTCGTCTCGCTGCAGCTCACCGTCGCCCTGCTGATCCTGTCGCTGATCCTCGTTTTCGCCGCGACGCTGGACCAGGTGAACCTCGGCATCTGGGCCGTGCAGGCGAAATATTTCCACAGCTTCTTCGTGCTGTGGCAGGTGCCCAACACCGAGTTCGCGCTGCCGGTCTTCCCCGGCGGTTACCTCATCGGCGGCTTCCTGCTCGCCAACCTGCTCGCCGCGCACATCTACCGTTTCCAGCTGACCTGGCGGAAGACCGGCATCCAGCTGGCGCACTCCGGCCTCATCCTCCTGCTCATCGGCGAGCTCGTCAGCGGCCTCATGCAGCGGGACAGCAACATGCGCCTCGATACCGGCGAGACACGCAACTACTCGGAGAGCTTCCGCGACAACGAGCTCGCGATCCTCGACCGGACCAACCCCGCCTACGACGAGGTCGTCGCCGTCCCCGAGGGCGTGCTCGCCGACAAGGGCGTCATCGCCCACCCCAAGCTCCCGTTCACGATCCGCGTGAAGGAATATTACCCGAACGCCAGCCTCGGCATGCGCGACCCGGCCGCCGGCGCCGGCGGCCCTGTGGCCACCTCCGGCCTCGGCACCCGCGTGATGATGCTGCCCGCCCCGATGACCTACAAGCAGGACGAGCGCAACATGCCCGGGGCGTTCCTCGAGGTCGTCGGCCCGACCGGCCCGCTCGGCACCTGGATTGTCTCGCCGCAGATCGGCATGCCGCAGACCTTCGCGTTCGACGGCCGCACCTGGGAGCTCGCGCTGCGCTTCAGGCGCTACTACCACCCGTTCGCGCTGACGCTGATCAAGTTCAGCCATGACAAGTATCCCGGCACCGAGATTCCCAAGAACTTCTCCAGCCGCGTGCGCGTGAAAAGCGACGACGGCAAGGACGACCGCGAGGTCCTCATCTTCATGAACAACCCGCTGCGCTACGGCGGCCAGACGTTCTATCAGGCGGGCTTTGAGAACAACGACCACGTCACGATCCTCCAGGTCGTGCGCAACCCCGGCTGGCTGCTCCCTTACATCGCCTGCATCATGATGGGCGTCGGCCTCGTCATCCAGTTCGGCCTCACCCTCGCCGGCTTCATCCGCAAGCGCGCGGCGGCCGCCGCCGCAGTAGCGGGCAGTGAGTAGCGAGCATCTGAACTACGCCCGCCCGCCATCTACTCTCTACTCGCTACCCGCTACTCACTACTTTCTGCAATGAAACGCTTCCTTCCCCTCCTCCTCCTGCTGCTCGGCGCCGCCTACCTCGGCTCGACCCTCGCGCCGCAGCGTGACCAGACCGAGTTCAAGCTGAACGACTTCAGCCGCGTGCCCGTGCTGGTCAACGGCCGCATCAAGCCGCTCGACACCGTCGCCCGCACCTCGTTGCTGACCATCCAGGGCCGCCAGCGCGTCATCACGCCCGATGGCCGCAGCCTCCTCCCGGCCGAGTGGCTGGCCGACATGCTCTTCGCCCCCGCCAAGGCGGACACCTACCGCACGCTCCTCATCGAGAACCACGAGGTGCTCGACATGCTCAGCGTGAAGCCCGAGGACGGCGACGGCGGCAAGCGCTTCTCCTACGTCCAGCTCAAGGAAAAGCTCCCGGAGATCGAAAAACAGGCGCGCCTCGCCGACGGCGTCGAACAGGCGCTGCGCACGCCGTTCCAGAAGCAGGTCATCACGGTGCGCGACCGCGTCATGCTCTACCTGCAGCTCAAGGCCAGCGTGCAGATGCCTGACTCGGTGGACTTCCTGACCGAGCTCGCGCAGTTCGAGAAGGCCCTGCCCGCGGGCGTCGTCGCCATCCTCGCCAAGCAGAAGGGCGAGGCGCACAGCGCCGACGCCGTGAAGGTCATGAAGGAGATGGCCGACCGCTTCAGCTACATGGAGCAGCTCAACTACCTGCACATGGTCCCGCCGGCCGACGACGACACCGACGTCACGCACTGGCGCAATGTCGGCACGGTGCTGCTCGACACCTTCGGCACGGGCCGCGTCAATGCCACTATCATGGACTACGCCAAGCTCGGTCACGCCTGGCGCGGCGGCGATGCGACGGAGTTCAACCGCCTGACGCTCCGCCTGCACGACCAGCTGGCGGTGCGCTTCGCCCCGCAGATGCGGAAGAGCGACGTCGAGGCCCGCTTCAACGCCGCGCAGCCGTTCTACAGCAGCATGTCGCTCTACGTGCTGGTGTTCCTCCTCGCCGTGTTCTCCTGGCTCAAGTGGCCGCAGGAACTCGGCCGCGGCGCCTTCTGGTTGCTGCTGCTCGCCTGGATCGCCACCACGGTCGGCATCCTCACCCGCATGTGGCTCGAGGGCCGCCCGCCCGTTACCAACCTTTATTCCTCATCGCTCTTCATCGGCTGGGCCGCGGTCGGGCTGTGCCTGATCCTGGAGAAAATCTACCGCAACGGCATCGGCAGCACCGCCGGCGGCGCGGTCGGCTTCGCCACGCTGCTCATCGCCCACCACCTCTCGCTCAGCGGCGACACGCTCGAGATGATGCGCGCCGTGCTCGACTCCAACTTCTGGCTGGGCACGCACGTCGTCACCGTGACGATTGGCTACTCCGCGACCTACCTCGCCGGCTTCCTCGCCATCATCTACATCTTCCGCGGCGTGTTCACGCGCACGCTGGACCAGGCCACGGCCGACGCCCTTTCCCGCATGGTCTACGGCATCGTGTGCTTCGCGACGCTGTTCAGCCTCATCGGCACCGTGCTGGGCGGCATCTGGGCCGACCAGTCCTGGGGCCGCTTCTGGGGCTGGGACCCGAAGGAGAACGGCGCGCTCATCATCGTCATCTGGAACGCCGTCATCCTCCACGCGCGCTGGGGCGGCATCGTCAAGGCCCGCGGGCTCATGACGATGGCGGTCTTCGGCAACATCGTCACGAGCTGGAGCTGGTTCGGCACGAACATGCTGGGCGTCGGCCTGCACAGCTACGGCTTCATGGACTCGGCGTTCTACGCGCTGATCGCCTTCGTCGCCTCGCAGCTGCTGATCATGGTCATCGCGCTCGTGCCGCTGGAAAAGTGGCAAAGTTTCCGCACCGCGCCGGCGGCGGCGTGAGGAATGGCTTGGCGTAGGTCCGGTCTGTGACCGGACTTTCGGGGACTGCGCCGCAGAAGTCCGGTCAGAGACCGGACCTACTGGAATGGGAAGCTCACCCGCCCATGGGCACCGGGCGGGCCGAAGCTGAATTCGGCGCGGGTTTCCCCACGGCATCCAGCTCCTGCTGCACGTGCGCGCGCATGGCGTCGCGGTAGGTGTTCACGGCCTCGAAAAATTCCGACATCATCAGCATCAGCCAATAGGAGCCGTTCGGCGTCAGCTTCCAACCCCAAGCACTGCGCTTCGCCGCGCCGAGCACCTCGAGGGTCCGCAACTCGCCCCACAGCCGCCAGAAGAATTTCCGGCCGTGCCGGCGCCGGGCCCACGCGCGGTCGAGCCCGAGGCCGAACATCCGCACGAGCAAAGTATACCGCAGCGCGTCGCCCGTGCTCAGCCGGTGGTGCGCCACGATGCCGGTCAGGCCCTGCGCAATTCGTTGCTCGTAGGCGGCCAGCGAAAAGCTCGTCGAGTGGAGCGTGCCCTCGAGGTAGCTGAACGCGCCGCTGCCGACGCCGACGTAGTTCTCCGCGGCCACGATGTATTCGTCCGTCCCCTGCCCGTTCCGCGTAAAGCACCAGCCGGAGGTCGCGGTGAAGGCGGGCGTCAGTTTCCGCTGGATCGTCTCGTAGAAGCGCCGCAGCCGGTGGTGGTCGGGCACGCCCATCGCGGTTTCCATGCGTCGTTTCACGCTGGGCGCCGTCATCAGTGGGTAACACGAGACCTGGTTGGCCCCGAGCCCGAGGAAGATGTCGAGGTCGCGCTCCAGCGAGGCCTGCGTCTGGTGCGCCTGGTTGAAGATGAGATCGACATTCAGCGTGGGGAACATCCCCGCCGCGGCCTTGATGCGCGCGGCCGTCTCCTCGCCGCTGCCGTATTTGCCGTAGCGCTCCATCTCCTGCAGCAGGTCGTCGTCGAAGCTCTGCACGCCGACCGACAGCCGCGTGACCCCCGCGGCGCGGAGCCGGCCCAATAGCACCGGCTCGAGATCCTTCGGGTTGGTTTCGACCGAGACCTCCTTCACGCCAAACAGCCGGCGCACCAGCCCGATGGTCTCGATCAGTTCGTCGGGCTCGGTGGTGGGCGTGCCGCCGCCGAAGTAGGCGCCCTCGAACTGGTGCCCCGCGAGATGATATTGCCAGATCTCGGCGCGGAGCGCCCCGAAGTAGCGCAGCGCCTGCTCGTGGCAGTGCTGCACGCGGTGGAACGAGCAGAACGGGCACAGCACCTCGCAGAACGGCACGTGCACGTAGAGGTAGCACCCGCCCTCGCGGGGCACCGGCGGCACGCGCCCGTCCGAGTCCTCCATGTGCAGGAACTTTCTCGTCCGGAAGCGGAAGATCCGGAGGAGGGCGGAATCGATGAACGGCGTGGCGAACATGCTTTAGTGGCCCAGCCGCGAGATCATTGCGTAGACGATCAGGACGAGCAGCAGCAGGCCGGTGCCGAAGAACAGGAAGCCGACGGCCTTGGCGTATTTCTTGCGCCCTTCCCACTCGTCCTTCACGCGGAAGTCCGCGAGCTTGCCGGACGCCACCAGGCGGTCATACCAGCGTTTCCGCTCATGGATCATCTCGGTCTGCGAGACGCGGCCGGAGAAGATGACGGTGTCCATCGGGAACTTCTCGATGCGGAAATGCGTGTTGAAGAAATGGAAGGTGAAGATGAAGCCCGCGGCGAGCAGGGCCTCGTCCGAGTGCACCACGAGGGCGATGTTGATGGCCCACCCCGGGAGGAACGTCGTGAAGAACTTCGGGAACCACATGATCAGGCCCGAGACGCCGATCATGGTCACGCCCCAGAACACCGCGAGGTAGTCGAAGCGCTCCCAGTAGGTCCAGCGGTCGAACTGCGGGCGCGGGCCCTTGCCGAAGAACCAGCGGTTGTGCGCCACGAAATCGCGCCAGTCCTGGAACGAAGGGGCCATCGAGTCAGGCCCGAAGATCGCGCCCCAGATAAGGCGGAGCGAAATGCGGCCCGTCGCCGGGTTGCGGATGGCCTTGCGCTGCTGCCAGAGGGCGATCCCGCGGTCGCCGAGGTGGAGCGCGAAATAAACGAAGGTCACGATCGCCCCGAAATGGTGCAGCGAGCGCGCCACGCCCGCGCCGCCCATGACGCTGAACATCACCCGCGCCCACTCCGTGTAGTAAAACTTGAGCGGCATGCCCGTGATCACGAGCAGCAGGAAGCTCGTCACGACCAGCAGGTGCAGGAAACGCTCGAAGGGCGTGAAGCGCGTGTATTGGATGTCGTCCGTGTTCGACTTGATGACGGCCTCGCGGAAGGTCTTCGAGTCGGTCAGGTAGAGGTAGATCGAGCGGAAGAGCCAGAAGGCGGTGTGCAGGCCGAAGAAGCCAAACGTGCCGATCAGCAGCGCCGTCATGAAGAGGAAGACCTTGTTCAGGACCGGGTAGTTGACGCTGTCCAGCGGGTTGGCGTGCGGCTGGAAATTGGTGAAATTCGGGCCGATGCCCGGATGGCACTGTGCACAGGTCTGCTGGATCTTCTCCTTGGACAGCCGCGAGCGCGGGTCGCTCACCGGAAACACATCGTGATGCCCGTGACAATCGTAGCAGGCGGCGACGTCGGAAGCGACGTTGGGCTGGCCGAGGGCCATCGCCTTGCCGTGATAAGTGTCCTTATAATGCTTGAGCCGGTCCTGGTGGCACTTGCCGCAGCTGGCGTCGCTCGCCCCCTTGAAGTGCGCCGTCGCGGGCTTCTCGATGTCGTGGGCGCTGTGGCAGTCGATGCAGACCGGGCCCTGCTTGTCGCCCTTGAGCAGGAGTTGGCCGTGCACGCTCTCGTTGTAGGTCTCCTCGATGCCGACATGGCATTTCCCGCAGGACTTGGCGATATTGGCGTGGCTGGAGTGCGAGTCCTGGTCGATGCTGCGCTTGATGTCGTGGACGCCATGGCAGTCGTTGCAGGACGGGGCGACGATGAGGCCCATCTTGACGAGCGCCCGGCCATGGATGCTGTCGAGGTAATGCTCGGCGGCGGCGGACTTGCCCATGCGGAAATCCTGCGCGAGCTTCGGGTCGTCATGACAGGTGCCGCAGGTTTTCGGCAGGTTCAGCTTGAACACGGGCGAGTCGCCCTGCTTCACCGGCGCGATGTCATGGGCGCCGTGGCAACTGGTGCACGAGGCGGCCTGCTTGTTGCCCAACTTCTGGCTCATGCCGTGGATGCTGGCGGCGAATTGCGCGGCAGGCTGCGCGTGGCAGGTGGCACACTGGGCCGGCGGCAGCTTCGACTCGTGCGGCGTCTCCTTGAGGGTGTTGTGGCAGTCGACGCAGTTGAGTTTCCCGTGGACGGATTTGGCGAAAACCTCGGGTCGCACGCCGACCCATTCCTTCGGCTGGTCCTTCTTGCGCGCCTTGAACTCCGCCTCGTGGCAGTCCATGCACTCGCTGTTGGGCACGGCGGGGACCGGCTTGGCCGGCGCCTCGGCCGCCTGAATCAGGCCGGTGGAAAGAATGAGCAAGACCGCCACGCCGCGTGCCAGCCGCAGAGATGAAAACGAAGACTGCTTCATGTTACCATTCACCATACGACATTTGCGACCGCGCGGCTGTGCAGTCCTTGCGGGGGTATAAGCGTATCTTGCCCGGAGTGAGCGGCGTGGCTTCCAGCCGCAGGGCTTCACCGGCTGGCAGCCGGTGGCACTTCAGATTCCGCCGGCCGGCGGCTCCGGCTCATCGGGCGGAGTCGGCGGCTCCTCCGGGGGCGTCTCGTCCGCGGCGCGCTCGGCGGCCTTCATCGCCTCCAGCTGCAGCGGGTGCTCCTCCATCATCTCGCCCTCGGACATCCGGCCGGTCAGCCAGGCCAGGTTCATCGGGTAGACGTCGGGGTTGAACACCACGAAGTAGAAATGCCACACGATGATCGCCAGCGTGGCGAGGACCGCCTCGTAGAAATGCACGGTGCGCGAGATGTCGAAGCCGAGCTTGGTGAAGTAACCCATCGAGGCGTTCTCAAACCACAGGATCGCGCCCGTGACGGTCATCAGCGCGGTGCCCCAGGCCATGGCCCAGTATTCCGCCTTTTCGATGTAGCAGAAGCGACCGAACGCGGGCTTCTCCGGCGCCAGCCCGAGGTTGTATTTGAGCACGCCCCACGGGTCGGTGAGGTCGCGCCGGTTGGGCAGCATCTCGCGGAAGAGCCCGCGGCCCGCCGCCGTGAACGCGAGGTAGCAGACGTGCCAGATGCCGCTGGCCAGCAGGATGACGCTGGCGAGGCGGTGCGCGAGGCCACGCAGCTCGAAGGCGCGCGAGCTCAGGTGCCGGATGCCGACCACCCACCACGCCTCGGGATAGCGCAGCATGAATCCGGTGACGACCAGCGCCGTGAAACTGAGCACGAGCACGGCGTGCTGCAGCCGCTCGTTGGTGCTCATCCGCAGGTAGAGGCGGTGCGCGACGTGCAGTTCCAGCGCCTCGCCCTTCTGGATGGCGAGCTTGTGCCGCGCCTTTTTCAGGAAATCGAGGAGGTTGTGCAGCACCATGCCCCCGACGACGGCGACGATCAGGCAGACGTAGAAGTTGGAAATCCAGTAGAGCCACGGCGAAGCCTCACGCTTCTCCTCGCTCGCATGCACGGCGCCGACGGCGAACCGGGTGTTGGCGCCCGGATGGCACTGGCCGCAGGTCAGCGCGAGGTTCGCCTTGTTGATCGTGGAGGCCGGATCGCTCTGCGACTTGATGGCGTGGACCCCGTGACAGCTCGCGCAGTTGACCACCTCGATCGCCCCGCCGCGCACGCCGAGGCCGTGGTAGCTGTCGGAGAAGGTCTTGAAGGTGTCGCTCGCGAGCCCGTATTTTTTCGTCAGCCGCACGGACGCGTGGCACTCGGCGCAGACCTGTTGCGCGAGGTTGGCCTTGTGCACCGGCGACGCGGCGTCGGTGTGGAGCTTGATGTCGTGCTCGCCGTGGCAACTGGTGCAGCCGGCGGAGTCGACGTTGCCCCGCCGCAGCGCGACGGCATGGACGCTGGTGTTGTATTCCTTCGCCTGATCCGCGTGGCACTTGGCGCAGGTCTCGGTGATGTGGAGGCGGTTGACTTTCGCGCCGGCGACCGCGGCGCGGTTCATGGCATGCGCGCCGTGGCAGTCGACGCACGTGGCGGCCTGGGCGTTGCCGGCCTGCAGCGCCGCGCCGTGCACGGAATGATCGAACGACGCGACGAATTTCGCCCCGAGGTTGGACGAGCCGGCGACCACGGCGTTGCCGACGTGGCAGGATTCGCAAAGCCTGGCCTGCGCGAGCTTGAGCGCGACGAGCGAACCCTTCGCGCCGGGATGCACGATCGGTTCCTGGTGGCACGACAGGCAGTCGGGTGCGGTGCGCTCGACGCCGGGCTTTTGGGCGTGCGCCGAGGCAAGGTAGTCCTTGCGCGCCACCTCGTGGCAGCGGCCGCAGGATTCGGCCTGGCGGGGGCCGGTCCAGGGCGAATCCGGGGACTTGAGGCCGACCGTGTCGTGCTTTTTGCCGTGGCATTCCGCGCAGGAGGTATCGGCGCCGGCCGGCAGCGGCGACTGGGCCAGCCGCGGGTGAAAGGCGTGCTGCGCGGCGACCCGCTCGTGGCAGGAGGCGCAGTCCACCTTGGGCAGCTTCGAGGCGTGCGGGGACTCCGTGATGCTGTCGTGGCAGTCGAGGCAGCCGAGGCTCTTGTGCACCGGCGAGGTGAAGGATTCATGGCAGTCCAGGCATTCGCGGTCCGTGACGGATCTGGCCGGGGCCGCGTCCGCCGCGCGCAGCGGAATCACCCCGATGATGCAAAGGAGCAGCGCGGTGCGAACCGGCTGGCGATGGCGAAGGAGACTGGCGGTCATACTTTTCCTCACTTCGCATCTTGCGCCTATTCCGGACCTGCGGCTCCGCAGGGCTTGGTTTTCGAGGGGCATGGTTTGCACCACAATCGATGCGCAGTCAGCGGTTGGGCGGGCCCGGCCGGCACAAGATATGCGCAGCCTTTCACAAGCGCCGGTTAGTTGGCCCGGGCGGAAAGGACTATGCTCTGGCCGAACCCCCAACTCCCCTCCTATCCCATGAAGAATATCCACGCCACGCTGGCTGTTGCCGGCCTGCTCCTCGCCTCGGGCGCCTTCGCCGCCAACGTTGCCGACAACTGGGAAAACAACTGCATCAGCTGCCACGGCGCCGACGGCAAGGGGGACACCAAGATGGGAAAGAAACTCAAGATCAAGGATCTGACGGACGCCACCGTGCAGGCCGCGTTCAAGGACGAGGACGCCGTCAAGGCGATCAAGCAGGGCGTCAAGGACGCCAACGGCAAGACCACGATGAAGGCCATCGAGGGTCTGACCGACGAGGAGATCACGGCATTGATCGCCCATGTGCGCACGCTGAAGAAGTAAGCCCGCCGCTTCCCACGCCATGAGCTACGTTCCGCCGCCCCCGCAGGAACAGGCCGTGCGCAAGACCAATTGGGT
>JAQSCO010000015.1:0-6053 GCA_029945445.1 Lacunisphaera sp. | reverse complement strand
AGTTCCCGGCTCTGCGGCAGCTGCCACGGCCCGAACTACCGCGATTGGGAGGCCGGCGTGCATGGCCGCATCAACGGCTACTGGAACCGCCAGATGGGCGAGTTCCGCCGGCTCGACTGCGTCAACTGCCACAACCCTCACTCGCCGCGCATCCCCAGCCGCCACCCGGCGCCCGCGCCGCACATGCTGCGCGGTTCACCCGCGACGCCCGAACCGGAAAAATCAGCAACCACGCCCTGATATGTCCCTCCTCGAACCCACGCCGCAGGAACAGGCCGGCGCCACCGACCGGGCGATGACCCGGCGCAGCTTCCTGCGCTCGACCGCCGCCTTTGCCGGCCTCAGCGCCCTCGCCGCCAGCCTTTCGCCGCTGCGCGAGCTGGGCGAGTTCTCCTCCGCCGAGGAGTTCATGCAGAAGTATTACAAGGAGATGACGCCGGACGACATGGCCAAGGTCCTCAAGCGCATCGAGGGCCAGGTCGAGCGCCAGTATGGCATCCGCCCGCATGTCCGCGACCTCAAGCCGATGGACGGCGTCGAGTTCGTCTACTGCCTCAACCTCACGCGCTGCATCGGCTGCCGCAAGTGCGTGCACGCCTGCGTCGCCGAGAACAACCAGTCGCGCAACCCCGAGATCCAATACATCCGCGTGCTCAAGCTGCCGCACGGCTCGATGGACATGGAGAAGGCCGACCACAACTACGCGCCCGAGTCGGTGCCGGAGAAGGGCTTTTTCTACATGCCGGTGCAGTGCCAGCAGTGCCACAACCCGCCCTGCGTGAAGGTCTGCCCGGTCAACGCCACCTGGCAGGAGAAGGACGGCATCACCGTCATCGACTACGACTGGTGCATCGGCTGCCGCTACTGCGAGGCCGCCTGCCCCTACTTCGCGCGCCGCTTCAACTTCACCAAGCCCGAGATCCCGGCGGAGCGCCTGAACCCCAGCATGGCCTACCTCGGCAACCGCCCGCGCAAGCAGGGCGTCATGGAGAAGTGCCACTTCTGCATCCAGCGCACCCGCGCCGGCAAGTATCCCGCGTGCCTCGAGGTCTGCCCGGTCGGCGCCCGCAAGTTCGGCAACATCCTCGATCCCGAGAGCGAGGTTTCCTACATCCTCCGCGAGAAGCGCGTGTTCATCCAGCTGAAGGAGGAAATGGGCACCAATCCCCGGTTCTTCTACTACTTCGACAAATAACATGAGCACCGCCGCCCGCAATTACCTCACGTTCCTCTGGCGCTGCTCGCGCATCGCGTTCGTCGGCGACTGGCGCTACTACTCCTGGATGGGCGTGCTCTCGGCCATCGTGCTGCTCGGTCTCAACGCCTACTGCAAGCAGTTCGTCCACGGCCTGATCGTCACCGGCATGAGCGACGAGGTCTCGTGGGGCGTCTACATCGCCAACTTCACCTTCCTCGTCGGCGTCGCCGCGGCGGCCGTGATGATGGTCATCCCGGTCTACATCTACGACAACGAGGAGCTGCACGATCTCGTCATCTTCGGCGAACTGCTCGCCGTCGCGGCCATCCTCATGTGCCTGGCGTTCGTCACCGTCGACCTCGGCCGGCCCGACCGCTTCTGGCATCTCATCCCCGGGCTCGGGCAGATGAACTTCCCGAAATCCATGCTCAGCTGGGACGTCATCGTGCTCAACGGCTACCTGTTGCTCAACGTCCACATCTGCGGCTACCTGCTCTACTGTCGCTACAACGACCGGAAGCCGGGCAAGTGGTTCTACATTCCCTTCGTCTTCACGGCCATCATCTGGGCCGTCTCGATCCACACGGTCACGGCCTTCCTCTACGTCGGCCTCGGCGGCCGCCCGTTCTGGAACGCCTCCATCGTCGGCCCGCGCTTCCTCGCCTCCGCCTTCACGGCCGGCCCGGCGATCATCATCCTCGCCCTGCAGATCATCCGCAGCGTCACGCACTACCGGATCACCGACAAGGCCCTGCTCACGCTGCGCAGCATCGTGCAGGTTTCGATGATCATCAATGTGTTCCTCCTCGTCTGCGAGGTGTTCAAGGAATTCTACTCGGGCACGCTGCACGGCGCGTCGGCGAAGTATCTCTTCTTCGGGCTCGAGGGCCACCACGCGCTCGTGCCGTGGATCTGGACCGCCATCACCTTCAACCTGATCGCGATGGTCATCCTCTCGCTGCCGCTCAGCCGCAGCCTGAAATACCTCAACATCGCCTGCGTGCTCAGCATCGTCGGCATCTGGATCGAGAAGGGCATGGGCCTCGTCATCCCGGGCTTCATCCCCACCCCGCTCGGCGCCGTCGTCGACTATGTGCCCTCGCTCAACGAGACGCTGGTCTGCCTCGGCATCTGGGCCTTCGGGCTGCTCTGCTACACGGTCTTCCTCCGCATGTCCGTGCCGATCCTCCAGGGCCGCCTCAGCAAGGCCAACGAGCACCTGCCCGAGCCCGACGCCGAGGATGACACCGACCTGCCCGCGACGGCGCCTGCACCGCATTAAAACCCAACCCCTCGACGTCATGCCCACGCAACTGACCGCCGACAGCGCCAAGCAATCCCTCACCGCCCACGTGCAGTCCAAGGGTGCGGAGGTTTTCGCCAAATACGGCCCGCAAATCGGCTGGACCGAACTCAACGCCCTCCTGCAGGACCGCACCTGCGTGCGCTATCCCTGCACGATCGAGTTCGATGCCGCGGCGCTCAAGCCTGGCGAGTTCGCCTACCCCGAGGCCAACGGCGAGACGCCAGAGGCCGGCTTCACGATTTACGTGCACCCCGTCTACATGACGCAGCTGTCGCTGGTCCCCTACCTCGTGCTCTACCAGCTCGTCGTGGTGAACTATGGCGAGTTCGCGTCCGCGGATGATGCGGAGGCGTTCGCGGCTGCCGCCCTCGGCCTTGACCCCGAGCTTTACTACAGCGCGCTCTGCCAGCTCGCCGACCAGCTCGGCACCGGGATCGACCCCGGCATGGGCGAAATGCCCATCCAATCCGATAGCGGCGGCTGTGGATCGGGTTGCGGCTGCGGCGGGCACTGAAGCCGCCGCGCGTAATCTTAACCTCCCGTCTTGCCCCGGTTCTTCCGGCGCTGCCTCGCGTAGGCGATCGAGATGCCGAGCAGGACCACGCCGAGGACGAGGAAGGACATGATGCGGTAGGCCGGCTCGAGCCGCGCCAGGTCGACGACGAACACGTAGAGGATCGTCGCCAGGATCGTGCCGATGCCCATCCAGCGGTATTTCCCGCTCTTCAGCAGGTAGCTCGCCACGAAATACAGCCCGGCCGCCACGAGCCACGCGGTGCTGACCCAGCCGCTTGGCACCGTGTGGTAGAGGCCGTAGGGAATGATGATGCTCGCCGCGCCGAGGTAGAGGTTGCGCATGAACTCCGTCTGCAGGCTGAGCCGCTCCTTCTGCCAGTTGAGCACGCGCGCCGTAAGCAGCGCCACGACGGCGAAGCTGAGGTTCACCGGGCCCGCGGCGGGCCCCTGCACCAGATACACGAGGTAAATGCCGCCGTAGATGAACACGTTCGCAACGATGATGATCTTCGAGCGGAACCACACCGCCGTCACGGCCACCAGCAGGCTCTGCCACGCCAGCCAGGAATAAAAGTCCGGCGCCGGGAAATACCGGAAGATCGCCGCACTCAGCATCAGGTAGCCCGCGCAGGCGTAGATGGAGGTCGCGAAAATGCTCTGGTGGTGCCGCCAGTAGACATAGGCCATCAGCAGGAAGCCCGTGGCGGCCAGCGTCTCGGTCAACGGCGGCAGCGTGGCCGAGAAGAGCCGGACATTGATCAGCCCGATCAGCATGGCGGAGCCGCTGATGATCAGGGCGCGGCCGATGCGCAGGGCCACGTGGTCTTCCGCGGCGCCCGGCCGGAAGCCCATCGCCGCCAGCGGCACCGAGTAGGCGGCCAGCGCAAACAGGTTGCCCTGCGCCGCAGCGGCGCCGTGCAGGCCGTGGCCGAGCAGCGGATGACTCAGCAGCCAGTCCAGGTGCATGAAATAAGGCAGGCCTGTCGCGACGAGGCTGAACCACGGCCAGCCGCGCAACCGCACCAAGCCGTAGGCCGTGAGGGCCAGGGCAACCAGCAGGCCGAGTTGGAAGGCGGAGCTGCCGGAGATCAGGCCCGTCACCATGCCCAGGCCGAGCACCAGCACCGACATCAGTTCGCTGGGCCGGCGCGCCGCGAGGTAGAATTCCGCGCCGAGCACCAGCACCAGCAGCGCGAGGCCGACGACCGGTCCGGCCACGACCGGATGCTCCGAGAAGAAATGCAGCCGCAGCGTCGCGAAATAGAGCAGGAACAGCGCCCCGCCAAAAAGGATGTGCGACGTGTCCGGCAGCGCCGACCGCCAGCGCCGGGACAGCGCAAAGAACGCCGCCGCCGCCACGTAGCCGATGAGGCACGAGGCCAGGGCCGGCAGGCCGGCGAACGGATACGCGACAAGGAACGCCAGCCCGACGCTCAGCGCCAGCACGCCCACCCGTGCGAGCCAGTATTCACCGATCTCCATTTCCAGGCCCTCGTCCGCGGTCACGGGTGCCATGGTGGCCGGCGCCGTGGGCGCTCCGCCGTTGAGAATGATCTCCGCATCCGCCTCCGCGAGCGGACGGAACCCCAGGTAATTCTCCATGCGCCGCAGGCGCGCCTCGAGCAGGCGTGCGTCGGCCTCGGCCTGCGCAGGCGGCGGCAACGGATGGGGTGTATCCGCGTTCATGGGTTGGGCTCGCGGAGAGTATACGGCAAGCCTCCCTCGCCGGCTGCGCACCGGTTGCGGAGACATGGGCGTATCTTGGGGGGGTATTATCTGCGTGGCATTCCGATCCCGCCGAGGCGGGAGAAGAATCGAGTGGAGGGCCGGTCTCCTGACCGACCGCGGCCCGTCGGGAGACGGGCCCTCCAATACGGACCAGACGGCGATTGCACTGGAGTAGGTCCGGTCTCCGACCGGACTTTCAGCGCATGCGCCACCGAAGTCCGGTCGGAGACCGGACCTACTTGCAGCTCACTTCCCCTGGATGCCGCCGTTGTGACAGTCGGCGCACTTCAGGTCGGTATCGTAGGCGCCGCCCGGGTGCTTGAACTCCATGCCGCTGGCGGCGATGGTGGCGAGGTCGGCCACCTTGCCCTGCGCGATGATCGAATGGCACGAGGTGCAGTCGCTGGCCTTGATGGTCTCGCCGGTCGTGGTCTTGTGCTTGTCGTCATGACAGCGGAAGCAGCCGGGCCAGTCCTTGTGCCCGATGTTGTTCGGGTAGACGCGCCAGTCGGCCTTGCGCTCCGGGAAAATGCTCTGGGCGTAGATGCGCTGCACCTCGGCGATGGTCGCGGGCAGCTCGGCGTCGCCCGGGTATTTGCCGGTGAGGAAAGTGGCGATCTTCTCCGGCGCGCCGGCGGAAGTGGTAATGTCCTTCTGCACCATGGCCTGCACGGCGCTGCGCTTGATGTTCGGCAACTTGGTGCTCAGGGCGCCGAGCGCCATGGACTTTTCCACCGCGTCGTTGGCCGTCGGGAAGGCGTGGGCCGGGCGGTTGTGGCAGTCGATGCAATCCATCGTGCGGACCGCGCCCGCCGGCGGCTCGCCCTTGAACTCCTCGTTGCGGTAGATCTTGGCGGTGCCGGCTTTCCGGTCCGTCACGCGCATCCAGACGACGTCCTGCCGGTCCTCGTCGGGGGCAAAATACTCGACCGCGCTGTCGGGGTTGACGTGCCAGTGGATGCCCGCGAGCGGACTGCCCGCGCGGCCGGCGTTCACGTGGAGCAGCATGCGGACGCTGACGGCGGTGTTCTTCTTGTCGGAAAGGTAATGGTCGAACGTGAGGTCGATGTTGCCGTGGAATTTCTCGGGCCAGTGGCATTTCTCGCACGTCTCGCGCGCGGGCCGGAGGTTCTTGACCGGCGTGTCGATCGGCCGGCTGTAGTTGTCGAGCGTGTAGGCGATGAGCTGGTGGGTGCCGTTGATCTTGGCCTTGACGAAGGCCGTGGCGCCGGACCCGACGTGGCACTCCACGCAATCGACGCGGGCGTGCGCGCCGCGCTGGTAGGTGCTGAACTCGGGGTTCAT
>JAQSCO010000014.1 GCA_029945445.1 Lacunisphaera sp. | reverse complement strand
TGGCGGAGGGGGGGGGATTCGAACCCCCGATAGCCTTGCGGCTATACGTGCTTTCCAAGCACGCGCATTCGACCACTCTGCCACCCCTCCGTGACTGGGCAAGGGGTCGAGTTAAGGTAAAACTCGCGCCGACGGTCAACGGAAATTCCTGCCGCGCCCCAAACCCGCATTGCCTTCGCTCGGCCGCGCCTCAAGCTGCCCTTACCTTCGCCCCATGCCCAAGAAACGCATCGTCATCATCGGCGGAGGCTTCGGCGGCGTGAAGTGCGCCCAGACCCTGTCCGGCCAGCTGCGGAACGGCGACGCGGAGCTCATCCTCTTCAACAAGGAAAACCACCTCGTCTTCAGCCCGCTGCTGGCCGACGCCGTGGGTTCGTCCCTCAACCTCCTCGACGTCATCGTGCCGCTCCGCCAGCTCCTGCCGGGCGTGCAATGCCGCACCGAGGAGGTCCGGAGCATCGATCTGCCGGGCTCCCGCCTGGAGTTCGAGGGGCACGACGGCCAGCCGCGCATCCTCGCCTACGACCACGTCGTCGTCGCCTGCGGCAACATTTCCAACCTGAACGTCGTGCCCGGCATGGCCGACCATGCGTTTCCCTTGAAGACCGTCGGTGACGCCGCCGTCCTGCGCACGCACATCCTGTCGCAGATGGAGAAGGCCGAGGTGTGTGACGATCCCGCGAAACGCCGCTGGTATCTCTCCTTCGTGGTCGTCGGCGGCGGCTACAGCGGCGTCGAGACCGCCGGCGAGATCAACGACCTCGTCCGCTCCAGCCTCCGCTTCTACGCCAACATCCACGACGACGACGTCAGCGTGACCCTCATCCACTCCCGCGACCAGCTGCTGCCCGAGATCAGTGCGCCGCTCCGCGAGTTTGCCCGGAAGAAAATGGAACAGGCCGGCGTCACGATGAAGCTCAGCGCCCGCGTGATGCTCGCCACCGGCGAGGGCGTGGGCCTGAAGGACGACTTCGTGCACGGCGGCACCATCGTCTGCACCATCGGCAGCACCATCGCGCCGGTCGTCGCGCGGCTGGACACGCCGAAGGACAAGGGCCGGTTGCTCACCGAGCCCGACATGCGGTTGCAGGGCACCGCCAACGCCTGGGCCACGGGCGATTGCGCCAACATCATCAACGCCCATGACGGCCAGCCCTCCCCGCCCACCGGCCAGTTTGCCGAGCGGCAGGGCCGGCAGTGCGCCAACAACATCGTCCGCGTGCTCGCGGGCGAACCGACCCGCCCCTTCTCCTTCAAGGTGCTCGGCCAGCTCTGCTCCATCGGCGGCCACAGCGCCGTAGCCGAGATGATGGGCTTCAAGCTCTCCGGCTTCCTCGCGTGGTTTACCTGGCGCGGCGTCTACCTCTTCAAGCTCCCGTCGTGGTCCCGCCGCATCCAGGTGGGCTTCGACTGGGCGTGGCTGCTGATCTTCCCGCGCGACCTCAGCTGCATCAAGACCGACGTCACCGACCGCGTCTCGCACGCCCACTTCGAGCCGGGCGACTACATCATCAAGCAGGGCGAGCCGCCGTCCGGCTTCTACGTCATCGAGGCGGGCGAGGTCGAGATCGTGCGCGCCTCGCCCGAGAAACCCGCGGGGGAGGTCATCGCCACCTTGGGCGCGGGCAACTTCTTCGGCGAGGGCGCGCTGATCAACAACCAGCCGCGCGCGGCGTCCGTCCGCGCCCGCACCCCGCTCGAGGTCGTCGTCATGGGGCGCAACGTCTTCACCACCATCTCGAAGTCGCTCGCGCCCCTGCGCGCCGCGCTCACCGCCGCCATCACGCGCCGCTCCCCCGCCGCGTGGCAGGAACGCCCAGCCGTGCTCGCCGCCCTGCGGGAGTTCCCCCTCGCCGACTTCATCGAGCCCGCCCCCACCCCGCTGCTCAAGCCGACCGACAACCTCTTCGAGGTCACCCACCAGTTCGCGCGGAATCCGTCCGATTATTTTTTCGTCTCAAGCGACGGCATCAAACTCGAGGGCCTGATCACCCTCACCGGCCTGCTCCGCGCCCAGGGCAATGGCGTCAAGCCCGAGACACCGCTGGCGGACTTCATGGTGAAGGAGCCCACCGCCGTCGCCGCCACCGACACGGCGCTGATTGCCGCCTCCGCCTTCCGCGAGCACAACTTCAAGATCCTTCCCGTGGTGGCCGACAAGGTGAGCCGGCGCATCGTCGGCGTCGTGCGTGTCCGCAAGCTCATCACGCGGATCCTGCAGGTCGTCCCGCCGCCCACCGGCCTGACCAACCCGCCGATGCCGCCGGGTTCGTGAGGTGGAGCCCGGCCTCCGGACGGGCTTTCTTCGCGTGCATCCAAAACCCGTCCAGAGTGTTTAGGCCGGAGACACAGAGGCCGGGTTCCACCTCATGCGCGCTTCCGCTGCCCTCCAATGCCCTGAAACTCTGTTTGCCAAACGGAGCCTCCCGCGTAGCCTCTGCCGTTCACCATCAGGCCGATGCAAGACCTCACCGACCTCTACCAGTCCGTCATCCTGGACCATAACCGCCGCCCGCGGAATTATTCGGTGTTGCCCACGGCCAATCGCGTCGGATCCGGCAACAACCCGATGTGCGGCGACCAGATGACCGTCTATGTGAAGCTCGAGGGCGACCGCATCGCCGACCTCAGCTTCCAGGGCAGCGGCTGCGCCATCTCCAAGGCCAGCACCTCGCTCATGACCGTCAACCTCAAGGGCAAGACCATCGCCGAGGCCGAGGCCATCTACGCCGGCGTCCACAAGCTCGTCACCACCGGCACGGTCGCCGAGGACGACATGTCCGACCTCGCCGCGCTGGCGGGCGTCCACCAGTTCCCCGCCCGCATCAAGTGCGCAACCCTCGGCTGGCACGCCGCCCTCAACGCCGCCAAGGGCGACGCCCAGCCCGTCACCACCGAAAAGCCTTCCGACTGATGAACGCCGCCTGGAAAAATATCCGCGCCGATTTCCCCATCCTTGACCAGCAGGTCAACGGCCACCCGCTCGTCTACCTCGACAACGCCGCGACGACGCAGAAGCCGCAGTGCGTCATCGACGCGCTCACAAATTATTACCGGAAGGACAACGCCAACGTCCACCGCGGCATCCACACGCTGTCCATGCGGGCCACCTCCGCCTACGAGGCCGCCCGGGAGCGCGCCGCCAAATTCCTCAACGCCGCCGAGCCAGGCGAGATCATCTTCACCGCCGGCACCACCGACGGCATCAACCTCGTCGCCAACGCGTGGGGCGACGAAAACCTGAAGCCGGGCGACGTCATCCTCCTCACCGAGATGGAGCACCACAGCAACATGGTGCCGTGGCAGCTCCTCGCCCGCCGCACCGGCGCGAAGCTCCGCTACCTGCCCATCGTCGCGGGCGACACCGGCCTGCTCGATCTTACTCAGCTGGACAAGGTGCTCACGCCCGACGTGAAGATCTTCGCGTTCATCCACGTCTCGAACACGCTCGGTGTCATCAACCCCGCCGCCGAGCTCTGCGCCGCCGCGAAGAAGGTCGGCGCCCTCACCCTCGTGGACGCGGCCCAGAGCACCGGCCACCTGCCGCTCGATGTCCGCACGATGGGCTGCGATTTCCTCGCTGTTTCCGGCCACAAGATGTGCGGCCCGACGGGCGTCGGCCTGCTCTACGGCCGCAAGGCCCTGCTCGACGCCATGCCGCCCTACCGCGGCGGCGGCAGCATGATCTCGAGCGTCGAATACTTTGAAAGCAAGTGGGCCCCCGCCCCGGCCAAGTTCGAGGCCGGCACGCCCAACATCGCCGATGTCATCGCGCTCGCCCGCGCCATGGACTACCTCGACGACCTCGGCCGCGAGGCCATCGCGCAGCACGACGAGAAGCTCGCCGCCGTCGCCTACGCCCGCCTGCAGGCCGAGGTGCCGGGCATCCGTGTGCTCGGCCCGGCGCACCACCGCAGCGGCGTCGTCAGCTTCGACCTCAAGGGCGTGCATGCGCACGACGTCGTGACGATGGCCGACCAGGAAGGCGTGGCGCTCCGCGGCGGCCACCACTGCAACCAGCCGCTGATGAAAAAACTCGGCCTCAGTTCGACCTCCCGCGCGAGTTTCTACCTCTACAACACCGAGGCCGAGATCGACCGCCTCGTCGCCACTCTCCAGAAGATCTCGAAGTTCTTCGCGGGGTAATCCGCTGCACTTTGGCGCGCCGCTGCCTTGGCTAGGTGGATTAAAAATCACGCTCGGTTCTGAACCATAGGTCCGATTCCGGCATCGAAACCTACGCTCGGTTCAGTCCGCCGGAAAAAGCAGCGTCACGACCGTGCCGCGACCCAGCTCACTTTCGATCCGGACTCCGCCTTGGTGCAGGCGCATGATGGATTGGACAATTGCCAGGCCAAGGCCCGCGCCCTGCGAGGTCTGGTCGCGGGAAATATGCACCTGATAAAAGCGGTCGAATATCCGAGGCAAATGCTTTGCGGCGATCCCGGCGCCGGTATCTTCCACGCGGACCTCGGTGGAGCCGTCCGGCAGGTTGCAGGCGGTAAGCCTCACGCGTCCCCTGGCCGGCGTATGCTTGAGCGCATTGGCGAGCAGGTTGCTGACCGCCCGGCGGAAGAGCATCGGATCCCCTGTCAGCTGGGCGTCCCCCTGGCAGATGACCGTGATGGACTTGTCCGCCGCCAAAGCCTCGTAGAATTCCTGCACCGCAGAAAGTTCTTCGCCGGCCTCGAAGGCGGTGTGCTCAATCTGGGCCGCCGGATTGTCGGTGCGCGCGATGAAGAGCAATCCGTCGATCATGCGGGCCAGGCGATAGTATTCTTCCAGCGAGGATCCGAGCGTCTGTTGGTATTCGGCCGGAGTGCGTTCCTGGGCGAGGGCGACTTCCGTTTCGCCGCGCAGATTGTTGACCGGATTCCGCAAGGCATGCGCGATATCGGCGGAAAACGCGGTCAGCCGGACAAAGGATTCCTGCAGCCGGTCCAGCATGATGTCGAAGGCCGTAGCCAACTCGCGGAGTTCGGCGGGCCAATCCGCGGCGACCAGTCGCTGCGAGAGTTTGCTCGCGGTGATTTGCCGGGAAGTCCGGGCCATGGCGGCCAGGGGACGCAATCCGGTGCGGGTGACTACCACTCCGGCCAGGGCGGCAAACAGCACTCCCGCCCCGAGGACGAGGAAGAGTTTCTGCCGGTAGTCGGCTAACACGTCGTTGTTATGGGCGACATCGAGTGCGATTTGGATAATGCGCCGGCCACTCCCATCCGCGCCGGCCTCCACTTCGGCGGCGAGCAGCAGGTAGCTCCGACCAGACCCGAAATCCCGCGCCAGCACGGGCGGAATCCCGCGGGAAAGAGGGAGCGGAAGAGGAAAACTCGCCACGGGCAGGAGGCCGGCCATTTCCGGAGTCTCAATCAGGGGTTGGCCCCGGGCGTCCAGCACGCGCAGGTAGTATTTGAGCAGTTCATTGGCGGGCGCTTCGTGCTCAATCTCACTGGCCAGCGCCTCGGTCTTGTCCTGATGTTCACGGAGAAGCAACCGGAGCACGTTGAACTTGCCTAGCACCAAGGCGCGGTCCTCCCGCGCCAGGCTCTCGCGCAGCCCCCAATAGAGATAGCCGGCCGCCATCAAGAGCAGGATCGTGGTGGTGCCCGCGTAGAGCAGGGTTAGCCGGTGCGCGATTGGCCAGGACCGGCGCAAGGCCGCCGGCAGCGGCAGGCGTGGATCAGGCTCCGTTGTCATCGATGACATAACCCACCCCCCGCACGGTGCGGATGAGCTTCTGCGGATACGGATCGTCCACCTTGCCGCGCAGGCGGCGCACGGCGACATCCACCACATTGGTGTCGCTGTCGAAATGCATCTCCCAGACGAGTTCGGAGATCAGCGTCCGAGAGAGAACCTCTCCTTTCCGGCGCACCAAGAGTGAGAGGAGGGCAAATTCCTTCGGCGTGAGGTCGAGGCGCTGCCCCGCCCGGGTGGCCCGATGCTGCGGCAGGTCCAGCTCCAGGTCCCGCACCCGCAACAACTCCGGCTGACGGGTCGGACCGCGGCGCAGAATCGAGCGCACGCGGGCCAACAGTTCGGAAAAGGCAAACGGCTTGACTAGGTAATCGTCCGCCCCGAGCTCAAGTCCCAGCACCCGGTCACTGACCGTGTCGCACGCCGTCAGGAAAAGGACCGGAGTCTGTCGTCCCGCCCGGCGCAGCGATTGCAGGATCGAGCGTCCGTCGCGATCCGGCATCAGGATATCGAGCACGATCAGGTCGTAATACTCGCTGAGCGCCAGATGCAATCCGTCGTCGCCGTTGTGGGCCTGATCGACCACATAGCCGTTTTCGGTCAATCCCTTGTGGAGATAATCGGCGGCCTTCCGTTCATCTTCCACGACCAATATGCGCATCTGCACTGACATAATCGGTGATCTGGGTTTGGCGAGTGAGATTGCACTGTGGCACCTCCCCGCAATTGCTGTATCGAAGTGAAGGCCGGCGCGGGGCTACAATCCCGCGCCGGCCGATAATCACACCAAACCGACCAACTAAGGTGATTAGAACGCCCAGGTTATCTGAGCGAAGAATTTGTCGTCGCTGAACTTGGTGGTGCCGGCCGTCGTGATGTTGCCGCCGAGATAGGTCTGTTTTCTCGTGTATTCGAGGGACAGCCGGGCGCCGCTCTTCTCGGACTGATAGAGCATCATGTTGAATCCGATCAGCGCCATCGTAACCTCATTGTTGCTGATGGCCGTGTTCGGATCGAGCCGGTCATAGCGGGCGAAGACGCCGTAGGTGTCGTTGAAGTTATAGTCCACGAGGCCGTAGTATCCGACATTCTTGGCCTTGCCCCCGGTCGCGTTGATGGTCTCGTCGCCCATGAAGTAGGCGCCCACGACGCGCCACTTGTCCTGGATATAGCGGCCGAGAAGGCCGGCGCGGTAGAAATCGTTCTTGTAGAGCAACGCCGTGGAGAAGTCCTGCTTCACCGTGTAGTTTGAGAACTTGCCCTTGTAGTAGAAGGCGCCGATGGCGGACTCGTTCTCGTCGAGGTTATAGAGACCCGACAGGAAGATGTCCTTGTTGGAATCGGCGTCGATGGAGTTGGTCGTGGAGGTGTCGGAACCGTTGACGATGCCGGCGGCGACCTCGAACTGCTTGCTCACCAGGGTGGCGTCCACGCCTTGCTGGCGGCTGAACGGCCGGTAGGTGTTGCTGTTGCCGGCGAGGGCCTCGTTCAACACAACGGCGCGTTGCTCCGCGCTGCGGGCACCCACGCCGAAGACGTGGAGGATGCCGGGCAGGATTTCTCCGGCGCGAATCGCCAGAAACGTGTCGCTGCCGTCGCCGAGCGGGTGGTTGTATTGCAGGAAAGCCTCGGCGAGCTTCTTGCGGGAAGCGTCACTCTGCACCACGTTGGCGCCGGAGGTCGAACCCGTGTTCTCACTGAGATAGAGCTCGGTGAAATACGAGAAGCGGTCGGCGACGGCCCCGCCCGTGTAGAGCGAGAAGGAGTGCTGCTCGAACTCGGACTTCGGCTTCTGAGTGTTGGCGAGGCCGGTTTTGGCGCCATCCAGCTGGTCGGAATAGGCGCGGCCCTTCCAGACCAGACTGAAGTAGTGGTCCCACTTCATGTCCTCGGAGGACACCTTGAGGGCTTCGGCCCGGTGGCCGTTCTTGAGGAAGGCCAGGCCGGTTTTGTTCAGCTGCATTGTCGGAGTGGCGTGGCAGGCAGTGCAGGAGGCGCCGGCCTGGCGGGACCAGGCGGGTATGGCGAAGGTCGTGGCGGGCACGATCGCGGTGATCGCCAGCAAGGCGATGAGGTTATTGGTTTTCATGGGTTTATTCTTGGTGGATGATTATTTGCCGTTGGCGGGGAAGTCCTTGAGCCAGGAGAGGTCGATCTCCTTGGCCTTACGTTTTTCCATTTGTTCGAGCAGCCACTTGCCGCGCTCGCTCATGGGTTCGCCCTTCTTTTTGGGCTTTTCGTTCACATGACAGGAGGTGCAGCCGGTGACCCCGGCATCGTAAGTCCGGGCCTTCTTGTTCCAGGCCAGTTTGCCCTGGAGGGGTCCGGCCAGCAGGGCCAGCAAGGACAGCACCGCAGCAATCTTCAGGATTTTCATGGGTAGGATTGGGTCAGGGGTGCGCAGCCTCCGGCGTCTCCCGGCTGGATGCCGTGGGATGGGCGAATGCGGGCAGCTCCGCGGCTTTCATGCGCGCAGTATGCCGGACCCTCGCGCACAGATTGGTGACGTTCCCATTACAAATTCGTAATCCGCGGACCGCTTGGCCCCGCCGGACTTCGTGTTGGCAATTAAATTATCAGGGCCGAGCGTAATTTTTGATTACCTGCCCCAATAGAACCGAGCGTGATTTTTGAATTAAACCGGAGGAGGAACCGCTCAAAAAATGAAAATTCAAGTCGGGACCGAGCGGAACGTAATTTTCACCGCACGAAGGCGGCTGCAGAAGATCTCCAAGTTCTTCGCTGGCTGACCGCAGTTCTTCCGGGCTGTAGGAGGGGCTTTACGCCCCGATAGACTGGCATACGATGCGGTCATGTCCTTCGACCCGCTCCATGGGCATGAGGCCCTGCGCCGCGGCCGCTGGTCTGAGTCCGGTGCGGAGTATTTTCTCCCTTTCTGCACGGCGGACCGACAACCCGGGATTAACCGCACCTGATATCGTGAAGTCAGTCTGGCTCGAGGCTGGCCGGCTCGACCAAGAAGCGGCCTGGACGCTGCGAACCGGTGTAGCGATGCCGGATCATGTGCACTTGCTGGTTGAAGTCAGTTCTCTACCCGGCCTTGCCGGTGTGGTCCGTCTCTTCAAAGGCCGACTTGCACCCACTCTACGCAAGGCCGGTTTGAAATGGCAGCCGGCCTATTTCGATCATCGCCGGCGCCCGGATGAAGATCGGTTGCCGGTGTTTCTTTACATTTACCTAAATCCCTATCGGGCGAAACTTCATTCCGAAAAACAAACTTGGCCGGGCTATTTCTGCAGCCAGGGTGATTGGCGATGGTTCGGGCCTTTGACCAGTCAATCCTGCCCTATCCCTGAATGGTTGGCCTAATGATCGGGGCATAAAGCCCCTCCTCCAGCGCCCAACCATTGCCTCCAACACCGCAAGATATGCATAGCCGGCACGAACCCGGCCGGTTATTCTGTCAGTCTTATGGTGTCTCCACGCTACACCGTCCGTCCTAACATCGAACCCGCCCTCGAGCTGGTTCGCAAATATAACATCCCCGGGCCGCGCTACACGTCCTACCCGACGGCACCGCAATTTTCCGAGTCCATTGACCGCGAAGCGCTACGCGCCGAGGTTGGGCGGGACAACCTGGACGCCGCTTCTCCGCTTTCCCTCTATTTCCACGTGCCGTTCTGCGAGTCGCTGTGCTGGTATTGCGGTTGCACGACCGTCATCACCAAGCGCCGCACCTCCGCCGGGGAATACATCGGCCTGCTGGAAAAGGAACTTGCCCTCACCGCGCCGGTGCTCAACCCCGCCCGGCCCGTCACCCAGCTGCACTTCGGCGGCGGCACCCCGACCTTCCTGCCCCCCGAGGAGATCGACCGACTCGCAACGGTCATCCACCGGCATTTCAAATTTGCCCCCGATTCGGAAAACTCGGTGGAGATTGATCCGCGCCGCCTGACCAAGGAGCACGTCGAGGCCTTCCGTCGCCTCGGGTGCAACCGGGCGTCGCTCGGCGTGCAGGATACCAACCCCGAGGTCCAGCTGGCCGTCCACCGCTGGCAGCCGCTCGAGCAGACCGCGGAGGCCATCAAGTGGCTGCGCGAGTCCGGTTTCCAATCCGTGAGCCTCGACCTGATCTACGGCTTGCCGCTGCAGACCCCGGAGTCCTTCACGAAGACGATCGATGACGTCGTCGCGCTCAACCCCGACCGCCTGGCCGTCTTCAGCTACGCGCATGTCCCCTGGCTCAAGCCGGCGCAGAAAATCTTCGACGACCGCTCGCAGCTGCCGAGCACCGAGGCCAAGCTCACGATGCTCATGACCGCCGTCGCCAAGCTTACCGCCGCCGGTTATGTGCAGATCGGCATGGACCACTTCGCCCGGCCCGATGACGAGCTCGCCATCGCCTTCGCCGACGGCACGCTCCACCGCAATTTCCAGGGCTACACCACCCGCGCCGGTGCCTCGCTCTACGGTTTCGGCATGTCCTCAATTTCGGAAACCGACGGTGCGTTCCGCCAGAATTACAAGGAACTCCCCGACTATACCGCCGCCGTCGAGGCGGGCGGCTTGCCCATCGAGCGCGGCTACCTCCTCAGCCTCGACGACCGGCAGCGCCGCGCGGTCATCTCTGACATCATGTGCGGCCGGGGTCTGGATTTCGCCAGCCTCACCCGCCGCCTCGGCCTTGATTTTTCCACTGCCTACGCCCCCGAGCTGGCCTCACTCGCCGACCTGGCGACCGACGGGCTGCTGGTGCGGCACGCCAATCGCATCGAGATTACCGATCTCGGCCGACTCTTCCTGCGCATCATCGCCATGCGCTTCGACGCGCACCTGACCAAGCGCCCGGGCGGATTCTCCCAGACGGTCTGACTTTGGTGTCAGTCATCTGGTTGGTAATCTGGCGCCGTTGGTCCGGCGCCAGATTCATTTTACGAAGGTATTAACTGTAGGAGGGGCTTTACGCCCCGATTTTCACGCCAACCACTCCGGCATTGGCAAACTCTCATGCGTCAGTGCTCCGAACCACACCCAATCTTCTTCTGCACAATAATAGCCCGGCCATCTCTCATCCTGCCTCAGCAGGTCAGCCCGATATGGATTGAGATAAATATAGAGAAATACCGGCAAGCAGTCTTCCTGTGACCGCACCCGATGGTCGAAATACGCCTGCTGCCAGTGCAGGTCTGATTTGCGCAGCTTTGGTGCTAGGCGCCCCTTGAACAGTCTTACGGCCGCGGTGAGATCCATCGAATCACTCACTACCGCCAGCAGATGCACATGATCTGGCATCACGACCAGCGTGCGCAGATGCCAGACACCTTCGTCGTTCAGGCGACTCGCCTCAGCGAGTATTGCTTCGAGGACCGATCCCCCTGACAGACCCGGCTTTCTATTCTGAGTGCAAAGCGTGATGAAATACTCCGCACCGGGCATCGACCACCGGCCTCTGCGCAGTGCCTCGTGTCCGCGCCGGGGAGTCAATGCCATGGAAAATCAAATCGGGGCGTAAAGCCCCTCCTACAGTTTCTGAATCCAGCCGATCGCCTTGCTCGCCAGCCGGTCAAACGCCGCCACGCATAGCTCGAGGTGCTCCTCCTTCGTGTCCTCGATCTTGTTGTGGCTGATGCCGTGCAGGCTCTGTACGAACATCATCACCGTCGGCACACCCGCCCCGCTGGTCTCGGCGGCGTCGTGCAGCGGCCCGGAGGGCAGCCGGTGCGACTTCGGCACCGTCTCCTTGATCGCCGCGTCGCACAGCTCGATCAATTCCGGATGAAACGGCCGCGGCTCGATCTGCCAGAGGCGTTCCCACGCAACCTTCACGTTGCCTTCCTGGGCGAAGCGTTCGCTCGCAGCCTTGGCCGCCGCGAGCATGCCCGCGAGCGCCTTGGCGTCGAGGTGCCGCTGGTCGAGCGTGATCCGGCATTCCTCGACCACGCTGGTCACGATGCCGGGCTTCGTCGTGCATGAGCCGATGGTGCACACGCCGCCGTGCTGGTCGGCGATCCGGTAGATTTCCTGGCTCATCTTGCCGGCCGCGAGGAACGCGTCCTTGCGCCGGTTCATCGGCGTGCTGCCCGAGTGCGCCGCCTGGCCGTGGAAGGTGATCGCGTGCCGTTCCACGCCAAAAGTCCCGAGCACCGCGCCAAGCGGCAGGTCCAGGTCCAGCAGCACCGGCCCCTGCTCGATGTGCAGCTCGAGGTAGGCCGCGGCGTGCTTCAGTTCCACCCCGCTGTCCTTCACCTTTTCAAAGTCCACTCCGACCGCTTTGAGCGCGTCCGGCAGCGTGACGCCGCCGCGATCCTTCAGCACCCGCGCCTCGTGCATGTTAAGCGCGCCCGAGCACGCCGATGAGCCGAACAGGCTTTTGCCGAACCGCGCGCCCTCCTCGTCCGCCCAATCCACCACGCGCACGGTGAGGGGCGGCTTGCCTTGGTATTGCTCGTTGATGCGGCGCAGCACCTCGACCGCGGCCATGACGTTGAGGCAGCCGTCGAGCCAGCCGCCGTTCGGCACCGAGTCCATGTGCCCGCCCAGGAGCAGCGCCCGGTCCGAGTCGCCGCGCAGCGTCGCCCAGAAATTTCCCGCGGCGTCGGTGTGCGTCTCGAGTCCCGGAATCGTCCCGAGTTTTTCGCGGAGCCACGTGCGGGTCTTCACCCAGGCCGGCGTGAAAGCCACGCGTTGCGCGCCGTTGGCGTCGCCGGTGAGCGCGCGGAGTTCCTTCAGTTCGGCGACGGTGCGAGACGGGTTCAGCGACATGGGAGACGGGGGTGGACGGCCTGATTTCTGCTTGGAAACTACCGTGTTCTTCGCTGTATTCAATCCACCAAATAACCAACCCCTCGTTCCTGCAGGCGCCCGCGTTGCGGCCCTGGGAATAGCCGGCCAAGTTGACTGACTTCCCACGTGCTGAGCATGGCGTTGACCCTGCGGTCCCGCTTCTGCCATGCCGCTCTCCCCGCTCCTCTCCGCCGACGCCCTCGCCGCCAATTTCACCGAGCTCAAGCCGCCGCTCCGCCCCCAGGAGGCCCTCGTCGAGGCCACCCGCTGCCTCTACTGCTTCGACGCCCCGTGCATCACGGCGTGCCCCACCGGCATCGACATCCCGGCGTTCATCAAGAAAATCGCCTTCGGCAACCCGGCGAGCGCGGCCAAGACCATCCTCACCGCCAACATCCTCGGCGCCTCCTGCGCCCGCGTCTGCCCGACGGCGGTTCTCTGCGAAGGCGCCTGCGTGCTCGAGGACCGCGACGAGCAGCCGATCATGATCGGCCGCCTCCAGCGCTACGCCACGGACTTCGTCGAGCAGCGCGGCCTCCGCGTGCTGCCGCCGCCGCCGGCGAAAAAGTCCGGCAAGAGGATCGCCGTCATCGGCGCCGGCCCCGCCGGGCTCGGCTGCGCCGCCGAGCTGGCGCAGCTCGGGCACAGCGTCACTATTTTCGAGAAACAGACGCAGGCTGGCGGCCTCAACACCTACGGCATCGCCTACTACAAGATGAAGCCGCAGGTCAGTCTCGCTGAGGTTGAGCTGGTCAAGTCTCTCGGCGTCGAGCTGCGCACCGGCGTCGCGGTCGGCAAGGACGTCGCGGTCGCGCAGCTGGAGCAGGATTACGACGCGATCTTCATCGGCGTCGGCCTGGGCGCGGCGACGAAGCTCCGCATCCCGGGCGAGGACCTCCCCGAGGTGGTCGACGCGCTCGATTTCATCAGCCAGATCCACACGCGGCCGCTGCACCAGATTCCCGCCGGCCGCCGGGTCGCCGTCATCGGCTGCGGCAACACCGCGATCGACGCCGTCACGCAGGCCAAGCGCCTCGGGGCCAACCGGGCCTTCATCGTCTACCGCCGCGACGAGGCCGACATGTCGGCCTACGGCTTCGAATACGAGCACGCGAAGCACGACGGCGCCCAGTTCATCTTCAAGGCCGCGCCCCTCGAGGTCATCGCCACCGACGGCCACGTCTCCGGGCTCAGGCTGATCCTGACCCACCTCGTGAATGGCAAGGTCGAGCCCGTCATGGGCTCCGAGTGGACCGAACCCTGCGACCTCGTGCTCAAAGCCGTCGGCCAGGAAAAGCAGGCCAAGCTCATCCATGACCTCTTCCCCGCGCTCAGCGTCGACGTCCGCGGCGTCATCACCCACGACCCGCTCACGGGGCAGACCAACGTCCCGCATCTCTTCGCGGGGGGCGACGCCGGGAACGGCGGCCGCGAGGTCGTCAACGCCGTCGGCGAAGGCAAGAAGGCCGCGCACGGCATCCACGCCTTCCTCACGAAGCAGAAGGCCGTGCCGCCCGTCCAGCCCTCGCGCCTCGGCGCGAAGCAGGGCTCCTCCGGCTCCGGCCTGCTCAAGCCGATCCGCGCCCACGAACTCGAGGCCGCGCTTAAGAAGTAACTTTCCTCCCTCTCGCCTCACACCTCCAACCTCCTGCCTTCCTCTATGGCTGATCTGAGCTGCAATCTCGCCGGCATCAAGTCCCCCAATCCCTTCTGGGTCGCCTCCGGCCCGCCCGCCAACACCGGCTACCAGGCCCACCGCGCCTTCGAGGCCGGCTGGGGCGGCGTCGTGTGGAAAACCATCGGCACGCCCATCATCAACGTCGCCTCGCGCTACTCCGCCCTCAACTACGGCCCGCAGCGCATGATCGGCCTCAACAACATCGAGCTCATCTCTGACCGCGCCCCCGAGGTTAACTTCCGCGAGATCGCCGAGGTCAAGCAGCGCTGGCCGCACCACGCCGTCATCGCCTCCCTCATGGTCGAGACGCGCGAGCAGTGGCACGAATTCGTCCAGCGCGCGGCCGACGCCGGCGCCGACGGCATCGAGCTCAACTACGGCTGCCCGCATGGCATGTGCGAGCGCGGCATGGGCTCCGCCGTCGGCCAGCAGCCCGCCGTCGCCGAGAAAATCACCGGCTGGGTCATGGAGAAGGCCACCATTCCCGTGATCGTGAAGCTCACGCCGAACATCACCGACGTCACCATGGCCGCCCGCGCCGCCAAGCGCGCCGGGGCGAACGCCATCTCGCTGATCAACACCATCAACTCGATCACCAACGTGAACCTCGACACGTTCGTGCCCGAGCCCACCGTCCGCGGCTTCAGTTCGCACGGCGGCTACTGCGGTCCGGCCGTGAAACCCATCGCGTTGAACATGGTGCAGGCCTGCGCCGCCGATCCCGACGTCGGCCTCCCCATCTCCGGCATCGGCGGCATCACCAGCTGGCGCGACGCCGCCGAGTTCATCGCGCTCGGCTCGACCTCCCTGCAGGTCTGCACCGCGATCATGCATTATGGCTTCCGCATCGTGGAGGATTTGAATGAGGGCCTCAGCGCCTACCTCGACTCCAAGGGCATGAAGACGCTCGCCGACCTCCGCGGCAAATCCGTGCAGACGCTGCAGAAGTGGGAGAACCTCGACCTCCACTGGCAACGCGTCGCCCGCATCGACTACGACAAGTGCATCGGCTGCAACCTCTGCTACATCGCCTGCGAGGACGGCGCCCACCAGTGCATCGACCTGAAATCGCCCGACGAACTCAAGGTCGGCCTCGGCCCGGGCCGCGTCCCGCACAAACCCGTCCCGAAGGTCCGCGAGGCAGACTGCGTCGGCTGCAACCTCTGCAGCCTTGTCTGCCCCGTCGACGACTGCATCACGATGACCGTGATCGAAAACGGCCAGGCGCCGATGACCTGGAGCAACTACCAGGACCGTCTCGCCAAGGGCGAGATGAAAGCCATCCCTCCGCATCCATGAAAACCAAACTCTTTTGTCTGGCCGGCCTGCTGGCCATTGCCGCGGCGCGCGTCAGTGCCGCTGAATCCCCAGCGAAGGATTCTTCCACCGTCCTGTTCGAGAATGACAAGGTCCGCACGATCCTCTACGTCACCGGCACCGGCAAGAACGTCTGCGGGTTCGGCCTGCATTCACATCCGCCACACCTGTTCATCATGAAAACGGCCGGAAAGCTGCGCGTCACGACCCCCGACGGCAAGGAGTCGATCGAGGAAGCGAAGGCGGGCGACGTCGGCTGGGAGCCGGCGGTCACACACCGGATCGAGGCAATCTCCCCGGAACCGGTCGAAGTCTACCTCGTCGAGGTGAAGGACAAGGACTGGAAACCCTCCACCGGCCTGCACCTCTAGCCATATTTATTCATGCCCAACCTCACCCCTTGTCCCAATTTCATCGGCGGCGAATGGTCGCAGCCAAAAAATCGCCGGCACACCCGTCTTTAATCCGTCCACCGGCGACGTCATTGCCGAGTGCCCGGCTGGCGAGGAACGACTGGACGTCCCACCCTTTCCTCATAACCTTTCCCTATGAAAATCGCCGACATTCCTCAACTGCGCGACGCGCCCCTGGCCTCGAAACTGGAACTGGTTGAGGAGCTCTGGGCGGAGATCACCGCCAAGTCCGACTCGCTACCGCTGCCCGAGTGGCATGTCCGGGAACTCGACCGGAGCCTGGCCGAATATCAGGCCAACCCGCGCGAGGGTTCGCCCTGGCCCGAAGTAAAAACCCGGATACTCAACCGCAAGTAAGCGGCCTCGTCCCTGATGCGCCATGAGCTGCATATCTCATCGCGAGCCGAGGCTGACCTTGCCGCCGCCTACGACTGGTATCAACAGCACAACCCGGGCCTCGGGACCGATTTTGTCCGCTGCACGGATGCCACCATCGCCCTTGTCCGGCACTCACCCCAGCTCTTCCGCCAGCGCCATGGACCGCACCGCCTCGCGATGACACCGCGATTCCCCTACGCGGTTTATTTCATCTGGGACGAAACCGCGCATTTCATCTCCATTCGCCGGATTCTTCATTTCTCCCAAAACGCCCCGGCACAGTTGGCTTGATAGTCCCCAGCTCATCACTCGTCACATGTCACACGTCACATCCCTTACTCCCTGTCCCCTCTTCATCAACGGCGAATGGCTCCAGCCTAAGATCACCGGCACACCCGTCTTTAATCCGTCCACCGGCGACGTCATCGCCGAGTGCCCGGCCGGCGGCGCCGCGGAGGTCAATGCCGCCGTCGAGGCCGCGTCGGCTGCCTTCCCCGGCTGGCGCGACACCCCGCCCATCGAGCGCGCCCGCGTTTTTTTCAAATACCGCCAGCTCGTCGAGGCGAACTTTGATGAACTCTGCAAAACGGTCTCGCGCGAGCACGGCAAGACCAACGCCGAGGCGCGCGGCTCCATCTTCCGCGGCCTCGAGAACATCGAATACGCCTGCGGCATTCCCACCCTGCTCTTCGGCGACTCGCTGCGGAACATCGCCCGCGGCGTGGACTGCGACACCATCAACATGCCGCTGGGCGTCTGCGTCGGCATCACGCCGTTCAACTTCCCGGCCATGGTGCCGCTCTGGATGTTTCCCACCGCCATCGCCTGCGGCAACACCTTCATCCTGAAGCCGAGCGAGAAGGTCCCTCTTTGCGCCGTGCTCCTTGGCAAACTGCTCGAGCAGGCCGGCTGCCCCAAGGGCGTGTTCAACATCGTCCACGGCGGCCGCGAATCGGTCGACGCCCTCCTCACCCACCCGAAAGTGCGCGCGATCTCCTTCGTCGGCTCCACCCCGATTGCAAAATACATCTACGAAACCGGCATCAAGCATGGCAAACGCGTCCAGGCCAACGGCGGCGCGAAGAACTACATCGTCGTCATGCCCGATGCCGACGTCGCCAAGACCGTGGAAAACCTCGCCACCGCCGCCTTCGGTTGCGCCGGCGAGCGCTGCATGGCGGGCTCGACCGCCCTCGCCGTCGGCGCCGCCGCGGACCGCGTGTTGCCCGAGCTCGTGAAGGCCGCCAACGCCATCAAGGTCGGCCCGACCGACCGCGCCGCGCAGCCGGACATGGGCCCCGTCATCACCGCCGCGCACCGCGACCGCGTGCTGAGCCTCGTCGCCAGCGGCGAGAAGGAAGGTGCCAAGGTCATCGCCGACGGCCGCGGCGTGAAGATTGCCGACGCCCCGAAGGGTTTCTACCTCGGCGCCACCGTCATCGACGGCGTGCAGAACAACATGACCCTCGCCCGCGAGGAGGTCTTCGGCCCGGTGCTGAACGTCATGCGCCTGGACGACCTCGATGCCGCGATCGAGCAGGCGAACAAGTCCGCCTTCGGCAACGGCGCCGCCATCTTCACCAACAACGGCCGTGCCGCCCGCGAGTTCACGATGCGCGTCAAGGCCGGCATGGTCGGCGTCAACGTCGGCGTTCCCGCCACGATGGCGATGTTCCCCTTCACCGGCTGGGACGACTCCTTCTACGGCGACCTGCACATCCAAGGGAAGGAAAGCATCCAGTTCTACACCCAGCAGAAGGTCGTCTCGTCCCGCTGGTTCGGCGGCGATGTCGGCGACGTCTGGAAAAAGTGATCCAGCCAGTGACGAGTGATGAGTGACCAGTGATAAGACTTTCGGGCCAGACCACCATGAACACCAAACCACAAAGCTATCGCGACCTCGTCGTGTGGCAGAAGGGCATCGAACTGGCCAAGATGCTCTACTCTCTCACGACTTCGTTTCCTTCCGAGGAAAAATTCGGACTCATCTCCCAAATGCGGCGAGCTGCCGTATCTGTGCCCTCAAATATTGCCGAAGGACAGGCCAGGCACACCACCGGAGAGTTTATCCAGTTTATATCGCACGCCGAAGGTTCAGCCGCTGAGCTGGACACCCAATTATGCCTGAGCGTCGAACTTGGTCTCGTTCGTTCCGAGCAAGCCGCGCCGGGCTTTACGCTGATCGATGAGATCCGTCGCATGCTCAACAGCCTTCGCCGCCGACTCGACGGCAGTCGTTGATTTCAACTCGTCACTTATCCCTCATCACATGTCACTCCTCATCAAGAACGGCGAAATCGTCACCGCCGACAGTCATTATGTTGCCGATATATTCTGTGAGGGCGAGCAGATCACCCGCATAGATAAGAACCTGTCCGCGCCTCCCGGCTGCGAAACGATAGACGCGAGTGGCAAATACGTCTTCCCGGGCTTCATCGACCCGCATGTCCACATCTACCTGCCGTTCATGGGCACGTTCTCCAAGGACACCTACGAGACCGGCTCGCGGGCCGCGCTCGTCGGCGGCACGACGACGCTGATCGAGATGTGCTGCCCCTCGCGCGCCGACGATGCGCTCAAGAGCTTCGAACTATGGATGAGCCAGGCCGTCGGCAAGTCCGCCTGCGATTTCACGTTCCACATGGGCGTGACGAAGTTCGACGGCGGCACTGAGGCGCAGCTGCGCGAGATCGTGCAGCGCGGCATCTCGTCCTTCAAAATCTTCCTCGCCTACAAGGGCGCGTTCGGCGTCGACGACACGGAGCTCTACCGCACGCTCAAGCTCGCCAAGGAACTCGGCGTCATTGTCACGGCGCACTGCGAGAACGAGACGCTGGTTGCCGAGCGCTGCAAGGAGCTGCTCGCCGCCGGCAAGACCGACCCGGGCCAGCACCACGAGAGCCGACCGCCGGCGGTCGAGGCTGAGGGCGTGCATCATCTGATGACGTTCGCCGAGCTGACCGGCGCCGCGACCTACATCGTCCACCTCAGCTGCCAGGAGGCGCTCGACCAGGCCATCGCCGCCCGCCAGCGCGGCGTGCGCGTCGGCGTCGAGACGCTCATCCAATACCTCACGCTCGACAAGACCTACGCCGAGCGGCCGAACTTCGAGGGCGCCAAATACGTGATGTCGCCCCCGCTGCGCGACGCCCGCAACCAGCGCGTGCTCTGGAACGGCCTGCGTGACGGCCTCATCCAGACCGTCGCCACCGACCACGCGCCGTTCGACTTTGAGAAGCAAAAGCCCATGGGCAAAGCCGACTTCACGAAGATTCCCAACGGCATTCCCTCGCTCGAGGAGCGCGCAAACCTGCTCTACACCTACGGCGTGAAGACGGGGAAGATCGACCTGCACACCTTCGTCAACGTGCTCAGCACACAGGTTGCTAAGCTCTTCGACCTTTTCCCGCGCAAGGGTGCGATCCAGCCCGGGGCCGACGCCGACCTCGTGGTTTTCGACCCCGACTATCGCGGCACTATCTCTGTGAAGACCCAGTCGATGAACGTCGACTACAGCGCGTTCGAGGGCTGGAAGCTCGCCGGCCGCACGCGCGATGTCACGGTGCGCGGCAAGGTCGCCGTGCGCGACGGCAAGTTCGTCGGCGAGCCCGCCCGCGGGCAGTTTCTCCAGCGGAAACCGAGTCATTTTTGACCAGAGCTTGGCCCGCGAATCACACTAATGGACACGAATAACTCTCCCCTAATTGATTCGCGTCTTTTCGTGTGATTCGCGGGCACTGAATCCTATGCCTATCGACCCCGGCCTCCGCCATAACGCCCCCGACGTCGAGGCCGACATTGCGGCCAGCCACCTTTACAACGCGGACCTCGCCCCCGTGTCGCTCGCGCAGCGCAAGTGGGGCGTGCTGAGCTTCGCGGCGCTGTGGATCTCGATGTCGGCGTGCATTCCCACCTACATGCTCGCCTCGTCGCTCATCGGCGGCGGCATGAACTGGTGGCAGGCCGTGCTCACGATCTTCCTCGGCAATCTGATCGTGCTCGTGCCGATGGTGCTCAACGCCCACGCCGGCACGAAATACGGCATCCCCTTCCCCGTGCTCTGCCGCGCCTCGTTCGGCACGCGCGGGGCCAACGTCCCGGCCTTGCTCCGCGCCTTCGTGGCCTGCGGCTGGTTCGGCATCCAGGCGTGGATCGGCGGCGACGCCATCCACAAGATCCTCGCGATCTTCCTGCCGTCGCTGGCCGGCGGCACGCCGCTGCCCGGGCTCGGCATTACCGGCGTCCAGGTCGTTTGCTTCCTGTTTTTCTGGGGCATCAACATGTGGGTCATCTGGCGCGGCATCGACACCATCCGCCTCCTCTTGAACATCAAGGCCCCGCTGCTCATCGCGCTCGGCCTGCTGCTGCTCTGGTGGGCCTGGCGCGCCGCCGCCGGCTTCGGCCCGATCCTGTCGCAGCCGTCCGCGTTTGACGCCGGCCAGCCGAAGGCCGGGCAATTCTGGAGTTTCTTCTTCCCCGCGCTCACCGGCATGATCGGATTCTGGGCCACGCTCTCGCTCAACATCCCGGATTTCTCCCGCTACGCCCGCACCCAGCGCGACCAGGTCGTCGGCCAGGCCCTCGGCCTGCCGACCACAATGGCGCTCTACTCTTTTATCGGCGTGGCCGTCACCTCCGCCACGACCATCATTTACGGCAAGACTCTTTGGGATCCGGTCGATGTCCTTACCCACTTCAAGAGCCCCATCGTGCTCTTCGGCGCGCTGTTCGCCCTCTGCCTCGCCACGCTGGCGACCAACATCGCCGCCAACGTCGTGTCGCCCGCCAACGACTTCGCCCACCTCGCGCCGCGCCGGATTTCCTTCCGCACCGGCGGCTTCATCACCGGGATCGTCGGCCTCCTGATGATGCCGTGGAAGCTCATCGCCGACCCGTCCGGCTACATCTTCACCTGGCTCATCGGCTACAGCGCGCTGCTCGGCCCCATCGGCGGCATCATGATCGCGGACTATTTCGTCATCCGCCACCGCACGCTCAACCTCAACGCGCTCTACGACGCGCATGGCGAGCACAGCTACACCCACGGCTTCAGCGTCGTGGCGCTGATCGCGCTGCTCGTCGCCGTGCTGCCGGCGCTGCCGGGCTTCCTCGCGCAGGTGCACGCCATCGACGGCACGGGCCTGCCGCCGTTCCTGCTCGGCCTCTACAATTATGCCTGGTTCGTCGGCTTCGGAATCGCCTTCGCCGCCTATCTCGCGCTCCGCAAAATCGCCCCGCACGCCTGACGGTGGGGCGAATCCTCCGGATGAGCCGCGGCTCGTCGGGATGACTCGCCCTACCTCTTCCCACTCGCCACTCTTCACTGTTCACTTTTCACTTCTTCCATGAAGACCATCCCCCTCCCGCCCACCGCCCACGTCCCCGCGCCTTACGCCGGCCCCTCGCTCGACCAGGTGCTGGCCCAGCGCAAGCAGTTCCTCAACCCGGGCCTCTTCCTCTACTACAAGCAACCGATCATGATCGTCGAGGGGAAGATGCAGTATGTCTGGGACAGCACCGGCAAGCGCTACCTCGACGGCCTCGGCGGCATCGTGACGGTCAGTGTCGGTCATTGCCACCCGCACGTCCTGAAGGCGATGAACGAGCAGAACAAGGTGCTCCAGCACTCGACTACCATCTACCTCAACCCGAACATCGGCGCGTTCGCGGAGAAACTCGCGTCGAAGATGCCGGGCGACCTCAAGGTCTGCTATTTCGTCAACTCCGGCTCCGAGGCCAACGACCTCGCGCTGCTCATGGCCCGGCTTTCCACCGGCAATTACGACGTCATCGCCCTGCGCAACGCCTACCACGGTGGCAACGCGGCCGGCATGGGCGTCACCGCGCACAGTTCGTGGAAGTTCAACACGCCGCACTCCTTCGGTGTCCACCATGCCGTTGCGCCCTACCCCTACCGCGGGCACTTCGGCTACGACGATCCCGATGCCGGCCGTAAATACGCCGAGGACGTCAAGCAGGTCATCGACTACACGACACCCGGCAAGGTCGCGGCCTTCATCGCGGAATCCATCCAAGGCGTCGGCGGCTTCGTCGAATTCCCTCCGGGCTACCTCAAGCACGCCTACGAGCATGTGCGCGCCGCCGGCGGCGTGTGCATCGCCGACGAGGTGCAGACCGGCTTTGGCCGCACCGGCACGCATTACTGGGGCTTCGAGACGCAGGGCGTCATTCCCGACATCGTCACGCTGGCCAAGGGCATCGGCAATGGCGCGCCGCTGGCGGCCGTCGTCACCACGCCGAAGATCGCGGCCGTCATGGCGCAGAAGGTCCACTTCAACACCTTCGGCGGCAACCCCGTCGTCTCCGCGATCGGCCAGGCCGTCCTCGAGGTCATCGACCACGAGAAGACGCAGGCCAACTGCCTCGAGCTCGGTCACTACATCCTTGCCGGGCTGAACAAGCTGAAGGCGAAGCACGCGGTCATCGGCGACGTCCGCGGCCGCGGCCTGATGCTCGGCATCGAGTTCGTGAAGGACCGCGCCACCAAGGAGCCCAACAAGGAAGGCTGCGCCCAGGCGGTCGAGAACGCCCGCGAACTCGGCCTGCTCCTCGGCAAGGGCGGCCTCTGGGGCCAGACCATCCGCTTCGCCCCGCCGATGAACATCACAAAGGCCGACGCGGACTTCCTCCTCGCCGTCCTCGACGAGGCGATCGGCAGCCTCTGAGGCGGACCCTCCGTGGAGCCCAAGCACATCAAACCCGCCAGTGCGGCCGCGCAGGCCCTTGGCTGGGTGGACGAGAAGACCCGCGCGGTCTCCCCGCCGCTCCACACGGCGACGACCTATCTGCGGGATCCGGACAACCAGTATCGCTCCGGCCGGGGTTATATCCGCGCCGACAATCCGGCCTTTGACCAGGCCGAGGCCCTGCTGAACCACCTGGAGGGCGGCGCGGGCGCGATGCTGTTCAGCTCCGGCATGGCCGCGGCCACGAGCGTTTTCCTGGCTCTCAAGCCCGGCGATCATGTCGTCGCGCCCAAGGTGATCTATTGGGGGCTGCGCAACTGGCTGCAGGGTTTCGCCCAGGACTGGGGCCTGCAGGTCGAACTTGTAGACATGACCGACCTCGCCGCGCTCAACCGCGCGCTGCAGCCCGGCCGGACCAAGCTGGTCTGGATCGAGACGCCGGCGAATCCCACGTGGGTCATCACCGACATCGCCGCGACCGCGGAGCTCGCCCACCGGGCCGGCGCACGCCTCGCCGTGGATTCGACGGTGGCGACACCCGTGCTCACCCAGCCCCTGGCGCTCGGGGCCGATGTGGTGATGCACGCGGCGACCAAATACCTGAACGGCCATTCGGACGTTCTCGCCGGGGCCCTGGTCACGGCCCGGGACGACGAGTTCTGGCAGCGCCTCAAGGCGATCCGTCACGACCTGGGCGCCGTGGTGGGATCGTTCGAGGCCTGGCTGCTGCTCCGCGGGATGCGGACCCTGTTTGTGCGGGTGAATACAGCGTGTCGCAACGCGCAGCAGATCGCCGAGCATTTCGCGGGGCACCCGCGCATCGAGGCGGTGCTATATCCGGGCCGGCCGACGGCCCAGGGCCACGCGATCGCGGCGCGGCAAATGACGGGCGGCTTCGGCGGCATGCTGTCGCTGCGCATCAAGGGTGGCGAGGCCGCGGCCATTGCGACCGCCGCGCGGGTGCAATTGTGGAAACGCGCGACCTCCCTCGGCGGCGTGGAAAGCCTGATCGAACACCGGGCCAGCATCGAGGGCGCTGGCAGCCCCGCGCCGGTCGACATGCTGCGGCTGTCCACCGGCATCGAGGACGCCGGCGACCTGATCGCCGACCTGGAGCAGGCGCTGGCGAAAAGCTGAGCGCGCTCTTGCTGGATGCAGGGCCGGCGCTTGTCGCCGGGCCGTGGTGCCTCCGCGAGCCGGCCCGCCGGCAAGCGGCGGTCCTGCATCAGAACTGTCCGCCGCCTTCTCAGGGAATTTTCAGCACCATGCCCGTCTTGAGGTCGGTCTCGCTCTTCATGATGTCGCGGTTGGCCGCGTAGATGTCGTGCCACTTGGCGCGGTTGGCGTAGTATTGCTGGGCGAGCTTGGAGAGCGTGTCGCCGGGCTGGATCGTGTGCCGGCGGGCGCCGGCCGGCTTCGCGGAGGCGGTGGTCGGCGCCGCGGACGCCGACGTGACCGCGGAGGCGCTCCGGGAAGGCGCCGGCTTGGGTGGGGCGGCGGGCAGGGGCCGCGTGCGCACCGTGGGGATCGATTCGACCGGGAAATTAAAACCACCGGATGCGGGCGGGGCGGTGGCAACAGGCGTGTTTTCACCGGGCAGGCTGACGGCAGGGTTGCCCCGGCCGCCCTTCACGTCGGCAAGCTCCTGCTTGAGCATCTCGTTCTCCTGCTTGAGCCGGTCGAGCGCGGCCACGAGGTCCACGCGCTGGGGCTGGTTCTCGAGCGACTGCGCCGGCAGCGTGCGCGCGAAGTCGCGCATGGCGGCGTCGATGCGCTGCTTCACCAGCGGCGCCTGCGGGCTGTTGGGGCGCAGCGCGAGGTATTTCTTGAAATGGTAGATCGCGGAAAGCGGGTCGTTGATGTGCTGCAGGTAGAGCAGCCCGACCTCGAGGTGCGATTCGGGCGCCTCGTCACCGCGCCGGTCGATGACCTTGAGGAAGGAGTTGAGCGCCTCCTGCCGGCGGCCGGTCTTGAGCAGCGCCTGGCCCTCGCGGTAGGCCGGTTCGTCCAGCTCGGCGGCGGAGGACGTGCGCGCGCCGTCGCCGCAGCCCGCCAGGCCCAGCCCGAGCGCGCCCAGCAGCAGGAACGCAAGGAGGCGGAAGGTGGCGGCGGAGCGGGACACGGCTGGAAATGAATTGAACGGGCAGGAGCGGAGACTACGTTTGCCCCTGCCCCAACCCAACACAAGTTTTTGATGCCACTGGATAACGCCACCATCCTCGCCCAAGCCCGCCAATGCCTCGCCATCGAGCGCGAGGCCCTCGATGCCACCGCGAAAGTGCTGAACGCGGACTTTGTGGCCGCGGTGCGCGCGGTGGAGACGGTGGTCGCGAACGGGCACAAGCTGATCCTCTCGGGCGTCGGCAAGAACGCCCATATCGCCCAGAAACTGGCCGGCACTTTCAACAGCACCGGCGTGCCGTCATGCTTCCTCGACCCCACCCAGGCGCTGCACGGCGACCTCGGACTGTGCGCGGCGGGCGACCTGGCCATCCTGCTCAGCAACAGCGGCGCGAGTGGCGAGATGCTGCAGCTGCTGCCGTTGTTCGAGAAATTCGGCCTGAAGACCGTGGCGCTCACCGGCGCGCCCGACAGCGAGCTCGCCCGCGGCGCGGACTTCCGGCTGGTCTACCGCGCGCCGCGCGAGGCCTGCCCGCTCGAGCTCGCGCCGACGGCCAGCACGACCGCCGCGCTCGCGCTCGGCGATGCACTCGCCATGGTGCTGCTCGAGAGCCGCGGGCTGACGCGCGAGGATTTTGCGAAGTATCATCCCGCCGGCACGCTCGGCATGACCCTGCTGCTGCGCGTGAAGGACATCATGCGCACCGGCGCCGCCTGCCCGGTATTGAAGGAGGCCAAGACCACGGTGCAGGAGGCGATCTTTGCGATGACCAAGGCCAAGGCCGGCGCCGTCGCGCTGGTGGACGCCAAGGGCCGGCTCAGCGGCATCTTCACCGACGGAGATTTCCGGCGCAGCGCGCTGACCGGCGGCGCGGATTTCCTGAAAAAGCCGGTGAGTGGTTTCATGACGCATGGCGGCAAGACCGTGCCGGTCACCGCACTGGCGGTCGAGGCGCTGAAGATTTTCCAGCAATTCAAGATCTCCGACCTGATGGCCGTCGAGGCAAAGGGGAAACCCGTCGGCTATATCGACGTGCAGGACCTGCCCAAGCTGAAGATCCTGTGATGTCGCCGGTTTATAGCCGGTAGCGGTCGGGTTTATAGGCAGGCGGCGATTGGTGCGGCAGCTTGTCATGCGGACTCTTTCGACTAAGGTTCGCCCATGCCCACGCCTCCCTTCTTCTACCAGGATCCCCTGCCCCTCGGTGCCGATGACACCGAGTATCGCCTGCTGAGCAAGGACGGCGTCACGACCGCCACCTTCGAGGGCAAGGAGATCCTCAAGGTCGCCCCGGAGGTCCTGACCTACGTCGCGCGCGAGGCGTATCACGACACGAATTTCTTCCTGCGCACGAAGCACCTCGAGCAGGTCGCCGCCATCCTCAAGGACCCCGAGGCGTCGGCCAACGACCGCTACGTCGCGCTCACCCTGCTGAAGAACGCCGAGATTGCCGCGCGCGGCATCCTGCCGATGTGCCAGGACACGGGCACCTGCTCCCTCTTTGGCAAGAAGGGCCAGCAGGTCTGGACCGGCGCGAACGACGCCGAGCAGCTCGCCCGCGGCGTCTACGAATGCTACACGAAGGAGAACCTGCGTTATTCGCAGGTGGCCCCGCTCGACATGTTCAAGGAGGTCAACACCGGCACCAACCTGCCGGCGCAGATAGACCTCTTCGCCACCGAGGGGGCGAAGTATGAATTCCTGTTTGTCGCCAAGGGCGGCGGCTCGGCCAACAAGCTGTTCCTCTTCCAGGAGACCAAGGCGCTGCTGAACCCGAAGAGCCTCGAGAAATTCTTCACCGACAAGATGCCGCTGCTCGGCACGTCGGCCTGCCCGCCCTACCACCTGGTTTTCGTCATCGGCGGCACCAGCGCGGAGGCGTGCATGAAAACGCTGAAGCTCGCGACGACCAAGTATCTCGACACCCTCCCCACGACCGGCAACGAGCACGGCCGCGCCTTCCGCGACACCGAGATGGAGGCGAAGGTGCTGCAACTCGCGCAGCAGAGCGGCGTCGGCGCGCAGTTCGGCGGCAAGTATTTCGCGCTCGACGTGCGGGTCATCCGGCTCGCCCGCCACGGCGCCAGCTGCCCGGTGGGCATGGGCGTGTCGTGCAGCGCCGACCGCAACATCAAGGCCAAGATCACCAAGGACGGCATCTTCCTGGAAAAAATGGAGACCAACCCCGGCCGCTTCATCCCGCCGGAGCTGCGCGCGTTCAAGGATGACAACTTCGTGCGCATCGACCTCAACCGACCGATGAAGGATATCCTCGCCGAACTGTCGAAGCACCCGGTAACGACGCGCGTGTCGTTGACCGGCACGATGATCGTGGCCCGCGACAGCGCACACGCGAAACTCAAGGAGCGCATCGACGCCGGCCAGGGGTTGCCCGACTACGCGAAAAACCACCCCGTTTATTACGCGGGCCCGGCGAAGACGCCGACCGGCTACGCGTCCGGCTCGTTCGGTCCGACCACGGCCGGGCGCATGGACAGCTACGTGGACCTGTTCCAGTCGCACGGCGGCTCGATGATCATGCTGGCGAAGGGCAACCGCAGCAAGGCGGTGACCGACGCCTGCAAGAAGCACGGGGGCTTTTACCTCGGCAGCATCGGCGGGCCGGCGGCCATCCTCGCGCAGGACAACATCACGAAAGTAGAGGTCCTCGACTACCCCGAGCTCGGCATGGAGGCGGTGTGGAAGATCGAGGTGAAGGATTTCCCGGCGTTCATCCTAGTGGACGACAAGGGCACGGACTTCTTCTTCAACATCTGCGGCATCTGCGTGCCGGAGAAATAAAAAGCCCGCCGGGAACGGCGGGCGGAAGCGCGGCGCGCAGGCCGGGGCTCAGAACTTGAGCGAAACCTGGTCGCCGCGCACGCCGACGCGGCTGATGCGGTCGAAGATCTCCGGATCACCGAGGCGGCGGGCCAGGCGTTCGCGCACGATCGCCGGGGCGGTCGGCTCGGGCGCGAGCGAGCGGTCGGAATATTGGGCGAGCAGGCGGCTGCGCTTCGAAGCATTGGTCGGCATGGCAGCCAGCTCGGTGGCCTGCAGGGAGGCCTCTTGCACCCGGGCCGGCGAGCTGAGGCGGTTGCCCGCGACGGCGTTGAGCAGCTCGGGCGCGGATTGCTCCAGGCGGGCGAGCGTAGCGGAAATCGAAAGCGCGGACGGACTCTCATCCGCCCGAGGCGCGATCATCACGGGCATCTGCACCTCGGTGCTGGCGGCGACCGCCGTCGGCTCCGTCATCATGGCAGCCGCGGTCGTGCGATCATCCAGCCGGGGCGCGGTCTGGTCCTGGCGATTCACCAACGGGGAGCTGACGGGCGCAGTCTCGGCCACCGGGGAAGTCGTGGCGGGGAGATTGACGAACCCGGCGGGGCGGCCGACGGCCGGCGCCTCCACTTGGGTGAGCTGGGCCGGGGTGTAATATCTGATCGAGACCAGCGTGAAAGCGAGAATGGCGGTGGCCCCGATCGGCAGGTAGGAGCGGCGGGCGAGCAACTGCGGCAACTCCTGCCACCACGGGCGCTTTTCCAGCAACGCGGTGAGCTGCTTCTGGCGCAGCTCACGCTCGAAATTGTTCCAAAACTCCGGGGCGGGACGCTCCGCACGTTTCAGGCGCAGAAGGTCCTCGAGGGTGATTTTGGGTCGTTGGGGGGAGTCGGACATGCGATGGATCAGGAGCGAAGGTATTGGCCCAGCTCGCCCTGCAGAAACTGCTTGGCGTAGTGGAGCCGGGAACGGACGGTGCCTTCGGAGCAGCCCATGACTTCGGCTATTTCGGAATGGCTTAGGCCGTCTATCTCAAAAAGGGTGATCACAGTTCGGTGTGGGATAGACAGTTTTTGCATCGCTTCGTTCAATTTTTGCTGAAGTTCACGAAGGTAGGTGTCGCGATCGGCCCCGTTTTTATCTGTAAGTTGCTCAAGGAGTTGGGCATTTGTGCCGTCTTCTTGGATCTTTTCTAGGCTGAAAAAGCTGCGTAACCGGTTCTTCCGGAGGTGACTGAGGCTCGTATTGACCGCGATCTTGTAAAGCCAGGTGAAGAAGGAGCAGTGGCCCTGAAAGCGGTTAATGGATTGGAAGGCTTTGATGAAAGTATCCTGAGTCAGGTCAGCGGTGTCCTCCCGGTTGGCCGTAAGGTTGTAAACGATGCCGAAGACGCGCTCCCGGTATTTGAGGATGAGCTGGTCAAAAGCGGCCACATCGCCCGCCTGCACCTTCTTCACGATCGTAAAATCCGTATCGGCCTCCAGCTGGCGTTCCGGGGAGGTGATGATGGCCTTGGTGAAAACCTTGGACAGATTCATCGTGCGAAATGACAGGTTAGAGCAGGGTTGGAGCCACGCAATTGCAAATTATGCCGTGGCCGCTGCCGTCTGCAGCGCTGCCACCTGGCCGCGGAGCATTTCGCCCAGCTGGAGCATGAGCGGGACCGGCGCCAGCGCGCGGTGGGGCGCGAGGGCGCCGGTGGCGGCGGCCAATTCATCATCAATGGCCCGCACCACCTCCTGCGCGATGCCCAAATCCTTCATGCGTTGCTGGCTGGCGGCGAGCGGCATGGGCTGGCCGCCCCGCAGCGCGGTGATGATGCCGGCGCGCTCCGCCGCGGGAACCCGTTCCAGCAAAAGCATCAGCGGCAGCGTAAGTTTGCCCGTAGCCAGGTCGGTGCCGAGAGTCTTGCCGATGTGTTTCTCCTCGCCGACGAAATCCACCAGGTCGTCGTAAATCTGGTAGGCGATGCCGAGGTGATGACCGAAACGGTCCGCGGCCGCGGCGAAATCCGCGGCGTGCCCGGACAGCCGCGCCCCGAGGAAGCACGAGACGCGGAAAAGCTCCGCCGTCTTCAGATCGATCATGCGGCGGTATTCGGCGAGCGAGATGTTGATGTCCCGCCGGCGCAAGGTCTGCATGATTTCCCCCGAACAGACGCGACGGGTGGATTCCGCCACCAGCCGGCAGACCTCGGGGGTTGGAAACAGGGCCGCGATATGCAAGGCCTGCGAGAAAAGCGCGTCGCCCAGCAGCACGGCCGCATCGGGACCGAACTCACGCGACGCCGTGCGCCGGTTGCGCCGGAGATCGGCGCGATCCATGATGTCATCGTGCACCAGGGTGGCGAGGTGCACCATTTCCACCACGCCGGCGGCGCGCACCAGGTCGTCGGAAACCACCCCGTCGCCCTGCCAGCCGCTGACAAATACCAGCGTGGGGCGCAGGCGCTTGCCGGTCGTGTCGAGGCAGTAGGCGGCCATCTCGCGGATCTCCGGTTCGAACCGGTCCACTTGGCCACGCATGAACCGGTCCAGCGCAACCATCTGCGGGTTGACGCGGTGAAACAGCCCGGCGAAATCCCGTGGCGGTGAAACGGAAACAGGGCGAGGCGTAGGTCCGGCCATCGGACGAAAACTACGTCGGTTGGCGGAAATGGCTAACAAATACTGCACGCAGTCTTGCCAGGGACGGGCGGGATAACATTTCGTGATGTGCATGGGACAGGACCATCCGTTGCTGCTGGCGGGCCTGCTGGTGGCCGCCGCCATCACGGCCCGATGGTGGTGGAAAGATTTCCGGGCGGCCGCCCGCGGCCAGCCGAACGCGCGGGCTTTTCCCGGCGTGGCGCCCGCCAGTGGCCGCCTCCTCGCCCTGGCCGTGGGCGGAGCCCTGCTGCTCCTGGCCATCGAGACCGGGGGGGAATACGCCTTGGGACTGTCCGCGCAGCAGAGCCACATGACGGTCCTGTTTGCGCTCTATTCGCTGGCGGCCGCATTCATTGAGGAGCTGATTTTTCGCGGCTATCTCGTGGTGGAAAAGCGCGGGCGCACGGCCTTGCTCGCGGGCATCATCGGCGCCTCGTTCGGGTTCGCCCTCCTGCATCCATTTTTGTGGGAGTGGAAGCGCGGCGGGCTGGAGCTGCACCTTGGGGCGAAGGCCTGGTTCAGCACGGCGCTGATCTTCGCCGGTTCGCTGTGGTTCTATGCCGTGCGGTTCCTGCCCGCGAACCCCGGACGGTCATTGCTGCCCTGCATCGCCGCGCACGCGGCCAAAAACCTCGGCGTCTTCGCCATCAAATACGCGCAGGGCTATGTGAGCGGCTGGTGGTAGCCCGCGCCGGCCGAGCCGCCAAAAAAAAGACCGGCGGGGTGAACCGCCGGTCGGAAAACACGTGGGCCGCCCGGGCGGCTTACTTCTTCGTCGGCGGCTTGGGCGCGAACATATCCGTGCCCTTGGGGGTGCGGTTGCCCGGCAGGTCTTCACGGCTCATCCCCACGGCTTCAACGGCGCGGGGATCGAAGACCTCCTCGGCGACGGCGCCATCGGCGGTGATCGTCTTCGCGGTGATGAAGATGAGCAGGTTGGTGACTTCGTCCTGGACGGCCTTGGAGGAGAACAGGCGGCCGAGCAGCGGGATGTCGCCGAGGATCGGCACCTTGGTGCCGCCATGGTTGATCGAGCTGGTGATGAGGCCGCCGATGCCGGCCGTGGAGCCGCTCTGGAGCGAGATCTGCGTCTTCACCTTGCGGGTGGCGATGATCGGGATCTGCGCGCCGCCCGCGCCGCCGAAGGAGGTGGAGCCGTTCTGCTGGCTGACCTCGGGCTCGAGCACCAGCTTGATGACGCCGCGGCCGTTGACCTGCGGGGTGACCTTGAGGATGACGCCGATGGGCTTGTATTCGAAACCGGCGACTTCAAACGTGCCGCGCTCCGCGTTGTAGTTGTATTTCGGAATCGGGAACTCCTGGCCGATGTTGAGGATGGCCTCGGTGTTGTTGAGGGTCACCACCGTCGGGTTGGAAACGATCTTGGTGTTGTTCTGCGTCTTGAGCGCGGAGATGATGACGCTGAAATCCGAGGCGGAGAAGACCGCCGAGGCCACGCGGGCCGTGCCGCCGGTATTGGTCAGCGAGGCCAGCGAATTGAGCGCGGTGTTAGCGGTGGTGTTCAGCGCGTTGGAGAGCACAGTGCCGAGGCCCGTGGTGCTGCTTGTATTGACCTGCGAGCTGGCCGGACTGCTGCTGGAGGTGGTTACCGTGCTCCCGGTAGAGGTGGTGGTGGTGGTATTGGAAACCGGGGGGACCACCGTGACCGTCGGCAATCCAGTGACGGAATTGAAGGTCAACAGGTCGCCATTGGAGGTCGTGGTTGTAGAAGAGGTGCTCGGCGAGGTGATCGCGGTGCTTGAGGTTGTCGTCGCTCCGGTCACGTTGTTGGTGGTGCTCGACGTGTTATTTGTCGTGGTGGTTGTCCCATTGGTCGTGGTGCTACCCGTGCCTGAATTGCTGTTGGTGCCGCCGCTGAAATCCTGCCCGCGACTGCGGGTGAAGGTCTGGTTCATGCCACCGACGCCGAGCGTCATGCCCTGCAGCGAGGCCCAGTTGACACCGATGTTGCGGATATCACGGTCGGTCACCTCGACGAACTTCGACTCGATCATCACCTGGTCGGTGGCCACATCGAGCTTCTCGATGATGTCGTGGATGCGCTTCATCCGGGAGGGCTTTTCCGTGATCACGAGGGCGTTGCTGCGCGCATCGATGACGATCTTGCCGCCGCCGGCCGCGTCGACGAGGCCGTCGATGGTGGGCTTGATGTCGGCCGCCTTGGCGTTGTTGAGGACGAAGACCTCGGTCGAGCCGGGTTCCTGCTGGAGGAGCTCGTTGCTGACGATCTTGATGATGTTGCCCTCCTCAATGTAGGTGTAGCCGGCAGGCGAGAGCACGACCTGGAAGATCTGGCGCCAGGTGACATCCCGCAGCTTGATGGAGGTCTTGCCGGTCAGGGTGTCGGGCACGACCAGGTTCAGCTCAAAGAGGTCGGCGACATTGCGGAGGATGGTCTTGATATCCTCGTCGGGGAAATCGACGGACAGGGTGTCCTTGTCGCGGGTGACCGGAGCCGCGACGGGGGCGGCGCCTTCGACGCTGACCGCCGGGGCGGCCGGAGCCGCCGCAGCGGGTGAGGCTGCGGCCGGGGTCGCCGGGGCGGCCGGAGTGGTGGCAGGTTGAGCCAGGGCCGGGATGCTGAGTGCCGTGGCGAGGAGCGCGGTGAGGAGGGTGCGTGTGCTCATAGTTCGGTTCCTTATTTGATAGTCCGGGTAAATTCCTCGCGGTTCAGGCGGAGGGTAAAGTTGGGCGGGGTGATCGTGGTGATCTCAAGAGTGTATTGACTGCCTTCAAAGGTAATAGTCACGGAGCCGCCAGCTTTGACCCGCTTTTGACCGAAGAGGAGGGTGGGCTGGCCGCCGATGGTGAAAAATCCGCTGGGCTTGAGGGCGGCGCCGATGGCAACCAGCAGGTCGTGGTCGTTGCGCGGGCCGGTCTGCTGCGTGGTTGGCGTTTCGCCGGAAGTCGTGCCGGTCGTGGAGCCCGCCGGGCGCCCGGAGGCCGCGACGAGCTCTTCAAACCCTGCGGGATGGAAGGGATCGGTGGTGATGGCCGCCATCTCGCGGGGGGCGAGAAGTTTTTTGGCCTGGTCGACCGCCTCCTGGCGCTTGCCGGGACTGAGGACGGCGGAGGCCGCATCGGGTTCCCCGGCCAGGACCAAGGAGGAACCGGCGAGGGCGGCCACCCACCCGAGCAACCGAACCATGCGTTGGCTGGGAGTTTTCATGGCACGCCGAGAAGTTCGAGGTTGATGGTCAGGGTGGTGCCGCTGACATCGGCTACGGCCGCGGCTCTGCCGCCGGACTTGCCGAAATTGATCGAGGAGAAATGGCAGAAGTGCGGCCCATTTTCCAATTTCTGGAGGAAGGCGAGCACCTGCTTGAAAGAACCCTGCACCGACACATTGAAGGGAATGCCCGTATAAAGGGACTTGCCCCCCTTCGGCGCGGCGTTCTGCCGGACGTCGATCAATTTGACCTCCGTTTCGGCTTCCAGCTTGTAGAAATACTGCAGGTTCACCGCCAGCTGGCCGGCGCGGATCAAGCGCCCGTCCAGTTCCTTGGACAGGGTCTGGATCTCGGCCACCTGGGCCGGCAATTTTTCGGCATTGCGGACATTGTCCAGGATCGTGGTGGCCGCCGCGGACTTCGCCTCGTATTCCGCCTGGTTCTCGTCGATCTTTCCGCTCCGGAAATAGAGCAGCCCGGCGCAAATCACGCACAGCAGCCCGCAACCAAAGCCCACGGGTTGCTTCTTAAACTTTGCGAGGATGTCGGCGAAAGTCATGTTACTTCTTCTCCTTCGTTTCGGCCTTCATCTTGAGGGTGATGTCGAAAGTCAGGAAGTTGCTGCGGGCGTCCCGATTGAGATTGTTCAGGGTGATGGGATCGAAGGTCGCGCCCAGTTTCGCCTGGGCTCGCAGCATGTCCACATACCGGGAGGCTGCCCCGCTGGCCTGATCCGGCGTGCCCGCGACGATCCCGCGCAACTGGAAGCTCGGCATGGCCGGGCCCTTCTCGTCCAGTTTTCCCTCAATGGAATCGATCGAAATCTCCTTCGGCAGGGTTTCGCCCAGCAGCGCGATAAATTCCGCGGGCGTGATCCGGGATTGCTGAAAGAGCTCGGCCTCGGCCAGCTTCTTCTGCTCGTCGGCAAAGAGCTTGGAGAGACGCAGCGCCTCCTTGTTTTGCCGGGCATTGTCGTCGATCTGCTTCTGCGCATCGGCAATCTGGTCGGCGAGATTCTTGATGTGATACTCCCGATAGCCGAACCAGAGCAACAGGCCGAGGGTCACGGCGATCGCCGCGGTGTTGACGAAGAAAGTCGTGCGCACGACCTTCGTGTCCGGCAACCGTTCAAAGTTGCGGAAATTCGGATGCCACAGCGGGGCTACCGCTGGCTGCGCATCACTTTTTTTCGAGAAGGACAGGTTGAACGCCATCGGTGGGATTGTAGGAAGCGATCAGGGCAAAAAGGCCGGCCCAACGTTCGTCGGGCGGATTCGGCGCGACACCTTCCGCCAGCTTGATATTCAGCGACTCAAGCCAGGGCAGCATGTCCATCTTCAGGGGGGTTACGCCCAAGGCGCCCGCCATCGTGTTCCCGAGCCAGCCGAGGCTCGCGGGCAACTGGGTGCAAAGCACGTTGCCGATGGACTGGCCCGTCTGCACCTCGTAGAAGCCGATGGACGACTGCAGTTCCTTCAGGAGCTTCTTGACCAGGCTGCCGCCCATGCTGGTGAAATCAAAAGTGTTCGAGTAAAATAGCTTCTTGGCCGACTCCTCGTCCTTCAAACCCAGTTCCTTCTGCACCACGGGGATCATGGCGGAAACACCGCTCGGGATGGGCCGGGAAATATCCACGCCATCGGCGCTGAGGATAAAACTCTGGGTGACCTCCTCGCCGATCTCCAGTAACAGCAACGGTGTCTTGGTCTGCTTGAATTTGAGATAATTAACCATGCCGCCCAGGGACGCCACTGTGCCCAGCTCAAGCCGTTCCGGATAAATACCCTGTTCCAATAGTTTGTCCTGGGCGGTGATAATGTCATCCGAAGGCAATCCGGCGAAAAGCACCTCTTTCTGCGAAGCCTTCGCCATGTCGAAGTCGCTCCCATTCTCATGGTTCAGGGCCCGGACCGTATATTTGTCCGCCTCGATCCGGAATTGCTGCGTATAGACTTCATTGAAGTAGGCGGGCTCTTTGATCTTTTTGAGATCCAAGGTGTGCCGCCGCACAATTCGCTTCTGGGGATAAATTCCGCAAGTCGCGTGGGCGTAACCAGTCGAGCCCTTGCCCGCCGAGGCCTTGACCCATTCCATGATCGCCGCCGGGTCGCTCGTGGGCAGCTCCATGAGCTCCTCAACAATGAAAGGAGCCTCGGCTTGATTAAGCCGTGCCAGTAACGTCGAATGTTCGCCTATTTCGACGCAAAAGCCTTTCGATTTGGTCGCGAAAAACATGCGGTTGCTCGGGGTGTGAGGTGTCCTGGTGCTTTGGATTTATTCGGTCTCCGGCGGGTTAGGTGAACCACGCAAGAGGCCAACTAAAAATCAGTTGCGGACGAGATGGATATGGGGGCTATACCTGCCTGACAAGACGAAAACCTCATATGATGCATTTAAGTGCCTTATTTGCTGACCTTTTACCCATCCTCAAAATCACAAAAAAACCCGTCCAAAAGGCGGGTTTTTCGAAAAACAGGTCATGGCCGGCGGGCGCAGGCTTACTTTTGCCAAGTGCGCTTCTTGTGACGGTTCGCCTTGAGGCGCTTCCGGCGTTTATGCTTCGACATCTTGAGACGTCGTTTCTTTTTCAGATTGCCCATAGGTATAAGAGAGTGGTTTAGGGGCGCAACGTGCGGTGCGGGGATGCACCTGTAAAGCCCGAATTTAATCGGCCATGGACACCGGTAGCGACCGCTGCGAACCGGTCAGCACCAAATGGACCCCCACCTGCGCGAGGGACAAGCCGGTGAGTCGCGCCACCGCCAGCCGATACAGGTTCATCTGGCCCGCGTGCCGCGCCAGCCCGGCGGCTTCATCTGCGTCCGTTTTGAAATCATAGACCGCCGCCCGCACCACCCGGTTCGCGTGGTCGTATTCTACCACCACGCGGTCCAGAACTCCTGTAACCCAGCCGCCTTCATGGACGAGCTCGAACGCCCGCTCGCGCCACACCTCGGCCCGCGCCGCGCCCGCCGGCCGCGCCCACACCGGCGCCAGGTCCGCCGCCCGCAGACACGCCAACGCCGCCCTGGCCGCCACCCCACGCCACTTTGCCTCGAACTGGGCCGCTTCCGCCGCACCGCCCCACTCCACTTGCGCGAACAACGCGTGCACCGCCCGGCCGAAATCCACTGCGCCCCCGCCGTCCAAGGCAAACAACCGCGCCCCCGTCACCACGCCTCCCTTCAACCCCGATGGAGCTCGCGCCGGCCGCCGGCCCACCGGCTTCATCTGCGTCAGGTCGGGCCCCGACGGCGCTGCCGCCGTTTCCGCCGGAAGCGCGGGGGCACTGATTTTTTCAAACCACTGCGGATCCCCCGCCGTCCACTCGTCACCCAGCGTTTCCTGCAGCAGCCGCGGAAAGTTGGCCGACTTCGATGTCCCCACCGGCTCAGTGACCACATACAGCGCGCGCTTGGCCCGCGTCATCGCGACATAGAGCACCGCCAGTTCCTCATAGCCGGCGTCGGCCTCCGCCGCGGCCACATGGGCCGCCAGCACTTGGTCCGGCGCATAAAAGGTCTCCGGCGGCAGATCCAGCACCCACTCGACTGACCGGTCGCGCGCCCGCTGCACCGCGAGCCCGCGCCGCCGCGCCGCCAGCCGCGTGCCCTCGAGGTCCGGCAGGATCACCACGTCGAACCCCAGCCCCTTGGCCTTGTGCACCGTCATCACCCGCACCACCGCCGCCGTGTCCGCGTCGCGCACCGTGTGTCGGGCCACGAACTGCCCGAACTCCGCGACGTCACGGCTGCCCGTCTCGTCGAACAACCGCGCCGCTTCTGCCAGCTGCCGCCCGCGTTCGCGGCTGAACGCATCCTCCGGCGCCAGCTTCCGCGCCCAGGCCTCGATTGTCCGTTCGAATCCCGCCGCATGGATCTCCCCGAGCAGGCGCACCGCCAGTGCGTCGGATGTCGCGCAACCTTCCGCCGCCAGCACCGCCGCCAGCGGTGTCATCTTGAGCTGCTGCCAGGCCGCCTCGTCCCCCGGGTGCGCCGCCGCGCGGCACAGCGCCAGCAGCGCGCACGTGAAGGGATTGTCCGTGCCGACATGCAAGTCCGACTCGGCCATCGTGGACAGCCCGCCCTCGCGCCGCAGGTAATCCGCCAGCTCCGCCGCCGTGCTGTTTTTCTGCACCAGCACGGCCACGCTGAGCCCGCGTTCCAGGGCCTGCGTCTCCGTCACGATCCTCAGGGTCGCGGCAAACCGCCCGGTCTCGTCCGCCGCGTGCCGCAGTTCCGCAAAGCCCCCGAGTGCGGGTTGCGCGCTCTCGTGCTCCCGCCATTCGCGCGCCCACCGCGCCACCGCCGCCGCCGGGAACAGCCGGCGCAGCGCCTCGGCGTCGCCCAGCGTCCGGTTCACCAGCGCGATTACCGCCGGCCCCGACCGCCATGACCGGTCCAGCCGCTCCTCGCGGATCGTCCCGGGCGCCTCCGCATTGTAGTGGTCGAAAATCTCGCGGAACAGCCGCGCGTCCCCCTCCCGCCAGGCGTAGATCGCCTGCTTCACGTCGCCGACGTAGAAAAAGCTCCGCGCGCCCGTCGGGTCCTGCACGGCCTCGTCGACCAGGTTGCGCAGCACGCTCCACTGGCCGAAGCTCGTGTCCTGGAATTCGTCCAGCAGCCAGTGGTCGATCTGCGCGTCGAGCCGCCAGTCGATGAACAGCCGCGCTTCCTCCGCCGCCTCGCGCGACAGCATCCGGGCGCCGCCGGGCGTGTCGGGCCGCAGCAGCCGCTGCACGTCGGCGAAGGTCAGCCGGCCGCCGCGCCGCACCGCGCCATCGTAGACGTCCTCGTAGCTGCGCAGCACCGCAAACATTCCCTGCGTCATCTCCAGCCGCCGCGCCAGCTCCGCGCCCACAATTCCGCCCAGCAGCGCGCGCAGCGCGTTGCCCGCCGCCGGGGACAACGGCATTCTCTTCCGCTCGACCGTGATCTCGGCCAATCCCGGCCAGGCCGCAAACCCATTGCCGACGATATACGCCACCGGCTTGGGCAGCGGCGCACCCGGCGCCCAGCCGGGCAGCTCGGCGAAGAAATCCTCCCAGCGCGCCCGCTGCTTGTCGGCCAACGTCTCCCACGGCAGCGCCGCCTGCAGCGCCTTCGCCGCGTCCGTCCGGCGCGTCGCCGCCGCCGCCGCCAGCCACGCGCAGCCTCCGGGCCAGATCCGTTCCGCGCGTCCCCAGGCCGCGGCGTCCGGTGCCGCCAGGTAAACCTCCGCGTGTTCGTCGAGGAAAGCATCCAGCCGCACGCCGAGCTGCTTTTCCTCCGTGCCGAACGTCGCCCGCTTGAACGCCTCGATGAAATCCTGCCGCGCCCCGCCGCCGTCCGTGTGCGCGAACATCCGCCGCAGCACGCGCCGGCGCTCCAGCCGCGCCGCGTGTTCCTGCAAAATCTCAAATTCGCCGCCGAGCCCCAGCTCCAGCGGGAACGCCCGCACCACGCGCGCAAAGAAACTGTCGAGCGTCCCGAGGCTCAGCCGGTGCATCGCGTCCGTCATCGCCCGCAGCAGCCGCAGGAAATCCCCCGCGCGCAGGGCCGGGACGCCGATCTCCGCCGCGAGCTTCTTCGCCGCCGCCTCGTCGCGGGCCGCGCCCGCGAGTTTTTTCAGGATCTCGTCGAAAAATTCCCCCGCGGCCTTGCGCGTGAAGGTCAGCGCGGCGATCCGCTCCGGCTTCGCCCCGCGCGCCAGCAGCTCCACGAAGCGGTTCGTCAGCGCGTAGGTCTTCCCCGAGCCCGCCGACGCGAGGATCATCACATGTCCGGCGGGCTTCATCGCGCGCCCCTCCAGTCCACGCTGTCCGCCGTGCCGTGGTGGAACAATCCCGCGAACGCCTCGTCCTCCTCGCGCGGCGGCACTTCCGCCGGCGGCCAGAAAATCCCCGCCGTCACGCCCGCGGCCACGCCCTCCGCACAGCGCCGCGCCGCGGCGCGCCACTCCGCCGCGTAGCCCTCCCACATCGTGAGCGCCGTTTCGCCGATGGCCTTGGGGAGAGTGATGTAGCCCGCGCCGGCCGCGACCCCGAACTCCGTCGCCATGGCCTCGAGGTAAAGCGGCAATTGCAGGTCGACCCACACCAGTTCCTTGCCGCCGTGCAAAAACCGCGCCCACGCCGGCGCCGTTTCCTCGCGCCGCGCCGCGCGCACGTGCGCCGCCAGCGGCGACACCGCCTTGTCCGAGGTCTTGTAGTCGAGCACGCGCACCGCCCCGGTCTCGACGTGGCGCTCCACGCGGTCGATCTTGCCGCTCACCGTGACGCCGCCGAGCGCCAGCTCGAACTTCCGCTCGACGTGCTCGACCACCCAGCCCGCCGCGCGCTGCTCGGCCTGCACCTCGGCCGCACGCCCGAGCCGCTGTCGGGCCGATTCCAACTGCACCAGCAAGGGCAGCGTCAGCTCCGCGCCATAGCGCTCCCGCGCGATCCGGTTGAGTTGCCCGAGCAAATATTCCCGCAGCGGCGCCGCGTCCGTGCAGTCCCGCAGCGCCGTCTCGCGGCCCATCAGCTCGAGCGCCGCGTGGCACAGCGTGCCGAAGTCGAAGGCGTCCAGCTCGCTCTTGAAGGGATCCAGCGCCTCCATCTTCAGCGCGTGCTTCAGGTAGAAGCGGAACGGGCAGCGCAGGTAGCCGCGGAAGGCCGTCACGGACATGCGCGTCGGCGCCGGCCCCACCGGCGGCACCAGTTGCCAGGCCCGCCGCCACGGCAAGCCCGGGCGAGCCGCCTCGGCCGGACGGAAAAGGGCCGCCACCCGCGACGGCAGTTCCGCGTCGTCACACAACAGCAGCAGCCGCGACGGCCGCAACGGATCGCCGGCCGCCGACACCTTGCCCACCAGCAAATCCAGCCGGCCCGCCGCCGCCCGCGCGGCCGCCACGGCTGCGAGCAGGTAGGCATCGCGCGCGAAACGCGCCTCGTTGGTCTTGAGTCCGAGCCGGCCGCGCAGTGCCTCGGGCAGGAACGCGTCGCCTGTCACCGCCTCGGGCACGCGGCCGTCGTTGAATCCGGTCACCACGAGGTGCGGTGCATCCTCCCACAGGAGCTCCAGCCAGCCGAGCAAATCGACCGCCCCGGGCGGCCGCGCATCGAAGCGCACGCTCTCGCCGAACTGCGCGAGCGCGAGCTCCCACCATTCGGCATTGGTCAGGTCCGGAAAATTTTCCGCGGCCGCGGCCGCCCCGCGCAACAGGTCCATCCACGCCTCGGCCGACTCCACCACCGCCCCGTCCGCCGCCAGCCGGCGCGCCCCAAAGAGGGTGCCGAGTGCCGTCGCGGCATTGGCCGGAAACGCCCCCCGCGTGAGCTGCGCGCGCAATTCCGCCGCCCCCGCCAGCGCGGCGCGCGCGGCGGGCCGCGGGGCGGCGTGCTCCAGCGCCGCCGCGATGGTCGCCGGCAGGTGCCGCGCGTGCAGGTCGTCGAGCTCGCCGAGCATCGCGGCCACCGAAAACTTGCCCGCCGCGGCCCGCGACTCCAGCCACGCGATGAAATCCGGGCAGCGCGCCAGCGCCTGCACCGTGTCGAAGGCCGGCTCGCGCACGAGCGCGGCCAGCACCGTGAACAGCGCGTGCAACCCGTCGCGCTGGCGCGGCCGGCCCTCGGGGTTGAACACCGCGAGCCCCGCCCCGCGCAGGCGGTTCTCCAGGACCGGCGCCACCTCGGCATCCGTCACGCCGACGGCCAGCAGGCCCTCGGGCGCGCCGTGGCGCTGCGCCAGCTCCGTCACGTGGTCCGCCTGCTGCGCCGCGTCGGCGCAGAGTGTCACCTGCGAGGCAAAATCCGCGAGCGGCAGCGGGCGGCGGCGCCACGCCTCCTCGTGCGGCCGGCCCCACTCGTCGAACAGAGCGGCCGCCTCGCGTTCGTCCGGGCCATAGACCACGACATCCACCGGCAGCGACTGCGCAAACCGCCGGAGTGCACCCACCGCCAGCGGCAACGGGTCGGGCGTGGCCAGCAGCACGATGCGGGTCACGCCCGCCGGCGGCTCCGCAGTCCGCACCAAATCAATCTTCGCCGCCTGCGCATCGCGCCGGCCCCCGGCCGCGAGCACGGCGTCGTAACGCCGCTCCAGTTCGGCGAGCTGCCCCCAGCGCTCGACTTCGGGCAGCCCCGCCCCGGCGCGCGCCACGACCTCGCGCAGGCGCAGCCCGTTTTCGCCGAGCGCGGCCTGCAGCCGCTGGAGTTGCCCCGCGAGCCGGGCGGCCCACGCGAAAGTGCGCGCCGGCGGATCGACGGGGAACACCGCGCGGAAGTCCGCCAAGTCCGCCGTCCGCAGAATTTCCGCCCACGCCAGCTGCGACTCGAGCCGGGACGCGGCGGGCGCACCGGGGCCGCCCGGCTCCGGGGTGACGAGGTCCTCCGGCAGCACGACGCGCGGGGCCAGCACGGCCGAGCCGCGCGTGGCGGCGTGCTCGGCCAGCGCCTCGCGCAAACGCCGGCCGGATTGCCGCGTGGGCACGATCACGAGCCAGCCGCCGAGGTCGAGCGGCCCGGGGCCGGCCCAGTCGCGCGCGAGCCAGGCGGCCGCCTGCGCGGGGAGCGGCCGGTCCCACGGCAGGAAAATTCGGCGGAGATTGGCGGGGGCAGCCACGGCGCCAACTTCGTTCGCTTGCCGCTTGCAGGGCAAGCCCGGAGCGCCGGCCGCGGGCAACAAAAAGCCCCGCGGCGGTGAGGCGCGCGGGGCAAATGAAATTCAGACCGGACCGCTTACTTCTTCGCGGGGAAGATGTATTTCGCGATCTGCGCCTTGTGGTTCGAGGCCGAGTTGCGGTGGATGACGTCGCTCTTGACGGCGCGGTCCAGCGCGGAGCTGTAGGCGATGGCGGCGGCGCGGGACTTCTCGGCGTCGTTGGCCTTGGCGGCGGCGGCCACGGCCTTCGCGAGGGACTTCAGGCGGGTCTTGGTTGCCTGGTTGCGGGCGGCGTTGCGGAGCGACTTGCGGGCGGCTTTGATTGCGGACTTGGTATTGGCCATGGGCTTAAGATGATTGGAAAGGGCTAAAACTCAGACGCCGGCCAGTGAGTCAAGGGAGAATTCCATTGGCCGCCAAGGGCGGGAAATGCACGCGCCGCCGCGGAAGGGGCCCCGTCATGGGAAGGAACTTGTCTGCCCGGCCGCTTTATACGATCAAGACCCCGTGCCAGCGACCACCGCGATCTCCCTTTTGCTTGTCGATGGGAGCGAATTGTGGCGCACCGGCGTCAAAACGTCGCTCAGCATTCGCGGTCGGGACAAATATTTCCGCATTGTCGGCGAAGCCGACTCCATCGCCACGGCGGTCACCGAATGCGGGCGCCTGAAACCGGACCTCGTGCTGCTCGAGACCCGGTTACCCGATGGTTCCGGCTTTGCAGCCTGCCGCCAGATCCTGGCGCAACGGCCAGACACCCGCATACTCATCCTTACGTCCGCCATCGACGAAGCGCTGATCCACGACAACATGCAGAGCGGAGTCCACGGCTACCTGGGCAAGGACATCAGCCCAACCTATCTCTGCCAGGCCATCATTGATGTGGCGGCCGGCAAGTTCATCCTCGATCCGGCCGTCACCACGCAGGTCTTCAGCCTGATCCGCAGTGGCGGCAGCAATCCGCCCACCAGTGACGGCGACCGGCTGGCCATCCTCTCCGCGCAGGAGCGCCGGGTGCTCGCCCTGGTCGCGGAGGGCAAGACCAACAAGGAAGTGGCCGGGCAGATGGCGCTGAGCGAGAAGACGGTGAAGAACTACCTCAGCAACATCTTTGAAAAGCTGAAAATCAACCGGCGCGCGCAGGCGGCGGTGCTTTACGCCGAGAGCCGCAACCCCAAAACGGCAAGTAACGGCCCTAGTCAGTAGGGCCGAATTACTAGGCTATGGCCTGTTATATTTTCCGCCGGCCTGGCGTAGAGTGGGGGCGTGGAAACACTCCCTTGTCCCGCCTCCGCTCGCCCGGCTAGTCCGGCGATTTCCGCCGCCCCCGCCCGCCCGGCGCCCCGCCGTCGGCGCCAGGACGCCGGCTTCACCATCATCGAGGTCGCCATGGCCTCCTTCGTGATGGCCTTCGGCATCGCCACCTCGATCATCACGATGCAGTCGGGCTTCAAGCAGATCGACCTGGCGCGCGGCACCACGCTTGCGGGGCAGATCATGCAGAGTGAAGTGGAACGCCTGCGGATGATGAGTTATGCCCAGATTTTTGCCATGTCCTCCGCCGCCGGCACTCCCTCCGGCCAACCCGCCGGCACCGCGGTGTTCGACGGCGGGACCTATTTCAGCACGAGCTCCGACGTGGTGGGCAAGTATGCGATCACCCGCACGATCGCTCCCGACTCCACCCGGCCGACCGAGGTCATGAACATCAGGGTGCAGGTGCGCTGGCGGTCTTACGACGGCCGATGGCACCAACGCAGCTTAGACGCCATTTACGCCAAAAACGGACTTTATGACTACTACTACACTGTCGCCCATCCCTGACCACCACCGGCCCCGCCACCGGTTTCCGGCGGAGCCGGGCGCCCGCCGGCGCCGGCCGGCCGGCGGCTTCACGCTCGTCGAAATGATGATCGGGGCCGCGCTCTCTTCCTTCATCCTTGCCGGCGTGTTGTCCACTTTCCTGTTCCTCGGGCGCAGCGGGGCCAACATGCAGAATTACTCCGACATGGAGTCGCAATCCCGCAAGGCCCTCGAGATCTTTGCCGAGGATGTCCGGCAGGCCAATGCCATCGCCTGGAACAGCGCCGTGAGCGTCACGCTCACGGTCAATACCGCCGCGGTGGTTTATGAATATGTCAACGCGGCCGCGGCCACCTCGACCCGGCCCGAAGGCTTCTACCGCACGATTGCCGGCAACGACCGGCGCCTCATCAGCGGCATCACCCCCGGCTCCTTTTCCTACAAGGCCTACTCGGTGGCCGACAGTGTCAATCCGCTGCCCCTGGTCACCGCCGCCAACCTGACCGCCGCCAGTTCGACCACGAAGCAGCTCCAACTCTCCCTGGAATGCACGCGCACCAATGTCACCGTCGTGGCGGCCACCAACTCGGTGCTCTCCGCCCGCTTCATTCTCCGGAATAAAATCGTCACCGCCTGACCAGGCCTTTCCTCCCATGAAAACCTCCCTTCCCTCCCCTTGCCGCAGCCAGCGCGGCTCCCTGCTGATTGTCGCCATGATCCTGTGCGCGGTCATCGGCATTTCGCTCGTCAGTTACCTCAACCTGGGGAGAAGCAGCATGACGATCTCCAACCGCGGGCTCTACAACAGCGCCGCCATGAACCTCGCCGAGAACGGCCTGGAGGAGGCGATGTATGCCCTGAACAAGGATGCGGTGGACGGCAGTTATGACTGGGTGACCACCGGCGGCTGGACGCTCACGGGCAGCGGCAATGTCAACGCGCGGCGCCGGCTGACTCCGCCCAGCGGAACCTTCGACCAGGGCACCACCGGTTATGTGAATGTCTATGTCTATAATTATGCCGGCACCGCTCCACCCAAGGCCGTGGCTCGCGCCGTCATCACCTTGGCCGGCGTCACCACCAAGACCATTGAGAAGTGGGTCTATATCCAGGCGCGCACGACTTCCAAGTTCGCCAACGGCCTTGTGGCCAAGAATTCCCTCACTTTCAATGGCAACAACGCCAGCGTGGACAGCTGGGATTCCAAATCGGACACCACCACCACGGCGGACGATATCAAATACAGCGCGGGCGTGCGAGACGACAACGGCTCCATCGGCAGCATCTCCGTGGCCGTCGGCGCGGTGGGCGTAAACAATGCCGACATCTGGGGCTTTGCCTCCACCGGCGCCGGCCTGCCCAGCGTCGGTTCTAACGGCGTGATCGGCCCCTTCGGCACCGCCAACGGCACGATGGACATGAGCCACGTCTCCTCGGACTTTACGGCCAGCTTCGATCCCGTGACCGCGCCCACCTCTCCGGCTCCCACCGCGATTGCCGCGATTGGCAACGGGGACCTGCCGATGACTGTGGGCACTGTCGGAGCCACCACCAGCTTCAGTTTGCCCAGCATCAGTGCCTCGGGCAACAGCACCAAGGTGCTCACGATTGTAGGCAATGTCACCTTGGTCCTGACCAATACCGCCGGCTCCTCCGCCATCGGCCTGACCGGCCAGTCCGGCATTGTCCTCGCCCCGGGTGCCACCCTCAAGATCTACACCGCCGGCGACATCAGCATCGCGGGCAATGGCGTCACCAACGGCGGCACCACCGCCGCCACCGCCAACAATCCCAGCAATTTCCAGATCTGGGGCACGAGCACGACGACCCAGGACATCAAGGTCGCCGGCAATGGCGTCCTCTCGGCCATCGTCTATGCTCCCAATGCGAACGTCACCATCAACGGTAACGGCGACGTGGAGGGCTCCGTCGTGGCGAACAACATCACGCTCACCGGCAATGCGGCCTTCCATTACGATGAATCCCTCGCCCGCTTCGGCGGCGCCAATCCCTACCGGGTCGCCTCGTGGCGGGAACTGACCCAGGACGACATTGCCTCGTCCAACGACGACCGGGCGTTCTACCGCACCGACCTGACCTGGTAACCGGCGCCCCGGGCGCTGTTAAATGGAGCGGGGCGCGCCGTGGTTAACAGCGCGCCCCGCGTAGTGCTAGTTCCGAAGCCGGTAAGCCGGATTCTGTCGGCCGCCGGATTAAGGACGGCGGATCTTCATTTCTCTAGGTGCGCCCGAAGGCGCGGCCTTTCCGGACTGCCGGCTTGCGCCGACGCCGCGGAATGCGACTAACCCGGGACTGTCCGACGGGCCGCCGAGTCCCCTATTTAGTCTTGCACCGGATTGGGTTTTTCGTGCCGCCGTCGTTGCCTTCGGCGCGGTGGGCTCTTACCCCACCTTTTCACCCTTACCCGGCGGTTGCCCGCCGGGCGGTCTATTCTCTGTGACACTGTCCGTCACGACGCCTTGAAGCGCCGCGCCCCCTCTTTCGGTGGGAATCCTGCCCTGTGGTGTCCGGACTTTCCTCTCCTGGTTCAAAGAACGCGGAGCGAAGATCTGGCTCCGAAACTAGGACTGCCAGTAGAGGATGCGGCCGCACTGGTCGCAAGTGGCAATTTCCGACCCGTTCCGGGCCATGACCTCGATGTGCGTCGGCACCTTCAGGTGGCAACCGCCGCAGCGCCCGCCGTTTACCGTCACGCAGACCGGGTGGCCCGGCTTGACCGCGATGCGGTCGTAAATCCTCACGTAGGGCACCGGCACTTCGGGCCGGGCCGCCGCCACGTCAGCCTGGGCGGCCGCCACGTCCTTGTTCAGCTGCGCCTCGTGCTCGCGCAGCGTGCGGATCCGCGCCTCGTGACCGGTGATGTTCTTCTTCAATTCCGCCTCGGCGGCGGCAAAGCGTTGCTTGGCCTCGTCAATGCTGAGCATGACGGCGATCTCCTGCTCCTCGAGCGTGCCGATGCTCGCCTGCGTGGTGTCGATCTCGTGGGTGAGCGCCTGATACTCGTCGTTCTTCCGCACCTGGCTCTGCTGGGTGCGGTATTTCCCGATCTTCTCCTCCGCCGCCTTGATCTCGAGTTCGAGCTGCTTCTTCTTGGACTCGAGCCCGTGCCACTCGGCCTTCGCGGTCTCGATCGCGGACCTCTCCGCGGCGATCCTCGCTTCCACGGCGGCCACCTCGCGGGGGATGCTCTTCAGCTGCGCCTCGAAGCCCAACCGTTTGCTATCGCGATCCTGCAGGATGAGCAGCTTGTCCAGGTGGGGAGCGGGCATATTGCGGCCACTGTGCGCGGCGCTGGGGGGGGCGGTCAAACACAACCCTCGCGGGCCCGGCCGGAGAGCCCGTATTCGGCCATTTCTAGGCCGCTAGCGCCGCCTCTTCGGGTCATCCGGGAGCATGACCTGCCCCGGCCGAAATCGACCGGCGGTAATCACTGGCAGCCATCGGTTAACAAGAGCGTTTTTGGCGGCGAAAATACCGCCGGATTCCCCTAGAAAAACGTTGTCGCTGCGGACGATTTTCGCGACGTTTTAGCTTACTTTTTTCCACGAAATGTCCGCCCAAGAAGAAGCCTCCGCACTCGCCAAATCCAACGCTGCCGCCGACGCCTACGACGCCAATAAACTCGGCCAGCTCAAGGGGCTCGAGGCCGTCCGGAAGAAGCCCGGCATGTATATCGGCGGCACCGACGAGCGCGCGCTGCACCACTGTGTTTCCGAGGTGCTGGACAATTCCGTCGACGAGCATCTGGCCGGGCACTGCAGCAAGATCGAGGTCGCGATCCACGTCGACGGCTCGATCAGCATCCGCGACAACGGCCGCGGCATTCCCGTCGACCTCAACAAGGACAGCGGCCTGCCGGGCGTCGAGCTCGTGCTCACCACGCTGCACTCCGGCGGCAAATACGGCCAGGGCGGCTACAAGTTCTCCGGCGGCACGCACGGCGTCGGCGCCAAGTGCGTGAACGCCGTCTCCGAGTGGTTCGAGGTCGAGGTCTCGCGCGGCGGCCAGGTGCACCACATGAAGTTCGAGCGCGGCAAGACCGTGAAAAAACTCGAGGTCATCGGCAAGGCCAAGGGCACCGGCACGCTCATCACCTTCAAGCCCGACGGGGAGATCTTCCGCGAGACCACCGTCTTCAAGACCGACATCATCGCCCAGCGCCTGCGCGAGCTGGCCTTCCTTAATTCCGGCCTCGAGATCACCTTCACCGACGAGCGCCCGTCCACGCCCAAGACCGAGGCCTTCTTCTACAAGAATGGCGTCGTCGAGTTCGTGAAGCAGATCAACACCGGCAAGACCCCGCTGCATCCGACACCCATCCGCATCGCCAAGGAGATCAAGACGACCCTCGACGACAAGCCGGTCGAGATCCACGCCGAGATCGTCCTGCAATACAACGATTCCTACAACGACCTCGTCCTCTGCTACACGAACACGATCCACAATCCGGACGGCGGCACGCACCTCTCCGGCTTCCGCAGCGCCCTCACCCGCGCGATCAACCAGTTCTCCAAGGCCAACAATCTCCTCAAGGACAAGGACCCGCAGATCACGGGTGACGACGTCCGCGAGGGCCTCGCCGCGGTCATCTCCGTCAAGCACAGCGACCCGAAGTTCGAGTCGCAGACCAAGGTCAAGCTCCTCTCCCCCGAGGTCGAGAGCATCGTCGGCTCGATCACCTACGAGGGGCTGATGTTCTACTTCGAGTCCAACACCGGTGTCGCCAAGCGCATCGTCGAGAAATCCCTCACCGCCGCCCGCGCCCGCGAGGCCGCGCGCAAGGCCCGCGAGACCATCCGCAAGGGCGCGCTGCACGGCGGCGGCCTCCCCGGCAAGCTCGCCGACTGCTCCGAGAAGGACCCGGCCGTCTGCGAGCTCTACATCGTCGAGGGCGACTCCGCCGGCGGCTCCGCCAAGCAGGGCCGCGACCGCCGTTACCAGGCCATCCTCCCGCTCCGCGGCAAGCTCATCAACTCCGAGAAGGCCCAGCTCGACAAGGTCCTCAACAACGAGGAAATCCGCACCCTCATCACCGCCATCGGCACCGGCATCGGCACCGGCGAGGACGACTCGTCCTTCAAGATCGAGAAGACCCGCTACCACAAGATCATCATCATGACCGACGCCGACGTGGACGGCTCGCACATCCGCACGCTGCTGCTCACCTTCCTCTACCGCCAGATGAAGGGCATCATCGACCACGGCTACGTCTACATCGCCCAGCCGCCGCTCTACAAAATCAAGCGCAAGAAGCGCGAGCAATACGTCGACAACGACGAGCAGCTCAACCGCATCCTCCTCGAGCTCGGCTCCGAGGACATCGTGCTCGCCCGCGTGAGCGACGCGCACATCTTCGCCCCGGCCGTCATCGACCAGGTCGTCGAGATGCTCGGCGCGCTCGAGAAACTCGGCAGCGGCATCACCCGCCACGGCGCCGGCCTCGCCGAATACCTCGACCAGCACGACAAGGCCTCGCACGAGCTGCCGCGCTACATCGCCCGCATTCGCGAGGGCAACAAGGAGTCGCACGAATTCCTCACCGACGACAAGGCCCGCGCCGACTTCCTCAAGCAGGCCGGCCTCGACGCCGAGCTCAACTCCGCCGCGCCGGGCGCGACCACCCCGCCCATGGCCGTCAACCGCCGCGTCACCATCCACGAGATCTTCGAGTCCACCGAGATGACCAAACTCCTCAAGGCCCTCGCCAAGGCCGGCCTCGACACCAAGCAGTTCGCGCCGACCGAGACGGCGCGCTACACCCTCACCGAGAACCCCGGCACGAAGTCCGAGGTGAAGAACGAGCTCCTCTCGCCGCTCGAGATCATCTCGCAGATCCGCGCCAACGGCCGCAAGGGCCTCTCCATCCAGCGCTACAAGGGCCTCGGCGAAATGAACCCGAAGCAGCTTTACGAGACGACGATGGACCCCGACAAGCGCCGCCTGCTCAAGGTGAACATCAACGACGCCGCCAAGGCCGACGCCCTCTTCACCCTCCTGATGGGCGACGAGGTCCCGCCCCGCCGCCAGTTCATCGAGGACAACGCCCTGAACGTCCAGTATCTGGATGTCTGATTCCTGAACCTCACAGGAGGCCGCTGAGAGAACGGAGAAACATTATCCACCACGTCTTATCTCTCAGTTTCCTCCGTTACCTCCTGTAAGATCCAATATTTTCCCGCTCCCCTGAATGTATACGGCAAACGAAAAACTCTCCTCGGCCAACATCACCGACATCATGCAGACGGCCTACATCGATTATTCGATGTCGGTCATCATCTCACGCGCCCTGCCTGACGCGCGCGACGGCCTGAAGCCGGTCCAGCGCCGCATCCTCTACGCGATGCTCCGCGAGGGCCTCGTCCACAACCGCGCCTTCGACAAGTGCGCCGGCGTCGTCGGCGAGGTGCTCAAGAATTACCACCCGCACGGCGACTCGTCCGTCTACGACACGCTCGTGCGCCTCGCGCAGAACTGGGTCATGCGCTACCAGCTCATCGACCCGCAGGGCAACTTCGGCTCCGTGGACGGCGACCCGCCGGCCGCCTACCGCTACACCGAGGCCCGCCTGCGCGACATCGCCGAGGAGTTGTTGAAGGACATCGAGGAAGACACCGTCGACTTCGTCCCCAACTACAAGGAGTCGACCACCGAGCCGACCGTCCTCCCCGCCGCGCTGCCGAACCTGCTGATGAACGGCTCGACCGGCATCGCCGTCGGCATGACGACGAACATCCCGCCGCACAACCTCTCCGAGATCATCGACGCCGCCTGCGCCATCATCGACCGCCCGTCGATCACGGTCGACGAGCTCGTCACCTACATCCCCGGCCCGGACTTCCCGACCGGCGGCTACATCAACGGCCGCGCCGGCATCAAGTCCTACCTCACCACCGGCCGCGGCATCGTCCGCATGCGCGGCAAGGCCCACACCGAGGAGCTCAAGGGCGGCGGCGAGCAGATCGTCATCACCGAGATCCCCTACAACGTGAACCGCGCCACCCTCGTGCTGCGCATCGCCGAGCTCGTGCGCGAGAAGGAGATCGACGGCATCCGCGATCTCCGCGACGAGTCCGACGAGAACACGCGCGTCGTCATCGAGCTCAAGCGCGGCGAGCAGGCCCAGGTCATCATCAACCAGCTCTACCAGAAGACCGCGCTCGAGTCCTCCTTCGGCGTCATCCTGCTGGCCCTCGACAAGAAGCGGCCGAAGCAGATGAACATCAAGGAACTCCTCGAATGCTACATCGACCACCGCCGCGACGTGGTCACGCGCCGCACCCAGTTCCGCCTCCGGCAGGCCGAGGCCCGCGCCCACATCCTCGAGGGCTACATCATCGCCCTCGATAACCTCGACGACTTCGTGAAGATCATCCGCGCCTCGGCCAACCGCGACGAGGCCAAGGTGAAGCTGATGGCGAAGTATCCGCTCTCCGAGATCCAGACCAACGCCATCCTCGAGCTCCGCCTCTACCAGCTCACCGGGCTGGAGCGCGGCAAGATCGAGGCCGAATACATGGAGCTCCTCCGGCTCGTCGAGGAACTCCGCGGCATCCTCGCCTCCGAGGCGAAGCTCCTCGCCCTGATCAAGAAGGAGCTCGTCGAGCTCCGCGACAAATACGCCTCCCCCCGCCGCACCGAGATCCTCGACCTCGAGGGCGAGCTGCGCATGGAGGACGTCATCCCCAACGAGGGCTGCGTCATCACCGTCTCCCACCTCGGCTTCATCAAGCGCACGCCCGTCGCCGCCTACCGCGCCCAGAAGCGCGGCGGCAAGGGCGTCATCGGCGCCGAGACCTACGAGGAGGATTTCGTCGAGACGCTCTTCACCGCCTCGACCCACGACTACGTGCTCTATTTCACCAGCACCGGCCAGTGCCTGGCCAAGAAGATCTACGACATCCCCGAGGGCACCCGCACCGCCAAGGGCAAGTCCGTCTCGTCGTTCCTCCGCCTCAACGCCGGCGAGAAGATCGCCGCGATGGTCTGCGTGAAGGACTTCTCCGAGGCCAACCACATCGTGATGGCCACCAAGAACGGCATCACGAAGAAGACCAACCTCGGCGACTATGCCAACGCCACGCGCGAGTCCGGCCTCCGCGGCATCAAGCTCGAGGAGGGCGACACCCTCATCGGCTGCGTCATGACCAACGGCGAGAACGAGGTCGTGCTCGTCTCCGCCAAGGGCCAGGCCGTCCGCTTCACCGAGGCCGACCTGCGCGACCAGGGCCGCGACACCGTCGGCGTCACCGGCATGCGCTTCAAGTATGACGGCGACTTCGTGAAGGCCATCGAGGTCAGCGACCCCGAGGCCCGCCTGCTCGTCGCCCGCGAGGACGGCATCGGCAAGCGCACACCGTTCGACGACTACCGCCTTATCTCTCGCGGCGGCACCGGCGTCATCGCCATCGAGCTCCCCGAGGACGGCTCCGTCTCCGTCGCCGGCGCGCTCAGCGTCCGCGACCACGACGAGGTGATGCTGCTCACGGCCAAGGGCCAGAGCATCCGCACCCGCGTGAAGGAGATCCGCGAGACCGGCCGCGGCGCCAAGGGTGTCCGCCTCGTCAACCTCGAGGCGGGCGACAAGCTGCTCGCCATCGCGAAAGTCGTCGAATCCGACGAGGAGGAGGCCGCAAACAGCAACCCGCCGGTCGAGACCACGCCGCCCCCGGCCTCGGCCTGATCAGTCACGCAAACCACTGCGCAAGGCGCGCCCTCACCGGCGCGCCTTTCTTGTCCGCCCCGGGCCGCCACTCCGGCCTTGCCAAGGGCCGGGGGCGTGAATCTCTTTAGCGATAATCGCATGCCCGTCCGCCTCTCCAGTCTCCTCGAGCCCGCGCGCATCTCGCTCCACCTGCAGAGCACCAAGCGCACCGCCGCGCTCAACGAGGTTGCCGGGCTCCTGCAGACGAACCCGAACGTCGCTAATTTCCCGGGATTCTACAACGAGCTCCTCGCCCGCGAGCGCCTCGACACCACCTGCCTCGGCAACGAGGTCGCGCTGCCCCACGCCCGCACCGAGCATGTGAAAAAGATCGTGATCGCCGTCGGCCGCAGCGACACCGGCGTGCATTTTGAAAACGGCGACCAGAATGTCCGCCTCATGTTCGTGCTCGGCACGCCCAAGTCCAATCCCGGCGACTACCTCATGCTCGTCGGCTCGCTCTGCCGCCTGATCAAGGACGCGCCCAACCGCGAGGCGCTGCTCGCCGCGCCGACCCCCGAGGCCTTCATCGCCACGGTGAAGGAACTCGAGGACAAGATCCTCGGGCCGGCGAAGTAGAAAGTAGGGCCGGTCTGTGACCGGCCTTCCGCGGCAGCGCTGACGCTCTTATCCAGTCCAACGGGCCAAACCCGGCCGGTCACAGACCGGCCCTACCGGCATGCCCAGGACAATTCGCTTTACCCACCGCCACCTCCCTCATTGGGAAGTTGCCGACGGCCGCTATTTCGTGACCGTGCACTGCGCGGACAGTCTGCCCAAAGAAGCTGTCCTGCGGCTGAAAGAACTGACGGAAGCCCTGCACCTGATCGCGCCACGCTCCGGCCGGTTTGCCGCGCTGCAACGGGAAGCCTTCCGCACTCTGGAAAAATACCTCGACCGCGGTCACGGCTCCTGTCCGCTCCGCCTCGCTCCCGCCGCGACTATCGTGCGCGAAGAATTCGCCACCCTGAGCGATTGGGGCGTCGCGGTGCCGCATTTCACGATCATGCCGAACCACTGGCATGTGTTGCTCGTGCCGGCCCCGGATTGCCCCCATTCCCTTTCGGCCATCATGAAGCGGCTCAAGGGCCGCACCGCCAAATGCCTCCGGGCCACCCTCGGTGGCCGTGGCCCCGTCTGGCAGTGCGAATGGTTCGATCGTTGGATGCGCAGCGATGCCGAATGGGAGAAGTGCGTTGCCTACATCCGGAACAATCCGGTCAAGGGCGGCTTGGTGCAAACTTGGCCGGAGCATCCCTGGACCAAGTAGGACCAGTCTCCGACTGGTCCCAGCCGGTCACAGACCGGCCCTACTGGCTTGCCACCGCTGCGGCGTCACGCTGCATTATGGCCACTGCGCATGATTCATTCCTTCATCTTCAGCGAAGGCAAACTCGTCGGCCGCGACCTCGAGCTCGAGGCCCTGCGCCTCGTGCAAGGGGACAAGGGTCTCGTCCTCTGGGTCGACCTGGAGAACCCGACCGACGCCGAGATCAAGGACATCCTCGAGGGTCTTTTCCATTTCCACCCGCTGGCCATCGAGGACTGCGTCACGCCCAGCCCGCTGCCGAAGATCGAGGATTACGACGACTATCTCTTCATGGTCACGCACGCCGTGGATTTCTCGCGGGCCGGCAAGTTCGCCACCACCGAGCTCGACCTGTTCCTCGGCAAGGAATTCCTCGTCACCTTCCACCGCACCCCGCTCAAGTCCGTGCAGACCGCGCTCGACCGCGTCGGCAAGAGCACGGCCCGCGGCCCCGACCGTCTCGCCCACACCCTGCTCGACCACCTGGTGGACAACTACCAGCCCGTGATGGACGAGCTCCGCCTGGAACTGGAAGAGCTCGAGGAAAGCGTCCTCAACGCGACGTCCTCGCAGCAGAAGCTCGTCAACGAACTGCTCACCGTGCGCTCGGATTTTTCCAAGCTCCGCCATATCGTGCGGCCGCAGCGCGACGTCATCGACCGCCTCGCGCGCGGCGACAGCCGGTTCATCCGCGCCACGCTGCTCCCGTATTATCGCGACCTGCGCGACAACCTCGCGCGGCTCGAGGATTCCGCCAACGGCTTCCACGAACGCCTCATGATGGCGTTCGACATCTACCTCAACAAGGCCGCCTTCGAGGCCAACGAGGGCATCAAGTTCCTCACCGCCCTCACCGCCGTCACCCTGCCCGCCGTGATGGTCGGCGGCTGGTATGGCATGAATTTCGAGCACATGCCCGAGCTGCGCTCGCCGCACGGCTACCTGATCGCCTCCGGGTTCACGCTGGTGTCCACCGTGCTGATGGCGATCTACCTGAAGAAAAAGAAGTGGTTCTGAAAGTGGCGGTGGCTGGCAGCCGGTGCCACTACCCACTTGCCAGTTTTCCCTCCCGGGCAACTGTCTCCGCATGCGCCTGACCCACACTCTGCTCGCTCTGCTCGTCGCCACGCCGCTCGCCGCCCAGGATGGCGGGGCCGCCGTCAATCCCGACGCCGCCATGCTCCGCCAGCTCTACGATGTCGAGCTGACCACCAGCCCGGCGCATGAGCAGCTCCGCGAGCTCGTGACGAAATTTCCCGGCCGCCTGAGCGGTTCGCAGAACCTCAAGGGCGCCGTCCAGTGGGCGCACGCGCTGCTCCAGTCGCAGGGCGCCGACCGCACCGAGCTCCAGCCCGTGATGGTGCCGCATTGGGAGCGCGGCGCGAAGGAAAGCGTGCGCCTCGCCGGCGGCACCCCGCTCACCGCCGTCGCCCTCGGCGGCTCGGTGCCCACGCCCGCCGGCGGCCTGACCGCGCCGGTCGTCGAACTGCAGGCGCTCGCCGAACTCAAGACCACCGACGTGAAGGGCAAGATCGTCTTCTTCAACCGGCCGATGAACCCGGTCCACGTCATCCCCGGCCAGTCCTACGGCGAGGCCGGCGACCAGCGCACCCAGGGCCCGGCCGAGGCCGCGAAATTCGGCGCCGCCGGCGTGCTCGTCCGCTCGCTCACGCACGCGCACGACGACGTGCCGCACACCGGCAACACCACCTACCTGCCCGACGTCCCGCGCATCCCCGCCGCCGCCCTCAGCACGCTGGCCGCGGACAAACTCAGCGCCGCGCTCAAGGCCGATGCCACGCGGCGCGTGTCGATGGAGATTCATTCCCAGTGGTTCGACGACGCCCCCTCGCACAACGTCATCGGCGAGCTCCGCGGCTCCGAGCACCCCGAGCAGGTCATCCTCGTCGGCGGCCATCTCGATTCGTGGGACATCGCCCCCGGCGCACACGATGACGGCTCCGGCATTGTCCAGTCCATCGAAGTCCTGCGCCTGCTCAAGGCCGCCGGCTACGTGCCGAAGCACACCATCCGCTGCGTCTGCTTCGTCAACGAGGAGAACGGCCTCCGCGGCGCGACCGAATACGCCCGCGTGGCCGCCGAGAAACGCGAGGTCCACCTGCTCGCCCTCGAGACCGACACCGGCGGCTTCCAGCCCCACAGCTTTGCCATCGGCAACTCCACGGACAACGCCCACCGCCTCGCCGCCCGCTGGCTGCCGCTCTTCGAGCCCTACGGCATCACCAGTTTCGTCTCCGGCCTCGGCGGCTCGGATGTCCACCCGCTGCTGGCCCAAGGCGGCGCCATCGCGGGCCTGCTGCCGAACTCGCAGCGCTATTTCGACCTCCACCACACGACCGAGGACAGCATCGACAAGGTGAACCCGCGCGAGCTGCAGCTCGGCGCCGCCGCACTGGCCTCGCTCGTCTACCTCGTCGACCAGCACGGCCTGTAATTCTCGTCGTTATATTATCGGGCTGAACCTGGAGCCGCGGCGTTCTGTGTGGCCAAGTCGCGTTCAATGATAGTGACTGCGCGCGTGGCTCCTGGATATTTGCCTTCTTGGGCTTTCTTCGCCCAATGCAAGGCTTCCGCCAAGTTCTTCGGCACACCATCGCCGGCCGCGAGAAAAACGGCGTAATTGTATTGTGCGACGGCTAGCCCACCTTCTGCCGCCTTGCCATACCACTCCGCAGCTTTTACCGCATCGCGCGACACGCCGCGCGCCTTGTCATACATGACACCCATGTAAAACTGCGACTCGAGATGTCCCTGATTCGCCAAGGCGCTGAAGAGTTCGAGCGCCTTGCGGCTGTCGGCCGTCACACCAATCCCATCTTCATAACACGCCGCCAATGCGTAGCGAGCTTCGCGGTCTCCCTTGGCTGCCGCAGCGGAAATTTCCAAGAATTTATCGGTCGACTTCGTCAGCTCATCCATGGCCTTGAACAACCCATCCACAAATTTCTTTTCTTCTCCCCGATATTTGGACGCGATCGGCTTAAGTTTCCCCAACACCGCCCGGGCTTCGCCCACTTCGCGATTCTGCAGGTAAGCGGCAGCCAGTTCGGCCAGGCGTCGCCCCGTGCGCACATCCTCGCCGCCCGTCAAATGCTCCTGAATGCGCAACGAATCGCTCAATTCGGTCACTGCATCGGAGTGCCGGCCGATTCTCCGATAAAACTGGCCTAAGGAATACATCGCATCGGAGAGCGCCTGTTCGGACAGCTTTTGCCGTGCATGACCGATTGCCAATCGATAACTTTGTTCAGCCTCTATCGTGGCTTTGCGCGCTTCTAACTTGCGCGCCTCATCAAGAAATTCGTTGCGCTCATCCTTTGCGCTCACGAGCAAGTGACCGCTTACAAACAGAAACCATATGCCCACGATCCAAGCCTTTTTCATTTTCGTATCTAGAAGCACACGACCCATTCTTTCCAGCCAGAAGGCGCGGCACGCTCGCGGGAAAGACCATAAACATCCTCTTCCGCGTTTCCGTGACCTCTGCTTAGAATAAATCCCCCTGCTGCAGCGCCCCACGCTTGTCCGCGTCGAGCGTGCTCATCTGGAGCAGCCATGGAATGGTCGCCGCGGCGAACTCCGGCCGCTGGAGCAGCGCGCGCAACAGCAGCGCGCCGCCGAGCGCATCGTAGAGCGCCGCGTGATATTGCCGGCGGCCCGCCGGGCAGTGCGCGGCGGCGAGCGCGTCGAGCTCCGCCTGCCGGCCCGTCCCGGCGACGAGCTGCTCGAGCTTGCCGTCGCCGAGCTGCGGGAAGAATTGCGGGTAGAGCCGGCCGGTGTCGATCCACGGGCCCCACTCGGTCGCGGTCCCGCCCGGCCGCGCGAAGTCCGGCGCGGTGCGCGGATAGGCCCACACCGACTTGAGCAGGTGGTTCTCCGCGTGCGCGAAGTGCGCCGCCAACGGGCCGGTTTCGCGCAACCCCGCGAAGTATTCCCACTCGTCCCTGTAGGGCGCCTGCGCCGCGACGGATTCCGCCCGCAGCCCGTGCACCGCCGTGTCTTCCGCCGCCACGCACCCGGTGGCGCGGCAGAGTCGCGTGCGGGTTTCCACGATGGCGCTCCCGCGCAGCGTCACCACCCCAAATTCAAGGATGCCCGAGCCGGTGCTGCCCTCGAAGTCGATGAAGTGGATCGGTGTGTCGGACCAAGGCATTCCCAAAGTTATGGCCCACGAAACCCACGAAACCCACGAAAATATTCGTGTCCCTTTCGTGCATTTCGTGGGCCATCCTCTGCCATGGATCTGACGCCTTACCGCGACTTCACCCATGGGCTCGCCCGGGCCAGCGGGGATTTCATCCGTCCGCTCTTCGGCCGGCGCGGCCGACCCGGCGGAGTCCACGGTTGCCGCTGCCACCCCGGAATTGCACGCGGCCGTGCTGGCCGCGTTGAAACCCTGACCCCGCTCAATACTCGCTGCGCTTCGACTCGCCGCGCGGCGTGAACAGCGTCTGCGCCAGGAAGCCCAGGCCGAGCGTCGCGGCCAGCACGCGGTAGTTGCGCAGCGCACCGAGAACATGCTCGACCGGCGCCGAGCGCGGCTCCTGCACGCGGCGCAGGAACAGCACCGCCCCCGTGGCGAACAGCGGCAGCGTCAGGAAAAACCCGTGGAAGACCACGTCGGCCGGCCAGTCGTGCCCGAGGGCCCAGGCGAGCAGCTGCCCCGCGAAGATGGGCGCCACGGCCATGCCGAGCGCCGCCGCGGCGGTGTTGAGGCCCACCGCCAGCGATTTCGCGCCGGCGGGCACGAGCTTCATGAGCAGGTTGAGCTGGCCGAGGGCAATGCCTGCGTTGGCGGTGCCGGCCAGCGCCCACGCCACATACAGGAGCCCCGCCGTCTCATGCGTGACGAAGATCCAGGGCAGCCCCGCCAGCGCCCAGAAGCCCACGGCGCACATCAGCACCGGCCGCGCCCCATGGCGGTCGATCAGCCGGCCCCACGCCGGCAGCGCCAGCGCGCCGAAGAGCAGCGAGAGCGCCAGCGGCAGGCTCGCGCTGCGGGGCGAGTCGCTGAGGCTTTGCAGCATGAACACCGGCTGGAACGCACCGAAGCCATTCAGCACAAAGCCCCACGCCGCGCCGAACACCACCGACTGCCGGAAGGACTTTGCCGCCTTCAGCACCTGCCACTGCGCCCGCAGCGAAGGGCCGGCCGGGGTCGGCGGGTCGCCCGGCGCCGGTGCGTTGTGCGCGGCCACGGCGGAGGCGCCGCGCACGAGCGCCGCCCCGCCGATCACCACCGCGAAGGCCGCCGGCGTCGGGTCGACCAGCAGCCAGCCGGCCACGAGCAGGAAGAGGAAGTTGGACCACTGGCACAGCCGGTTGCGCTGCGAGAAATAGGCCCCGCGCATCCGCGGCGGCACCCACGCGTGCATCCACATTGTCCACGCCACGCCGGCCAGCGCGACGGTGAGGCTGCCAGCGAAGACGAACCAGCCGGCGACGTTCACCGCGTGCGCCTTGACCCAGTCGCCGTGCCACCAAAGCACCGCCGCGAAGACCAGCCAGCAGGCCGAGTTGGCCCAGAGCAGGCCGAGGAACACCTGCCGCGCCGAGAATCGGCGCAGGATGAAAGGCATCAGCGCCAGCTGCGCGCAGTTGCACCAGTAAGGCAGCGACACGATCCACCCGTAGCTGTCCGGCGGCAGCCCGAGCCCGCGGCTAAGCAGCGCGGCGAGCACCAGGTTGCCGGGCAGGCAGATGTAAACGAGCGGCATGGCCAGCACGCCTTCCAGCGCACTCATGCGCATGCTGCGGCGAATGAGCTGGCGGCGCACCCAAGGCGCGGGACTGGTGGCGATGGTCGGCACGGTGGTCAGACTCAATGCGGCGCCCGCGCCGCGTCGAGCCGGCACCGTGGCTTAAGCGCCCTCACGGCTCCATCTTCGCGCCAGCCTTGACCCAGGCGGCGAGGACGGCGCGCTCCTCGTCGGTGATCTTGGTCAGGTTGCCGAGCGGCATGATGCGCGTGACGATGACCTGCTGATACAGCCGCTGCGAATTCTGCACGATGTCCGCGGGCGTGTGCAGCAGCACGCCGGCCTGCGGCGCGGTGTACCCCGGGAAGGTCGGCTGCGGCGAATGGCAGGTGACGCAGCGCTCGCCGATGATGGCGCGCACGCGGTTGAACGTCACCGGGCCCACCACCGGCGGCAGCGGCAAGGGGTGCGGCGCGGTCCACCACGCGACGATCGCCAGCAACCCGGCGCCGAGCGCGGGATACTGCCACGCGTAGACGCCCTTGTGCTTGCGGTTGAAAAAATGCCGGATGACGACGCCCGCGGCCACGATCAGCATCAGCACCGCCCAGTTATAGGGATGGCTGTAGGTCGACGCGTAGTGGTGGCTCACCATGATGAAGATCACTGGGAGTGTGAAGTAGTTGTTGTGCACGCTGCGCTGCTTCGCGCGCTGGCCGTCCTCGGGATTCGGTGCCCGCCCCGCCTTCATCGCCGCGACCATGCGCCGCTGGCCGGGGATGATGACCATCGCGACGTTCGCCGCCATGATGGTGCCGATGGCCGTGCCGACGTGGATGAACGCCGCGCGGCCGCCGAGCGTGCGCGCGAGCGCCCAGCTCAGCGCGCCGATGAAGACGAAGACCACGAGGCCGAGCAGGCCGTCGCGCCGGCCGAGCGGGGATTTGCAGAGCAGGTCGTAGAAGACCCACGAACCCACCATGCTCGCCGCCCCGATGCCGACGGCCTGGAGCGGCGTGAGCGCCCTGACATTGGCGTCGACCATCATCGCTCCGGCCTTGAGCCAGTAGACGAACACGAGCAGCGCGGTACCGGAGAGCCACGTCGTGTAGGCCTCCCACTTGAACCAATGGAGCTTTTCCGGCAGCGCGGCCGGCGCGACGAGGTATTTCTGGGGATTGTAGAAGCCGCCGCCGTGCACGGCCCAGAGTTCGCCGCCCACGCCCTTCTTCGCCAGGTCGGAGCCGGGCGCCGGCGCGTCGAGCGAGTTGTCGAGCCAGATGAAGTAGAAGGACGAGCCGATCCACGCGATGCCGGCGATCACGTGCAGCCAGCGCACCAGCATGCTCAGGAATTCAACGTAATGGGCGTCCATGGGCGGGACCAGCGCGGAGCCGGTCGCGTGCGATCACAGTGGGATTGCGGCCGGTCTTGTCAGCGCTTCTTTTTCGCGGACCACTCGGCCGTCACGACCGACGAGAAGCCGCCGCGTGCCTTCCACTTCGCGATGATCGCGAGGCTGCGGGGTTTCAGCGCCGCGCCGAGGTCGTCGCAGATCCGGTTCGTCGCCGCCTCGAAGAAGATGCCCTCGTTGCGGTAGGCGTGGAAGTAAAGCTTCAGCGACTTCAGCTCGACGCACTTCTTGTCCGCCACGTAGCGGACGGTGATGTCGGCGAAGTCCGGGTGGCCCGTCATCGGGCACACCGACGTGAACTCGTGGTGCGTGTGCTCGATCACGTAGTCGCGCGCCGGCGCGGGATTCGGGAAGGTCTCGAGAATTTTTTTATCGGCCATACGGGGAGTGATAAGTGATAAGTGACGAGTGACGAGACCGGAAAATGTCGGTTGAATGACTGATCACTCATCACTGGTCACTTCCTCAGGTGGCTGTTTCCGTATAGCGCTGCTCGCGGATCACCGTGACCTTGATGGTGCTCGGGTAATCGAGCTCCTGCTCGATCTTCAGGCGGAGGTTCTTCGCGAGCGCATGCGCTTGTTCGTCGGTGACGATGCTCGGCTGCACCACGACGCGCACCTCACGGCCGGCCTGGATGGCGAAGGCCTGCTGCACGCCGGGCATGGTCAGCGCGAGTTTCTCAAGCCGGCCGAGCCGCTCGATGTAGGAGGTCATGGACTCGGCCCGCGCGCCGGGGCGCGAGGCGGAGATGGCGTCGGCGAGGATGACGAGGCCCGCGTAGACGGTCTCGGGCTTCACCTCGGCGTGGTGCGCGGCGACGGCGTTGACGACGATCGTGGTCTCGCCGTAGCGGCGGATGAAGTCGGCGCCGATGATCGCGTGGCTGCCCTCGTATTCGCCCTCGATGGACTTGCCGATGTCGTGCAGCAGGCCGGCGCGCTTGGCGACGTTGGGCTCGAGGCCGATCTCCGAGGCGAGCATCGAGCAGAGCTGCGCGACCTCGATGGAGTGGTCGAGGACGTTCTGCGTGTAGGAAAAACGGAAGCGCAGCCGGCCGAGCAGCTTGATGACCTCGGGGTGCAGGCCGGAAATCTTCAGGCGGTCCACCGCCTCCTCGCCGATCTGCGCGACGTGCAGGTCCATGTCGGCCCGCGCGCGGTTGACGAACTCCTCGATGCTGGCCGGGTGGATGCGACCGTCCTTGACCAGGCCCTCGAGCGCAAGCTTGGCGACCTCGCGGCGCACGGGATCGAACGACGAGATGAGCACCATCTGCGGCGACTCGTCGATGAGCAGCGTGGTGCCGGTGGCGGCCTCGAAGGATTTGATGTTGCGGCCCTCGCGGCCGATGATGCGGCCCTTCATTTCCTCGCTCGGCAGCTGGACAATGGTCGCGGTGAGGTCGTTGTTCGGCTTGCTCGCGAGCCGCTGCATGGTGGCGACGAGGATGCGCTTGCCCTCCTGCACGAGGTCCTGCTCCGAGCGCTCGAGCAGCTCCTTGCGCAGGATGCGCAGCTCCTCCTGGCATTCGAACACAACCTCCTCGCGCAGCTGCTTGCGGACTTCCTCGCCGTCGAGCGAGGCAACGCCCTCGAGGCGCTTGCGGAGGCTTTTCGAAAGGTCCCGCATGGCGTCGCGCGCCTGCGTGATGGCGGCGGCCTCGCGCGTGAGGCGGTCCTGCCGCTGTTCCAGCTGGTAGTCGAGCAGCGCGAGCGATTCCTCGTGCGAGCGGATCTCGCGCAGCATGAGCTCGATCTCGATCTTGCGGCGGTCGAGGTCGCGGTTCAGCTCGGCCTCGCGGCTCCGGATTTCCTCCTCGGCCTGGCTGATGAGTTCCTGGGCGGCGACGGCGGCCTCGCGCTTGGCGAGCTCGAGGTGGGACTTGGCGCTTGCCTCGGCCAGTTGGCGGTTCTGCCGGGTGATGAACCAGACGGCGGCGAATCCGCCCAGCACGCCCACGAGTCCGGCCGCCAGCAGGGCCCAGACGTAGGGCTCGGTGGCGGCGGCAATGATTGGCTTGGTGGCGGCGGCGGCGATGACGGTCATCATCTAGGGCCGGCCAACCTACCTCCGGCGGCCCGCTTGGCAACACCACAGAAGGCCGCCGGGCGCGATGGTTTTACAATCTCACAGGAAAGTGGCACCGCCTTCCAGCCAGTGAGTCCTGCCGCTGGAAACCGCAGCCACGCGACCGGCCTTCGCCCCCATTGCGCCGTTGCCAGCGGGGTCCGCGGGTGTTTAGTGGCGGGTCTCCCCTTTTGTGAAGCTCACCCGCAGCATCGATCTCGCCAGTTTTTTCAAGGTCACCACGCGCGAGCGGTTCGATTGGATCAACCCGACCTGCCTGCTCGTGCTGGCGATGTTCGGCGTCTTCTTTATCTACAGCGCGCAGTTCGCCATCGACCAGCATGACTGGACCAAGCAGCTCGTGTGGCTCGGCCTCGGCGCCGTGGTCTATGTCACGACCTCCCTCCTGGACTACCGCCTCTGGCTGAAATACGCGCACTTCGTCTACCTGCCGGCGATCCTGTTCCTGCTGCTGGTGCTGATCCCCGGCATCGGCACGACGCACGGCATGGGGGCGCGGCGCTGGCTCGACATCCCCGGCCTGGGCGCCTTCCAACCCTCCGAGTTGGCCAAGGTCGCGGTGCTCTTCGCGACGGCCTCGATCCTGACCGGATCGAAGCTCGGGACGGTGCGGGATTCGCTCCAGGTGCTCGTAAAATTGGCCCTTGCGGTGGGCATACCCATGCTGTTGATAATCGCCGAACCCGACCTTGGCAGCGCCCTTGCAATCGCCCCGATGGTCTTTGCCATGCTGTATGTCTCCAATCTCTCAATGCGTTTTTTTGCCGGGGCCTTGGGCGTGTTCGCCCTGCTGGTCGGCATCGTGGCGATCGACATCTGGTGCTACTCCAACTTCATGGAGAAAAACCACCTGGACCATCTCAAGGACAGTGCCGCCTACGACTCCCACTCGTGGCTGCCGCTGAGGGGTTACCAGCGGAACCGCGTGCTGGCATTCGCCATGCCGGACAAGATCGACCCCATGGGCATCGGCTGGAACAGCCGGCAGTCGCTCATCTCGGTCGGCTCGGGCGGCCTCACCGGCAAGGGCTGGACCGAGGGCACGCAGGCCAAGCTTGGCTACCTGCCGCGCGCCGTCGCGCACAACGACTTCATCTTCTCCGTCATCGCGGAGGAAAAAGGATTTTTGGGAAGCATTACCGTCATCGGACTGTTTGGCGTGGTGCTGTGGAACGGACTACGGATCGCCGGGATGGCCCGCGACCGCCTCGGCGCGCTTCTGGCGCTGGGCGTCACGGTGCTTTTCACCGTGCACGTGTTCGTCAACATCGCCATGACCATCGGCCTGGTGCCGGTTAAAGGCATACCGCTTCCCTTCATTAGCTACGGCGGCACCTTTGTGCTCAGCTGCTGCTTGCTGCAAGGACTGGTCCAAAGCGTCTATCGGTTTCGGAGGGACTTCTAACATGGGTCTCCTGCCACACGATATGGACCGCTCTGCCGGAATTTCCTGCACACAGCCCGCTGCGCACGGTTGCCCCGTCACAACCACCAAACGGGACACACCCCACCATGAACGATCAACCCTCCAACGCTGGCGTCCCCCCGGACGCCGCCTCACGCCATGAAGAGGAACTTCAGCAGCCCCCGCCCCAGAAGCACACCGAGCCCCTCACAGCCGACCAACTGCGCAAGGAATCCAAGGAACGATCCGCCGACCGGCCCATCCTCCAGAAAATCCTGAGCATCTTCCGCAAGGAGAAAGGCTCCTTCCGCGAACTCGTCATCAATTCGGAACCGCTCGAGAAGCGCGTCGCGCTCCTCGTCGACGGCACCCTCGACCGCTTCGAGATCGAGCGCGAGTCCGACAGCCGCATGGTCGGCGGCATCTACAAGGGCCGCATCAAGAACCTCGACCCCGGCCTCAAGGCCGCCTTCGTCGACATCGGCTATAACAAGAACGCCTTCCTCCACTACTGGGACATGCTCCCGGCCGCCACCGACTCCTCCGTCGAGGTCGTGCGCGTCAACAAGAAGAAGGACGCCGGCCCGCGCACCGCGCAGCCGACCGTCAAGGACATCCCCGGCCTCTACCCGCCCGGCAGCGAGATCGTCATCCAGGTCACCAAGGGCCCCATCGGCACCAAGGGCCCGCGCACCACGACGAACCTCTCCCTCCCCGGCCGCTACCTCATCCTCACGCCGTTCTCCGACGGCTGCGGCATCTCCCGCAAGATCGAGGACCCGCAGGAGCGCAAGCGCCTCAAGACCCTCATCAACGAGCTCACCATCCCCGAGGGCATGGGCGTCATCGTCCGCACCGCCGGCGAGGGCAAGAAGCCGCGTTACTTCGTCCGCGATCTCCATCTCCTCCTCGCCAAGTGGACCGAGATCATGCGCAAGATGGAGCACGACCGCGCCCCCGCCTGCCTCTACCAGGAGCCCGACATTGTCGAGCGCACCGTGCGCGACTTCCTCACCGAGGACATCGACCGCGTGCTCGTCGACAACGAGGACGACTACAAGCGCACCCAGGACTACGTCGGCCAGATCTCCAACCGCTCCCGCGGCAAGATCGTCTACTACAAGGACTCCATCCCGGTCTTCGAGCGCTACAACATCGAGCGCCAGATCGAGCAGACCTTCCAGCGCCGCGTCCCGCTGCCCTCCGGCGGCGAGATCGTGATCGACGAGACGGAGGCCCTCATCTCCATCGACGTCAACACCGGCTCCCACAAGAGCCGCTCCGGCGACGAGAAGAACACCATCTTCCAGGTCAACATGGAGGCCGCCACCGAGATCTCGCGCCAGATCCGCCTGCGCAACATCGGCGGCCTCGTGATCATGGACTTCATCGACATGAAGGAGCGCCGCCACCGGAACTCCGTCTACGACCGCATGGTCGAGCTCATGTCGGAGGACAAGGCCAAGACGCACATCCTGCCCATCTCGTCGCTCGGCATCATGCAGATGACGCGCCAGCGCCAGCAGGAGTCGCTCTCGGCCAACCTCTACACCAGCTGCCCGTATTGCCGCGGCCGCGCGATGGTGAAATCCGCGACGACGATGTCGGTCGAACTCCAGCGCAAGCTCTCCTCCGTCGCCCGCCGCCTCCAGGCGCGGAAGGACGGCAAGGAGTATTCGCTCCGCATCCACGTGCACCCCTCGATCCTCGAGCGCCTGCGCTCCGAGGATTCGGAACTGCTCGTGCGCGTGGAGAAAACCTTCGGCGTGAAGTTGGCCTTCCGCGCCGACCCGAACTACCACGTCGAAAACTTCAAGATCATCAACGCGAACACGAACGAGGAATACCGCTAATTTTTGTATGGTTACATTAAATCCGTGTTGGTGACACGAATTCCGTGTTGGTGACATGAATTCAATGACAAGCTGACACGAATTCCGGATTCGAGCTATTACAGCCCGCTAGTCCGAGGGGTTAATTCTGTTTTCGCGACCCGGCCCTTCAAGGCCGGGTCTTTTTATACACGCCTACATCACGCCGCGGGCGAGAAGGCCTCTTTGAGCACGGCCTGTAGGAGGTGGGCGGCGTGGGTGCGGGAGTTATCGACCTCCGCTTCCAGCGTAAGGCAGGTCGTCATCAGCGCCTCCACTCGCGCGACGATTGCGGCTTGCTCAGCAAGCGGAGGGAGGGGGACAAGCGCCGAAACAATGCCCCCTGAATTGATGTTGGGCCTGTTTCCAGTCTTGGTGTTTAGCCCAAGGTGAGCCTGCCCGAAGGGCGACTGGAGGAGCATAAAAACATAAGTGCCAAGGCGTCGGTCCATCAATCGACAACGGATTAGGTATGCAGAAGGAAACGCTTGGTATCCGCCGGGGAACAAGGCCATCACGCCGATTGAGCCAGTCCGAGTAATGAGCAGATCGTTATCGAGCAATTCGTAGAGCCGTATTTTCTTTGGGTCGGTGACCTTAACCCGAGGCACATCAGGCAACAGGTTAAGTGTCCCGCTACTCATGTCGGTTGTCCGGATTGTGGGGATACCATTTTCGACGTATTCGCCCTTCCCAAACCGGGGGCCATACCAGCTGAAACAAATAACCGCGCCCAACGGCGCTCCCCATGGAAATCAAACGCGCCGGTTCAATCCCTTCCAACAAAGGTCTCGCCGACTGGTTCACGGGTGAGGTGCGGATCGAGCCGCTGTTTCAGTCCGGCGCCCCGGCCCGCGTGGTCGGAGCGAGCGTCACGTTTGAACCCGGCGCCCGGACCGCGTGGCACACTCACCCGCTGGGCCAGACGCTGATCGTGACCGCCGGCTGCGGTCGCGCGCAGCGCGAAGGCGGCCCGGTCGAGGAAATCCGGCCGGGCGACGTGGTCTGGTTCCCGCCGGGCGAGAAGCACTGGCACGGCGCCGCGCCCACCACGGCCATTACGCACCTCGCCATCCAGGAAGCCCTCGCCGGCAAGGCCGTCGACTGGCTGGAGAAAGTCAGCGACGAACAGTATCGTCGGTGAGCGGTGCTTGGAGCCAATGTTCGTAATACGAACATTGGCCGCCTTTCGACGCGCAGCGCCTTGGCTGACGGCCCGATGCCGGGAGTAGAATGTTCGTATTACGAACATTGGCCGCTCCCTCGATGCCCTGCTCAGCTTCAAGTCTCAGCTTTCAGGTCTCGTCTTCTTCGGCCATCACACCGGCTTTCGTCTGGCGTCACGTGATGATCGGGCAAACTTACTGACCATGCCTCACGTTCCCGGTTTACGGAGTTGTTATGCGAAGGTCGGCCGGCTCGTTTACTTCGGCCGCATGCTCGACAAGCTCCAGCTGCATGCTGCCGGACAATTGCCCGTCGAATACGTGGCCAACCTGGGTGACGAGAAAAACCTCACCCTCGACGGCCGCTGCTGCCGCTTCCTCGGCGTCCGCTACGCCGACCTGCGGGAGCGCACCCTGGCCGGCGGCACCGACGAGGAGATCCTCGCGTGGGGCCACGCCCGCGGCACGCCGCGCCCGGACGAGGAATGCCACATGTGGAACCGCTTCATCTTGAAACTCGGCTGGCGCGACGAGCGCTCCGCCGTCCTGCCCCAGCGCATCCTCGACAGCGGCCTGAGCGGCAAGCCCATCGAGACCATCGTCGACCACATCGAATACGACGAAAGTCGCGACCCCGTCGCCACGCGCGCGTGGGATTCGGTCTGAGCCACGCGGAATGGGTAGGGTCCATTGCCCTCAACGGCCCGGGCGCTTGAGGGCAAGCGCCCCTACCTTTTTTGTCCAACTTCGCGTCTTCGCTCCTTCACGTGAGACTCGGGTTTGAGACAGTTTTGACGAAAATACCCGTTGCCCCGACAGCGGGCTGAACTAGACAGGTGGCCGGGCCAACCTCTCATGGACTTCCAGAAATACGCCACCCGGTCAGGTCCCGCAACTTTAGCTGCCGCGGTTCTGCTCGTCGTCAGCCTGGCCGGTTGCGGCAAATCGCCCGAGGAGGTGAAGGTTGCCGCGGCCAAGCACGAGGCCGAGACCACCGGTCGTCTGCTCGTGAAATCCAACCGCGCCGGCGCGACGGTGGAAGCGACGCACAGCCCGTCCGCCGGCATCAAGGGCACCACCGATCAGGTCTTGTCCGGTCTGCCGCCGGGCAAATACGCCGTCACGCTTCATGCCGAGGGCTGGCCGGACGCACATGGCGAGGCGAACGTGACCGCCGGGGCCCAGACCGAGGCCGTGATCAATTTCAAAAGCGGCTCGCTGCGCCTGGACTCCGACCCCACGGGCGCCGCGGTGTCGCTCGCCGGGGCTGTCCTCGGCAAGACGCCGCTGGTGATTCCCCAGCTGCCCGTGGGCGAATGCTCGCTCTCCCTCGCCTACCCTTCCTGGCCGGCTCTGCCCGTGAAGATCAGCATCACGGAGAACGGGGAAGCCACCGAGACGGTGCGCCTGCCCCACGGGAAACTGACGGTGGAAACCATCCCGGCGGGTGCGACGGTCCTGCTGGGCGGCAAGGCCTACAGCAAGACCCCGCTGTTCTTCGATCCCCTTCCGGCCGGGCTCACCAAGCTCACGCTGCAGGCCAAGGATTTTCCCCCGCTGGAAGTTTCCGTCCCGGTGGACGACCGCGGCGACGTGAAGGTCAGCCGGGAGTTGGGGGCCGGTTTCCCGGAACTCGATCCTTCGGCCCTGCTGCAGGCCGTCTGGGTGCCGGACGACCCGAACCAGCTCGCGCCCCGCGTTGACTCGGTGGGTCGCTACGAACCGAAGAACGGCGTCGTCAAAAATCTGAATCGGAAGCGGCTTTACGAAAACTGGCTGCGGAAGACCTACCGCTATTCCGCGACGATCAAGGCCTACGATCCGGAGAAGGGGCGCGTCGAATTTGCCGAGCAGGCCGGCGACTTGTCCCGGTATCGCATCATGGCGGAACTCTCGCCCGCGGCCCGCAACGACAAGGATCTGGCCGCGCGATTGGCCAAGGGAGCAACCGTGTCACTTTACGGACGCCTGAACGCGGTGGAGGAGCCGCGGTGGCCGCTCAAGGTCATCACGTTCGAACTCTCGTCCGCGGAACTGCTGCACTGAGCACAGAGCGACCTTGGGTCGCGGTTAAACCGGTCGGCGTTTTTGCGGCCAATCCCGCTTGAGCCGGCCGCGATTTTCTTTTCCCTGTCCTCGTGCCCGCAAACTTGGCGCCATCTTCCCCGCCGGCCTCGGGCGCCCCGCCAGCGCCACCGCTCGCGGCCGATTGGTGGTGGGCGGCAGGCGGGTCGCTGCTGTGGGTGCTGGCGCTGATGGCGGTCCGGCCGACGCCGTTCGCGGGGCTGGATTTCGTCCGGATCTCCGAGCCGTATCTGCATTTTCTCGGTGACAGCCTGCGGCAGGGCGAAATGCCCTGGTGGAATCCCTACGCCAGCCTCGGCCGGCCCTTCCTCGCGGATCTGCAGACGGCGTCGTTCTACCCGCCGATGCTGCTGACCGTGGTGCTGGGCGTGCGCGCCGGATTTGTCGCGATCACTTTCCTGCACGGCATGCTCGCGTTGCTCGGTTTCACCAAACTGGTGCAAACGTGGTCGGACTCGCGGCCCGCCGCGTGGGGTGGCGCGCTGGTGTTCCTGTTCAGCGCCCCGCTGCTGGCGCGGATGCAGGCCGGGCAGGTCAACTATGTGTATTCGCTGTGCTACCTGCCCCTCGTGCTGGGCCTCGCCGCGCGCTATGCGCAGGCGCCGACGCGCCGGGGCTGGGTCGGGCTGGCCGTGGTGTGGGGGCTGCAATTGCTCAGCTGCCACCCGCAGGTGTTCTGGCTCTCAGCGCTCGGCGCCGGATTGTTTGTCACCGGCCTGGTGCTGCAGCCGCCGTGGCCCGCCGCCCTACGCGCGTGGGTGCGCACCGCGGGCGGGTTGGTCCTGGCGTGCGTGGCCGGGATGGCGCTGATCGGATTTGTGCTCGTGCCCTTTGCCGGACTGATCGGGCAAAGCAACCGGGCGGTGCCCTCGCTGGCGTTCTCCGCCTCGTTTGCCATGAGCGTCGATCACTGGATGTCCCTGTTCACCACGGCGAGCGGGACCATGGCGACGAATTGGGAATACGACATCCACCTCAGCGTGGCCGGCCTCATCGGCGGACTGGTTGCACTGACCCGGTGGCGCGAGCCCGTCATCCGCGGCGCCGGGCTGATGATCATCGTGAGCGCCTTGATCATGGCCGGCGAGGCGACGCCCTTCTTCGGCCTGCTCTACAAAATCCTCCCCGGGCTCGCGAGTTTCCGTGTGCCCGCGCGGGCCGGCGTGCTGGTCGTGCTGGGCCTGGTCTTCGCCGCTTCATACCTGGCCGGCACCAAGCCGTCGCATGCGTCCACCCGCACTCCGGTCCTGCTCGCCGGCCTGCTGGTGGCCGCGCTGGTCGTCGGCTACTATGTCCGCCGGCTCGCGGGATTGCCCGGTGGCCCGTCGTGGCTGATCACCCAGCTCGTCTGGCTGGCGGCCTCGGTCGGAGGCTGGTGGCTGTGGCTCGGCCGGAACGACGGACAATCCCCGGCCGTTTCCCGCAGCCGCCGCCTGTTGTTGCCGGCTGTGATCGCCGGGCAGTTCGCCCTCGCGATCTGGAGCCTGAAGCAGCTGCCGGGATTTCCGGTGGAGTTTCCCGTTGAAACCGTGGTGCAGGAGGCGCTGCACCGCCGCGGGCTCGATCGCTCAGCCGCGCCGGCCCGGGTGTGCCTGCCGCCGGACATGATCCGCGACAACAGCGGCATGGTCCGGCGCTACGCCACCTTGACGGGCTTCGAGTCGCTCTCGTTGCAACGGGTGTGGGTCTACCTGCACCGCGCGGCGGGGGCCGAGCCGAATCACGCCTTCAACACCACGCCGGACGGGCGCATCTATGCCGCGGCCGAACAAATGAATGCCGTCAGCCTGACCGTGTCGCTCCCCGCCGGATCGAGCACGCTGCGCCTCAATGCGCAGCCCGATCCGCGCGCCTACCTCGCCACCCGCCTGACCCTCGTGCCCGACGCCGCCACGGCCATCGCCCGGATGGTCGCGGGGCATCGCTTCCATGAGGATGTCCTGGTGGAGGAGCCGTTTGCCGCCGGGATCAGCGTCACGCCGGAAAAGCCGGCGGGCTCCGTGAGCATCCCGCGTTTCTCCCTGAACTCGGTCGAGCTCGACGTGGACAGTCCCGGCACCGCCGTGCTGGTCGTGGCGGAGGCGTGGTATCCCGGCTGGCGCGCGTCGATCGACGGGCGGGACGTCCCCTGCCGGCCCGTGAACGGCTGGATGCGCGGGGTCGCGGTCCCGGCCGGGCATTCGCTGGTGCGGCTGCGCTACGAGCAGGAAGGCCGCCTCGCCGGCCTGGCGGTTTCCGCCGCCACCGCGTTGCTGCTGCTCGGAATCTGGCGGAGCCGCGGGGCCGAAACAACCGTCCGGGAGTGACAGCCCGCGGCCCGGCCGTATAGGCTGCGGCTGTGCTCTCAAAATTTCGCTGGTTGGTCGCCGGGGTTTCCGCTCTGGCCCTGCTCACCGCCGGTTGCGCGAGCGGCCAGCGCGGCGTGCCGGCGTCCGAGGGCCTCGCCAATTTCGGCCGGGTGAGCCCCGCGCTTTGGCGCGGGGCGCAACCCGATGAGCGCGGCCTCGCCACCTTGAAAAAGCTGGGGGTGGCGACGATCATCAACCTGCGCATGGCCGCGGATGTCGCGCCCGGTGAGGAAGCGGCTGCGCGCCGGCTGGGCCTCGGCTATGTGAGCGTGCCGCTGCCCGGTTGGAGCGCGCCGGACGCCGCCGCCGTGGCACGCGTGCTGTCGCTCCTCGCCTCGGCGCCCGCCCCGGTGTTTCTACATTGCCAGCACGGCGCGGACCGGACGGGTACCATCGTGGCCTGCTATCGGATCCGGCATGACGGCTGGACGGCCGAGCGCGCCCTGGCCGAGGCGCAGGCCTACGGCCTGTCCGGCTGGCAGTTCGGCATGAAGCGCTTTGTGCGCAATTTCCGCGCCCGCTGATCCGGTCACGGTAGGTTTACAACCCATGGCAGGTGCCGGCTGGAACCGGCATGCTGGGACGGATGGTGCGTCCTGCACCGTCCGCAATCCACGAACTTAAGGCCCCTTCATGAGAGCACTGGTCTATCATGGCGCGAACCACCGCGCCTGGGAGGAAAAACCCCAGCCTGCCCTGCGGAAACCGACGGATGCGATCATCCGCATTTCCAAGACCACGATCTGCGGCACCGATCTCCACATCATGAAGGGCGACCTGCCGAAGGTCGTGGACGGACTCACCCTGGGCCACGAAGGCGTGGGCGTCGTGGTCGAGGCCGGGGCGGCCGTGACGAATTTCAAGCCCGGGGACCGCGTGGTGATCTCATGCGTCACCTCCTGCGGCAAATGCCCCGAGTGCAAACGGGGCATGCCCTCGCATTGCGCCGACGGCGGCTGGATTCTCGGGTATCTCATCGACGGCACCCAGGCGGAATTCGTGCGGATCCCGCATGCGGACGGCAGCCTCCACCACATTCCCGCGGATGTCACCGACGAGGAACCGCTCGTGATGGTGAGCGACATCCTGCCGACCGGCTTCGAATGCGGCGTGCTCAACGGCTGCATCAAGCCCGGCGACACGGTGGCGATCATCGGCGCCGGGCCCGTGGGCCTCTCCACGTTGCTCACCGCCCAGTTCTATGCCCCCGCAGTCATCATCATGGTCGACCTGGACGAAAACCGCCTCGAGGTGGCAAAAACCTTCGGGGCCACTCACACCGTCACCACCAACGCCGCAGCCAAGATCATGAAGCTCACCGGCGGCAAGGGTGTCGACGTGGCTATCGAGGCCGTGGGCCTGCCCGCGACCTTCCAGATCTGCCAGGACATCGTCGCGGCCGGCGGCCACCTCGCCAACATCGGCGTGCACGGCCGGAGCGTCGAGCTGCACCTGGAATCACTCTGGGACCGCAACCTCACCCTCACGACCCGTCTCGTCGACACCGTGACCATCCCGCTGCTGATGAAGACGGTCCGGTCCGGCAAAGTGAAACCCGCGCAGCTCATCACGCACCGGTTCCCGCTCAACGAGATCATGAAAGCCTACGATGTCTTCGGCAACGCCGCCCGGGAACGCGCGCTGAAGGTGATCCTCACCAACTAGGCGGTCCGGCCTGCTGACATGATCATCCACCTCTATCGCGCGTGCCCCGCTTTTGCGGCGAGTAAGGTTGACCCCGGGCAGGGCGATCATGACTTGCTCGCGCGCCTTGAGGCGTCGCCCATCTTTCAGGATTACCAGCGGGCCTTCCGGGCGACGACCGGATTGCCGCTGGTGCTCCAGCCGGCCGGGGCGGTCTTCGCTCCGCTCCCGGAGTCGGAGCAGCTCAGCGCCTACTGCCTGCTCCTCGCCGCGCAGGACCAGGCGAACTCCACCGATATTCCCGACGCGCCGTGGAACGCGGCCGGCCGCGCGCGCGAAACCCTCGTGCTCGCCTGCCCCGCGGGTCTCCGCGAGTCCGCCGTGCCGATCCGGCTCGGGTTGCGCGCCGTCGGCTGCCTGCGGACCGGCCCGGTGCTGTCGCACCCGCCCACCTCGGCGCGGTTTGCCGCTTTGCTCCGCCGGCTGCACGGCCGGCCCGACAGCCTGGCGGTCGCCCGGCTCCGGTCCGCCTATCTTGCCACCCGCGTGCTCCCGCCACCGCAATACGACGCCGTGCTCCGGCTGCTGGTGATTTTCTCGCAGCACCTCGCGCTGCTGGGCAACCAGCTGATGCTCGCGGAGTCCGCGCTGGAGTCGCCCCCGATCGCCAAGGCGCGGCTGTTCATCGCCGCGCACCTCAACGAGGAATTGACCGTCGCCGCGGTGGCCGCGGTCGTCCACCTGAGCCAGTTTTATTTCTGCCGGATGTTCAAGCGAGAGACGGGCCTCACGTTCACCCGTCACCTCGCCCGCCAGCGCATCGAGCAGGTCAAGCTGTCGCTGCGCCAGCGGCACGTCCGGATCACCCAGGCGGCCTACGATGCAGGATTCCAGTCGCTGTCCCAGTTCAACCGCGTGTTCCGCCACGTGGTCGGTGAATCCCCCTCCGCCTATCGCCACCGGCTGGACCGCACCGTGGGGAAACTCCCCCACCTGCGCCCGCTCGCCCGCACAGCCTGACGCTGCGCCGGGCCCCGCCCCCGGCAGCCGCTTTTGCTGCCCTTTTGCGTCACCGCAATGTTTCCGCGCTTTGCCTGATTTGGTTGGAATCTTTTCCCGCGCTGGGTTCTCTTACCCTTGCTATGATCCCCCGCATGCTACGTCCCGCCCTGTCCTTGTTTGCCGGGTCGGTCCTCGTGACCGGCCTTTTTGCCCAGCCGGCAGCCCCCAAGATCGAGTTCCCCGCCCCCAGCCCCGCCGCCAGCCTCAAGCAACGCGTCGGCCTCACCGACATAACAATCGATTACGGCCGCCCAAGCATGCGCGGCCGGAAGATCTTCGGCGGGCTCCAGCCCTACGGCGAGATCTGGCGCACCGGCGCCAATCAGGCGACCCGCATGACCTTCAGCACCGCCGTGAAGTTCGGTGGCGTCGACGTCCCGGCCGGCACCTACGCCCTCTTCTCCATTCCCGGTGAGACCGAGTGGACTGTGATCCTTAACAAGATCCCGGGCCAGTGGGGCACCTACTCCTACGACGCCAAGAACGACATCGCCCGCGTCAAGGCCGTTCCCGGCAAGACATCCATGACCTTTGAGACTCTTTCCATCGCCTTCAATGACCTCGCCAACGAGTCGGCCGCCACGCTCTACCTCACCTGGGAGAACACCCGCGTGCCGGTGAAAATCGAGGTCGATGTCGCGCACATCCTCGTCCCGCAGATCGAGGCCGTCATGGCCTCCGCCGAACCCAAGAAACCCTACTTCCCCGCCGCGATGTTCTATTATGAGAACAACCTCGACCTCACCAAGGCCCTCGCGTGGATGGAGGCCGGTCTCGCCGAGCAGCCCGATGCCTTCTGGATGATCTACCGCAAGGGCCTGCTGCTCGCGAAAAAGGGCGACAAGGCCGGGGCTATCGCCGCCGCCCAGAAATCACTCGAATTGGTCCGGAACGCCCCGGCGGATAAAGCCCCCGCCGCCCTGAAGACGGAATACATCCGCCTGAACGAAGCCCTCATCGCCAGCCAGAAATAACAGCCCATCCCCCGCGGGCCGGTCCGTTTCGGACGGCCCGCTTCCGCAACCTCCCTGCACCGACGGCGTCACCCCGTCGGTGCTTCGCATCCCGCCCAGCCCTGCAACCCGGAATCCCCTCATGAAATCCCGCGTCCTTCTCGCCGCTGTCGCCGGCGCCACCTTGTTTACCTCACTCTGCGCGCAGCCTGCCGCCGCGGCCCCGGTCCCGCCGCCTGCCACCACCGTCGCGCCTCCCGCCACCGCGCGCGCGCGCGTGAGTCCGCACGAGATCATCAGCCTCAAGGTCGACGGCAACCGCGTCACGCTCATCTACGGCCGGCCCTACTCGAAGGACCCGAAGTCCGGCGAAATCCGCAAGATCTGGGGCACCCTCGTTCCTTACGGCAAGGTCTGGCGCACCGGCTCCGACGAGGCCACGACCCTCATCACGCAGCAGGCGATCGACCTTGGCGGCACGGTCGTCCCCGCCGGCACCTACACGCTCTTCACCGTGCCCCTGGCGGACGGCAGCGCGAAACTCGTCGTCAACAAGGAGTCTGGCCAGTGGGGCGTCGATCCCTACCACGAGGCAAACGAGCTCGCCCGCATCGACCTGAAGAAAGACCCGCTCAACACCTCGCTGGACCAGTTTGTCATGGCCCTGGAGAAAAATCCCGCCGGCGGCGCCGTGCTCAAGCTGGCGTGGGAGACGACGCAGTATTCCGTCAGCTACACCGTTAAAAAATAACCGCACGTCATGCTTCCCCTGCATTGGCGTCGATTTCCGGCCCTCGTCGGCGCCGCGCTCGTTCTCGCCGCATCGCTCCCGGCAGCCGAGACCCCTGCCCCTGCCGCGATCGCGCAGGACTTGAAGAGCTTCGGCACCCTGGGCACCGTGCTCCACATCGGCGCGCATCCCGACGACGAGAACACCCAGCTCATCACCTACCTCTCGCTCGGCCGCGGCTACCGCGCGGCCTACCTCTCGCTGACGCGCGGCGACGGCGGCCAGAACGAACTCGGCCGCGACTTCGACGAGAAGCTCGGCGTCGCCCGCACGCAGGAACTGCTCGCCGCGCGCCGCTTCGACCACGGCCGGCAGTTCTTCACCCGCGCCATTGACTTCGGCTACTCCAAGTCCTCCGAGGAAACGCTGCGTTTCTGGGACCGCGACGCGGTGCTCGGCGACGTCGTCCGCATCATCCGCCAGTTCCGGCCCGACGTCATCGTCACGCGCTTTCCCGTCCCCCCCGGCAGTGGCGGCCACGGCCATCACACCGCCTCGGCCATCCTCGCCGTCGAGGCCTTCAAGCTCGCGGGCGATCCCCTGGCCTATCCCGAGCAGCTCGCGCAGGGCCTCACCGTGTGGCAGCCAAAACGCGTCGTCTGGAATTCCTTCGGCGGCCCCGTCGCCGGCCTGAGCGGCCCGACCGTGAAACTGGACATCGCCGGCACCGACCCCGTGAGCGGCCAGACCTTCGGCACCATCGCCAACCTCAGCCGCGGCATGCACAAGACGCAGGGCCTCGGCGGATTTTCCAACCGCACCGCGACGGGGCCGAACCTGCAAACCTTCCTGCTGCTAGGTGGGGCGCCCGCCGTGAACGACCTGATGGACGGTGTCGACGTCACGTGGGCCCGCGTGCCCGGTGGCGCCGGGATCGGTTCGCTCGCCGCGGACGCCCTCGCGCAGTTCAAGGCCGAGGATCCCGCCGCCGCCGTGCCTGCCCTGCTGGCGATCCGCGCCAAGCTCGCCGCGCTGCCCACCGACCCGCTTGTCGCCGACAAGCGCGCGCAACTCGACCGCATCCTGCAGGCGTGCCTCGGGCTCCAGGTCGAAACCATCATCGCCAACGCCGAGGTCGTGCCGGGCGAACCGCTCGTGTTGTCCTTCACCTATAAATCCACGGCCGGAAACGTGCGCTATGTCGAGTCGCGGAGTTCCGCGTTGAAACTTTCCAGCTCTCAGCCCGGCGAATTGACCGGCGTGCTGCCGCTGGAGACTCCCTTCACCCAGCCCTATTGGCTGCGCGCCGACGGCGCCGCGGGCATTTCCCGCGTGGACGATCCGTCGCTCATCGGCCGGGCCGAGAGCCCGCCGCCCGTCCCGCTCGAGCATGTCTTCACCGTCGGGGGTCAGACCCTCGTGGTGGCGGACGTGCCCGTGCAACCGCTGCACGCCCGGCCCGGTGAAGCGAGCCGCCGCCCGCTTGCCGTCATCCCGCCGGTCTCGCTGGCGTTCAGCTCCGAGATCTACCTTGTCGCGCCGGGCAAAACCAAGGCCGTGACCATCGAGGTCACCACGGCCCGGGTAAATATCCACGGCCAGCTCCGCCTCGAGGCGCCCGCGGGCTGGCAGGTCGCGCCGGCCGCGCAGGATTTTCGCCTGACGACCGTAGGCGAGAAAACGCTGGTCACGTTCCAGGTCACCGCCGCGGCTTCGCCGGGGTCCGGTCGCTTTAACGCGATCGCCGAGGTGGCCGGTCGCAAATATTCCAACCAGCGCCAGGAAATCAATTACGCCCACCTCCCGCTCCAGTTGCTGCAGCCGCCGGCCCGCGCCCGCGTCGCGAGCTTCGAGCTGGCTACGCGCGGACTCAACGTCGGCTACCTGCCTGGCGCCGGCGATTACGTGGCCGAGTGCCTTGAGCAGATGGGTTACTTCGTCCGCCGTCTGACCGGCGCCGATCTCACGCCGGAGAAGCTCGCCGGGCTCGATGCTGTCGTCATCGGCGTGCGAGCCTTCAACGAGCGCGATGATCTCAAGGATGCGCTGCCCGGCCTGCTGGCCTGGGTCGAGGCCGGTGGCACCGTCGTCGCGCAATACAACCGGCCCAACGGCCTGCGCGCGCCCGTGCTCGGCCCTTACGCCCTCTCGATCGAGGGTCCCGCGCCGCAACTGCGCGTGACTGATGAGAAAGCCCCCATCACCGTGCTCGCGCCCGACCACACGGTGGTCAATGCGCCCAACAAGATCGGGCCCGCGGATTTCGACGGCTGGGTGCAGGAACGCGGCGCGTATTTCCCGGGCAGCTGGGACAAGGAGCACTACACCGCCATCCTCGCGATGAACGACCCGGGCGAGACGCCGCTCGAGAGCAGCATCCTCGTCGCGAAACACGGCAAGGGCCACTACGTCTACACCGGCATCGGTTTCTTCCGCCAGCTGCCGGCCGGCGTGCCGGGCGCCTACCGGCTGTTCGCCAATCTCGTCTCGCTCGGAAAATGAACTGCGGGCTTTATCCTTCTCTTTGTGGGCGGGGTGCCCTCACCCCGCTGGTTTTCGCGTTTGCTGCCCACAGCTCGCGGGGTAAGGGCACCCCGCCCACAACCCAAGCCGCATGAACTCGCCCGGACCCGAACCCGAAGACGACGCCACCGGCCTGCCGGGCATCCCGCGCTGGCGTTCCGTCTACCTGATCGTGGCCGGCATTTTCGTCGGGTGGGTCGTGCTGCTCACGGTGCTGACGAAACTTTATTCGTGAACGCCCTCGACTACCTCGTCCTGCTCGGCGTCCTCGTCGGCATCGCGGCCTACGGCATGTGGGCGACGCGCGGCGGCGGCAGCCTCCATTCCTACCTGAAGGGCGGCAACACGCACTGGCTGACCATCGGCTTGTCCGTGATGGCCACGCAGGCGAGCGCCATCACCTTCCTCTCGACGCCCGGCCAGGGTTACGAGAGCGGCCTGGGCTTCGTGCAGAATTATTTCGGCGCGCCGCTGGCGCTCATCCTCATCGCCGCGGTCTTCCTCCCGATCTACCGCCGGCTGAACGTCTACACCGCCTACGAGTATCTCGGGAAGCGCTTCGACCAGAAAACCCGCCTGCTCGGCGCGGGGCTGTTCCTCGTCCAGCGCGGGCTCGGCGCGGGCATCACCATCTATGCGCCGGCCATCGTGCTCTCGACCGTCATGGGCTGGCGGCTCGACGCCACCATCGTCTGCAGCGGCCTGCTCGTCATCGCCTACACCGTCAGCGGCGGCAGCGCGGCCGTGAACCTCACGCAGAAATATCAGATCGGCGTCATCTTCGTCGGTATGATCGCCGCCTTCTTTGTCCTGCTCGCCAAGCTGCCCGCCGGCCTCGGCTTCACCGACGCCCTCGCGGTCGCGGGCGGCTTCCACAAGCTCGAGGCCGTCGACTTCTCCCTCAACCCCGATCGCCGCTACACGGTCTGGACGGGGTTGCTGGGCGGCACGTTCCTCGCGCTCTCGTATTTCGGCACCGACCAGTCGCAGGTGCAGCGCTACCTCACCGGCGCGTCGCTGCGCGAGAGCCGGCTCGGCCTGATGTTCAACGCCGTCTTCAAGATCCCGATGCAGTTCTTCATCCTGCTGCTCGGCGCGCTGGTCTTCGTGTTCTACCAGTTCGAGCGCCCGCCGGTCTTCTTCAACCAGGCCGCATGGCACCAGGCCGCCGCCCACGGCGCCGGCGACAAACTCCGCGCGCTCGAGTCCGACTTCAACGCCGCTCACGCCGACAAGGAGCGCCACGTGAACGCCTGGCTCGCCGCCCGCCATGCGGGTGACACCGCCGCGGCCGGGACCGAGCGCGTCGCCGCGCTGGCCGCGAACGCCCGCACTGAAGCCGCCCGGGAGGAAACACGCGCCGTCCTTAAGGCTGCCGACCCCAAGGCGCTCACCAACGACTCCGACTACGTCTTCGTCACCTTCATCCTCGGCTACCTGCCGCACGGGCTCATCGGGCTGCTCGTCGCCGTGTTCTTCGCCGCCACCTTCTCCTCCAAAGCCGGCGAACTCAACGCCCTCGCCTCCACCACCGTCGTGGATGTCTACCGCCACGTCGTGAAGCGCGACGCCGCGGACGCGCATTACGTGACCGCCTCGAAATGGTTCACCGCGCTGTGGGGCTTCTTCGCCATCGGCTTCGCCCTCTTCTGCAACCTCGCCGAGAACCTCATCCAGGCCACAAACATCATCGGCTCCATCTTCTACGGCGTCGTGCTCGGGCTGTTCCTCATCGCCTTCTTCGTCAAGTGGGTGTCCGGCACCGCGGTGTTCTGGGCGGCGGTCGTGTCGCAGTTGCTGGTCTTCGGGCTCTATGCGACGCTGAGCATCTCCTACCTGTGGTATAACATCATCGGCTGCGGCGCCTGTATGCTGCTCAGCATGATCATTCAAGCCGTCTTGCCCGCGAATCACGCCAATGGACGCGAATAACGCTGTTCCAATTCGTGTCTATTCGTGTGATTAGCGGGCCACTCCCTTCCTCCTGATGTCTTCCCCCGTCATCTGCTTCGGCCAGCAACCCTGCGGGTTCTTCCCGCGGCGGTTCCTCTACGCCAAGTTCGCGACCGCGCGCAAACTGCAGGCGGAGATCGGCGGCGAGATCGTGTTCTTCCTGCACGACAGCGACCACGACTGCCGCGAGACCCAGACGATCCTGCGCGACCTCCGCGCCGGCCAGCCGACGACCCTCAATTTCACCTTCGTGAACAAGCTCCAGCGGAAGTTTTCGCCCCTTTTCGCCAAGCGCATACCCGCCGACTGGCCCGCGCACACCGCGCGCCAGCTGCCCAATTTCGTCCATCCACATTGGGTCGCGGCGTTCAAGCAGGTCGCCGCCACGAACGCCGCCGACTTCTGCCTCGAGATGTATCGCCGCATGGGCCTGCTCGAGGGCATCCGTGTCGTTCGCTCGGGCGACCCGGCGGTGCGCCGCGCCGCGTGCGCCATCACGGACTGCTTCGTCGACGTGACCCACGAGGGCGAAGTCGTCCGGGCCCGGCTCATCGACGGCGTGCTCAAGCTCCACGAGGGTGGCGACAGCTACCTGACGCTGCCCCAGTCCGACTTCACGAAGGAGCAAATCAGCCCGACGCGCGACAGCCGCTTGCGTTGGATGCAATCCGTCATTCATTGCACGCACTATATCTGCGGCGCCGGCGAACAGGCCTACTTGAACCAAGCCGACGCGCCTGAGATAACCTTTGTCCCCCGCGACCCCATCGACCGTTCCGATGAAGCCTACACCGAACTCCCCGCCTGACCCAAATCCGTTTGTAACGTATTATATTACAAACTGCCGGCTGCCCGGGGAGCCTTTGTAGTCTATTAAATTTTAATCTTCCCCTCCTCCCGATCCATGAAACCCGCTTCCCTTCCGTCCCTCCTCGCCTTTGGCGCGCACCCCGACGACATCGAGTTCGGCGCGGGTGCCATCATCGCGAACGAGACCCGCACCGGCCGGCGCGTGCACTTTGTCATCTGCTCCCGCGGTGAAGCCGGCACCAACGGCACGCCCAGGCAGCGCACCGCCGAGGCGAAGCAGGCCGCGAAGATCCTCGGCGCCACGACCGAGTTCCTCGAACTCGACGGCGACGCCCATCTCGAGCTCAAGTCCGCGCACGCCCTCAGGCTCGCGGCCATCATCCGCCGGGTGAAGCCGGGCATCGTCCTCGCGCCGACCGTCGCGCAGAATCAGCATCCGGACCACTGGCGGCTCGGTACGCTCGTCCGCGATGCCACGCGGCTCGCGCGCTACGGCGGCCTGAAGGAACTGCGCAAGCTGCGCCCGCACGCCATCGGCCAATTGTTTTTCTATGCCCTGGGACCAGGCGCTGAACCCACCGACATCGCGCCGGTGCTCATTGATATTTCAACACCGGGAATCGTCGCCACCTGGCAGGCCGCGATGGAGGCCCACGCCTCGCAGATGAAGACGCGCAACTACGTCGAACTGCAGCTCGCCCGCGCCCGCGCGCATGGCCTCAACGCCGGCCTCGTCTGCGCCCAGCCGCTCTATCCCAACGACCCGCTGGTGTTTGGCTCGCTCGCGCAACTCACCCGATCAGCCAGACAATTCTGAATCCATCCATGAATCCTGTTTTTCACCACCAAGACACGGAGGCACCAAGGAACCGGGCCAACGAAGTCGGAACTTTGTGTCTTCGTGCCTTCGTGGTGAATTCTCTGTCGCATGTCTGACCGCCCCCTCAAGATCGGCATCACCTGCTACCCGTCCGTCGGCGGCAGCGGCATCCTTGCCTCCGAGCTGGGCGAGGAGCTGGCCGCCCGTGGCCACGAGGTCCATTTCATCAGCTACGATCCGCCGTTCCGCATGCCGGCCGGCCCGCGGGTGTTCTTCCACCCCGTGGTGGTGAACAGCTACGACCTCTTCAAGCATCCCGACTACACCCTGCCGCTCTCGGTGAAGATGGCCGAGGTCAGCCGCGACCACGGGCTCGACGTGCTGCACGTCCACTACGCCGTGCCCCACGCCACCGCCGCGTTCCTTGCCTGCTCCATGCTGCCGGCCCACCAGCGGCCCAAGGTCATCACCACGCTGCACGGCACGGACACCACGCTGCTCGGCCGCGATCCCGGATACGGCCCCGCCATCACTCATGCCCTGGAGCATTCCGACGCGATCACCACGGTCTCGGAGTTCATGCGCCGCGAGACCGTACGCCTGCTCGGGGTGAAACGTCCCATTGAGGTCATCCACAATTTTTTTGAGCCGCACCCCGCGCCGCGCCCGCGGGTCGACATGCGCCGCGAACTCGGGCTGGCCGACGGCGAGATGATGCTCCTCCACAGCTCGAACCTGCGCGCCCTCAAGCGCATCGACCTGCTGATGGAAACAGTCGCGCGCCTGGCCCCGCGCCACCGTTTCAAGTTCGTCGTCCTCGCCGGAGGCAGCCCCACCTTGCTGATCGCCGAGGCGGCGAAGCGTGGCATCGCCGACCGGATCGTCGTGCGCGAGCGCGTGACGGACATCGAGGACTACCTGCAGGCGGCCGACCTCGGCATCTTCACCTCGGAAACGGAAAGCTTCTGCCTGAGCATCCTCGAATTGATGAGCCTGGGCTGCCCGAGCGTGGCGTTCGATGTCGGCGGCATTCCCGAGGTCACGCTGTCCGGCGAAACCGGCTTGCTCGCGCCCTTCGGCGACACCGCCGCCCTCGCCGCCGCCGCCGAGTCACTGCTCAGCGATCCCACCCGCCGCGCCGCCCTCGGCCAAGCCGCGCAAAAACGCGCCCGCGAGCACTTCTCCGCCGCCGTCATCATCCCGCGCTACGAGGCCCTCTACCGGCAGGTGTGCCGTCAATGAGACTTGCGTAGAGCGGGCGACTTCTACTTGACCGCGGCGAGCTCCGCGGCGAAGAGCTCGCGGGGCTTCGCCTTCGCGTCGGCCAGCGGGAGCTCGCCCTTGTCGAGCTTCGCGAGGAAACTTTTCTGCGCGAGGTAGTCCTTGTTCACGACGCCCGCCTTGCTCTGGAGCATGCGCCAGGCCTTGCGGCGCTCGACGGCGAACAGCACCATCTGGCGCGTCACGGCGTAGCACTGCATCTTCCCGTGCTCCTCGGCCTTGATGTAGCTGCCGAAGTTTTTCACGAAGCTGCGGTGCGCCGGGTCGAAGACGCGGCGGTGGATGACGTCGTCCTGCGTGATGAAAAGCAGCTGGTCGTCCAGCAGCATGAGCTTGGCGGCCTCCTCCTCCTTGATCGCCTTCACGTGTTTGCGGAAACGGTTCTCCGTGATCGCCCAGTGGGCGACGCCGAAGCTGTATTCCTCGCCGGTGGTGGAGTATTTTGTGCGCCACCAGTCGCGGTCCATCGACGGGTTGCCCTTGAGGTCGAAGGCCTCCTGCGTGGTCTCGCCCTTGCGGGGGTTGAAGACGAACTCCGGCATGCCGCGGCAGTCGCGCACCATCTTGGCCTGGTCGGCGCTCATGTTGTCGCCGACGCCGTGCTCGGGCTGGCAGGTGGTGTAGGCCTGGAAGAAGGCGGTGCCGCGATACTCCAGACCCTCCAGCATGGCCTTGTAGAGCTTGACCGAGTTGGCCATCGAGACCTGCGCGACGAACGGCGAGCCGTGGCCGCCGGTGAGGATTTCGGAAACGTTCTTCTTTTCCGTCAATTTGCCCTGCGAGGCGACGCCGAACTGGTTCATGTCGTAGCCGCCGAGCATCGTGGAGGAGTCGGAGTTCTGTCCGCCGGTGTTGGAATAGACCTGCGTGTCGAGCATCAGCATCTTCACGTTCGGGCGGTTCTGCAGGACGACCTTCGAGACGTTCTGGAAGCCGATGTCGCCGAGCGCGCCGTCGCCGCCGATGACCCAGACCTTGGGCAGCTCGCGCACCTCCTGCTCGGTCATCAGCGCGTCGTCGAGGTGCGTGAGGGTGAAATACTCCGCCTCGCTCGCGATATTCGCGGTGCGGTCGAGCAGCGCGCCGGCCAGGCGCTCGGGCACGACCGAGCGCTGGGCGTGGTTGACGATGACCGACTCGGCCATGAGCCACGAGATCGTGGCGCCGTCCTGGAAGAGCGAGTTCATCCACGGATAAGGATGCGGATTGGATGGTGAGGTGGAACCGTAGACCGTGTTGCAGCCGGTGCTGGCGCCCATCATCATCACGGACATGCCGTTCGCCCGGCGGCCCTCGACCGGCTGGAGTTCCTTGTGGTTGAAGGCGTCCTGCTCAAGGACCGCCGCCAGCCCGCCGACAATCTGCGCATCAGTGATGGCACCATGCTTCGCCTCGTAACCGGCAATGCGCTTCGCCGTGTCGGTGTCGTTCTCGCCGCCGAGGTTCATGATGGCGTGCGCGTAGGTTTTGCGGAAAAGCTCATACTCATTCGCGTCGCGCGCCTTGAGCGCGGCGAGCTTCGCGGGGCCCTCGGCCTGCAGCCGGGCGGCGGTGGCGCGGAGGCGGTCGGCCTTGCGGTGGTAGAGCGGCCGCATGTAGGCCTCGGTCACGGACGCGACGGAACGGAGGATGCTCTTCTCGCCGCAGCCGGCGCAGGCGCCGTCGCCCGAAACGAGCGCCTCGTAATTGCGGCGCACCATGAGATGGTTGCGCAGCGCGGCCTCGCGGGAGGACGCGGCGTCGGCGTCGTTGTAGAGGCCGAGATATTTCTGCGGGGTGTCGGGCAGCAGGCGCGAGAACACCTGCGCGGTGGTCAGCTCGGCGTTCAGTTCCTCGGTCTCGCGGGTCATGCGCAGGGCGTCGTGGTCGCCGCACACCTGCACGCACTCGCCGCAACCCTTGCAGAGGTCGGAGACGAAGATGGAGAACAGGCCGCCGGCGCCGGGCGTCTTGGCCTCGAGCGAGCGGAAGATGGCCGGCACGTTGCCGTAGGCGATCGGGAGCTTGGCGATGATGTTGGTGAACTCGGCCTTGGTTTGCGCGGAGATGGTGGTGAGCGCATTGACCTCGTCGCGGATGATGTCCTTGAACGGCACCTTGGTCTTGGCCTTGACGGACTCGTTCATCTTCACGCGGGCGCGGGCCTCGAGGCCGGTGATCTCGGCGCCGAACTTGAGGCGCTCGTCACGGTTCGTGACGTAGTTGTTCACCGCGGTTTTCAGCACGGTCGACACATCCTGCGCCATGTTGGGCAACGCGGTGTCAGGGCACGCGGTGATGCACTCCATGCACTGGGTGCAGTTTTCCGCAATGTAGACGGGCGTCTCGCGGCGGGCGACGTATTTGGACTGGGTGGCGCCCGTGCCGGCGAGCATCACGCCGACCGAGGCGAGCGCGCCGGCCGGCTGGTGGTAGCCGAGGCCCGCGCGGAACTCGGAGTCAAACTTCGCCAGCGTCTGGAACGGTGCGCGGGCGGGCTGGGCCGCGGGCGCGGGGATCGGGCCGCAGCCGGCGGCACCGCAACCGGCGGTCGGGATGATCTGGTGGTCGCCGATCGGGGCGAGCAGCGGGTTGCGCATCGAGGAGCGGTCGGGATCGCCATTGGCGCCGAGCTTGATCTCCGCCACGCGCGAAAATCCCTCGGTCATCACGGTCATGTTCGACGCGACGACGGCCTCGCCGAAGCGGCCGAACTTCTTCTCGTATTGCTTCTGGACCACCTTGTGGAACGCCGCCTCGGTGATCCCGAAGGTCTTGAGGAATGGCGACACTCGGAAGAACGCGCCGAGGAAGGAATTGCCCTGCATGCGCAGCTGCAGCTCGGTCTGGTTCGTCGCCTTCCGCGCGATGTCGAAGCCGGGGAGGATGAAGATGCGGATGTTGTTTTCGCGGACGAACTGCCGGTATTTCTCCGGGACACGCTGCCAGGCGACCTCGGGCGACTCGCTGGATTCCCAGACGAGGCAGCCGCCCTTCTTCAGGCCCTCGAGCGGATTGGTGTGGGTGAAGGCCTTCGGGTCGCAGCAGAGCACGACGTCGACGTGATTCAGCTCGCAGTTCACCTTGATCTGCGACGGTGCGACCGTGAGGTAGTAGTTGGTCGGCGCGCCCTTCTTCTCCGAACCGTATTTCGGGTTCGCCATGATGAAGAGCTTGTCGACGAGGAAGCCGTCCGCGTCGTAGGTCGGCGTCTGCTCGGAGATGAACTTGCCGAAGTCGCCGATGATGGAGCCGAGGTTCTTGCCGGTGGTGATCATGCCCCACCCGCCGATGGAGTGGAACCGCACCGCGATGGCGCCCTCGGGCAGAAGCGACGGCGTGTCCTTGCTGATAACCGCGTAGGGATGGTCGACGCCGAGGACGAAGAACGTCTCGCCGTCGGCGGCGCTGCGGCCGTCCTTGCGCTTCGAGGCGCCGGTGGCGAACTCGTAGGCGCCGAGGGTGTGTTCCGGGCGGAAGTCGCGCGAGCCGATGCCGTAGGCGCCCCGGAAAAGGCGCGGCGTCTCGGCCGGGGTGAGCGCGGGCAGGCCAGCGGCCGTGCCGAACTTCGTCACCTCGTTCGCCTTGCCGAGGGCGACGCGGATGTCGCGCGCCAGCGGGTTGTCGCCGGCGAGGCCCTCGTCGGTGCGCTCGAGAATGATGATGTTTTTCTTGCCGCGGAGCGCGTTGATGACGGCGGCCTCGGGGAACGGGCGGATGACGTTCACGTGGATCGAGCCGACCTTGGCGTTGCGCTGCTCGCGCAGGTAGTCGCACGCGGCCTCGATGTTGTCGGCGGCGCACCCGAGCGAGACGAACACCGTGTCGGCGTCCTCCGTCTTGTATTCGGTAACGAAACCGTAATGCCGGCCGGTCAGCCGGCCGAACTCAGCGTAGCAGTCCGCGAGGAAGCCGAGGATGGGCTCATTGAAATTATTCCGGCGCGCGACGACGCCGTTCATATGGTGCTCCTGGTTCTGCACCGGCCCGAGGAGGATCGGGTGCTTGAGGTCCATCATGACCGGGACGCGGCGACGCTTCGGACCGAACAGCTCGCGCTGCGCGGGCGTCGGGCAGTCGACCTGGTCGTCCGGGGCACCGAGGAACTCGCGGAGCATTTCCGCCTCGGGCGCGAGATACATGCGCTCGGAATGCGTCGTGAGCATGCCGTCCTGGATGTTCATGCCCGGGTTGAGGGAAAGCTCGTTGGCCTTGCGGAGGATGATGCCCTGGTCGGCGGCCTGCTGGGCGTCCTTCGCCATCAGCATGGTCCAGCCCGTGTCGAGCGCGCCGTAGAAGTCGTCGTGGCCGCAGTGGACGTTGAGGGCGTGCTTGGTCAGCGCGCGCGCGCCGACCTCGAGCACCATGGTCGAGAGTTTGCCCGGCGCGTGGTAATACTGCTCCATGGCGTAGGCGATGCCCTGCCCCGAGGTGAAATTGACGGTGCGGCGGCCCTGCACGGCGTAGGCGGTGGCGCCGCCCTGCGCGGCGTGTTCGCCCTCGGTCTCGACGGCGACCTTCTGCGCGCCCCAGACGTTGAGCTCTCCCGACGCGAAAGACTGCTGGTAGATCTCGCCGCCCTCGGTCGAGGGCGTGATCGGATAAAACACGCCGCCCTCGGTGATGCGCGTCTCCACGTATTGCGTGACGAGCTGGTTGCCGTTGCAGGTGACGCGGATGCCGGGATACTTCGGCTTCTGGTGCGAAGTCGCGGGAGGGGTGGGCGGACGCGTCGGGGTGGCGGCGTGAGGGCTCATGGCGGGGTGCGTGGAAGGTTAATTCACTCGCGCGACGGGGGTAGCCGTCGGCCGATGATAGGTGCGGGGTTGCCAGTTGAACCTAAAGAGCCCCGGAAGGCACGCAAGGCCAGACACCAAATATGCCGCAAAGTCCACCCCAAGACCCCCGGGCCCGGCCGGGGTTTGCTTGAATCCACAAGCCGGCCGGCCATCGTGGCGCCATGCCCAGCGAACCTCCCGACCCGCCGCGGAAAGACTACGGCTTCAAGGATCGTGCGTTCAAACGGGACAACTCGCCGGCGGCCGGGCAGCCCCCGATGCCAACCGCCAAGGAGCTGGCGATGATGGCGGGGCCAGCCGTGCCCACCGCGATAAGAACCACCACGCCCAAGCCGGACGACCCGAACGATGTCCATGCCCTCCTGCAGCAAAACCGCGCCGTTGAAAACAAGCTCGGCCTGAACCAGGTCGAGATCAAGCAGGTCAAATCACGCCGGACGCGCGATTACTGGCTGCTGCTCGGGCTCAGCGAGCTGCTGCTGGGACTGATCGTGTGGCAGGGCCGCGGCAACCCGATGGTGTTTGTCAGCGCGTTCGCGGGCATGGTGCTGGTCGGCGTCTCCATTACCTGGATCATGTGGCAGATCATGGACCGTTATTGAACCTCCGCGCCCGCCTGATGTCCGTCTTCTGACCGAAACTTCCCCTTGCTCCCGGCGTCTCCAGCCTTTCCCATGTATCCTGCGATTTTACCCGGCGCCGGCCACGCCACTTCGCCTTGATCCCAACCTCTTTCGCCATGCTCCTTCCCCGTCCGCGTCTGTTCGCCCTCCTGTCCGCCTTGCTGCTGGCCGCCCTCGGCCACGCGCAGCAACCGGCCCCGGCCACCACGTCGCCGGCTGCCGGCGGGCCCGCCCACCCCGCCGAGGCCACGATCGGCCCGATCAAGTTCGGCGACATCACCGTCGACGCTGCGCTGGAGATGCTGGAGCGCTGGTCCGGCCGCTCCGTGCTCCGCCCCGCCGGCCTGCCCGCGACCTCGCTCTCCTTCTCGCTCAACCAGAAGGTGACCAAGGACGAGGCCCGGGCCGCGCTCGAGACCCTGCTCACGATGAACGGCATCGGCGTCACCCCGCTGGGCGAAAAATTCCTCAAGGTCACCCCGCTCAACACCGCCCGCACCGAGGCACCCGACTTCATCGACGGTTCCACGCTGGGCCTGCCGGCGAGCGGCCATATCGCGAGCAAGGTCTTCACCCTGAAATTCCTCCGCGTCGCCGAATTCATGCCGCAGATGGCCGGCCTGCTCAACCCCACCGCCGCCAGCCCGCCGCTGCTCTTTGAAAAGGCCAACGCCGCGCTCCTCACCGACACGGTCAGCAACCTCCAGCGCATCGAGACCCTCCTCGTCCAGCTCGACCAGCCGGCGCTCACCGGCCTCACGCCGAAGTTCTACCGGGTCCAGAACACCACGGCCAGCGAGCTCGTCACCAAGCTCCAGAGCATCCTCACCGGCGCCAGCGCGACCTCGCTGGGCACCGGCACGTCCTTCCAGGCCGACGACCGCACCAACCAGATCATCCTCCTCAGCGACCCGCGCCAGCACGCGTTCTTCGACGACCTCATCGCCAAGCTCGACAGCGCCGGCGAGTCCAGCACGCGCCAGGAGGTCATCGCCCTGAAGCACGCCGTCGCCACCGACATGGCCACCGTGCTCAGCACGCTCATCTCCGGCCAGAACGCCGCCGCCCGCGCCGCCAACCAGTCTTCGCAGAACCAGGCCAACGCCCGCAACGTCGCCAACGCCCTCGCCAACCGCAATGGCGCCAACCCGGCCGCCAACAATGCCAACACCGGCGGCAACGCCGCCCAGGCCGCCGCGCTCGCCGCCGCCCGCGCCACCCAGATCAACACCGCCAACGGCACCATCACCCTCCCGGGCGGCGCCGCCAGTGCCGCCGCCCCGCAGCAGTTCAGCACCATCCTCACCGTCGTCGCCGACGAGCGCAGCAACTCCCTCATCGTCTCCGGCACCGTCGACGACCTCCGCCTCATCAAGGACATCATCGCGCAGCTCGACGTCCTCCTCGCCCAGGTCCGCATCGAGGTTGTCATCGCCGAGATCACCCTCACCGACGCCGCCTCAACCGGCATCGAGGCGCTCGGCCTGACCGTGCAGGCGAACAAGCTGGTCGGTTTCTCCGGCAGCCTGCCCGGCCTCACCGTCAGCAACGGCACCGTCACCCGCAACGCCACGACCGGGGTGACGGACCTCGCCGCCACCCTCTCCCTCAGCGCCACGCCGCGGAAGTCCAACGTCAACATCCTCTCCGTGCCGAACATCGTCACCACCCACAACAAGGAGGCTACCCTCTTCGTCGGCGAGTCGCGCCCGGTCATCACCAGTTACCAGAACACCGGCACCACCGGCGCCAACGTCGGCTCGGGCTACAGCAGCAACGTCACCTACAAGGACATCGGCATCACCCTCACCGTGAAGCCGCTCATCGGCAACGACGGCTCCGTGCAGCTCGAGATCAAGCAGGAGGTGAACGACATCCTCGACAACGTCACGATCGACGGCAACTCGCAGCCCGTCATCGGCAGCCGCACCACCGAGTCGTTCGTCAGCGTCAACAGCGGCGAGATCGTCGCCCTCGGCGGCCTGCAGCGCAAGTCGACCAACCGCTCCACCAGCCGCCTCGCCGGCATCCCGATCATCGGCGACCTGCTCGGCAAGCGCAGCCGCGAGACCACCCGCACCGACCTCGTCTTCTTCCTGCGGCCCTATATCCTGACCAACACCCCGGCGGACAACACCGAGGCCATGGAGCGGCTCAAGGGCAGCCCGCAGAATGCCGACGTGCAGACCGCCCTCCGGGTCACGCTGCCGGCCAAGCCCTAACCGCGTGCCGCCCGTGACGCTGGACGACACCTTGCCCGCCGCGCTGGCCGACCGCCTGTCGGAAGCCGCGCAAAAATCCCTCGCCGAGAGCGTGCGCGAGAAACGCCTCGCGCTCCTCGCCTCCGGCCTCGGCCTCGGCGAAACCGGCGCGCTCGACGCCCTCGCCCGCACCACCGGCCTGCCCGTGCTCGACGCGCCGCAGATCGACCCGGAAGCGCTCGCCGCCTTCCCCGCGCGCCTCGCCCACGAGTTCCAGGTGGTGCCGGTGCTGATCGAGCCTCCTACTTCAGGTCTCAGCTCTCAGGTTTCAGGTCTCCACCTGGCCACCCCCTGGCCCCCCAACGCCACCATCGCCGACTGGATCGCCACCTTTACGTCGCGCCCGCTCGTCTGGCATCTCGCACCGGCGGACCGCGTGCTGCAGTTGATCAATGAAAACTACGGCGTCGGTTCCGGCAGCCTCGACGACGCCGACGACTCCGGCCTCACCGCCACCACGACCGGCACCGAGCTTGAGGCCGACGCCGACGCCGCCGTCGTGCGCTTCGTCACCGAGGTCATTTCCCAGGCCGTGGCGGAAAACGCCACCGACATCCACTTCGAGCCCCAGGAGGGCCAGCTCACCATCCGCTACCGCGTCGACGGCCTGCTCGTGCCCGTGCCGCTGCCGGAGAACCTGCTGCGCTTTCAGGACGCCATCATCTCGCGCCTGAAGATCATGGCACGCATGAACATTTCCGAGCGCCGCCTGCCGCAGGACGGCCGCATCGACTTCAAGCAGGGCGGCGCCGCGCTCGACATCCGCGTCTCCACCATCCCGACCATCTACGCCGAGAGCGTCAGCCTTCGCCTCCTCAACCAGCGCAAGATGGCTTACACGATGGACGGCATCGGCCTGACCCCCGACGAGCAGGCCATCATCCTCAAGGTGCTCGACTACCCGCACGGCATCATCCTCGTCACCGGCCCGACGGGTTCCGGCAAATCCACCTCGCTCAACGCCTTTCTCCGGAAGATCAATTCCTCCGAGCTGCGCATCGTCACCATCGAGGACCCGATCGAATACGAGCTGCCCGGCGCGAACCAGATGCAGACGCACGCGGAGATCGGCCTGACCTTCGCCAGCGCGCTGCGCCACGTGCTGCGCCAGGACCCCGATGTCATCATGGTCGGCGAAATCCGCGACCTCGACACCGCCGAGATCGCCATCCGCGCCTCGCTCACGGGGCATTTGGTTTTCTCCACGCTCCACACCAACGACGCCCCCGGCGCGCTCACGCGCCTCACTGACATGGGCGTCGAGCCGTTCCTCGTCGCCTCCGCCGTCGAGCTCGTCATCGCCCAGCGCCTCGTGCGCCGGCTCTGCCCCGACTGCGCGAAGAAGAAACCCGTCGATCCTGTCGCCCTGCGCATGACGCTCGAGTCGATCCACCTGGACGCGTCCGAGGCCGCCGGCATCAAGGAGCTCGCCGAGCCGGTCGGCTGCCGCAGCTGCCGGCAGACCGGCTTCAAGGGCCGCATCGGCCTGTTTGAAATTCTGCAACCCAAGCCACTGCACGACCTGATCGTCCGCCGCGAATCCAGCAAGGCGCTCGGTCACCTCGCGCGGCAGCACGGCATGCGCACGCTGCAACAATCCGGCTGGGAGCGCGTGAAATCCGGCCATACCTCGCTCCAGGAGCTGCTGCGCACCATCAGCACGAGCGGGGAATGATCAGCTGTAAGTTTTAAGGTTTAAGTTTTAAGAACCCTTACAGCTTAAACCTTATCCCTTAAACCTCTCGGCATGCCTCGCTACACCTATACCGCCCGCTCTCCGGGTTCGCCCGCCGCCGACGGCAAGCTCGACGCCCTTTCGCGGCGCGAGGCCCTGCACATTCTCCAGGCCCGCGGCCTGCAGGTCGTCCGGCTCGACGAGGAAGGCAGCGCGGCACGACCGGCCGCCGGATCCAGTGACGCCGTCACGACCAAGCGTCTGACCACGAAGGAGCGCCTGCCTTTCCTCGAGGCACTCGTGGATCTCGTCAACGCCGGCCTTTCCGCCGGCGAGGCCGTGCGCCTGCTCGGCGTGCGCCTGCAGGAGCCAAAATTGAAATCCCTCTGCGCCTCGCTTTGGGGCCGCCTCGGCGAAGGCAGCACGCTCTCCCAGGCGATGGGTGCGCACCCCGAGGTGTTCGACCGGCAGACGGTCAACCTCATCGCCGCCGGCGAGGCCACCGGCAACCTGAAGGAAGTGCTCGCGCGGCTCATCCAGCATTTCACCGAGCAGCGCGATCTGCGCCAGAAGTTCCTCGCGACCCTCGCCTACCCGGCATTTATCTGCTGCCTCGGCGGCGGCGTGGTGGTGTTCCTGCTCATCTTCCTCGTGCCGCGCCTGCAGACGCTGCTCGGCTCGCTCGGCGGCCACCTGCCCTTCGCCACCCGGCTGCTGGTCAACGGCTCGCACTTCATCCTCTACGTTGGGCCGTTCGTCGCGGTCGCGGCCTTCATCACGGGCGCATTCTTCCTGCGCTGGCGGCTGACGCCCGAGGGCCGCAGGCAGTCCGACGCGTGGCTGCTGCGGGTGCCCATCGTGAAGGACTTCGTCATCCAGGCCGCCGTCCTCAACTTCGCCCACACGCTCGCCGTGCTGATCGAGAACGGCGTGACGACCGCCGAGGCGCTGCGCCTGACCGAGCGCGCGGTGGAAAACACCAAGGTGCAGGAAATCCTCCACGAGGCGACCGACCGCGTGATCGAGGGCGCCAGCCTCTGCGCGTCGCTGCAACGCACCAACCTGATGCCGCCGCTCTTCCTCGACCGCCTCGCCGTCGGCGAGCAGACCGGCCACCTCGCCCCCAGCCTCCGGCAGATCGCGCAATCCTACCAGGCGGACCTCTCCCGCCGACTGCAGAACGCCACGCGCCTGATGTCCGGCACCGTGCTCTTCGCCACCTTCGGCTTCGTCGCTTTTCTAGCCTACGCGATCGTCACCGCGCTCTTCCAGGTCAGCGCGAGCTTCCGGCTGTGATCCTCTTTTTGCTGCGTCTGTTGGCTCGGTCTTAGCGAAACCAAAAAACGTATATTAAATATCCGAGATACATGAGCCCAGAGACCAACTCGCCTACTGCTAATATTACAGCGGCTTGCTGGAGTTCTTTCTTTATAAAATCCCGCCCCTTTCGCATAATCCCGCGAATGCCAAATCCAAGGAGTAGAATAGTACCTACGGAATAATGGTAAGATAAACTGCTTCGTTTTTCATGCCAGAGTTTAGCCGTCTACTGATTCGCTTAGGGGAGCGCAAAAGAAAGGCCGTTAGACCTACAAGTGTCTTACTTCACGGCTTCACGATCTGCGTCGCCGAGATCTGCAGCGTCGCGTTGAGCGCGCCGGCGGCGCTGCGGTCAGTCTGCAGGGCCACAGACTCCAGGTTCAGGTAGGGCGCCTGCTTGCTCAGCTCGTCGTAGAAATTCAGCAGCGCCGGCAGGTTGGCGCGGCGGAACGTGACCTTGATCGTGTGCAGGGCGAATTGGTTCGTGCGCTGCGTCACCGGCGAGTCGATCGTGGGCTGCAGGCTCGCGCCGCTGGCGAGCGACGTGACGGTCGCGACGAGCTTCGTGGCGTCGAAGGTGCGCGCGGGGTCGAGGTTGCGCACGGCGGCGAGCGACGACTCCTCAATCTCCTTCTGCCGGTCGAGCCAGAGCTGCTGCGCGCCGAGGTCGGTGTGCGTCGAGCGCCAGGTCGACAGGCGCGTGTTCAGGCGGCCGGCGGCGCTGCTCAGCCAGATGAGCGCGCCCATGATGACGAAGAGCGTCACGAGCAGCTGCTCGCGGCGGTTGCGGGATTGGAACCAGCTACTCATGGGGCCCCTCCCGTGCCGGCGTTCGTTTCCGGCTTGAAGGCCACGGTCAGGACAAAGGTCGTCACGCCGTCGCGGGCGCGGAGGTCCCTGATCTCGACCCTGTCGAGCACGGCCATCGCCCGCAGGGTCGTCTCGTAGAGGCCGACGTCGTCCGCGCTGCCGGTCTGCGCCTCGATCTCGAGCGTGTTGCGCCCGCTGGTGCCGGTGCGGTTGAAGCTGATGGACTTGGGCCGCGGAGCGTTGATGGCCGCGAGCATCTCAAAAAAGTGGAGCCGGCGGTGCGTCAGCTCGTCGATGCGGCTGGTGAGCCCGTGGGCGGTTTCGAGTTTCTCGACGCCCGGGGCCTGCGCGGCGATGCGCCCGTGCAGCGCGCGGTCGAGCAGGCCGAAGGTCACCGCGCCGAGCTCGAGCAGCAGCGCGAGCGCGGCCGCGGCCCCGCCGGCGAGGAAGAGCCGCCAGATGAACTCGCCGCGGCGCCGGTCGCGCCGGCGCCGGTCGAGGAAGGCGCGGTCGCGGACATCGAGCGCATCCTGGTCGGCGAGCGCCACGGTCGTGGCGGCGACGACCGCGCCCGCGGCGTCGGCCAGTTCAAAGATCAGCTTGTCGCCCTCGCGCCGCGCGCGCGGCGTGCCGGTGACGAACCGGGCCGGCGCATCGGCGAGCCGGGCCTTCGCCGCGAGCTCGGCCGCAAAGGCGCGCCGGTTGTCCTCGGTGGGCGCCGCGCCGTAATCGCGCGCGTGCACCGCGGCCGGCCACGCCGCCCCGGCAGTCCAGGCCGCGCCGCCCAGGCGGGTTTCCCCGGCGTGAATGAGCAAACCATAGCCGCTGGTCGGCGCACCGAGCAGCGGGAGCAGGTCGGGCACGGCGAGGGCGGCGGTCTCCCACGCGGTGGTCTCCTCCGGCGTGAAGCGGCGGCGGTGCGCGGCGTAGACCAGCGCCGACGTGCGGTCGGGCGACACGCAGCAGCCCCAGTAGAGCTGGGCCGGCGGGAACGGCGCGAGACCCTCGAGTGCGAGTTCCGCCTGCGCCAGCGCGGGCAGGTCGGGTGCGAGCGGCACGAAGCGCAGGAAGAACCGGTCGGCCGGGGCGAATTGCGCCGCGACGGAGGAGCGGAGCGTGAAATTAGGCAGCAGGCGCATCGGGCGGGGGCGGTGGGTCGGGAAGGCTGGTTTCGGAAAGTTCTAACACCGTATACGGATACCGCAATGTATTCGAGTTGGCGGCCGCCGTCTGGGCCTGGGTATTGTTAGACGCCGTGGTGCGCTGGTTGGTTGCACCCGCAGCGCTCGCGGCGGTGGCGGCGAGCGACGCCGGGAACGCCGCCTGCCCGGCCCAGGTGACCAGCGTGGACACCTTCAGCTGCGCCGCACCCTGGCGGGCGGTCACGGTGATGCGGAGGAGCTGGATCTGCGCGCCGAGGTTGCGGCCGGGCGCGTTGCCCACCTGCCGGCGCGCCTCTGCCAGCGTGCGGATGTAGGGCCGGGTCTTCGTCGCGCTCACCGGCGTGGCCAGGTATTTCTGCAGCGAGCCGGTCTGCGTGGTGTCCCAGCCCGTCGCGGCGAGCACGGTCGGGTTGGCGGAATTGAGGTTGGTCGAGTTGAACTGGTAGAGCGACACGGCCGCTATGAAGTCGGCCAGCAGCTGCTTCGGCTGGCCGTCGGCGTCGTAGAAGAAATCCTTCGCCACCGCGATGTCCGCGACCTCGTCGAACGAGCGCAGCGACCGGTAGGGCGGCTGCGAGGGCGGATCCTGCCGCTCATACACCGTCGCGCTGGTCGCCGTCTCCGCCGCAATGTGGCCGGTGCGCATCCAGACGAACATCGCGTCGGCTACACGCGCGGCGTCGGGCACCGACAGGCCGAGCTGGACGAGCAGCGTGTTGAGCGTGTCGAGGTTGATGCGCGGCAGCGAGAGCTTGGCGCTCTCATCCTCGAAGGCGACCGCCACGGTCACGCCCTCGCGCGGCGTGTAACCGGCGTAGGTGAGCGGATCGCCCCAGCCCTGCACCGGCGCGTAGAGTCCGCCGTCGATCGTGCGGAAATCCACCAGCGCCGCGAGCGTGGTCTCCATCGCGCCGTAGGCGTCGGCCCGCAGCCGGTCGCGGTCCGCCACGCGCATGGCGATGAGCAGGTCGGTGCTGCTGGTCTCGATCAGGCGCGTGAGCAGCAGCGAGGCGAAGAGCAGCGTGACGAGCACGACGACGACGACGGAGCCGCGGGGACGCACGGCAAAAAGACAGGAAATGAATCGATGCCGCTTCATCGTCAGTAAGCCGGCAACCCCTGCGTGATCACGGGGAGCGTGATGATCTCCTCGTAGTCACGGTCCTTGCGGTGGAATTTCAGGCGGATGCGCTTCGGCGCCTCGAAGTTGCCGCCGGAATCCTTCTGCAGCGCCTCCTCGGTAGACCAGGTGTCCGTCGTCGCGTCGTAGTAGTCGTAGGTCAGCGCGGTCACGAACGGCGAGAGCACCGCCATGCGCGGGTTCGCGTCGGCAAAGTCGGCCTCGAGGCGGGACTTCCAGTAGAGGACGAGCCCGTCGTCCTTGCGCCAGGCGAGCGCGCATTGCACCTCGGGCAGCGGCGCGGCCGGCCAGACGAACAGCCGGTCGCCCATCGGCAGGTCGAAAGTGATCAGGTCGGCGCTGGAGCCCTCGGGCGTCTTCACCTCGGCCCCCGCGGGCGCGCCGGCGGCGGGCGACCCGGCGCGGGCGTTGGCCACGGCAACCTGGAGCAGCTCGTCGATGTGGCGGGTGACCGCGCGCGTGTGCTGCACGAAAATGAACTGGTCCTGGTTCTTGGTCCACGCCTCGGTGATGGAGAAGACGAACTGGTTGATCGACAGCAGCAGCGCCGCCAGCAGCGCGAGCGCGAGCAGGACCTCGATGAGGGTGAACCCGCCTGCGCTCCGGCGGAGCTTCGGCGCGGCAAGCGCGCTGCTACGATAGCGCTTCATTGGTAGGTGCGCTTGGCGAGGTTGCTGCGGGCGGCGGCGCGCAGGGTCTCGCGGTCGGCGGGTTGGGACCAGGTCGGCCGGAGCAGCCGGCAGGTCTCGGTGATGGTCGGGAGCTTCTTGCCGTCGCCGTCGGTCAGCTCGATCTCGAGCGAGACATCGAAGAGGTCGGCCACCGGGGTTGGCGTCAGGGTGGCGCGCCAGCGGGCGGAGCGATCGTCGGGCAGCGTGAGCGCGTTCCAGGCGGTGACCTTGTCGACCGCGGGCTCGGCCCGCAGCGCCTCGCGCACGAGCCGGCGGTCGCCGGCATGGTCGTCGCGGTGCAGCGCGGCCTGGTGGGCGTTGAGGACGTTGACGTAGGACGAGGCCAGCACGACGCCCGAGAGGGCGAAGATCATCAGCGCCACCATCACCTCGATGAAGGTGAAGGCCCGAAGCGAAAGACTGGACGAGAACGCGCGCATCTCAGTGGTGCCCCGGGCTGGCCTCCGGGGAGAGCGCGGTGCAGGTCCACGGGTCGATGCTCAGGATCTGGCTGACGGCATCGCGCACGATCTCGAGCCGGAAGGGATCGCAGGTGCCGTCGGGGTAAAAGCGCACGCGGGCCAGCGGCGACTCGAGCAACTGGCCGCCGACCAGGATCGAGGAGGTCTTCACCACCGGCAGCAACCGCACGTGGCCCTCACCCGCGAGCGCGGCCGAGCCCGCGCCCCAGTTGAGCACGCGGGCCTTGTCGTCGTAGCGGAACTCCAGCGGGCGGCCGGCCAGCACGGAGCTGTGGCGCGCGGCGGCGATGGCGCTGAGCGTGGTGTTCTGGACGTCGTCGGTCGTGACCGTCTTCAACAGCGCGCTGCTGCCGCCGATGAGCAGCGCGGAGATGAGCCCGAACAACGCGAGCACCACCAGGATCTCCAGCAGCGAAAAGGCCCTGGAGCGGTGCAGGCCCCCGCTGGAGCGGCCGCGGAACATCACCAGTTGCCGATGTCGTCGGCGGTGTCGGCCGTCTTGTCGACGCCCTTGGAATACACGTCGTAGCCGCCGACGTTCTTCACGCCGGGGTAACGGTATTCGTAGGGCTGGCCCCAGGGATCGACCGGCGCCTTGCCGCCGGGGAGATCCAGGTAGGGGCCGTGCCACTTGTCGGCCACGTTGGCGGGCGCGACGAGCAGAGCCGCCAGGCCCTCGTTGGTCGCCGGGTAGTCGCCCACGTCAATGCGGTAGCGGGTGAGCGGGGTCTTGATGGAGTCGCGCACAAAGATCCGCGCGACCGCCTCCTGGCCCTGGCCGAAGAGCTTGTCGGTGTTGGTCACGACCAGGCCGAGCATCAGGCCGATGATGGCGAGCACCACCAGGATTTCGAGGACCGTGAAACCGCGGCGGCGGGCACCGGGGCGCAGAAGAGTGGAACGCATCATGGGAAAATCATTTTTGCGGGCGCTCGCGGCGAACCCGCTGGCCCTGCTGACCCTGGCCCGGGACCGCCGGCTCACCGTTGTTGCCGTTGCCGCCACTCTCGGCGCGGCGGCGGCGGTATTCCTCGATCATTGCCTGCGCCTCGGGCGGCAGGTTGCGCATGAGCGGCGAGGGCTCGCCGTTCGGGCCGCCTTGCAGGCGCGCGCGGATCATGTCGCGGATCTGGGCGCGGCGTGTCTCCTGGTCATCGCCAGGAGCATTGCCGTTGGCGTTCTCGCCTTCCGCCCCCTTGCCCCCGGCGGGAGCCGCGGCCGCGGCGACCAAAGTGACCCGCGCCTGTTTCATCGGCAGGGTAAGTGCGCGGCCGGCCTGGGTGATCGACACCTTGTCGGCGTCGGCGTCGTAGGACTTCACCTCGAGGCCCGGGACCTTGCCGCTGACGGGGACCCATTGCGAGGTCTTGGTCGCGGGGTTGTAGAGATTGACGAGATAAACCCCCTCCTCCTGCACCACGCCGCGGAACTCGAGGTCGCCGGTCGCCGCCGTGGTCGCCGGCCCCGTCGCCCCGAACGGGGAATTGCCCAGCAGCGACTGCCAGTCGGCCGCCCCGGCCGCCCCGGGCAATCCCGCCAAAAGCAGCAGGGCAAGGCGCGATAAGGATGGGGTGTTCATGCAGGGAGGACGGTGCACACAGGCTAGGGCACCGGCGTTGGTTATGACGAGACCATTTCCCCGGGGTTACGTTCCCCGGGGGATTACCCCGGTTTGCGTCCGGTGCGGCGCTCGATGGCCCAGCCGTAGGTCTGGACATACTCGGCCGCGCTCCGGCGCCACGAAAAATCCTGCGCCATGGCGCGCTGCTGCAGCCCGGCGATTTCCGCCGGCCGGTCGTAGTAGGTCGCGCAGGCCCAGCCCACGGTATTGAAGATCGCGGCGGCGGTCGGATCCTGGAAAACAAAGCCCGTGCCGCGCCCCTGGCCTTGCGCGAAGTTCTCGACGGTGTCCACCAGCCCGCCGGTCGCGCGCACGATCGGGAGCGTCCCGTAGCGCATGGCATACATCTGCGTGAGCCCGCACGGCTCGGCCCGGCTCGGCATGAGGAAAAAATCGCCGCCGGCCTGGATGCGCCGCGCGAGCTTGCCGTCAAAGCCGAGGTGCGCCCCGAACCGCCCGCGGTAGGCGTGCGTCGCCCACTTGAAACTGCCCTCGAGCCCATGATCGCCGCTGCCGAGCAGGACGATCTGCACCTTCATCCGGTCCATGATGTGCGGCAGCGCGTCGGCCAGCAGGTCGAGGCCCTTCTGCGTGGCCAGCCGCGACACCACGCCGAAGAGCGGCACGCGGGGATTCACCTCGAGGGCAAAATGCTCCTGCAGCGCCGCCTTGCAGACGGCCTTGCCCGCCAGGTCCGCGGCGGAATAGTTCGCGGGCAGCGCCGGGTCGCGCGCCGGGTCCCACGCGGTGTCGTCGATGCCGTTGACGATGCCCACGAGGTCGCCCGCGCGGAAGCGCAGCACCGGGTCGAGCCCGAAGCCGCCGCCCCGCGTCCGGATCTCGTTGGCGTAGGTCGGGCTGACGGTCGTGAGCTTCGTGGCGTGGAAGAGCCCCGTCTTCATCAGGTTCACCTCGCCGCCCACCACGAGCTGGTCGCGGTGAAAATCCCCCCACGGCAGCCGCGCGAAATTGACCACGCGGGCCGGCGAGTAGCCCTGGTGCTCGAGGTTGTGGATGGTGAAGACCGTCGCGGCGCGGCCGAGCGGCGTGTCGCGCAAGATCGTGTTGAGCATCACGGGCAGGAGGCCGGTCGTCCAGTCGTGGCAGTGCATCACGTCGGGCACCCACCCCAGCTGCTGGCAGAGCGCGAGCGCGCCGCGCGACAAAAAGGCAAACCGCATGTCGTTGTCCTCCCGCGCGCCCCACGGGCTGTCGTAGACCTCGGCCGCCCCGAAGAAATCCTGGTTTTCCAGGAAATACACCGGCACCGCCGAGCCGGGCAGCACCGTCTCCCAGGTCCGGGCCCACTGCGCCGTCCGGCCGACGTCGACCCCGAGCGCGTCCGGCCGCGCGCGCCACTCGCCCACCCGCTTCACCGAGCCATAGGCCGGGCAGACAATGCGCACGTCGTGGCCCAGCGCCGCCAACTCCTTGGGCAGCGCGCCGACCATGTCCGCCAGCCCGCCGACCTTGACGAACGGCTCGACCTCGGGCGTGACGAAAAGGATCTTCAGCGCGCGCACAATGCGACAAAACCCCAAGCGGCCAAGCGTGCCCAGCTAAAATTGGCTGTCTTCAATTGGTATAACCCGGCTTCCGGACGGGATTTCAGGACGCACCTTCAACCAACCCGCCCGGAGGTCGGGTTTCACCTTCCTACCGCTTGGCGACGGGGTAGCTCCCGAGCCACTTCACGAGCGGGCACTTCCGGCTCAGCTCCTTGAGCGCGGCCTGCATCGCCGGGTCGTCGTAGTGGCCGGTGACATCGAGGAAAAAAATGTAGTCCCACGGTTTCAGCCGGCTCGGGCGCGACTCGATGCGCGTGAGGTTGAGCCTGCGGCGGTTGAACGGCTGCAGCGCGTGCAGCAGCGCGCCGGGCTCGTGGTGGAGCGAGACAAGCAGGCTCGTCTTGTCGTGGCCGCTGCCGGCCGAGCCCGAGGCCTCGCGCCCGAGGAACACGAAGCGCGAGGTGTTGTTCTTGAGGTCCTGGATGTGCGTCGCGGCGACCGGCACGCCGTAGCGCTCGCCGGCGAGGCGCGGCGCGATGGCCGCAGCGCCCTTCGTCTTCGCGGCAATCTGGACGCCGAGCGCGGTGCTGTCGACGTCGACCAGCTGCGCGTGCGGCAGGTTGCGCTGCAGCCAGCGGCGGCACTGCGCGAGCGCCTGGTCCTTCGAGTAGATCTTTTTGATCTTCGCCAGCGGCTCGTGCGACAGCAGCGTGTGCTCGATCTCCTGGTGGATCTCGGCAACAATCTTCAGCGGTGTCTCGACGAACAGGTCGAGCGAGTCGCGCACGGAGCCCTCGGTGGAATTCTCGACGGGCACGACGCCGTAGTCGGCCTCGCCCTTCTCGACGGCGGTGAAGATGTCGGCGATGGTCGGCATCGGCCGGTAGTCCACGCTCGAACCGAACTTCCGCAGCGCGGCCTGGTGCGTGTTGGTGGCCTCGGGCCCGAGGTAGGCGATGCAGAGCGGCTTTTCCAAGGCGAGCGCGGCGGACATGATCTCGCGGTAGATGGCGGTCAGCGCCGCCGGCTTGAGCGGACCCTGGTTCGCGGACTGCACCCGGCGGAGGACGTCGGCCTCGCGCTCGGCGACGTAGATGCGGGTCTTCGCGCCGCGCTTGAGCTCGCCGATCCGCTGCGCGCACTTCAGGCGCGTGTTGAGCAGCCTGACGGCCTTCTGGTCGAGGGCGTCGATCTGGGCACGGATTTTGGCGAGTTGTTTTTTCATGACACGGCGACGGGACGGTGCAGAGCATGAACGGCCTTGGCCTGCGTAATCAACCCCGCAAGCACGGTGGGCGTGATGGCCTGCTTCGGGTCGTCGCCGAGCCCGTGGCTCGGGCTGACGTGGGCCTCGATGCAGAGGCCGTCCGCCCCATAGGCCACGGCCGCGAGCGCGCAGGCCGGGACATAGGCGGCCTTGCCGACCGAATGGGACGGGTCGACGACGACCGGGGCCCAGGTGCGCTCCTTGAGCAGCGGGGTGATGGCCTCGTCGGGCTGGTTGCGGTAGCCGTCGAGGCCGGGCTGCGTGCCGCGCGGGCAGAGGATAACGTTGGGGTTGCCGAAGTTCACGATGTATTCCGCGGCGGAGATGAACTCGTTGAGCGTGCCGGTGTGCATGCCGCGCTTGAGCAACACCGCGACCGGTTTGCCGGCGATGGCCGCGCCGACCTGGCGGAGGAGGGAGTAGTTCAGCGCGTTGCGCGCGCCGATCTGCAGCACGTGCACCCCGGCGGCGAGCGCGAGCTTCAACTGCTCCTCGTCCATCACCTCGGTGTCCACCGGCAGGCCGGTGCGGCGCGCGCCCTCCATCAGGATATCGAGCGACTTGTGGTCGCCCTGGAACGCGTAGGGATTGGTGCGCGGCTTCCACACGCCGCCGCGGAGCGCGTGGGCACCGGCCTCCTTCACGGCCTGCGCGGTCTCGTAGAAGAGGTGCGGGTTCTTCGGGTCGATCGTGCAGTGGCCGGCCATGATCAACAGCTGCCCGTTGCCGAGGGTCACGCCGCCGACCTTCACCCGGTGGCTGGCGAGGTCGGACTTGATGTCCATCAGCTTGTGCGGCGACTGGATGGTATCGACGCGGTCGACATACGGCAGGCCCTCGAGCCGGTTGATCATCAGCTCGTGGCGCTCGTCGCCCACGATCGCGTAGATCGTGCGGACGTCGCCGACGATCGGCTGGATGCGGCAGCCGAACTCAGTGACGATCGCGGTCAGCTCGGCGACCTGGGCATCCGTGAGACGATGGTTCTTGGGGAGGATCATGGCGGGCGGGGGTTAAAACAAAGAAGCCGCCCTGGCTTGGGCGGCTTCTTTGCAAATTGGTTCTGGTTTCAGGTCAGGATTTGCGTGAGGCCAAGCCGCCTCGGGTTTGCGGGGCAAAATAGACCGCAAAGCTAAAGTAAAAGGTGGCGGCAAAGCGATTCATCGGGTGCAACAGGTGACGCCCCGCCCGGCCGCTGTCAATTCCGGAGCCGTTTATGACTTGGCCGCGTGCGCCCGCGCGATGGCCAGCAGCTCCGCCCAGTCCGAGGACTGCCCGCACGCCAGCCGCGCCGCGGCCCGCGCGCACAGCGCGCCGACGATGTTGCCGGTGCCGCAATAGGCGCCGGCGGCCCACACCTTGGCGCGCACCTCCTCCATCACCGGCAGGCCGTCTTTCGTGTAGGCGACTGACGCGGCCCAGCGGTGCGTGACGCGCGCCTTGACCCGCAGGTGCTCGCGCAGGAATTTGTCGAGCCGGCCCTGGATTAATTCCGTCGGCTCGGCGCTGGCCGTCCACTCGGCCTTCAGGGCGTGGTCGCGGAAACCGCCGAGCGCCACCGTGTGGTCGGGCTGCTGCTGCCAGTATTCGTAGCCGTGCCGCCAGTAGACCGGCCGCGGAAAATTGACCTCCGGCGCCGGCGCGGTCGCGAGCATCTGCAGCCGCGCCGTGCGCACGCGGGGGCTGAGCTCCGGAAAGATTTGCTCCAACCGTCCGTCCACCGCGACAACGACCGCTTCGCACCGCACCGTGCCCGTCTCGGTGATGACCGAGCCGGGCACGATTTTTTTCACGGGCGAGCTTTCATAGAGCCGCGCGCCGTCCGTCCGCAGCCTTTGCGCGAGCGTCCGCACGCGCTGCAGCGGCTGCATGACGCCGTCGGCCGGCAGCAGGATTCCCTCGCCTTCCGGCCCGGCGTAGGCTTCGGCGGCGAAGCCCGCCGCCCGCAACGCCGCGAGATGCCGCCGGCAGTCCGCGCGCTCGGCCTCGTCGGCGGCGATGCGCAGCGAACCGGTCAGCCGGATGATGCCGGGCAACGCGCCGGCCTGGCGCTGGATCTCCTCCGCCGTCAGCCGATAAAGCGCCGCCGCCGTGTCGCGCCCGAAATCCGCCACGTTCTCGTGGAAAAATTTCGCCAGCCCCGCGAGCACGAAGCCGCCGTTGCGACCCGCCGCGCCCGCGCCGACCGCCACCGCGTCGACGCCGACGGCGCTGACGCCGAGCGCCATCAGCTCCTCCAGCGCCGCGAGCCCCGAGCCGCCGAGCCCGACGACGCAGATGTCCGCGCGCACCGTGCCCGCGAGGCGCGGCAGCGGGGTCCACTCACGGTCGTCCCAGGCGGGAATGTTCACGGCGGTGATTGTGCGGCCCGGCGCGGCCCCGGCCAGCCAATTTGCTTTCGCATTTGCGCCGCCGGCGTTTCTCGCGACGCTCACGCCCATGCGTTCCGCCCAAGCGCTCGATCAAGCCGACCCGCTCGCACGTTTCCGCGCCGAGTTCCACCTGCCGTCCGGGCAGGTCTACCTCGACGGCAACTCGCTCGGCCTGCTCAGCCGCCGCGCCGAGGGGCACCTGCAGCGCGTCATCGGCGAGTGGCGCGCGCTCGGCATCAGCGGCTGGACCGACGCCGCCCCGCCCTGGATCAGCCTCAGCGAGACGATCGCCGCGCAACTCGCCCCGCTCATCGGCGCCGCGTCCGACGAGGTCGCCGTCACGGGTTCGACCACGACGAACCTGCACCAGTTGCTCGCCACGTTTTTTGATCCGGCAAATCCGCGCAATATCATCGTCGCCGACGAGCTGAACTTTCCCTCCGACCTGCATGCGTTGCAGAGCCACCTGCGGCAGCGCGGACTCGACCCGGCGCGGCACCTGCGCCTCGTCCGCAGCCACGACGGCCGCACGCTGCGCCCCGCGGACATCCTTGCCGCCCTCGCGCCCGACGTGCAGTTGCTGGTGCTCTCGCTCGTGCAGTTCACCAGCGGGCAGCTGCTCGATGCCGCCGCGCTCACCCGCGCGGCGCACGCCCGCGGCCTCCTCATCGGCTTCGACTGCTCGCACTCCATCGGCGCGGTGCCGCATGCGCTCGATGCGGACGGCGTGGATTTCGCGTTCTGGTGTTCCTACAAATACCTCAACGCCGGGCCCGGGGCCGTCGGCGGCCTGTATCTCAACCGCCGCCACTTCCACCGCGCACCTGGTCTCGCGGGCTGGTGGGGCGTGCGGCCCGACCGGCGTTTCGCACTCACCGCACTGCACGAACCCGCCGCCGGCGCCTCCGCGCTGCACATCGGCACGCCGCACCTGCTGAGCCTCGCGCCGCTAGCGGGTTCGCTCGAGATCATCACGGAGGCGGGCGGCATTGCCGCGCTGCGCGCCAAGTCGCTCGCCCAGACAACCTACCTAATGGAGCAGGTGGAAAGCGAGCTGGCCGGCTGCGGGTTTGCTCTCGTCAGTCCACGCGCGGACGCCGAACGCGGCGGGCACATCACCCTCGCCCACCCCGACGCCTGGCGCATCTGCGCGGCGCTCAAGGCCGCGGGTGTCGTGCCCGATTTCCGCCCGCCCGACATGATCCGGCTCGCGCCCGCGCCGCTCTACACCAGCTTCGCCGACTGCGCGGAAGCCATCGCCCGCCTGCAAAAAATCATGCGCACCAAGGCCCACGAGAAATTTTCCGCTGCCCGCCCCATTGTCACATGAAGTTCATCGACATCTCCCGCCCCATCCACACCGGCATGCCCGTCTGGCCGGGTGACACCGCCGCCGAGTTCAAGCTGGTCGTCACCATCCCGCAAGGCGCGGCCGTCAATGTCGGGCGGCTCACCCTGAGCGTGCATACCGGCACGCACGCCGACGCCCCTTTCCACTACAATGACGCCGGCGCGAAGATCGACGAGGTGCCGGTCGGGACCTACGTCGGTCCGGCGCGCGTCGTTGACCTCCGCGGCCACGCCACCATCACGCCGGCCCAGCTCGCCGCGCACGATTTCGCCGCGACGCCGCGCGTGCTCTTCAAGAGCGATTCGTGGCCCGACCCGGCGGTCTTCCCGCCCGGCTGGCCGCTGATGACGCCCGATCTCCCCGCGTGGCTCGCGGCCCGCGGCGTTAAGCTCGTCGGCTTTGATGTCCCCTCGGTCGACCACCGCGAGAGCAAGGACCTGCCGATCCACCACGCCTGCGCCGCCGCGGGCATTGTCATCCTGGAAAACCTCGACCTGCGCGCGGTGGCGCCGGGAGTCTACGAACTCATCGCCCTGCCGCTGCGGATCCGCGGCGGCGACGGCTCGCCGATCCGCGCCGTGCTGCGGACGCTCGAGTAGACAGGCTTAACCGGATTCGCAGGACAAGATGAAGCCCCTTTATGATTTCGGCTCGCTGACGGTTGACCGCACCATCGCGCTCCGCGACGGTATGGTCGCGGCGGAAAATCCGGAGCAATACTTCGACCTTGGCCGCCGCGCGCTGGAACTGATCCATTTCTCCTCTGTGCTCTGCGACAAGCCGCACTACCCCGACATCCTCGACCTGCCCTGCGGCCACGGGCGCGTCCTGCGCTGGCTGCGCGCCCATTACGGCTACGCCAAAATCACCGCGTGCGACCTCGACCGCGACGGCGTGGACTTTTGCGCGAAGCAATTCGGCGCGGTGCCCGTGTATTCGGTGCCGGACCTGCCCCAGCTGCCGTTCACGGCGCAGTTCGATCTCATCTGGGTCGGCTCGCTCGTCACGCACCTGAGCCGGGACCGCTGGCTCGCCACGCTCGATTGCCTCGTGCGGTGGACCCGCGAGTGCGGCGTTATCGTCTTCACCACGCAGGGCCGTGGCGTGGCCAGCCTGCTCGCCCGCGGCCACAAGCAGATCGCCGAGAACATCGACAAGCCCGCGCTGCTGGCGGACTTCGCGCGCACCGGCTTCGCCTACCAGAAATATTTCGAGCCGGAGCACGGCGACTACGGCCTCGCCGTCACGTCGCCCGAGTGGCTCATGCGCACGCTGCAGCGCTACCCCGACATCATCCTGCGCGCTTACCTCGAGGAAGCCTGGGGCATGCAGGATGTCGTCATCCTCTACAAGAAGGCGGGCTGGTTCGAACCCGTGCCCCCCGCCGCGCCCGCGACGAAGTATGGCTTCACCGACTGGCTGCTCGGGCGTTGATCAGCGCTGGCCGAAAAACTCCCAGCACAGCACCGCGGCGGCCGCGGAGACGTTGAGCGACTCGACCGCGTCCACGCCCGGGATCTTGACCAGCCGGTCGCACTGTGCCGCCAGCTCGGGCGCCATGCCGCGCTCCTCGTTACCAAGGATGATCGCGGGCGGCCGCGGGATGCCGCGCGCCTTGGCCTGGGCGGGCGACAGCTGGTTGCCGGTCAGGCTCGTGCCGATGAGGAAATGGTGGCGCTTCAGCTCCGCGCAGATCACCGGCAGCGCCGGCACGCGGTAGAAATCCACGAACTCCATGCCGCCCTCCGCCACGCGGTAGGCCGCCTCGCCCGGCAACGCCTGCGCCGGGTGGTCGGGCACGATGATCGCCCGCACGCCGAAGAACGCCGCGGTGCGCACGATGGCGCCGACGTTGTTGGCATTGCTCACGCGGTCGAGCAGCAGCAGCGGCGCGCGCGCCCGGCCCCATTCCGCGAGAACCTCGCGCGTCACCTTCTTGAGCGGCCGCTCGCCGATGACGGCGACGATGCCGCCGTGCAGCTTGGTGCCGGCGACTTTCTCAAGCTCGGCCGCCTCGACCTGCCGGTAAACCTTCTTCTGCGCCGCCAGCTGCGAGCAGAACCCGCCCGCGCGCTTGCCGGTCGCCGCGTCGAAGAACAGCCGCCGCACGTCGTCCGGGTGCCGGGCGAACAGCATCGAGACCGCCTGCCAGCCGCAGACGTTGAGTTCCTGTTGCTTGGCGTGGACGTGGAGTTTCATGGGCGCGTGTCGCCGACCAGCGTGAGTTCCTCGCGGTCGTGATAGAGGTGGCGGATGCGGAGGTTGGCGGCGTGCGCGGCGCAGGGCGAGCCAATCGCGCGCACCTCCTTGAGCAGGCCGAGCGAGTCCACGTGGCCGAACTTCAGGTTGATGACGAAGTGCCGGCACCAGCGGCGGGCCAGCCACGGGGCGACGATGTTCTGCATCACGTGGTGCGGCTCCTCGACGAGATCGCAGAAGAGCCAGTCGAATACCTCGCCGGCCGGCGGCGCGAACTTGAACGCATCCTCCAACCGGTGCTCGATCAGCGGATGGTTGAACGCGCCGCCCTTGAGCGGGCCGTTGTCGATCGCGATGACCCTGGCGCCGCGCTTGGCCGCGCTGTAGCTCCACCCGCCCGGCGCCGCGCCGAGGTCCACGACGGTCTCACCCGGCGCCGGCTCGCGGCCGAGGACGATGTAGGCCTCCTCGACCTTCAGGTAGGAGCGCGACGGGGCCGCGTCGTCGTCGGCCATGCGGCGCTGCCCGCCGAGGAAGGCCTCGCGCGCCGCGAACACCCGGCCGAAATCCGCGAAGAACACAAACAGCCCGCGCGCCGGGCCCGCGCCGCGCGGCAGCTCCGGCAGGGCCAGCTTGGCGATGCGCGAAAGTTTCTTGCGCAGGAGCTCGTCGAAGGCCTTCGCCACGCCGGTGGCGCGCCGCCCGAGGCCGACGACCTCCGGCACGGTCTGGAACACGCACGGCCACGCCGCGTCGATCCGCTCGCCGCGCAGGCTTTCGAGGAAAAAGTCCGCCAGCTGCGACGCGAGCGCGTTGACCGATTCGCCCTTGAACTCGCGCGGCGCCAGCAGGGTCAGGTGCGGAAACGCCAGCTCCGCCAGTCCCGCGGCGGCGGAACCCTCCGTCGCCAACGCCCAGCCCGCGCCCTTCTCCACCACGGGCCGGCCGGCCTCCACGAGCTCGCGCTCAAGGAGGGCTTCATAGCCGTGCTGGCAGAGGAATAGCATCCGCGGAAGCTACCGGCCGGCCGCGGCGGGGTGCGACGAAAATCTCCGTGCCTTTTCCGGCGGGGTGCGTTCACTGATCTTTCACCATGCGCCAGCCGACCGCCGACCTTCGCATCAGCACCGCCCGCCCGCTCCTTTCGCCGGCGATCCTCGAGGAGGATCTGCCACTGCCCGAGGCCGGCGCCGCGCTGGTGCAGTCTGCCCGGCGGACCGTCGGCGACATCCTCGCCGGCCGCGACGACCGCCTGATCGCCGTCGTGGGCCCCTGCTCCATCCACGACCCGGCGGCGGCGCTTGACTACGCGAAGAAACTCAAGCCGGTGGCCGACCGCCTCGCGCGCGACCTGCTGGTCGTGATGCGCGTCTATTTTGAAAAGCCCCGCACAACCGTCGGCTGGAAGGGCCTGATCAACGACCCGCACCTCGACGGCAGCTTCCAGGTCAACCACGGCCTGCGCCTCGCCCGCCGGCTGATGCTCGACATCAACGCCGCCGGCCTGCCCATCGGCACCGAGTTCCTCGACACGACGCTCGGCCAGTATTACGCCGACCTCGTCTCGTGGGCCGCCATCGGCGCGCGCACCACCGAGAGCCAGATCCACCGCGAGCTGGCGTCGGGCCTCTCGATGCCCGTGGGCTTCAAGAACCGCACGGACGGCGACCTGCAGGTGGCGGTCGACGCCATCGTGTCGGCGCGGCACCCGCATTGCTTCCCCTCGCTCACGCGCGAAGGCGCGCCCGCGGTGCTCGCCACCACCGGCAACCCCGAGTGCCACCTCGTGCTGCGCGGCGGCAGCCGCACCGGCCCGAACTTCGACCGGCCGTCCGTGCACGCGGCGGCGGACCTGTTGAAGAAATCCGGCGCGCTGCCGGTCGTGCTGGTGGACTGCAGCCACGGCAACAGCGGCAGGAAGCACGAGCAGCAGATGCTGGTCGCAGCCGACCTCGCCGCGCAGGTGGCGGGCGGCGAGCGCGCGATCATCGGCTTCATGCTCGAGAGCAACCTGGTCGGCGGCGCCCAGACCCACGAGGCCAGCCGGAAACTCACCTACGGGCAGAGCATCACCGACGGGTGCCTCGGCTTCGAGGAGACCGTGCCCCTGCTGGAAAAACTCGCGCAGGCCGCCGCGGCCCGGCGCGCGCTGCCGCGCGCGAAGTAACAAGTAGCAAGTTCCAAGTATCAGGAGCTGCCCGCCTTCGCCTTGTCACTTGATACCTGACCCTTGAAACCTTGACCCATGCGCGTCCTCGTCGCCTTCGACAAATTCAAGGACGCCCTCTCCGCCCGCGCGGCCGGCGAGGCCGCCGCGGTCGCACTGCGCGCGAAACATCCCGCCTGGACGCTCGACCTCTGCCCGCTCACCGACGGCGGCGAGGGATTTGCGGAAGCGCTGACCTTGGCCGCGGCGGGCCGGCTCGGGTTGGCGGAAGTCACCGGCGCGCGCGGACGGCAAATCCCCGCGCCGACTGGCATCATCGACTGGGGCAACGTGCCGCCGGCCGCGCGCGCCGCCCTGCCCGGAACGCCGGCGAATGGCCGCGGGGCGGTGATCGGGCTGGCCTCGGCCAGCGGCCTCGAGCTGCTGGCCCGCGAGGAGCGCGACCCGTGGCGCACGACGACCCTCGGCACGGGCGAACTGCTCGCGCGCGCCGCGCCGAAGGTCGGGCTCATCCTGCTCGGCGTGGGCGGCAGTGCGACCAACGACCTCGGCCTCGGCGCGCTCGCGGCGCTGGGTTTCAGGTTTTTCAAAAACGACGGCACGTCCGTCGCGGTGCCGACCCCCGACCAATGGGAGCGAATCATCCGGATCGAACGACCCACGCTGGATCTGCCGCCCATCTTCATCGCGTGCGATGTGACCAATCCCCTGCTCGGGCCGCGCGGCGCGACCGCGACCTTCGGGCCGCAAAAAGGTTTGGCGGCGGCCGACGTGCCGCGGCTCGAGGCGCAGATGGCGCGCATGGCCGCGCTGCTGTGCGCGGCGTGCGGCCAACCGCTCTCCCTCGCCGCCACGCCCGGCGCCGGCGCGGCCGGCGGCATCGCCTTCGGCCTCATGGTCGCGGTCAACGCGCGCCTCGTGCCGGGTTTCGAGCTCGTGTCGGCCTGGCTCGATCTGCCGACGCGTCTCGCGGCGGCGGACCTGGTGATCACCGGCGAAGGCCGGTTCGACGCCACGTCGCTCGGCGGCAAGGGCCCGGGGGCATTGGTGCATCAGGCGCGGCAACTCGGCAAACCCGCGCACGTCTTCGCCGGCAGCCTCGGCGTGACGCCCGACGGCGCCCACCATGCCATCACGCCGCCCGGCCTGCCGCTGGCCGAGGCGCTGCCGCGCACGGCGGAGCTGCTGGCGGCGGCTGTCGCGCGGCAATTCTAGTCGCGGATGAGCTTGGGCTGACGCGCCGCCAGCTGCTGGCGCACCAGCTGCAGATTGCGCATCACCGCGGGATCGCCCGGCTTCAGGCGCGCCGCGGTCTCAAAATTGGCGAGCGCTTCATCCAAGTTTCCGGCTCGCGCCAGCAGCACGCCAAGATTGATGCGGGCCTCCAGCAGGTCCGGGCGCAGCCGCACCGCTTTTTCCAGCAGCGCACGGGCCTCGGTCTTTTCGCCGCGGTCATCCAGCAGCGAACCGAGGTTGGAATAGATCCGGGCATCCGCCGGCGCCAGGGCCCGCGCCTGCCGCAACAGCGCGACGGCCTTGGCTAAGTCGCCCCGGCGTTGCGCGATGACGGCGAGGTTCACGTAGGGCCGCGGATTATTCCCCTGGAGATTGATGGCTGCCACAAATTCCGCTTCCGCCTCGGGCTCCCGTCCCGCCTCGAGCAGGGCATTGCCGAGATTCACATGCCTGACGTAACTTGGCCGGGTAACGGCCGCCGCATGCTGCCAGAGCGTCAGTGAATTTTCCCAGTAGCTAACCTGACGGTGGGCCAGGCCGCCGCTGATCATCACGGCGAATCCAGCCAGGACCGGCTGCCATCCGCGCCACTGGCCGGCCAGCGCATCGGCAACGAGCCAGACCGCGGCGATGAGCAAGCCGATGCCGGGAACATAAAGGTAACGGTCCGCCAGACCGTGCGGACCAAGCTGAACGATGCCCGACACAGGGACCAACGTGATGAGGAACCAACTCCACCCGACCAGGAGTGCCGGTTGCGGCTTGCGCCGCCGCCAGACCACCGCGCTGATCACGAGCATGAGCAACAGGGCTCCGACCTCAACGAGCGGTGGGTAATCAAGTCTCTCGGGGTAAAGCACCGCCAGTCCGGCCGGCCAGAAAAAGCAACCAACGTAGGAGAGGTAATTGAGCGGCAAGGCTGCAACGCGCGCCCATTCGGGGCCGTGCACGACTGGCATTTCCGGACTCAGATCCCACGGCACCACCGTCAGGATCGCGATCACGCCCACCAGCAGCACGAAGGGAAGCTTGCCCACCAGCCACCGGCCCCACGCGGCACCCGCCATCCGCCCGCGCTCGGCAGGCAAGCGTTGCAACGGCCAGAAATCCATCAGCACCAGCAGCAGCGGAAACGAGACCAGCATCGGCTTGGCCAGCAGGCTCAGCAACAAGGCCAGCAGAGCGACGAAGCTGACCCCACCGCCACGGCGCGCCTCACGGGCGTAAGCCAGCAAACCGAATAGGAAAAATGCCGTGCTGAGGGTGCTTTTCAGCTGCGAAGCCCATGCCACCGCCTCGACGTTCGCCGGATGCACGGCGAACAGCAGGGCAACGACGAAACTGCGCCCCGTGACGCCAGTCAGTGTCCTGAGGAGGAGGAAAAGCAGCCCGGCATTGAGTGCATGCAGCAGGAGGTTCGTCATCAGGTGGGGCGCCGGCTGCATCCCGGCCAGCTCGCTAACCAGCATATGCGCAATCCACACCGATGGCTGCCACAATCCCGTCTCCTTATTGGTGAACGCCCAAACCACTCCGTCAGCGGTCAGGCCGGGTGTCACGTGCCCGTTTTCAAACAGATACACCGGGTCGTCGAAATTGACGAAGCGGTGCCGCCCGATCCCGTGATACACCACGGCGACCGCCAACACCAAGGCAAGCCAGGCGACCACCGCGCGCCCGCGGATGCGAGCGGCCGGATTGGTCGGGGGCGGTTCCATGGTTCACGAGAACTTTCCGGACGGACGGACGCAAGCCCGCGCTCGGGCCGCGCGCCCGCGGATTTCCCATCCGGTTTCTCCTCGCCAAGCCGGTCGCGCCTTCACCAAATCACGTCCATGTCCCGTCGGGCACTTATGAAAATTTCCCTAGGAGCCGTCGCCGCCAGTCTGTTTGCCCTGCTGCTCGGCTGCACCAGCAAGCCGGTCAAGGCCGCGGAAAAACCGGCCGCGCCTGTCGCGGCGGCCCCGGTCCCGCCGCCGGAAAAACTGCCGCCGGTCCTGCTCGGCATCGACGTGCTCGAGGCGGACGGCTTCAAGGCGATCGCCGGCAAGAAAATCGGCCTGCTTACCCACCCCGCCGGCGTCAACCGCCGCGGCGAGCCCACGGTCAGCGTCCTGCGCCGCGCGCCGAACGCCAAGCTCGTCGCCCTCTTCGGCCCCGAGCACGGCATCTCCGGCACCGCGAAGGCCGGCGACCATGTGGCCGACACCATCGACCCGGCCACCGGGCTGCCGGCGTATTCGCTCTACGGAAAAAACATCCGCCCCACGCCGGCCCAGCTCAAGGGCCTCGACGCGCTCGTAATCGACCTGCAGGACATCGGCGTGCGTTCCTACACGTTCAACGTGGTGATGGAGCACGCGATGGAGGCCTGTTTCCAAAACAACGTGGAGGTCATCATCCTCGACCGGCCCAACCCGCTCGGCGGCCTCAAGGTCGACGGCCCGCCGCTCGACCCGGAGAACATGAGCGGCGTCGGCGCCTACCCGCGCATGCCCTATGTGCACGGGCTCACGATCGGCGAGATCGCGCAAATGACCAAGGATGGCTCGCGCGCCATTTCCGGCCTGAGCGTGACCGACAAGGTGCGCGAAAAAGGCCGGCTCACCGTCGTCCCGATGCGCGGTTGGAACCGCGCCATGCGCTGGCCCGACACCGGCCTGAGGTGGGTCGCCACCTCGCCCAACATCCCGAGCTACGAGTCGGTCATCGGCTACGCCATGGTCGGCCTCGGCACGCAGAACAGCGACTGGACCTGGGGCATCGGCCGCGACTTTCCGTTCCGCGGCATCGGTTTCCCGAAGAAGGCGCCCGACGAGATCATCAAGGCCATGGACGCCTGGAAGATTCCCGGCGTCACGTTCCTGAAACGCCAGGGCCGCGACCGTGACGACAAGCTCATTACCGGCGTCTACGTGGAGCTCAGCGACTGGGACAAATGGAATCCGACCGAACTTTCCTTCTACATGCACAAGCAGGACGCGAAGTGGTCGCGGCTGAACCCGTTCGCTGTCCTGACGACGGACGAGGCGCGCAGCTTCAAGATCCACGTCGGGTCCACGGCGTGGCACGACGCCCTCAAGCGCGAGGGCGCGCGCATCGACATTGCGTCGTTCCTGAAAAACTGGGCCGACCGCGCGAGAATCTACCAGCAGGAGACGAGGAAATTCTGGCTGTATCAGTAGAGCGGCGCCGCTTCGGGTTTGCGCCGCGCCGCGCCGGCGGATTTATACGGGCATGACACCCCCGCCCCGTCCGTCCCCCGCCCGGATGCTGTCCTGGCTTTTGCTGCTGTTGGGTTTCGCCGCGCTCGCGCACGCCGCGCCGGCGGCCTTCGATCCGGTTGCCGAGACCGAGAAGCTGTTGCACACGCTGCCGGCCGAAACCCGCGCGAAATCCGACGCCTATTTCGAGGGCGGCTACATCATTCAGGTCTGGAATCTGGCACTCTCCCTCGTCATCACGTGGGGCCTGCTGAAGTTCCGCGTCACCGTGAAGCTGCGGGACCTCGCCGAACGGTGGTTCCAGGCCCGCTACCTGCAGGGCGTGCTGTTCATCGGCCTGTTTGTGCTCATCTCGAGTCTCCTCGACCTGCCCAACGACTACTACACCGGCTTCATCCGGGAGCACCGCTTCGGGTTGTCCAACCTGACCACCGGCGCCTGGCTGGGCGAGCAGGTGAAGGGGCTCGTGGTCGCGCTGATCGTGTTCAGCCTCGTCGGTTCGCTGCTGTATCGGGGCATCCGCAAATCCCCGGAGCGCTGGTGGGTGCGCGCGTCGCTCGCCACGCCGTTCTTCCTGCTCTTCTTCATCGTGCTGGCCCCGGTGTTCGTCGCGCCGCTCTTCAACCACTACACGCCGCTCACCGACGCCAAGGTGCGCGATCCGATCCTGTCGATGGCCCGCGCCAACGGCGTGCCGGTGACCAACGTCTACCAGTTTGATGCCTCGAAACAGTCCAAGCGCGTCAGCGCCAACGTCAGCGGCGCGCTCAACACCATCCGCGTCTCGCTCAACGACAACCTGCTCAACCGCTGCACGCCCGCCGAGGTGCAGGCCGTCATGGGCCACGAGCTGGGCCACTACGTGCTGAACCATGGCTACAAGGGCGTCGTCTTTCTCTCGCTGTTGATCGCCGCCGGCTTCTGGTTCTCGCATTGGTTTTTCGGCGCGGTCAACCGCCGGTTCGGCGCCGGCTGGGGCCTGCGCGGGATCGACGATTTCGCCGGCCTGCCGCTGCTCCTGGCCGGGCTCGGCGTGTTCATGTTCCTGGCCACCCCCATGCGCAACACGCTCACCCGCACGCAGGAGGCCGAGGCCGACATCTTCGGCCTCAACGCCGCGCGCCAGCCCGACGGCTTTGCGAGCACCGCGCTCAAGCTCGCCGAATACCGCAAGCTCGCCCCCGGCAAGTGGGAGGAGATCATCTTCTTCGACCACCCGAGCGGCTACCAGCGGATTCTAATGGCGATGCGCTGGAAGGCCGAGCACGACCCCGAGATCCGGATGCCGGACCGGCCGGCCGAAACGAAATAGGCTCCGCAAACCCGCGGGCTCCCTCCCGGGCAATGTCAACTAATAGTATACTAAAGCCCGGGCCGATCCCGGGTCACGGCGCCCGGGTCTTAGTATACTATTAGTTGACATGCGATTTCAGGGCCCCCGCCGGTGGGCGGCCCATGGCGCCCGACTACTGTTTACCGGCGGCGCTGTTCTTCGCCACCCACGCGTCGTATTCGGCGCGGGGCATGAAGCGGAGCGACGCGGAGTTGATGCAGTAACGCAGCCCGGTCGGCGCCGGGCCGTCGTCGAAGACATGCCCGAGGTGCGCGCCGTCCACGTTCGAGTGCACCTCGACGCGGGTCATGCCGTAGCTGCGGTCGGTCGTCTCGCCGACGAGGGCCTTCTCGATCGCCTTGGTGAAGCTCGGCCAGCCGGTGCCGGAGTCGAACTTGTCGCGGCTGTCGAACAGCGGCGTGTCGCTGCACACCGAGAAATAGACGCCGTCGGCGTGGTGGTTCCAGTATTCGTTCTGGAACGGCGGCTCGGTGCCTTGCTTCCGGGCCACCTCGAATTGCCGCGAGGTGAGCAGATTTTTCCACTCGGCATCGGGGCGCTGCACGCGGGCCTTGCTCATGTCGATGACGACATTCGAGGGCAGGCCGCAGGCGGAGATTTCACCGGGGGCGCACTGGAGGGCATCCTTGGCGGGGGCGGGTTTCGTGGATTTCATGGTGGAATCGGCAGCGCGCAGCCCGCCGGTCGCGGTGAACGCGGTGGTCGCGAGGAGAATGAGGACGGGGGGGAGCCACTGCTTCATGGGGAGAGGAGTTATGTGGAAATTACGTTTTGGCAAACCGGGCGGATGCCGGACGTGAGAGCCGGCGGCCCCGGGTTTATTCCGCCAGAAACCTGTTGCCCCGCACGGCGCCCTCGCGTGCGCTTGGCCCGGATGGAAGCCGGCCCCCGCACCCTGACGCGTCCCACGCTGTGGATCATCGCCCTGCTGGCGCTGCTCTACGGAGGCGGACACCTCGCCTGGTATTGGGGCACGCCGCTTGGCCAGAGCGCCGTGCTCGACGAGCGCGAGAACCTGCAGCTCGCCGCGCAGATCGCGGCCGGCCGGCTGCCGCCCGAACCGTTCTACCGCGCGATGGGATACCCGCTCGTGCTGGCCGGGCTGAGTGCGGCCGGTCTGGCATCCGAGAAAGCGCCTTACGCCGCCACCTTCCTCGGGCTGCTGCTCCATGCCCTCAACACCGTGCTCGTCGCGCGACTGGCGGCCCGCTGGTTCGGCGCGCCCCGCGCCGGATTGGTCGCGGGCCTGCTGCACGGCTTCAACCCCGTGCTCCTCCATTACGCCACGCAGGTTCTCGACGGCACGCTGGCGAACAGCCTCTTCCTCGCGGGCCTGCTGGCGCTGCCCGGGCGCGCTGAACCCGGCGCCCGCCGCAGCGCCGGCTGGCTTTCGCTGGCCTGGACCGGCGCGGCCCTGGTGCGACCGCAATTCCTCCTCGTCTGGCTGGCGCTGCCGTTCGTCTGGCTGATCGCAGTTGGCGAGTGGCGCGACCGGCGCGCGCAGCTCCGGCCGTTGCTCCTTGCGCTCGCGGCCGGCGGCGCGCTCTGGCTCGCGACCGGCGCGTGGTCCTGGCGCGTGAGCGGCGAATTCCGGCTGCTGCCCTGGCAGGGGCCCTACAACCTGTGGGCGGCCAACCACCCCGGCGCCAATGGCCGTTACTACACGCAGACCCTGGTGCTCACCGCGCCGCCGGACGGGTTGCAGGAGAACCCCGCGCGAATGGAGTCCGTCCTGCTCTACCAGCGCGAGACCGGCGACACCGGTCCGCTGCGCGTCGCCGTGTTCAACCGTTACTGGCGCGACCGGCTCGTGCACGAAACCCTCGCCCATCCCGCCGCCTGGCTGCGGCTGATGCTGCGCAAGCTCTACTACCTCGCGAACAATGCGGAGCAGTATAACAACAAGACCTACGCCTTCCACCAGGCGCTCTCCCCGTGGCTGCGCTTCAACCCGCTCGGCTGGGGCGCCCTGCTGCTCGGCGGCACCCTCGGATGGCTCGCGCTCGCACGCACCTCGCGGGCGCTGGGCGGTGCCGTGCTGCTCACGGCGGCGGCCGTGGCCGCGAGCATCGCGGTCGGCTACGTCAGCGCCCGGTTCCGCCTGCCGCTCGCCGCGCTGCTGTGCGCGCTGGCTGGCGGCGCGGTCGCGGCGCCGCGTGCGTGGTGGCCGGATGATTTCCGCGGCCGCTGGAAAACTTCCCTGGTGGTGCTGCTGCTCGGCGTGCTGGCCTACAGCAACTGGTTCGGTGCCGCCGACCAGTCCACCGTCGTGCAGGACCACCTGTTGGTCGCCCTCGCCGCGGAACGCACCGGCGCGGACCGGATCACCTGGGACGAGGCGCACGCCGCGCTCGCGCTCCGGCCGGGACATCCCGATGCCCTGGCGCTCGGACTGACCAGTTATTTCAACCTGCTCCTGACCGGCGCCCCGGCCCGGCCGCCCGAGGCCGAGTGGCTGTTTCTCGCCCGGGTGCTCCACGAGCAACCGCCCGCGGGCGCGCCGCCCCGGCTGGCCAAGCTCGTCGCGCTCGCGCTGTGGCGCAGCGGCTCTCCGGCGGGCGTGGAGCTGTGGCGCCGGCACGCCGCCGCCGATCCCGAGGCGCTGGCCGCCCTCGTCCTGAGCCGGCAGGCCACCGTCGCCGAACGGGCGCTTTTCCGCGCGCTGCCCGAGGCCTATCCGCCCGGTCTGTTCCGGCGCATGGCGGAAGCCGCGCCACCGGTTGAAATCAGGGAAGCGACCGGCCGGATTTTTCCGGCCCAGTAAACCGGTCAGTCCACGCGCACACGCACCTGGCCGTCGTGGAATTCATTCACCAGCGCCGTGCCGGGCTTGAGGCCCTTCGCGCGCGGGACCGGCCGGCCCGCGGCGTCGCGCACAATGGCGTAGCCGCGCTTGAGCACCGACTGCGGGCTGGCCGACTCGAGGCGTTTCCACAGTGCGAGCAACCGGTGCGACTCGGCCGCCACGCGCTTTTGCGGCGAGACCACCGCGAGCCGGGCCCGCGCGGTGCCGAGCGCCTCGCGCCGCAGCTGGACGGCGGAGCGCAGGGCGGAGGCGAGACGGTTGCCGAGGTCGTCGAGCCGCAGGAAATTCTGCTCGATGGCGGTGGCGGGTGACAGCAGGCGCAGCCGGCTGCGCGCGTGGTCGAGCCGTTGCCGGGCGCGCTCGGCCCGGGTCGCCATGATGTCCTGCATGCTGCCGCCCGCGTTGTCCACGCGCTCGACGCACGCCAGGTAGTTGCTGGAAATGAGTTCGGCCGCGCCGCTGGGCGTCTCGGCGCGGACATCGGCCGCGAAATCGCAAAGCGTGTAGTCGATCTCGTGGCCGACGGCGGAGATGACCGGCACCGGGCACGCCGCGACGGCGCGGACGAGCGGTTCCTCGTTGAAGGCCCAGAGGTCCTCGATGCTGCCGCCGCCGCGGCCGATGACGAGCAGGTCGAAAATGCCCAGCGCCGCGGCGACCCGCAGCAGCGCGGCCAGTTCGGCGGCGGCGCCCTCCCCCTGCACCTTCGCCGGCAGCACGACGAGCCGGCCCGTCCAGTGGCGCCGCGTGAGGATGCGGATGAAATCCTGCACGGCCGCGCCGGTGGGCGACGTGATGAACCCGACCGTGGACGGCAGCAGCGGGATGGGTTTCTTGCGCGCCGCCTCGAACAGGCCCTCGGCCGCGAGGCGCTGCTTGAGCTTTTCCAGTTCCGCCTGGAGCTTGCCGGCGCCGTGCTCGATGAGCGCGCGGACGACGAGCTGATACTGGCCGCGCGCCTCGTAGACGCTGACCTCGCCGTAGGCCAGCACCGCGAGGCCGTCGCGCAACTGCACGCTCTGCCGCGTGGCGTCGCCGCGGAAGAGCACGCACGACAGCTGCGCGCCGGCGTCCTTCAGGGAAAAGTAGACATGGCCGCTGGCCTGCGCGCGGAGGTTGGAGACCTCGCCGCGGACCCAGCCGGGGCGGAGGCCGCCCTCGAGGAGTTCCTTCACCTCGCGGGTGAACTCGGTGACGGTCCGCACGCGGCCGGCATCATCCAGCGGCAGTTCAGGTTCCTTTTTTGCCATAATGCTTGCGCAGCAGGTGGACGCCGAGGGCCACCGCCACGAGCATGCTCAGCCCAAGGAAGGCGACCTTGCCCTTGCCGTGCAGGATGGCGTCACCGAAGATGATGAAACCAGTGCCGTAGACGATGGAAATAACCCAGGAGATCCACAGGTAGGTGCCGAAGCGCACTTCGGCGAGGCCGAGCAGATAGCTTTGCAGGAAATACGGGGGGCCGGGGGTGATGCGCAGCAGCACCGTGATTTCCGCCTGTTCTTCCGCGGCCACAACGGGGATCTTATATTTGGAGCGGCTGATCATCCGCTCCAGCCAAGGCCGCAGGCCGTAGCGCGCCAGCCAGTAGGTCAGCGTCAGGTTCACGACGATCGCCAGGCCTGCGCCGACCAGCACACCGGCCAGGCCCAGCTGCGCGGTGAACGCCGAGCCCGCCGTCAGGTAGAAAAAACTCATCGGCGCCCCGACGGCCGGCAGCACCGCCATGGCGGTGAAGAACACCAGCGGCCCGGCGTCGCGCAGCAGATTGACGCCCTCGTCGATCGAGACGCGTACGCTGAAATCATGGATTTTTAACCACCAGAATCCCGCGCCGGCTCCGGCAAGCGCGAGGACGAGCAAGGCGATGAGTTTCAGCGGCGACGGGCGGTTTTCCACGCCCCACGATGCGGGGGGCGCTTCGCCGCCGTCAAGGGCGGAGGCGCGGGGCTGAAAAGGCTTTCCTAGCCGGGGGGCGCCGCTAGCGTGGCGGCCGATCCCCGCATGAAACTTTCGATCGTCATCCCCTGCTACAACGAGCGCAAAACCATCCGCAGCATCGTAGACGCCGTCCGCGCCGCGCCGGTGGCGGACAAGGAGATCATCGTCGTGGACGACTGCTCCAGCGACGGCACGCGCGACATCCTGAAGGGCGAGATCGAGCCGCTGGTCACGCGGATCATCTACCACGACGTGAACCAGGGCAAGGGCGCGGCGTTGCGCACGGGTTTCGCCGCGGCGACCGGCGACGCCGTCATCGTGCAGGACGCGGACCTCGAATACGACCCGCAGGAATATCCGCGGTTGCTCAAGCCGATCCTCGACGGCAAGGCCGACGTGGTCTTCGGCTCGCGGTTCATGGGCGCCGAAGCGCACCGCGTGGTCTATTTCTGGCACATGGTGGGCAACCGCTTCCTCACCCTGCTCTCGAACATGTTCACCGGCATCAACCTCACGGACATGGAAACCTGCTACAAGCTGTTCCGCCGCGAGGTGCTCGCGCAGATCAAGATCGAGGAAAACCGTTTCGGCTTCGAGCCGGAGATCACGGCGAAGGTCGCCGCGCTGAAGGAGTGCCGCATCTACGAGGTCGGCATCTCCTACTACGGGCGCACCTACGCCGAGGGCAAGAAGATCGGCTGGCGCGACGGCTTCCGGGCGCTCTACGCCATCGTGAAATACAACCTGTTTCGATGAACGCCGTCCCGCCCGTGCCGCCACCCGTCATCGGGCGCCGCACGTGGGCCGCGGCGGCCCTCGGCGCGCTGGCCGCCCCGCTGTTGTTCGCGCTCGCGAGCCGGGAGGTATGGGAAGACTACTTCATCACCTACCGGAGCAGCCGGCACCTGGCCGGGGGCCACGGGCTCGTCTACCAGGTCGGCGAGGCGGTCCACACCTTCACCTCGCCGCTCGGCGTGTTGCTGCCGGCGCTCGGCTATGTGTTCACCGGCAGCGACGGCGGCGCCCTCTGGTTTCTCCGGATCGTCAGCGCCCTCGCCCTCGCCGGCACCGCCCTGCTGGTGGCGAACCACGCGCGCGACCACGGCTGGAAACGCACCACGCTCTGGTTCGCCCTGTGCCTCGGCCTGTTCGAGGCCAAGGTCGTCGCCTTTTCCGCCAACGGCATGGAAACCGGGCTGCTGGTTTTCTTCGCCGCCCTCACCTGGCACGAACTGACGCGCCCCGGCGGACTGCGCTGGCGCGGGCTGGCGCTGGCTTACGCCGGGCTCATGTGGACGCGACCCGACGCCTTTGTGCTGGCCGGCGCGATGACCGGCGCGTGGTGGCTTTTTCGCCCGCGGACGGACACCGTGGACAGCGCGCGCACCTGGTGGCTGCGGCTTGGCGGCGCGCTGCTGCTCGGCGCCGCGCTTTACCTGCCGTGGATTTTGTGGGCGTGGCAATACTACGGCTCACCCGTGCCCCAGACGATCATCGCAAAATCGGCGCTCACGCCCGGCGGCCTGAACATCGGCCGCATCCTGGCCGCACCGTTTGGCATTCTCGTCCAGAACACGGCGCTCGACGGACTGTTCACGCCCATCTACGCCACGACCACCGGCTGGCCCCTGCCCTTGCTGATCGCGGGTCGCGTGCTGGCGCGCATCGCCGCCTTTCTCTGGCTGGTGCCGTTCGTGCCACGCCCGGCGCGCGCCGCTTCGCTCACGGTGCTGCTCGGCGGGATTTATTTCCACCAAATCATGCCCTACCCGTGGTATTTCGCGCCCTGGACTTTGCTTGGGGCGCTGGCCCTCGCCGGCGGCGGCCGGGCGATGGTGGACCGGCTGCCGGCGGCGGGCGCCCGCGGCCTGTGCCTCCTCGCCGCGATCATCGCCGGCGGGTGCCTGCTCGTGACCGTGGCCCAGACCTACGCCGCACGGCAGCAACAGCGGATCATCGAGGAAGGCGGCCGCCAGCAGATCGGCTTGTGGCTGAAGGAACACGCCCGGCCCACCGACCGCGTTTTCCTCGAGCCGATCGGCTACATCGGCTATTACAGCCAGCTGAAGATCCTCGATTTTCCCGGGCTCTGCGCGCCGGAAGTCTCGCGCATCGTGCGCAGCGGGCCCGGCGGCTACGCCCGCATCATCACGACGCTGCAGCCCGACTGGCTCGTGCTGCGACCGTATGAGATCGAAAGCCAGAACCTGCTCAACAGTGGCATCCTCAACGCCTACGTAGGCGTCGGCCACTGGGACCAGCGGGCGGAGATTGACGCGCTCAATTTCCTGCCCGGGCGCAACTGGCTGGTGTTCGACGCCGAGTTCTACGTCTTCCGCCGCCGGACCGCCGACTGGCCGAAATAAACTAGCTCTTTTTTGACTTCGCCATCGCGCATTCCGCCATGCTCAATGGGCCGTCCAATGAGCGCGCCCGCCGTCACCGTCGTCGTCCCGATCTTCAACGAGGAGCTCGTGCTGCCCGAGCTGCTCGTGCGGCTGACGGCGGTGTTCGACGCGAACCCCGCGGTGCGCTGGGGCGCGCTGCTGGTGGATGACGGCAGCCGCGACAGGTCAGTGCAGCTGATCCGCGCCCACGTCGTGCGCGATCCGCGCTTCGCGTTCATCGAGTTCAGCCGCAACTTCGGCTTCCAGGCCGCGCTCGCCGCCGGGCTCGCGCACGCGAGTGGCGAGGCGATCATCACGATGGACGCCGACCTGCAGGACCCGCCCGAATGCATCCCGGAACTGGTCGCGGCATGGCAGGCCGGCGCCGCGGTCGTGCTGGCCGTGCGCCGGTCGCGCGTCGAGACGGGCGCGCGCCGCCTCGGCATGGACGTCTTCCACAGTTTTTTCAGCCGCATCTCGGACCACCCGATCGAGTCGAATACCGGCACGTTCGGCCTGATGGCGCGCGCCGCGGTCGACGCGCTCAACGCCATGCCGGAGCGCAACCGCTTCTTCCCCGGCCTGCGCGCGTGGGTGGGCTTCCGCACCGCGGAGATCAGCTACGACCGGCAGGAGCGCGCGGCCGGCCAGCCGCAGCAGACCTTCCTGCGGCTGGTGCGCTACGCCTTCGACGGGGTGTTCAGCTTTTCCTACCTGCCGCTCCGTCTGCTCACCTACACCGGTTTGATCGTGAGCGGCTTTGGCTTCGTGCTCGGCACTTTCTATGTCGTCCGCCGCCTGCTTGGCCTCGAGATCGCGGTGACCGGCTTCACCACGCTGGTCACGCTGGTGCTGTTCCTCGGCGGCGTGCAGCTGATCGGCATCGGGGTGCTCGGCGAATACCTGGCGCGCGTGTACGACGAGGTGAAGAAGCGCCCGGCCTACCTCATCAAACGCAAGACCGGCCTTGGTTAGACGGCTCAGCCTCCCCGCCCTGTTCGCCGCCACCGCGCTGCTGGCGGTGACCGGCTACTGGCTGCTGTTCACGGTGTTCATGGCCTACGACGACGAGGGCTACGTCCTCATCTCGCTGGCGAATTATTCCGCGCACGGCGGACTCTACGCCAAGGTCTACAGCCAATACGGCCCGTTCTTCTACGTGCTGCACGACGCGCTCCACCGCGTGCTCGGCTACGAATTCACCAGCACCACCGGGCGGCTCTGCACGCTCGGGTGCTGGCTGCTCGCCGCGGGCGGCGCGGCGCAGCTCGTGTGGCGGCAGACCCGCGACGCCGCGCTGGCGGCCTTCGCGCTCGGGCTGACTTTTTTCCACCTCTGGCTCATGGTGAGCGAGCCGATGCACCCCGGCGGACTGATCGTCGCCTTGGTCACCCTCGCCGCGTGGCTGGGCGCGCGGCAGATCGAAAGCCAGTCGATGCGTGGCCTCGCGGTGACCGCCGGGCTGGTCGGCGCCGCGCTGCTGCTCACCAAGGTGAACGTCGGCGTTTTTTTCCTCGCCGCCGCCGGTGTCTGGTTCGCCGCGAACCTGAAGCCGGCCGCACCGGCGCGCCGGCTGACGCTGCTCGGCCTGGCGCTGTTGGTCCTGCTGCCGCTCGTCCTGATGCGGGCGCAGCTCGGCGGCGTTTGGGGCCGGAATTTCGCGGAGCTCTCAGCCGTCGCCAGCCTCGGCATGCTCGGCGTCGCGTGGCGCGACCGCCAGCCGCTGACTGCCTGGCGCGATGCGTGGTGGGGCGCGGGAGCGCTCGCGTCGCTCGGCGCGGTGATCGTCGCCGTCGTCTGCCTGCGCGGCACGCCGCTGCGCGAACTGCTCGAGGGCGTTCTGCTCGGCCCGCTGCGTCATCCGGGCGTCTACCATTTTGCCCCAGTCTGGCTGCCAGGCGCCGCGCTGGCGGGCGGTGTTTCGCTGCTGCTGGCCGCCCTGGTCGGGAACGGCCTCGGCCCGCGCTTGAACTGGCTGCTCATCGCCCTGCGTCTGGCACTGATCCTCATCTATAGTCTCGCGTGCCTGGAGTGCCTGTCGTTCTCCGCCTACAAGTTCACGATGTCCTTCGCCGTGCCGCTGGCGTGGATTTTCGCGCTACGTCTCGCCCCGGCCGGAAAGGCGAACCACATCCCGAGTGCCACGACGTGGCTCGGCCTGCTGCTGGTCCTCCAATATCTGCACGCCTTCCCCGTCGCGGGCAGCCAGGTGGCGTGGGGCACCTTTCTCATCGTGCCGTTGCTCGCGCTGGGGCTGCACGACACGCAGCGCTTCATCGCGGCGCGCGGGCGCGCCGACCTGGCCGCCATCCTGGGCCTCGTGGCCCTGGGCTTGGCGGTAGGCGTCACGGGGCGCCTGGTCTCCCTCGGCTGGAACCGTTACGCGGAGAGCCGGCCGTTGCAGTTGCCCGGCGCGGCCGACCTGCGGCTGCCGGAGAATTTCGCCAGCACCCTGCGGGTGATCTCCGCGAACGCCTCGGCTCAGGGCGACATGCTTTTCACCCTGCCCGGCCTGAACAGCTTCCATGGCTGGACCGGGTTGCCCGCGCCCACGCTGGCGAACACGACGCACTGGTTCTCGCTGCTGACCAAGGCCCAGCAGGAGGAAATCTCGGCCGCCCTCGACCGCAGCGAACACCCCGTGCTGATCGTGCAGCGCGGCCTGCTGAATTTTCTCGCGGAAAACAACTTCTCCGTCGAAAGCCCGCTCAAGACCTACCTGCTGGCAAATTTCGCCCGGGCCTTCAGCCTGGAGCAATACGAGTTCTGGGTCCGGCGCGACCGGGTGATCGTGCCGCTGGGCACCGCCGAGCAGCTGCAACTCGCCTACCCGCGGCCCGGCGAACCGCCCGTCAAGCTGGAGCTCATCGTCACCCTGCCGGCCCGCGGCCGCATCGCCCGAATCGAGCTTGCGACGCTCGACCCGGTCCCGTCCATCCTCGCGCACTGGGACAAATCCACCGGCTCGCTGTCGGCCACCGCGCTGGATCTGCGCGATCTCGCCGTGACCGTTCCCATCGTTTCCGCCTGGGACCATCCGCTGCCGCCGGTGGTGCGCCTGAGTCTGCCGCTGACGCAGCAACTGATGTTCGACCGGAAAAACGCGGTGATCTACGTGCGCGATGCCGGCGGCGCGGTGCTCGCCGAGGCGCGCTTCACGGACTGACCCGCTTCCGTGCGACGAGCAGCAGGCTCACGCCGAACGGAAACCGCACGCCGCGCATCAGGCCGAAGCGGACAAAAAGCCGCTGTAGAAACCCGTTCAGCCAGGCCGGCGGAACCTTGTCCTCCATCCGGCTGCTGGCGCCCGAATCGCGCCAGCGTTGCCAGCGCCGCACGAGCCAGACGGCCGGGAACACGACGACGTTGGTGTAGTTGAGGTGGACCATCTCCCAGTCCGCGTCCGGAAAAAGCGCCTGCAGCTCCGGCGCCGTATACCGGCGGAAGTGATGCAGCGCCGTGTCCCAGTAACCCCACAGCGTCATCATGGCCGGCACCGTCGCCACCACGCAGCCGCCCGGGCGCAGCACCCGGTGGATCTCGCGCACGGCCGCCTGGTGGTCCTCGATGTGCTCGAGGACATCCAGCACCGTGACGCAATCCACCGCGGCCGCGGGCAGTGGGATCTTCGTCGCCGTGCCCTCGATGATCTCCGTGGCGGCGAAGCGGGTCCGTAAAATGGCGAGCGACTCGGCGTGGTCATCGAGCACGCGAACGCCACAGTGATCGCGCATGCCTTCCGCGAACAACCCCGTGCCCGCGCCGCAATCCAGCAGGAGGCTCGCGCGCGTCAGCCCGGCGGCGCGCTCGATCCAGGCGCGCACCAACACGCGCTTGCCGGCGTAATACCAGTGCGTGCGCTCCACGCGGTCCAGGTTGGAATATTCACTGGCATTCATGTGTCGCGCCCATGTGAGATGACGGCCCCGGGTGCAGCAAGGCAAACTCACCCGGGAATCTTCACGGCCGGAGCTCCACCGTGGGCGCCGCGGCGGCCGTCGCCGGGTCCGGCCGGGCCAGGACCACCAGCACCTGGGCGACCTGCTCCGCCGGAATCCGCAGGGTTACCTCGCGCGTCTCGCCCGCCGCAAGCGGGCCCTCCGACCGGTCGTCCGCGGCCAGCACGCTGAAATTCCACGCCGCGGCGGAGGCATTGCGCAGGCGCAGGCGCGCGACGCCGGACCAGCTCCGCACGAGCAGATCATCGGTGACACCGTGCGGCTGGACCGTGCGCAGCGCGCGATAGAGCATCGCCTCCGGTTCCTCGCCCGGCGCCAGCCGGCGGTAGGCCGCGAGGCTGTAGGGACTGCGGCCGTCCTGCCCGAAATACAGCCAGGTCCGTCCCTGCACGCGGCCCTCCCGCCCGAGAAAGCGGTCGGCCTGAACAATGACCCAGCCCGTCTGGCCTTGCAGAAATTCCTCCGCCGTGCCGGAGGTGCGCGCCGGCTCATGCGCCAACCGCACCGGACCGCCGCCCTCAATCCGGCAGAAGGCCGCGAGCGGCCGGTTAATGGGCAGCGCCACCGTGCGCGGCAATCCGGCCGGCTCCAGGCCCGCGCTCCAGGCCCGCCATTGCCCGTAGACAAAATAGCTGGTGCCCCGCGCCGGTTGCACCACGGCCGGCCAGCCGGATTGATAAGTCCGCATCACGGCCGGCCCGAACGCGGCCACGGTTGTGAGCGCGGCCAGGGCCCACGCCGCGCGGCGCAGCCCGCGGGGCAGATTTTCCATCCACCACGCCGCCCCCACCGCCAGCCAAGGCGCGCCCAGGGCCAGGAAGCGGAGAATATAGGGGTGCCATTGCACCATGCCGTTCAGGCAAAGCACGAACAGCCCGAGGCCACCGCCCCACAGCAGCACCAGCCCGTCGGCCGCGTCCCGGCGGCGCGCGAGCGCGGTCGCGAGGCCCGCCGCAAAGAACAGCGGGAGCAGCAGCCCGCAGGAGGCCACATCGGCGTCGGGACTGGTGAGCCCGGCAATGGTGTGCATCCACTCCCGGCGGGAGAAATTCTGGAAGATGTAGGGATCGTCCGCGGGCAGGCGGTCCGCCAACGCCCGCTGGGCCGCGCTCGCCGCCTTTTGCCACCACCACGGCTCGGCGTTGGGATCGAACAGTTGTGCCGTGAAGGTCGCGAGGTTCAGCCGCAGCTTGTCCAGGTGCCCGCGCGCGGAAATTTTTCCGCCGTGGTGCAGTTCCACCATGTCGGCGGGCCCGAGAAGGCCGCCGTAGCTCCGCCCATTCCGCCAGAAGCCCGGGCCGGCGAACACCGCGACCGCGACCAGGCCCGCGAGGAGCGTGCGGCGCCAGGCCGCCCAAGGGAGCGGATGCCACCACGCCAGCACCACGACCCACAGCAGCGCGCCAGGAGCGAAATAGAAGACGGTCCCCTTCGAGCCCAGTGCCAGCCCCGCGCCGACTCCGCCCCAGAGGGAGCCCTGTCCGCGCCGCAGCGCGGCGAGCCACAGGCAGATGGCCGCGGCCAGCACCCCCGCCGTGAACAGATCGGTGTGCACGGAGGTGAACTGCGTCGCGACATTGGTCATGCCAAACAACAGCGCCGCGGCCCCCAGTGCCGCGGCGCGGCCGAGTCCCGTCAGCCGGCCCAGCCCCGCCGTCGCGAGCAGCAGCAGCGCACCGCCGGCCGCCTGCGCGAGTCCGGTCAGCCGGTAACCCTCCGGAAAAACATCCAGCAGCCAAGCCATCATCAGGTCCGGCACCACGGGCATGTAGTTCAGGCGCGCGTCATCCGTGGCATAATGCGCGATGCGGCCGTCCTGCAGCCAGAGCGCGATGCGCGACAACCGGTAGGTCAGTGCATCATAGACCACCGGATGCGCCAGCGCCGCCAACGCCGCCAGCCCGAGCCAGACCAGCAGGTTCACCGCGCCCAGGATCGCCGCTGCATCCCGCCGGGAAAAAAACTCCCGCCACCCCTGGAAAACATTTACGAGCGCTTCACGAGCGGCCGGCCAGCGCCCGCGCTGTAACCAGCCCAGCCCCGCTAGAATCGCCGCATGCAGTGCGAAAAATCCTCCCGGTCCCAGCCAGCCGACAATCCCGAGCAGGCTGCCGGCGCCGGCCACGAGGGCCATGCACGCCAAGCCCCACGCCAGCACCGGCTCGAGGCAGCTGCGCCATTCGCCCACCGTCCCGGCCACGAGCAACCAGGCGGCCACCGCCACCACGAGGGCATTCACCAGCAACAATGCGACGGCGGATAAATCGTTCACCACGGGACGGAAGTGTTTCACCCATGACAGCCCGCGCCGGCACAGCCGGCAAGGTTATCCCGGCATCCGGACTTCACACTCGACAGCCCGCGCCCCCGACGGAGAAACTGTGCATGATGAGCAGTCCCGCCCCCCTCGTGCGTATCGGCGTAATCGGCTTCGGCCAATGGGGCCCCAATCACGTGCGCAATTTCAGCCTGATGGACGGCGTTGAGGTCGTCCGGGTCTGCGACAGTTCGGAAGTCCGCCTGACGGCGGCGCGGAAATTCCTGCGCGGCGTCGCCACCACCACCGAGGCCGCCGCGATCACCCAGGCGGCCGACATCGACGCCGTGGTCGTTGCCACGCCGACCGGCACACATTTCGCGCTCGTGAAGGCCGCCCTCGAGGCCGGCAAGGACGTGCTCTGCGAAAAACCCCTCGCCCAGACCGCCGCCCAGTGCCGTGAACTCGCCGGCCTCGCCCTCAAGCACGGCCGCATCCTGATGGTCGGCCACGTGTTCCTCTATAATTCCGGCGTCCTCCACCTGAAGACCGACCTCGACCGCGGCGAACTCGGACGCATCTACTACATGGACGCCGTGCGCACGAACCTCGGGCCGGTCCGCCAGGACGTCGGCGCGATCTACGACCTCGCGAGCCACGATATTTCCATCTTCAACTTCCTGCTCGGCGCCCAGCCGCTCGAGGTCTCGGCCACCGGCAACAGCGTGCTGCAGGCTGGCATCGAGGATGTCGGCTTTCTCACGCTCTATTACCCGGGCAACATCGTCTGCCACGCGCACACCTCGTGGCTCAACCCGCGCAAGGTCCGCCAGCTCACCATCGTCGGCGACCACAAGATGGCGGTGTGGGACGACATGAACAACCTCGAGCCCATCCGCTACTACGACAAGGGGGTGACCGCCGACCACTATTCCTCCTTCGGCGAATTCCAGATGATCCTGCGCGACGGCCAGATCACGATCCCGAAGGTGAAGATGTCCGAGCCCCTGCAGAAGCAGGACGGGGAGTTCATCGCCAGCGTCCGCTCGCGCCAGGCCCCCATCTCCGACGCGAAGCTCGGCCTCGCCGTCGTGCTGGCCATCGAGGCCGCGATGGAATCGCTGAAGAACCACGGCCGCGCCGCCAAGGTCGGCAGCTTATGAGCGAGGCGCACCCCGAATTCGTCCGCATCGCGCCCGACGTGAAGCTGGGCCAGCGCGTGCGGCTCAACGCCTTCGTCAACCTCTACGGCTGCACGATCGGCGACGACGCCATGATCGGGACCTTCGTCGAGATCCAGCGCGACGTCACGATCGGCCCGCGCTGCCGTATCCAGAGTCACACCTTCATCTGCTCGGGCGTCACGCTCGAGGCCGACGTGTTCGTCGGGCACGGCGTCATGTTCATCAACGACCGGCATCCCACCATTGCGGCCACCCTCGCGGGTTCGTGGCAGCTGGAGCGCACCACCGTCAAACGCGGCGCGTCGATCGGCTCGGGCGCGCTGATCTTCGGCGGCATCACGATCGGCGAAGGCGCCACCATCGGCGCGGGCGCCGTCGTCCTGAAGGACGTGCCGGCGGGCGCCACCGTCGCCGGGGTGCCGGCGCGGATGTTGCAGAAGCGCGCATGAGTGCCGCGCCGGTCGCCCTCAGCGTCGTCCTGCCGGCCTACAACGAGGAGGTGCTGCTCGAAGGCTGCGTCCGCCAGCTGCACGGCGCGCTCGCGGCCCTGCGCGTGCCCGCTGAGATCATCCTCGTCAACGACGGCAGCCGCGATCGCACGAAGGAGATCGCGGACCGGCTTGCGTCCGACCTGCCCGGCGTCATCGCCCTGCATCAGGCGAATCAGGGCATCGGCGGCGCGTTCCGCACCGGCACGGCCCGCGCGACCGGGGACTACCTCATTCTCTGGCCGGCAGACATGCCGGCTGAGCCCGCGGATCTCGCGCCTTACACGGATCAGTTTGGAAAAGCGGACGTCATCGTGGGCGTCCGCCAGCAGCGGCTCGGCTACAACCCGCTGATGCGCTTCAACGCGTGGCTTTACCCGCAGCTCGTCGCCAGGCTCTTCGGCCTGCGGCTCCGCGACGTGAACTGGATCCACGCCTACCGCCGCCGCCTGTTCACCAGGATCACCCTCACGCAGCGCGGCATCCCGCTGCTCGTCGAGGCGCTGGTGCGGCTGCGCGACCTCGGTGCGACCTTCGTGGAGGTGGACGTGCGGATGAAGGTCCGCCTCGGCGGCGTGGCTTCGGCCTCGCGCCTCAAGGTCATGTGGCGCACCTTGACGGGACTCTTTTCTTTCTGGAATCTGTGGCGGCGCGAGCGCCGCGCCTGAAACATGTCCGCTCCTTTCAAAGTTCCCTTTCAGGATCTGCCGTTGCAGACCGCGCAGCTCCGCCCGGAACTCGATCCGGTCATCGACCAGGTGCTGCAGCACTGCGGTTTCATCCACGGCAAGGAGTGCGCGGAGTTCGAGGCGGCTTTCGCCGCCTTTGTCGGCACGAGGCATGCGGTCGGCCTTGGATCGGGCACCGACGCGCTGCAGTTCATCTGCCGCGGCCTCAACATCACGGGCGATGACGAGGTCATCACCGTCGCCAACAGCTTCATCGCCTCTGCCGAGGCCGTCTCCTACGCCGGCGCCAAGCCCGTGCTCGTGGACTGCCGGCTCGATGACTATCTGATCGATGTCGACGCCATCGCCGCCGCCATCACGCCGCGCACGAAGGCGATCCTGCCGGTTCATCTCTACGGCCAGGCGGCCGACATCGACGCCATCACGAAGCTCTGCACGCGGCACGGCCTGCATCTCATCGAGGACGCCGCGCAGGCGCACGGCGCCACGCTCCGGGACGGCCGCGCGTGCGGCACGCTCGGCGTCGCGGCCGGCTTCAGCTTCTATCCCGGAAAAAACCTCGGCGCATTCGGCGACGCCGGCGCGGTGACGACCAACGACGAAAAGCTCGCGCACCAGCTCCGCCTGCTCCGCAGCTGGGGTTCGGTGGTGAAATACCATCATGACATCAAGGGCTACAACTCCCGCCTCGACACGATCCAGGCCGCCATCCTCAGCGTGAAGCTTCGCCATCTCGCCGCGTGGAACGACGCTCGCGCCAGGGTCGCCGGCTGGTATCGCGAAAATCTGAAGGCCTGCGCCGGAGTCGTGCTGCCGGCGCTCGCCCCGTGGGCCGGCCGGCACGTCTACCATTTGTTCGTCGTTCGCTTTCCGGCGCACGACCGCGACACCATCGCGCAGCAACTGCTCGCCGCCGGCGTGCAGACCGTCGTCCATTATCCCATCCCGATCCACCTGCAGCAGGCCTACGCCGAGCTCGGCTACCAGCCCGGCGCGTTTCCGCGTGCGGAGAAAGCCGCGAAATCCATCCTCTCACTCCCGATGTTCCCGGAGATGACGCGCGCGCAGTGCGACTACGTTTGCGAGCAGCTCCGCGCCGCCTTGCCGTGAGAATCCGCCCCGCATGACGCCGACCGCCGACCACCATCCCCGCTGGATGCTCGCCGCCGGCATCGCGGCGTTGCTCGCGCTGCATGCGTGCCTCGCCCTGTGGGCGGCGGCGGGCGAGAGCGTGACAGCCGACGAGATCCTCCACGTCACCGGCGGCTACTTCTACAACCAATACGGCGACTACCGCATCCAGCCGGAGAACGGCAACCTGGCGCAGCGCTGGGTCGCGCTGCCTGCCTGGCTGATGCACGTCCCGCCGCCCAAGCTGCAGGACAACCTCTACTGGCGCAGCGCGGAAGGATCGGTGGTGGGCTACCAGTTTTTCTACGAGACCGCGCACGACCACTGGCCCATGCTGATGGCCGCCCGCACCATGACGGTGCTTTTATCGCTCGGCACCGGGCTGCTGGTCTTCTGGTGGGCGCGGCGGATCGCCGGGGTGGCCGCGGGATTTCTCGCGCTCATCTTCTATGTGCTCGATCCCAACATCATCGCGCATGCCGGGCTGGCGACGTCGGATATCGCCGCGGTGTTCTTCCTGCTGGCGGCGGTCACCACTTTCTGGCGGCACCTGCATGAAACCAGCTGGCTGGCCGGCGCACTGAGCGCCGTGGTCTTCGGCCTCGCGTGCGTGGCGAAATATTCCGCCGTGCTGCTGCTGCCCATCATGCTCCTGTTGCTCGTGTGGCGGATCGGGCGTGCGCCGGCCGGCCAGCGCGCGCGCTGGCTGAAGTTCGCGCCGCTCACCCTAGCGGCGCATGGCGCCACCGCGATTTTCGTCATCTGGCTGTTCTACGGTTTCCGCTATGGCGGGTTTGCGGCGGGCGTGCCCCCGGCGGATCACTTCACCGTGCCCTGGTCAGCCGTGCTGCCCTACATCGGATGGCAGGGCCGCGTCGTGCAATTGTGCCGGGACTGGCACCTGCTGCCGGAGGCCTTTCTCTATGGCTACAGCTGGGTGATCCAGTCCGCGCGGGCCCGCAACGCGTTCCTCGCCGGCGAATACAGCGTTTTCGGCTGGGTGAGCTTCTTCCCGCTCGCGTTCTGGTGGAAGACCACCGTGGCGCTGCTGGCGGCGCTGGCGCTCGGCCTGGTGGCGCTGCTGCGACGCTGGAAAAATCCGGCGCATCGGATCGCCGCCGACCTGACCGCCGTGGCGCCGCTACTGGTGTTGTTCGGGGTGTATTGGGCGATCTCGCTCGCGAGCCACCTGAACATCGGCCACCGGCACATCCTCCCCACCTACCCGGTGCTGTTCATCCTCGTCGGCGGACTGGCGGCGCCGGGTGTGCTCACCGGGGCGTGGCGGCCGCGCCTGCTCGGTGCGCTGGGCGCGGGTCTGCTGCTGGCCAACGCCGGGGTCGCGCCGCATTATCTCGCGTTTTTCAACGTCCTCGCGGGCGGCCCCGCAAACGGCCACCGGCTGCTCGTGGACAGCTCGCTTGACTGGGGCCAGGATCTGCCGGGCCTCGCGCGCTGGCTGCGGGAAAACAATGCCGGCTCTGCGACGCAGCCCGTCTTCCTCTCCTACTTCGGCTCGGGAGAGCCGAAATATTACGGCATCAAGGCCGTGGCCCTGCCCTTCGTGAACGGCTTCAAGCTCGCCCACCCTTGGTATGAACCCGGCCCCGGGCTGTATTGCGTCAGCGCCACGATGCTTTCCGAGGTCTACGGCACGGAGCGCGGCCCGTGGACGACGGCCGCGGAAAAGGAATACCAGCAGCTGCGCGCGGACGAACCCCTGTTCCGCACCTACTGGCAGAATCCCGCCACCTGGCGCGAGGTCCACGAGCTGGGCGCGGCGGACGCTTTCGAGCACCGCTGGCGGCGCTACGACGCGCTGCGCTTCGCCCGGCTCTGCCATTATCTGCGCGCGCGGCAACCCGACGCGGTCGTGGGGTATTCCTTTTTCATCTACCGGCTGACGGCTGCGGAGGTCGACGCCGCGCTCAACGGATCCTACAGCCGCTGGCTGGCGGCCATCGAGCAGCTCGCGCGCAAGGACTAGGGCTTGGCGCCGGCCGGGGGCGCGGCATCGAGCGCGAACAGGATAAAGGTGTCGTTCGCCGTGACGGAGTGAATCCTGCCCGCCAGCCGCGACAGCGCGCCGGTATGCGTGAGGAAATCGACGCTGGACTGGACCCGGGTGAGCAGCAGGTGGGTGAAGCCCAACTCGCGCAGACGGGTGATGGCATCGCCCTTGAAGTGTGGCTCAAAGAGGAACGCGACTTCCGGGCTCCAGAGCGGCACGAGTTCCCGGCCGTGCGCGTGAAAGACGTGTTGCACGCCCGCCGACTCCGAGAGCACCCGGCCGGGCACCCGCCGGGCCACCTCCGTGATGAACGGCAGGTCGTTGCGGTCAAAGTCCCGTTGCAACTGGTAGCCCGCGTCCGGCCATTCGCGGGGCGGGATCGTGTAGGGGTTGAGCGGGATCGTCCACGCGCGCAGCGCGGCGTCCGCCCCGAACAGGCCGAGGCCGAGCAGAAGTCCGGCCAGATGCGCGCGGCCCGGCACCCACCGCGCCAGCGTGGCGCCGCCCCACGCGCAACCGAGCACCAGCAGCGGGCTGAGCACGCGCATCGAGTAAAACAAACCGCCCGCGGTGAACGGCACCGAACTCACCCAAGCCACCGTCGCCGCCGCCGCCAGCGCGAGGCCGCCGGCCCAGCCCGGCCGGTTGCGCAAAATCACGGCCCCGCACAGGAGGCCGCCCAGTGCCGGAGCCGCCGTGAGCAGCAGCAACCGGCCGATCTCGCGCCAGCCGGAGAGTTGCCGGAGTTGCTGGCCGTGGATCTCCACGTAGTCCCGCATCCAGGCGTGGAAGACCGGATTGAGCGGGAACAACCCGGCGACATCGTGCGCGTAAAGCGGATTGCCCGTCAGCACCCAGTTGCGCAGATGCCAGACCGCGGGCAGCGCTGCCGCCCCGAGCGTGAAGCCGAGGATCTGCCGCCACCGGCCACCGGCCAGCGCGACCCAGCCCGCGCCGGCCAGAAGGAAAAGCGGGCCATACTCGCGGGCGCATGCGGCCAGGGCCGCGCTGGCCGCCGCCGGCACGAGCAGGTGCGCGCCGCGGCTTTGCTGCCAGCGCATGAGGTAGTAGACGAGTCCGCCCACGCCGATCGCGGTGAGGCCGGTCTCCTGGCCGAGGCCAAAGGCAAACTGCAGCAGCATCGTCGCCCCGCCCAGCGCGCAGGCCAGCCAGCCGGCGCGGTCCCCGCCCCATAATTTCCCGAGCCCGTGCAGGAGCCCGAGCAGCGCGGCGAACTGCAGGAGGACGGGAATCGCCGTCCAGATTTTGTCCGTGCTTCCGGCCGCGAGATAGGTCCACGCATACTGGCCCGAGATCAGGGGCGCGATGCCATCGGCCCAGAAATACTGCGCAAAGGCCGGGGCGGAGGCCGCCGGATAATAATCGAGATGTCCATGCTCCACGATGAGCGTGGCCAGGTAATTCCAGCGGAAATCCACGTCGGCCCCGGACAGCGGCTGGGCCGTGGCCCGGCAGATCGCGACCACCACCAGCGGCAGCGCCGGCCAGGCCAGCCACCACTCGTGGCGCACGGGATCAGGCGGCGGGCTCAAAATTTTCCGCCGCCACCAAAAAAACGCCCCGGCGAGCGCAACGGCGCCGAGCCACGCCGCCAGGGTCCAGGCGTTTATCGGCACCGCCAGCATCGTGCCGCCGACCACGCCGGTCAGCACGGCCAGGGCGGAGATGATGCCCGCCGCGAGCCAAGGCAGCGGCCACCGCCAGGCCAACGCCCACCCGGCACCCGGGAGGAGCAGGCCGGCGGCCACGAGCAGTATCCGGCCGGAAGTAGCGAGCAGGGGCATCATGGGGCGGCCGGCGGCTGCCGCCGCCAGACGGTATAGTAGGCGTCGAACAACAGGAAATCACGCCCGGGCAGCCAGGCGATCGCGTTCACTTCCGACCGCACATCATGGACCGCCCACAGCCCGTAGTCGCGTTGGAAGGAGGCCAGTTCCGCCGGCGTGAACACGGCATACTCGCTGACACGCAGCACCGCCCAGTCGGGATGCAGGGCGGCGATCAATCCGCCCATCGACCGGTTACCGGCTCGCCGCAGCGCCACGACCTCCGGCGCACACAATCCCGGCGTGTCGCGCATCGCGAGATCTGCATAAAACCCGATGTAGCCGAGCGACTCGAGGAATACCGTGTCCTGCGGCCCGCGGGCGGCGCGGTGCAATTCCCGGCCGATCTCCCGGCGCACGCCCCACTCGATCACGCGTTGTTGGACGCGCAGCTGCGCGCTGACACTCACAAAGATCCCAGCCTGTACCAGCACCAGGCCCGTGGCCACCGCGCCGGTCACAAGACGTCCGGGCCGGCTCAGCCTGGGCCAGTCCCACAGGGCCGCTACGCCGCCGCCCACCGCCACATAGGCCAGCACCTGCCAGGCGGGACAATACCACGGCGCGGCGGGCGTGACCGTCAGGTAGAGCCCCCCGAGCACGAACGCCGCACCCGCCACGCGGGCCGGCCGCGCGCAGCGGGGCCAGAGCGCCGCGGCCGCAGCGGCGAGCGCGAGCAACTTGCCGTGCCACCACAACTGCCCCGGCCAGCCGCCGAAGAAATAATACGGCGGCAGGAACGCCTCATGCGCGACGTTGCGCCCGAACACGAAGGCGAAGGGATAGCGCAACACCGCCTTCAGGGTCGCGACATCGAACATCTGCACGCCTTTCGCCAGGATCGTGTTGGGCACCGGCGAGCCATAATACCACCACGCCAGCAGGATCCAGGGCGCATAGATCGCCGCACCCACCCCGATGGTCCGCGCCCAGTCCCGCCAGCCCAGGCGGGATTCACCGGGAAAAAACGTGACGGCGATGAGGAGCGTGCCGACGAACACAAAGCCATCCGGTCGCGTCCACATCAGGCCGCCGAGTGCCAGTCCCGCAAGACCGACGCGCCGGTCGAGCAACGCGCGCCACGCGAGCATGACGAAAAAAACCAGGAAGGCGGTTTCCATGCCATTGGTGGCGTAGGCGGCGAGCTTGACGTCGAGCAGCCAGAAGGCGGCCGCCAAGGCCAGCGCCACAACCCCCTGCGTCCGTCCCGCCACCAAGGCCCACGCGCCGCCGAGCGTGAGACAGGCAATGAGCCGGAAAGCCGCCAGCACCGCCTGCGGATCATCCGTGCGCAGCACCCAGCTGATCCCCGCGGGCAGCAGCACGCCGATCGGCGAGGTGAATGCGTGCACCGTCCGCCCGGCTTCGTAAACCAACCCGTGGCCATGGACCAAGTTCAGGCTGCAGCGGAAAGTAATGAAGAAGTCCTCCCAGATGTTGCCGGTGAGGACTGCGAATCCCGCCGGCACCAGGACCGCCAGCAAAAGGATCAATCGCGAGCGGAGGACTGATGCACCCGGTGTGGCGGGCTTGTTCATGTGGACGGACGCGTCCGGGTTGCCTCGCGCCATTCCGTCCCAGTGGCGATCGCGGCCTCAAGCAGCCAGCCGGCCAGCATGATCATCAGCACCCAGTGCAGCGACTGCGTCCCCCACCGCCACGCGATCACCAGCGCATCCAGCCGCGCCTGCGCCATCGGCAGGAGCAGCAGGTTGACCACCAGGCAGAGGATGCCGTTGCCCCAGAAACAAAACAGCATCAGCCCGGCGCCGACGCGAAAGGCCCGGTGGGCGCGCCCGTCTTCCGTCGGCTCGCCCGCGCGTCGCCACAACCAGAGCGCCATCCACAAGGCGAAGATCCAGCGGTAGACAAAACTCACCCCGGCCAGAAAACAGGCCAGCAGCACGATCACGCCCAGCGCCGCCGACAGCCGTTCCTTCAGTGCGCCCCGGGTCGCCAGGCCGGTGGTGCACCGGCAGCGCACCAGGACCGCCGCGCCCACGGCCAGCACCAGCAGGCCGCCATACCGCGCGGCTTCATCGGACCAACCGAGGTCGCGCCACAACAAGGCGGCGCCCAAAGTATGCAGACCCGTGGCGATCGGAAAGACGCCGCGGCCCATTTGCGGCCAGACGCTGGTCAGGGCCAGTCCCGCCGCGAGCAAGGCGCCCAGCAGCGCAAGGGGCATCCGCCGCACCGGCCGGACCAGGAAAAAACCCGCCGCCGCCGTGACCGGATAAAATTTCAAAGCGGTGGCCAGCGCCAGTGCGCCCCAGGCCAGAGCTTGCCGCATCCACGTGGTGCCGGCAGCGGCCACGCCGGCGAGCGCCAGCAGCACGAAAATGACCAGGTCGTTGTTCGCCCGGTTGACGCCCAGCAACACCGGCGGCGACAGCAGCAGGGCGGCCGCGAGCGCGGTCTCCCGGAAATTCCGCGGCTTCAGCGTCTGCCAGGCTGTCACGGCAAAGGCTCCCACCCAGGCCAGGCCCACGAAAAAATTCTCCGCGCGCGTCAGCCCGAGCCAGCGCAGCCCCAGCCACCAATCCGAATACTTGTGGCTGCGCAGCAGCGGGTCGAGCGGGTTGTCCGCGTCGGGGCTGAGGCCGGCACGCACGGCGTCGTTGGAGGCGAGCACCGCGTAGGAATCGAGAAACCACTGGCCGTAGTCGGTGATGCCGAGCTTCGACAGCACCCGCGGCCAGACCGCGCACGCCATCCAGCCAAGGACGGTGAGCGCCGCGAGGAGCAGGACCGGACGGCGATCGGGCGCGATCGGTGGCATGGGCATCGGCTGGCTCATCGGTTGCCCCCCACCTGCCGCGAGTCCCGCCAGGTTTGCAACGCCATACCGAGCAGCGCCCCCGCCAGCAGGCCCAGGCCGAGCCAATGCAACGGCTGGGTCCACAAATGCCAGGTGCGCTGGAGGTGGTCCACCGCCGCCTCCGACCGCGGCATGATCACCAGGTTCACGACCAGGCAAAAAACCCCGTCGAGCCAGAGAACCGCCAGCAGCAGCGCCGCGAGCAGCCGGCCGGGAAGGGAATTGCGCTGACGCCACAGCCACGGCGCCAGCAGAAGGACGAAAATCAAGCGGTAGGAATGGCTGATGCCCGCCACGAAGCAGGCCAGCAGCACGGTGGCGCCCGCGACAAAACCCATGCGTTCACCCAAGTCCGCGTCTGTGCCCGTCAGATTGATGCTCCACCGGCGCTGCCAGCCCAAGGCCGCCAGCAGCGGGAGAATGATGACGGTTGCTGCGAGGCCCGTGCCTTTTTCCCAACCGAGATCCCGGAAGATGACGCCGGCACCCAGGGTGTGGATGCTGACCGGCCACGGCACGACCGCACGCTGCATGTCGTGCCAAACCGCGGCCAGGGTCAGGCCGCCCGCGAGCAGGGTCAGGCCGCCCGCCACGAGCATCCGCCGCGACGGACGCACCAGCAACAGCGCGGCACCGGCCACGAGCGGATAGAATTTGAGCCCCGTCGCGAGCACCAGCGCCACGGAAAACCACCCCGTCCGGCGGTTGGCGCCCGCTCCGGCCAGCAGGCCCGCCACGAGCAGGGCGAAGATCACCAGGTCGTTGTTGGCCCGCAGCACCGCCAGCAGCACGGGAGGCGACAACACGAGCGCGGCATACCAGGCGGACTCCGCGAAGCCGCGCGGACGCAGTAGCGCAAACACCGCCGTGAAAAACAGCAGCACCCAGATCCCGCCGACGAGAAAATTATCCTGCCGGGTCAGGCCGAGATCGCCGAGCAGGAACCACCAGCGCGAATAGCTGTGCGGCCGCTGGAACACATCGAGTGGATTGGGCAGGAAGGGATCGAGGCCGGCGCGCACCGCGTCACTGGACGCGAGGACCGCGTAGGAATCCAGGAACCAGGTCCGGCTCTCCGCCATGCCGAGGTTGCGCCGCAATCCGGGGAACTGCGCGAAAAGGCAGCAGCCCGCCAGCACCAGCAGGAAGAACCGCACCGCCGGCGTCAGCAGTTGGCGCAGCGTGCGCGGGGTGTTGGCGGCCGAGGAGCTGTCGCCGGGCGTCATTCGGCGATGGTCGCACCGGCCGACCGCGGTGCGGCGGATTCCCGTGACTGTTTCCCATACGCCCGGAGCTGCGCGCCGAAGCCCACCGTCAGCGGCACGATGAAGCCCCAGGCCAGCAACCCGCTGATCATCCCGGCCGTGCGCCGCATCAGCACCTGCCCGGCGGCATCCGTCAGGTGCGGCCAGCAGGAAATCAAGGCACAAGCCAAACCCTCGATCCACACCAGTGCGACCAGGCAGCCCAGTGCAAAGCGGGCCGGCCGGCCCGGCACGCCCGGCGTGGCCGCCGCGACCAGCAATCCGGGCAGCAGCCAGACGACAAAGATTATTTTGTAGAGATAACCGACGGTCAGGAAAAACATCCCCGCCAGCACCGCGGTGCCCATGAATTGGTAGAGCCGTTCGCGCGGCGTGAGCGCGGCATCGGCGGCTCCGACGGAACCGCGCGCCAAACCCCAGGCCACCAGGACCGCGCCGGCCAACCGCCCGACGTTGACCCAGGAATCCGGGTCGCCGCCACCGGGCAACGCCACGGCCGCCGCCCCGAAGGTGAACAGGCCCCGGCCAATCCAGCCGGCGGCGAGGTAGCGTTGCACGTCATCCTCCAGCGACCAGGCGAGCAGCAGCCCCAACGCCATGATGATCGTCCAGCGCTGCCAGGTTTCCCGGCGCGAGGCGGCGGGATGCAGCAGCGCCGCACCCGCCAGCAGCGGGAAAAACTTCAGGCCGGTGCCCAGGGCCACCGGACCCGGGGCGAGCAGACGGACCCACCGCTCGCGGTGCAGCAGCCACGGCACCACCGGCGTCAGCAGCGCGAACACCAGCAGGTCGGGGTTGGCCCGGTTGACCACGAGCCAGAATGGCGGCGAAGCGCACACCACCAGGAGCCACCCAAACGCGCGCCACGAGGGCACCGGCATCACCGCGAGCGCCGCCAACCAGAACAGCCCGACGATGAGCGCGCCCAGCCAGTAGGCGTCGCTGCGACTGAGGCCGAGCTGGCCGAGCGCGAACCACCAGTCGGGATAAATATGCCTTTCCCCGCCGACATCATACACGTTGTCCACGAAGGGATCGCGGCCCTCCCGGGCCGCGTCGCTGGCCGCCAGCATGGAGTGCGTGTCGCGAAACCAGAGCACGGACACACCCACACCGAAGCCGCGCATGAGGCCCGGGAAAATCCCGAGCCCGCCATACACGCCGAGCAGGGCCGCCACCAAGGCGAGTTTGAGCCGCCGGGATTTCATGGCAGCGCCGGGGCGGCCGGTTTCTCCGCCGCCGGCGGCAGGGTGACCGCGACCAGGCGGCTGATGCGGGTGATCTTGGTGCCGAAGTGGCGTTCGGCGAGAGGCTCAAGCTCGAAGCCCTTCGGCAGCTTGTCCTCCGGCTGCATCGCGTGCTCGCCGTCAGCGGAGGTGGGCCGGAAGGATTGCATCACGAGGATCTCCGTGAACATGGACTCCCGCAGGTTGTATTCCACGCGGTCGGCGACGAGGCGGGCCCGGCCCACGAGGATGGACGGCGTTTTGATCAACAACCAGGGCAGCGTGGACTTGTTGGTGATGATGAGCCGCGGACCCGGCGGCCGGGCGGCGACAAAGCGCTTTTCCCACTCGATCTCGTCAATGCCCGTGTGCGAGTAGAGCGGCTGGGCATAGCGGCCCGTGGCGGCCACGACCGCCAGCAGGGCGGCGCACCCGAGCAGGGCCGGCACGCCCCGCCAGCGCGGCGCGAGGGCGGCGCCGGCGCAGACCACGGCGAAGACGAAAACAAACTGGAGCGGCAGCGCGAAGCGGGAGGCCATCGGGTCGTTGAAGCTCGACCAGTAATAGAACATGATCAGCACGGTGTTGGCGACGGCGCCGAGCCCGAGCAGAAACAAGGCGAGGTGGTCGCCGGGAATGGCGCGCAGCGCGGGGCGGCGGCGCAGCAAATGCCACAGCAGCCAGCCTAGCGCGAGGAAGCCGAGCACGGTCAGCGTGAGTGAATTCGCGAAGCGCTGCGTGGTGTTGAAGAGGAAGTCCACCGCGCTCTCGAGGTTCTTCGCCAGGTAGCTCGTGCTGAAACGGGCTTCCTGGTCGGCGCGCAGTTCCCACATCCACTTGGTGTTGTTGAGCACCTTGTTTTGCAGGCCGCAGGGAATGAGCAGCAGCGGCGCCAGGATCGCCAGCCAAGAAAGGACCACCCCGCCCCGCTTCCACCACCCGATCAGGATGATGATCGCCACGGGCAGCACGTAGACGGCCGACTCATAGCGGGACTGGGCCAGCAGGATGGCGCCCAGCACAAGCGCGGAGAGGCGGGTACCATCGGGCTGGCGCAGGTAGGCCCCGCCCAACGCGGCCACCGCGAGAATCATGCAGAAGTTAAGCAGCTCCATGCCGGAGCCCGTGGCGTTCTGCCCGAGCAAAGGCAGCGAGCCCAGCAGCACCACCGTGAGCAGTGCGCCCCACCGGCCGGCCAGGCGCCGGCCCAAGTAATACGCCAACCCGAGCGTGACGGGATAGAGCGCGGCGTTCAGCCAGTAGGCGTTGGCCGGGCGGTAACCCGTGAGGTCGTGCACGAGCGAGACCAGGAACGGGTAGAAGTTGGGCCGCTTGTCGAGGTAGTTGTCGAGCGAGAGAAAGGCCCCGAGGATGTCGTAGCCGCGCACCATCGTCGCCGTGTCGCGGAAGAAATGCATGTTGAACGCCGTCGATTGCAGCACGAACTCGTCGAAGAGGACCTTGCTGCGGAACGGCTCGGCGCCCACCGCCATGATACTGCAGAGGGCGATCACCACGCCCGCCCCGAGAAGCTCGTTCCGGCCGGGCCTCTCCCCCGGGCGGCGCTCGCACCAGAGCCGCCACAGGCTCGCCACCCACACGGCGAAGGTGAGCAGCATCACGTAATAGCCGAATTTCTTCACCAGCATCCCGCCGGTCTCAACCTCCAGCCCGATGAACCCGAAATAGACCGCCGCCACCGCCGCAAGGCCGAACACGGCGAGGCGGAATTCCGCGCGGTGGAAAATGGCCGGGGTGGTCACGGGGGTATTCCTGCTGACACCGGAGCAATCAGGGCAGTCGCTTGATGAAACGCTGCAGGAATTGCTCGCGGGCTTTTTCCTGCTCGGCGGGGGTCAGGCTTTCGAGCGGCTTGGGCGCCGCCACCGGGCGCGCGGTGGGGCCCTCGCGGACCGTGAGGACACGGCTGATGCGACTGACGGTCAGGGGCGTGAAGCGCCGCTCCCACACAGTTTCCAGCTGGTAGTCGGCGCCCAGATCATCCTCGACCGGCAATGTCAGATGGCCCGAATCCGGCTCCACCAGAAACCGCTGGAAGACATAGATGGCCGTGAAGGTGCGGTTGCGCAGGTTGAAAATGATGTTCTCCTTGTGCTCGAGGGCCTGCAGCACCGGTGTGCTTGAGACCTCATGCGTGATCCAGATGATGGAGTTGTTGTCGATGAAAAGGTAATCGCGCTCGGGGTGGGCCGCGATGAACTCCCGCCGCCACTCCATCTCGCGCCCGACATAGTAATCGAGCGAGTAGTCATGCCGCGCCATGGCTGGCAGCGAGTGCGCGAAAAATCCGACGCCAACCAGCACGGCGAGGACGCGCCAGATGCGGCCCTGCCAGCTGAATTCGGTGGCGACCGTGACGACCGCCAGCGCCAGCGTCAGGTTGAGCGGCAGGCTGAGGCGCCGGATCACGGGATCGTCGAACCGCCCCCAAAAATAACACAGCAGCAGCAGCGTGTGCGCGGCGAAGCCGAGGGCGAAGATCGCCAGCCCCGCGTGCGCCGGCGTCGCGGTACGCAGGCTGCGGAGCGTCTTGACCGTCCAGAGCACGAAGAACGGCAGGGCAAGGAACCCGAGGATGGAAAGCACGAGCGAGTTCGAGTGCTCGCCCGTGGTGTTGAAGAAGAAGTTCAGGTCGTGCGCGATGTTGTCGGGAATGAAGGACAGGGAGAACGGCTTGTCGTAGCCCGGCTGGCTGGCCATCTCCCAGGCGGACGTGCGCACGCTGAATACCTTGTTGTGCAGCGCATACGGCAGCAGCATGAGGGGCATCGCGACCACCACCCACGTGAGCGTGGGCCGCCGCTCATTCCACCAGATCCACAGCACCGTCAGGCCCACAGGCAGCAGGTAAAGCACGGACTCATAGCGCGTCTGGGCGAGCAGGATGCCCGCCAGGCCAAAAGCCTCGAGCGAATCTCCGTCGCGCCTTTCCAGGTAGCGCATGCCCAGCAAGAGGGTCGCGAGGATCATCACGAGGTTGAGCAGCTCGAAGCCGCCGCCGGTGGCATTCTGCGCCAGCAACGGCAGGCTCGTGAGCAGGAGCACGGCGATTGCGCCGGCCCCGCGCCCGCCGATCCGGCAACCCGTCACGTAGGACAGCGCGAGCAGCACGAAGGTAAGCGCGGTGTTGAGGACGAACACATTTTCCGGCCGGTAGCCCGTCAGGTCGTGCAGCACCGAGACCAGGAACGGCTGGAACAGCGGCCGCTTGTCCAGCTGGCCGGCCAGCAGCTGGAATGCCCCCTGGATGTCGTTGCCGCGCATGGGCACAAGGACGGTCTTGTCGATGTGCATGTTCATCGAAGTCCCGAGCAGCATGACTTCATCCATCAGGATCTTGAACCCGTAGGTCTCGTGGACGAGCAGCAGCAAGCCGCAAGCGATGATCAAAGCGACCGGCCAGCGCGGCCTGTTTCGCCAGTCAATTCCGCCGGCCAGCGCCGCGCGGCCGACCTTGAACAAGGACCAGCCGAAAAGCACCGTCAACAGCAGCATGGCCCAGTAACCGCCTTGGATGACGGCTTGCAGCGACTGTTCGGGCGTAAGCGTGAAAAAACCCAAAATCACGGCCAAGGCCGCATTCAGGAGGAGCAAAACAAGGCGACGATCCATGGTTTAAGCAGCCGACCGGCTTGGGTTAAAGCTGGGGCCTGAAAGATGGACGTCTCGCTGAAAAAACAAAAGCTCTGTTTCAGTCTATCGCGGTTCGTGCGATCATCCGCTTCTCGCAATCGCACCGGTTTGCCAGGCCTTGCCAAAGCCGCCCTACCGGTGAACCGCCCAAGAAAAAGGCCGCCCACCTTGCGGGGGCGGCCTTGGTTCGAAACTTAGCCTAACTCAGGTTAGGGCGAATAGGTCACCGTGCGCACGCCAGCAATGCCGGCGATCGTGATGGTGATGCCCTGGGTGAGATTCGTCGGGTAGGTCTCGGAGGCCACCGTGTTGACGACCTTCACATAGTTGGTCGCACCGACGAGGTCGGCGGAGGCCACCGTGGAGACGCCGTTCTCCAGGTAATACTGGTCAGCGGCCGCCGACAGCTGGCGGGAGTTGTTCAGCACCGCTTTGTCCTGCGAGGACTGGCGGACCTTTTGGAAGGCGGGAATGGCCATGGCGGCCAGAAGGCCGATGATGACCACGACGATCATGATTTCGACGAGCGTGAAGCCCTTGTTGGAACGTGTATTCATATTTTATCTGGGTTTAGTTGTTTATTATTATTTACTGCTCTTGTGAGCAGGGCGCATCAGACGGCGGGTTGGCGGTGACCGCAAGGAAACACTCCATTAAATAAATGTGAAAGACCGCTACGGCTGACCACCGGGGGGGGGGGGGGGGTAAACAGCGGGGTTATTTCAATCTAAGCAACTTGGCCAAAGGAAGTTCCGTCGCATCCTTCCAGAGCAATTCCATGCGATATTTTCCTCTATTTTCAGGAGTAAAGACATGGATCATAATCTCAAAGGCATCCACCACGGTCCAACCGCTGCCCTTGCTGGTGTCTACCCCGAGAATTCGGGCCTTTTCTCCGTCCAACACCCGCTCCAACTCGATCCGCAAAGCCCTGAGGTGCGGTTCCGAGCTGCCAGTCGCCAGCACGAGATAGTCAGTGATGCTGGACTGCTTGCTGACATCGAGCACGCGCAAATCCTCCGCTTTTTTGGCGTCGAGTGCCCCCACGATGAGCTTGAGCAGGCGGGTGGAGGGCTTCGCCTTGCTGGTGGCAGGCCGAGTGGTTTTCTTGGGCACTTTGGCTTTCATCAGTATCAGTGATACAGCTTCCTGCCCTCAATATAGGCGATAACTTTCTGCGGACAGAAATAGTGGAGCGACCGGCCGTGCAGCACCCGTTGCCGCAGTTCGCTGGAACTGATCTCGATCAAATGCCCGTCGCACCGGTGCAGGCGCAGCCCGTCAATCTCCACATGGGGCTTGGTCGGGTGCTTCGGCCGCTCCAGGAAGATGAACTCGATCAACTTTACCAGCTCGCCGATCTCCTTCCACCTGTGCAACAGCGGCAGCTGGTCGCCCCCGATGATCCAAAACAGCTCATCGCGCGGGAACTGCGCCCGGAAATGCCGCACCGAGTCGATGGTATAGCTGATGCCGCCCTTTTTCAGTTCGTAATCCGAGATTTCCAGGCGCCGGTCCCACTCGATCGCCGACTGCAGCATCATGAGCCTATCCTCCGTGGTCGACTGGATGTCGCTCGGCTTGAGGGGGGCCTGGGCCGCGGGCACCAGAAGCAGCCGGTCCAAATGGAACTCTTCCAGCACGTCCTGCGCCGCAATGAGGTGCCCGAAGTGCACCGGGTCAAAACTGCCGCCCAAAAAACCAATCTTCATGCGCAGGGCGCGGCCCGGCCGCCCGCGGCGAATCTGTTGAGGGGTGCTTGGAACTCTCTTGCCACGCGTCCCACTTCATTCCGCAATCCTTATTCGGCAATCCCAAACCTCGCCCGGGTGGCGGAATTGGCATACGCATCGGACTTAAAATCCGTGACCTGAAAAGGAGTGTGGGTTCGAGTCCCACCCCGGGCACCATGACCGCCCCACCACCACCCGCCCATGCGCCACCACATCCAGCAACCGCGCCCATCCCGTGGCACGCATGAGTAGGCTCGATGCCCTGCTCGCCGGTTTGCTTTCCGCCGGCCTGGCGGCCTGGCTGGTTCCCTTTGCCCGGCTGGGCGTCGATCTGCACCACGATGGCATCATGCTGAAGCCGGCCTTGGATGTTTTGTCGGGCCAGGTCCTGTTCCGGGACACCTTCATGCAATATGGCGCGTTGTCCTGCTACCTGCAGGTGGCGGCGCTTTGGCTCCACCCCAGCCTGCTGGCGATCCGGTTCCTGATGGTCGCGGCCTACGCGGTGACTTTGTTCTTCCTTTATGCCGCGTGGCGCCTGGTCCTGCCCCGGTCGCTCACCGTGCTATCCTGCGGCCTGCTGATCCTGTTCATTCCGGCCTACGAAAAAAACTGGCTCGACCAGTTCTGGATGCTGTCCCCCTGGTCGTCCGTTTTCGCCCTGATGTTTCAAGGCATCGGGCTGTACGCCTCGTTCCAAGTCATCCGGGGAGAGCAGCCGCGGCGATGGGGACTGATTCTGGGCGCCGCCTGTGCCTGCACCTTTTGGTGTCGCCAGCCTGTCGGGGTGATCATGACCGGTTGCGTGGCGGCGCTCTGGCTGGCCCTGCACTGGACCAACTGGACTCCGGCCGGCCGGTCCCGGCGCTCGATCCTGTTCGCGCTTATCGGCGGCTTGGCGGCCGTGCATGCGCTCTTCCTCGGCCACATTGCGATCTCCGGCGCCCTGCCGGAGTGGTGGTATCAGAATATTGTCTGGCCGCGCAAATGGATGCTCGGGGCCGTGAATGAAAACCTGTGGTCCTTCGGTCGTGTTTTCGTGCATCCGGTTGCGGGTGCCTGGCTGCTGCTGCTCCTGCTCTCCGCCGCCGCCCCCGGCTTGGTGAAACGGTTCCGGCCTGACTTTTCCCCGCGCGGCTTGCTCGTGTATTATCTTTGCCTGATCGCGGTGCTCACGTGGCAGCACGACCGGGTTCTCCCCCTCCTGGCTTTGCGCGACGGCGGGTGGACCGCCGCGCTCCCGCTGCTCGTCCTCCTGCAAGCCCTCATCAGCGTAACCATCGCGGCGACCAGCCGGGCCCGGCCGAAGAGCGCGGAATATTACTCCATCGCCGCCCTGACCGCATTGTCCCTCGGGTCATTGCTGCAATATTATCCCGTGCCGGATTCGTGGCATATTCTGTGGTCCCTCGCGCCCGCCTTCGGATTGTTCACCTATGTTTTCTGGCGCTGGGTCGGTTGGCCGATCCCGGTCGTCGCGCTGGTGCTGTCGGCGGCTTTTCTTCCCGCCGTCCAGCTGAAGATCCAGTCTGCCACCCAATGTCTGAGCCAGCCCCTCGTGACCCTCACGGCTCCCGCCGTCCTGCGCGGCATGCGGGTCGCGCCGGAACAGGCGCGCAGCATCGGCCGGATCGTGGCTGCCCTGCAGCCGGTCTTGCAAGTGGCGCCCGATCTCCCCAGCGCCCTGATCGGCGACGACGCCATGTATCTCTGCTTCACCCGCAATCACACCAACCCGTCGCCCTACTTCGTCACGTGGCGGGGCCTGGCGGACCACGCGCAGAACCAGAACCGCTGGGACAATATTCAGCGCACCCGCCCGCTGATCTTCCTGCTCAACGCCCGGTGGGAGGCGGTCGATGATTTTTATCGGCGCGCCCATTATGTCCCGTTGCTGTCGGCTCGCGCCGAGGCCCTCGAGATCGCCATCCCGCAGGAGTTGGCCGCCACCCTGCCCCACCCGCCGGCCGCCCCCGCTCCCGCCGGCCCTCCCTAGGGATTGCAGAAGCCGGCAAAGCCCGCTTTGTTGTTCCCCGGCCTTGCGCAGGCGGGTGCCGCCCTTTCCACTTCAATTTCCCCGCCCCTTTGCCCATGACCCCCGGCCAGAAATTCCGCGCCGCCCTCGCCGCTGAAAAACCGCTGCAGCTCGCCGGCACCATCAACGCCTATGCCGCCTTGCTCGCGGAACGCGCGGGCTTCCGCGCCCTCTACGTTTCCGGCGCCGGCGTCGCCAACCACTCCTACGGCCTGCCCGACACCGGCCAGACCGAACTCGCCGACGTCCTGATCGACGTCCGCCGGATCACGCGCCGGGTCGGCCTGCCGCTCCTCGTCGACATCGACACCGGTTGGGACGATCCCGCGACCGCCGTCCGCGAAATGGCCGCCGCCGGCGCCGCCGCGGTCCACCTTGAGGACCAGGTTCCCGCCAAGCTCTGCGGCCACCTGCCCGGCAAGCACCTCGTGCCCACCGCCGAGATGGTCGCGCGCGTGCAGTCCGCCGTCTCGGGCAAACCCGGCCGCGACTTTGTCGTCATGGCCCGCACCGACGCCGCCGCCAACGAGGGCGTGCCCGCCGCCATCGCCCGCGCCCAGGCCTACGTGGCCGCCGGCGCCGACATGATCTTCGCCGAGGCGCTGCCCAGGCTCGACGACTACCGCGCGTTCGCCGCCGCGGTGCCCGTTCCGGTCCTCGCGAATCTCACCGAGTTCGGCCAGACACCCTACTTCACCCTCGCCGATCTCCGCGCCGCCGGCATCGCGCTGGCGCTCTATCCGCTTTCCGCCTCCCGCGCCGCCGCCGCCGCCTCGCGCGAGGTTTATCAGGCCATCCACCAGGACGGCTCGCAGAAATCCGTCGTCGCCAAGATGCAGACCCGCGCCGACCTCTACGACACGCTCGGCTACACGCCGCCGCAGTAATCCCCCACCGTTACGCCCATGAGCCACGACTCCGCCCCGGCCCCCGGGTTCAAGCCCAAGAAATCCGTCACCCTCTCCGGCGTCGTCGCGGGCAACACCGCCATCTGCACCGTCGGCCACACCGGCAACGACCTCCATTACCGCGGCTACGACATTGCCGAGATCGCAACCCACGCCACTTACGAGGAGGTCGCCTACCTGCTCATCCACGAGCGCCTGCCCAACGCCGCCGAACTCGCCGCCTACCGCGAGAAACTCAAGAAACTCCGCGGCCTGCCCGTCCCGCTCCGCGCCGTGCTGGAGCAGATCCCCGCCACCGCGCACCCGATGGACGTCCTGCGCACGGGCTGCTCGATGCTCGGCAACCTCGAGCACGAGAAACTCCCGTCGTCCGGCGCCGGCGCCGCGTCCGTCCCGGGCGCGCGCGAGATCGCCGACCGCCTCCTCGCCTGCTTCCCCTCGATGCTGCTCTACTGGCATCACTTCGCCCGCCACGGCAAACGCATCCTGCTCGAGACGGCCGACCCGACCATCGCCGCGCATTTCCTTCACCTGCTGCACCAGCGGCCGCCGGCCGCCTCGCACGTCCGCGCGCTCGACCGCTCGCTGATCCTCTACGCCGAACATGAGTTCAACGCCTCGACCTTCGCCGCGCGCGTCATCGCCGGCACCGCCACGGATTTCCACTCGGCCATCACCGGCGCCATCGGCGCGCTCCGCGGCCCCAAGCACGGCGGCGCCAACGAGGTCGCCTACGAGATCCAGCAGCGCTACCGCACGCCCGACGAGGCCGAGGCCGACATCCGCGACCGCCTCGGCCGCAAGGAAATCGTCATCGGCTTCGGCCATCCCGTCTACACCATCTCCGATCCGCGCAACGCCATCATCAAGGAGATCGCGCGCGCCCTTTGCACCGAGACGGGCAACCTGAACCTGTTCCACATCGCCGCGCGCATCGAGACGCTGATGTGGGCCGAGAAAAAGATGTTCCCCAACCTCGATTGGTTCAGTGCCGTGGCCTACCACGAGATGGGCGTGCCGACCGCGATGTTCACGCCGCTCTTCGTCATCGCCCGCACCGCCGGCTGGGCCGCGCACATCATCGAGCAGCGCGTCGACGGCAAGATCATCCGCCCCGGCGCCAACTACACCGGCCCGGATGCCCGGCCCTTCCCACCGCTTGATCAACGCGCCTGATTTTTCCCGATGAAGACTCGAGGGATTTCGGGTTTAATTTCCTTGGCTTCACTTCGTGCCCTCGTGGTTAACTAAAATGCCTTCTCATATCAGCAACGTCCGCCCCGCCCCCGACCAGCTCCTCACCGCCCTCGCCGACTACGCCCTCAGCGCGAAGCTCACGAGCGACGAGGCCTACGACACCGCGCGCTGGTGCCTCGCCGACACGCTCGCGTGCGGCATCATGGCCCTCGCCTACCCGGCCTGCACCAAGCTCCTCGGGCCCGTCGTCCCCGGCACCTCGATCAAGGACGGCGCGCGCGTCCCCGGCACCAGCTACGAACTCGATCCCGTCCAGGGCGCCTTCAACATCGGCACCATCGTCCGCTGGCTCGACTTCAACGACACCTGGCTCGCCGCCGAATGGGGCCACCCGTCCGACAACCTCGGCGCCATCCTCGCCACCGCCGACTGGCTCTCGCGCCAGCAAGCCGCCGGTCACACGCCAGCGGCCTTCCATACGCCGATCGCTGCCTACGGCCAGCAGCAGATCTCCGCCCCCGGCGCGCCTTCACGTCCCGCCCACGCCCAGCTCACGATGAAGGACGTTCTCACCGCGATGGTGAAGGCCCACGAAATCCAAGGCGTGCTCGCCCTTGAGAACTCCTTCAACCGCGTCGGGCTCGACCACGTCCTCCTTGTCCGCGTCGCGTCCACCGCCGTCACCGCCGCGTTGCTCGGCGGCACGCGCGAGCAGGTCATCAACGCCATCTCCCACGCGTGGCTCGACGGCTCCGCGCTGCGCACCTACCGCCACGCGCCCAACACCGGCTCGCGCAAGTCCTGGGCCGCCGGCGACGCCACCAGCCGCGCCGTCCGCCTCGCGCTCATCGCTCTGACTGGCGAGATGGGCTACCCTTCCGTGCTCACCGCCAAGACCTGGGGCTTCCAGGACGTCTCCTTTAAGGGCAACAGCCTCAAGCTCGCCCGCCCGCTCGGCAGCTACGTGATGGAGCAGGTCTTGTTTAAAATTTCCTACCCCGCCGAATTTCACGCGCAGACCGCCGTCGAGTGCGCGATGAAACTCCATCCCCTCGTACAGGACCGCCTCGACTCGATCGAGCGCGTCGAGCTGACCACGCACGAGTCGGCCATCCGCATCATCGACAAGTCCGGCCCACTCAACAATCCCGCCGACCGCGACCACTGCCTCCAATACATGACGGCCATCGGGATGATCTTCGGCGCGCTCACCGCCGACCACTACGAGGACAAGGTCGCCGCCGATCCGCGCATCGATGCCTTGCGCGCGAAGATGACGGTCGCCGAGGACAAATCCTACTCGAAGGACTACCTCGACCCGGAAAAACGCTCCATTGCCAACGCCGTGCAGGTCTTCTTCAAGGACGGCTCAAAGTCGGACAAGATCGTCGTCGAGTATCCCATCGGCCACCGCCGCCGCCGCGCCGAAGGCATCCCCGTCCTCGCCGAGAAAGCCCACGCCGCCTTCACCGCCCATTACGGCGCCGCCAAAGCCGCGTCGCTCATGGCCCTCTTCACCGACCGCTCGAAGCTGGAGTCGATGCCCGTGCACCAATTCATGACCCAGTTCGTCGGATCTTAAGTAAAACGGCGGACTAAATTCGATGATTGAGCGACATCCAACATTCGAAACCCCGGAGGGGACACAACCACTTTGGCGTTACACTGATTTGGCGAAATACTTGGCTCTCCTTCAGAGCAGCAAGCTACATTTTACGCGTGTTGATAAGTTTGATGATCAATGGGAGGGAGAAATATCTGCTCCTACAAAAGAGTGGCTTAATAATTTTGAAAAGAGCCTCGGCAACAAAAGTGGCACTAGGTCTATTCTGTTCGCTCGGCATTGGAAGTTAACCATGTTTGTGAATTGCTGGCACGAGAGTGACTACGAATCACTCGCGATGTGGCGCACGTATGGTAGCGGCGGCTATAACCTCGCTGTCATCACTGACGTTGATGGATTAACGGCTGCGATAGAAGGCGCCGAGACACCTAATATCTACTGCGGAAGGATAAAATATATCAACTATCAGCGGGACCGTATCCCCGCCGGAAACAATTTCGCAGCGTTCCTACGCAAAAGGAAGGGCTTCGAAGCTGAACGAGAAGTGAGGCTGCTAATCTGGGATATTCCACCATCGCTCAAAGAGGGTCCAACTGAGAAAATCGTTTTCGATGTAACGCATAAGAGTGGTGGCATCGACGTTCCGGTAAAACTTAAGAGCCTAATCAAGGGTGTTCGCGTTGCGCCAAATACGCCGGATTGGTTGCTAACAACAATAAGAGGGGCAACCGAGCGCTATGGATTGTCGGGCGGGCTTGTCACGAGATCGGAAATGGACGAAGTGCCGACGTGAGTTGCATTGCCATCTCCTGAAGCGCACCATGCATGGTGCAGAAAATCAAGTCCGCCATCAGATCGCCTATCGCACAACTTCGCTTATCTCAAATGGCCATTAATATACCCGTCGATTCTGAATCGGCATTTCTACTCGGTGTGTGCACTGGACTTAACGTCGAGGGCGTGAAACCCGACGCTGCCCGCGCCTTTCTACAACTACTGAGAAATCAACCGGCGCTCGTGCGCAATCCTCTGCTCGCAAAACATCGCCAGAAAATCGATAAAATACTTGCGCTCCCAGACGAAATGAGCGGCGCCAATTTGGAAACCATAAAGCGAAGTATTTATGGCGTGATTGCCTCATCGAGAGGGCCTGATTATGATCCTGTAGAAATAATGCGCGGTCTCGCGCATCTCGGCGAATCAAGTGTGCTGACTTTTGATGAATTAGATCCAAAAAGCATCTCAATCAGTGGAGCGAGATTCGTATTTTCGGGTCAGTTTAAATTTGGCAGAGACAAGGTAGAGGTTTTGGCAATCCATTTGGGCGTTCAGATTGAAGAATCCACGACGACGCAGACGGACTATGTGGTCGTCGGCTCAATTCCTGAACCAATGTGGAAATTTGGTAACTTTGGTTACAAAGTTGAACGCGCTCTGACATTTCGCGCACGCAAGAAGCCGATCCGGATCATCACTGAAGACTTATTCTTTACCGCCATTCCGCCTGCTGCAATTAGCAATGAATCCCTCCCGATAACCCGGAAAGACATTGTCATTGATGAACGCCCGAAGTGCAACTTGTCCGGCAAGATGATCAATTGGATTGGAGAGCCTTCAGTCGATCCCGAGTTACTTGACTCTGCAGTTGAGCGAGCCGGTGCTGTTTTCGGAGGTAGGCCGGATATTATTATTCTCGCTACATCGCTCGATCGTGTCTCACCAATCGGCATGCCGCCATTCGAAGTTCATCCGCAGCTTGATTTCCTGCTCCGGCAACAGAGAAATCATGTATTCCAAGCGGTGATTGTTCGGGAGGAGCGATTCATTTCCTATTTGGAAGACAACTTGGGATGTAAATTGGATAAGCTTACCGACGGAGATGTATAAATAATGTAGCCGACGCTAAGGGCCCGGTTTAAGGGCCGAGTTTGGGGTCAGATCGCATATATTAATGCCGGGCGCTGATCGCCGCGAATGCGGCCACAATTTGTGACCGCACCGCCGGCTCGACCCTGCGGCTGATTTCTGCATCGTTCGCGTCGCGGGCCGCCAAACACCATGTCGCCCGTTCGCAAATCTCCCGCTACCGTTCCGTCCGTCGAAAGCGTCATCCACACCATCCGCGGCGAGCGCGTGATCCTCGATGCCGACCTCGCCAAGCTCTACGGCGTCCCGACCAAGGCCTTCAATCAGGCTGTCCGCCGCAACTTGGAAAAATTCCCGCCGGACTTCATGTTCGGGCTCACGCGGAAGGAGGCTATGGATTTGCAAAAGGCCAGATATGAAGAGGATACCATCTTAAGGTCACAAATTGTGACCTTGAAACACGGCCGCCATATCAAATATCTCCCCTTCGCTTTCACCGAGCACGGCGCCATCATGGCGGCGAATATACTCAACAGCGCGCAAGCCGTTCAGATGAGCGTGTTTGTCGTCCGTGCCTTCATCAAGATGCGTGGCTTGCTCACCGATACGCGCGAGCTCGCCAAGAAACTGGCCTCCCTTGAGAAGGAGCTGACCTCGCGCCTCGACTCGCACGAGATCGCCATCACCGACGTGCTGCAGCGCATCATGCTCCTGCTCGATCAGCCGCCGGCGCCCATCGTGCCCGACAAGGAAATGGGTTTCCACACCACGTTAAAATCTGCCCCAAGGAAGAAGGCCTAACCGGCCGCCTCCTAGTCCTGCCCGCGGCTTTACGCCGGCGCCGATTCCTGCATCGTCCGACACAATCAGCGTTATCGCTCATGCCCGTTCAGCCCCCCTTACTCTTCCGTTTCACGTGCCTGCTCGGCGGGCTGGCCCTGCTGCCGGCCTGTTATCGCGAGGCCACCGACTCTGCCTCTGCCCCGCGCTACACGGGCACGGCGCCGTGGACCGTCGATGGCGTTCGTCCCGGACAGACGCTGGATGAGGCCAGGAAAATCCTCGGCGAACCGAGCGAAACTCGCGGATCCAGGAGCGCCCGCGTCGTTCACTGGTCCGACAAGGAGACCATGGTCACCATCAACGCTGCCAATGTGGTCGTCGAGATCTGGGGCCACTCGCTCAAGGCCGGCGGCCAGACCGTGGTCGGGCCGGGGCTCAGCGAGGCCGAAGTCACGCAAACCCTCGGATCCGGCAAATCCGCCCGGACCTCGGTGCAAGGCAGCGGCGTGATCTCCTTCGGCGCGAAGACCACCGGCCGCATCTTTACCTACGAGAACGGCGGCGTGGCCTTCGAGGTCACGGTCCAGGAGGGCTCGACCCAGCACGTGCGGGCCTTCCGCCCGTAGCCTTGGCTGCGCGCCGCCTGGGCATGCCGGCAGTGGCCCCTCCTGCTGTTTGCACTTGCACGGTCTCTCCCGTCGTTCAGAAAAATCTTCTTCCCTATGAAAAAACTCCTCCTCGCCCTCGTCCTCTCCACCGGCTTCGCCGCCACCTCCGCCCTCGCGGCCGACACCGCGCCGAAGTCCATCATGCACGTCGTCACCGTCGCCTGGAAAGCCGGCACCACGCCGGAGCAGATCCAGGCCGCCCTCGTCGGCGCCCAAGCGTTGCCCGCCCAATACAAGGGCATCACGCACGTGTGGACCAAGACCCTCAAGGCCCAGGGCGACCGCTCCCACGTCATCGTGATGGAATTCGCCGACGCCGATGCCTTCAAGGCCTACACCGACAGCGACGCGCAGAAGGCGTGGTATAAGGTTTACCTGCCCATCCGCGACCACAGCACGACGTTCGACGCCACGAACTGAGCGCACGCTGCCGCGTCCTCACTTGGGGCCGCCTGATCGCGGCCCTTTTTTCTGCCAGCGGATTTGGCGGCGGCGCGTGCCCAACTGGTCGATCAACCTCCGACTTCTCAAACGCTGCGCGCCACGCGCACCATCGCCTCAATGCTGCGGTCGACATCAGTGTCGGTCGTCGCCCAGGACGACACGCTGATGCGCATCGCCGTGCGGCCCTGCCACACCGTGACACCCGCCCAGCACGTGCCCTCCTCCTGGATGCCCGCGATGACGCGCTTGGTTTTTTCCGCGTCACCAAAGGCAACCAGCACCTGGTTGAGCACCACGTCGTTCAGGATTTCATAGCCGGCCGCCGAAAGTTTTTCCGCGAAACGCCGCGCCTGCGCGCAATTCCGCTCGATCATCTCCGCCAACCCCGCCCGGCCGAGCGAGCGCAGCGCCGCCCACACCTCGACGCCGCGCGCGCGGCGCGACAGCTCGGGCGTGAAGTCGCACGGGTTGCGCTGCTCGGTCTGCGTCGGCAGGTATTCGGCGGTGATCGCCATGGCGGCCTGCAGCGCCAGCGGGTCGCGCACGAACGCCAGCCCGCAGTCATAGGGCACGTTGAGCCACTTGTGGGCGTCGGTCGCCCACGAGTCGGCGTCGGCCAGCCCGGCCACCAGGTGCGCGCGCGACGGCGCGGCCGCCGCCCACAGTCCGAATGCTCCGTCGACGTGCACCCACGCGCCGGCCGCCTGGGCGATGCGGCAGATTTCGCCGACCGGGTCGCAGGATCCCGTGTTCACGTTGCCCACCTGCACGCACACGATGGTCGGACCGGATATCGCGGGTAATTTGTCCACGCGCAGGCGGCCCTGGTTGTCCACCGGCACCTTGATGACCCGGTTGCGGCCCAGTCCCACCAGGCCGAGCGATTTTGTGACCGAGGGATGAATCTCGGCGCCGACGATGACCGTGATGGGCGGGGCCCCGAAAAGACCATCCGCCTCGACGTTCCAGCCGACGCGCTTGAGCACGGCGTGCCGCGCGGCGGCCAGCGCCGTCTGGTTGGCGACGGTCGCGCCGGTGACGAACGCCCCGGTCGCGTCCGCCGGCAGTCCGAGCACGTCGAGCAGCCAGCGGAGCGCGACCTGCTCAAGCCGCGCCACCCCCGGCGTGGCGCGATCCATCGCCGCGTTCTGGTCCCACGCCCCGGCGAGCCAGTTGGCCGCGAGCGTGACGGGGAGCGACCCGCCGATGACAAAGCCGAAAAAACGCGGGCCGGCCATGCCCATCGTGGCGGGGGAGCCGACCTCGTCGAGCACTCGCAAAGTTGCCGCCGGGTCAGTCGGCCCGGCGGGCAGCGGCTCGTCCAACGCGCGGAGCGCGGCAATGGCCGCGGGGGCCGGCGCCACGGCCCGGTGCTGGATGTCATGCAGGTAGCGGACGGCGCGGCTTGAGGCGTCGGAGAGCAGGGTCTTCATGCGAGGGATGTAGCGGCGGCCGCGCCCGCGGTCAAATACGCGAACCCGGGCGAACCGGCTAATCCGTGAGATTTCGACCCGGCACAGCCTCAAGGCTTCGCGGCCGGCATGGGTGTCTCGATCGGCCGGCCGTTCACGACAACGTTTTTCAGCACGAGGTTCTGCACCGGGCCGGGGGCGAAGGTTTCATCCGCCAGCTTCACGGCGATGTTCTCCAGCGTGATGTCGCGCAGGGTGTCGCCAGCGTTGCCGCGCAGCGTGCCGAGCGCGTGGTAGCTGCCGGTGATGTTGCGCAGCGTGACGTTGTTCACCGTGCGGGCCGGCGCAGGCAGGCCCTTCAGGTCGAAGAACTGCGTCCACGGCGCGACGTTCAGCAGGCGGCCGCCGCCGGCCAGCTTGATGTTCTCGATCGTGATGTCCTCGTAGTGCTGCGGCGTGTCGGGCCGGAGCTTCAGCGTGAGCACGGTGGCGCGGCCGGACATCACGCAATTGCGCGCCGTCACGCGACGGACCACGGTCGCCTCGCTGCCGCAGGTGATGAGGCCGTTGCCGTCGCCGATCTCGCAATCCTCGACGAGGATGTCCTCGACCGGCGGGCTGTCGGCGTCGTGGTCAGCGAGCGGGCCCTTGCTGCCCTTGAGGGCGATGTCGTCGTCGTTGCTCGAGATGTAGCATTTCCGGATGGTCACCTTTTGCGAGCTGTCCACGTCGATGCCATCGGTGCTCGGGCCGCGCAGCTCGGCGCTGGCGCCCGGGATGGTGATGCGGACGCCCTCGATGAGCACGTCGCGGCAGCGGTAGAGGTGGAGGTTCCAGAAACCGGAGTCCTCCAGCGCAATGTTCGTAATACGAACATTGGTGCAGCGGTCGATGAACATCAACCGCGGCCGCTCGACCTCGAGGTTGGTGCACTGGGGGTTTTCCTTCCGCCGTTGCCAGAACGCCCGCCAGAAGACCGGGCCGCTGCCGTCGAGCTTGCCGGGGCCGCTGATGCGCAGCCCGGTCAGGCCCGAGGCGTTGACCAGCGCCACGCGCCAAGACTCGAAGTGTCCCTCAATGCGCGTTGGCTGCTTCGGATAGTCGGCGATGTTTTCCGAGCCCTTCAATACCGCGCCCGCGGCGAGGTGGAGGGCGACGCCCTGCTTGAGGAAAATGGATCCGCTGCGGAAAACTCCGGCTGGGATGACGACGGTGCCGGCGCCGCGCGCCGCCGCGGCATCGATCGCCGCCTGGATCGCGGCGGTGTTCAGCGCGGTGCCGCCCGCGACCGCACCGAAGTCCGTGATGACCAGCGGGGCTTTCGCCCCGTGCCCACAGGCTGACATGAGCAGCAGGCCAAGGCAGAAAAGAACGGGACGGGGCAGGTTCATGCGTCGGCCGGGAGCATCCCAATTTCCGCCCGGAAGTGAAGGCTGCAAAGTTTCCCGCCGACGGTGCCGGCCACGGGTAATTTCCCTTCGTCTTTCGGAAGATTCTGCTTTCCCTGCTGGCATGCGCCCACGCCTCCGCCCGTTCATCGTTTGCTGCTCACTGTTCACGGCCGCCTTCGCCGCCAGCCCGGCTGACTTTCTGCCGCCCGCCCCGCCGTGGCACGGCGCGAGCGAGGCGTTGATCGCGAAGCCCGGCAACCCGTGGATCACCCCCGCGGAAAAGATGGGCCTGCTCGACACGCCGAACTACGACGAGACCGTCGCCTGGCTGAAGAAACTTTGCGCCGCGACGCCCTTGCTGAAGCTGCAGCAATTCGGCGTCACTGCGCAGGGCCGCCCGCTCTATGTCGTCATCGCGAGCAAGGGCGGCGCCGGCAAATCCGTGCTGCTCGCGCAGGCCGGCATCCACTCGGGCGAGATCGACGGCAAGGACGCCGGCCTGATGCTGCTCCGCGACCTCGCCTTCGGCGGCAAGGCCGCGCTGCTGGACAAGGCTGACTTCGTCTTCGTCCCGATTTTCAACGCCGACGGCCACGAGCGCAGCTCCGAGTGGAACCGCCCCAACCAACGCGGCCCGGTGCACCAGGGCTGGCGCACCACCGCGCAGAACCTGAACCTCAACCGCGACTACGTGAAAATGGACACGCCCGAGATGCAGGGCATGATCGCACTGCTGAACAAGTGGTCGCCCTCCCTCTACCTCGATCTGCACGTCACCGACGGCATCGATTACCAATACGACATCACCTATGGCTACCACGGCGAGAACGGCGGCCCCGCGTGGTCGCCGCAATGCGCGCGCTGGCTGGACCAGCACTTGCGGCCCGCCGTCGATGCCGCGCTCGCGGCCGGCGGCCACCTCCCCGGCGAACTGATCAACACGGCGGTGGATGACCGCGATCTGCCGCAGGGCATTTTCGGCGGCGGCAACGCCGACCCGCGCTTCTCCAACGCCTATGGCGATCTCCGCCACCTGCCGGCCATCCTCGTCGAGAATCACTCGCTCAAGCCTTACCCGCAGCGCGTGCTCGGCACCTATGTGCTGCTCGAGGCCGCGCTGCGCACCGTCGGGGAAAATGCCGCCAGCCTCCGCGCCGCCATCGCCGCCGACTCGGCCGCGCGGCCCGCGGTCCTTGCCGCCAATTGGATCAACGCGGACAAGCCGGACGTGACGAAGGCCGACTTCGCCGGCATCGCCTACGACACCTACGTCTCGCCCGCCTCCGGCATCAAGGAGGTCCGCTGGCTCGGCACCCCCAAGGTTTATCCCGCGCTGCCGGTCATGAGCCCCAAGGCCGGCGTCCAGCTCAGCCGGCCGAAGGCCTACTGGGTGCCGGTCACCAAGCCCGAGGTCATCGCCCGCCTCAAAGCCCACGGCCTCGCGATGGAAACCCTCGCGGCCCCGCGCACCGTGGCCGTGGATATGTATCGGCTGGAGAACCGCCGCCTGCAGCCATTCACCACGGAGAACCTCTTCGAGGGACGCTACACTTTCTCGGCCGATGTGAAGGCCGAGCCGCGCACCGAGACCTTCCCCGCCGGCTCCGTGCGCATCTCCACTGACCAGCCGCTGGGCGACTTGGCCGTGCTCCTGCTCGAGCCCGCCAGCAACGACTCGCTCTGCGCGTGGGGTTTCTTCAACGAGATCCTCCAGCGCACCGAATACATCGAGGGCTACGTCGTCGCGCCCATGGCGGAGCAGATGCTCGCGGATGACCCAAAACTGAAAGCCGAATTCGCGGCGAAGCTCGCCGCCGACCCGAAGTTCGCTGCGGACCCGACCGCGCGGCTGCAGTGGTTCTACGCGCGCAGCAAATTCTACGACGACCGCTACCTGCTCTACCCGGTCGGTATTGAGCGCTGAGGCGGCAGGAATGGGGGCGGGGTGCCCTCACCCCGCGGATTTGCGACTGCGCTGCGCCTGCCTCGCGGAGTGAGGGCACTCCGCCTCCACCAATCCTGACTGCCCGCCTCAATTCTGATTGGCCCCGCGGCCGGCGCGCGCATGCTGCCCACGCATGACCGCCGCCCCCACCCCCGCCGCCCCGCCGCATCTCGCCGCGATCGATGCGATGCGCGGTTACGCCATCCTCGGCGTGGTGCTGACCCACGCGGGCCAGTGGACGAAACCAACCTCGGAATGGGCCGTCCAACTCTGTCGCAACGGCGCGCTCGGCGTGCAGCTCTTCTTCGTCGCCAGCGCCTTTGCCCTGTTCCTGTCCAATGAAACGCGGCGGCCGGCCGAACGCCGGCCGGTCGCTGATTTCTTCGTCCGCCGCTTCTTCCGCGTCGCGCCCATGTTTTATGTCGGCCTCGTGGGTTTCGTGCTGCTGGTCGGCCTGGGGCCGCGCTTCTGGGCGCCGCGCGGGCTGGACTCGGCCCATGTGATGCTGACCGCCCTCTTCCTGCATGGCTGGCATCCCGAAACCATCAACTCGGTCGTGCCGGGCGGCTGGTCGATCGCCGCGGAGACTTCGTTCTACCTGCTGCTGCCGCTGCTCTTCAAATTCGTCCCGACGCGCGCGTGGGCGCTGCGACTCCTCGTCATCACCCTCGTGCTCGGCCCGCTGATGAACGCGTGGCTCGCGCCGCTGCTCACGCCGAACTACCCGGCCCGCTTCGCCTACCTCGCGGAGAACTTCAAGTTCTTCTGGATCTTCGGGGAGCTGCCGGTCTTCGCCTGCGGCATCCTGCTCTACTACCTGCAGCGCGAAAGCCGCGACCGGCCCGACCGCCGCATCGGCTGGGCCTGCCTCGCCGCCTTCCTGCTGAGCGCCGGCGCACTCTTCTGGCAAATGCCGCCGGTGCTGCCGCCGTCCCTCTTTGTCACGGCGGCGTATGGGACGGCCTTCCTGCTGTTCGGCCTGGCGCTGCACCACCTGCGGTCGCCGCTGCTCGTCAACCCGCTCGTCGTCTTCTTCGGGAAAATCAGCTACAGCCTCTACTTCGTGCATTTCGCCGTAATGCAGTTCTTCTACCTGCAATGGCACGACGGCCTGCCGTTCGACGGTCCGCTGGTCACGCCGCTCGCGTTCCTGATGCTGCTCATCGTCGCCGGGGCGATCTCCTGGGCGACCTGGCAGGCCATCGAGCTGCCCGGCATCGCGCTCGGCCGCCGGCTGGTCGCGCGGCTCGAGGCCCGCGTTTCCTGATTTGCCGCCCAATGTAGGGCCGGCGCTTGACGGCGGGCCGAGGTGCGTTCGTCAGCCGGCCCGCCGACAAGCGGCGGCCCTACACGGCGTTTCCTGATTTGCCTCGGACACGGCGAACCGCTTGGCTGCGCGCTTCTCCCCATGATCCGCACCCTCGTCAAAGACGCCCTCAACGCCACCGCACCCGCCGACGCCATTCTCCTCCAAGGCTGGGTCCGCACCCGCCGCGATGCCAAGGCCTTCTCGTTCATCGAGCTCAACGACGGCTCCTGCCTCAAGGGCCTCCAGGTCATCGTCGACGCCGCGCTGCCGGACTACGTCCACATCGCCAAGGCCAACACCGGCGCGTCCGTCGAGGTCAGCGGCAAGCTCGTCGAGTCCAAGGGCGGCGGCCAGAAGTGGGAGGTCGTGGCGGAAAAATTCACCGTGCTCGGCGAGGCCGACGCCACCTACCCGCTCCAGAAGAAGGGCCACACGATGGAATTCCTGCGCGAGATCGCCCACCTGCGCCCGCGCTCGAACCTCTTCGGCGCCGTCTTCCGCGTCCGCAGCCGGCTGGCCTATGCCGTCCACCAGTTTTTCCAGGACAAGGGCTTCTATTACGTCCACACGCCTATCGTCACGGCCAGCGATGCCGAGGGCGCGGGCGACATGTTCCGCGTGACGACGCTCGACCTCGAGAACCCGCCGAAGGCCGAAGGCGGCAAGCACGTGGACCACGCCAAGGATTTCTTCGGCAAGAAAACCTTCCTCACCGTCTCCGGCCAGCTCGAGGCCGAGATCTTCGCCTGCGCGCTGAGCAACGTCTACACCTTCGGCCCGACCTTCCGCGCCGAGAACTCCCACACCTCGCGCCACGCCTCCGAGTTCTGGATGATCGAGCCCGAGGTGGCATTCTGCGACCTCCACGGCGACATGGACCTCGCCGAGGAGTTCGTGAAATACCTCATCCGCGACGTCCGCGCCCACTGCGCCGGCGACCTCGAGTTCTTTTCCAAGTTCGTCGACCAGGAGCTGCTCGCGCGCCTCGACTTCGTGTTGGACAAGCCGTTTGTCCGCTGCAGCTACACCGAGGCCGTCGAGATTCTCGGCAAGAGCGGCAAGACCTGGGAGCATCCGGTCGCGTGGGGCGACAACCTCCAGTCGGAGCACGAGCGCTACCTCACCGAGGAGCACTTCAAGTGCCCGGTCACCGTCTACAATTATCCGCGCGCGATCAAGGCGTTCTATATGCGCCAGACCGACGGCTGCGCGGACGGCCGCGAGACCGTCGCCGCGATGGACCTGCTCGTCCCCGGGATCGGCGAAATCATCGGCGGCAGCCAGCGTGAGGAGCGCCTCGACAAGCTTCGCGCCGGCATGGTGCTGCACCACCTCGACGAGAAGAACTACTGGTGGTATCTCGACCTGCGCCGCTACGGCACCGTGCCGCACGCGGGCTTCGGCCTCGGTTTCGAGCGTATGCTGATGTTCGTGACCGGCGTCGCCAACATCCGCGACGTCATCCCCTTCGCCCGCACGCCGGGCACGGCGGAATTTTAAGCGCCGGACCGGGCTTCAGCGCGGCGCCAGGCCGGCCGCTTGGGCGGCGGCTTCGGGCGCCTCGCCGTGGGCGATGCGCTGCTGTGCGGCGATCACGGCATCGAGGGGTGGCTCGAGCAGCGCGTGCAACCGCTCATACCCCGCGCCGTTGAGGCCCTCGAAATTAAAGTAGCTGCCGTCCCGCTTGCGCAGCTCGAGCCCGTTGAACACCGCCGGACCGCCCGAGCCGCCGGCGGTGACGCTGGTGGAGGTCTGCGGCCGCACGAACTGGATGTCCGCCCAGGGGATGACCTGCAGCGCATTGACGGAGGGACCGAGCGCGAGGCCGTCACTGCGGAATTCCACCACGGCGTTGCGCCGGCCCTGCCGCCACATGTTGCCCAGCGTGAGCCCGCCCAGCACGCCCAGGAACCCGACAAACCCCAGCCAGTCGGCCGACCCGGCCGCGGCCTCGGCCTGCCACCCGGCCAGCGCGCCGGCGGCCAGGGCCAGCAGCGCCCACCACCACTGCACGACGGGAAACTTGAGCTGCAGCGGCTGCTGCCAGCGCAAGCGCTGGAGATCGGGCAGGCGCGCCGTGACCCGCTTCGGGCCGCGAAACTGCTCATCAATGTAGTCGAGGATCGTGCGCTGGATGCGCGGAACGCTCGGGCTGAACACGTCCCAGCGGAACGCCACCAGCCCCCGCGTGGTCTGGATGCGCAGCTCCTGTTCCACCGGGATGCCGTTCACGCTGTGGGTGAAAGCCTCCGTCTTGCCGAAATCGTCCCACGGAATCCAGTGCTCCTGCATCCGGTAAACGTCCCGGAAAAATCCCGTGAACCCCACGCCGCGCCAGCAGCGGAGCCGCACGCCCTCGGGATTCAGCGTCAGCCGGGGCCGCCAGATCAGCGCCGCGACATTGCGGCTGGTGGCCAGGCCGCACAACACGGCGCCCGCCCCAAACGCGGTGCCGAACCCGAGCTGCACCCCGCGCTCCTGCATCTTCTCGTCGAGAAACGCGAACTGCCCGGCCAGCAGTCCCAGCCCCAGCGTGCCGCCCAGGAACAGCAGACCCTTGATCACATGGTTGATCATTGCGGGCCGGATCGAGACCTCCGTGGTCGTCATGCGCCGCAGCATGACGCGCGGCGCCGCTGAGACAAGCCGGACTTCGGGAGCCGCGGACCATTCCCTCCCCCCGCAGCAGCTTCACGACGTCGGACTGCCCGGCGCCCGCGTCGCAATGACCGCCGCGGTGTAGCCGCGCGAACGGGCGCGCGAACCGAGGGCGAGGTGGAGATCGGCCAGCCTGTGGGTGTGACCAACCCACCAGCAGACGTTCCGCGTCGAACAAGCTTCACGGCGTTCATCCGGTCAGAAATATTGCCACGCGCCCAACATCACTCATGCTGGTGGCCCATGTCCGAAACCCCGACCAGTCCGGCGCCCGGCGCCGGCCTCAAGACCGTGCTCGTCATCGATGATGACCAGCGCCTCCGTCCCGTCCTGGTCGAGGGCCTCGAGGCCTTCGGCTACCGCACGCTGCAGGCGCCCAACACCGCCCTCGGCGCCGAGCTGGCCCGCACCCACCTGCCCGACGTCATCGTCTGCGACATCGACATGCCCGGGCAGGACGGCAAGGGCTTCCTCAAGCAGCTCCGCCTCGACCCCGAGCTGGCCGACCGGCAGTTCGTGCTCATGACCGGCGACCCGTCCTACGCCAACCCGCGCGCCGGCATGGAGCTCGGCGCCGACGATTTTCTTTTAAAGCCCTTCTCGCTCGGCGACCTCACCCGCGCCGTCGCGGCCCGCCTCAAGCGCGCCGAGATCAGCCGCCATCTCGAGAACCGCGTCATCGACCAGCTCCGCAGCAGCCTGCACGCGACGCTGCCGCATGAGTTCTTCACGCCGCTCGCCGGCGTCTTCGGCCTCACCGAGATGCTCGAGGAGGAACTCGACGACCTCGGCAAGGACGAGATCCGCCCGATCCTGCGCGACATCCTCACCTCAGCCAAGCGCCTGCACCGCACGCTGCGGAATTATCTCCACATCATCGCGCTCGACGCGCCCAACCGCCCGCCCGCCGAGTTGCTCGAGGGCCAGCAGGTCACCGACGCCTTCACTGCCGGCGCCAAGGCCGCCATTGACCGCCACAAGCGCGCCGCCGATGTCACGCTCGACATCGCGGGCGCGCGCCTGCGCTGCGGCCCGGCCGAATGCACCGCGCTCGCCGAGGAACTGGTGGACAACGCGCTCAACTTCTCCCGCAAGGACTCGCCCGTCCGCGTGACCTTCAAGCCCGAAGGCGGCAAGCTCCGGCTCACCGTCACCGACGAGGGCCGCGGGATGACGCCCAAGCAGCTGCAGCAGCTCGGGATGTTCCAGCAGCACGACCGCAAGAAATTTGAGCAGCAGGGTCTCGGCCTTGGGCTGGCGCTCGCCCGCCGCATCATGTTCCGCCTCGGCGGCGAACTGCGCATCGACAGCGAGCCCGGCAAGGGCACGACCGTCCACGCGAGCATCCCGATCATGGCTTGAATGGAGGGCCCGCGTCTCTGCGGGCCGGTTCGACTCGGCGCGCAGGGACGCGCGCCCTCCAAATTACTTCTTCGGCTCGGCCAGCCCGTATTTCTCCTCGGCCTCCTTGAGCACCACGCGGCTGATGATGAGCCGTTGCACCTCGCTCGAGCCCTCGCCGATCTCGCACAGGCGGGCGTCGCGCCACATGCGCTCGACCGACGTGTCGCGCGTGTAGCCCCAGCCGCCGCAGATCTGCAGCGCGCTGTTGGCCGCGCGCGAGGCGGCCTCCGACGCGTAGAGCTTGGCGAACGACGCCTCGAGGCTGAACTTCTGCCCGCGCGCGTGCATGACGCAGGGCGGGAGCAGCAGGGCCTCGGCCGCGCGCAGCTCGACCTCGCAGTCAGCGAGCCGGAACTGCAGGGCCTGAAAATCGGCGATGCGTTTGCCGAACTGCCGGCGCGTGAGCATGCGCTGCTTCGCGATCTCGACCGCCCCGCGGCCGAGCCCGATCGACATCGCCGCGATACCGAGCCGCCCGCCGTCGAGGCAGGCGAGGGCCGCGTGCTGGCCCTTGCCGCGCGCGCCGATCATCTCGGCCGGGACGTCCTTCAAATAAAACTCGCTCGTGTTGCTCGCGCGGACGCCGGTGGTCGGCACCTTGCGCACGGGCTCGATGTGCTTCGTCTCGATCCAGAACGCGGAGAATTCCTTCTTTCCCTTCTCATCGCGGCCCGTGATCGCCATCACTACCATGCGGTCGGAATGCAGGCCCATCGTGATGTAGAGTTTATGCCCGTTGAGCCGCCACGTGCCGTCGGGCGACTGCGCGGCGGTCGTCTCGACGCCACCGGTGTCGGAGCCGGCGTTGGGCTCGGTCAGCGCCCACGCGACCATCCAGTCGCCGTTCAGCACGCTCGGGAAAATTTTCTTCTTCAGCTCGTCGCTGGCGTGGCCGAGCGGGTGGCCGACGCAGAGCGCGTTGTGCGCCGCCATGTTCATGGCGAACGCCCCGCAGTGCCGCGCGATCTCCTCGATCGCGAGGCAGAAACACAGCATCGACAGCTCCTGTCCGCCGACGCTCTTGGGCGCGAGCATGCCCATGAGCCCGGCGCGGCCGGCTTTGGTGAACAAGTCGCGTGGCAGCTCCTCCTTCTCTTCCCACGCCGCGGCGTGCGGCGCGATCTCGCGCGCCACGAAGTCGGCGGTCTTTTTCAGGAACGCAAGTTCCTCCGGCTTCAGGTGGTCGTAATACAGCGAGTTGGGGTGGAGCATGCGGGGTTTACCCAACCTAGACCCGACCCCCGGTCGCGCAAGTGTCCTTACCTACGCCAAAGGGTTGAAATCACCGGCGGCTTTACCGGCCGCGCCGCTCGGTCATTGCGCCCGGGACATTCCTCCCTTTGCTATAGCCCGACATGGCCGCAGCCCATCCCCCACGCCCCGCCGCGCCGCTCCGCATCCTCACCGCCGTGCCGGTGTGTGACGGACACGACAGCGCCGTCACGACCATCAACATCGAGCTGGCCCGCCATGGCCTCGAGGTCATCTACCTTGGCTACCACCAGTCCGCCGCGGCCATTGTGCGCGCCGCGATCCAGGAAGACGTCAACGTCGTCGGTCTCTCTTCCTACAACGGCGGGCACATTGTCTTTTTCAAGGAGGTCGCCGACCAATTGAAGAAATCCGGCAACGGCGACATTCCGGTCTTCGGCGGCGGCGGCGGCACGATCACCAAGGCCGACGAGCGCGTGATGAAGCGCCAGGGCACAGACCGCATCTATTTCGCGGGCACGCCACTCGACGCCATGATGGCCGAGATCAAGAAAGACTACGCCCGCGCCGCGAAGCCGAACGCCAAGTTCAAGGGTGACCGCGCCCTCGCCCGGGCGATCACGATTGCGGAGTCCGGTCTTGGCACTCGTCACTTGTCACTTGTCACTTCGCCACAAAAGAGCCGGCGCTGTTTTGTGGTGGGGGTCGCCGGCCCCGGCGGCGCGGGCAAGTCCACGCTCATCGACGAGCTGACCTCGCGTTTCCTCCGCAGCAATCCGACCGGCCGCATCGCTCTGCTCGCCAACGATCCGTCACACCCCGACTCGGGCGGCGCTATCCTCGGCGACCGCGTTAGCGCGATCTATGCGCAGGACGACCGCGTGTTCTTCCGTTCACTCGCCACGCGCGGCAACCTGACCGGACTCTCCGCCGCCGCGCCGGCCGCGATCGATATCCTCAAGCAAAGCGGCGAGTTCGACCTGATCTTCGTCGAATCCGTCGGCGTCGGCCAGGAGAGCGACCCGTTCCGTATCTTCGGCAAGGGCCGCAAGCTCGTCGACGCCACGCTGTTCGTCCTCGCGCCCTACTACGGCGGGCTCATCCAGCTCCAGAAGATCGCGCTGCTCAACGGCGCCGATCTCGTCGCCCTCAACAAGTGCGACCATCCGATGGCGCACACGGCGAAGGCCGAGATCCAGGCGCGCCTCGACCAGAACCACCGCGAGCAGAAGCTGCACCCTACGACCGCCGCAAAGCATTTTGATCCGGGCGTCGATGCACTCTTCACCGCCATCGCCAAGCTCGGCCGCCTCGATGTTTCCCGCGGCGGCGAGAAGGCCTGCTCGATGGAGGTTTCCTCGTGAGCCGATTCCCCTTCGCAAATGTAGGTCCGGCACTTGTCGCCGTGCCGCGGCCTGCCGACAAGCGGCAGCCCTACAGCTCCAAACTTTCAACTTCCTCATGAGCGCCCTCGGAAAAATCGCCGACTCCGTCGACGCCTACAACAAGTTCGTCGCCGCCGAGGTCGCCCGCGCCCGCACGGAGGAAAAATTCGCCGCTGAGCTCCGCGCCAAGTGGGCGAAGCTCCACGCGTCGATCGAGATGACGTCGTCGCCCACCGGCACGCCGCTGCCGCGTCTCGCGCTGCCGTCGACCGACGAACCCGGCGCCATCGCCGAATACCTGCTCGGCCAAGGTTTTCCCGGCCAGTTCCCCTACGCCACCGCGGCGTATCGCGAGATGTATCTGGATCGCGAGGTGGAGCGCGCTGACCCCAGCGCGCTTGCATCATCCGCAGCGGCCGCCAAATCCCCGCGTGCTGAGGTCAGCCCGCGCCACCCGGCCAAGGTGAACGAGGAGCCGATGCGCCTGTTCGCCGGCCTCGGTCTCGCCGAGGACACCAACGCCCGCTTCAAATACCTCCAGCGCCACCAGAAGAGCCTGCGCCTCTCGACCGCATTCGACGGCCCGACGCTTTACGGCCTCGACTCCGACCATGAGGGCGTGCTCGGCAAGGTCGGCGAGGGCGGCGTCGCGATCGACACGGTCGAGGACATGACGCGTTTGTTCGCCGGCTTCGACCTCACGCGCACCGACGCCTCCGTCTCGATGACGATGAACGCCCCCGCGCCGGTCATCCTCGCGATGTTCATCGCCGCCGCGAAGCACCGCTTCGGTCCCGGTTGCGTGCCCAACCTCCGCGGCACCATCCAAGCCGACATGCTCAAGGAAGTGCAGGCGCAGAACGAGGTCATCTTCCCCGTCGACGCCTCGCTGCGCTTCCTCTGCGACATGATCGAGTGGTGCGTGCCGAACATGCCGAAGTGGTATCCCGTCTCCATCTCCGGCTACCACATCGCCGAGGCCGGCGCTACGCCGGTGCAACAGGCTGCGTTCACCCTCTCCAACGGCTTCACCTACGCCGGCCTGCTCAAGGCCCGCGGTGCCGACGTCAACGCGTTCGGCCCGCGCCTTTCCTTCTTCCTGGATTGCGGTCTCGACGTCGAATACCTCGTGCTCGGCCGCGTCTGCCGCCGGCTCTGGGCCATCGGCATGCGCGACGTGTTCGGCGCCGACGCGAAGGCGCAGATCCTCAAGCTGCACACGCAGACCTCCGGCCGCTCGCTCATCGCCGCCGAGTTCCAGAACAACCTCACGCGCACCGGGCTCGAGCTGATGATGGCCTACATGAATTACACCAATTCATGCCACTCCAACTCCGCCGACGAGCCGTTCACCACGCCGACGGAGAAATACGCGCTCCTCGCCTCGCACGGCCAGTCGATCATTTTGGAGGAGTCCGGCGTCTTCAAACACACGATGAACCTCTTCGGCGGCGCGCCCGGCCTGCTCGCGCTCGAGCGTCAGGTCGAGAAGGGCATCCTCGATGTCTTCCGCGAGATGGACACCCTCGGTGGTGTCATCGCCGCGATGGAGCAGCGCTACCAGCGCAGCAAGATCCAGGAAGCCGGCCACAACTACGAGAAACAGATTTACGCCGGCCAGCGCCCGATCATCGGCCTCAACAAATACGTCTCGCACGAGCCGCTCCCGAGCGTCCCCCTCGCCCGCACCTCGCCGACGAAGCAGCGCCTGCAAGTCTCGCGCCTCAAGGCATTCAAGCAAAAGCACACGAAGAAATCCCCCGACGCGCTGCAGAAGCTCGAGAACGTCGCCCGCTCCGGCGGCAACGTCTTCGGCGAGCTCGTGAACACCGTCGAGGTCTGCTCCCTCGGCCAGATCACAGCGTGCCTGACCAATGTCGTCGGGAAGTTCAGGCCGATGGTGTGAGAGAATACGATGAAACTTCGCGCTTCAGTCTCTTTCTTAGTCTTGCTGCTATCGGTGGCGCTAGCTGGATGCGATTCAAGTAGGCCGAAACGCATTATGGGCACTTGGATCGGCAGCTATGAAGGAGTATCGATCGAAATTACTATAACCCAAGGGGCGACCTCCGATTCATATAGACCGGACCTTCTCTTCATAAAAACTGGCAACAGTTCTTATTACTTTAACGGAGTGTTCGAAGCGGACCAATTTGTGGGTGGTTCTGCTGTTCCTCTTACACGCGCCGGCATCGGCACCCGCCCATATGTTTTAGTGTCGAAAATAGAAAGCGGCGACCTGCTCGGCGAAAATCTTACAGAAGCTAGGTTGCCCAAAAACCTAGTCTTTCACCCAAAGAAATAGGTGAACGGAGCGTGAACCCCTTTACTCCATCCCCCACCCCTGCCCTCCTCGACCGCTGCAATGAGATCGCGCAGCAGGAGGCGACCTTGCGCGAGGGCGCCAGCCTTCGCCAAGGCTACGGCGCGGCAAGGCGGCTTATCCACCACCTGTTGAAACCATGAGCGCGAATCCATTTCTCGATCGCTGTCAGCAAATCGCCGGGGAGGAATCCACTCTTCGTGAAGGTGGTGGATCGGCGGGACAGGAGCGGCAGCACAAGCTCGGGCGGCTCTTCGTCCGCGAGCGCATTGCGGCGCTGGTTGACGACCCGAAGGCGTTCCTCGAGTGCGGCCTCTGGGCGGCGCACGGGATGTATAAGGAATGGGGCGCGTTCCCCGGCGCGGGGGTCGTCACCGGTGTCGCCGACATCGCCGGGCACCCGTGCATGATCGTCGCCAACGACGCCACCGTGAAGGCCGGGGCGTTCGTCCCGATGACCTGCAAGAAGGTCCTCCGCGCCCAGCGCATCGCCTTCGAGTGCAACCTGCCGCTCGTCTACCTCGTCGACTCCGCCGGCGTGTTCCTCCCGATGCAAGACGAGATCTTCCCCGATGAGGACGACTTCGGCCGCATTTTCCGCAACAACGCCGTCATCTCCGCCGCCGGCATCCCGCAATACGCCGCCATTATGGGCAACTGCGTCGCGGGCGGCGCCTACCTGCCCGTGCTCTGCGACAAGATCCTCATGACGGAGGGCAGCGGCCTCTACCTCGCCGGCCCGCAGCTCGTGAAGGCGGCCATCGGCCAGGAGACCGACACCGAGACCCTCGGCGGCGCCGCGATGCACGCGGAGATTTCCGGCACGGTGGATTTCAAGGAAAAGGATGATCCGGCGGCGATCAAGCGGCTGAAGAGCCTGATCGGCTTGCTCCCTTCCGAAACTGTAGGAGGGGCTTTACGCCCCGATATGTCCGACGGCGGCACGGCCAAACAATCGGGGCATAAAGCCCCTCCTACAGCCGATCCCGAATTCCCCTCATCGAAGATCTACGAGCTCGTCTCCGTCGACGGCCGCAAGGAATACGATGTCCGTGATTTGATGAAGTGCCTCGTCGATGCGGGCAGCATCGACGAATACAAGGCCGACTACGGCAAGAGCATCGTCTGCGCGTTCGCCCGGCTCGGCGGCCGTCCGGTCGGCATCGTCGCCAACCAGCGCATGCGCGTGCAGTCGAAGACCGCCGGGTTGCAGATGCAGGGCGTCATCTACGCCGACAGCGCCGACAAGGGCGCGCGGTTCATCATGGACTGCAACCAGACGCGCGTGCCGCTGCTGTTCCTGCAGGACGTCTCGGGCTTCATGGTCGGCAAGGACGCCGAGTGGTCGGGCATCATCCGCTCCGGCGCGAAGATGGTGAACGCGCTCAGCAACTCCACCGTGCCGAAGATCACCGTCATCACCGGCGGCTCATTCGGCGCCGGCAACTACGCGATGTGCGGCAAGGCCTTCGACCCGCGCTTCATCTTCGCCTGGCCGCACAGCAAATACGCCGTCATGGGCGCCGCGCAGGCTTCCGATGTCGTCTTCAATATTCTCGCCAAGAGCTCGAAGAAGGAACGCACCCCCGAGGAACTCGCCGCGCTGCGCGAACAGGTGAAAGCCGGCTACATCGAGCAGGCCGACATCCGCTACGGCGCCGCCCGCGGCTGGGTCGACGCGATCATCCAGCCGCACGACACGCGCGCCACGCTGCTCCGGGCGTTCGCCCTCGCCAGCCGGCCGACGCCGAAAGCGAGTTTCCATACCGGCGTGCTGCAGGTTTAAGAAATCCTTTCACAGGAGGAAACAGAGAGAACAGAGTAACCCTCTCCTCTGTTACCTCAGTTATCTCCTGTGAAGTTTTTCCGTCTTACTCCGCCAGCGGCAGCTCGAGGATCGCGCGGAGGCCCTTGCCGCCGGGGCCGGGCTCGAGTGTGAGCGAGCCGTGGTGCAAGGCCGCGATGTTCTGCACGATCGCGAGGCCGAGGCCGAGGCCCTGCTGTTCCTGCTTGGCGCGACGGAACTGCCGGAAGGCCGCGATGTGCTCGCATTCGTCGGCGGTCATGCCGGGCCCCTGGTCGGCGACCTCGAGGCGGTAGAGTCCGTCCACGGTGCCGCCGGTAATGGTGACCGGCGTGCCAGCGGAGGAAAACTTGAAGGCGTTTTCGACCAGCTCGTTCAGGGCCGGCTGGACCCAGCCGGCGCTGATCCGTACGGCGGCCGGCTGGATGGCCACGTGCAGATCGGCGGCGCGCCCGGCCTGGGCCGCGACCAGCTGGGCCTCGTCATCGAGGCCGGCGCCGGCGTCGATCGCCGCGGCGGGGTCGTCCCAGCCGCCCTCGCGCAGCGACTCGAGCTGGAAGTGCTGCATGAGCTTGCGGGCCAGCGCCAGCTGCCGCACGGCGCTGAGGCGGATGGAGGCGGCCAGCTCGCGGAGCTCGCCGCGGCTGATGCTGCCGAATTCGGACTCGAGCACCGCGGCGGCGCCGAGGATGCCGTTCAACGGCGTGAGCAGCTCGTGCGCCCACGGGGCGGTGAGCTCGCGGCGGTGCTCATCGCTGTGGTGCCGCAGTTCCGCGGTGAGTGCGGTGCGTTTGGCCAGCACGGCCGCGATGGCCTCGACGAGTTCCTCGTATTGAAAGGGCTTCGTGATGTAGTCATCGGCGCCGTGCACCATGCCCTTGCGCTGGTCGGCGCGGGTGGTCTTGCCGGTGAGGAAGATGAACGGAATGTCCCGCAGCGCCGGCTGCTGGCGCAGGGCCTCGAGCACGCCGAAGCCGTTGAGGCGGGGCATGTCGATATCGCAAAGGATGATGTCGGGCCGCTCGGCGGCGAGCGCCAGGCCGGCGAGGCCGTCGGCCGCCACCAGCACGGTGTGGCCGTCGCCCTCGAGGCGCACTTCGATCAGGGAGCGCCAGTGGGGGTCGTCCTCGATCACGAGGACTTTCCAAACCTTGGGCTGGGCGGAGTTCACGAGAAGATTCAACGGGGACACGGTCATGTTTTAGTTGCGTGGGCCGGCCCGAACTCCACGCACGGAAACAGAAGCCAATTCGCCGCATCAGTCCAGCCATTCCTCGGCTGCGGGCGACCCGCCTCACCTTCCCCTTGGCCGTGAAGCGCTTCGCCATTCGCCGCGGGCTGATCCAAGTGCGGACAAGAAGCGCAGAAGCCCGGAATAGAATGCCACCCCATCAGCGGCAGGTTCTTGCCCCGATTTCGTGTCTCCGCCCTTGCACGTCCCCGCGATTCTTTCTCAGCCCGGCAGCTTGAAGCTTTCCATCTGGTTCCGCGCTTCCTGCAGGAAGGCGGCGGCGCCCGCGCCATTCACGACCTTGTGGTCGAAGGTGAGCGAGAGGGTGACGACCTCGGCGGGATGGATGACGCCGCCGGCGTTGATCAGGCGCTCGTGCGCCGAGCCGATGAAGATCGTCGCCATGGCCGGCGGCACCACGATGGGCGTCGCGCTCTCAACGCCGAACGCACCGAGGCTGGTGATGTTCATCGGGGCCTGCACATCGGTGAGCTTGCCGGCGCGGGTTTCCTCCAGCGCACGGTGGTAGGCGGCGGTGAAGCCCGCCCAAGCGAGCTTGTTCGCCGCGACAATGGCCGCCGTGGCGAGCCGGTCGCCCTCGAGCGCGACGGCCACGCCGCATTCGAAATCGGCCTGCTCCAGGATGGCGCCGTCCTTGTTGACGATGCAGCGGAAGGCCGCGTGCTTCTCCTGCGCGCGGACGATGCACCACGCCATCATCGCCGAGGGCGACGCGGCGGCCTTGCCGTCGCGCTGCTTGGCGGCCTCGCGCGCGAGGCGCAGGGCGTCCCAGCGGACGTCCATCAGCATGGTGGCGGGCACGACGGTATCGAGGCGCTTGGTGATGGCCGGGTGCAAAGCGGGCGGACGGACGTTGCCTTTCATGGGACCGGAGGGGGTTGAGGAAATGACGGGGGCGAGCGGCGCGGATTTGGCAACCGATGCCGAAACTGTAGGAGGGGCTTTATGCCCCGATTGGGCCGCGGCGCCTTCGACGGGCAAACCGGCGACGCTGGCGGCATCACCGGTGACGAGCGCGATGTCCTGGCCGATCAACACGGTGTCATCGAGCTTGATCCTCCACGCCTTGAACGTGCCGGCGAAAGAGGCCTCGATCGGGTAGACCGCCTTGTCGGTCTCAACCTCGCAAAGCACATCGTCGTGCTTCACGGCCTCGCCGGGCTGCTTGCTGAGCGCGACCACGCGTGCCGAGCGCAGGCCCTCGCCCATGATGGGCACGCGGACGATGATGTCGCTGGTGCCGGCGACGACGGTGTTTTGCGGGCCATGCGGATCGGCCGCAACTGTAGCCGGCCTCGGTGAGGCTGGTCCGGGGTCAGCGACCCCGGCGACAACTTCCCCGCGCGCCACATTCACCGAGACCGTCCGCCAGATGGCGTCGGTAATGCGCGCCACATCGGGCAGCGCGGCGTATTCGTAGATGGGGTTGTAGCCGATCACCACCGCGCCCTTTGCCACGAGCACGGGCGGCGCCTTCAGCCCGGCCCAGAGGTCGGGCTGGCTCAGGATGTGGGTGATGATCATCTGGCCGACGGAACAGGCCTCCGTGTCCTCCTGCACGATGACGAGCCGGCCGGTCTTGCGCACGGAGGCCTCGATGGCGGCCTTGTCCCACGGCGCGATGGAGCGCAAGTCGATGAGGTCCACGCCGACCTCGCCCTTCAGCTGGGCGACGGCCTCGAAAGATTTCTCCATGGTGTTGCCCCAGGAGACGAGGGTGAGATCGTCGCCTTCCAGGCAGCGACGCGCGGAGCCGAACGGGACGGACATGACGGGCGTGGCGACGGTGCGCTCGGCCCAGAGCATGTGCTTGGGCAGGAGCACCAGCGTGATATCCTCGGCGTGCATCGCGGTCCAGAGCAGGCCGGCGGCATCCTCGGGCGTGCTGGGGATGACGACGTTGATCCCGGGAAAATGCGCGAAGACCGACTCGTTGGCCTGCGAGTGCCAGATGCCGCCGCCCGGCAGGTAGGCGCCGTAGGGCGCGTAGAAGACCGCGGGCACCTTCCACTCGCCGTTCGAGCGCCAGCGGAGGTTGGCGAGGTTCGCGACGAGTTGGTTGAAGCCCGGGTAGATGAAGTCGATGAACTGGATCTCAAAGACCGGCCGCCGCCCGTAGAGCGCGAGGCCGCCCGCGAGGCCGATGATGGTGGACTCGGCCAGCGGCGAGTTGAACACCTGCCCCGGAAAATCCGTCGTGAGCTTCTGCGTGAGCCGGAACACGCCGCCCTTCGGGTCCTCGACGTCCTCGCCGAAGATGATGCGGCCCGGGTCGGCGTCGAGGCCGGCGCGCAGCGTGCGGTTGATGAGGTCGCCCATGCGGTAGGTGCCGGCCTTGAACAGCTCCTCGTGCAGCTCCGGCGCCGGCCCGGTGGTCTCGAGGAACAGCTCGTCGGCGCGCGGGTTCTCGGCCGCCTCGGCGGCGGCGTAGTCCCGGCGGACCTTCTCCTTCAGCTCGGTCTCGAGCGCGGCGAATTCCTTCTCGGTCAGCTCGCCGTCCTTGATCATGCGGTCCTTGAGGTGCCGGATGGGGTCAAACTTTTCGAGGGCCGCGAGGTCCTCCTTCGAGCGGTAAAGCGTGTGGTCGTCCGAGCTGGTGTGGCTCGCGAGGCGCTCCGTCTTCAGCCAGAAAAACACCGGCCCCTTGCCCGCGCGGAGGTCGGCAATCGCCGTCTGCGCGGCGGCATGCACGGTCTCGGGATCCGCGCCGTCGACCACCTGCCACTGGACCTTGTTCAGGACGCCGAGGGCGAGGGGGTTCGTCTCGCGCGTCGGCGTCGAGATGCCGTAGGCGTTGTCCTCGACGACGAAAAGCACCGGGAGTTTCTTCTCGAGCGCGAAGCTGAGCGCCTCGTAGAAATCGCCCTGCCGTGTCGCGGCGTCGCCGATGCAGGTGACCACGATGCCGTCCTTCTGGTCGAGTTGCAGGCCCCACGCGAGGCCGCAGGCCGGCAGGAGCTGGGCGCCGGTCGGCGTGGGCACGCTGACGATGTTCAGTTCGCGCGAGCAGAAGTGCGACGGCATCATGCGGCCGCGCGAGGCCGAGTCGCGCTTGGCGAAATATTCCAGCGCGAGGTGGCGCGTGGTCAGGCCGCGGCCCATGCACAGGCCGCGGTCGCGGTAATACGGCGCGAGGAAATCGCTGTCGCGCAGCTGCGCGCCGACGGCCGCCAGCGCCTCGTGTCCGCGGCCCGAGACGTGGAAATGCCCCTTGCCCTGCCGGTTCAGGCTTTCCTCGCGCAGGTCGCCCTGACGGCTCTCGAGCATCGTCAGCAGCAAATGGCGTTTCTGTTCCTTGTTCAGCGTGGCGGCGTGGGCCATGGATGTGGGGTAGAATCGCCGAAAATCCACCCCGTCGCAATGGATTTTTCAGGGCGCACCCAGCGGCCCGCCCGCATTGATTCCTTTGGCTGAAGGTGGAGCGGCCTGACCCCAGGACGCTGCAAGCGCGCTGCGGTCAGCGCGCTCCACCCTCAACCCGCCCCGATGCTCTTCGCGTAGCGCATCAGGCCGCCGCGGAACGCCGGGAACCCCGCGCCCAGCAGCAGCGCGAGGTCGGCCTCGTCGGGGCCCTTCAGCACGCCCTCGGCGAGCACGCGCTTCGTCTCCGCGATCATCACGCCGTTGAGCCGGTCGGCGATGGTCTTGGCGTCCATCGCCTGCACGGCCGGGGGCGCGAACGGCGCCATGGCCGGGTTGAGCGTCTCGCCGCCGGCATAGGCATAAAAGCCGCTGCCCGCGCCGTTCTTCCGGCCTTTCAGGCCGGCCGCGAGCATCCGGTGGCAGACGGTCGCGCCGGTGAAGCGGTCCGGATAATAATGTTTCATCTCGCCGTAGATGAAGTCGCTGACGTCCACGCCGACCTCGTCGATCAGCCGCATCGGGCCCATCGGCCAGCCCCAGTCGCGCATCGCGCGGTCGATGACCTCGGTGGGCACGCCCTGCTCCCAGAGCCGGCACGCCTCGTTGAGATAGAAGAAAAGCACGCGGGTGACGAGGAAGCCGGGCGAGGACCTGCAGACGACGGGCGACTTGCCGAGCGCCTTGACGAACGTGAGCGCCCGGTCGGCGTTGGCCCGCGTCGTGTGCGGGCTCAGGACCAGCTCGACGAGCGGCATGCGCCCGACAGGGTTGAAGAAATGCAGGCCGACAATGCGCTCCGGCCCCTTCGCGCCGGCCGACAGTTCCTCGATGGGCAGCGCCGAGGTGTTCGACGCGAGCACGCAATCCGGCTGCACGATCTGCGACAGCTCGGCGAAAAGCTTCTGCTTGGCCGCGACGTTCTCGACGATGGCCTCGATCACAATGTCGCAACCGTCGAAATCCTCCAGGCTGGTGGTGACGCCGATGCTGCCCATCGCCTTGTGCGCCGCCGCATGCGTGAGCGAGCCGCGCTTCACCATCTCGTCGAACAACCCGCGGATGACCGTGATGGCGCGCTCGATCGCGTCGCGCTCGGTGTCGCACAACATGACGCCGAAGCCGCGCGTGGCGCACCAGTGCGCAATGCCGGAGCCCATGACGCCGGCCCCGATGATGCCGATGATCTGGAACGGCCCGGCCGGCGCGGCTTTCGCCGCCGGCGCGGTGAACCACGCGTCCAGGGTGAGCCTCTTCACCGCGTCCTTCAGGAAGAAGACGTGCATGAGGTTCTTGGCGACCTCGCCCGCGGAGACGCGGCCGAACGCCTCCGCCTCAAGCTCGAGCGCCTTCGCCAGCGGCTGGCCGGCACTCTGCTCGACGGCGTCGAGCAGCGCGAGCGGCGCCGGCTGGCCGGGCGAGCGGGTCGCCGCACGCTTGCGCTGCGGCGCAAAAAAATCAGCGGGTGCGGCCGCGGGTGCGGTGCGGGCGGACAGACCCCCGGCGGCCAGCTTGAGCGCCACGGCCTTGGCGCGGGCCTTCAATTCCGCGGCGGGCACCACTTCGTCCACGAGCCCGGCCTCGCGCGCCGCGGCGGCCGGCACGAGCGCGGCCTTGAGCATGTGCTCGACGGCGGCCGGCACCCCGATGAGAAGCGGCAGACGGGTCGTGCCGCCCCACCCGGGAATCATCCCGAGACCGACCTCGGGCAACCCGATCACGGTTTCCTTCGCGTCGCTGGCGATGCGCCAGGCACACGCGAGCGCCAGCTCATAGCCGCCGCCGGCACACGCACCGTGGATGGCGCACACGACCGGCACCTTGAGGCCGGCGAGCTGGTTGAAAAGTTCCTGGCCGTCGCGCGCGACCGCCGCCGCGACCCTGGCATCGGCCAGCCGCGAGAGCCATTTCAGGTCCGCGCCGGCGATGAAGATCTTCTCCTTCGCGCTGATGACGACCACGGCCTTGAGCGGAACGGCCGCCGGCCCTGAACCTGCCGAATCGGCAAAGGCCGCCGTGGCGGCGCGCAAGGCCGCCTGGGTCGCGGGATTAAACACATTGGCGCGGCCCGCCGGGTCGTCGAAGGTGATCCAGCCGATGCCGTCGGCATCTACTGAGTGGGTGACCGGGGGATTCATTTAAGGTGGGGTGTGACAGGCTGCCCTAGCGTGGGTTTTGAGTAAACTGCCGAGCGCCATGCGACAATGCTTATTAGCCCGGATGCACCGGGGTTTCCCTGCCACTACTTGGCGAACTTCCTCAGGTATTTCAGCGCGACCGCTAAATCTTTCGGCAACGGTGCCGTGATCGTCAGCCGCTCACGCGAGACCGGATGGGTGAAGGTCAGCGCGCCGGCGTGCAGCGCCAGCCGCGTGAGGAGCGGCCGCTCGTCGCTGCGGCCCTTGTAGCCGCGCTTGAGGTTCGAGAGCAGGAGCGTCGTCATGTCGCCGTAGAGCGGGTCGTTGAGGACCGGCGTGCCGGACGCGGCGAGGTGCACCTGGACCTGGTGCATGCGGCCGGTGCGCGGCCGGCACTCGAGGTAGGCGAAGCTCGGCCGGCCCGCCGGCTGCGGGAATTTTTCGTGGACGGTGAACTCCGTCAGGCTGGCCTTGCCGTGCTTCTTGACCACGCACATGCGGCCGGGCTGCCCCTCATCCTCCTTGATCACCAGGTCGACGGTGAACTCGTCCGTGGGCGGCACGCCGACCGTGAGCGCGTGGTAGGTCTTCACCACGGTCTTCGACTGGAACTGCCCGCTGAGGAAATCCAGCGCCGGCTTGGTTCTGGCGTAGAGCACGAGGCCGCTCGTGTCGGTGTCGAGGCGGTGCACGTTCGCGATCTCATCGCCCCACTTGGCGCGCACGAGGTCCAGGAGGTTTTCGACCGGCGGGCCGCCGCGCCCGGGCGCGACGGGCAGGCCGCTCGGCTTGTCGAACGCGATCACGGCATCGTCTTCAAAGAGGACCGGCGGCAGCGGCATGGGATTTTGGCCACAGTGCGCGCCGGCCCCGCCGCGGCAACCCCGAAGCCGCGCGGTTTACCGAATTTTTCCCCGCCGGGCAAAATCGCGTTCGCGTTCGCGCCCGCGTCGCGTTAACTGGCGGGCACATGACGCTGGCGCCGCGATTTCTGGTCAACTTCTGGGCGGGCTACCGGGTGGCGAAGTTCACCCGGCGGCTGAAGGCGGCCGGCCGCGGCCTCGGGGCGCAGGCGGCCGCGTTCGCCCGGTTGATGGCGCAGGCGGCGGGCACCGAGTTCGGCCGCCGCCACGGCCTCACCGCCGCCACGACCTACGCGCAGTTCCGCGTGCGGGTCCCGCCGCGCCTCCCGGAGCATTTTGCGCCGCTGGTCGCCCGCATGCAGGCCGGCGAGGCGGACGTGCTCGCGCCGGGCCGCTGCCTTTTTTTCGTCGAGACCGCCGGCAGGACCAAGAACCAACCGCGGCTCCTGCCCGTGACCGGGCCGATGCTGGCGCATTTCCGGCGCGGCCTGCGCGACTCGCTCTATCTCTACGCCGCGCGGGCCGGCCACGCCGGCGTCTTCCTCGGCCGGCATCTGCACCTCGGCGCCAGCACGGCGCTCACGGAGGACAAGGGCGCCTACCGCACCAGCCTCGACGGCTTGCTCGCGCTCTGCCTCACCCCGTGGGCCGAGGCCAACCTCTACGCGCCGCCGCCGGCCATCGCCCGCCTGCCCGAGGGCCCGGCAAAGACCGCGGCCACCGTCGCGGCCATGCTCCCGCGCGATGTGACCCTGGTCGGCGGCACGCCCGCCGCGGTCTGCGCGCTGGCCCTGGCCGCGCGCGCCGCCGCCAGCACGGACAAGCGCCGCCTGACGCACCTGCAGGCGGTGTGGCCGAACCTCGAGTGCTGCACTTTCACCGGCGCCGCGCTCGGGCTTTACCACGAGGCGCTGCGCGCCGCGCTCGGGCCGACGGTCGCCTTCCACGAACTCTATGCCGCGGCCGAGGGTGTCTACGCCGCGCAGGACGGCGGCACGCCGGCCGGCCTGCGGCTGCTCACCGAGGCCGGGGTGTTCTTCGAGTTCCTGCCGCTGCGCCGCTTCCAAGAGGACACGGTGGCCCAGGCCGGCGCCGAGTGTCTGCCGCTCGACCAGGTGCAACCCGGCACCGACTACGTGCTGGTCGTCACCACGCCCGCCGGGCTCTGCCGCTACGTGCCGGGCGACATCGTGCGCTTCCTCTCGGTGGATCCGCCGCGGCTGCAGTTCGCCGGCAACACGAAGCTCCAGCTGAACGTCTTTGGCGAGCACGTGAGCGAGCGCGAGCTGGTTGACACGCTCCTCACGGTCTGCACCCGCAACGGCTGGCAGGCCGTCGACTTCCATGTCGCGCCCAACAGCCACCGCATCGCCGCGGGAAAGACGGCCAATTGCCACGAATGGTGGGTGGAGCTCCGCACCCACACGATGAAGACGCCGACCAGCAACGTGCTTGCCCCGGAGCTGGATGCCGAGCTCGCCCGTCGCAACGCCGACTATGCCGCGAAGCGCGCCCAGCGGGGACTCGATGCCCCTTCGGTTCGGCTGGTCATGCCGGGCATCTTCGAGCGACTGGCGAAGGAACAGCCCCAGGCCGGCGGCGCGGGCAAGATGCCCCGCTGCCGCCCCGACCGGCTCATCGCCGACCAGCTCGCCATGCTCACGCGTTTCTACCAGTCGACGGAAGAGCCGTTCACGCCGGCGAACCCGCCTTCCCCGGCGTGAGGAAGATCACTCGTCCGACTTCTTCGCTTTGGCCTTCCTGGTCGCGGCCGACTGCTTGGCGTTGAGCCACACCTGGCCCTTGGCGTTCGCATTGAGCCAGTAGATTTCCCCGCCGTGCTCGGCAAAGGTCGGCTTGGCCTTCGGTGATTCGGGCAGGTGCAATCCGGTCGAGGCCAGCAGCGCGAGCACCTGCTGGTCGGACTTCTCCAGCTTGGCCGCGAGTTCCGGGACCGGCGCGGTCACGCCTTCGCCGCGCTTCTTCGGCTGCATGAGCAGGCGCACGGCGGTCAAAATATTTTCCAGTGGCAGCGTCTTGGTCTCCCCGACATCGGCCGACGGATTCTCGTGAGCGCGCGCAGGCTCGACAGCCGGCTGATCCCTGACCTCTGACTGCTGGCCTCCGCCCTCTCGTTTTTCCTCGGCGTTGATCCAGATCTCGTCGCGCTGATTCCGGTTCAGCCAGTAGGTGAAGCCGTTCTCCTCGGCGACTACGGGCTCCGTGCCGCCTTCGAGGCGGAGCCCGAATTCGCCGAGCTGCGCGAGCAGCGCGGCCTCGTCGAGCTTCAAGGCCTTGGTCAGATAAGGGAAGCTGCCGGACCAGCCGTGGCCGCGGCGGTTGCGGCGCATCATGCCGCGGATTTTTGCGAGCAAGGTCTGCGGGCCGGACTCTTGGCGCGGCTCCGGCCGCGGTTTTTCCTGACGGGGTTCCCGCGGCTGCCTTTCCAGGGCGGCGGGACGCGGCTCGCGCGGGGATTCCTCGCGGCGCGGCGCGGGCGCCGGGATGGTGTCGGCGGGCGCGTCCTCCGCGGCCACCGGCGTGCCGGCCACGATGCGGAACACCGGGTCGGGTTTCTCCCGGGTGTTGATCCAGGTCTCGCCGCGGCGGTTGATGTTCACCCAGAAGAGGTCGCCGTCGTATTCGACGTAGACGGGCTTGGCGTTCTCATCGGCGGGGATCTGCATCCCGCACTCGACGAGCGCGCTGCGGATCTCGGCTTCCTCGAGCTTCCATTTCTTCGCAAGGAAATCCACGCCGACCGACTGGCCGGGGCCGCGCTGGTTGTTGCGCATATGGGGCTTCAGGGCGTCGAAGAAGGTCGGCAGCTCATCCTCCGCCGCGAGCTTGTCCCAGTCGCCCTCGGGCGCATCGGGGTCGCCGTCGCGCTCGGTGTCCTTCGGGCGGCGGAAGCCGTCGTCGGCCGCGGCCTTCTCCTCGATGAGGGTCTCGGCGCGGTCCTCCGCCTCGGTGGGGGCGGCGGCGCCGGTGGTGACGGCCTTGAACTTGGCCTCGAACTCCACGCGCAGCTTGTCCGTCTCGGTGCGCGCGGCAGCCGCGGCGGCGTCCTCGAGCGTCCAGTCGCGCATGACCGGACGCCGGGCGAGGCCGGTGAACGCGAGGGCATTGTCGGGCGCGGTGTGGAAATTGATGATCTCCCACTGTTCCTGCCCGAGGTCATTGATAAATTTCTCCATCAGGGCCGGGGAGGCGAATCCGCCCTTCCCGCTGCTGATGACTTTGTATTCCCAGTTGGCCATAGTAGGTGAAACGCATCCCGCATCCCCTCTCTGGACGCCAGCCTAATCTCTCGCCCCGCGGTGCGCCCACCGATGGAAGCCGCGTGTCGCTTGCCTCCGCGGCGCAGGCGGCCAGACTCGCGGTCGATGTCAAAGCTGCTCCACACCCCCTCTCTTTTGCTCGTCGGCGTCGTCCTGCTGGCGCTCAACCCGACCGTGGCTTGCCGCGCCGAAGCCTTGGCGCAGGCGGGCGCCCTGCCCAAGCCCGATCCCGACGACGGCGGCATCAGCCTGCCGCCCGGCTTCCGCGCGCTCGTCGTCGCGGACAACCTCGTCGTCGGCCGCAAATCCGGCAAGAATGACGAGCACCTGCGCTTCATCACCGTCGCGCCCAACGGCGACCTCTACGCCAAGCTCCTTCACGGCGGCATCCTGGCCCTGCGCGACACCGACGGCGACGGCCGCGCGGACATGATCAAGGAATTCGGCCCCGGCGACGGCGGCACCCACATCATGATCCACGACGCGTGGCTCTACCACTCGAGCCGCACCGCCGTCTACCGCTACCCCTACGTCTTCGGTGAACTCTTGCCCAGCGGCGGGATGCAGACCGTGGTGCGGGACCTGCCCGCCGAAAAAGACCACGACGCCAAGGCCTTCGCCTTCGACGACCGGGGCCGGATGATCGTCGAGGTCGGCTCGCCCTACAACGTCTACAGTGACGGCGACCGCCGCCTCGGGGCCAAGGGCAAGACGCCGGCGGAGGTGGAGGAATTCCAGAAAACCTACGGCGGTTTCTGGCGCTTCGACCCGCACAAGCTCAACCAGACGCAGGCCGACGGCGTCCGCTTCTCCACCGGGCACCGCCATTCGCTCGCGCTCGCCTGGCACCCGACCGCGCACGAATTCTTCATGGTGATGATGGGCCGCGACCAGATGAACACGATCGCGCCCGCGTATTACGACGACCTCGACAACGCCGAGCGCGACGCCGAGGAGATGCACCGGCTGAAGGAGGGCGCCGACCTCGGCTGGCCCTACACCTACTGGGATCCCATCAAGAAGGCGCGCATGGTCGGCCCGGAATACGGCGGCGACAACCGCAAGCGCGACGACAACCCGCGGTTCGACCAGCCCGTCGTCGCGTTTCCCGCGCACTGGGCGCCGCTGCAGATGACGCTCTACAGCGGCACGCAGTTCCCCGCGCACTACCGCAACGGCCTGTTCGTCGCCTTCCACGGCTCATGGAACCGAGCGCCGCGCGCGCAGGCCGGCTACAAGATCGCCTTCGTGCCGTTCGACGCGAAGGGCCTGCCCACCGGCGCCTACGAGACCTTCGCGGATGGCTTTGCGGGCGTGGATTATTTCACGAACACCCGGGACGCGCGCTTCCGGCCGGGCGGCGTCGCCGTCGGCCCCGACGGTTCGCTCTACGTAAGCGAGACGGAGAAGGGCCGCATCTGGCGCATTATCTACACCGGCGAGTCCGCGCCCGCTACTGCGGGCCCGTCGCCCGTGACCGTCGCCGCGCAAACCCCGCCGCCCATCGGGGCCGACACGCCCGGCGGGAAAATCTTCCTGCAGGTCTGCGCCGCGTGCCACATGCCCAACGGCAGCGGCGTGCCCGGCATGCAGCCGCCGCTCATCGGCAGCGCCGTCGTCGCCGGCGATGCGCGCCGCCTGATCGATGTGATCCTGCGCGGCCCCGCCGCCGTGCTGCCGGCCGACCGCGAGAAGTTCAACAACATCATGCCGCCCTTCGCCCTCGCCTACAACGACGAGGAGATCGCGAGCTTGGTGAACTACCTGCGGAGGAACTTCTCCCCCGCGGCCAACACGGTCACGCCCAGGCAGGTCGCGGCCATGCGCGGCAAATGATTCAGCGCCGCCGGGCCGGCCCATTCGCGGCCAGAAACTGCGCAATGGCGTGGTCGGCCAGCTGACCGCCGGGCCCGTCGGGGTTGAAATCAAACCCGTGCGTCGCCCACGGCAGTTGTAGGTGCGTGTGCGCCACGCCGAGCTCCCGCAGCCGGGCGGCCAGCCGCTCGCTGTGCCGATACCAGGAAAGCGTGTCGGGCACGCCGTGGATCAGCAGGGTCGGCGGGGAATCCTTCGTCGCGAGCAATTGTCCGCTCGCCGACTCGTAACGCGCGCGTCGCTCGGGCGTGTCGGGCGGGCCGCCGAAATACTGCCGCATGAGCTTGATGGAGTTCAGGGCATCGTCCTCGCGCGAGACCGACCACGCGAACGGCATGTCGTGCGGTGCGTAGAGCGCAATGACGCCGCGGATCGCGGGGTCGTGCGCGCCGTAGCCGACCGCGGCGGCGAGCTGCCCGCCGGCGGAACGCCCGAGCAGCACAAGCCGCGTCGGGTCGATGCCCAGGCGCACGGCGTTCGCCTTGAGCCACGCGACGGCGGCGAGCACGTCGTCGCGCTGCGCCGGCCAGATGAATTGCGGCGCGAGCCGGTAGCTGACAGCCGCCACGGCCCAGCCCTGCGCGACGAACCGGGCATTCCACTCGGCGAGCTGCGTGCGGTCGCCGCCGTCCCAGCCGCCGCCGTGGATGACGACGAGGCAGGGCCGCGGTTTTTCCCGGACGTCCTTCGCGTAGGCCGGCGAATAGAAATCCACCTTCAACTCCTGTCCTTCCGGCCGGGCGAAGACCTCCGTCCGCACTATTACCGGTGCGGGCGACGCATGCGCATAGAGCCGCGCCCAGGAAAACGCCCCTGGGTCCAGCCGCCAGGCGCTGAACGCCGGCCGCAGCAAGGCCGTGGTCGCCAGCCCGCACAGGATGAGGGTGCCGATTCGCCCTGCGCCCGCCGAGCCGAGGCAAGCGACCAAGGCCAGCGCGAGCGGCAGCAGCACAAGCCAGTGGCCGAACTCGCTCACGGCAATCGCCAGCTTCCAGGTCCACACATAGTCCGGCGCGCGCACCAGCGTGAGCAGCGACACGAGGGCCGCCAGCAGCGCCAGCAGGAGGAGCAACACTTTGAGCATGCCTCTACTACGCGCGAACCGGCTTGCCGGACGACAAATTTCCACCGTGAGTGGCCCCATGCGCCGGCTCGACCAACTCCTCGCCAACCTCGGCTATTGCTCCCGCCGCGAGGCGCGCGCCTGGATCCAGGCCGGCCGGGTGACCGTGCGCGGCGTGGTGGTGGATGATTTTGGCGCCAAGGCCGACCCCGCCGACGTCCGCGTCGACGGCGAGCCGCTCGACCACCCCGACGGCCTGCTGCTCCTGCTGCACAAGCCGGCCGGGCTCGTCTGCTCCCACGACGAACGCGAGGGCCCGAATGTCTATTCGCTGCTCCCGCTGCGCTGGCGCGGGCGCAACCCCGCGGTCACGAGCATCGGCCGGCTCGACAAGGACACGAGCGGCCTGCTGCTGCTCACCGACCAGACTGAGCTCGTGCACCGGCTGACCTCGCCGAAGCACAAGGTGCCGAAAGTCTACCGCGCCACGCTGAGCGCCGAGGTTTCGCGCGCGCTCATCCCGCTTTTCGCCAGCGGCACCCTCCTGCTCAAGGATGAGAAGGACCCGTGCGCGCCCGCCGCATTGAAAATCCTTTCACCACGCGAGGCCGAGCTGACGCTGACCGAGGGGCGCTACCACCAGGTGCGCCGGATGTTCGCGAGTCAGGGCGTGGAGGTCCTCGCGTTGCACCGCGCGCGTTTTGGTCCGCTCGAACTGGGCGGCCTGCCCGTCGGCCAGTGGCGCGAGGTGCCGCCGGGCACGTTCGCGGCGACGTAGCAGAGTCCGCCTGCGTCAATCGCCCTCGGACACCTGGAAGTCGATCGGCTGCTCCACGCGGGTGTTGACCTTGCGGCCGCCGCGCTGGCCCGGCTTGAACTTCCATTTCGATACCGCATCCAGGGTGGAACGCTCGAAACCGGGATGGGTGCTGGAAATTATATAGGGCATGATCACGTCGCCCTTGGAGGTCACGATGAAGCCGACCCGGACCCGCGCCTCGGTCGTCGTCTGCTTCAACTCGTAGGGGAAAACCGGTGGCGTCTGCACGATGGGCTCGGGCTTGCGGTCGAGGTCCGCGATGTTGAAGAGATCCTTGATGCCGCTCACATCCGGCTTGCCGCGCTGGATGTTGAGCGGGATGGCCATGACACTGCCGGCTCCCTCGATCTTCGTCGGCACGGTGGGATCGATCAGCTGCGTGAAGGTCGACTCGGTCAGGCTCAGGGGCACGTCCTGCAGCGTGGGCACCTGGACGCTGGGCGGCGCGGGCTCATCGTCATTCAACTCCTCGACCTTCTTTTCCTCATCCTCATGCAGGTCGGGCATCGCGATCATCTCGATCACCTCGTCCTTTCGCGGCGCCACTTTTGGGGGGACCACATGGCGGTTGAAGCCCAGGATCAATCCGGCATGCAGGCCGATCGAGACCAAGGCAGCCGCCATCCAGTAGAGGCGCGACGCGCGCGGGACGCCATGGTAGTGGAAGGCCGGTTTGGCTTGCGCCGAACGCAAGGCGGCGGCTCCGGGCGGGGTGGGACGGATGACGGCGGGCGCGGGGAGGTTGGTCGGACTGACTTTCCCCACCGGCAAGGATCGGTGGGCCTTGAGCAGCATGCCCCTAGCATAATCCACGCAGCGCCTTCGCTCTCAGCATTCTTTGCCCAAAGTCAGGCACGGGTTGCGGGGGCCATATACTCCTTTTGGGGCTTTTCGGCGGCTCGCGGCCCCCGGGACTCATTGCGGGAAAAACCACCGATACCGTGGGGCGCGGGTTGACGCCCGCGCCGGCAGGGTTTCGGCTTCCCGGGTCATGTTCTCTCTGCCCTCCCTCCCGGAAATCGAATCCGCCGCCGCCCTCATCCACCAGGTGATGCCGCCGACCCCGCAGATCAGCTGGCCGCTGCTCAACGCCCGCACCGGGCTCGAGGTCTGGGTCAAGCACGAGAACCACACGCCGCTCGGTGCGTTCAAGGTCCGCGGCGGGCTCGTGTTCTTCGACCGGCTCAAGCGCGCGCAACCCGGCCTGCGCGGGGTCATCGCCGCCACCCGGGGCAACCACGGGCAATCCGTCGCCTTCGCCGCGCGCCGCCACGGCCTGCGCGTGGTGATTGTCGTGCCCAAGGGCAATGACCCGGAGAAGAACGCCGCGATGCGCGCGCTCGGCGCGGAACTGGTCGAGCACGGGGAGGATTTCCAATCGGCGCTCGAACATTCGCAGCGGCTGGCTGCCGAGCACGGCCTGTTCGCCATGCCGTCGATGGACCGCGGGCTCATTCCCGGCGTCGCGACTTATGCGCTGGAGTTTTTCCGCGGCGCGCCGCCGCTCGCCACCGTCTACGTGCCCATCGGCATGGGCTCGGGCATCTGCGGCGTGATGGCCGCGCGCGATGCGCTCGGCTTGCGCACCAGGGTCGTCGGCGTCGTCTCGGCGCACGCGCCCATGTATGCCCTGTCGTTCGCCGCCCGCCGCGCCATCTCCCACGCGGCCAACCCGCGGCTCGCCGATTGCCTCGCCTGCCGCACGCCGCACGCGGAGGCGTTGCAGGCCATGTTGGCCGGCACGGACCATGTCGTGCAGGTCGCCGATACCGAAGTCGGGGCCGCGATGCGCGCGCTGTTCTCCGATACCCACAACGTCGCCGAGGGCGCGGGTGCCGCCGCCCTCGCGGCCCTGCTGCAGGAGCGCGAAACGCTGCGCGGCCAGCGCGTCGGTATCATCCTCTCGGGCAGCAACGTGGCCCGGGCGATGTTCGCCGAGGTGCTGGCGGCGTAGAAACACCTTGGCCTCGGGCGGGCGGGCCCTTAGTCGGAACGGATGAATCCCACCGCCCTCACCGGCGCCCAGCGCACCAAACTCCGCGGCCTTGGCCAGACGATGCCCGACACCCAGCACATCGGCCGCGAGGGCGCCGCTCCCGCCGTTGTGGCGCAGCTCGACCGCGAGCTGGCAAAACGCGAGCTGGTGAAGCTGCGTTTCAGCGGCGGCCAGGACCGGCACGCGCGCGCGGCCCTGCATACCGCGCTGGCCGCGGCCACCGGCAGCGAGTGCGTCGGCGCGGTCGGCCACACGGCTCTGTTCTGGCGCGCCGGCGCCGAAGGCTCCAAGCTGCTCGCCGATGACGCTGGCTGAACTCGGCTGGAACGACCACTTCGCGGCGGCCTTCGCACCCCTCGCGGCGGAGGGCTGCGTGCCCGGCCGCGTCACGCTCGAACTCAAGGGTTACTACGAGGTCACGGGCGAGTTCGGCGCCAAGCTCGGCGCGTGCTCGGGCAAGTTCATCAACACGGCCAAGGCCCAGGCTGACTTTCCCGCGATCGGCGACTGGGTGGCGGTGACCCCGCAGGAGGGTGAGGAAACCCGCGTCTATATCCACGCCGTCCTCCCGCGCCGCACGAAATTTTCCCGCAAGGCCGCCGGCCTCGAGGAGGTCGAGCAGATCGTCGCCGCCAACGTCGACACCGTGTTCCTCGTCAGCGCGCTCGACGGGAACTACCACCTGCACCGCCTCGAGCGCTATCTCGCCGCCGCCTGGTCCAGCGGCGCGCAGCCGGTCATTCTGCTCAACAAGGCCGACCTCGCCGACGAGGACGCCGGGCAAATCCCGGCCGAGATCGCCACCGTCGCGCCGGCGGTGCCGGTCTTTCTCGTCAGCGCGCAGACGCGTCGCGGCCTGAAGGCCCTCGCGTCTTACCTCACGCCTGGCTCGACCATCGCCCTGCTCGGCTCATCGGGCGTCGGGAAATCCACCCTGATCAACCGCCTCGTCGGCGAAAACCTGCAGAACACCGGGGACGTGCGCGACGTCGATGGCAAGGGCCGCCACACGACGACGCAACGCGAACTGCTGGTGGCGCCGAACGGCGTGATCGTCATCGACACGCCCGGCATGCGCGAACTGCAGCCGTGGGACGCGGCCGCGGGCGTCGCGACGGCCTTCGCGGACGTCGCCGCCCTCGCCGCGCAGTGCCGTTTCGGCGACTGCAGCCACACCGTCGAGCCCGGCTGCGCCATCCAGGCGGCGCTGGCCGACGGCACGCTCGAGGGGGCCCGCTGGCAGAGTTACCTGCGCATGGGCCGCGCCACCGCCCACGAGGTCCGGCGCGTGGACCGCGCCGCCCAGCAGCAGCACAAGTCCCACCACAAGAAGCTCACCAAGAGCCTTCGCCAGCGCGTCCGCGAAAAATCCGGCGAGGAATGAACACGCCAAAGGCGGGCCCGCTCTCCCGAGCCTTAGTATACTATTAGTTGACATACCCACGGGCGGCCCCCAGTTTTCATTGTCAACTAATAGTATACTATGGCTCGGGAGTGGGAGGGAGCTGGATCGGGTGGACTGGGGCCACGGCCCGGGTGTTGGGGCGAGTGCGGCGTTGACCTCGCGCCGCCGGGCGGGCAGCCTGCCGCCACTATGTTCACCATCCTGGGCGCGGACGGAAAGGAATACGGGCCGGTGGCGGCCGACAAGATTGCGGCGTGGATCACCGGCGGGCGCGCCAACCGGCAGACCAAGGCCCGCCGCGACGGCGAGACAGAATGGAAACCCTTGGGGGAATTCGCGGAATTCGCCGGCGGCGAAACGATGCCGTCACCTGCAGCCGCCCCCACGCTGGCTCCGGGCAGCACCGCGGATGCGGTGGGCGCCGCGACCGGGGGCGAACTCGCCGGCCGCTGGGAGCGGCTGGGGGCGGTGATACTCGACGCCCTGATCGGCTGCGCCCTCGCCCTGCCCGGAGGTGGCATGATGCTTGCCGCCGGCGTGCTCTCCAAGGGAACCCGCAGCCCCAATCCGGCACTGATGGTCGCCGGCCTCGTGGTGCTCGGGGTCAGTATCCTCGCCCTGGTGATCATCCAGATCTACCTGCTCGTCACCCGGGGCCAGACCCTCGGGAAAAAATTTCTCGGCATCAAGATCGTGACCTACCCCGACGAATCCAACCCAGGGTTCGTGAAAGTCTGGCTGCTCCGCGCGTTCGTCAACGGGATCATTGGCGCCATCCCGATGATCGGCGGTATCTACACCTTGGTCGACCTCTGCTTCATCTTCCGCGACGACAAGCGTTGCATTCACGACCTCATCGCCGGCACCCAGGTCGTGAAGGCTTGAGCGGCGCGCCGGTCACGCACCAGCCGCCGGCTTCCTGAACAACAGCGCGTCGAGCGAGAGCTTGCCCGGGCCGAACGCCAGCACGACCAGCGAAGCCAGCAGGAACAGGAACGGCGCGGCGCCGAGGAATTTGTCCGGGTCGCTGAAGATCGCCTGCGCCGCCTCCTTGTCGGCGGTGGCGTAGGCGACGATCATCGTAAAGATGAGCGGCACCGAGGCCGGACGCGCAAAGAGGCCGACGGCGAGCAGCAGGCCGCCGAAGCATTCAGTCGAGCCCGCGGCGATGGCGTTGAGCTTCGGCATCGGCAGGCCCAGTTCGGTGAAAAACGCCGTGGTTCTCTCCAGGTTCATGAGCTTGCCCCAGCCGGTCTGCGCGAAGGACCAGCCCCAGTAGAGGCGGATAACGAGCAGCAGCGGCGACTGGAGGCAGGACGCTAGGGCATCGAACTTGGCGAGCAAAGGGCGGAGTTGCATGGCGGTGGGAGTTGCGGGCGCGGAAATTATTCCCGCATGGTGGACCTATCTCCCGATAGGCCGCGGCCCAGCGGGAGCTGGGTCCTCCCGCAGGCCTCACCGCCGGCACAGCCAGCCGAGTTCCATCCACGTGGCGAACCACCCGCTGACCTGTGCGGGCTTCACGCCGCGGCCGCCGGCGGTGACGGCCGACGCCAGCGGCCGGCCGGCGGCGAGCGCGGTGAGAATAAGAAACGCCGGACGCTCGAGCCGCTTGTAGAAAAGCCGGTGGTGGTAGCGGTGCACGCCGAGGTAAATCCGGCCGCGCCGCGGACGCGCGACCTGGCGGCTGCGTGGCACGACGCGGGCGGAATCGACGGCATTGCTCGCCGCACCGCGGAGCGCGTCGCGCTGCTTAACCGCGATGACGTAGTCGTCCACCGGCCAGTCCAGCGCGAGCAGTGAGAGATAGGGCTGTAGAGCGATCTTCAGGCGCGCCGGCGGCGTGCGCTTCAAATCAGCGGCCGTGAGCCCGGGATGCGCGCCCTCGTCGAAGGCCACGGTCTGCGCCCACTCGAAACGCGTGACCGCGTGCGCAAGCGCGGTGTGTGGCGCCGTGAGGCGCGGCTGTTCCCGGATGAACTGCGCGAGCCGCGAGCCGAGGTTGCGCAGCGTGAAGGACCGCGAGGGATATTTCGCGAGATAGGCCTCGGTTAACCGGGTGAACTTTTTCTCCCCGAGCAGGGCCCGCAGCCCGGGATTGTCATCGTGCATGATGTCGAGCAGCCGGAACCAATACATCCGGTTGTAGAGCTGGAGCCGCTCGAAGGACGTGAGCCGGTCATTGGACTTGATGAACTCGGCGGCGACCGCGGCCGTCGGGCGGCCGTCGATCCAGGTCGGTTGCAGGCCGTCCTGCTTGGTCAGCGGGCGCACGAGCAGGTGCGTCATCAGCCGCTGCAGTTTCAGGACATCCGCAGTCGTCGCGAGTCGGCGCGGCGCGTGCGGCGGCGGGGCCTTGAGGCCGGTGGCGAGGATGCGGCTCATTTTTTGCGCGGCGCCTGCTTCGCGCCGTCGATGAATTCATTGGCCTTGAGGGCCTCGTCGTGGACTTCCTGAAACGACGGGATCTTGTCGTCCCACTCGAGGAGCGTGGCGGTCACGCCGCAGAGCTTGGTGGCGTGGGCGTAGAGCTTCCACACCGGGTCGAGCACGGGGTGATCGTGCGTATCGAGGATGTATTTCTCGAACTTGGTGTGGCCGGCGACGTGCATCTGGCCCACGCGGTGATGCGGCACGCCGTTGACGTAGGCGTAGGGATTGAAGCCGTGGTTCTGCGCGGAGACGTAAATATTGTTCACGTCGAGGAGGATTCCGCAGTCGGCCCGCTCGACGACCTCGGTGAGGAATTCCCACTCGGTCATCTCGGAGACGTGAAACTCGGCATAGCTGCTGACGTTCTCGACGCAAATGGGCACCTCGAGATAATCGCGGACCATCTTGATTTTCTCCGCGGTGTGCTTCGCCGACGCGAAGGTGTAGGGCATCGGCAGCAGGTCGTGCGTGTAGGTGCCGTCGACGCTGCCCCAGCAGAGGTGGTCGGAGAGCCACGGGGTCTTGGTGCGCTTGACGAGCGCCTTGAGTTTTTTCAGGTGGGTGCGGTCAGGCTTGTCGGCCGAGCCGAAATACATCGAGACGCCGTGCTGCACGACGCGGTATTGCTCCAGAATGTCGTCGAGCACCTCGAGCGGCCGGCCGCCGTCGACCATGAAATTTTCCGAGATGATCTCGAACCAGTCCACGACCGGCTTCTGCTCGAGGATGTGCGCGTAGTGCGGGACACGCAGGCCGATGCCGATGCCGTAGTCGGTCTGGCCGTTGAAGGGATTGGCGGGCATGAAGGGAGGCGGAGCAAAACGGACGCCCCAGCCTGCGGCTGGCGGCGCGGAGGGCAAAACCGGTAATAAAAGAGGCCGGGTGTGGCGCCGGCCTCGGAAAGCAAAACCGGCCGGGCCCGCGTGGGAGTCCGGCCGGGAGTGGCGCTAAATTATTTCTTGGCGTCTTCCTTCTTCTTGGCGTCGGCGTCGTGCTTTTCGCCCATCGCGGACGAGCAGCCGCCCTTGCCCTTGCAGGAGTTCTTGCCCTTGCAGCCATTGTCGCTGGCGCCGCAGCCGCCCTGGCCCTTGCAGGAGTTCTTGCCCTTGCAGTCGTGCTTGGCGGCATCCTTCTTGGCGGTGTCTTCCTTGCCGGCGGTGTCGGCGGCGAAGGATTTCGTGGCGAGGACGCCGGTATACAGGCCGGCCATGGCGGCGGCCGTGATGAGGAGACGGGTGGATTTATTCATGTGATACGCGGATTTTGTGGGTTGGTTTTCATCCGACACGGCGCGGCACCTTGCCGGCCATGCGGATTGAAAGTGTGGGAAGCAATAGCCTCGGGTAGTTGGCGGATAAGAGTCGCGGGGATTGGGCTTATTCCCGGTAAATACAATCCAGGAGGTCCCGGGGTTGCCGATACGGTGAGTTGACTATTGCCGGAGGCCGGCCGCACCGCCAGAAAAAGTTATGCTTATCCCCTACCGCCCCGTCCTCGCGGGGGCCGTCCTGCTCGCGGCCACCCTCGCCCACGCCAAGACCCTCGTTTACGCCGGCTCGCTGATCGACGGCCGCGCCGATACCCTGCGCAAGGCCGTGACCATCACCGTCGACGGCGATCGCATCACCGGCCTCGCCGACGGCTACACCGTGTCCGTTGCGGGCGACACCGTCATCGACCTCAAGGCTGCCACCGTGATGCCCGGCCTGATGGACATGCACGTCCATCTCACCAGCGAGCAGTCCGGTCAGGCCGGTTATGCCGAGCGCTTTTACCTGAATCCCGCGGATGTCGCGCTGCGCTCCACCGTCTACGCCAAGCGCACCCTTCTGGCCGGCTTCACCACGGTCCGCGACTGCGGCGCCAGCGACAAACTCAACCTCGCGCTGCGCGACGCCATCGCCAAGGGCTGGGTCGACGGCCCGCGCATCTACGCCGCCGGCAGCGTCGGCACCACTGGCAGCCACGTCGGCGACGGCACCAACGGCCTCAACACGCAGCTCCAGGAAGTGCTCGCCCCCACCAACACCGCGGTCGGCAACGGTCCCGACCAGCTGCGCGCCATTGTGCGCCAGCGCTACAAGGACGGCGCCGACTTCATCAAGGTCTCGTCCACCGGCGGCGTGTTGAGCCTCGCCAAGAGCGGCCAGGCCCCGCTCTACACCGAGGAGGAACTCGCCGCCGTGGTGTCGACGGCCAAGGACTACGGCCTCCGGGTCGCCTCCCATGCCCACGGCGACGAGGGCATGCAGCGCGCCATCCGCGCCGGCGTGTGGTCGATCGAGCACGGCACGTTCATGTCCGACGAGACCATTGCGCTCATGAAGGCGAAGGGCACGTGGTATGTCGCCACCATCAGTGCCGGCCGCTTCGTCGCCGAGAAGTCCAAGCTCGACGGCTATTTCCCGACCATTGTGCGCCCCAAGGCCGCCGCCATCGGACCGCTCATCCAGGCCACCTTCGCCCGCGCCTATACTGCCGGCGTGAAGATCGCCTTCGGCACCGACCAAGGCGTCGCCCCGCACGGCGACAACGCCAAGGAATTCATCTACATGGTCGAGGCCGGCATGCCGCCGATGAAAGCCATCCAGGCCGCCACGCTCAACGCCGCGCAGTTGCTCGAGATGGAGAAGGAACTCGGCACCGTCGAGCCCGGCAAGTTCGCCGACCTCGTCGCCGTGCCCGGCGACCCGCTCGCCGACATCAGCCTGATGACGAAGGTCAGCTTCGTCATGAAGGCCGGCAAGATCTACAGGCAGTAGCTCGCAACAGGTCGGGCGAATCATCCCCGCTGAGCCGCGGCTCGTCCGAAGGACCCGTCCTGCCCTTCTCAGATGATGCGGTCGATCAGGGGCTCGCCCGCCTGGAATCGCCGCAGGTTTTCCAGAAACTGCCGCACCAGCTTCTCGTCCTGATCGCGGGTGCCGCCGCCGATGTGGCAGGTGAGGAAACAATTCGGCGCCGACCACAACGGATCCTCCGGCGGCAGCGGCTCGGGTTCCATCACGTCGAGGTAGGCGCCGCCCAGCTGGCCTGACGTCAACGCGGCGATCAATGCGGCTTGGTCGACGGTAGTGCCCCGGCCGACATTATAGAAACGAGCGCCACGTTTCATCGCTGCGAAGCGCGCGGCGTTCATGAACCCCTGCGTCGCCGACGAATCCGGGAGCAGGTTCACCACCTGGTCGGCGGCGGCCAGGGCGGGCGCGAGCCCGGCCTCGGTCACGATCGCGATGCCTTCGTCGCCGCGCGGCGTGCGCCGGTAAGCCGTCACCTTTCCGCCGAAAGGCGCCAGCAGTTCCGCCAGCCGCCGGCCGATGGCGCCAAAGCCGAGCAGGAGTACGCTCTGCCCGGTGAGCACCGTGGCGGTGAAACGGTCCTCGAGGTAGCGCCACTCGCGCGGGCCGGCCTGGTTGCGGAGCTGCGCGGGCAGGTTGCGCGCGAGCGCGAGCATGCCGGCGAGCATCTGCTGGGCGCACGGGTCGGCAAACACGCCCGAGGAACTGGTCACCACCGTGCCGCGGGCCGCCATGGCTTTACGGAAATCATCCCGGTCGTAGCGCGTGTAGCCGGCGGTGGTCAGCGCCACCCAGCGCAGCCGCGGCAGCCGGATGGTGTCGGCGACGTCGGGCTGGCCGAAGGCGATGTCCGCCTCCGCCAGCGTCGGGTCGACCGCGCCGGCGGCGAGCACCGAGGCCGAGGCTTTCGGGGAATGGACGAGCCGGTGACCGGCCGCGGCGAGCCCCTGCTTGAACAGCTCGAGCGCCTCGGGGCGGAAACCATGGTTGGTCCAGACCGTCTGACTCATGCGCCCATGACGCCGATGCCCCGCGCCCGCGGCAAGCCAAACTGCGTCAGCACGCTTGCCAGTCAGCGCCGCAATCGATTTACTGCAGACACTTCGGGCCACCTTTTCTCCCTCGCATGAGCATCCGCCCTGTCGGTCCGCCGGTCCGCATCGTTCTGGCCAATGGCCCGCATCGCATTATTCGATTAACGGCCGTCGACGCGCCTCTGGTATTCTGAACACCAGCCCCCCTTCTCCATGGAATCCCTGATCATCCTGCTTGTCCTCTATCTGGTGGCCGCCCTGGTCATCCTGCCGATCTGGACCATCATCCGGATCCGCGGCCAAGCGCAGGAACAGGAACTGTTGAACTACCGGATTGGCGTTTTGGAGCAGGAACTCAAGGAGGCGCAGGCCAAGCTCCGCACCGTCGTGGCGGCGCCCGTTGCCCCGGCCAAGGCGGAACCCACGCCGGCACCGGCCGCCCGTCCCGCGGTGGTGCCGCCACCCGCGCCCGTCGTGGTCGCGCCGCCCCCGCCCGTCAAACCGGCACCGGTCGCGGAAATGCCTGAGCCGCCGCTGCCACCGGTCATCGCGCTTCAACCCCCGCGCCCCGTCTACGTGCCGCCGCCGGAGTCGCGCAAGCCGGCCATCAATTGGGAACAGTTCATGGGCGCCAAGCTCTTCGCGTGGCTCGGCGCGCTGGCGCTGTTCCTCGGCGTGGCGTTCTTCGTCAAATACTCCATTGACCACGGCTGGATTCCCAACGAGGTGCGGGTCGCCATGGGCTTCGTGTTCGGTGCCGGCCTGGTCGTCGGCGGACTGCGGCTCACGCGGGAGATAAAATACGCCGTCACCGCCCAGAGCCTCATCGCCGCGGGCGTGGTCTCGCTCTACGCGGTCACCGTCATGTGCGGGAAGGACCATTACGATTTTCTCGGGCCGGTCGCGATGTTCCTCGTGATGGCGCTCATCACCACGACCGCGTTCTTCCTCGCCGTGCGGCTGGAGGCGCAGGTGGTCGCCATCCTCGGCCTGCTCGGCGGTTTCCTGACCCCCTGGCTGCTTTCGACCGGCGTGGACAACCCGCCGGGGCTCTTCGGCTACCTCGCGCTGCTTGATGCCGGCCTCATCGCCGTCGTGCTCGCCACCGGCTGGGAATACCTCGTGCCGCTCAGCGCCGCCGGCACCGTGGTCATGCTGATGGGCTGGGCCGATAAGTTCTTCACCGCGGAGAAGGGCCCGGTCGCGATGACGGTGTGCCTCGGCTTCAGCGTGCTCTACCAGCTCGCCGCCGAGCTCGCCCGGCGACGCGGGCAGAGCAGCCCGGTTTTCTCGTGGACCGCGGCGGCCCTGCCATTCGTGGGTTTCGGGTTCGGCCTCTTCTTCCTCGAATACCCCGCCTTCGCCGCGCGCGCCCCGCTTTACCTCGGCTATGTGCTGCTCCTTGACGGGCTGCTGCTGGCTCACACCTGGCGCGACGACAGCATGCCGCGCCTTCACCTCGCGTCGGGCCTGGCCGCCTTCGCGCTGCTGGCGTTCTGGACGGGGCAGAACCTCACCGACGAGCTGCTGCCGTGGTCGCTGACGGCCTGCCTGTTGTTCGCGGTCCTGCACACCGCCTTCCCGCTGCTGCTGGAGCGCCACCGGCCCGCCGCGAGCCCCGGGTGGTGGAGCCAGCTCTTCGCGCCGCTCACCCTGCTCCTGTTGCTGCTGCCCATTCTCAAGCTCGATCCGGTGCCGTTCTTCATCTGGCCGGCCATCCTGCTCATCGACCTCATCGTCATCGGGCTCGCGTTGCTGAGCGCCTCGCTCCTCGCCGTGGGTGTGGTGCTCGTCCTGACGCTGCTTGCCGCGGCGCTATGCATCTTCCGGGTGCCGGTGGCGGTGGCCGTCGAACCGTCGCTGCTGCTGGTGATCGGCGGCTTTGCGGTGTTCTTCTTCGCCGCCAGCATCTGGCTGGTGCGCAAACTCGGCGACCGGCTGCCTGCGGCGGGCACCTCGCGGATCTTCGGCGACGCGCGCGCGCAGATCCCGGCGTTCTCGTCGCTGCTCCCCTTCCTGCTGCTCGTCATGGTGTGTGCCCGGCTGCCGGTGCCCGATCCGTCCGCGGTCTTTGGTCTCGGCCTGCTGCTGGTGGTGCTCACGCTCGGGCTGGCCAAGCTGCTGGTCATCGAGTGGCTGCCCGCGTGCGCCCTCGCCGGCATGGCGGGGCTCGAATATGCGTGGCATGGCCGGCACTTCAACTTCGACGAAGCGGCGCTCCCGCTCCCGTGGTATGTCGGATTCTACGTCGCGTTCGCCGCGTATCCCTTCCTGTTCCGGCGTGATTTCGCAAAACTCACCGGACCCTGGGCCGTGGCGGCGCTGAGCGGGATCGCGCACTTCCTGATCATCAACCGCTGCATCACGTTCGCCTGGCCGAATGATTTTCCCGGGCTCGTGCCCGCCGCCTTCGCGCTCGCGCCGCTGGCCAGCCTCGCGCTGGTCCTGAAAGCGGGGCCGGCGGACGAGCCCAAGCGCCTCAACCAGCTCGCCTGGTTCGGCGGCGTGGCGCTGTTCTTCATCACGCTGATCTTCCCGCTCCAGTTCGACCGGCAATGGCTCACGGTCGCGTGGGCCCTCGAGGGCGCGGCCCTGCTCTGGCTCTTCCACCGCGTGCCGCACCCCGGCCTCCGCGCCGTGGGCGCCGTGCTGCTCGTCACCGCCTTCGCGCGGCTCGCGCTCAATCCCGCCGTGCTCGGCTACCATGTGCGCGGCGACACCGCGATTTTCAACTGGTATCTCTACGCCTACGGGATCGCGACCGCCGCGCTTTTCGCCGGCGCGCAGCTGACCGCCCCGCCCCGTGACGGCGTGCTGGGCTTCCGGGCCCCGCCGCTGCTCAACACCCTCGGCACCATCCTCGCCTTCCTCCTGCTCAACATCGAGGTCGCCGACTACTTCACGCGCCCGGGCGCGCGCACGCTCACTTTCCAGTTCTCCGGCAACTTCGGTCGCGACATGACCTACACCATTGCGTGGGCGCTCTTCGCCCTCGGGCTGCTCGGCGCGGGCATCTGGCAACAGCAGAAGGCCGCGCGCTACGCCGCCATCGCGCTGCTCAGTGTGACGCTGCTCAAGCTCTTTCTGCACGACCTGGCGCGGCTCGAGGCGCTCTACCGCATCGGCGCGCTCTTCGCGGTCGCCGTCATCGCCATCCTCGCCTCCTTCGCCTACCAACGCTTCCAGCCCAGCAATGAAAAGACTCCCCCTCCCCTCCCTTAGCCTGGTCACGCTGCTCCTCGCGGCCGGCGCCGCTCCCCTCGCGGCCGCTGTCACACCGACCGAATGGACGCACCGGCAGCCGGTGCCCGTGGCCGCACCCGGGCTCGTGAAAATTGCCGTGCCCGCCGCAACCTTTGACACCGCGCAGCCGGGGCTCACCGACCTGCGGCTGATCGACGCGCAGGGCCAGGAGACCGCCTATCTCCTCGATCACGATCTGTCCTCCCCGGGGCACTCGACGGCCTTTGAGCAGGCCCGGGTGATCCGCCCCCGCTCCTTTCACACCGAGCCCGGCACCGACGCTACGCAGCTGCTCGTCGAGACGGGCACCCAGGATTTGCTGGAATCGGTCACGCTTGAAACCTCCGTCCCCTTCTTCCTCAAGGCCGCGCACATCGAGATCTCCGCCGACGGCCAGGCCTGGGAATCCATCGGGTCCGCCGTGCCGGTGTTCCGCCAGTTTGGCGCGGAGCAGCTGCGCCTGGCGCTGCCCCGCCGCGCCGCGGCGTTCGTGCGGGTGACGCTCGATGATTTTCGTTCCCGCCGGGTCGCCTTCACCGGCGCCAGCCTCCGGCCCGCCCCGGCCCGCGCCGCGCCCCCGGTCCTCGTGCCGGTCGGGGCCGCCATCACGCGGCGCGACGAGTTTGCCGGCGAAACCGTGCTGACAGTCACCCTCGACGGCCGCCAAGTGCCGCTGGCCGAGCTCGGCCTCGAGGCGAAGGACCCGTTGTTCATGCGCCGCGTCACGATCGCCATCCGCGAGGTGCGCGGCGATGTCCCCAGCGAGCGCCCGGTCGGCACGGGCACGATCTACCGCGTCGCCCTCGACGGCGCGCCGGCGCAAGCCCAGCTCAACGTGCCGCTGGATTTCCCGCCGCCCACGCGCGAGCTGCTCGTGCACATCCACAACGGCGACTCGCCGCCGCTCGCGCTCGACGGCGTGTCGGCGCGGCAGCATCCCGTCAACCTGCTCTTCCTCGCGCCCGCGGCGGGGAATTACACCCTGCTCTCGGGCAATGCCCAGGCCGCCGCGCCGCGGTACGACCTCGCCGCATTCGCCGGCGAGATGCGCACGGCCGCCGCGACCGCGGTGGTGCCGGGCGCGCTGGAGGCGACGCCCAATTACCATCCGCGCGACTCCCTCGCCGAGCCGCCGCTGCCCGATGTGCCGCTCGCCGGCGCACCGCTCGACGCGAAGGAATGGCTTTACCGCAAACCGGTGCAGATGGCCCGCGCCGGTGTGCAGGAACTCGAGCTCGACCCCGAGGCGCTCGCGCGGGCCCGGCCCGACTTCGCCGACCTGCGCCTGCTGCGCGCCGGCAACCAGATTCCCTACGTGCTCGAGCAGCCCGTGCTGGCCCGGTCGCTGACGCTGACGCCGGTGGCCACGCCCGACCCGAAGCGTCCGGCGCTGAGCCGGTGGCGCATCACGCTGCCGCAGGCCAATCTCCCGCTGCGCCGCCTGATCCTCAGCTCGAAGACGCCCCTCTTCTCGCGGCAGTTCCGCGTCTTTGAGATTTCGGCGGGCCCGAACGGCAACCGGCAGGAAAAGCCGCTGGCGGCCGACGAGTGGAGCCGCACGCCCGAACCCGGCGTGCCGGAGACCCGCGCCATCGAATTGTGGGACCAGCCGCACACCGACACGCTTTGGCTCGAGGCCGACAACGGCGACAACCCGGCCATCGCGCTTGGCACCGTGCAGACCACCTACCCGGTGGTGCGGCTTGTCTTCAAGGCCGCGGAGACCGATGGGTATGCGCTGGCCTACGGGAACGCCACGGCCGTCGCGCCGCGCTACGATCTCAGCCTGGTCGCCGTGAAACTACTCACCGCCAGCCGCAACGTCGCGCAGATCGCCGCCGGCGAGGAGAATCCCGCCGCCAGGAAGAGCCTGTTCAGCCTCGACCGCCGTTTCCTGCTCTGGGGCTCGCTCTCACTGGTGGTGATCGTGCTGCTGGTCGTGGTGGCCAGGCTGCTGCCGAAGCCGCCGGCGGCGTAAAATAAAAAGCCCGTGCCGCACGGCACGGGCTCGAAAGAGCGGTCAGGATTTACCCTCACCAGATCTTGGCGCGCTTCTCCGGCGGCACCCACATCGGGTCGCCTTCCTTGATGCCGAAGGCTTCGTAGAAGGGCTGGAAGTTCACCAGCGGCCCGATGGTGCGGCACCAGCCGGGGGCGTGCGGGTCGACGTTGACCCGACGCTGCTGCTCGGCGTCGCGGATGTTCGTGCGCCAGACCTGCGCCCACGCGAGGAAGAAGCGCTGCTCCTCGGTGAGCCCATCAATCTTCTTGCGCTCCTTGCCGGCGAGCGAGCGCTCGAGCGCCTCGTAGGCGAGCGTGATGCCGCCGAGGTCGGCGATGTTTTCGCCAAGGGTCAGCTCGCCCTTGACGTGCACGCCCGGCAGCACCTCGTAGCCGTTGTATTGGTCCACCATCTTCTGGGCGCGGGCCTTGAACTCCTTGGTGTCCGCCTCCGTCCACCAGTCTGACAGGTTGCCGTTGCCGTCATAGTGGCAGCCCTGATCGTCGAAACCGTGCGTGATCTCGTGGCCGATGACGGCGCCGATGCCGCCATAGTTGACGGCGTCGTCGAGCGTGAAGTCGAAGAACGGCGGCTGCAGGATGCCGGCGGGAAAGTTGATGTTGTTGGCCGTCGGGTCGAAGTAGGCGTTCACCGTCGGCGGGGACATGAACCACTCGGTCTTGTCCACGGGCTGGCCGAGTTTCGCGATGTTGCGCTTGTCCTCGAATTCATTCGCGGCGCGGATGTTCGCGAAATAGCCGCCGGGCCCGACCTTGACCGTCGAGTAGTCGCGCCATTTTTCCGGATGGCCGACCTTGGCGTAGAAGCGGTCGAATTTCGCCAGTGCCTTCTGGCGCGTCTCCGCGGTCATCCAGTCGAGCTGGCCCAGGCGGTCGTGCATGACGTCCACGATGTTCTTGATCATCCGGTCCATCTTCGCCTTGGCCTCTGGCGGGTAATATTGGGCGACGTAGAGCTGGCCGAGGGCCTCGCCGATCTCGCCGTCCACGATGCGGGCGGAACGCTGCCAGCGGGGCTCCATGGCGGGCGTGCCCTGCAGTTCCGTGCTGTAGAAGCGGAACCGCTCCGCCTCAAACGGGGCCGCGAGGAAGGCGGCGTCCGCGCGCAGGATGTGGTAACGCAGGTAGGTCTTCCAGTCGCTGAGCGAGCGCGCGGCGAGCTGCTCCTGCAGGCCCTCGAAGAATTTCGGCTGGCCGACGATGATGTCGGCCGCGGCGGGACCGCCGATGCCGCGCTCGCCCAGATAGAGTGCGAACGGAAGCGCCGGCAGTTTGGCGGCGAGTTCGGCGGTGGGCATCTTGTTGTAATTGGCGAGCGAATCGCGGAGCTCGATCGGGGTGCGGGCGTTGGCCGCGAGCGACTTTTCGGCCTCGAACACGGTCTTGGCCCCGGCGGCGGCGGCCTCCGGCGTGTCGCCGGCCAGCATGAAGATCTTGGCGACGTGGGCGGCGAAACCGGTGCGCTGCTTCTCGTACTGCGCTGCGAAATAGTATTCCTTGCTCGGCAGGCTCAGGCCGCCTTGGAAGGCCTGCAGCACGTTCAGCACGCTGTTCTTCTCGTCGGGGGCGACGCCCACGTTGAACAGTGCGCCGACCTGCTGGTTGTGCAGGCTGGCGACCGCGCGGGCGAGGTCGGCCGGGGAGACGATGGCCGCGACCTGCGCGAGGTCGGTCTCGATCGGCTTGAGCCCGGCGGCATCGATGGCCGCGGTGTTCATGGCCGAAGCGTAGAAATCACCGACCTTCTGTTCGAGCGAGCCGGGCTCGTGCGACTTGGCGGCGGCGGTCTCGAGAATGCCCTTCAGTGCGGTCTGGTTGTATTGGTCCAGCTCGTTGAAGGCGCCCCAGCGGGACTTGTCCGCCGGGATCGGGTTGGCCTTCGACCAGCTGCCCCAGGCGTAACGGGCGAAATCGACGCGCGGGTCGATGGAGCGGTCCATGTTGGCCGCGCTGAAGCGGGGCGCCACGGGCTTGGGGGGAGCGGGGAGATCCGCCGCGCGCAGCGACGGGAGCGACAGCAGGACAAGGCCGGTCGCGAGCAGGAGGGGATGGAGTTTCATAGGGGAAAGGAGGCGAAAATAGGACGGCACCCGCCCATGGCAACAAAGCAGTGGCGCGGGCCTCCGCGGGCGGCACAGGCGGCCCGTGAAATCCCAGCCAGTGGCAAGCCATCCGATCTCCCGGCCGTTAGTATACTATTAGTTGACATAGTCGCCGGCGGCACGGCTCCACTCGTTGTCAACTAATAGTATACTAAGGATCGAGGATGTCTTCAGGGCGATCATGTGCGCAAGGAGACGGCAAAGGGGGCGCCGGTCTTGGCGCGGATGTCTTCGACCGTGACGCCCGGGTGCAGTTCCGCGAGCACGAGACCGCCGCCGCTCGGCTTCACCTCGAAGACGCAGAGGTCGGTGATGATCAGGCTGACGACCGCCTTGCCGGTGATTGGCAGCGTGCACGACTTGAGGATCTTCGGGCTGCCGTCCTTCGCGCAGTGCTCCATGACGGCCACGACGCGCCGCACGCCGGCGACGAGGTCCATCGCGCCGCCGGGGCCCTTGACCATTTTGCCCGGGACCATCCAGTTCGCGATGTCGCCGTTGTCCGCGACCTCGAGCGCGCCGAGGATCGACAGGTCGATGTGCCCGCCGCGGATCATCGCGAAAGAGTCGGAACTCGAAAAGAACGCCGAGCCGGGGATCGTCGAAATGGTCTGCTTGCCGGCGTTGATCAGGTCGGCGTCGACCTTGTCCTCCGCCGGGAACGGGCCGATGCCGAGCAGGCCGTTCTCGGACTGCAGCGTCACGTTCATGCCCGGGGGGATAAAGTTCGCCACAAGCGTCGGGATACCGATCCCAAGGTTGACGTAATAGCCGTCGCGCAACTCCTGCGCGGCGCGCCGCGCCATCAGCTCACGGATGGGCGACTCCTTCTTGGACGCCGCACTCCCCTGCACCGTGCGGAACTCGATGCGCTTCTCGTAATTCACGCCTTGGATGATGCGGTCGACGTAGATGCCCGGCGTGTGGATCGAGTCGGGCTCGAGCGCGCCGACCTCGACGAGTTCCTCGACCTCGGCGACACAGATCTTGCCGCAGGTCGCGATCATCGGGTTGAAGTTCCGCGCGGTCTTCCGGAAGACGAGGTTGCCGGACTTGTCGCCCTTCCACGCCTTCACGAGCGAAACCTCGGCCTTGATGCCCGGCTCGAGCACGTATTCCTTGCCGTCAAAAATTTTTGTTTCCTTGCCCTCGGCCAGCTTCGTGCCGAACCCGGTGCGCGTGTAGAAACCCGGGATGCCCGCCCCACCCGCGCGCAACCGCTCGGCGAGCGTGCCCTGCGGGATGAGTTCGAGCTCAAGTTCGCCGGCCAGCACCTGGCGCTCGAACTCCTTGTTCTCGCCCACGTAGGAGGCCATGACCTTCTTCACCTGCCGCGTCGTGAGCAGGATACCCATACCGAAACCGTCCACGCCGGCGTTGTTCCCGACGATGGTCAGGCCCTTCACGCCGCTGTCGCGCAGCGCGACGATGAGGTTTTCCGGAATGCCGCAGAGGCCGAACCCGCCCGCGGCGAACGTCATGTTGTCGTGCAGCAGGCCCTCGAGGGCGGCCTTGGCGTTGGGGTAGACTTTACTCATGGGCTGGAGAGCTTCGTTAATTTTTGGCGCGTCGTCTGGTCGGGGAAAGCGGTCCGCGGGTCTTGCGGAGGAGGATCTCGTCGTGACCGGCGACGATATAGTCGGGCAAACGTCCAACCACCGCGTAGCCCAGTCGCCGGTAGAGACGGGCGGCCCCACGGTTAAACGAGGAGACGCACAGCAGAATGTTGGGCTGGGAGGCGAAGATGTATTTCTCGGCCCAGCGCAGCGCCGCGGTGCCAAGGCCCGCGCCGCGTTTTTCCGGGGTGATCCCGATGGTCTGGATGTAGCCGCCCAGCGGACCGTTGAGATCGAGGACCAGAAACCCGGCGCGCTCGCTTTTCGTGCGCACGAGGAACACGTCCTTCGCAGGATTCCGCAGCAGGTGCAAAACGGTGGCGTGGTCGCGCCCGAGCGTCAGCCACGGCTCCGAGGACGCCATGAGCTGCGCCGCCCACTCGCAGTCCGCGCGCCCGCGCATCGGGGTGATCTCAATGGCCATGGTCAGACCAGCTCCACGCATGCGGCCAAACCTTCGCCGCCGCCGATGCAGATGGCGGCGACGCCGCGCTTGAGGCCGCGCTCCTTGAGTGCGGCGATCAGCGTGACGAGGATGCGCGCGCCGGAGCAGCCGATGGGATGGCCAAGCGCGATGGCGCCGCCGCGGACGTTGAGCTTGGCGTGATCGACCTTGAGTTCGCTCATGAACGCCAGTGGCACGACGGCGAAGGCTTCGTTCACTTCCCAGAGGTCGACGTCCGACACCGACCAGCCGGCGGACTTGAGCGCCATCTGGGTCGCCTGCACGGGCGCAGTCGTAAACCACACGGGGTCCTGCGCGTGGCTGCCGAAGGACACGATCCGGGCGAGGGGCTTCAGACCCCGCTTCAGCGCGGTGTCCGCCGTGGTCAGGACCAGAGCGGCGGCGCCGTCGTTGAGCGAGGAGGCGTTGGCGGCCGTGATCGTGCCGTCCTTCTGGAACGACGGCTTGAGCGTGGGAATCTTGTCATACTTCACCTTGGCCGGGCCCTCGTCGTGCTCGACCTTGGTGACGTTGCCCTTGGCGTCGGTGATCTCGACGGGCGTGATCTCGGCGGCGAACTTGCCGTCCTTCTGCGCGGCATTGGCGCGCTGGAAACTCTCGATGGCGTAGGCGTCCTGCTGCTCGCGGGTGAACTGGTATTTCGCCGCGCACTGCTCGGCGCAGCTGCCCATGTGGATGTTGTTATACGGATCCCAGAGGCCGTCAGTGATCATCGAGTCGATGACCTGCTGGTGGCCGATGCGCATCCCTTCCCGGGCCTTGGGCAGGAGGTAGGGTGCGAGCGTCATGTTCTCCATGCCGCCGGCAACCGCGATGGTGCCCATGCCGCCGGCGAGGAAATGCGAGACGCCCATGACGGTCTGCAGGCCGGAGCCGCAGACCTTGTGTACGGTGACGCAGCGCGTCGACGTGTGCAGTCCAGCATGAATCGCGGCCTGGCGCGCGGGCGCCTGCCCTTGCCCCGCCTGCAGCACGTTGCCCATGAGACAGTCGGTAACATCGCCGACCGCGACGCCCGCCTGCGCGACGGCGCCCTTGATGGCGGCCGCGCCAAGGCGCGAGGCGGGAACGGCGCTGAGCGCGCCCTGAAATGCGCCGATCGGCGTGCGGGTGGCAGAGAGAATTACGGTGTTGGTCATGGGAAAAATCAGGTCGGGCGTTTGATCGTGAAGAGTTCCGTGGTGCGGGTGTAGTAGTCGCCACCCATGCGGCCGATGGTGTCGAGCTTCCTGGGATCGAGCGCGCCGCCGGTCACGACGGACTCGTCGACGTGCGCGCAGAGAATGGTGCCGAACACGACATTCCCCGCCAGCGGGCCCTCGCCGATGCGGACAATGCGGTCGAGTTTGCACTCGAACGACACCGGCGAGGCGGCGACGCGCGGCGGCTTCACCAGCGTCGACGGCGCCGTGGCGATGTTAAAATGCTCGAACTCGCTCTCGCCGTGCGGCAGTGGCGCGGAGGTGAGGTTCATCGGCTCACGCAGCGCATAGGGCACGATGTTGACCACAAACTCCGGCACCTGCTCCACGTTGACGACGCTGTCCTTCATCTTGCCGGTGCGGTCATTGGCGCCGGTGAACATCAGCGTCGGCGGGCTGGCGCAGATGCCCTGGAAGAACGAGAACGGCGCGAGGTTGGTCTTACCGGCGGCGGAGATGGTCGAGACCCAGGCGATGGGCCGCGGGTTGATCGCGTTGATCAGCCACGGATAGGATTCGCGCGGGGCGAGCTTTTGAAAATCAATTACCATGATTCACAGGAGGAAACGGAGGGCATGGAGAAAGGCCAAGCCAAGAACTCTGTTTTCTCTATCGCCTCCTGTGCGATCGTTCAGCCGAGCCAGCTCAGCGGGTAGTTCGGGTCGTCCAGTGCGAGCGCCTCGGCGGTCAGCTCGAGCGGGAACTGCGTGTCGAACATCACGGCGAGCTCCTCGGTGCGCGGCGCGTTCATGCTGGCGAGCGTCGTGCCGGGGTGCGGGCCGTGCGGGATGCCCTGCGGGTGGAGGGTGAACGAGCCGGGCTCGACGCCCTTGCGCGAGCCGAAGTTGCCGCGCACGTAGAAGAGCACCTCGTCGGCCTCGGTGTTGTCGTGCGCCCACGGCACCTTGACCGCCTCGGGGTGGTGGTCGAGGTAACGCGGCGCGAAGGTGCAGATCACAAAGCCGTTGATCTCGAAAGTCTGGTGGATCGGGGGCGGCAGGTGGACGGTGCCGGTGATCGGCTCAAAATCATTCGCGTTGAAGGTGAACGGATAAAGGTAGCCGTCCCAGCCCACGACATCGTGCGGATGGCCCGCCATGATGTTGCGCGTGAAACGCGTGCGGTCCTTCGTGAGCACCGCGAAATCGCCGTCCTGGTCTTGCGCGATGATCTCCGTCGGCCCGTGGAAATCGCGCTCGCTGTAGGGCGCGCCCATGCGGATCTGGCCCTCCTTGTGCAGGTAGCGTTCCGGGATGCGGACCGGATGGGTGGACTCGATGATGAGATAGTCCTCCTTCGCAATGTCGTCGGGCACGAGCCGGTAAATGGTGCCGCGCGGAATCACGATGTAGTCGTCCTGCTTGTAGCGGAGCCGGCCGTATTGCGACTCGAGCCAGCCGCCGCCCGCCCAGACGAAGATGACGTCGTCGCTCTGGCCGTTGCGGTAGAAATCGTAGCCCTTGTCCATCGTCGTCGCCGGGCGGCAGCGGTAGGCGCCGATGTCGGCGTTGAACATCAGCGGCACGCGGCCGGTGTAGGGGTCGCCGGCGCGGGCCAGGCCGGCGGACTTGAGGTGATGGTGACGGAGGGGTGTGGGCGCGGCGGGCTTGAGCGAGAATTCCTTGAACAGCTCGACGCTCTTCACGCGCGTCGGCGGTTTCAGGTGATAAAGAATGCTGTAGGCGCGGTCGAAACCCTCGGTCGTGACGACATGCTCGTAGTGCAGGCCCTCGCCCTTGTAGCTCGCGGCGGGGTCCCGCGGGAACTTGATGTGGTGTTTCCGGGGCAGCGCGCCGAGCTTGAGGTATTGGGGCATGGGGAATGGAGGCTGAAGGCTTGAGGCGAGAGGCTAGAGGGAAATCTTCCGGCAGCAAGTCAGGCGTCCTCGGGCCTCACACCTCTGGCTTCTGGCCTTTTTTACAGGGTGCCGCGGCGGGCCTGCTCGCGCTCGATGGCCTCGAACAGTGCGCGGAAGTTGCCCTCGCCGAAGCCGATCGAGCGGCCGCGCCGCTGGATGACCTCGAAGAACAGCGTCGGCCGCGCGAAGACGCACTTGGTGAAAAGCTGGAGCAGGTAGCCGCTCTCGTTGTCCCGGTCGACGAGGATCTTGAGTTTCTTGAGCGCCTCCTTGTCCTCCTGGATCTGCCCGACCCGCTCGTCAAAGCTGCCGTCATAGTAGCTGTCGGGCACGTCGAGGAACTCCTGCCCCATCTTCCGCATCTCCTCGATGGTGTTGGTGATGTCGGGCGTGAGCAGCGCGATGTGCTGGACGCCGGCGCCCTTGTACTGGTCGAGGAATTCCTGGATCTGCGAGTTGGCCGACGAGGGCTCGTTGATCGGGAGCTTCACCCAGCCGTCGGTCGAACTGACGACCTTGGACATCAGCGCGGAACGGCCGGTGTTGATGTCGAAGTGCATGAACAGGTCGAAGCCGAACACCTGCTCGTAGTAGGTCACCCACTCGTCCATGCTTTCCACGTTGGCGACGACATGGTCGATCATCGCGAAGTTGATCTCGCGGTCGTCGATGCCGCCGGGAACGTTCTGGAAGCCCGGCATGAACTCGCCGTGGCCGCGCCGCTCGACGAAGCTATGGATCGTGTCGCCGTAGGCGGCGATGGCCGCGTGGGCGATGTTGGGGCCCTCGGAGAGCCCGCGCACGGCGTTGGCCCCGCGGCGCTGCGCCTCGGTGAAGGCGAGCTTGGCGTCCTTCACCTTGAAGGCCACGTCGCGCACGCCGCAGCCGTGCACGTCGAGGTGGTGGCGGATGAAGTCGGCCTCAGGGCCCGCGCCCTGCGGCTCACTGACGACGAAGTTCACGCGGCCCTGCCCGACGACGTGCGCGCGGCGGCCAGGCAGCCCGGTCGAGTTGTCGCCGTAGGCGCGCGGCGTCATGCCGTATTTGTTGACGAAGAAGTCGCGCCACTGGTCGGCGTTGTCGACGTAGAACTCAATGTGGTCGAAGCCGCGCAGCCCGAGCGGATTCACGCCGGTTTTGCGTTCAACGGGTTTTTCAAAAAAGGTGCGGCTCATGCGTGGGTGGGTGTGGGGGGGGGCGGCCCTGTCAGCCATAGGCATGGCGAAGGCCGCAGGGCGTGGAATGGAACGCCACTCTACTCCGTTGCCCCGGGCGCGGCCATACGCCGGACGGCGTAAACGACCTTGCGCCGCCCGCGGCGTCAGTCATTTACTCCATTCAGCCTATCCGCCGCGTGCCCACCTCCAGCCTCCCCATCCCCCTCGACCATGTGCTCGCCATGCTGGAGGACGTGCCCGTCGGGCTGCTCCTGCTCGACGCCGCCTGCCGCCCGCTGTGGTTCAACGACGAGGCGGCGCGCGCCTGTGCCGTCTGGAATCACGGCGAACGCCACGCCGCCGCCGTGCGCGCCCGCAGCGCCTTCCGCGTGCCCGACGCGCTGCTTGCGGGCTGCGAGGAACTGCGCGCCGAGGCGGCCCCGGCCAAGGTCGTGAGCGACAACACCCGCGGGCTGCACGCGCGTATCAAGCTCCACTACGCGCCCGGCGCGGGCGCCCCGGCGTTCCACATCCAGCTCGACTACCGCCGCCCGCGCGGCGACCGGCACCGGCCGCTCTCCCCCGGCGCAGTCGCCCTGCTCGCGCGCCTGACCGAGCGCGAACGCGAGGTGGCCATGCGGGTGCGCGAGGGCCTGCGCACCTCCGAGATTGCCGCCGAGCTGCACCGCAGTCCGCTCACGATCAAGACGCAGCTCGCCGCCATCTTCGCCAAGCTTGCGGTGCGCGGCCGCACCCGCGTGGCCGCCCTGCTCAACCGTTGAACCTGCATGCGCTACGTGACAACCCCCGGTAATTCTGTTCCACTCGCCCCATGAGCCAGCCCCTCCCACCCGGCCGCACGGAAACCTTCCGCCAGTGGCTGCGCCGTGAGCTCTGGCGCGAGACCAAGGTCGCCCTCGTGCTCCTCGCCGCCGGCTGCACCGCCGTGCTCGGCCTCGACACTTTCTGGTCGGAGTTCGGGCCCGCCTGGAGCCGCCTCAACTACCAGCTCACCTATGTTGCCTTGGAACAGCATCCGGTCGCACTGATCCGCATTTTTGCCAACCGGCTCGGCGACAGCGAATATGGCTGGGGCTTTTTCTCGGCCGCCGAGCCCTTCAACGTCACCAGCGCCAAGCTCCAGCTGCGGCAGGAGTTCGGGGAATTCTACGGCGTGGCCCCGGATGGCACGCCGCAGGTGCTGCGCTCCTCCACCCTGAAGCGCGTCGACCCGGTCATGCAAAAGGCGCGCGCCGCCGTCTACCTCGCCCATTACCAGCACCTCGAGGCCCGGCGCTTCAGCCGCCTCTACCAGCCGGACGACCCGTTCAACCCGACCGACGCCGGCACCAAGCTCGCCCGCATGGTCACGAAGATCTTCGGCGTGCCGGATGCAGTTTTCCACACCATCGGAAGCATCGTTACCGCGGGCCTCTCCGGCATCCTGCTCTTCAGCACCGTGCTCGCGCTGTCGGCCGTCGCCCTCTGGCAGTCGCACCGGCCCGCCCGCTGGTGGCTGAAGCTGCTCGTCTGGCCCAGCCTCGCCAGCGCCCTCATCTGGCTGGCCATCGTGGTGATGTCCCTCTCCGCCGCACTCTGCGGCGGCCTCACGCCAAACACCTCCGCGCTGGCCCTGTTCGCCGCCTTGCCGTTTCTCTTCCTCGCGGCCAAGGTGCCCCTGCGCTATGCGGAAACGCTGGTGCACAACGCCCCGCCGGCGCCGAAAAAGTGGGACGGCATCGACCGCCGCAAGCCCCGCCCGCCCGAGCCCAAGCCCGGCGAGACGACCCCGCCCATCGGCGGCGCGTAGGCCGGGTGCGGACTCCGTTCGGCGCCGTGGCGGCGAAGGGACTCGCCGCCCAGCCATAGCCCTAACGGAGTATTTGGCCGGTTTGGCTTCGATTCCGCACCGGAAGCGGGCAAACTGGGCGCATGCAGAACACTCCCCCGCCCACCGCAACCCCCACCGGCGCCGACGACCCGCGCTGCATCCCGCACAAGCTCACCGCGCCCCTGCCGGTGGGCGACGCGTGCCGGTATCCGGCCTACACCGCCGACGAACAGGAGGTCTGGCGCACGCTCTACAACCGCATGGAAGCCCTGTTGCCCGGCCGCGCCGCCGACGAGTTCCTCACCGGGCTGCTCGCGCTCGACCTCGAGCGGAACCGCATCCCCGCCCTGGCCGATGTCTCGCGCAAGCTGCAGCAGGCCACCAACTGGCAGATCGCCCGCACGCCGGGCCTGCTCGACGCCCACGATTTCTTCTCCTACCTCGCGCGCCGCATTTTCCCCTGCACCGACTACATCCGCAGCCGCGCCGAGCTCGACTACACGCCGGCCCCCGACTGCTTCCACGACATCTACGGCCACACGCCGATGATCATGCACCCGCGCTTCGCCAATTTCTACCAAAAGATCGGCCAGGCCGCGCTCGCGTGCCAGGACCCCGCCGTTGAGGAGGGCCTGACGCGCATCTACTGGTTCACCGTCGAGTTCGGCCTGATCAAGAACCCCGGCGGCCCGCGCATCTACGGCAACGGCATCATCTCCTCCTCCGGCGAGACGCAGCACAGCCTGACGGACAAGGTGAAGAAGGTCGCCTACCGGCCCGAGACGCTCGCGGCGCAACCCTACGACATCTGGCACTTCCAGGAGACGCTGTTCGTGATCGAGTCCTTCGACCAGCTGGAGCAGGAGTTCGTGCGCTGGGCCCGCGACCACCGGCTGCTCTGATCCGACTGGAAGCGCCGGGTTTGTTCCGCGCTGTTGACCCAGGTCAAGGCGGCGGCCGGTGTTTGCGCCGATACTGGCGGCATGCACGAGCCCGCCCCCTCCGCCCTGTCGGCGCCTGCCGCTTTCCTGCCCAAGGAACACGGCTCGTGGTCGCTGGTGCTCGAGCCGCTGGCGCTGGGCCTGCTGGTTGCCCCGTCATTCGCCGGCGGCGCACTGGCCACGGCGGCCTTCGCCGGTTTTTTGGCGCGCCGTCCCCTGAAGGCTGCGCTGGCTCCGGCGGCTACACCGCCGCGCGACGCAGCCCGGCGAACCGTGCTGATGTTTTCCAGCCTGGTGCTTGCCGGTTTTCTCGAGACGCTCGGGTTCGCCGGCTGGGCGCCCTTGTGGCCGCTGGTGCTCGCCGCGCCACTCGGTGCGCTGTTCGCCTGGTTTGACGCCCAGGGGGATTCGCGGGCCGCCGCGGCCGAGGTGGCCGGCAGCGCTGCCTTCGCCCTGGTGCCTGCAGCGCTCGCGACTCTCGCCGGCTGGACGCCCGCGTCCGCCCTCGCGCTCGCCGGCCTCGCGCTCGCGCGCAGCGTGCCGACGGTCCTCATCGTGCGCACCTACCTGCGGACCAGAAAGGGACTGTCCGCCGGCGCGTTCCCGGCGCTGGCCGCCGTCACGCTAGCGCTGGTTTTCATTGGCGCGCTCAGCCATTGGCAACTCGTGCCGCCCGTGGCCATCGTGCTCGGTGTCCTCCTTTGGGCCCGTGGCTGCTGGCTGGTCAGCGCCTTTCGTCCGACATGGTCCGCCCGACGCGTTGGCCTCCTCGAGGCCGGGCTCGGCACAATCCAAGTGGGCGCACTGGCCGCGGCTTATACGGGTTTCCACCCGTAGACGCCTGCTCCTTGACCTGCGTCAATGCAAGCGGCGCCATCCGGGAGTAAGCTGGCTCCATGCAACCGAATTCCTTCTCCATGAAAAATCCCACGCGCTATCTCCTCCCCGCCGCCCTTTGCCTCGCGGCGATGCTCGCCCTCCCGGTCCACGCGACCGCGGAAGGCCCGGCCGACGCCAAGGGCCCGGTCATCCTTCCCACCGAGGTGCTCGCGCTCCCCGTCGAGCAGGCGATCCTCACCGCGCCGCCGCACGTGCCGCCCGCGATCAAGCGCACCTACTCCGCGCGCGTGGTCGTAAACCTCGAGGTGCGCGAGGTCGTCGCCAAGCTGGCTGACGGCGTCGAATACACCTTCTGGACCTACGGCGGCCAGGTGCCGGGCTCGTTCATTCGCATCCGCGAGGGCGACATCGTCGAGTTCCACCTCAACAACCACCCGTCCTCGAAGCTGCCGCACAACATCGACCTTCATGCCGTCACCGGCCCCGGCGGCGGCGCGGCCTCGACGTTCACCGCGCCCGGCCACAGCTCGCAGTTCACCTTCCAGGCGCTGAATCCCGGCCTCTATGTCTACCATTGCGCCACCGCCCCCGTGCCGATGCACATCGGCAATGGCATGTATGGCCTCATCCTCGTCGAGCCCAAGGGCGGCCTGCCGCCGGTCGACAAGGAATACTACGTCATGCAGGGCGAGTTCTACACCAGCGGCCGCTACGGCGAGGAGGGCCTGCAGTCCTTCGACATGGGCAAGGCCATCGATGAGCGCCCGCCCTACGTCGTATTCAACGGCGCCGTCGGCTCGCTCGTGGGCGACAAGGCCATCACCGCCAATGTCGGCGAGCACGTCCGCATCTACTTCGGCGTCGGCGGCCCGAACCTGACTTCCTCCTTCCATATCATCGGCGAGATCTTCGACAAGGTCTACCCCGAGGCCGGGCTCAGCCTGCCGAACGCCAACGTGCAGACCACCCTGGTGCCGTCCGGCGGCGCGGCGGTCGTGGAGTTCAAGGTCGACGTTCCCGGCACGTTCATCCTCGTCGACCACTCGCTCACCCGCGCATTCAACAAGGGTGCGCTCGGCATGCTCAAGGTCAGCGGCCCCGAGAACCGCGTCATCTATTCCGGCAAGGAGATCGACGCCGTCTACCTCGGCGCGCAGGCCGAGGAGGGCTCCGATTCCGCCAAGCGCGAAGCCGAGCTGAAGGCCAAGATCCTCGCCGAGATCCGCTCGAATCCCGCCATCACCAGCCTGACCAAGGAAATGCAGGTGGAGAAGGGCAAGCAGGTCTACATGGGCCTGTGCTTCGCCTGCCACCAGCCCGACGGCAAGGGCCTGCCCGGCGCCTTCCCGCCGCTCGCCGGCTCCGACTACCTGCTCGCCGACCGCGAGCGTGCGATCCGCACCGTGCTCAAGGGCCAGACCGGTCCCATCACCGTCAACGGCGTCATCATCAACAGCGCCATGCCGCCGCAGGAGGCCGTCCTCACCGACCAGCAGATCGCCGACGTGCTGACCTATGTCTACAATTCCTGGGGCAACAAGGGCGACGCGTTTACCCGCGACGACGTGAAGTCCATCCGCAACCAGAACCACTAGGATGCACGGTTTCCGGCAACACCTCCCCGGCCAGCGGGCGCTCCTCGCGCTCGCCGTGCTCGGGTTGGCCGGAAGCACGTTCGCCGCGCCGCCCGCGGACATGGTGCCGATTCCGGCGGGCCGCTACACGCCGCTCCTGCGCAGCACCAAGGACGCCCCGCAGGTCGCCGTCGCCGCATTCCTCCTCGATGCCCGGCCGGTCACCAATGCGGAGTTTCTCGCCTTCGTCACGGCCAACCCCAAATGGCGGCGCTCGCAGGTAAGCAAGCTGTTCGCTGATTCCTCGTATCTCGAAAACTGGACCGGCGACCTCGAGCCCGGCCTGAAGGCCCCGTTGCCCGCGCCGGTCGTGCGCGTCTCGTGGTTCGCCGCGCGTGCCTACGCCCGCGCCGCCGGCAAGCGCCTGCCCACGATCGCCGAGTGGGAGTTCGCCGCCGCCGCCGGTTACACCGGCCCCGACGGCCGCAAGGACGAGGCGCTCAACCGCGACCTCTATGCCTGGCTCGCGCGCCCCGTGCCCGCCGTCCTCGCCGATGTCGCCACCGCGAAGCCGAATTTCTACGGCGCCTGCGGCCTGCATGGCCTCGTCTGGGAATGGGTCGACGACTTCAACACCGCGATGGTCACCGGCGAGTCCCGCGCCGACACCGGGCTCGAGCGCGACCTCTTCTGCGGCGCCGGCTCCATCGGCGCGAAGGACACCGGCGACTACGCCGCGTTCATGCGCTCGGCCCTGCGCTCCTCCCTCCAGGCCAACAACACCACGTCCTCGCTCGGCTTCCGCTGCGCGCGAGACGTCACCCTCACCGCTTCCACGCCATGAAAACCACCACGGTCCTCGCCACGCTCTTCCTTGCCACCGCCGGCTTCACGCTCGCGGCCGAAACTCCGGCCAACGCCGCCCCGCCCGAGGCCGATGCCTGCTGCGCCGAGAAGCCAGCGCCCAAGAAGGATGCCTGCTGCGCGGCCATGGCCGCCGCGCCCTTCCGCAAGGAATCGATCTACCAGCTCGACGTCACGTTCACTGATGACACCGGCAAGACCGTCCCGCTCGGCGCGCTGCGCGGCCGGCCCGTCGTGCTCGACATGTTCTTCGTCTCCTGCGGCTACGCGTGCCCGCTGACCGTCACCGACCTGCTCGCCATCCAGGGGCGCCTGCCGGCCGAGCTGCGCAAGGAGGCGGTGTTCGTCCTTGTTTCCTTCGACGTCGCCCGCGACACGCCCGCGATGCTCGCCAAGTATCGCGCTGATCGCGGCCTCGACGGACAATGGGTGCTGCTGCACGGCAGCGACGACGCGGTGCGCGAGCTCGCCGCGCTGCTCGGCGTGAAGTTCAAGCAGGAGGCCGACGGCGCGTTCTCCCACTCGAACCTCGTGACCATCCTCAACCGCGAAGGCGAGATCGTCCACCAGCGCCAAGGCCTGCAGGGCGGGCTCGACGAGGCCGCCGCCGCGCTGGCGGCGGCGAAATAAGCCCTGCCGATCTGGTGGGAACTTGACCCGCATCAAGGCGGATCCGGGCGCGGCGTGATACTGTGGCGTCCGAATCGACCTGCTATGAAAACCACGCTGCTCTCCTGCTCTGCCCTGGCCTGCGCAACCGCCCTCCCGCTGCCGGCGGCCGACACCCTGACCGACGCCTTTGCCAAGGGGCAGGTCACACTCACTCTGCGCCTGCGCTACGAGAACGTGCAACAGACGGCTCTGCGCGACGCCACCGCGCTCACGCTGCGCACGCGCCTCGGTTTCATCACCGCGCCGCTCAACGGTTGGTCGGCGTTGCTGGAGGCCGAGAACATCACCGCGGTCGACGGCGACAGCTACAGCCAGGCCGGGCTCAATCCCGGCGGCGCGGGCCGCGCGGTCATCGCCGATCCCGAGAGCACCGAGATCAACCAGGCGCTGCTGCGTGGCGTGCTGGGCAAGACCACGCTCACGCTCGGCCGGCAGCGGCTGGTGCTGGACAATGCGCGCTTCGTCGGCGACGTCGGTTGGCGCCAGAACATGCAGACCTTCGACGCCGTCAGCTTGACCGACAAGTCGCTCGAAGCCACGACGCTGACCTACGCCTACCTGGACCGCATCAACCGCGTGTTTGGCGACCACCATGCGCAGGGTTACTGGCAGTCGAATTCGCATCTCTTCAACGCCAGTTACGCCGGCTATGCCGCCGGCACGCTCACGGGTTACGCCTACCTGCTCGATTTCAAAAAGGCCGCGGCGGCGCAGAGCTGCGCGACCTATGGCGCGAGTTTCGCCGGCACCGCCAAGCTCAACGAATCCTACAAGTTCGCCTACCGCGCCGAGTTTGCGCACCAGACCGACTACGGCTCGAGCACGCTCAATTACGCCACGTCCTACTACGACCTCGAGGCCGGGCTCACCGCCAAGCAGGGCAGTCTCACGCTCGGCCGTGAGGTGCTCGGGTCGGACCACAATGTCGGTTTCAAGACACCGCTCGCCACGCTCCACGCCTTCAACGGCTGGGCCGACCTCTTCCTCGCCACGCCCGCCGCCGGCCTGCGCGACACCTACGTGAAGGCCACCGCCAGCCTGCCGGCCGCAGTCTCGTTGGTCGCGTTCGAACACTGGTATGAGGCGGCCACCACTGGCGCGCGACTCGGCTCAGAGTTCAACCTCCAGCTTTCGCGCAAGTTCGGCCAGTCCGTCACCGGCCTCGTCAAATATGCCAGCTTCCGCCGCGACAGCGCGCTCTTCCCCAACGTGCAAAAAATCTGGGCGCAGGTGGAGTTCGCCCGCTAGGATCACCTTATGTCCGCCACCAAATTCAAGATCTTCGACGTCCGCCCGCAGCTCGCGCGCGGGGAGGAACCCTTTCCCCTCATCCGCAGCCGCGTCGATGCGCTCAAGGCTGGCGAAGGCGTCACCATCATCGCCCCGTTCATGCCCGCACCGCTCATTGAGCTGCTGAAGAGCGAGGGTTTCCAGTCCAGCATGGAACGACGCGCCGACGGCGCCTGGGCCGTCAGTTTTTCGCGGGAGGAGCCGGCATGAGCGCCGCCCTGCTGCCCAATGACACCGCCGGCGTGTGCCCACTGCTGGCCCCGGCCGCAAACGTCGTGCACGGCATCGTCAGCCAGGCCGTGCTGACCGCGCCCGGCCTGCGGGTGACCTTGCTCCACTTTGCCGCGGGGCAGGAACTTTCCGAGCACACCAGCTCTGCCCGCGCGCTGGTGCAGGTTCTGTCGGGCAGCGGCGACTTCACCTTCCATGGCCAGACGCGGCTGCTGAAGGCCGGCGATCTGCTGCACCTGCCACCGAAGCTCCCGCACGCCGTGCGCGCGGTGGAGGACATGACCATGCTGCTCACGCAGGCCGGGAATTAAGGCGGGACTCGCGCTTTCGCCCCGTGCTAGCCTGCGGGCATGCCGACGACTCCCCGCACCGCCGACCACAAGCTCACCGGCCTCGTCGGCACCCTGCGTTGCTGCCAGCTGTTCAGCGGCATCCCCGGTGAGGACCTCGCGGCCATCGCCACCTTCACGGTCGTGCTGTCGCTGGGCAAGGACGACTATCTCTTCCACGAGGGCGAACCCGCCCGCGGCTTCTATCTCGTGCAAAGCGGCGCCGTGAACGTCCACCGCGTGAGCGCCGCCGGCAAGGAGCAGGTCATCCACGTATTCCGCGCCGGGGAATCGTTCGCCGAGGCCGCCCTCGCCTCCGCCACCGGCTACCCGGCGCACGCCCGCGCGGTCGAGCCCAGCACCGTGCTGCTCATCCCCAAGGTCCCGGTGCTTGAGCTCATCGGCCGCCGGCCCGACCTCGCGCTGCGCATGCTCGGCTCCATGAGCGCCCACCTGCGCGTACTCGTCGGCATGCTCGACGACCTCACGCTCAAGGACGTGGAGTCGCGCCTGCTCAACTGGCTGGTGAAGCACGACCGCACCGCGGCCGGCGGTGTGATCAAGCTCCCCGGCACCAAACGCGTGCTCGCCGCCGAGCTCGGCACCAGCAGCGAGACCCTTTCCCGCACCCTCGCCCGTCTGCGCGACCGGAAACTGATCACGGTCGGTGCGCGCACCATCACGGTGCTGGCCGCGCCGGCCCTAGCCGCCCAGCTGCGCCACAACCTCGGCGAGGCCTGAGCGCGGGAATTTGCGGGCGTCTTGACCTGGCTCAAGGCCGGCCGGCGGCGGTTGTGCGATAGTGCGGCATGTCCACCACGTTCGCCCTTGCCACCCATTCCGTCATCTCCGCCGAAACCACGATCGGTGTCCTCGTCGCCGCCCGCCCGCTGCTGGCCCGGATCTTCGAAAAACTCGGCATCGACTACTGCTGCGGCGGCAAGCAGACCCTCGCCACCGCCTGCGCCCGCCTCGGCCTCGACCCCGCCACCACGGTCGCGCTGCTCAACTCCGCCGTCGCCACCCTGACCGCCGGCCCGGCCGAGGTCGATGCCGCCGCGATGGGCCTCGGTGAACTGGCCGACCACATCGAGGCCACGCACCACGCCTACCTGAAGGCCGAGCTGCCGCGCCTCGTCGAGATGGCCGACCGCGTCGGCACCAAGCACGGCTGGCGCGACGCCCGCCTGCCGGAAGTAGCCGCAGCCGTGAACACTGTCGCCTTGGAAATGCTCAGCCACATGCAGAAGGAGGAGAAGATCCTCTTCCCGCTCGTGCGCCAGATCGAGGCGGGGGCCCGCGGCGATATCAGCGCGCCCATCGCCCAGCTGGAGGCCGAGCACGAGTCGGCCGGCAACCTCACCGCCAAGCTGCGCCTGCTCACGGACGGTTTCACGCCGAACGCCGAGGCCTGCAACACGCACCGGGCCCTGCTCGCCGGCCTCGCGGAATTCGAGGCCGACCTGCACCGCCACGTGCACAAGGAGAACAACGTGCTCTTCCCGCGCACACTCGCCCGCGCGGCTGGACTTCAGCCGGCGTAGGCGGGATCGAGGCCGAGGCGGAAGTAGCCGCGGGCGTTGGCGAAGCAGATGTTTTTCACCATGCCGCCAACCAATTCCCGGTCCGCGGGTAATTCGCCGCGTTCCATTTCGGAACCGAGCAGGTTGCACAGCACGCGGCGGAAATACTCGTGCCGCGTGTAGCTGAGGAAGCTGCGCGAGTCCGTGAGCATGCCGACGAAGCGGCTGAGCAGGCCGTTGCTGGAGAGCGCGTTCATCTGCCATTCCATCGCCTCCTTCTGGTCGAGGAACCACCAGCCGCTGCCGAATTGCATCTTGCCGGGGACGGAGCCGTCCTGGAAGTTGCCGATCATCGTCGCGAAGGCGTAGTTGTCCGCCGGATTGAGATTGTAGAGGACAGTGCGCGGCAGCTCGTTGGTCGAGTCGAGCGTGTCGAGGTAGCGTGCCAGTGCGCGGGTCTGGGGATAGTCGCCGATGGAATCGAAGCCGGTGTCGGGCCCGAGTTTCTTGAAGAGGCGGGTGTTGTTGCTGCGCAGCGCGCCAAGGTGGAGCTGCTTGGTCCAGCCGCGCGCCGCGTCCCAGCGGCCGAGCTCCAGCATGAGCAACGAGCTGAACTGCGCGAGCTCCGCGGGCGAGGCCGCCCGGCCGCCGCGGGCGCCGTCGAAAATGGCCTTGGCCTCGGCCGGTGTGCAAGGGTCGGCGAACGCCGTCTCCATGCCGTGGTCGGACAGCCGGCCACCGAAGGCATGGAAGTCGTCGTGCCGCTTCTTCAGCGTGGCAAGGAAATCGTCGAAGGACTTCACCGCGCCGCGGCCGGCGGCACCGGCGAGCTTCTCAAGGTAGGCGTTGAACGCGGCCGGTTGGTGAACGATGAACGCCTTGTCCGGCCGGAACGTCGGGTAGACGCGCGTCTTGATGCCGGTCTTCCTGATGCGCTCGTGGATCTCGAGTGAGTCGGCCGGGTCATCGGTCGTGCAGATGACCGCGACCTTGTTGGCCGCGAGGATGTCGTGCACGCGCAGGGTCGCCAGCTTGGCGTTGGCCTCGTCCCAGATGGCCTTGGCCGACGCGGGGTTGATGACGGTGTCGATGCCGAAGTAGCGCTTCAGCTCAAGGTGCGACCAGTGGTAGAGCGGGTTGCGCAGCGTGTAGGGCATCGCAGCACACCAGGCGACGTGCTTGTCCCAGGGCGCGGCGTCGCCGGTGCACAGGCGCTCATCGACGCCGTTGGCGCGCATGGCGCGCCACTTGTAGTGGTCGCCGCCGAGCCAGATCTCGGCGAGGTCGGCAAACTGGTGGTTGTCGGCGATCTGCGCGGGCGGCAGGTGGCAGTGGTAGTCGAAAATGGGCTCGGCCTTGGCGAAGTTGTGATACAGGTCGCGCGCCGCGTCGGTCTGCAGGAGGAAATCGTCGTGGATGAATGAGCTCATGGAATTAGGGAGATTAAATTAGCGGGAGGCGGAAAGGCGATCCTGGAGCTGCTGCTCGTAGAGGCTGCGCGGGGCGACGGGCACGCCCTCGCTCTCCCACCAGCCGGCCGAGCGCGGCGAGAAAGCATCCTTGCCGCGCCGGCCGGTGAAGCCGATGGCGAAATTCTGTGCGGTCGGCGGCTGCTGGCAGATGAGCGTGCCGCGGCAGTTCCACGCCACGTAGTTGGCGCCCGACCAGCCGTGGCCCGTGCCCATCCATTGCCGGTCCTGCAAGGCGAGATCGGACTCCACGTTGTCGTAAAGCCCCGCGACGGACCAGCGCTCGTGCGGTTCGCTCGTCGCATGGTTGTGCTCGGCGCGGCAGTCGAGAAACACGTTCGGCCCCGCGACGCGCGAGCCGAAGACGAAGGCGTGCCGCGCCTCGTCGGCATAGCAGCGCTGCACCAGCACGAGTTGCGCGCCCTGAATGTTGTAGGTATAGCGCCGGCCGCCCGTGATCAGCGAGACCGGCGCGCGTCCGGCGCAATCCTCGACCGTCACCCACTTCGCCGCGGCCTGCAGCACCGCGGGACCATGGGCGAACTTGTCCGTCGTGAGATGGCGCGCCCAGGCGTTCTTCACGGCGCCGAAACCCACCAGCCAGGTCGCGTGCTCCTCGTCCACTTCCGTCAGCACCTTGTCCTGCACGGCGGTCTTGGCCTTGTCGTAGGCCGAGAGCGCCCGCAACGACTCCACGCCGCACCGCTCGATGCGGTCCGGGTCGTCGTAGCGCTGCACCGCGCCCCCACCCCAGCGACGGTCGATGGCGCAACCGACGGGCGCGTCGAACGTGAGGAGGTTGCCGGCAATGGCCGTGACGACCCGGTCGAACTTCAGGTCGAACGGCGACCATTGCTTCGTGGACTTGGGGTCCGTCGGCCGCGGGGTGATGTGGTCCATGCCGGTTTCCGCAATCCACGCGGCATTGCCGCGCCGGATAACAAAGACCGTCTGCCCGACGGCAAAGTCCTTGGCGTTCTCGACGGTCAGGCTGTTGGCCCCGACCGGCACGTAGGCATCGGTTACTTCGATTGATTTTGCGTGGGCCTTCGGGCCGGCCTTGCCGCCCACTTGGATCAGCGGCTCAGGTTTCGCGTAAGCTGCAATGAGCGACGTGCCCCGCTCGCCGTCGCCCTCGCCGCGCAGCACCACTCCGCTCGCGCGGATATGCAGCGTCGTCCCGCAGCGGTAAGTTCCACGCTGGAGCAGCACCGCGCCGCGCAGGCCATCCGTGCCCAACGGCAACGCACTGACTTCATCGATCGCCTTTTGCATCCGCGGTGCGTCATCGCTGTCGCCTGCGTGCGGCTCGAGCGTCACCCGCACCGCCGCGACCGGCAGTGGCACGCCGCCCCCGCCGTAACCGCAGTGGGAAAAATCGGGCAGCATGTCGCCCTGCGCCGTGTAGGCCGTGTAGTGCAGGCGTCCGTCCGGGCCGACGGCCGCGAGCTTCGACTGGGCCGCGCCCAGCAGCGGGATCACCGCCGCCAGCAGCAGCGCGGACAACGACCATTGGCGGGCCAGACGCATCAGATGGTTCAGCGCGAGATGTCGCCGAGCATCGCGTCGAGCGTCGTGTAGCCGGCGAGCAACTTGCTCGTCGCCGCGCAGCGTTCCTTGGTCGCCAGGCCGGTGTTCTCGGCGAGGAAGATCAGGTAGGCCGCGATGCGCTTGGAGAAGAGCAGGCGCGTCTCGGGGCTGACGGCGTAGAAACGGGCGCGCTGCTGATAGCCGGCAGCGGTGTGGTCGCCGAGGGCAGACTTCTCCGGTTTGCCGCCGGCGGCGAGCACGTAGAGGAAGTTGTATTCGAAGAAGGTCATGTGCTCGGCCGAGGGCGGCAACGCCTCGAGCGCGGCGCGGCAGGTGGCGGGCGAGGCGAAGACGTCTTGTAGGGGCGCGCCTTGTGCGCGCCCGCGGGCGCCGTCAAGCGACGCCCCTACCGCATGATTTTCCAGCGACGTGGTGACGAAGAGGCGGGCCATCTTCTGCTCGGTGGCGTCGGGGCTGAACGCGCCGGCGACGGCCATGTCGACGGTGAACTTATACCAGTCGCGCCAGAGGGCGGCGTCGGCGGCGTTCTGCGAATGCGAAATCGCCACGCCCATCTCATAGGTGTAGCGGCCGCTGGTCTTGATCTCGAGCGCGCTGCCCGTGACCTGCCCCATGACCTGGTAGTTCTCGGCGGACTTGCCGGAGCCGGAGTGGAACCCGATGCTGACGCCGAACTGCTGGCAGACGGCCCACTGCGCCTCGATCAGCTTCTTGAGCGCGGCGTTGTCCGGATACGGCGTGTTCTTCTGGAACCCGAAGGCCGGCGCCACGAAGTTGACCGGCATGCCGAGCGCCTCGCACAACGCGAGCATGATGGCGGTTGTCTCGGGCGTGGTGAGCCCGGGCAATTCGTCGATGGAAAGCTCGCGCAGGTAGGTGCGGCCGACCGGCGTGGTGAACGCGGCGGCGCGGGCGGCGGCGTATTTCTCGTCACGGCGCTTCATCTTGAGCATCGGCGTCCAGACCGTCGCGAGCAGCTGGTTGAAAGCCGCGTCATCGAGCTTGATCCCGGCGGCGGCGACGCGCGCGCGGGTCTTGCTGACAACGTCGGCGGGCACATCGGACAGTTTCGCCGGCTGGTTGAGCGCGAGCTCGGGCGAGAGATCGAAGGTGATATAGCTGGCAAGCAGGCAGCCGCGGACGAGGTCGTCCTCGCGGCTGTCGAACTTGCCGCCGATGGGCTGGTGGTCGGCGTTGAACGACCAGGCAATCTTGCGGTGATGGAAACCGGTCTTGAGCTTCGAAAGGACGCAGCCGTGGCTCATGCCCTCGACGCTCTGGCCCTGGTGGCCCTCGGGGACGTTGGTGCCGATGAAGGGGAAAGGCACGGTGTCGAGCCGGTTGGCGAGCATGGCGTCGACATCGTAGACGAGCTCGCGCGGGATGGAATTCTGGTTGGCGGTGAGGCCGATCTCGAGGGCGCTCATCGCCCACTCGACGGCCGGCCAGTGCAGCGTGGTGAAGCGCGCGCCGACGCCCAGCGTGGAACGACCGAGCTTGGCGCCGCCGGTCGGGAAGATGGTCGAGCCGGCGTCCTTTTCCTGGATGAGATTCTTCAGCTTGAGCAGGTTCGCCCACGAGGCGGGAAAAGCCGCACGGCCCGGCTTGTTCAGCACACCTTCCGCCAGCACCTTGCTCGGGTCGCTGAGGGTCTTGGACTCCAGGCGCCACGCACAGTCACCGGTCGCCGCTTGCTCGACCAGGGTCCAGGTCCCGGCGGCGGTCTCGAAGGTGGACTTGGGATAAAACGTCAGCCCGGTGGCGGACGGATCGGCAAAGGCTTTTTGCAGTGACGGCCAGTCGAGGCAGAAGTCAGGACTGACGCAGGGATTCGACGCGATGCGCAGGTTGTGCTTGAGGAGGAAGTCGTTGATGAGGGACATGGGAGGGAAGCTTGGTTCGGGATAAAGTCGGGGCTGCTCAACGCAGGGAGAGGCGCAGCACCGCGGCATAGGGCGGCAGATGCGCGGGCCTTGGCACCAGCACCGCCGACCCGTTGGTGGGAGTGAACTTCAGCGGGACGGGACCGCTGGCGGTCAACAGCTCGATGGCGACGATGAAGGAGGCGTGGACGGGCAGCAGCAGTTCTTGCTCCGGCCATTCAAACACGTGCGCGTAGAGCTGGTTTTCACGCTGGGTGAAACGACCCCAATCCGGCCGGCGGAGGGTGGAGGCGCCGGCGCCGTGGATGCTCTCGCCGTTGATCTGCATCCAGGCGGCGAAGGCGGCGAGGCGCTCGCGCGCGGGCGCCGGGACCGCCCCCGTCTCATCCGGCCCGATGTTGAGCAGGTAGTTGCCGCCCTTGCTGGTGATGTCGACGAGATGGCGGATGAGCTGGGTGGACGAGCGCCAGAACGGCGGCGTATCCAGCGCCGAGTAACCCCAGCTCTCGGCCATCGTGGCGGGCACCTCGAAATCGCGGCCGGTGGGCCGGTCGGGGATCTCGTTGTCCTCCATCTCGTCGTAATCGCCCACCCCGTTGCCGACGCGCGTGTTGATCACCGTGGCGGGGGAAAGCCGGCGCACCAGCAGCTCGAGCTCGCAGCTCTGGCGCACCGTGGTGTTTTCCGGGGTGTCGAACCAGAGAACGCCCACCGGGCCGTAGTGGGTCAGCAATTCCGTGAGCTGGGGTTTAACCTTTTCATCGAGGTAGCGCTGGTAGGCGGCTGGATCGGGCTGGGCGGCGGGAAAATCCCACGTGTTGCTCTTGCTGGCGCCCGCGGTCTGCGGCGTGTCCCAATCGCGGCCGAGCGAATAATAGATGCCGAGCTGCAGGCCGGCTTCGCGGCAGGCGGCGGCGAGTTCGGCCAGGGGATCGCGCTTGAACGGCGTGGCGGCGATGTTGAACGGACTGACGGCCGAGTGATACATCGCGAAGCCGTCATGATGCTTCGCGGTGAAGACCACGTATTTCATCCCGGCCGCCTTGGCCGCGGCGACGATGTTCCGTGCGTCCCATTGCGCGGGGTTGAACCGCCCGGCGAGCTGCGCGTATTCCGCCCGCGGGATCTGGGCGAGCCACATCACGTGCTCACAATAGGGGTTGGCATACCGGTCGTGGCTCAGGGGCCGACCTTTCCAGACGCCGCCCGGCAGCGCATAAAGTCCCCAGTGAATGAACAATCCGAAGCGCGCCTCGCGCCACCACGCGGCCCGGTCGGGCACGGCGGACTCGGGCCGCAGCGGCACGACCTGGCTCCAGGACCGCGCCTGACCGCCCACGGTCTCGCCGGTCGCAAAAACCAGGTGCGTCGCCACGCCATCCTGCACGAGAATCTGCGGCCGCTCCGTGCTGTCCATGTTGCGGCGCTGCCCGTCGGACCAGAGGTAGTTCTTGGTCAGCGCGACCGGGTTCGGCTCGACACTCCAGTGCAGGCCGTCGGCGGAGGTCGCCTGATAGATCTCCTTGTCGGAATACTTGCGGTCGTGATCGAGCATCAGCGCGTGATACCGGCCGTTTTCGAACCACATGGTCGGATCCTCGGCGCCGACACCCACCTCGAAGGGACGGTCGGAAAGGCGCTCGTAAGGTCCCTCGAAAGTGGCCGCCCGGGCCACTCCGATCGCGTGCTGGCGGAGCCGCTCCACGCCCTTGTAGTAGAGCAGGACCGACTGATCCGGCAGCACGAGCGGCGAGGCGTTGCTGGTGAGATATTGTTCCCAGGAACCGGGGCGCACATCCAAGATGGGCTGGTCGCGCCGCTGCCACGGGCCGTAGGGCGAATCTGCCGTCGCCAGCCCCACCCGTTCACCGTCATGCGCGTCGAGCTTGAGGACCGAGGTGGCGGACACCGGCTTGCCTGGTTCCGGGGTTGGGCCGGCGTAGGTCGTGCCGGTGTAGTAGAGCACATACTTCGCACCGATTTTCCGCACGACGGGGTTGTGCGTCATGCGACCGTCCCAGAATTTTTCCCCGCGGGGTGGCAGGGCCACATCGGAAAACACATACGGCCCTTCCGGCCGATCGGCCACGGAGTGGACGACTTCGGAGTTGGTGAGCCAGTGCGGGCCGAAGGGCAGCCCCTGCGGCCAGCGCGAAGCGTAGTGGTGGAACTTGCCATCGTCGCCCTTCACGATCGTGCCGCACCATACCCAATAATCCGCCTGACGAAACCCGCCCTCCAGCGGCGCAGCCAGCACACGGTCGCGAAATGCGACCGGCGCGCGCTGGGCCGGCACGGGCGCGGGCCGCAGCGGGGCGGCCGCCGCAGTCGCGGCCAGCACAGCCCCAAAGGCTATCAAGCGAGCCGCCAGCACAGCTCGAAGGCAGGGGGAGGAGGACGGCGACATGGGAATCCCAAAGCGATTGGCAGCGGTGATCTCAGATCGTCATCGCGTGGTAGCCGCCGTCGACGATGAGCTCCTCGCCGGTGATGAAGGAGCCCGCCGCGTCGCTGGCGAGCAGGAGCGTGGCGCCGATGAGCTCGCGCGCCTCGCCGAAGCGCTTCATCGGGGTGTGGCCCATGATGCTGGCGACGCGGTCGGGCGTGAGGACCTTCTTGTTCTGCTCGGCGGGGAAGAAGCCGGGGACGAGGACGTTGACGCGCACCTTGTGCGGCGCCCACTCGCGCGCGAGGTTGAGCGAGAGGTTGTGCACGGCGCCTTTCGTGGCCGAGTAGGTGAACACGCGGGACAGCGGCACGACCCCGGACATCGAGCCAAGATTGATGATGGAACCGCCCGACCCGCGCTCGACGAGGTATTTGCCGAAAACCTGGCAGCCGAGAAACACGCCTTTGAGGTTCACGCGCACGATGCGGTCGAACTCCTCCTCGGTGATGTCGAAGAACGGCGTCGCGGAGTTGATGCCCGCGCCGTTGATGACGATGTCGATGCGGCCGGACTTCTTGAGGACGGCGTCGCGCAGACCCTCGACCTCCGCCTTGCTGGTGGCCTCGGCGGCGTGGAACCAGGCCTTGCCGCCGGCGGCCGCGATTTTCTTCAGCCGCGCCTCGGCCTTCTCGAGGCTGCGGCCGACAAGGACGACCTCGGCGCCGGCGCCGGCCAGACCCTCGGCCATGGCGCCGCAGAGTTCGCCGGTGCCGCCAATGACGACGGCGACCTTGCCATTAAGACCGAACATTTGGGTGAGATAATCAGAGGTGCTCATCGAGGTGATTGGGGTGATGTTCCGGCCGTCGCGCCCGCGGTTCATTAGCGAAACGACAGCTCGCCCATGGAACAATTTTCCGCTCCCTACCGCAAGCCCTGACAGCCCGCGCCGGGCCGGAATTATGTCAGAAATTTACCCGCGCCGAGCAACCCAGCTCGCGGCCGGCCCCGAGGCGGGCGTTGCTAGCGAGCAGGTCGCGATCAAGGGCGTTGCGCAGGCTGAGCCCGACGTTGAAGGTCCGCTGGCCGCGCTTCCACGCGTAGCCGGCGTTGAGCGTGATCAGCCCGTAGCCGGGATACGCGAGGTAGGCGCGCTTGGCGTCCTCGTAATTGCCGACGTAGGAGCCGATGTAACTCAGGCCCGCTCCCCAGCTCATACCCACCCCCTTCAGGGGCGCGGAACGGATCTGCACGGTGGCCGTGTCCTCCGGGAGCCGCGCGAGCTGCTTGCCCACTTCCGGTCCCAGCGCCGGCGACTTGGTCGTGATGGCCGCGAGGTGCACACCGCGGAAGGCGACGTTCAGGGTGTCCGACAACTTGTAGCGCAGCTCGACGCGGTAACCGGCGAAGCGCTCCTCGCCCGCCGCCACGAGCTGCGGCTGCGTCTGGTTGGCGTCGAGCACCGGGTCGTCGTAGAGCGGGTTGCGGCGGGCGATGTTGCGGTTGTAGAGCAGGAACGCCGAGGCGGAGTAGTCGAGCTGCGCGGACGCCGTGCGACCCTTCACGCCGCTCTCGTAGCCGAGGGTGGTCTCGTTTTTCTGGATCCGGCCGGTGCGCGCATCGACCGGCGTGGACGGATCGAAGGCCGTGCTGACAATCGCGAACCCCAGCAGACGGTTGCGCACAAACTGGTGATTGACGCCCGTGTGGTAGCTGAGCTGCACCGTGTGATCACGGGTGAAGGGAATGGGCGCGCCCGGCTTGAGGTCGTTCACCGCCAGGTCCACCTCGTCGGCGCGCAGGCCCGCGGTCACGACGGTGCGGCCGCGCGCGAAGGCCAGGCGGTCGCTCACCTCGAGCGAGGTGTAGCGCGCCGTCTCGAGCCGGTCGGTCACGACGCGGGCGTAAAGCACCGGGTCGAAGGGCGGGAAGGAATAGTCCGGCGCGGCGGGATTGAAGTGCCGCACGGATTCCGGCAGCGCGTTGCGGTCGGCGGTCGGCAGCGCCCGGTCGTGCCGGTCGTAGTGACCCCAGGTCACGCCCGCGTAGCCCAGCAGCTTGTGCTCGACCTTTCCGGTGCGGAAACGGCCGGTGAGTTCGAAGTGCGCGGCGAGCGCGCGCTGGCGCTGGGCGATGTGCCGCGGTTCGCGCGTGCCCTCGAAAATTCCCGAGTCGAGCAGGAGCTGGGAGGTCGTGAAGCGCTGCTGGTCGATCGCGCGCCACCAGCCCTCCACTGCCGTCCGCAGCGCCACGGCCTTGTTGAGCTGGCTCTCAAACTGCGCGCCGAGCACGAGGCTCTCGCGGAACACGCCGGCGTCGGGCCCGCTGGCATTGAAGAACGCCAGCGGCAGATACGGGCCCATGATCTTCTGCCCGGCCGCCGTCTTGAACTCGGGGATGCCCGGGGTCGGCGTGCCGTCGTAGCGCCGGTAATCCACGCTCACGAGGCTGCTGGCCGCGCGGCTGTGCCGCCAGGTCAGCGCGCCGCTCACCGCGAGGTCGCCCTCGCGGACAAACGGCTCGGGCCCGACCTTGCGCGACCAGTCCGCCGCCCAGCGCTGCCAGAGTTTCTTCGCGAGCAGCGCGCCGGTGGATTCCCACGTGACGCGCTGGCGGTGCTCCGTGCTGGCGCTGGCCTCGAGTTTGTTGTGGTCCTTCGCGGACGGGCGCGTGGTGATGAAATCCTGGATGCCGCCCGGCGCCGCGCGGCCGAGCACCGGCACGAGCGGCCCCTGGATGACGATGGTCTTGCTGACGTTCAGCGTCTCGAGGACGCCCATCTGGATAAAACTGTTGCGCAGCACCGGCGTCGGGAAGCCCCGCAGGTTCAGGCGCTCCTCGCCCGCCACCGCCGCCGCCGGCGAAGTGGTGCTGAGGGCCGACAGTTCCGCGTTCACGTCGCCGCTGAGGCTCTGCTCGGCCACGAGATCCACCGCGGTCAGGTCGTTGGCAAAGGGCGAGCTGCGCAGATCCTCCTCCACGGAGCCCATGCCGGTGGCGTCGAAGTCGTCGTCCGCCGCGTGCTCGCTCACCTGAAACTTCGGGAGCGGGATCGCCTTCTCATCCGCCGGGGCAGTCTGCGCGAACGCCGCGACCCAGCCCGCCAGGCTGGACAGCAGAAAATGCCGGAGGATGCGCGGAACTGGAGGGAAATGGGGCAAAAGAGTAAATCGGATAGCCCGCTAGACGCCGCTGGCCAGCCTTGATTACAGCACAAGGAATATAGCCCTATTTTGTGGGCGGCCCGACGCGAAAGAAATCGAAGTCTGCGGCCAGACCGGTCGTGCCCGAAGCGAACAGGCCCACCTTGGCCCCGACCCAGCGGCCCACCGTGGCGGTGAAGTCGCCTTCGCCCAGCGGGGCAAATTTCGCCCCGTCGAGGCTGTAGCTGAAGCGGCACTTGCCGCCCTCGCGGACCGTGACGCGCAGCCAGACGGGACCGGACACTTTCACCGGAATCGGGGTCTCCACTTGCGGCGCGCCTTTCACCGCTTCCGTGCGCCTGGCGACCACCACGGAAGGGGCGCCATCGATCCGTTTAAGGCCGATCCAGGCATAATCATAGCCGAAGACGATCAGCCCGGCGCTGTCGCCGTCGGCCTTGGGCGCGAACTCGAGTTTCGTCGTGACGCTGAACTCCGGTGCCGGAAATTTCTGCAGGAGCAGGAACGGCGCGTCGTAGAGATTGCCCAACTTCGGCGCCGGCTGAGCGAAGAGCCGCAGCGCACCGGGCTTCGCCGTGAGCGAAAGCCAGTCGGCCGACGGGTTGGCTTGCCACTGCCATTGCACGCCGAGCGCGGGCGCATCAAATTCGTCGCCGGTCGGCGGCATGGCGACAAGCGCCGGCCCTACGTTGGGTTTGCGGTAGGTCAGCACCGGCTCGCCCTTCACGGCGTTGGTTGTCGCGCCGGTGCCCAGGTAAGGCCAGTCGTCGTGCCACGCCACGGGCTGCAGGTGCACGATGCGGCCATAGGCATCCTTGTCCTGGAAATGCAGGAACCACCACTGGCCGGACGGCGTGTCGACGAGCGCGCCTTGGTGCGGTCCGTTGATGGGCGACGCGCCCTGCGCGAGCACGATGCGGTCCTCGTAAGGACCGCGGATGTTTTTTGAGCGAAACACCGACTGCCAACCCGGCGCGACGCCACCGGCCGGCGCGAAGACGTAATACCAGCCGTTGCGCTTGTAGAGCTTCGGCCCCTCCAGCGTCGTATAGCCGGGCAGCTTGTCGCCATCGATGATGAAGCCAAAATCCTCCTCCACCTTGGTGGCGTCGGCACTGAGGCGCAGGAGCGTGAGCTTATTGTTGATGCCGGAGCGGCTCTTCGCCCAACCGTGAACCAGATAAACCCGGCCGTCGTCGTCCCAGAGCGGACACGGATCGATGAGGCCCTTGCCGCCCTTGACCAGCACCGGCGCGCTCCACGGGCCGCGCGGATCGGCGGCGGTCACGAGATAGATGCCGAAATCCGGATCGGGATAATAAATCCAGTATTTGCCGTCGTGAAACCGGATCGCCGGCGCCCAGACGCCCTTGCCGTGCTGCGGCGTGCGGAAGGCGTCCTCCGGCACAAGCCGCGGCAGCGCGTGGCCGACGAGCCCCCAGTTCACCAGGTCCCGCGAATGCAGGATGGGCAGGCCCGGCACGTGGCTGAAGCTCGACGACGTCATCCAGTAGTCGTCCCCCACCCGCACAGCGTCGGGGTCGGAATAGTCCGCGTGAATGATGGGGTTCTGGTAGGTGCCGTCGCCTAGGTCGGGCGACCACGCAGCCGGCTCGGTGGCGCGACTGTGCGAGACGCTCATGGCGAGGACGAATCCGAGGGCGAGACGGCCGCGAAGGAAATTATGCATGGGTGGGCGGAATTATATAAGGATCTGGCGAAGCCACGCCACCATGCGCGCCAGATAGTCCGGCGCAATTTTCTCCCAGGTTGACAGTCCGTGCGGCGCGCCGGGAATCCGGATGAGTTCGCACGGCACGCCGGCCGCCTGGAGCTTCGCCTGGAAATCGAGCGACTGCTGGAACGGCACGCTCATGTCCGCGTCGCCGTGGATGAGCAGGAAGGGCGGCAGGCCGGGCCGCACATGGTTGATCGGCGACAGCTCGCGCAGCAGGCCGAGCGATTCCGGCGTGAGCTCCTTCGGGCGGTTCAGCAGGCCCTGCAGGGAAGGGCTGAGCCCGCCGCGGATCGGCAGATCCTGTTCATGGTTGGTCACGGGGGCAAAGCCGATCACTGCCTGCACGCGGATGCTGTCGTCGATCAGTGTCGCCGCAAGGCAGACGACGTGGCCGCCGGACGAATGGCCGAAGAGCGCGATGCGATTCGGGTCGCCCTTGAACTCGGCCGCGTGGGCCTTCACCCAGCGGATGGCGGCCTGGACGTCGTCGAAGCCCTCCGGCCAGCGGTGCGCGGGCGCGAGGCGGTAGTTGATGGAAAACCAGGTGAACTTCGCCGCGGTCAGCGGCGCGAACCATGGCGTGATATCGGCGCTGTCGCCCGGCGGCACGGTGTGCTTGTCGCCGCGGCTCCACCCGCCGCCGTGCACGAGGATGGCGACGGGAAACGGACCGGCACCGTCCGGGATGTTCACGTCGAGCAGCAGCGGCGCACCGTCCGCGCGGCCGTATTCGACATCGGAACGGAACTCGGCCCGCGCGAGAACCGCGGCGGCCAGGACAATCAGTAAGGCCAGGCGTGTTTTCATGGTAGCGTGACGTGAAGGTAGTCGAAATCGGCGGCGGGCGCGCTCGCGGCGCCGTCGCGCACGGCGAAGACCCCGAAGGTGGCGGCGGTCCAGACATTGCCGCGGCGCTCGGGCAGTGCCGGGTTGGGCGTGCCGCGAATTTCCTCCGGGGTCGCTGTCGGATCCTTGTAGCGCCCGACCCAACCAAGATCAGGATCGCCGCGCCGGCCGTCGCGCAGGTGGTGGCCGCTGGCCCCGAAGTAGACTTTACCTCCGACCTGCTGCCATTTCTTGCCATCGGGACCGAAGAAAAACGTCGCCTGCTCGTTGCCGTCGACGGCGATCTTCAGGTGGACGGTATCGCCGTGGGGATTAGGCTCGGTCCAGAGGTCGGTGCGCGTGCCGAGGTTGTATTTGCCGACGGTGATGACCGCTTTCCCGTCGCGCCTCGTGGCGGCGAGCCAGAGGTTCATCAGCGGATCGTGATAAAGGTGCAGGCCGGCGGCAGCGTTCCCGGCGGCCGAAAAAATGAGCTTCGTCTCGACACTGAAGACCTTGCCCGTGACGCGCTGCTGCAAGATTCCCGGCAGCGCGGAAATCGAGCCGAGGTCGCCCGGCTGGGCGTGAATGCGCAATGAACCCGGCTTTTCCGTGAGCGACCACGCTGCGCCGCTGAAGTCCGGCGCGCAGGTAAAGAACCACTGCAGGCCGAGCGTGGCGCCGTTGAATTCATCGGATTGCGCGAGCGCGAGGGTCGTTTCCGGCAATGCGGGTGCGGGCGCCGATGCTGTCGGCACCTTGCCCGTCGTCGGCCGCCACCAGCCATCCGCGGTCCATTCGACGGGTTGCATCAGCAGCTGCCGGCCGAGGGAATAGTAGGCGGTCTCGTGCGCGTGGTAGGTCAGGAACCACTCCCCTTGCTGCGTCTCCACCAAGGTGCCGTGGGCCGGGGCCTCGAAGCGCGCGCCCTGGTCGGTAGAAAACATAACCGGATTGGCCGGATCGGATTCCCATGGACCGGTGAGGGTCCGCGCGCGCAGGGTCGAGATCGTGCTTGGCTCGTGCGGCAGCGTGCCGCCATCGGAGAACAGGAGGTAATACCAGCCGCCGTGCCGGAAGATGTCCGGGCCCTCGAAAAACTTGTAGCGGCTCCGGTCGACCGTGGCGACGTCGCGCACGATGGCCAGGCCGTCGGGCGTGAGTTCGTGGATGACGGCCTTGTTCGTGAGGAGATAAAGTTTGCCGTCCTCATCGGCGAAGAAACCGGGATCGATACCGAGGTTGGCGCCGAGGCTTTTCCCGGCATAGGGGCCGCCGGGCTGGGCGGAGTAATACACGAAGACCTCGCCGTCGCGCGTCGGGGCGTAGATCAGGAATTGCCCCGTGTTCGGGTTGTAGCCCAGCTCCACGCCCCAGATGCCGAGGCGAGTGTCGCCCGGCCGCAACTTCGGGTGCGCCGCGAAGGCGTAGCCGATGTATTCCCAGTGGACGAGGTCGCGGCTGTGGGCGATCGGGATGCCCGGCTGCCAGCCGAAGCTTGAGCGGCAGCTGTAGTAGTCGTCGCCGACGCGGATCACGCCCGGGTCGGACCAGTCGCCGCTGATGATGGGGTTGGTGTATTCGCGCGGCCGCGGCTCGGCGCGCAGCACCGGGGCGAGGGCCGGCGCGACCTTTCGCAGTTCCTCCACGACGAGGCGCGCGAAAACCGGACTGCCGGAATAATCGAGATGCGTGGTGTCGGGCGTGCCGTCCGGCTTGGGCGGATTGAGTTTCGCCGTCTCAGCTGGGCCGATCTTTTCGCAATAGGCGAGACTCAGGGCGTAAAGATCGATGAGCGGCACGTGCTTCTCCGCGGCGAGTTTCCTCACCGCCTCGGCGTAGGGCCCGAGGCTGCATTTGATTTTGCCCGGGGGCGCCGGGTCGAAATTCCGCCGCACGAGCGAGGTGACAAGGATCGGCTGCGCGCCGATCGCGCGGACCTCGTCGACGTAGCGCGCCATGTTCGCCGTGTAGGTCGTAGCCGGATCCGTCTCGCGCTCCGGGCCCTTGCCGGGCTCGTCGTTATGGCCGAACTGAATGAGGTAGTAGTCGCCCCGGAGCGCAAGCGCCTTGGCCCAATGACCCTCCGCGATGAAACTTTTTGAACTGCGGCCGCCCTGCGCGGTGTTGGTTACTTTGGCGTCGTCCGTGACGAACCGCCGGAAGCCGCTGCCCCACCCCGTGCGGTCGTTCACCGTCGAATCGCCCACCAGCACAAGGTGCGGCGGCTTCGGCGGGGCCGGATCCGCCGCGCAGCCGAGCGCCGGCAGGAGCAGCAGCGCGAAACGCCCCAGCTTCATGGGCGCAGGGGATTCCAGCCGTCGGAGCCGGCGAGGACTTTCTGGGCCGAGAGCGCGGCGGCGGCGTCCGCGGTGAGCGGCTTGGCCCACTTCACGCGGGCGGCGTCATTGGCGCCCGGACCAGTGCTGCCGGACTCGGCGTAGAAGGTCGTCTGCTCGGCGTCAGGCTTGTTCCAGTTGTGCCAGCCCTCGGCCCGCACGGTGTCGGACATCTCGGTGCGGAGAAAAATCGTCTGGGCGAAAACGCGCCACGGCCGGCCCAGATAAGTCTTCACGCCGTCGCGGCCGGTGATCTTGCCGTCGGCGAACACGTAGCCGTGCGCCGCACCCTGCGGGGTGGAGGCGGCGGTGATGTAGCCGTCCTTCAGGATATGGATGTGGCAGCGGTCGAAGAACGCCGTGGCGGCGCCGAAGATGAAGTCGACGCTGCCCTCGATGTAGCAATCGGAGAAATACTGCCGGCCGCGGTTCACGAGGATGGTGTCCTGCCAGCCGAGGAAGCGGCAGTGGCGGAAGGTCACGCGGTCACCGTCGACGCGCAGCGCCAGCGCCTGCGCGACCGCCGGGGCGCCGGGCCGCGCGCCGGGTTCGCCGGCCGTGTTGGCGAGCGTAATATTTTCCCAGAGCATGCCGTCGCCATCAATCTGCACGGTGGGCGTGCGAAAGGTGCCGATGGGCTTGCCGTCGGGCCCGGGCAGGTTGGCGTGCAGGTCGTAGCTGATGACTGTCTTCTCGGCGTCCTCGCCGATGACCGCGATGTTCCCGCGCTCGCGCTGGACGTAAACCCGCTCATGGTAGGTGCCGGCCTTGACGAAGATGATCCAGCGCGGCTCGGTCGCGCCCGTGCGCATCGGCGCGGCGCTGATGGCCTCCTGCACCGAGGCGTATTGGCCGGTGCCGTCGGCGGCGACGGTGGCGTCGTGGGCGGGCGAGGCGTGCAGGGATGGGACGAAGAGGACTGACAGGACTAATGCGGCGGCTTTCATGGCAGTTTGTTTTTGGCGCGCCAGCGCGGGTAGTCCTTGGCCAGCAGGTCGGCGGGCCAGTCGCTGAGGTAGTTGTAGCCGGTGCGGCGCTCGCGTTCGATCGCGTTGAAATCGTATTGGACGACCTTGTCCCGGCCCAGGAAGATCGGCCGGTTGGTGCCGAGCTCGTAGAAGCGCGCCCAGAGCACCGGCCCCGCGGGATTGCCCACGACGTGGCGGTCCTTCTGGCCGTCCGGCCCGGGGTGATTGTCCACGCTCACGCCGCGAATCCCCACCTCCTGGAACCACGCCACGGCGCCCTCGACGGCGGCGATCACGTCCGGCGAGGGTTTCTCCACGCCCATGAGGAATTTCACGATGCCCACGCTCTCGCTGCCCGAGAGCGACGGCGGCTCGAAGTTGCGCGCCCAGGCCGGGAGAAAATTGAACTCATCATGCTGGGCGCACCAGGCGAGGCGCCGGCCCTGCTGTTTCACCTGCGTGCGCAGGATGCAGCCGACCCCCTTCGCCACCGCGGCGGCGGCCCGGGCGCGGCGGGCGGCGTCGACAAATTCATAGGGCGCCTCGCCGCGCGAGGCCGCTCGCAGCACGGTGAGCACGTTGATCATGGCGTTGTCGTTATAGGTGATGTGGCTGTAGTAGCCCTTGATCAGCGGAAAATACTGCGGCCAGCCGCCATTCTCGTATTGCGCGGCCAGCAGGTAGTCGAAGCCGCGGAAAAAAACGGCCTGCAGCGTCTCGTCGGGCGCGGCCGTGATGACCTGCGCGAGGAACTGGAGCTGCGTGGTGGTGGCACCGTTGTCGATGGTCGGCGCGCGATGGTCGAACTTGGTGTCCGCGAGGAACTCCTTCGTCGGCAGCCGCGTCATGTCGGTGTTCTTGGACCAGCCGCCCTCGGGGGTCTGGTATTGCGCGATGCTGCCCGCGATGGCCGTCGCCTCGGCGCGGGCATACCACTCCGCGCGCTGGCGGGTGATGTCATGCCAGTCGACGGCGCTGCCGGCGGTCGCACCGAACGTCAGCAGCAGGGCGAGAACCGGCGGAAGGCGGCGGCGCATGTCAGCGATCGGCCAACTGGATCTGACTGAATTTCGGCGCCAGCAGATGCATGATGATCCAGGCCACCAGATAGGCGGAGCCGCAGATCATGAAGAGGAGGCCGTAGCCGAGCTCGGTCTTGCCCTGCGCGCTGAAGTGCTGGAGCACGAGGCCGGCGACGCGCGCGATCAGGATGCCCCCGACCGCGCCGGCCATGCCGCCGATGCCGGTGACGGAGGCGACCGCCTTCTTGGGGAACATATCGGAGGCCGTCGTGAACATGTTGGCCGACCACGCCTGATGGGCCGAGCAGGCGATCGCAATGGTGGCGACGGCCAGCCAGGTGTTGATCGCGCCCAGCCGGGAAGCGAGCAGCACGGTGAGCGGGAGGCAGGCGAAGATGAACATGGCGAGCTTGCGCGCCTTGCTCGGGTCCATGCCGCCGTTGATGAACTTCTTGGGGAGCCAGCCGCCGAAGATGGAACCGCCGGTGGCCACGGTGTAGACCACGGCGACGGCGAACGGCCAGCTGATCACGCCGGGAATGGCGGCCTTGTCGCCGGTGAAATCCGGGTGCGCCGCCAGATACTCGGTGACCTTGCGCGCATTCTCACCGGTGAGGAACGCCGGCAGCCAGAAGAGGAAGAACCACCAGATCGGATCGGTCATGAACTTGCCGATCACGAAGGCCCAGGTCTGGCGGAAGCCGATCAGCTGGGTGCCCGAGATGCGCGCCCCGGCCGCGTCCGCCTTTTCCGCGGCCTGCTCGTCCCGGTCGCTGTGGATATAGTCGTATTCGGCCTGCGAGAGCTGGCCGTTCGCGAGCTTCGCGGCGGGCGAGGCATACATCTTATACCAGAAGGCGAGCCAGAGCAGGCCCACCGCCCCGGTCAGGATGAAGGCCCATTCCCAGCCCCAGGCGGAGGCGATGTAAGGGACGCAGAGCGGCGCGATGATGGCGCCGACGTTGGCGCCGGAATTGTAGAGGCCGGTCGCGAAGGCGCGTTCCTTCTTGGGGAACCACTCGGCCATGGTCTTGTTGGCCGCAGGGAAATTGCCGGCCTCGGTGAAGCCGAGGGCGGCGCGCCAGAAGCCGAAGCTCCAGGTGTGGTGGCCAAAAGCGTGGCCGATGGCCGCGACACTCCAGCCGATGAGCGACCAGGCGTAGCCGGCCTTGGTGCCGACCCAGTCGATGAAGCGACCCGCCGCCAGCATGCCGACGGCATAGGCGATCTGGAAGCAGATCACGACGGTGGAGTAGTTCAGCTCCTGATCGGCCTTGACCTCGCCGAACACGCCGTTGTCGGACAGGGTCTGCTTGAGCAGGCCGAGGACGTTCCGGTCGAGGTAATTGACGGTGGTGGCAAAGAAAACCAGGCCGCATATCGTCCAGCGATAGCGTCCGATTTGTTCGTTGATCTGCTTGAGTTGGCTCATCGGCGGGGGTTCGCGGGTTATTTGGCGGGCGGGGTTGGCGTGGTGGGCTGCGCCACGGAGTTCAGGCTCGCGGCGGCCTTGGCGGGGGTGATGGTGACGTTCTGCAGCGTGATGTTCCCGGCGAAGGAGACAACTTCCGTCTGCGTCACGCCGCTGAAGGTCGAGTTGCTGATGCGGATGTTATCGACGATGGCGCCCTCGAAGCCGCGGATATACATGACGCGCGGACTGGCCGAGCTGGTAATGTTTTCGAGCTGGATGTTGCGCACGACGGGCTTGAAGGCGCCCTTCGCGCCCTCCTCGTAGAGCAGGTCGACGGTGAGGACGGCCTCCCCCACCTTGCCGATCTTCACGTTGCGCGCGAAGAAGTTCTCGAGGATGCCGCCACGGACGGCGTTGTCCTTGAACCGGAACGCGCGGTCGAGGTCGGGGCTGTCCATGACGCAGTCCTCGACGAAGATGTTGCGGATGCCGCCGGTGCACTCGCTGCCGAGCACGACGCCGCCGTGGCCGTCCTTCATCACGCAGTTGCGGATCACGAAGTTCTCGCTGGGCCGGTTGACGCGGCGGCCGTCGCCGTTGCGGCCGGCCTTGATGGCGATGCAGTCGTCACCGGTATCGAAGACCGTATTCTCGATCAACACGTCGGTGCAGGACTCGGGGTCGCAGCCGTCGTTGTTCGGGCCGTGCGACTTGATCTGCACGCCGCGCACAGTGATGTTCGACGAGAGCACCGGGTGGATCTCCCACATCGGCGAGCGGATGATGGTCACGTCCTCGATGAGGATGTTCTTGCAGTGGTAGGGCTGGATGAAGTTCGGGCGCAGGAAGCTGCCCTCGCCGAAAATGCGCTCGGCGACCGGCGTGTTGTTCTCGCCCATCTCGATCAGCTTGTTGCGGGCCACGCGCTGCGGGGAAACCGCGCCCGGAGCGGAGGGACCCGGGGCCCGGCGGTTCCAACCCCACCAATTTTCCCAGTCGGCGCCACCGTCGAGCGTGCCCTTGCCGGTGATGGCGATGTTCTCCTGTTCCCAGGCGTAGATGAAAGGGGAATAGTTCATGCACTCCACGCCCTCCCAGCGGGTGAAGACGATGGGGTAGCGCGCGGGCTCATAGAGCCAGCGGAGCGTCGCACCCTCGGCAACATGCAGGTTGACGTTGCTCTTGAGATGGATGGCCACCGTGAGCCATTCGCCCGCCGGGACGACGACGCGGCCGCCGCCGGCCTTGTTGCAGGCGGCGATGGCGGCAGCGATGGCCGCCGAGCTGTCCGCGCCAGCCTTGGCGCCGAAGTCGGTGATCGGGAAATCGCGGTTGGGGAAAGTCGGCGCCTTGATGCGCGCGAGCACGGACTCGTAGTCGGCCCAGCCGGTGATGCGCTGCGGCACGGCGCGGGCGGAGCTGCCGAGCAGCTTCTGCACCTCGAGGCCCGCCATGACGAACGGACCGGTGCCCTTGGGGTCGTTGTCCACGATGGGCTCGCTGATATAGTAGTTGAAGGAGCCGTCGCGCGGGGTCTTGCCGTCCGACATGGTGTAGCCGAGGCCCGCACCGGCGCAGATCCGCGTCAGGCGGATGGAACCGTCGGGATTCTGCCTGATGAAGGTGTCGAGCAGGCCCTGGTAACCCTTGAGGATCGCCGGCAGGTATTTCTCGCGCGGCAGGTAACCCTTGTTCACGCCTTTCGCGAGGGTGTAGACGAACATGGCGGAGCCGGACGCCTCGAGGTAATTGCCCTCGCGCGTGCCGAGGTTGGGAATCTGCCACCACACGCCGGTCTGGGGGTCCTGCCAGCGGACGATACCGTCGGCGACGCGCTTGAGGATGTTCACGATCCCGTCGATCTCCGGCTGGCTGACCGGCAGGTAATCGAGCGAGTCCTCGATCGCCATGCCATACCAGCCGATGGCGCGGCTCCAGAAGTTCGGCGAAAACCCCGTCTTCGGGTCGGCCCAGCTCTGGGCGTGCGCCTCGTCCCACGCGTGCCAGTAGAGGCCGGTCGCGGCGTCGTAGCCGTGGCGGTCCATCAGGATGATCTGCTGCGCGACGTCGTCGAAGAGGGCCGGCTCCTTGAACATCCCGGCGTATTGCGCGAGGAAGGGCGAGGCCATGTAGAGGCCGTCGAGCCACATCTGGTGCGGGTAACGCTTCTTGTGCCAGAAGCCGCCCTCGCTGGTGCGCGGGTGCGTGGCCATCTGCGCGCGGAGCGTCTGGACGGCCTTGGTCCAAGCCTCCTTCTTCACGCCGCGGTCGAGCGCGGCGAGCAGCACCTTGCCGGGCGGAATGTTGTCGATGTTGTAGTCGTCGAGCTTGTAGCCCGTGATGACGCCGGCGGCGCTGACGTGGGAGGCGACGGCGCGGGTCCCGAAGGCGGTGTAGGCGTCGTTCTTCGTCACTTCGCCGAGCTTCACGAGGGCGAGCGCCATGACGCCGGGCGAGTAATCCCAGCGGGCGCGCGGGTTGGCGCCGCCGGCCTCATAGCCGGTGCCGAGCCGCTTCATCTCGGAGTCGGCAAGGCGCTGCGACCATTCGAGCGGCGTGGCGCCGTTGAACTTCGGCACGACGGGCGCGGCATTCTGCGCGGAAAGCGAAGTCAGCAAGCTGGCGGCGAGCAGCACCGTGCGGGCGGCAAAACGGGACGGGGTATTCATGGCGGAAAATTATTTTGCGGCGAGGTGGCGGACCTCGGAACCGGCGAGCAGAAAGGCGCCGACCCCGAAGGGTTCGGACGATTCGGGGTCGAAGGTAACGGGCGTGAAGCCGATCGGTTGCACATGGGTGAGCTTGCCGTCGGCGTTGACGCAGCTCGCGAGGGCGGCCCACGCGCGGCGGACGGACGGCTCATATTTGGCCCGGTCGAGCAGGCCGTGGTTGATGCCCCACGCAAGGGCGTAGCAATAGAAACCGGTGCCGCTGGTCTCCTGCATGGGATAGTGCTCCGGGGCGAGCAGGCTGGCGCGCCAGAAGCCGTCGGCCTGCTGGAGCGTCACGATCTTCTCCGCCATCTCGCGGAACTGCGCCTCGAAGCGCGGGCGCGCCGGGTGACTGGTGGGCAGCAGCTCGAGCATGCGCGCGAGACCGCCCATCACCCAGCCGTTGCCGCGGCTCCAGAAAATCTTGCGGCCGTTCGGTTCCCGCCGGGGAAAAATGCTGCTGTCGCGGAAGTAGAGGTGCTCCTCCTTGTCGTAGAGGAAGTCCGACGTGACCCACCACTGGGTGACAGCGAAGTCGAGGTAGGCCGGGTTGCCGGTGGCCTTCCCCAGGCGGGCCCACGCCGGCGGCGCCATGAAGAGCGCGTCGCACCAGGACCAGCGGTCGAGGTGGTCGGGATTTTTCACGCGGTCGAACTCGAGGTTGTCGTCCTTCGGGTGCGCGAGGATGAAGTCGAAGCGCTCCTGCGTCGGCGCCAGCATGCGCGGCTCCTTATGCTGCCGGTAAAGGTCGAGGTAGGTCTGGCAGACGGCGTGGTCGTCGGCGTGGTAAGGCCGCGCGGCGGGTTTCCACTGGTTGCCCTCGGCCATCTTCAGCATGGCGTCGTGGAAGCGCGGGCTGGCCGACTCGCGGGCCAGGGCCATGGCACCGGTGTAGAAGGCGGCGTTCACCCAGCCGTCGGGCTTGCCCTCCTTGTCATTCGCGCGCGGGTGCGCCAGCTGCCAGTCGGCCGCCTTCTCCATCAGCGCCAGCACGGTGCCATCATCCGCCGCGACGGCTGAGGTAAGGCAAAGCAGGCCGAGGGCGAGAGTCGGGAACCGGGGATGGAAGCTCATGGAGTCAGGGTGATTTTGACGGGGGACTTGAGGCGGGCGGCGCAGGCGGCGACGTAGGTGTTCCACGCCTCGGGCGTGGTGAACTCGCCTGCCTTGGCCCAGCCGGCACCGACGAGGTAGCGGACGGGTTTGCCCGACACGGCCTTGGCGAGAATGAGCTGGTTCTTGTCGTCCGCGGCGAAGCCCGCAAAGGCGCCGTCGGCGACAGCGAGCGCGGTGCCGAGCGCGCCGTTCTTGCTCTGGACCTCCCACTGCGTGAGCACGGCATCGGCTTCGAGCGGCGTGACCGTGATCTTGTTTTCCTGGCCCTTGTCGGCGCTGTCCTTGTTAAGGCCGATGGCGACGGTGAATTCCTTCGGGCCGACCTGGGCGGTGAAAGTGCTCTCGATCAGGTCGAGGTTGTGGCCGGCATCGACGGTGAAGCGCTTGACCTCGGAGACGATCGCGCCCCCGGCGGTCCAGGTGTCGTAGCTCAGCTCGAAGATCGCGCGGATCGGGCCGTTCGCGATGACTTTCCAGTTTTGATAATTGCGGCCGACGTAAAGCTGCTTGCCGTCCCAAACGCCGGTGCCGCCGCAGCCGCGCGTGATGCCGACACCATACATGTCCATGCCCTCGCCCTCGTCCTTGTGGTAGTGGTCGTGGCCCTTGTTATACCAGCGGTCGACGACGGGATAGCTGACGCGTTTGCACCAGACATCGAGGCCGCTGGTGACGAGCACCTCCTTGTTGGTGCCGGGGACGCGCGGCGCGGCGAGTGCCGGGCCGTAGGTGCGATGGGCGACCTTGTCGTTTTCCCACGCGAAATCGTCGAGGCGCTCCGGCACGTAGCGGGCAAAGACCTGGCTCGGGAAAACCGGCGCGACCTCCGCGATCTTCTCCACGGTGAAGGCCGCCGACTTTTCGCCGGCGGCAAAGTCGTGCTGGAAGATCAATTCGCCGTACGCAACGCCGAGATCCTTCGGGTCCTTCGCCTCGGGGTCGACGTTGGTGACCTGATAGGGCAGGCTGCGGCCGGCGGCGTCCTTGACCGCGAGGTGCTGGAGCTGGGCACCGGGCAGGGCCTTGGCCAGCTCAGCCCAGTTGACGGTGATGGTCTCGGCCGGGCGGGCGAGGGCGAGATCGTGCGTCACCGTGACGGTGACCAAGCCGGCGGCGAAAGCCGCTTGGGCCGACGTGAAAAGACACAGCAGCAGGCAGCGGAGGGGGTTCATGGGGAAAATCAGCGGGCGAGCCAGCCGCCATCCACCGCCACGGTGTAGCCGTTGACGTAGTCGGAGGCCGGGGACGCGAGAAACACGACGGCGCCCTTGAGGTCGTCCGGCGTGCCCCAGCGGCCGGCGGGAATGCGCGCGAGGATCGAGGCGCTGCGGTCGGCGTCGGCGCGGAGCGGCGCGGTGTTGTCGGTCGCCATGTAGCCGGGGGCGATGGCGTTGCAGTTGATGCCCTTGCCGCCCATCTCGCTGGCGATGAGGCGGGTGAGGCCCTGCACGGCGCTCTTCGAGGCGGTGTAGGACGGCACGCGGATGCCGCCCTGGAAGGAAAGCATCGAGGCGATGTTGATGATCTTGGCCGTGCCCTGGCGGGCGAGCGCCTCGCGGACAAACTGCTGGCTAAGGAAGAACACGGCGTCGATGTTGATGCCCATCACGTCGTCCCAGTCCTTCGCGGTGAACTTGTCGAAGTCCTCGCGGCGGATGATGCCGGCGCAGTTGACGAGGATGTCGAGGTGGGCGGAGAACTTTTTCGCCTCCGCGATGACGACCGGAATCGCGGCGCGGTCGCCGAGATTACCGACCACGGTGGCGCACTTGCGGCCGAGGGCCTCGACCTGCTTCTTGGTGTCGTCCGCGGGAAGGATGTCGACGGCGACGATGTCGGCGCCGGCCTCGGCGAGTGCGAGCGCCATGCCCTGGCCGAGGCCGCGGGCGGCGCCGGTGACAAGGGCGGTTTTGCCGTCGAGTTTAAAGCTGGCGAGGATCGAGCTCATAAAAAGGTGACCGAAGGAAGGATGACGAGGCGAGCAAAGGCGGGTTACCGCAGGGCCACGACTGGCGCGGGGTCCATGTCGGCGAATTCCTGGTTCTCGCCGCCCATGCCCCAGACGAAAGCATACGCGGCGGTGCCGACGCCGCTGTGGATGGACCACGGCGGGGAAAGGACGGCCTCGAGGTCGTGCACGACGAGATGGCGCGTGGCCGCGGGCTCGCCCATGAAGTGGAACACCGCCTGCGTCGGCGGCACGTCGAAATAGCAATACACCTCGGAGCGGCGGAGGTGCGTGTGCGGCGGCATGGTGTTCCAGACGCTGCCGGGTTCCATGCGGGTGAAGCCCATCACGAGCTGGCAGGTGGGAAACGCGCCGGGATGGATGATCTTGTAGAGCGTGCGCTCGTTGGCGCTCTCGCGCGTCCCGAGGCGGGTGCCGGGCGAGTCCTGGAGGGCGAGGTGACGGACCGGGTAGGCGGTGTGCGCCGGGTAGGACAGGAAATAGAAGCGCGCCGGCCGGTCGGCCGAGCGCGAGCTGAACGAGACGGCCTTGGTGCCGCGGCCGAGATAGAGCGCGTCGAGCGGCTCCATCGCGTGCGTGGCGCCATCGACGGTGATGGCGCCGGGGCCGCCGAGGTTGATCACGCCGGCCTCGCGGCGCTCGAGGAAGAACGCGCTGCGGACCTCGGGCGGGTTGGGCAGGTCGACCGCGGTGGCGGCGGGCATGATGCCACCCAGCACGGTGCGGTCGGTCTCCCAATAGGCGAAGACGGCCTCGCCGGGCCGGAAAAGGGCGGGGACGAGAAATTCCGCCCGGAGCGCGTCCGTCGGCAGGGTGTTGGCGACGCGCGGGCTGCTGGTTTGATAGAGCTGCATGGAAAAACGGGAAACGAAACGCGGCGGGAGCCTGCGGTGCGTCGCTGATTCAGTAAAGCGGCCCGAGGCGTGAAAGCCCCGGGCAGCGTTGTTACAAAGAAGGAATATGGAGCGATACTTAGAAGGTGCCCTTGATGCCCGCGGCGATCTGGATGCCGAACTCCTCCCGGCGGAAGTTCATCCCGTATTTGGCGCTGGTATCCGAGTAACGCTGGATGATCTGCTGCGCGTTGAAGATGTTGCGGGCATTCGCATACAGCTTGAAGCGCTTGCTCAGCGTATACTCCAAATTCACATCACAGTTCCAGCGGGCCTTGTAGTATTCGTAGAACCCGTTGGTGGCGCCATACTGGGCGCCGGTCTGGGCCGAAACCGCGGTGGCGGAGGTGCCGATCTCGCGGCCGCGGTAGTTGAAGTTGAGCTTGGCGCTGATGGGCTTCTTGTTCCAGCTGATGCCGATGTTCCCCGTCTCGGGGATGAAGAGCGTGAAGGCGCTCAGGCTGGCCCCCGAAAGCTCGAGCTTGGTCCCGTTGGCATTGACGCTGAGATAGCGCAGGTAGCCGGGGAGGAAATCGAGCTGCCGGTTGGCGTTGAACTCGTAGCCGGTGATCTTGGCGGTGCCCGTGCCGTTGATGGTCGTGGTCACCCCCCAGCCGATGAACTCCGGCCCGATCCCCAACTGCTCCGCCAGCGCGGCATCCACCGTGCCATTCCGGGCATCAAAGAAGTTGGAAATTTCCTTATAGAACACGCCGGCCGAGATGTAGCCGCTCTTCTTGAAGTAATACTCCAGCGACAGGTCGTAATTGTTGGCCGACCAGGGCTTCAGGCCGGTGTTGCGGATCGTGAGGGTGCCGGGGTTGCTGACCGGGTCGGTGTTATCCTCGTTGATCGTGGTGGCCGGGATGATGTTGGTGTAATCCGGCCGGCCCATGGTCTTGGCATAACCGAGGCGCACCAGCAGGTTCTCGGTGGCGTTGTAGGTGAAGTTCAGGCTCGGGTAGTAGCCATCATAGTCGCGGGTGGGCTTGAACCCGCGCTCCTTGAGGATGGCATTAACCGCCTGCACCGAGTTGGCGGTGCCGTTGGCGTTCAGGGCGCCGATATCGGTGCGCAGCACCCGCTGGACACCGGCCGCGACCGGATCCCCGTCCACGTAGGTGCCGTTGGCGTTTCTCTGCCAGACGATGTTCGGCTGGTTGAGCACGCCTTCGCCCAGGTCCTTGGTCTTCTCATAACGGACGCCGGTCACGAACGACAGGCGGTTGTTCAGCAGCTTGCCCTCGAGCTGGAGGTAGTAGGCGGTGACGGTCTCGGTGATCTTTTCCGAATTGTTGATGCGGAACTGCTCGCTGGTGACCGCGTTTTCCTGGAAATAAGCCGGGTTGCTCGCGAGGGTCTGGGCCAGCTTGTAGGCGTCGACCCACTGGATCGGCTTCGAGCCCCAATACGGATCCTGATTGAGGTAGTTGGTATCAAGATAAGGCGCGGCGCTATCGTCCGCCGTGTTGGCGAGGCCGTCGGCGCCGACGAAGTTCCAGCTGCGGGTGGCGCGGCGGTTGTCCTTGGATTCCTGGTAGATCCGGGTGCCCGCCTGGACGGTCAGCGGTAGCTTGCCGAGTTGTAAGTCGCGTTTGAGGTCGGCATAGCCGCCCTTCATCTTGGCGACGCCGTCGATGGGATCATCCGACAGGTTGGTGAGACGATAATTGCTCAGCAGGTAAGGATTGATGTTGGCCCCAGTGGCGTCGGTGGCGTTGAAGGTGAGCTTATCCGGGTTGTTGACATTGTCGGACCGGAGGTTGGACACGCCGACCAGGCGGGTGCCAATGTTGGCGAAGTGACCGCGGCCGAGGATGCGATACCAGGTGCGCGACTCGGCGGCATGGGCCCCCGCCTCCAGATCCCACACCGAACCGGTGTAGCTGTAGCGGAGGTTGCCGGCGTTCGTGTTGCCATACTTGTCGCGGAACGAGCTGCCCTGCGTCATGCGCCCGCGGTTGCCGTAGGGATCGGTGGCGGAAAAAGTGCCCGTGGCGCTCTGGGCAAAGGTGGGGCCGAACGACAGGACGCTGCCCCCGACGGCCGCCGTGGTGGCCGTGGTGCCGATGTCGAAGTTCAGGTTACGGTTGCCGAAGAAGGAGTGGTAGTAGCTGTCCTGCACCATCGCGGAGATGCGCTGGTTGTCGGAGATCTTCCAGTCGGCCTTGATGCTGCCCGACTGGCGGTCCGTGAACTTCGGGCCGTCCTGCAACTGCCACTGCTGCATGAGGGGGTTGTCGACGGTGGCGCCGCCCTGCTGGTAATTGTTCGTGGTCTGCCAGCGATGCTGCTCGTTGAACTGACTGGAGCTGAGGCCGGTCACGACGAGGCCGAAGTTTTTGTTCACCGGCAGGGTGTAATCGAACTCGAAACCGGGCAGAACCTTGCGGGAGCTCTCGTTGCGCGGGCCCGGGGTCTTGCCGAGGCTCAGGTCCTCGTTGTTGAGGCTGACGCCCACCTTGTAGTTGAACTGGGCGCCCTTGCGTTCGAGCGAGCTCTTGCTGACCAGGTTGACGTTGCCGCCAATGCCGTTGGCCGGCATGTCGGGCACCGGCACCTTGAGCACCTCGACGCGGGCGGCATTGTTGATCGAGGCCTGCTCGAACTCAAACTGGCGGCCCGCCGCGCCCGAGTTGGAACTCGTGATGGGCATGCCGTCGAGGTAGACGTTGGTGAAGTTGGAGGCAAAGCCACGGACGGAAACCGTGCGGACGTCGGCGGCCACGTAGTCGACGGAGACACCGGGCAGGAACTTCAGGAATTCGCCGACGTTGCCCTCGGTGACGTCACCAAAGGCGTCGGCGGCCATGACCACCTTGAGGCCCTTGGCGTAGCGCTGTTCGTTCGCCGCGATCGCATTGCCCTCGAACTCGCGGTTGGCCGACACGACAAAGGTGTCGAGCTTGACGGTCTTGTCCTCGCCGTAGCGCTCGGCGCTGGTCAGGTCGAAATCATGGGTGGCGGTCGCGCCGGCGGTCACGGTGACCGGCACGGTCTCGGCGTCCAGGCCGGTGGACTCGACACGCAGCTTCACCTCGCCCGCGGGCACGTTGTTCAGGCGGTATTCGCCGTAGTCGTTGGTGAGGGTCTGCTCCTTGGTGCCCACGATGGACACCACGGCGTTGCCGACGTATTTGGCGTTGCCGACGTTGGACACGCGGCCGGTGATGCTGCCGGTGCCCGTCTGCGCCTGGGCGGCAGGCAGCGCGAGGCCGGTGACGAGCGCGAGTGAGCAGAGCAAGCGGCCGACGGTGCGGCCGCTGCGGGAGGTGACAAACGCGGTGAGGCGCTGCCAGCTGGGGGGGTAGGTTTTCATGGCTAGTGGGGTCAGGGTTAAAGGGCAGTGGCCGCACTCCGGGAAAACCGGGCCGCGACCGGAGGCAGAATTAAACGGGGTATTTCACTAATGAATCAGGCATCCATCCATGAACATATGGCCGGCCGGGGCAACAAAATATTTTGGGGTGGCGGAAGACTTGAATCATGCCGCGAACGGGGTGGTTCCTTCATGGGATAGGCTTTGGCCGGCACGGTTCAAGGGTATTGTTTAATTATTATTAGATGACCGGCGCCCCGCGCCGGCGGAAAAGAAAAGATCCGCCGCCGGGAGCGCCGGGAGCCGCAGACCGGGGCGGTTTCCCTTCGGGTAGTGGGCCGGGTTGGGTGGGCGAACCGCCAGGCGGCGAGGAAATTTATGGGTTCACTAATGAACTTGCCTTCCATATTTGAATACTCATCTTCCTTGGCGACAGATCTTCTGTCCTGCTTGGATTCTCTTTAGCCTTGGTCGTCCCCCAAAAACGGCTATCGCTTCCCTCCCTACCCGCCCCATGCCCGCCCCCGTCCCTTCCGCGCCCGCCGCCAGCCAGGAACGCTACGTCATCCCGAACCTGCGGAACGCCTGCCGCATCCTCAAGCTGCTGGGCGGCCGCAGCGACGGCTACAAGGCCGCGGACATCGGCCGCACGCTCGGCATCCCGGTCACGACCACCCTGCGCATCATGACCACGCTGCACCTTGAGGGACTGGTCCGCAAGAACGGCGGCCACTTCGAGCTCGGCCCGGTCCTGATCCAGCTGGGCAACGCTTCGCTCGCCGGCACGGAAATCCGCACCGCCGCCCTGCCGATCCTGGAAAAACTCACCCGGCAGATCGACGAGACCTCGCACCTCGCCATCCCCTGCGACGACCGCTCGCTCATCGTGGCCGTGCAGGATAGCCCGCATCCGCTGCGCGCCGCGTCGCGACCCGGCTTTCTCGCTGAGCTGCATTGCTCGTCGACCGGCAAGACCTTCCTCTCCTTCCTGCATCAGAACCGCCTGACTGAGTTCTACACCGGCGCGCGTCTGACCCGCCGCACGCCGCACACGCTGACCACGCTCACCGAGCTCAAGCGCGAGGTCGAGCTGACGCGCAAGCGCGGCTATAGCCTCGATGACGAGGAGTTCAACGCCGGCGTCCGTTGCCTCGCCGTGCCCGTCTACGGGGCCGACGGCCAGGTCGCTGCCGCCATCGGCATCACCGCTGCGACCGTCCGCTTTACGCGGGAGCGCATCCCCGAGATGGCCAAGGCCGTCAAGGCCGCCGCCGTCGAGCTCTCGCGTTTGCTTGGCTACACCGCGCCCCGCCGCTAAGCTCCGCGGCGTTTCCCATGGCCGTGGCTCCCCATCGCTCTCTCGCTCCCGCCGGCCAGTCGGTTGACGCCGCCCAGGTCAGCGCGCTCGTCGCCGCCGCCTGCCCGGCCGCCGACTACCGCGGCAAGCGCGTCCTGCTCATCATCCCGGACCACACCCGCACCGCGCCGGTCGGCCTGATGTTCAAGACCCTCTACGCCCAGCTCGCGGGCCGCGTGACGAAATTCGACGTCATGATCGCGCTCGGCACGCACCCCGCGATGCCGGACGAGGCCATCAACCACCGCGTCCAGATCACCGCCGCCGAGCGCGCCTCCACCTATCAGGACGTCGAGTTCATCAACCACGAGTGGGACAACCCCGCCGCGCTGCGCGACCTCGGCAACATCCCCGCCGCTGACATCAAGGAACTTTCCGGCGGCCTCTTCGCGATGGATGTGCCCGTGCACATCAACCGGCGCCTCTTCGACTACGACCAGCTCATCATCGTCGGCCCGGTCTTCCCACACGAGGTCGTCGGCTTCTCCGGCGGCAACAAATACCTGTTCCCCGGCGTCGCGGGGCCGGGCATCCTGAACTTCTTCCACTGGCTCGGCGCCGTCGTCACGAACCCGATGATCATCGGCAACAAATGGACGCCCGTCCGCAAGGTCGTCGACCGCGCCGGCGCGATGGTCACCGTGCCCAAGCTCTGCTTCTGCCTGGTCGTCCACGGCAAGGGCGAGCTCGCCGGCCTCTTCGCCGGCACGCCCGAGCAGGCGTGGGACGACGCCAGCGAACTCTCCCGCGAGCTCCACATCACCTACAAGGACCATCCGTTTCAGACCGTGCTCTCCTGCGCGCCGCCGATGTATGACGAACTCTGGGTCGGCGGGAAGTGCATGTATAAGCTTGAGCCGATCGTCGCCGACGGCGGCGAGCTCATCATCTACGCGCCGCACATCCACGAGGTCTCGCTCGTCCACGGCGCGATGATCGAGCGCATCGGCTACCACTGCGTGCAGTATTTCCTCAAGCAGTGGGACAAATTCAAGCACGAGCCCTGGGGTACCCTCGCCCACTCCACCCACGTCCACGGCATCGGCACCTACGACGAGCAGACCGGCCTCGAGACGCCCCGCGTGCGCGTGACGCTTGCCACCGGCATCCCCGAGGCGACGTGCAAAAAAATCAATCTCGGCTACCGCGACTGGCGCACGATCAACCGGGACGACTACGCCAACCGCGAGGCGGAAGGCATCTTCTACGAACCCAAGGCCGGCGAGCGGCTCTATCATCTCCGCCACAAGCCCAAGTGGGCTGGCGGGGAATGACGCACGCAGCGCGTCTTAAAACACACGCCGCCTTGCCTCCCGGTTCCCGGCCATTTCCCCTCAATCCTCATCTCTCAACTTTCAACCGCGGCGTCCCGCCGCCCACCCCATGACCAAGCAGGAAGTTCTCGCCCGCCTCAAAGCCGAAAAAGTCATCGCGCTCATCCGCGCCGACAGTTCCGCCAGCCTGATGGACTGCGCCCGCGCGCTTTCCGCCGGCGGCCTCAACTGCATCGAGCTCACGATGACGACGCCCAACGCCCTCGAGCTCTGCGCGCAGGTCGCCCGGGAACTGCCGCAGGTCCTCCTCGGCCTCGGCACTGTCCTCGACGCCGCCACCGCGCGCCAGGGCATCGCCGCCGGGGCCAAGTTCATCGTCACGCCCGCCGTGCGCCCGACCGTCATCGCCGTGTGCCAGGAGCTCAACGTCCCGATTCTCGGCGGCGCGCTCACGCCGACGGAAGCCTACACCTCGTGGGAACTCGGCGTCGACGTCGTGAAGATCTTCCCCGCCGAGTTCTTCGGCGCCGCCTACATCAAGTCCCTCAAGGGGCCGTTCCCGAAGATCGAGTTCCTGCCCACCGGCGGCGTCACACCCGAGACGGTCGGCGACTTCCTCAAGGCCGGTGCCTTCGCCACCGCCGCCGGCAGTGCGCTGGTCTCCGCCGCCGCACTGAAGGCCGGCGACTGGGCCGCCATCACCAAGCGCGCGAAGGAATTTGTCGCCGCCGCCGCCAAAGCCTAATCTCATCCTGTAGGGCCGGCGCTTGTCGCCGGGCCGGCCTGCCGACAAGCGGCAGCCCTACAAAAGCCTCTGAATAAATTTCTCCCATGTCCCTCAAAATCCGCCCCGCTTCATCCTGCCGTTACGATCAGCTCTCGCTCGGCGAGGTCATGCTCCGCCTCGACCCCGGCGAGGGCCGCGTGCGCACCGCCCGCTCGTTCACCGCCTGGGAGGGCGGCGGCGAATACAACACCTCGCGCGGCCTGCGGAAATGCTTCAACCAGCGGACCGCCGTCTGCACCGCCTTTGTCGACAACGAGGTCGGCCATCTCGTCGAGGACTTCATCATGCAGGGCGGCGTGGCCACCAACTACCTCAAGTGGCGCGAGGACGACGGCATCGGCCGCACCGTCCGCAACGGCCTCAACTTCACCGAGCGCGGCTTCGGCATCCGCGGCGCCGTCGGCGTGTCCGACCGCGGCCACACCGCCGCCTCGCAGCTCAAGCCGGGCGATTTCAACTGGGACGAGATCTTCGGCGAGCACGGCGTGCGCTGGTTCCACACTGGCGGCATCTTCGCCGCGCTCTCCGCCTCCACCGCCGAGCTCACCGTCGAGGCCGTCAAGGCCGCGAACAAGCACGGCACGATCGTCAGCTATGATTTGAACTACCGGCCTTCGCTCTGGAAAACCATCGGCGGCCTGCAGAAGGCGCAGGAGGTCAACCGCGAGATCGCCAAGTATGTCGACGTCATGATCGGCAACGAGGAGGACTTCACCGCCTCGCTCGGCTTCGCCGTCAAGGGCGCCGAGGACCTCAAGCACCTTGAGACCGCCGCCTTCAAGGCGATGATCGAGACCGCCGTGAAGGAGTTTCCCAACTTCAAGGTCGCGGCCACGACGCTGCGCCACGTCCACACCGCGACGGTCAACGACTGGTCCGCGATTCTCTGGCACGAGGGCAAGTTCTACGAGAGCCGCCAGTATCCGCGCCTCGAGATCCTCGACCGCGTCGGCGGCGGCGACTCGTTCGCGTCGGGCCTGCAGTTCGGCTTTCTTTCCAAGAACGACCCGCAGCTCGCCGTCGACTACGGCGCGGCCCACGGTGCCTTCGCCTCGACGACCCCCGGCGACACCTCGATGGCCACGCAGAAGGAAGTCGAGAGGCTCATGAAGGGCGGCAGCGCCCGCGTCGTCCGGTAAGGCTGATACTTTCCCGGGCAACCCGCCCAACAAGCCTGCGTGTTCACCCGCCCACCATGCCTACCCTGCCCCGCTTCGTTCGCCTCTTCCCACTGTTCCTTCTCGCCGGCACCTTGTCCGGTCTCGTCGCCTCGCCCCGGCCGTGGGAACCGGATGCCTTTCTGCCCGTGACCGGGGCGCGCATCGCCGCGCTCCCCGCCGGTGAGCAGCCGGCCTGGCGGGCCTACTGGCAGGCGTCGGCCGAGCGCGCGAAGCTCCTGCCGCCGCGCGACCTTGTCGACCACTCCGCGACCAAGCCGCTGCCGGGCGGCCCGATCGGCTCCTCCTACAGCAAGGGCGTGCGCCTCGGCGCCCCCGCCAAATGGTATGCCTCCGAGGAGGCGCGCATCATTGCCGACCGCGTCGTCAAGTGGCAGACACCCGTCGGCGCCTGGACCAAGAGCGGCGACTACTCGCGCGACCCGATGGCCGCGGACAACCATCACGATGTCTGGAGCGGCGGCACGTTCGACAATGACGCCACGATCTACGAGCTGCGCTTCCTCGCCCTGGTCGCGCACACCGCCGGCGACGACGCGCGCGTCCGCCTCTGGCGCGACTCCTTCCTGCGCGGGCTCGATTACGCCCTCGCCTCCCAGTATCCCAACGGCGGCTTCCCGCAGGTCTACCCGCTCGTCGGGTGGTATCACGACGCCATCACGTTCAACGACGACGCGATGGTCCACATCCTTGAGCTGCTGCGCGATATCGCCGGCCGCAGGGAGGAGTTCGCGTTCGTTCCGGCCGACTTCGCCGCCCGCGCACAGCAGCAACTTGCCCTCGGCATCGCCTGCGTGCTGGCCGCCCAGTTGAAGAATGCCGCCGGCCACCTCACGGTCTGGGGCCAGCAGCATGACGCCCTGACGCTCAAGCCCTGCGCCGCGCGCAACTTCGAGCCCATCTCCGAATGCTCCAACGAGAGCGTCGGCCTCGTGCTGTTCCTCATGACGATCCCGGCGCCAACCCCGCAGATCGTCGCGGCCGTCGAAGGCGCCATGGCGTGGTTTCCCGCCCATGCGATCCCAGGCGTCAAGTGGGACCGCGATGCCACCAGCGGCACCGGCCTCGTGCCGCACAACAGCGCGCCGGACCTCTGGGCGCGCTTCTCCGAGCTTGGCACGGGCAAGCCGATCTTCAGCGAGCGCGACCGCATGGTGCACTACACCGTGACCGAACTCAGCCTTGAGCGTCGCAAGGGCTACAGCTGGTATAACTCCCGCGCCACCGCCCTGCCCGCGGCCTATGCCGCATGGAAGGCGAAGCTCGCGGAGAAATAATCCGCGGCCCGTCAGCGCGTCAGCCGGTGGATGAGCACCGCGGCGCGCTTCACCAGTTCCGGCGCTTGCTTCAGGTCGGCCGACTCGTTCGTCGTGTGCTGGCCCGGGCCGTCGAGCCCGAGCCCGTCGAGGCCTGGCAGCGGCGGTGAGACGAACGCGATGTCGCCGGCCCCGCGGCCGCGCGGGTCGAACGCCGTGATCTCGCCGAGGTCGAGGTCGCGGCTCGCCTGGTCCAGCTGCGCGAGGAGCGCGTAGTTCGCCGGCGTCGGCGCCATCGCCGGGTAGCGTTCGGAGAATTTCAGCACCGCCGAGGTTCGCGGCAGGTTCTTTTGCACCACCGCCTGCATCCGCGCCTGCGCCTCGGCCAGCTGTTCCGCGCTGACGGTGCGCAGGTCGCCGCGCACGAGCGCCCGCTGGGGGATGATGTTGGTCTTGCCGGTGGCCGTGCCGCCCGTCGGCGACAACTCCGCCTCGACGCCCGCCACGACCAGTGCCGGGCTGATGGTGAGGCCGTCGAGCGGCCGCAATTGATCATAAAAACCCTGGAGGATGCGGGCCGTCTCAAAAACCGCGCCGCTCCCCATCGCCGCGGAAAACATGCCCGAGGAGTGCCCGGTCACGCCTTGCACCTCCAGTTCCCAGCTCGCGCTGCCGCGCCGCGCCACGGTGCCGGTGTGCCCGATGGCCGACTCAAAAGCCAGCGCCACATCGCTGCGCTTCGCCGCCTCGAACAAATCACGCCGGGTCACCTCGATCGGGCTGCCCACGGCCTCCTCGTCGCCCGTCATGATCACGATGATCTGCGCGTCCGTGAGCGCGCCCGCCGCCTGCAGCGCCCGGAGTGCCGCGATGATCACGACGTCGCCGCCCTTCATGTCCGCCACGCCCGAGCCGTGCACGATGTCGCCCTCGCGGCGCCAGTTGCCGCCGGGATAAACGGTGTCGAGGTGGCCGATGAGCAGCACGCGCCGGCCCTTGGTGCCCATGTGCTCGGCCACGAGATGACCCGCGCGCCCGGTCGAGGCCGGCATTTCCACGAAGCGGCTTTCGAAGCCCAGTCCCGCCAGTTGCCGGACGAAATGCTCGCCCATGCGCCGCACGCCCGCGAGGTTCTCGGTCGCGCTGTCGATCCGCACCGCGGTCTCAAGCTCGGGGCCGAAGGCGGCGGACTGCGCGTCAACCATGGCGGCGATTTTCTGCTCGTCGGGGGTGAGCGCCGCGCGGGCGGTAAGCGCCAGCACACCGGCCAGCAGGAAGAGGTGACGGGAAGTAATCATGGTGGCAGTGACGGGAGCAGATTCCCCGGGCGGCGTCCAGCGCGCGGGAATGGACATCGGGCCCCGGTTCTCCCACCATGCTGCGGTCAAATCAACCCCGCGCACCCCATGAAAATGCTCACGACTGTCCTCGCCGGTCTGGTTTGCGGCCTGCTGCTCGCCCGTTCGGCTGGCGCCGAGGCCGGCATCCCGCTCATCGAGAACCTCGGCCTCCACACCCACCCCGTCACCACCAAGTCAGCCGAGGCGCAGCGCTATTTTGACCAGGGGCTGCGCCTGATCTTCGGCTTTAACCACGGCGCCGCGATCCGCTCGTTCCGGGAGGCGGCCCGCCTGGATCCGGCCTGCGCCATGGCCCACTGGGGCATCGCGCTCGCCTGCGGCCCGCACATCAACCTGCCCATGGTGCCGCCGCCCGCCGCCGGGCTGGCGTGGCAGGAACTCGCGCTCGCACAGCAGCACGCCGCCGGCGCCACGCCGGCCGAGCGCGCGCTGATCGACGCCCTCGCGAAACGCTACGCCAACCCGCCGCCGGACGACCGCAGCGCGCTCGACCGGGCCTACGCCGACGCCATGCGCGAGGTCTGGAAAAAATTCCCGCAGGACGCCGATGTCGGCGTGTTTTTCGCCGAGGCCATGATGGATCTCCGGCCGTGGGACCAGTGGACGCCCGCCGGCCAGCCCCAGCCCGGCACGGACGAGATCCTCACCACGCTCGACGCCGTGCTGCAGCTCGACCTGTCGCACCCCTTCGCCAACCACCTCTACATCCACGCCGTCGAGGCCTCGCCTCACCCCGAGCGCGCGCTGCCGGCCGCGGACCGCCTGCTCACCCTGCAGCCCGGGCTCGCGCACAACGTCCACATGCCCTCGCACATCTACATCCGCGTGGGCCGCTGGCAGGACGCGGTCGACTCCAACCTCAAGGCCGTCGCCGCCGACCAGGCCCACCGCAAGGCCGCCGGCCCGGCGAAAGGCTTTCTCCCCGTCTACGTCGCGCACGACGAGCACATGCTTGCCTACGCCGCGATGATGACCGGCCAGAGCGGGCTCGCCCTGCAGCACATCCGCGCCCTCGTCGCCGGCCTGCCGCCCGAGTTCATGCAGGAGTTTGGCTTCGTCGCCGAGACCTGGCTGGCCATGCCGCTCGAGGTGCTCGTGCGCTTCGGCCGCTGGGACGACGTGCTCGCGGAGCCGATGCATCCGCCGGCGGACAGGTTTACCTTCGCCTTCCAGCACGCCGCGCGCGGGATCGCCTTCGCCGCAAAGGGCGACTCCGCCGCCGCCCGCCGTGAACAGGCGCTCTACGTCGAGGCCGCCAAGGCCGTGCCCGCGGACGAGATCGCCGCCGGCAACAATTCCTGCCAGGCCATCCTGGCCATCGTGGCGCCGATGCTTGACGGCGAAATCCTCGTCCGCGAAGGCCGGCTCGACGCCGGCCTGGCGCAGCTGCGCGCCGCCATCGCCGCCGAGGACCAGCTGCATTACGACGAGCCGCCGGGCTGGCTGATTCCCGTCCGCCATTCGCTGGGCGCCGTGCTCATGGCGCGCGGCCGCTACGCCGAGGCCGAGCAGGTCTACCGTGACGACCTCGCGCGCCTGCCGGCCAACGGCTGGTCGCTCTTCGGCCTCGCCGAGTCGCTGCGGATGCAGAAGAAGTCCACGGAGTCCGGCCTGGTCCGCGCGCAATTCACCAAGGTCTGGGGCAAGGCGGACCTCGTTATCTCCTCCTCCTGCCTCTGCCAGCCCGGCACCTGAGCCGTGGCCGCCGGCGCTATTGCCCGGCGGTTTTCGCCACGACCTTGTCCGCCAGCTTGTTCAGCCGCAGGGCGAACATCGCCCACATCAGGCCGAGTGCGGCCCAGCAGCCGAGGCCGAGCCGGTAATAGTTGTTGCGGATGTCGACCTTCTTCCAGCCGAAGCCGTCCATCAGCTTGTTCATGTCGCCGCCCTGGTCGTCCTCGCCGTTGATCATCGAGCCGAACGGAATTTCCTCGAGGCCCTTGTGGATTTCGCCCCAGCGGAGCCAGATGTTGAGGAAGGCGGTCGCGCCGATGAAGAAGAACACGTAGCGGCAGGCGCCCCACTTGAACTTGTCCGGCAGCTGCACGAAGAAGGACAGCATGAACAGCGTGCCCAGGTAGAACTCGCCGCCCACGCCGCCGAAGGCGCTCCACCAGAATTCCTGACGGTCCGGCGGCATCTTCCACGTCATGTAATACTGGAGCAGCCCGAGCAGGATCGCCGCGAGCATCGGCCACACCTTGCGCTCCTTCACCCCGGCGGCGAACAGGATGCCGAACATCAGCAGCAGGCCCCAGTAGACGAAGGGCGAGTAGGTCGGCTCCACCGGCGTCCAGCCAAACGGCAGCGGCGTCGCCCGGAAGCCGCACAGCCACGCCGCCGTGGCGTGGCCGAACTCATGCATCCACACGTGGAAGCCCTTCAGGAAAAATCCGACCGGGCTGATGGTCACCGCCCACACGAGCCCCAGCAGCAACGGCGGCACAAGGAGATTGACGAGCCAGTTGTCGAAGGCGAACAGCGCGAAGCCCTCCTTCGCCTCGCGCTCGGCGCGGGACGGCAGCTTCGGCGCCACCGGCGCCACGGGTGCGGCCATCGGCGGCGCCGTGAGCGGCGTCATGGGCGGGCGGGTGGCCGCCGCCTTGACGGGCTGGTTCATGGGCGCCAGCGACGGCCGCTTCCGCGGGGCGGCCGCTTCCGCCTGTCTTTGTTTTTCCCGCAGATGCTCCGCCAGTTTCTCATAGGCCGCGCGCAGCTTCTGCCGCTCGGCGTCCAGGGCCGGGTTCGCCTCGGCGGCGGAGCCGGACTTGCCCTTGAGCAGCGCGAAGTTCTTTTTCATGAACGCCCGCTCCAGTTCCTCCAGGGACACCTCCGGCGTCACCTCGAAGGCGGCATGGCACTCTGCGAGTTCCGCATCGTTCATGGGCCGGCACCTTGAGGGTGAATTGACTTCGTGTCCAGCCGCGCCGCATTCCCGTTGCCTTAACCCGCCCTCTGTCCTCTGTAATCTGTCCTCCGTCCCACCATGGCCCTCCTCGGCAAACGCAACCTCCTCCCCATCATCCGCGCAGCACAACCCGGCCTCTACCTGGACGGCGGCTCGCACGGCGAGATCCTGCTGCCCGCCCGCTATATCCCCGCCGGCGCCGTGCCGGGCGGGAAACTCGAGGTCTTTGTCTACCGCGACTCCGAGGACCGGCTCGTCGCCACCACGGAAAAACCCCATGCCGTCGTGGGCGAGTTCGCTTGCCTGAAGGTCGTCGGTGTCAATCCCCGCATCGGCGGCGTCTTCCTCGACTGGGGCCTCGGCAAGGATCTCCTCCTCCCCGCCCGCGAGCAGGACGGCCCGTTGAATCCCGGCGACTGGGTCGTCGTGCAGGTCGTGCTCGACGACAAGACCGACCGGCTCATCGCCAGCGCGCGGCTCAACCGCCGGCTCGACCTCGTCCCGCCGCCCTACCACGAGGGCGAGTCCGTGCATCTGCTCGTCGCCAGCAAAAGCCCGCTCGGCTACAACCTCATCATCAACCACGCCCACCGCGGGCTGGTCTACAACAACGAGATCCCCGGACCGCTGAAGGTCGGCTCCGTCGTCGAGGGCTACGTGCGCTCTGTCCGCCCCGACGGGAAGATCGACCTCGCCCTCGGCCGCGCGGGCTACCGCCGGGTTGCCTCGGTGGCCGAGCAGGTTTTGGAAAAACTCAAGGCCGCCGGCGGCCGCCTGCCGTTCCACGACGGCAGCCTGCCCGAGGAGATCCGCGACACCTTCGGCGTGAGCAAGAAGGCCTTCAAGCAGGCCCTCGGCGCCCTCTACCGCGACCGCCTCATCCGCCTCGAACCGGATGGGATCCATCTCGTGACGCCGGAGCCTCGACAGAATTAACCGCATCCACCCCGGAATTGCCTGACTTTTCCCCTCCATCTTCTGTTAATTCTGTCCCAGCCTTATTCCCATGAAGCAAACCAGCTCCTCCACCCCGCGTCCCGTCAAGGTCCGGGCCGTGCCGATCGAACTCTGCCAGTTCCTCAAGTTCGGCGGGCTGGCCGAAAGCGGCGGCGCGGCCAAGCAGGCGATCAGCGAGGGGCTCGTGCTGCTCAATGGCGTCGTCGAGACGCAAAAGCGCAAACAGCTGCAGGTCGGCGACCAGGTCGGCTACGGCAGCCACATTATCATCGTGGCGCTGCCATGACTTTCCCCATGAGCACTCCCGGACTCCAGATCGAGCATCTCACCAAAGGCACCGGCGCCTCGCCGAAGAACGGCGAACTGGTCACCGTCCATTACACCGGCTGGTTCACCGACGGCAAAAAGTTCGACAGCTCGGTCGACCGCTCCGAACCGTTCCAGTTCGTCCTCGGCGCGGGCATGGTGATTGCCGGCTGGGACCAGGGCGTCGCCCTGATGAAAATCGGCGACAAGGTGAAGCTCACCCTGCCGCCCGAACTGGCCTACGGCCCCCGCGGCTACCCCGGCGCCATCCCGCCGAACTCCACGCTGGTCTTCGAGGTCGAACTGCTCGGCATCGGGTAAAAGGTGGAGCCCGACCTCCGGGCGGGCTTTGCCGCGTGAAGAAAACCGGCCCGGAGGTCCGGTTCCACCTTCACCACCGGCCGGCCAGCTTCAGCGCGCCGGCCACCAGGCCCGCCCAGAAGAAGAACGCCGCGCCGAACTTCAGCTGGAACGACGGCTTCGCCGACTTGTGCCGGAAGAAGACGAGGCCGAGGAAAGCGCCCGGCCAGCCGCCGAGTGCGCTCACCCAGCACAGCGTCGACTCCGCCACGCGCGCACCGCCGCGGCCGGCGCGCCATTTGTCGAAACCGAACAGGATAAAAGCCCAGGCGCTCGCCAAGGCCGTCCAACCGATGAGAAACTGCTCCAGCTCCGATTTAGGCATCAAGAATTTCCCAGAAGATTTTGGCCACAAAAAGCACAAAAAACTTCCGTCCTGCCATCGGGAATTGTGCGCGCGCCCATAGGCGCCTTATGGACTTCATTCGCCATCGGGTAATTTTGTGCTTTTTGCGGCAATAATTGCCTTGGCTGGATGGTTACCATCACGGCGCGCCCTCGCTCTTGGGCGCCAGCGGCGGCGTCAGGTATTTCAACCGGCGCGCCCAGCTCTGCGCCGGGACGCGCTCGGCCGGCGCGCTGTAAGGGTGGCGACGGTAACCGCCGCGCGCCGGATCCGCCGCGCAGCTGATCTGGAAATCCTGCATGCGCTGGAAAACCCCGAGCAACTGCTCCGGCAGCGGATAGTCGTCGAGCCCGGTCCGTTCCAGGACGGTCAGCAGCTCGTGCGTGGCCTCGAGCGTGGAGAGGCAGCCTTCCGCCGGCTGCTGCTTGATGATGTAGCGGCTCGGCGCCGAAGGGGTGAACATGATCCGCGGCCGCCGCTGCAGGCTCGGGCTGAGGTTCAGCATCTTGCGCGCGCCGCCCCAGGTCGCATCCAGCAGGAACACCACGAGCCGGCGCTCGCCCAGCCGGCCGCTGAAAGCCGCCGCTTGCCCGCTCTCCGAGAGGTTTACCGCGTCCTTGCCCGGATAAAGCAGCACGGGAAAATTCCGCGGATCGTTGATCAGCGCCTGCACGGTCTCGTCCTCATCGAAGCCCTTGCCCATGCGGATCTCGCTGTTCGGCAGGCAGAGGTGCGTCAGCCGGCCGGTGCCGGCCTTCTCCTCCTTGAATTCCTTCGGGTGCATCAGGAACACGAAGCGCGTCCGCGTCGGCATCGGCCGCAGCGACGCGCACCAGCAGAGCGACCTGGGCCAGAAACACCTGTAGCACATTACCCTCATGTCCGGCCAGACCAGCAGAAAAACCCGGGCGACGCTAAGCCGAATTTTCACCGCTCTTTGCGATTCCGTCCAGCGCCGGGACGGGTAGCCTGCACTCATGAAACCCCTCCTGCCCCTGCTGCTCGTGCTCGCCGCCCCGTTGCTCGCCGAGACCGTCACCCTCAAGGAATCCGTGCTGCTCAAGGCCGAGCGCACCGCCATCTCCCTCAAGCCCGGCACCGAGGTCGAGCTGGTCGCGCGCGACGCCGACACCGTCACCATCAAGTATCGCAACCTCACCGGCAAGATTCCCGCCAGCAAGCTCGAGGGGGCGGCGAAGCCGGCCGAGGCCCCCAAGGCGGAGGAGAAGAAACCCGCCGGACAAACACCGGGCGGGCCGCAGCCCGCAACGGTGCCCCGCCCGCCGCAAACGACCTACGGCAAGGCCGTGCAGAAGGCCAAGGACAACGCCGCGGCCCACGAGAAGAATGCCGTCAAGCCCACGGACGAGATCCTGGAAGAAAAGAAATAAACCTGCCCGGCTTGGCGCGGTGAATCCGGCGTCCCGTTCAGATTCCGCCGCGGGCCGCGCCGTAGCACCAAGCGAAGGCGGGCCTGCATTCCCCCTTGCCTCCTCGCCCGCGGTTCGCAGGAATGTCGGTTTAATGAGCGAGTCCTCCCCCATCAGCCGCCGGATCGGCCGGCAGGCCATCCCCCGTTCCACGGCGGGCGTGGGCCTGGTCGAGCTGATGGTGGTGGTGACGATCATCAGCATGCTCATGGCGCTTTCGATCCCCTCCTACCAGCGGATCCAGCGCAAGGCGCGCGGTGCCGCCATCGCGAACGATTTCCGCGTGTTCACCGCCGTGCTGCAGGCGCGGGCCCACGAGAACGGCTCCTGGCCCGCCGAGACCGCCGCCGGCGTCGTGCCCGACGTCATCACCAAGGATGATATCCAGCTCGAGACCTGGATCGGGCCCACGGCCATCGGCGGCCGCTTCGACTGGGAGTTCAACCAGCTCCACAACGGCGTCCGCTACCGCGCCGCCCTCGCGCTGGTCGACACCGCCGATGCCCCGCTGCTGGTGGATATCGGGCTCTACCAGGAAATCGACGCGGTGCTCGACGACGGCAACCTGAACACCGGCAATCTCCGCCTCGGGAACAGCAACTGTCTGCTGTTCATCATCGAACCCTGATGGCCGCGTCGAACTACAGTGTGACTTTGCATCACCTGGCGCCCGGCGCCACGGCGGCCGGCCTCAATTTTCCCGACGAGCAGCTCGCCAGCGTGACCCCCGCCCAGTTGCGCGACCTGCTCTACGCCCTGGGTGAGGTGGCGGCCCGCCTGACCATCTACGAGCCCTCGACCCCGGAAATCCGGGTCAAGACCGACCGCGACGTCTTTGTGATCCGCACGCGCTACCGGCAGCTGTGCTTTGTCGGCTGGGAGACCACGCTGCGCGGCGAGGAACACTCGGTGCCCTACATCGTCACCACCATCGCCGGCGGCGCAGCCGAGGTGCAGCGCATGACGCCCGCCAAGGTCGAGCGCGCGCCCATCGCCAGTTCCGTCGCCGACGCGAAGACCGCCGCCGCCAGCAGCTCGCGCCGCACCAAGATCGCGGTGATGGCCGTGCTCATCCTCGGCTTCAACGCCGCCACCGCCTGGATGCTCCTCAAACCCACCCCCTCGCTGACGCCGAGCTATGAGCTGATGGCCGAGACCGATTCGCGCACGCTGCTGATCAAGTCCGCCGGCGATTACCACACCGGCAAGGAGCCGGGTGACCGCCGGCTCACCATCAACCCGGACGGCCTGCTGCGCTTCGCCAAATACGGCGCGGCCCAGGCCCTGCTCGAGCCCCGCGACCGTCCCGCCAGCGGCGCCACCGTGGCGGGCAAGCCGGTGCTCATCTCGAACGACAAGAATCCCAGCATCGTCGAGATCCGGGACCTCGACACGGTGGTCTGCTCCGGCACGACCTACCACCGCATCCCGCGGTGATTGTGTGGCTGCGGCATCCTGCCGCAGGGTTTAACCGATAGCCTCATCGGCTGGAAGCCGATGCCACATTGCGATCCCCTCAGCGCTGGATGCGCGCCGAGCCGCCCTTGGCAAAGGCCTTCACCTGCTCGACGGTCGCCATCGACGTGTCGCCGGGGAAGGTCGTGAGCAGCGCGCCATGCGCCCAACCGAGGTTGACCGACTCCTGCTCGGAGGCGCCGCTCAGCAGGCCGTAAAAGAAACCGGCCGCGTAGCCGTCGCCGCCGCCCACGCGGTCCACGACGTCGAGCTCCGCCATCGGCGACTGGTAGGTCTTGCCGTTGACCCACGCGACCGCGCCCCAGGTGTGGCGGTTGGTCGAGTGGACTTCCCGGAGCGTCGTCGCCACGGCCTTCACGTTCGGAAATTTCTTGGTGGCCTTCTCGATGACGGCGTAGAACGCGGACGGATCGAGCTTGCCCTTGCTCTCGACGTCCTGCCCCTCGATGCCGAGGCCCTTCTGCAGGTCCTCCTCGTTGCCGACGAGCACATCGACGTGCTCGACGATGCGGGCGAGGACGCCCACGGCCTTGGCCTGGCCGCCCCAGATATCCCAGAGTTTCTGGCGGTAGTTCAGGTCGAAGGAAGTGATGGCGCCGCCGGCCTTCGCGGCCTTCATCGCCTCGATGATGAGCTCGCCGGTCGTCTCGGACAGCGCGGCAAAGATGCCGCCGCTGTGGAACCAGCGCACGCCGCCGCCGAAAATCTCGCCCCAGTTGAAGTCGCCGACCTTGAGCTGTCCGGCCGCCTCGTTGCTGCGGTTGTAGAACACCACGGGGGCGCGCACGCCGTGGCCCTGGTCGGAGTAGACCGTCGCCATGTTCGGCCCGCGCACGCCGTCGTGCTTGAACTGCTTGTAGAACGGCTTCACGCCCATCGCGCGCACGCGCTCGGCGATCAGGTCGCCGACCGGGTAGTCGACCATCGCCGAGGCGACGCCGGTCTTCAGGCGGAAGCAGTCGGAGAGGTTCGCCGAGACGTTGAACTCGCCGCCGCTGACATGGATGTCGCAGTGCGTGGCCTTGCGGAAGGGAATGATGCCGGGGTCGAGGCGGTTGACGAGGGCGCCAAGGGACAGGAAGTCGAGGGCGCCGGTGGGGCGGATGTTCAGGCTGTTGCTCATGGGAGGCGGAATAAAGGGGGAGCGAGGCGGGACGCTGTTTTTCGTCCATCGGTCCGGTTTCGGCGAGAGTTTTCTTCGGCCCGGCGCGTCCTAAACGGTAGGGCGGGATCGCTGATCCCGCCTTGGTGGTCGCCAATTTCCACATCGGCGAGAGGCGGCGGCGCGGAAACCGACGCCCACCTTGCTAGTCATTCTGGGCGCAGTGAAAGATCCATGGAGGGCTCAGCTCCTGCTGAGCCGCGGCTCAAAATTAGACTTGGGTTTGAACCTGCGGATGTTGTCCTCACAGGACGGCCCATGAGTGATGAAAAACATAGCGGCGCGACCCCCACGCCGCCGAAACCCCAGTCGGCTTCGGTGTTTCCGCCGCCCCCGCCCCCGACGGCAGCACCATTCCCGCCGCCCCCGCCCAGCAGTGCGCCGGCCACGGCGCCTTTGCCTGCGGGTTTGCCCGGGAATCCGGCAGGGCACGGAGTCCCCGGGACAAAGACCGGGCCGGCAGGCGTGCCGCCGGGTAAGGCGGACACGTCCCGGGCTGGCAGCAGCCAGCAACAGGAAGCCGGCACCGGTGCGCCCCGCCCTCCCGCAGCGCCCATCGACTTCGCGATGGCGGCCCCCAAGAAACCCCTCGCCATCCCCGCTTACGCGGGCTGCCTCGTCAAAATGATCTTCGGTTTCGCCGTGCTGATCGTGATGGGCTACTGTGCGCTGGTCGCGCTGAACCCCAAGGCCCGCGAGTGGGCCACCAAGGGCGCCAAGGACGGCAGCGGCGGCCCCACGCCGTTCAAGGCGATGAATCAGATCCTCGCCATCCCCGCCCAGGCCATCGGCAAGACCAAGGATGTCGTCGCCGCCGGCGATGCGCGCGTGGGCCTGCTCGACGGCGTCATCGCGGAGGAGGAGGGCAAAAAGAAGAAGGGCCGCGCCGCGCAACCGGTCATCGATCCCTTCGCCGCGCCCGCCACGGCCGCCGCCACCCCCGGGGTCAGCGCCGCCCGCGCGGCGGCCGCAGCCGGCGCCGCGAGCGAAGGCACCCCGGCCGAGCAAGGCGTTTCCCGGGCCGCGCTGCTCGCCATGGCCGAGAAGAAACTCGCCGAGGACCCGGCGGCCCCGGTCGTCGTGGCGCCGCCCCCGGAGCCCGTCGCGCCCGCCCAAGTGAAGCTCGGCGGCGGCATCGTTGTCTCCAGCGCATCCCCCGCCGGCGGGCCCGTCGTCCACGCCGCGTTTTTCTACTGGATCGTGAACCAGAACATCAGCGGCGTGTTCCAGAGCCCGCCGCACCGCATCATGCTGGACCGGCGCCTCGTGTATGAGGGCCAGGAGATCAACGCGGCCCTCGGCATCACCTTCGACCACCTCGAGCTCGCCAACAAGCTCATCGTGTTTCGGGACAAGACCGGCGCCCTCGTTACCCGCAGCTACTGAGTGGTCTCCCTGCAGGAGGGGCTTTACGCCCCGATTGGGTGGGCCAGCGAGTTCACTCGCGCCTTGGTCACGCGGAGTTATTGATCTGAATTGGCCACAAAAAGCGCAAGAAGCGCAAAAATCTGAATGCCGGAGCGCCGCTGGTGACGTCAGCGCCAAGTCAGTGACTGCAGCTTCCCGCCGCATTGCTTCAACTCTGAATTGGCCGCCTTTAGATCACTGGCCGCAAAGTTCCCTTGTTTGTTTTTGTGCGCCTTTTGTGCTTTTTGTGGCAAAAATTCATAGTTTGAAATCCCCTCGGTTCCACTCACCGCTTGCGCCAACTCCTCAGCAAGCTAAACCCTAGGGGAATTAGGTTCTCTTCCCCACGCATGCGGTCCCAGCTCAGAAACCAAGCCACCGGCTTCACCCTCGTCGAGGTGATGATGGCCGCCACCATCCTGGTGGTGGGTTTCATGGGCATGATCCAGGCCGTCACGATCGGCTCGGAAATGCTGGCCTCCGCCCGCCGGCAGACCCTGGCGGCGCAGATCATCAGCCATGAACTGGAAAAGCTGCGCTACGTCGCCTGGACCAACGGCAGCACGGGCATCAACGAGCCCGGACCGACCACGCTCACGATCGACAGCCAGTTCACCTCCGCTATCACCGCCGCCGGGCTGGTCACCGACTATTCGGTGGCCACCAATCCTTACATCCAGCTGCAGCGCTCGGTGGCGGATGTGGTCAGCGGCAGCATGCGCGAGGTGACCTTCACCGTGACCTGGCAGAAAAGCGGCACGACCGCGGCCGCCAATGCCGCCACCGGCAGCTGGCTGGAACAGCTTTCCTTCAATGCCTCCGCGCCGATCCGCCGCACTTACACCCGCAGTGGGTGCGCCTACTTCAGCAAATACGGCCTCGGCCTGAGTTACCAGCGCTCATGAGGATGCAGCCATTCGATCTTGCTCTCTCCAAGGTGGAGCGCGTTGACCCCAACGCGCTTTGGGCGGCGCATTCCTCGATCAACGCGTTGGGGTCAACGCGTTCCACCGGAATGAACCGGAACTCCGTCTCCGCCTTGGGCCTTGAGCGTGCCGCACGGGGCTTCAGCCTGGTCGAACTGCTCGTCGGCATGAGCCTGGCGCTGATGGTCATGACCGCCATCCTTTCCAGTTACACTTACATGGGGCGCAGCCTCGCCCGCCTGGTCAACCAGCAGAGCCTGCAAAGCGAGGCCCGCCGGGCCCTCGCCTACTTCGCGCAGGATGTGCGCATGGCCAGCGGGCTCACCGACACCGCCAACCTGAGCGCCACCCGCGTCTCCCTCACCCTCCCCACCGGCACCGGCACGAACACCATCACCTATTACTACAACAGCACCGCGATCTCCGGCTCCACGACTTCGGACGCCGTCACGGTCAATGGCACCAGTGTCTCGATGTCGCGCGAGGCCCTCACCCGCTGCGTCTATGACGGCACGACCGTCACTTCGCTCACCCTCGTGAAAAACATCACGAGCAGTGGATTCACTTTCGCTTACTACGACGCCACGGGCAATACCTACACGAGCTACACGAACTACCTGCCTGGCATCAAACAGCTGTCCTTTTCCTATACGGTCCAGAAGGGCGACAGCTTCAATGGCACCCAGACCCTGGTGCAACAGTTTGCCTCGCCGCGCCTGATCCTCCGCAACCGGCAATTCCTCCTCTGATGAGCCTGCGTCCCTTTGTCTCCCGCGGCAGCGTGGTCCTGATCGCACTCTGCTTCGTCGCCGTGCTCGGCATCGCGCTGGCCAGCTACGTGGGCGTGTGTTCCCGCGCCATGCAGCTGAGCAATCGCGGCGCCCAGACCGGCGCGAGCGCCCAGCTGGCCGAAATGGGACTGAGCGAGGCCCTGCGCGCCTTCAACGCGCGCAGCTGGTCCACCTGGACGGTCAACGGCACCACCGCCACGTGGTCCACCAGTGGCACCACCGCCAGTTGCACCATCACTTTCCCCAGCACCAAATTTGGCCAGGGCATGACCGGCTCCGTCAAGATCCGCGTTGATAATTACGATGCCAACCAGCTCAACGCGACCTGGAATTCCTCCACCACCTACCGCATCAACGACTTGGTCGGCTACAACGGGATCTGGTATCGCTGCCTCACGGCGAATACGGCCTACGCCCCGCCCAATCTGAAATATTGGGCCGAGGCTCCCATCCCCTGGAAGTGGAGCAGCGACATCACCTATGCCCAATACGACGTCGTGAACTATAACGGCACCTGGTATCGCTGCCTTCTGGCCCACACCAACCAGACCCCGACCACCAACGCCTATTGGTGCTATATACCGTCGATGTCGCTCAGTTGGAGTTCCTCCAACATCGTATACCCCCTGAGCACGATGCTCTTTGATTCGGGCATTTGGTATTATTGCATCAAAGCCCATACCAGCAGCGGCTCGATCACACCGTCGAACACGACGTATTGGGCCGCGGTTCTTACGGCCTCGGGCACTCAGGCTCCTTGCACCGCAGCGACGAATTACTACATTGGTGTGAATTTCGCAGTCGGCGATTATATATACTGTCCGGCTGACTCGATTTGGTATCGCTGTATTCAGGCCGGAACCAACGTCAGCGTAGATTATGCCGACACGACAAAATGGGTGGCAAACTCCATCCCGTATATTTCCTGGGGCTGGCGAAGCGGTATCTCTTACGCCTACAACAGCGTCGTGCATTACAGCGCCAGCGGCAGCGGCACCTGGTATCGTTGCATCACGGCCGGCGCCAGCACTCCGACCACCGCTTCATGGGAAAATGCGCTGAGCGGTTCCTGGGCCTGGTCCTCCAGCACCACCTATAATTTAAACGATGTGGTTTATCGCAGCGGCAGTTTCTACCAGTGCATTCAGTCCCACACCAACCAAGCCCCGCCCAATGCGACGTATTGGTCCACCGACCCGCTTCTGTCACCCGTCTGGGATTCCGCGAGGAGCTACGGCTCATACGACACGGTCAGTTACAACGGGGCGTGGTATCTCAGCCTGCAGGCCGGTAACCTCGGCCAGAATCCGGCGACCAAAACCGATTGGTGGGCGCTGGCGCCCCAGTCGTTGGCGACGTGGGACTCCACCAAGACCTACAGCCTTAATGACACCGTCAGTTACAGCGGCACCTGGTATCGTTGCATCTATGCCCACAGCAACCAGACCCCGACCAATGCCACCTACTGGGTGAGCACCACCGGGGCCTCCTATCTGTGGAACTCAGCCACCGCCTATACCACGAGTTCGTATGTGTGCTACGGTGGCATCTGGTATCACTGCATCAGCAGCAACACCAACGTCACCCCCAACAAATCGACCTACTGGACCGCCCTAGGGGCGCCGGTCATTTATGCGGAAGGCGTGGCCACCTTGCCCGATGGCACGGCCACCATAAAGACCCAGTTGCGGGCCACGGTGGCCCCGGCGCCGCTTTTCCCCAATGCCCTGGGTGCGACCACGCTCGTGAACCTGGCTTCGACCGGCACGATCGACAGCTACGATTCAGCGCTGGGCACCTACAACACGACCCCGTCTGGTTTCGGCAGCGCCAATATCGGATCCGCCGCCGTGGTGGCCGGTGGCACCAATGCCAGCAACGCGGTGACGCTGACCAGCATCCGGTTGAACGGCTATGTGGCCGCGCCGTCGGCCGCCACCACACCTTTCGCGCCGGTCTGGACCTACGGGGGCTCGGCCATCCTGACTTCGGTCGCGGCGCCCACCGCCCCCTCCGCCAACATTGATCTGACGAGGGTCAGCCGGAGTCCCTACATTCCCCAATTTGACATTCAAACGGTCGTCGGCGGCACGGCCCTGACCTTGACCGCTGGCGCCAATACCAACATCGGCACCCCCGGCGCGACCACCCCCAGCCGGTATGTCATCAGTGGCGATTTAACATTAAACCAAAACGGCTCAAATCTCACTATTCTCGGTCCGGTTATACTCGATGTGCAGGGTCAGATCTGGATCTACAATCAGTCTTCCCCTGTGACTTCTTCCTGCAAAATCATAATCAAGTCTACAGGTTCGGCCGAGATTCACATCAGCGGCAGATTGTATGTTGGCAGTAGCATCAGCAGTGGTGGCGGCAACTACGACGGCATCCAAAACCTCACCCTTGATCCCAAAAAGTGCATCCTGATTGGCACCAGCACGGCCAATACTTCCGGTTCTCACTATTATTGGTCCCTGTTACCCTTTTACGGCGTGATCTACATGCCCAGTGCCTATGTGAGCACATGGAATAATGTGCCGATCTACGGGGCCGTCTCCGCCAAGAATATTGTCTTCCCCAACGCCGGCAGCGCGCTGCACTATGACACCTCACTCCGCGCCGCTACCTTCAGCGGCGCCGATGCCCCGTATATCATCTCCGAGTGGCGTGAGCTGACCGACGCGACCGAAAAGATCACCCTGCCCTGATTTCACGCTGCCCGCGGCGGACCCCTTGACGCCGGCCCCGCGTTGCTCGGCCAAGGCACAAGTAACCTATTAGGTTACTTTGGCGACCCGACCTCGCGGCAACTTGGTTGACTCCCCCTCCCGGCCCTGTCGTGTCCCGGCCACAAGTAACCTATTAGGTTACTTTGGGCCGCCGCCCGCCTAGTCTCATTTTCCCGAGGACAAGAAACTCAGTGTCATCTATTATATGACACTCGCTCCGGCTCCGGCTCCGCCCGCACGACTGCCGCCAATGTCATATAATAGATGACCCTGGGTTGGGGCGTCGCGAAGCAGCAGTCCATTTCGACCCCTCGCCGCGCTACGTGACCTTCGGCGGTGTCGACCAGCCTTATGCCATCTCCGAGTGGCGCGAGCTGACCGACGCGACCGAAAAGATCACCCTGCCCTGATTTCACGCTGCCCGCGGCGGACCCCTTGACGCCGGCCCCGCGTTGCTCGGCCAAGGCACAAGTAACCTATTAGGTTACTTTGGCGACCCGACCTCGCGGCAACTTGGTTGACTCCCCCTCCCGGCCCTGTCGTGTCCCGGCCACAAGTAACCTATTAGGTTACTTTGGGCCGCCGCCCGCCTAGTCTCATTTTCCCGAGGACAAGAAACTCAGTGTCATCTATTATATGACACTCGCTCCGGCTCCGGCTCCGCCCGCACGACTGCCGCCAATGTCATATAATAGATGACCCTGGGTTGGGGCGTCGCGAAGCAGCAGTCCATTTCGACCCCTCGCCGCGCTACGTGACCTTCGGCGGTGTCGACCAGCCTTATGCCATCTCCGAGTGGCGCGAGCTGACCGACGCGACCGAAAAGATCACCCTGCCCTGATCCGGCATCTGCCGCCGCGACCCCTTGCTGCCGGCCCCGTGTTGCTCGGCCAAGTCACAAGTAACCTAATAGGTTACTTTGGGCCGCCGCCCGCCCGGCCGGTTTTCCTCTTGCTCCGGCAATGCCGCATTGCAGCATTACTGCATGACGACAACCCTTCCCCTGAGCAAGCGCGGCAGCCTGACCCTGCCGCCCGCCATGCGCCGCAAGCTGGGCCTCGACCAGCAGCTCCATCCTTTACTCCTCGTGGAGGAGCGCGATGGCGGCCTGTTTCTCCAGCCGGCCGCGGCGCTGGCGGTGCGCGACCTGCCCAAGGCGCACCTCAAAGCCTGGATTGCCCGCGACGAGGCGGCGATGAAGGCCTTCCGGGCCGCGGCGAAGAAATCCGGTCAGTGAGGCTCTTTCTCGATTCCAGCGTCCTGCTGGCTGCGGCGGGATCCGCGAAGGGGGCTTCGCGTTTCCTCGTGACCAGGGCCGCGGCACAAGGCTGGCAACTGGTCAGCTCCGACTACTGTGCGGAGGAAACTCGTCGAAACCTGCCCAAGCTCGGACGGGGCGCGGCGACGGCCTGGGTCAAGGTAATCGCCCCGCGTGTTCGTCTGGTTCGAACCAGTGTGATCCTCGATAAACCGCTCGTCTATTCCAAGGCCAAGGATCGCCCGATCATCATTACCGCGCTGGCGGTCAGGGCGGGGTGGCTGCTAACCTTGGATGGAACGGATTTCCAAGGGAAACTCGGCCGGGAGATTTATGGAATGAAGCTCGCAACACCGGGCGGGTTCCTGCTGGAGCAACGCACCCAAGGCGCCCTTTAGCACCGCCCGAGTGGGCTGGGCCAGATTCGCCTCGTTGCCGGGTCGCGTAAGCTCACCGACACGAATGAGCGTGCCGTCCTGCTGTAGGCCGCGGCGGGCGCCTTGACACCCTCCTCCGGTCCCGCGTTGCTCGGCCAAGTCACAAGTAACCTATTAGGTTACTTTGGCGACCCGACCCCCGCGGCAACGAGATTGACTCCCGCTCCGGAAAGAATACGTCTTTTCGGCATGAAAGATACATACAGTATCAAGGAGCTGCAGCGCGAGACCGCCGCCGCCGTCCGCGCCGCCGAGTCCGGCGCGCTTGTCACCATCACCCGACACGAGCGCCCGGTGGTCCACGTCATCTCCGCCGAGCGCCTCGGGGGCATGATCGAGACGATGGAACTGCTCGCCGACCCGAAGTTCATGGCCCAGCTCAAGAAGCTCCGCGCCGGCAAGCTCAAGTTCTACCCTGCTTCCACGCTTGCCGATTAAAGTCCACGTGGCCGAGCAGGTGCGCGACTATCAGCGTAACCTCACCCCCGAGATCAGGCGGGCCATGAAGGCGGCCATTCTCGCCCTGCCTGCGGGCGACACCAAGCCGCTCAGCGATGAACTCGCCGGCTTTCACCGGCTTCGCGTGGGAAATCAACGGGTCATTTATCGCCACCGGGCCGGGCAAATCGAGTGCTTTCTCGCCGCCCCCCGTTCCATCGTCTACGAATACCTCGGCGCCCACCTCCACGAATACCTCGGCTAGGGCCGCCTCAGGTGGCTGCAGCTTCCCGGTTCGACGGGCTCACGGCCCTGAGCAAGCCGAAGGGCAGCCGTAAAATCAACCGGCCTCATCGACTGTAAGCCGACCCGTCAGCCGTAGGCCTTGCGAAGGCCGATGCCACTCCCGACCTCGGTGCGGATTAGCGTCCCTTAGCGCCAATTAGCGGTTAAAAATCCGGCGCCTTGATCCCGCGGCGGACACCTTGACGCCGGCCCCCCGGCCTGAATAGTTGTCCGCCAGCCCATCCCCACCTTTGAGCCTTGCCAACCCCTTCAACCGCCATTCCCGGCGCGGCCTCCTGATAGAGATCAACCCCTATCAGATCCTCGCCGCCGGCATCACGCGCCTGGAGGAGTCGCCCATCACCCTCGACTGCGCCGCGGCGTTTGATGCGGAGGACGACGCCGGCCTGCGCCGGTGGCTCGACACCAACTTCGAGAAGCAGAACACCTGGGTCCCCGTCATCTGCGGCTTTGTCCCGCCCGAGGGCCTCGTGCAGCGCGAGAGCATCCAGGCCCGCAAGCTCGGCGAGCCCGCCTACCTCGAGGGCCTCGTGCGCGAGCAGTATAAGATCGAGAATCCCGAGAACTGGAAGCTCGCCACCCTCAGTCCGCAGGACGGCACCCTCGTCGGCGCCGAGGGCGCGCAGCGGCCCGCGCTCATCTGCGGCGTGTCGCACAGCAACGTCCACCGCATCCAGCAGCGCCTCCTCGACCACCGCCTCCTGCCCTACCGCCTCGAGCAGGGCATCCTCCCGCTGCTCGGCAGCATCGCCGACTTCAAGGCGCGGCGCGACGACAAGCGCGCCATCGTCGTCGTCGTGATCGAGCACGAGCACACCACCGCCTACATCCTCGGCAAGGAGGGCGTGCACACGCCCGCGCCCGTGCGCCACGGCTTCGCCTCCATCGTCCAGGCCGCCCGCAAGGAATTCGGCCTCAACGAGGCCGCCGAGATCCGCGACCGCCTCCAGCTCGCCGACGAGGAACTGCTGCTCCGCGCCACCAAGTTCGTCCGCGCCATCGGCCGCGACCTCAAGCCCCTCGTCGACTCCTACGAGATGACCACCGGCCAGCCCGTCGGCGAAATCTTCTGCGCCTACCTGCCGCCGGCCCTCTCCTGGATCACCGAGCCCCTCGCCCAGGTCGTCGGCCGCACGCCCTTCGCCATGGATTGCACCGCGTGGCTGCCCACGGTGAACATCCAGCCCGCCGAGGGCGTCCCGGCCTTTGGCGCCCACTGGCTGGGCGCCCTCAGCCTGATCGCCGGCGCCGGCGCCATCAAACCCGATGACCTCCAAGGCTGAAAAAAATCCCTTCGTCGGCCCCTGGCATATCGACTGCCGCCTCTCCGCCCAGCTGCCGAGCGACGACCTCATCCGCGGCCGCTTCCTGATCAACCTCGTCGCCGCCTCCCTGGCGACCGGCGTGCTCATCTTCACCTTCTGGCAGCTCTACGTCGGCGGCTCGCTCAGCTCCGAGATCAACTACTGGCAGGATCAGATCGCCGGCCACCGGCGGCAGTTCGCGGAACTCAAGCTCGCCACCAAGCAGCTCGAGGCCAAGGTCGCGCGGCTCGACGAGGCCTACAACCTGATGAGCGAGCCCTACTCGCTCTCCGACTTCGTCCTCAGCCTAGGCCGCACCCGTGTGCCCCGCATGACCATCGCCAGCATCAACGGCTTCGCGGGCGGCGTCGTCCTGCGCGGCACGATGCATGAATCCTCCGGGCCGGCGGCCCAGACCCTCCGCCGCTACGTCGAGGATCTGCGCAAGGACCCGGCGATCGGGCCGCTATTCTCGACCATTGCGCTGGTCTCCCTCGACCGCGGGGAAAGCGGCGACGTCCTCACCTTTGAGATCGCCTGCAAGCTGAAGGCCGCCCCCGCGCCATGAACGCCCGCTTCCAGGAATTCTTCGATTTCACCCGGCGCAACCCCGTCATCGTGGCCAGCGTCGCCGTCCTCCTGGTCTTTGGCACGGCCTCGTATTTTCTCTGGCACCGGCAGCACGAACTCACCACCAGCCATGAGGAAGTCCGGCGCAGCGGCGAGGACATCCTGCAGTCCCTGACTGGCCAGACCCGGATCACCGCCGAGATGGCCACCGTCACCGCGGCCTTGGATTTCATCGACCGGAACCTCATCAACGAGGCAGACCTCGCGGAGAACCTCGGCTACTTCTACTCGATCGAGGCGGCCGCGCGCACGCGTTTCACCCAGTTGAACCAGCTGAGCTCCCAGCCCCAGCCGGACGGCAGCAAGTTCAAGCCCGTGCCTTTTTCCCTCCGGGCCAACGGCTCCTATCGCCAGATCATGCGCCTGCTGCACGAACTGGAGACCGGCCCCCGCCTGCTGCGGATCCGCACCTACACCCTCAGCCAGGGTGAAGGCGGCGCCGAGGACACCGTCACCATGGAACTCACCGTCGACGTGCTCGCCCGCCCATGAAGACCGCCCCCGCCATCAGCCTGCTCCTCACCGCCGCCCTGCTGCTCGCGGCCGCGACCCCCGCGGCCGCCCAGGACAAGACGGATCCCGCGACGATTCTCGCCCTGAAGCGGGCCGCGGAACGCTACGCCCTCACCAAGACGCGCATTGCCACCCTGCTCGACAAGCGGATGAACCCCGCGCCGCTGGCACCCAGCCCGCCGAATCCCTTTTATCGCGCGCCGGATCTGCCGGTCGCGGATTCCTCGCGGCCCGGCGCCCCCGGCCTGCCGGGCGGCCTGCCGGAAAGCACCGTGCCCGCCGAAGCCGACGAGAGTGACGCCGGCACGCTCGCGAAATTCGTCTCCACCCTCAAGGTCAGCGGCCTGAGTGTCCTCAAGGGCGTCTCCCACCTCACGCTTAACGGGACCCTGTACAAGACGGGCGACATCATCCCCCTCGAGGTGAAAGGTCACACGGCCTACCTCCAGTTGGTGAAGATCACGCCGGATGAGCTGACCCTCGGCCTCAACGAGGAACGCCAGGTCGTCCGCATCCGGAAGTAACTAGTGGGTGGTCGCCGATGTCCCCATCGGCGACAGGCGTCGGTGTGGAAACCGACGCCCACCTTGGCCACCCCCTGTTCTCGTGCTTCAGCTGCGCCAGGAATTTCTCCCGGAACTCCATCCGCACCCGCGCCCCCCAAACCCTAGTATACTATTAGTTGACATTGGGCGCGGGGAGCCGCCTTGGCCCATTGTCAACTAATAGTATACTACGCGCCTGGGTCGATCTCGTGTTTCAGTTGCGCGAGGAATTTTTCCAGGAATTCCGTCCGGGCCCGGGCCTCGCGGCGGCCGCCCGCGGTCTGCATCGTGCCCTCGAGCCGCAGCAGCTTCGTATAGAAATGGTCCACCGCCGCCGCCCGGTCGTCGGGCGCGCGGTTTTCGCAGAACGGATCCGCCGCCGCATACAGCGGCCTGCCCAGCGTCGCGCCCAGCATCAGGCAGCGCGCGAGGCCGATCGCGCCGATCGCTTCCAGCCGGTCGGCATCCTGCACGACCTTCGCCTCGAGGGTGCGCGGTGCGATCCCCGCCGTGAAACTGTGCGCCTCGACCGCGTGCGCGATGGCGGGCAGCAGCCCCGCCGGGTAATTCCAGCCACTCAGCCAGCGCACCGCCTGCTCCGCGGCGAGCCGCGAGGCCGCCGCGCGCTGCGGTGAATCCTTCGGCACGCTCACGCAGTCGTGCAGCCATGCCGCCGGCACCACGACCTCGAGCCGCGCGCCTTCCTCCGCCGCGAGTTTCTTCGCATTTCGCACCACCCGCCGCACATGCTCGAGCCCGTGGGCCGCATCGCCCCCCTGCGCCGAGAGGGCGGTCACGCAGCGTTGTTCCAGATCGGCAAAGGCGGCGGGCATCCCCCGAGCAAAGGCCCGCGGCTGGCACGTGACAACCGATAAGGTGGATGTCGGTTTCCATACGGACGCCGTTCTATCACCCATGGGGAAATCGGCGACCACCTCTCCGAAAAGTCTTCCTCGCTCCGCCCGCCTGTGTTCGCTCACATCCGTCGCTAATGTCCGCGACCAACACCTCCGCCGGGTGTTCCCGGTGCTGCTGACCTCCTGGTCCCTCTGGGTGCCGGTGGTGTGCTGCGTCTAAGCCCTGCCGCCCGCGCTGCAGATTCCGCTGTTTAACATCGTGCTCTGCTTCTGGTCACTCCTCTTCACCCACCTCCTCGCGCGCCAGAACCGGGGAAAGGGGTAACATAATACGTTACTCATTCCCGGAGTCAGGTCAGCAGCAGGACGATGAGCCGGCAGCGGGACTGCACGCCGAACTTCCGGCACGCGCTGGCGATCTGGTGCTTGATGGTCGGCTCCGCGCGATTGAGCGCCGAGGAGATCTCCTTGTTGGAAAGCCCCTGGGCCACGTGCGCCGCGACCAACCGCTCGGCCGGAGTGAGCTGGCCCAGCAGTTCGTTGCCGCGACCGGGCAGCAGGCAGGTCGCACCGGCCAAATAACTGGCAGGCACGAGCGGCGGATGTTTTTCGGCGACCATGGGGCGGCGGGACAACGGTGCGCCGCGACTTACTTCATCGCGTCGCGATTGGCCTGGTCGAGCTTGGCCTTCGCCAGGATTTCCGGGGCGACCTTCACGCCGGCCTGCGCCAGCGCGGCCTCGAGAAGCACCTCGCCCTTGAGATAGCCCATGCAGAGGGCGGCGATCCTGCCGTCGCGGCCGATGATGAACTGCTGCGGGATGCCGCCGACGCCGTAGAGCTTGCGCGCGGCGCGGTCATCCGACTTTTCCAGCGGGTCGTGCGAGAAGATCATGGCGGGAAACTTGGCCTGGTTGGCCTTCACCCAGGCGTCGAATTTCGCGCGGGTGTCGCTCGTGCAGGAGGCGAGGACGACAACGCCCTGGTCCTGGTAATGCTCGGCGACTTCCTGCGTGTGCGGCATCGAGGCGAGGCACGGGCCGCACCAGGTGGCCCAGAAGTCGAGGATGATAATCTTGCCGCGATAGTCGGAGACCTTGACGGGCTTGCCGGCGGCGTCCGTGGCGGGAAAGTCGGGGGCGGGCGCGCCGACCTTGAGCATTTCCACGACCGCGGGCGGCGCCTTCGGCTTCGTCTCCTCGGCCGTGTAGATCTTCTTCGGCATGTCCGCCGGCGCCAGCTTGACGCCGGCGCGATACAGCAGGTTGCCGAGGGCCGGGGCGGACTGTGCACCGGCGCCGACATAGCCGCCGAGCAGGTTGCCCTGGGCGTCCAGCACCAGGTTGTTCGGGATCGGCAGCATCATGCCGCCGGTGAGTTGCATCGCGATGACCTTGCCGAAATGCTCGCGCTGGCGGGCGGTGAAGTCCTTCTTCTCCTCGACCGTCATCTCGGCGGGGGTCTTGCCCGGCGAGGCAAAGCGGCCGATCGGATCAAAGATGACCGGAAACGAGAACT
>JAQSCO010000013.1:2961-3799 GCA_029945445.1 Lacunisphaera sp. | reverse complement strand
GGCACCGCGACCAGCTCGTCAAAAATCACGTCGAGGGCCGGATGCGGCAGGGCATCGAGTCCGAGCGGGGGCTCGCGCATTTCCCCCACCCGCTTGCGCCAAGCCGCGGCGTGGTCCGCGCAGTAATGGGCGTGGAGGCTGAAAGCCATCTTCAGCTCGTAAAGCGGCTCGGCGGGCAGACGTTTCAGAAAAACCTCGTGCAGACGGCGAAACAACCAGTGGTGACGCTTCAGTCGGTCGACACAGGTTTCGACCGAGTAGCCGGGGGCCATGGCTTGCTCAAAGGTGGCGATCCCGGCGAGAGCCGGCAGGTTATGCGACGGAGAATATCCACTGAGGGGCATGGGCCCATTGTAGGGGAGATCAGGCCGTGTGTCTTCCCCGGTGCAGGAAGTTTGCGTGCCTATTTACTGTTATCGATTAGCTGTTTCTCCAAGGAAACGCGCCACCCAAGGCGTATTCTCCTCTGCATTTTTCGTCCTTGGCCCGGCCCGGGCGCTCCGCCTGCAACCCGGCCAATGGAATAGCGTTGTAGCCGGCCGGGCCCACCGGCTTGGGTGGAGTCAACCCTAACGCGTTCAAGCAATGACCCCACTGCACTGGATCGATTACGCGATCATCGCCACGTATCTCGCTGTGTCGCTTGGCATCGGGCTGGCGATGAGCCGGCGGGCCGGCAAGGATAGTGAAAGCTACTTCCTGGGCAGCCGTTCGATGCCGTGGTGGATCAACGGCATCTCGCTCGCCGCGACCAGCTTCGCCTCCGACACCCCTCTCGTCGTCACCGAAATGGTGCGCGACCGCGGCCTGCAACGCCTCTGGTGGATGTTCGCCGGTG
>JAQSCO010000013.1:0-2951 GCA_029945445.1 Lacunisphaera sp. | reverse complement strand
CTCGTGGTCGCAGTCTATCTATTCGCCCGCCTCTGGCGCCGGCTCGAGATCGTGACCGACGCGGAGTTTTGCGAGCTGCGCTACGACGGCCGCTCCGCGGCCGTGCTGCGCGGCGTGCGGGCGTTCATGAGCGGCATTGTCACCAACCTGATCACCATGGCCTGGGTGACCCTCGGCATGGCGAGCATCATCACCGTCACCATGCCGGTCGACAAATGGACCGCCGTTTCGATCGCGATGGGCGTGACGCTCGTCTACACCATGTTCGGTGGTTTCTTCAGCGCCGTGCTCACCGATCTCGTCCAATTCGGCGTCGCCGTGGGCGCGATGATGACGCTCGCCATCATCGGCGTGCTGCACTGCGGCGGCATGGGCGCCGTGCTCGAGGCCGTCCGGCAATCCCCGGCGCACGGTGAGCGCACGCTCTCGCTGCTGCCGCAATTTGACCACGCCAACCTGGATCTCGCCTGCTTCGTGATCCTGCTTTCGCTGTGGTGGACCGACTCCGGCGGCTACGTGACGCAGCGCATGAGCGCCTGCCGCAACGAGCGCGACGCCGCGAAGGCCATGATGTTCTTCGCCCTCTGGCAATCGATCCGTCCCTGGATGTGGGCCGTCGTCGCGCTGGTCTCGATCGCGCTCTTCCCGGTCATGCCGGCGGGCCAAACCGACACGCAGGCCTATCCGCTGGTGATCAACCAGGTGCTGGGCATCGGCCTGCGCGGCCTGCTCATCACCGCGTTCGCGGCGGCGTTTATGTCCACGATTACGACCCAGCTCAACTGGGGTGCGTCCTATCTCGTCCGCGACGGCTACTGCCGGTTCCTGCGTCCGCACGCCCCGGAGCGCGAAATTGTTTTTGTTTCGCGTCTCGCCACCGTGCTGCTCGCCGTCGCCGGCATTTCTCTCACGCCGCTGCTGACCTCCATCACCCAGGCATGGGAATTCCTCGCGCTGCTCCTCGCCGGCAGCGGCGTCATCGGCGTCGTGCGCTGGTTCTGGTGGCGCGCCAACGCCTGGACCGAGCTTTCGGCCATGGCGGCGGGACTGGGGTGCGCCCTCGGCAACATTGCGCTCAGCGCGCTCGCCCCGCGCACCGCGTTCTTCGGGGTGGCGTGGGCCGACTGGCGCTTCGAGCTGAAGCTCGCGCTCTTCACGGCGATCGCACTCGCCGTGAGCGCGGCCGTCACCTTCCTCACGCGCCCGGTCTCGCGCGAACGCCTGCTCGCCTTCCACGCCAAGACCCGCCCGGGCGGCGCCTGGGGCGCGGTCTCCCGCGCCGCCGCCCCGGCCGATCTCCCGGATATCCTCACGTGGGGCACGTTGCTGGATATCCTCGGCGGCGTCGCGCTCTGCCTCGGCACCACCCTCGGCCTCGGTTACAGTCTCCTCCTCAAGCCCGCCCCCGCCGCGATCGCCTTCACCGTCGCGCTCGCCGGCGCCGTGAGCGTGTTCCGCTGGTTCCGGGCGCAAGACCGGCGCGCCTGAGCTTTTTCGCGATGAACTTCCCGTTCCGCGATCCCGACCTGCCACTGGAGCGGCGCCTCGACGACCTCGTCGGCCGCCTCGAGCCCGCCGAGAAAATCAGCCAGCTGATGAACGATAGCCCGGCGATCCCGCGGCTGGCGCTCCTCGCCTACAACTGGTGGAACGAGGGCTGCCACGGCGTCGGGCGCAACGGCCGCGCCACCGTCTTCCCGCAGACCATCGGCCTTGGCGCGACCTTCGACCGCGCGCTCGTGCGCGCCATCGGCGACATCATCGCCACCGAGGCCCGCGCCAAGCACCACGCCGCCGTGCGCGCGCGCGGCGACGGCAGCTCGGGGTGGTATCAGGGCCTCACGTTCTGGACGCCCAATATCAACCTGTTCCGCGATCCGCGCTGGGGCCGCGGCCAGGAGACGTTCGGCGAGGACCCCGTGCTCACCGGCGAGCTCGGCGCCGCCCTGGTGCGCGGTTTGCAAGGCGAGGACCCGCACCACCTGAAGGTGGCCGCCTGCGCCAAGCACTTCGCGGTGCACAGCGGCCCCGAGGCGCAACGCCACGGCTTCGACGCGCGCGTCGGTCTGCGCGACCTGCGTGAGAGTTACCTGCCGCACTTCGAGCGCCTCGTGCGCGCGGGCGTCGAGGCCGTCATGGGCGCCTACAACCGCACCAACGGCGAACCCTGCTGTGCGAGCCAGACGCTCCAGCAGATCCTGCGCGACGAGTGGGGCTTCGCCGGCCACTTCGTGTCGGATTGCGGCGCGGTCGATGATTTCCACCGGGGCCACGGCGTCACGCCCGGGCCGGTCGAGTCGGCCGCGCTCGCCCTGAAACATGGCACCGATCTCAACTGCGGCTGCACCTACCACGATCTCACCGAGGCGCTGCGCGGCGGGCTGGTCACGGCGGAGGACATCGATCGATCGCTGCGCCGGCTGCTGCGCACGCGTTTCCGCCTCGGGCTCTTCGATCCGCCGGAGCGCGTGGCTTTCGCCGGGATTTCCGCAGACGTCGTCGCGAGTCCGCCGCACCTCGCCCTCGCCCGCCGGGCCGCGGTAAACTCGCTGGTGCTGTTGCGGAACACCGGCATCCTGCCGCTCGCCCCGTCCCTGCGCAGTGCGATGATCGTCGGCCCGGGCGCGGCCAGCGTCGAGGTGCTGCTGGGAAATTATTTCGGCCTCGGGCCGCAGCTCGTCACCATCGTCGAGGGCATCACGGAACTTGCCCCGGAAGGGCTGCGCCTCGGCTACAGCGTCGGCTGCCTGCCGAACGACGAACGTGTCCCGCCCGGACCCGGCGCAGTGTGGGATTGCGCCCAGGCCGACGTGACGATCGCGGTGCTCGGCACGCTGCCGGTCTACGAAGGCGAGGAGGGAGACGCCTTCGCCTCGCCCGCCGCCGGCGACCGCGTGCAAATCGAGTTGCCCGCGAGCCAGCGGGCGTTCCTCGCGAAGTTGCGGGCCAAC
>JAQSCO010000012.1 GCA_029945445.1 Lacunisphaera sp. | reverse complement strand
TGGAGCGGGAGAAGAGACTCGAACTCTCGACGTCCACCTTGGCAAGGTGGTGCTCTACCAACTGAGCTACTCCCGCGAGAGAGGCGGAGTATTCTGCTCCCGATTTTCCCGTCAACCAGAATATTTTATTCCACGTTTTGGCCCGCCCGCGGTGCATTTACGGCTTTTCCCCAGCAGGTTGCGCTGCTCATGCTGGCCCCTCCATGACCGGCCGCGCCCCGAAGTCCGCCCGCAACCTGCCCGCCTTCACCAGCGAAAGCTCGCCGGCGGACCGGCTGGCCGCGTGCAAGGCCTACCTGCAGGCCGAGAGCGAGCGCATCCGCCAGCGGCATCAGGATGGCGAAACGGGCCAGAAGGTCGTCCAAGCCCTCGCCGCGATGACCGACCGGCTGCTCCGCCCGTTGTTCGACTCGACCGTCGACGCCTGGCGCAAGCAGCACGGCGAGCCGCCCGCGCCTGTCTGCCTCATCGCCCTCGGCGGCTACGGCCGCAGCGAACTCAACCCGCTGAGCGACGTGGACGTGATGTTCCTGTTCCCCGCGACCTCCAACGTGAAGGACCTGGCCAAGTTCCAGGAGCACCTCACCAACGGCATCCTCTACCCGCTCTGGGACCTGCGCCTGAAGATCGGCCACTCCACCCGCACGATGAACGATGTCTTCGCCGAGGCGGCCCGCGACATCCGCACCAAGACCTCGCTGCTGGAGTCGCGCTTCATCGCGGGCACGGAGTCGCTCTACGAGAATTTCGCCGAGACCTACCGCAAGCACTACCTGACCGACAACCCGAAGGGCTACATCGCCGCGCGCCTCGCCGACCAGGCCAGCCGCCGCGCGCAGAACGGCGACACCGTCTTCATGCAGGAGCCCGACATCAAGAACGGCGTCGGCGGCCTGCGCGACTACCAGAACGCCCTCTGGATGGCGCGCGTGCGCCTCGGCATCACGCGGCTCGAGGAGCTCGTGGAGCAAAAATACCTCCAGGCGACCGAGCTGCGCTCCTTCCAGCGCGCCTACCATTTCCTGCTGCGCGTGCGCAACGAGCTGCATTACATGAGCAAGCACCCCACCGACGTGCTCAACCTCGAGCTGCAGCCCCGGCTCGCGGCCAACCTCGGCTACCCGCAGGCGGCCCTGCTTGAGCGCGTCGAGGCGTTCATGCACGACTACTACCGGCATGCCTCGGCCATCTACGCCCTCTCGAAGATCATCGAACAGCGCCTCGCCCTCACCATTGCCCCGGGCCCCGGTTTTGTCGGCTCCCTGAAAAACCTGCTGCTGGCCCGCCGCTCCGAGCGCACCAAGCGCCTCGACGGTTTCCTGCTGCGCGGCCGCGAGCTCGCCGCCGAGCACCCGAACATCTTCAAGGACGACCCCGTGCGCCTCATCCGCGTCTTCCGGCACTGCCAACAGCTCGGCTGCGCGCCGGATGTCGACCTCGCCGCGCTCATCCGTGCGTCGCTCAAGCTCGTCAACAAGCGTGTGATCGAGTCCCTCGACGCCAACCTCAGCTTCCGCACCATGCTGGAGGAGGCGGGCCGCGTCTACCCGGCGCTGGCGCTGATGCACGAGCTGGGCGTGCTCGGCCGCTTCGTGCCGGAGTTCAAGCCGCTGACCTGCCTCGTGCAGCACGAGTATTACCACCGTTACACCGCGGACATCCACACCCTCAGTACCATCCGCGAGCTCGACAATATCTTCACCCCCGCCGGCGCCAGCGGCGAGAAATACCGCGAGGAGCTGCACAAGACCGCCAACCCCACCCTGCTCTACCTGATCCTGCTCCTGCACGACATCGGCAAAGGCCAGGGCATCCAGGGCCACGCCGAGTCTGGCGTCATCCTCGCGCGCCCCGTGCTGGAGCGGCTGCAAATCCCCGCCGACACCCAGGAAATCGTAACTTTCATTATCAAAAATCACCTCATGATGGCACGGTTCTGGCAGAAGCACGACCTTGATGACCCCCAGACTTCAGCCGCCTTTGCCGAGCTGGTCGGCGACCCCGACCGGCTGCGCTACCTTTACGTCCACACGTTCTGCGATGCCAGCGGCACGTCCACGAGCCTCTGGAACGGCTACAAGGACTCGCTCCACCGGCGCCTGTTCGACACCACGCTCGAGCGCCTGACCTTTGGCGACAAAGTCGAAACCCGCCTCCGCGAGAACAAGGAAATGACCCGCCAGAGCCTCATCGCCCAAGACATTCCCGGCATCAGCGCGGACGAGATCACCGCGCACTTCAACCTGCTGCCCGAGCGTTATTTCATCCAGACCGACGCGGCGGAGATCACGGTGCACATCCAGATGGTGAACCGGCTGCTGCACTCCATCTCGGCCGCCGAGTCGCTCGGCTCGCTCAAGCCCGTCATCGAGTGGAAGGACGACCTCAACCGCAGCTACACCACCGTGCACGTCGTCACCTGGGACCGTGCCGGCCTGTTCTACAAGCTCGCCGGCGCGTTCAGTGTCGCAGGGCTCAGCATCCTTTCCGCCCGCATCACCACGCGCTCCGACCACATTGCGATCGACACCTTCCACGTCGTCGAGCCCGGCCGCGGCCTCGTGCAGAACCAGAAGGCGATGGACACCTTCGCCCGCACGGTGGAGGACGCGCTCGTCAGCAACAAGGACCTGCTCCCTGAGATCGCGGCGCAGGCCAAGCGCTACGCCGCCGCCACGCGCTACACGGCCGAAGGCCGGGAGCAGCCCGTCTCCTTTCCGCCGACCGTCGAGGTCTACCACGAGCTCTCGCTCAACCGCATCATCGTCGAGATCCAGGCGCACGACCAGATCGGCCTGCTCTACCGCCTCGTGAAGACCATTTCCGACCACGGCTTCGACACGACGTTCGCCCGCATCAACACCGAGCGCAACGTCGCCATCGACACCTTCTACATCGAGCCCAACCAGCCCGAGGCCGCCCCGGACGCCGCCAAGCTGCTCGCCCTGCGCGAGGCGCTCCGCACCGTCATCACGCCCGAAGCCGCGCCGGCGGCGGTCTGAACGTGGCACCGGCTTCCAGCCGGTGAGTATTGACCCGTGGCTGGAAGCAGCAACTCCTGCGCCGCCGCCTAAATTTCTCTCCCCAAGCCGGCGCATTCCTGCTCATGTCGGGGCTGATGAGCCCTGAGGAAATCAAGGATTCGGCGGTCCTCTATCGCATCGCCTCCTTGGCGGCCCGCGAGGACGACGCCACGACGGCGCCGCGCGAGATCCTCGCCGCGATCATGGCCGCTTTCCCCGCCGACAGCGGTTCCCTTTCCCTCCTGAGTGCGGAGAGCGGCCGCCTTGAGATTTGCGTCGAGCAGGGCCTGCCCGCCGAGATCGGGGACTTTGCGCTGCGGCCCGGCCAGGGCGTCACCGGGTGGGTCGCCCTGCACGGCAAGCCGCTGTTGGTGGCCGATGTCGCCGCCGAGCCCCGCTACATCCTCGCCCGCCGCGAAGTGCGCTGCGAGATGGCGGCCCCGCTCATCGTCGAAGGCCGCACCATCGGCGTCGTCAACCTCGACGCCGACCGCGTCGGCGCCTTCGCCGAGGCCGGCCTGGAGCGACTGTCGCGTTTCGCCGAGGAGGCCGGCGCCGTGCTGCACCGCCTCTGGCAACTCGAGCGCCTGCGCGCCAACTCCACCCAGCTGACCACCCTTGTCGAGCTGGGCCACGCGCTCGTCACCCAGCTGGCGCCCGAGGAACTGCTGTCCACGCTGACGCAGAGCGGCCGCGCCCTTTTCAACGCGCGCCTCTGCCTGCTGCACGACTACGACAGCACGCGCCGCGAACTCCGCCTGCACGCCTGGTCCGCCGCGGGCGACCTTTCCGCCGCCGGCCTTTCGTTGCAGCAGCAGACCGTCTCGGCCGACGTGTCGTTGCTCGCCTCCGTCATCCGCTCCGGCAAGTCCACCGAGTTCCAGAACATTGACAGCCCGGGCTACCGCGAGGCCGCCGACCTGCCGCGCGATCCGTCGCTCTGCTCCGCGCTGGCGGCACCGCTCATCCTCGAGGGCGCGCCCGCCGGCGTGCTCTCGGTCTTCTACGGCGCGCCGCACCGGTTCAGCGACGACGAGAAACGCCTCTTCACCGCCCTCGCCAGTTTCGCGGCGGTCGCCTTGCAGAACGCCCGGCTTTACTCCCGCATCTTCCACACCGAGGAGGTCCTGCGCAAGAACGAGACCCTCACCACCCTTGGCCTGCTCGCCGCCGAGATCGCCCACGAGATCCGGAATCCGCTCACCGTCATCAAGCTCCTGCACGGCACGCTCGGCGCCGACTTCGTCGCGGACGACCCGCGCCGCCGCGACCTGCAGGTCATCACGGAGAAAATCGAGCAGCTCGAGGAGATCGTCGCGCGCGTGCTCTCGTTCGCCCGCGCCCCGTCGGCCCTGCACTCGCGCTGGGCGTTGGCCGAGATTCTCGACGACACCCTCGTGCTGCTGCGCGCCAAGCTCGCCCAGGCAAACGTCCAGCTCCACTACACCGCCCCCGCGCGCGCCATCATGGTCGACGGCAACAAGGGCCAGCTACAGCAGGTCGTTCTCAACCTCGCCCTCAATTCGCTCGCCGCAATGCCGCACGGCGGCGGCCTCACCGTGCAGTGCACCGAGGAGACCCGCGGCGCCGCGCGCGTCGTGCACGTGGACCTGACCGACACCGGCCAGGGCATTCCCGACGCCATCCGGCCACGCATCTTTGAGTCGTTCCTTTCCGGCCGGGCCGACGGCACGGGCCTCGGCCTCGCCATCGCCCAGCGCATCGTGACCGACCATCATGGCGAGCTCACCCTCGCCAGCACCGGCCCGCGCGGCACGACCATGCGCATCACGCTGCCGCTTTTGTGAATCCGGCCCAATCCAGTTTGTAACTTAATACGTTACAAACCGGATTGGACCGTCCCGCAGTATAGCCAATCGAAAATCGAGTTCCGCGCAAAGCGACATCCTCATCCAAAATCGAAAACCCCATGAGCTTCGCCACCCTGGCCTCCCTGCCCGTCAAGGAAATCTTCGGCGGCGCCGTTCGCGGCCACTACGCCCACCTCACCAAGCTCACCGTCGGCGAGGTCTCCCTCAATCCGAACATCACTGTCCCGCTGCACCAGCATCCGCACGAGCAGGTGACCTATGTGCTCGAGGGGAGCTTCCGGTTCACCGTCGGCGAAGAGACCACCGTGCTCGGGCCCGGCATGGCGGCGATCATTCCGGGTGGCGTCATGCATGGCGGCACCACGCTCACCGCGTGCCGTGTGCTCGACGTCTTCGCCCCCGCGCGCGACGACTACCGCTGAGGTGGAACGCGGCCGCCGGACGCGTTGTGCCGTGCACGCAGGCAAACCCGTCCGGCGGCCGGGTTCCACCTCAACTACCTCACTCTTCCAGCTCGACGTTCCAGTAGGCGACGTCGAGGAAGTCCTTCCACTTCTCATGGCCGTGGTTGTGCAGCACGAGGCTGATGACCGGCCGCCACTTCGGGCGTACCGGCTTGCGGATGAGCCGCATGTGCGCCTCGTGCGGGAGGCGGTTCGCCTTGCGCGAATTGCACTTGATGCACGAGCAGACGATGTTCTCCCAGGTCGTCTTGCCGCCGTAGTGGCGCGGGATGACGTGGTCGAGGTTGAGCTGCTCGCGGGCGAAGGTGTGGCCGCAATACTGGCAGTGGTCCGCGTCACGCTCGAAGACGTTGTTGCGCGTCAGCTTCAGCTCCTTGCACGGCAGCTTGTCGAAGAAGGTCAGCAGGATCACGCGCGGCAGCCGGATGTGGCGGTTGACGGTGCGCACGGTCTCGAGCGCCTCGATCGGCGGATTGTAGGTCGAGAAATCGATCCAATCCATCAGCGAGTAGGTGCGGAAGGCTTCCTCGGTCTGGTGGACGACCTGCGCGTGCTCGCGGGCCAGCAGGGCGAAGGCGCGGCGTGCACCAATGATGTTCACCGCCTGCCAGAGGCGGTTAAGCACGAGCACCGGCTGATCAAGTGCAGCTTCCATGGACAACGGGCCATGGAGATACCGGGGTCCCCTCCCCCTGTCAAGTCACCGGCCGGGACGGTTTTACGTCGGGCGCGTGAGCGCCGCGATGCCCGTCGCAAATTCCTGATAACGGGTGGTCAACGCGGCGCGCTCGCCGAGTTCGAAATCGCTCCAGACAAACTCCGGCACCACCACGCACGTTGCCAGCGCCCAGCGTCCGCCCGGCGCCAGCCGCGTGCCCTGCCACACCTGCGCCGGCACGATGTCCTGCGGTCGCTCGCCCGCGGTAATGTTCAGCCCGAGTTTCACCCACTCGCCGCACCCAGCCGGTGGCAACCGCAGCGACTCCAGCGCATCGCCCGCGTGAAAGCACCAGATCTCGTCCGTCGCCAGCCGGTGCAGCGCGGAGAAACCCTCGGGCGTGATCAGCGAATAGATCGTGGACCAGGCGCGCTTGCCGCCGGGCAGGATCGTCGCCGACTCGGCGGTGCGGCGGAAATAACCGCCTTCCTGCTCGAGCGGCTCAAGCTGGAGCCGCCGCGCGATTTCCTCCGCGGTGTAATGCTCGGGTGAAAGCGGACGGCCGTCCATGACGGGTGCTACGCGCCCGGCGGGACCATCGCGAGCTTGAGCGACTGGCTCTTCACCCGGATGCCCGCGAGCTTCGCCACGATCGCCGCGGCGTGCTCGGTGGCCACGTCGACGTTCGTGTGTTCCTCGTGGATGTCGATCGCGCCGACGACATTGGCCGGCAGGCGCGTGACGCCGGCGATCTTGCCGACGAGGTCGGCGGGCGTGACCAGATGCTGGCGGCCGACGTTGAACACGATGGTCGTGAAGCCCGGCTCGCGGCCCGTGCGCGGCTTGCGCTCGAAACCGCCGCGTTTCTGCGCGGCGAATTTGTCGCCGGTGGGTGGAGGGCCCGCGTCTCTGCGGGCCGCGGCCGGCCCGGGCGCCGGCCCTCCAGGAGCAGCCGGCGTTGCAGCCGGCTTGACCAGGAACGGCGCCGTCGTGATGCCCGCATCACGCGGCGGCACCGGAGCGGTCGGCGGCGGCGGCTCGTTCGCCGCGATGCGCTCCGCCTTCGGCTTGCTGGCCTTGGCGGGGACCGCCTTGGCCGGCTCGGCGTTCTGGCCCTGCAAAATATGGATCAGCGCCGAGGCGATGTCGGTGCTGGTGTAGCCCTGCTCGATCAGCCGGTCGAACATCTGGTCGTGCGACCGGAATTTCTTTTCCTCGAGTGTGGCGCGCAGTTTCTCGAAGAACACGTTGCCCTTGGCCTCCTCGACCTCGTCCATCGACGGCACGCGCTCGCGCCGGATTTTCAGGCGGCCATAGTGGATCATGTTCTGCAGCTTGTAGAGCTCGCGGCCCGCCACGAAGGTGAAGGCCATGCCCTTCTTGCCCGCGCGGCCCGTGCGGCCGATGCGGTGCGTGTAGTCCTCGGCGTCGTTCGGCAGGTCGAAGTTGAACACGACCTCCAAGTCGTCCACGTCGAGCCCGCGCGCCGCGACGTCGGTCGCGATCAGGAACTCGAAGCCGCGCCGGCGGAACTTGTCCATGACGCGCGTGCGCGTGGCCTGCGTGATGTCGCCGTGCAGCCGGTCGACCGAGTAGCCGCGGGCGTGCAGGTGCTCGTCGAGCTCGTCGACCATGATCTTGGTGCTGCAAAAGATGATGCCGAAGCGGAAGTCGTGCAGGTCGATCAGGCGCGTGAGCAGCTCGATCTTCGAGCGGCGGTCCACCTCGAAGTAGATCTGCTCCACCTGCGGCGCGTTCTGCGCGTGCGCCTCGATGCGGATCCACACCGGGTCGCGCGTGTAGTGTTTGATCAGGTCCTGGATGGCGCGGGGCATCGTCGCCGAGAAGAACAGGCATTGCCGCTGCTCGGGCACGGACTTGAGGATGTGCTCGATGTCGTCGCGGAAACCCATGTCGAGCATCCGGTCGGCCTCGTCGAGGATGACAACCTTGAGGGCGTCGAGCTTGAGCGAGCCGCGGGCCATGTGGTCCATCACGCGGCCGGGCGTGCCGATGACGACCTGCGCGCCGGCGTCGAGCGCACGGAACTGCCGCTCGTAGCTCTGGCCGCCGTAGATCGGCACCTCCATCAGGCCCTTCTTGAAGAACGCCAGCTTGCCGAATTCCTCCGACACCTGCACCGCCAGCTCGCGCGTCGGGCACAACACGAGCACCTGCACCTTGCGCAGCTTGACGTCGACCTTTTCGATGGCCGGGATGGCGAACGCCGCCGTCTTGCCGGAGCCGGTCGCGGACTGGCCGACCACGTCCTTGCCCGCCATCCCGTGCGGGATGACGGCAGTCTGGATGGGCGAGGCTTCCTCGAAACCCATCTTGTCGACGGCCTTGAGAATCTCGGGGGACAGGCCGAGTTCGGCGAACGGACGTTTTTCCATGCCGCTAGATTGAAACTGTCCCGGCGAAATATGGAGCTTATTCCTTCGCCAATCCGCCAAGGGATTTCTCCCGCGAATTCCGCGAATACCGGCGGAATCGATCTTGTTCTGGCCGCATTCGCGTGAATTCGCGGGATTCGCGGGCAATTTGCGGGAGGTCCTGTCTTTTGCCTCGCCTTGCGCCCCGATACCCGGGCTAATGACCCTCTATGCCATTTTCCAAGCTCGGGCTTCCGCCCGCACTCATCAACGGTGTCAAGGCCATGGGCTACGTTGATCCGACGCCTATCCAGCTGCGCGCCATCCCCGTCGTCCTCGGCGGCGGCGACCTCATCGGCTCGGCCCAGACCGGCACCGGCAAGACCGCGGCCTTCGCCCTCCCCGTCCTCGCCCGCCTCGGCAAGCACGAGCCCCGCGGCCCGCGCGTGCTCGTCCTCGAGCCCACCCGCGAACTCGCGGCGCAGGTTGAGACCGCCTTCCGCGACTTCGGCCGCTTCACCGATATCCGCGCCACCGTCGTCCACGGCGGCGTCGGCTACGGCCGCCAGCGCAGCGAGATCCAGGCCGGCACCGACATCGTCATCGCCACGCCTGGCCGCCTCATGGACTTCCTCCAGGAGCGCACGCTTCGCCTCGACAACCTCAAGATCCTCATCCTCGACGAGGTCGACCGCATGCTCGACATGGGCTTCGTCAAGGACGTGAAGAAGATCATCGCGATGTGCCCGAAGGAGCGCCAGACGCTGTTCTTCTCCGCCACCGTGCCGCCCGAGATCGAGGAAGTCGCCCGCTTCGCCCTGCGCAATCCCGCCCGCATCGAGATCGGCGTGGCGCGCACCGTCAACAAGTCCGTCACCCACGCCTTCTATCCCGTCAACGTCGGCCAGAAGTTCGACCTGCTCGTCGCGCTGCTGGAGAAGACCGACTTCAACAGCTGCCTCGTGTTCTCGCGCACGAAGCACGGCGCCGACAAGATCGCCCGCAAGCTCAAGGCCGCGAACCATTCCGTCGCCGTCCTCCACGCCAACCGCTCGCAGTCGCAGCGCGTCGAGGCGCTCGAGGGCTTCAAGTCCGGCAAATACGAGGTGATGGTCGCCACCGACATCGCCGCCCGCGGCATCGACGTGGCCGGCGTCTCGCACGTCATCAACTACGACATTCCCGCCAACCCCGAGGACTACGTCCACCGCATCGGCCGCACCGGCCGCGCCGCGGCCGTCGGCGACGCCTTCACCCTCACCACACCCGAGCAGGCCGCCGAGATCCGCGACATCGAGCGCTTCATCGGCCAGAAGGTGCCGCAGCTGAAGCTCGAGGGCTTCCCCTACGGCGCCGCCCCGCGGCCGGCCCTGGGCTTCCAGGGTGCCGCCCCGAATTATCCACAGCGCCCTCCGGGCCGTGGCGGTCAGCACCAGCGGCCCGCGCACGGCGGCCACCAGCCGCGCTCGCCGCAGGGCGGCGGCCAGCAGCGCCAGTCGCCCTATCAGGTCCCGGAGCCCCCCGCGGCCGGTCAAGGTGGTCACGGTCCCCGTCCCGCCCAAGGCGGTCAGGGTGGCGCCCACTCGCCCGCCCCGAAGAAATCCGGTTTCCTCTCCCGCGGAAACTGGTTCCGCCGCTAACTTCAAGCCGACCCGCCCGGGTCGGCTTTTTTGTGCCTGCGCTTCTTGTGGGCGGGGTGCCCCCACGCCGCGGGATTTAGGTTTCGCGCCCATGCCTCGCGGGGCGAGGGCACCCCGCCCACAAGGAGGTCTTTTCGCGGCCGCCAATTTCTGCTCTGCTTCCTCCCGTGTATCTCACCCACCTCGCCTGCACCGCCTGCGGCAAAGAACACGACGCCTCCGTCCCGCAGAACGTCTGCACCGCCTGCGGCAAGCCGCTCTATGCGCAATACGACCTCGCCGCCGCCGTGCGCACGCTGACCAAAGTCGCCCTCGCCACCCGGGTGAAGTCGCTCTGGCGCTACCGCGAGGTGCTGCCGGTGAAGAGCGACGCCGACATTGTCACGCTGGGCGAGGGCCTCACCCCGCTGCTGACCGCCCCGCGCCTCGGTGCGAGGCACGGCCTCGCGAAACTCTACCTCAAGGACGAGTCGGTGAACCCTACTCAGAGCTTCAAGGCCCGTGGCATGAGCGCCGCCGTCTCGATGGCGAAGCAGTTCGGCCTCAAAAAACTCGCCGCGCCCTCCGCCGGCAACGCCGGCGGTGCCCTCGCTGCCTACGCCGCCCGCGCGGGCATCGAGGCGCACATTTTCATGCCGGTCGACACGCCCAAGGCGAACGTCATCGAGTGCCGCGAGCTGGGCGCGCACGTCACGCTCATCAACGGCCTCATCACAGACTGCGGCGCGGAAGTCGCCAAACGCAAAGCGGCCGAGGGCTGGTTCGATATGTCGACGCTGAAGGAGCCCTACCGTGTCGAGGGCAAGAAGACCCTCGGCTACGAACTCGCCGAGCAACTCGACTGGACGCTGCCCGACGTCGTCCTCTACCCGACCGGCGGCGGCACCGGCCTCGTCGGCATGTGGAAGGCTTTTGACGAGATGGAGCGCCTGGGCTGGATCGGCCAAAAGCGGCCGCGCATGTTCACCGTCCAGGCCAGCGGTTGCCAGCCGATCGTCCGCGCGTTCGAGGCCGGCGAGAAATTCGCCACCGAGCATCTCGGCGCCCACACCAAGGCCTCCGGCTTGCGTGTGCCCAAGGCCATCGGTGATTTCATCATGCTCGACATCCTCCGCCAATCCGGCGGCGGCGCAGTGGCCGTCACCGATGACGAAATGATCGCCGGCGTGCGCGAAGTCGGCGCCGCCGAGGGCCTGTTCGTCGCCCCCGAGGGCGCCGCCACCTACGCCGCGCTCAAGCACCTGCTCGCCACGAAGAAAGTTCGTCCGGACGAATCCGTCGTCCTCTTCAACACCGGCGCCGGGGTGAAATACCTCGAGTGCTTCGGCGGCTAGTTACTCTTGGCCTCGGCGGGCCTGGCCGCCGGCTTGGGCTGGAAGGGTGACGGGAATACCCCGAGCTGCACCATGAAGTGCAGCGTGTCGAACATGTCGCGTTGGCGGGCAATCTTGCCGCCGACAAAGTGGAAGATGGACACGTAGGGCACCCGCACGGTTTTCCCGTGGAGCACCCCCACCATGACGGCCTCGACCACCAGGTCGTCGCCCAGCGCGGTGGTGCGCACGATCTCGTGCGTGAGGCTCTCGTATTTGGCGAGCCCGCGGACGAACAGGGCGCCGATCTCCGCACGGCCATGCATGTCCAGTTCGAAGGACGGATCGTAGAACGTCGCGTCCTCCGCGTAGAAATCCGCCATCTTCACCGCGCCCGGGGCGTTGTAGACGGAGTAGAAGTCATGGACGAACGCCTTCACGTCCGGCGCATTGGTCTGGGCCAAAACTCGCGTGAGCAAGGCGAACGCGAGCAGGAGCAAGGCAAGGGCCCGGGTGGTTTTCATGCGCGCATGCTAGCACGGCTTTCGGCGAAATCCCCCTGAATGCGATGGAACGCTTGGGCCCGTCGCCCGCCGGCCAAATAGGGGCTGGTTTTGCCCTGTTCCATCGGTATCCTTCGCTCCGTGGATGCCCCGGCCGAAAAGAAATCCGCGCGCAAGAAAGGCTGCCTGATCTTCATCGTGATGGCCGTCGCGCTGCTGGGTTACAGCGTGTGGCAGATTCGCGAGCCCGGCCGCCGGGCCCATGCAACCTACGATACCATTCGCATCGGCATGACTACGGCGGAGGTCGAGCAGTTGCTCACCGGCCGGCACTATTGCGTCTACCAGGTGCAGCGCCCGGGCGGGGAATGGGAGATTGTGAACCGGGAGGATTTCGCAAAGCTGGTGGCTGCACCGGACAGCAAGGCCTACACGAATCTCCGGCTCATGCTGACCTTTCTGGGCATGTCGCCCGGCCGGGTCAGCTTTATCGTCGACCTCGATCGCGCCGGCCGGGTGCAGAAGCTCAACCCGCCCTACAATTGGGACTGAGCTGGGCTCAGCGCACCTGCAGCGTGTCCGCCTCGTAGGCGAGGCCGAGGGATGGGATCACGACGGCCTTGCGGTCGCCTTCCTTTCTCACTTTGCCGGCGACCCACGCGGTGTGGCCGGCGATCTTGGCGGCGGCAAGCGTGGCGGCGACGGCGGACGGCGACACATAGGCGGCGAAGCCGACGCCCATGTTGAAGGTCGCGTAGGCTTCGCGCAGCTCGATCGGGCCGGCCTGCATCAAAAACTTGAACAGCGCCGGGATCTCGCGCGGCTCGGTGATTTCATAGACGAACGGTTCCTCGAGCCGCATGAGCTTGCGCCAGCCGTGGCCGGTGACGTGCGCCACGTAGTTGAGCTTCACGCCGGCCTGCTGGCAGCGCACGACAAAGTCGACGTAGATGGCCGACGCCGCGAGCAGCGCCTCGCCGTAGGTGCGGTCGTCGCCGTGGCCGATGGGCGTCGCGTAGCCGAGCGGGAGGTTGTCGGCGATGAGCCGGCAGAGGCTGAGGCCGTTGGTCTGCACGCCGGATGAGGCGAGGAAGATGATGGCGTCGCCATCCTTGACGTCGCCCGTGATACGATTCGCCTTGGGCGATATTTTGCCGACCGCCGATCCGGCCAACACGATGGCCGCGGGATCGACGAGGCCCTTGAGCGTGGGCGTCTCGCCGCCGCCCCAGACGGCGCCGGCGCGGCGGCAGCCCTCGGCCCAGCCGTCCACGAGCGCCTGCATCCGCACGTTATCGGCAAACCAGCCGGAATCGCCCACCGCCGCGTGCATCGCGACGGAGATCGGCCGCGCGCCGCAGGTGATGAGGTCGTTGACGATCGTCGCGACGGTATCGATGGCGATCTCGTCGTAGAAACACTTGCCGGTCTGCGCGTAGACGGCGTCAGCCACGAGGTTCTTGGTGCCGAGGCCCTCCTCAACGTGCGCGAGAAAATGGTCTGCCGCCTCCATCAAGTAGGCGCTTTCGCCACGAGTCGACGCCGGCTCGGCGTAACCGTGGGCCTTCAACTCGCCGGTGGTGGCGCGCGCGGCGCGTTGGCAGGCCCGCTTGAACGCATCAAGCTGGTCGTAGCGGACACCGGAGCTTTCGTAGCTTAAAGACATGATTTTTCGCACAGGAGGGAACGGAGGAAATGGAGTTCTCTATTTTCTCAGTTACCTCCTGTAAGGTTCAGTAGCTTCTCCCCTCGGCCTGCTCGAAATAATTCACGTAGGCCTGGTTCACGACGCGGTAGCCGCCGGGCGTCGGATACTTGCCGGTGAAATACCAGTCGCCCGTGTGGTTCGGCAGCGCCTTGTTCAGGTTCTCGACCGACTGGTAGATGATCTCGATCTCGCCGTTCCAGCCGTTCGGCTTGGGCGAGACGAGCTGCGTGATCTTTTTCGAGATCTCCTCGGCGGTGAATGGCTCGTAGATCTTCCGCACGTGGTTGACCGGAATGGAGCTCGGCTTGGCCAGCTCGGCGCGGCAGAGGTTGTAGACCTCCGCGATGACGCCGACCTGCCCGCGCTCCTTCAGCAGCGTGATGGCGGCCTCGAAGGCGATGAACTTGCCGAGCTCCGACATGTCGATGCCGTAGCAGTCCGGGTAGCGGATCTGCGGCGCGGTCGAGGCGATGATGATCTTCACCGGGTTCAGCCGCTTCAGGATGCGCAGGATGGAGCGGCGGAGCGTCGTGCCGCGCACGATGGAGTCGTCGACGCACACGAGGGTGTCGCCCGGCTCGACGACGCCGTAGGTGACGTCGTAGACGTGCGACGCGAGGTTGTTGCGGGACTTCTCCTGGCTGATGAAGGTGCGGAGCTTCACGTCCTTCGTGACGATCTTCTCGCCGCGCGGCCAGTTGTTGAGGATGAGGTCGTCGACCAGCGACTCGGTGATCGTGCCGGCCTTCGCGGCGTCGAGGAGCGTCTGCTTGACCTCGGCGCGGCGGCGGAAGCGCAGCTCGCTCATCAGGCCGAAGAAGGCGACCTCCGCGGTGTTGGGGACGAAGCTGAAGACGGACTTCGCGAGGTTGCCGTTGATGGACGACCAGATCTGGTCGGTGAGGCCGGCGCCGAGGGCCTTGCGCTCGCGATAGATGTCCTTGTCGTTGCCGCGCGAGAAATAAATGCGCTCGAAGGTGCACTGGGTCTTCTTCAGCGCCGGCTTGATGCGCTCGGTGGCGACGCGGCCGGACTTCTTCATCACGACGGCGCAGCCCGGCTCGACCTCCTTGACGTCGGCGGCCTCGAGGTCGAAGACGGTGCAGAGCGGGGCGCGCTCGGAGGCGAAGGCCACGACCTCGTCGTTCTCGAACCAGTGGCAGGGCCGGATGCCCGACGGATCGCGCGCCACGAAGGCGTCGCCGTTGCCCAGCACGCCGACGAGCGCGTAGCCGCCGTCCCAATTGGCCGAGGCGAAACGGAGCACGCGGGCCGGGTCGATCTCCTCGTTGATGCGGCGGGAGATCTCGGCGCCCGGCAGGTTGCCGGCACGGTGCTTGCGGTAGATCTCCTCGTGCTCGTCATCGAGGCAGAAGCCGATGCGCTCGAGGATGGCCTGCGTGTCGGTGGCGAAGATGGGGTGCTGCCCGATGGCGATGAGGCTGTCGTTGAGCTCGGCGGTGTTGGTCAGGTTGAAGTTGCCCGCGAGCATCAGGTTGCGGGTCGGCCAGGAGCTGCGGCGGAAGAACGGGTGGCAGGCGCTGAGGTTGTAGCCGCCGGAGGTGCCGTAGCGCAGATGGCCCAGGTAGAGCTCGCCGCAGAAATCGAACTGCTTCTTGGCCGTCTCGGGGAACTCCGGGTGCACCGCGCCCTCGTCGACCAGCTTGGTGTAGCGCGCGAGGAGCGACTGGAAGATGTTGTCGAGCGGGTTGGTCTCGACGTTGCGCTCGCGGAACATGTAGGGCTCGCCGGCGGGCACGTCGAACTTCACGCAGGCCACGCCCGCGCCGTCCTGGCCGCGGTTGTGCTGCTTTTCCATGAGCAGGAACAGCTGGTAGAAGCCCCAGAGCGGCGTGCCGTATTTCTCCTGGTAGTAGGCCAGCGGCTTTTTCAGGCGGACGAGGGCGATGCCGCATTCGTGGCTCAGGAAATCGCTCATGATACCCTCCGTGCTTTGTTCACACTGCCCCCGTCCGGCGATTTTTGGCGGGGCGATGGGTGAATCCGGCGCGTCACGGCATTAAAGGCGTTTATTGGGGCCAGCTTCGTGTTTTCGTCAACGGCTTTCTCCGCCATAGTCCGAAAAGCCCGGATAATTAACCACCGAACACACGGAATGAAATCCGTTTGCTGTGTGTGCTGTGTATTCCGTGGTTTCAAATCTGCCCCTATGCTTCTCGCCCCGCTTGACGAGCCGGGGTTGTTCGTGAGTATCCCGTTTTTCATACCATGCTGACGCTCCGCGGCTCACCTGCCCTCCCAACCTTCCGACTGGAGAAGCTGCGTCAGGACCTCGCGACCGCCGGTCTGGCGGTCAGGCAGGTGGCGGCCGAGTTCGTCCATGTGGTTGACCTCGCCGCGGCTCTGACCGCCGCCGAGCGCTCCGTCCTCGACCAGCTGCTCACCTACGGACCAAGCCGGGCCGCCGAGCCGATCAAGGGACTCGTCCAGGTCGTCGCGCCCCGCCCGGGCACCATCTCGCCGTGGTCCTCCAAGGCTACCGACATCGCCCACATTTGCGGGCTCAAGAGCGTGCTGCGCATCGAGCGGGTCATCGCCTATACGATCGACCTTGGCGAATCGGTCCCGCCCTTCCCGTTCTCCAACCTCGATGCCACGCAACTCCAGACCCTCAAATCCAAGCTGCACGACCGGATGACGCAGGCGGTGTTTGGCGACCTCGCGGCGTGCGCCGCGCTCTTCCGCCGTGAGGCGCCGCGCCCGATGGCCAGCGTGCCGGTGGGGGCCGCCGGCCGCTCCGCGCTGGTGACGGCCAACAAGTATCTTGGCCTCGCGCTGGCCGAGGACGAGATCGACTACCTTGTGCAGGCCTTCACCGCGCTCGGCCGCGACCCGCACGACGTCGAGCTGATGATGTTTGCCCAGGCCAACTCCGAGCACTGCCGCCACAAGATCTTCAACGCCACGTGGGAGATCGACGGCACGGTGCGCGACAAGTCGCTGTTCCAGATGATCCGGAACACCCACCAGCTGCATAGCGCCGGCATCCTCTCCGCCTACAAGGACAACGCCGCCGTCCTCACTGGCACGCGCGGCGGCCGTTTCTACGCCGACCCGCGCACCCACGAATACGCCGCGCACGACGAGGACATCCACCTGCTTTGCAAGGTCGAGACGCACAACCACCCGACCGCGATCTCGCCCTACCCCGGCGCGGCCACCGGCTCCGGCGGCGAGATCCGCGACGAGGGCGCCACCGGCCGCGGCTCCAAGCCGAAGGCCGGCCTCACGGGCTTCACCGTTTCCAATCTGAAAATTCCCGGTGCGCTCCAGCCGTGGGAAAAGGATCACGGCAAGCCCGGCCGCATCGTCTCCGCGCTCGACATCATGCTCGAGGGTCCGCTCGGCGGCGCCGCCTTCAACAACGAGTTCGGCCGCCCCGCGATCAACGGCTACTTCCGCACCTTCGAGCAGGAAGTGCCGGTGGCCACCTCAAGCCTCTCGCCTCAAGCCTCCCGCCTCTCCTCAACGGAGTTGAGGGGCTACCATAAACCGATCATGCTCGCGGGCGGCCTCGGCAACATCCGCGCCGAGCACGTGCAGAAGGGCGCCATCAATCCCGGCGACCAGCTCATCGTCCTCGGCGGCCCGGCCATGCTGATCGGCCTCGGCGGCGGCGCGGCCAGCTCCCTGGGCAGCGGCGCGGGCAGCGAAGATCTGGATTTTGCCAGCGTGCAGCGCGACAACGCCGAGATGGAGCGCCGCTGCCAGGAGGTCATCGACGGCTGCTGGGCGCTCGGCGTGGACAACCCGATCTCTTTCATCCACGACGTCGGTGCCGGCGGCGTCTCCAACGCCCTCCCCGAACTCGTCAACGACGCCGGCCGCGGCGGGAAATTCAATCTCCGCCAGCTCCCCACCGATGAGCCGGGCATGTCGCCGCTCGAGATCTGGTGCAACGAGTCGCAGGAACGCTACGTCCTCGCCGTGCCCGCCGCGCGCCTCGCGATCTTCCAGCAACTCTGCGAGCGCGAGCGCTGCCCGTTCGCCGTCGTGGGCGAGGCGACCGAAGAGAAGAAACTTGTCGTCGAGGATCCGTATTTCAAGAACACGCCGATCGACCTGCCGCTCGAGGTCCTCCTCGGCAAGCCGCCGCGGATGCACCGCCAGGACGCGTCGCTCACGCGCCCCTTCCACCGGCTCGACCTCCGCGGTGTCACGCTGCTCGAGGCCGCCAAGCGCGTGCTCTCCCACCCCACCGTCGCGGACAAGACCTTCCTCATCACGATCGGCGACCGCTGCGTGACCGGCCTGATCTGCCGCGACCAGATGGTCGGCCCGTGGCAGGTGCCCGTTGCCGATTGCGCCGTGACCGCCGCCACCTTCGACGTCTACACCGGCGAGGCGATGGCCATGGGCGAACGCACGCCCGTCGCCGTCAACAACGCCGCGGCCTCCGCCCGCCTCGCCGTCGGCGAGGCGCTCACGAACCTCGCCGCCGCGCAGATCGGTGATCTCGGCAAGGTCAACCTGTCCGCCAACTGGATGGCCGCGCCCGCCGTCGCCGGCGACGGCGCCGCTCACGAAGCCGCCGTCCACGCCGGGGGCCTGGAACGCTGCCCCGCCGTGGGCATCACGATTCCGGTCGGCAAGGACTCGATGAGCATGAGCACCGTCTGGTCGGACGGCGGCAAGGAGAAGCGCATGACCGCACCGGTGTCGCTGGTGGTGTCGGCGTTCGCCTCGGTAGCGGACATCCGGCTCAGCCTGACTCCCCAATTGCAGTATGACTCTCCTGGAGGGGCGTCGCTTGCCGACGCCCGCGGGCGCACGCAAGGTGCGCCCCTACAGGAAATCGGTGACACCGTCCTACTCTTCATCGATCTCGGGCGTGGCCAGAACCGCCTCGGCGGCTCGATCCTCGCGCAGGTGGTTTCCCAGATGGGCGAGGCCACACCCGACGTGGAAAATCCGGCCGACCTGAAGGGTTTCTGGAACGCCATCCAGCAGCTCGGCCGGGAGAAGAAGCTGCTCGCCTACCACGACCGTTCCGACGGCGGCCTGCTTGCCACCGTGGTCGAGATGGCCTTCGCCGGGCACGTTGGCGTGGACATCGAGATCCCGCACCTGCACGACCCCTTCGCCGCGCTCTTCAACGAGGAACTCGGCGCCGTCATCCAGGTGCGCAGCGACGACCTCGACGAGGTCTACCTCACGCTCCGACAGCATGGGCTCAAGACCTGCGTCACGCGCCTCGGCACGCTCAACCCGCACTACGCCCTGCGCGTCACGCAGTCGGGCAAGGAACTCTTCAACGAGAACCTCTCCACCCTGCGCACCTGGTGGTCCGACGTGACGCGCCGTATCCAGGCGATGCGCGACAATCCCGCGGGTGCTGAGCAGGAGTTCCAACTGAAGCTCGACCGCGCCGACCCGGGCATCACGCCGAAGATCACGTTCGACTACGTCGGTGTGACAAGTGACAAGTGGCAAGTGACAAGCAAGACGGACCAAGTCACCTCAGAAACTCGTCACACGTCACAGGTCACTCGTCACACAAAATTGCGACCAGCAGTCGCAATTTTAAGAGAGCAGGGCGTGAACAGCCAGGTCGAGATGGGCCACGCGTTCACCCGCGCCGGGTTCAAGGCGGTCGATGTCCACATGACCGACATCCTCAGCGGCCGCGTCTCGTTGAAGGATTTCCGCGGCCTCGCGGCGTGCGGCGGCTTCAGCTACGGCGACGTGCTCGGCGCCGGCGAGGGCTGGGCCAAGAGCGTGCTCTTCCATGAGAAGGCCCGGGCCGAGTTCAAGGCCTTCTTCGCGCGCGAGGACGCCTTCGCCCTCGGCGTGTGCAACGGCTGCCAGATGATGAGCAACCTGAAGTCCATCATCCCCGGCGCCGACTTGTGGCCCCGCTTCGTGCAGAACCAGAGCGAGCGCTACGAGGGCCGCTTCGTCTCGATGAAGATCGAGCAGAGCCCGAGCGTGCTTTTCCGCGGCATGGAAGGCTCGGTCATCCCGATCGTCACGGCCCACGGCGAGGGCTACGCCGAGTTCAAGGACGCCCACGCCACCAATGTCTTCAGCGACTCCGGCCTGGTCTCAGGCCGCTTCGTGGACAACCGCCACGTGGCCACCGAGCTCTATCCGCTGAATCCCAACGGTTCCCCCCGCGGCATGACCGCGATGACGACGACCACCGGCCGCGTGACGATCATGATGCCCCACCCCGAGCGCGTGCACCGCACTGTCGCCCTCAGCTGGCATCCGGCCGACTGGCCGGAGGATTCACCGTGGATGAAATTGTTCTACAACGCCCGCGAGTGGGTGGGGTAACCGACACGATGCGTCCAATCATTCTGACCGTCGATGACTCCAAGGGCCTGCGGCTGTTCATCGAGAAGGCGCTCGGGGCGTTTGACTGCGACGTGCATGAGGCCACCAATGGCTACAATGCCTTCTTCGCCATCGAGCGGGCCCGGCCCGATCTCATCCTCCTCGACGTCAGCATGCCCGTGATGGCTGGGGTGGAAACGCTCACCCGGCTGAAAGCCGCGCCCGAACTCACGGCGATCCCGGTGATCATGCTCACATCACCCGCGGACCACGCCGTCATGGCGCAACTCACCGCCTTGGGCGCAAGCGGCACGCTGATGAAGCCGTTCAAAGAAGCCGCCCTCATGGAAAAGATCCGCGGCGTCCTCGACCTGAAACCGGCCAAGCCCGCGAAGCCGGCCTGAATTTCTGCGGCTGAAATTTCAGTGTCGCCACGCTTGCCCCGCGCGCGGTGACGCCAAGATTCGGGTGATGCCTTTCACCCCGCGGTTCCTCCTGCCCTTCGCCACGACATTCCTCCTCGCGCCGGCGCTCGTCGCCGCCCCGGTCACGCTCAAGGTGCCGCTGACCGAGGCCCGCGCCGCCGTGGCCGCGGTCAAGGCCCGCGGCCCGCTGCCCGAGGGCGGAGTCATCGTGGAGATTGCCGCGGGCACCTACGTGCTCTCCGCCCCGCTGGCCCTCACCGCCGCCGATGGCGGCACGACCACCGCGCCCATCGTGTGGCGCGCCGCGCCGGGCGCGCAGGTCATCGTCTCGGGCGGACGCACCCTCGCCGACTGGCAGCCCGTCACCGATCCCGCCATCCTGGCGCGCCTGCCTGCCGCGAGCCGCGCGCAGGTCCTCACCGCCGACCTGCGGGCGGCCGGCATCACCGACTTCGGGAAATTCGAGCAGCGCGGCAGTCCCGGGCTGGAACTGTTCTGCAACGGCCGCCGCCAGCAACTCGCGCGCTACCCCAACGAGGGCTGGCTGCTCACCGCCGGCGTGCCGCAGACCGGGGCGAAGCGTTTCAACGAAGGCCTCGAGCGCGAGAAGCGCTATGACGGCGTGCCCGTGGGCCGCCACTATGGGCGCATCACCTACGACGGCGACCGGCCGGCATCGTGGGCGCCGGACGACGAGATCTACGCGCAGGGCTACTGGGTCTGGGACTGGAACGATTCCTTCCAGCGCATCCAGTCGATCGACCCCGCCCGCCGGGAAATCACCTTCGCCGAGCCGCACCACGGCTACGGCTACGCGCCCAGGCAGCGCTTTCGCTACCTCAACGTCCTCGAGGAACTCGACCAGCCCGGCGAGTGGTATCTCGATCGCAAAGCCGGCCGCGTCTATTTCTATCCGCCCGCCCCGCTCGTGCCCGGCGCGGTGGTCGTCTCCGTGCTCGCCGCGCCACTGCTCACGCTCACGGATGTCGCTTACGTGTCGCTCGAGGGTTTCATCTTCGAGCACAGCCGCGGCAGCGGCGTGGTCATCACCGGCGGCGCGGACAACCAGGTCGCCGGCTGCATCTTCCGGGAACTCGGCGGTGAGGCGCTCGTCATCACCGGCGGCGCGCGGCACCGCGTGGTCAGCTGCGACTTCCACGACCTCGCCCTGGGCGCCATCCGCGTCGCGGGCGGCGACCGCGCCACGCTCACGCCGTCGCACCACGAGATTATCAACAACCACATCCACGACTACAGCCAGTGGCTGCGCACCGGTCAGTATGGCGTGCTTCTTGACGGGGTCGGTCAGCGGGTGGCGCACAACCGCATCCACGACGCGCCATTCGAGGGCATGTATCAGCGCGGGAACGACCACCTCCTCGAGTTCAACGAGGTCTACCGCGTCTGCACCGAGACCGGCGACGCCGGGGCCATCCACACGGGCCGCGACTTCACCTGGCAGGGCAATGTCATCCGCTACAACTACTGGCACGACCTGCAGGGCCCCGGCCTGCACGGCGTCACCGCGGTCTACCTCGATGATTTCTCCAGCGGCTACGAGATCTACGGCAACGTCTTCTACCGCGCCGGCCGTGCGGTGGAGCTCGGCGGCGGCCGCGACAACACCGTCGCGAACAACCTCTTCGTCGAATGCAACCCCGCCGTGCACCTGGATGCCCGCGGCCTCGGCTGGGCGCGGAACTATTTCAACGGCGAGTTCACCTGGCTCGCCGACCGTTTCCGCGAAATGAAGGGTGACCAGCCGCCCTATGCCACCCGCTACCCGCGCCTGAAGACGCTCCTGCAGGACGAGCCCGCCGTGCCGAAGGGCAATGTCGTCCGGAACAACGTATCCTGGGGCGCCGGCCGCTGGTGCGACGTCTATGACTTTTATGCTTTCGACTTCGCCCACACCATCACGATGCGCGACAACCTCGTGGCCGACGCCGGCTTCATGCGCCGCCGCGCCCGGCCCGAGACGGCGATGGACCCCTACTACCTCAACATCGACGGCAAGGAAGGCTACGCGCTGCTGCCGACCGACAACGCCGACACGCGCGGGGAGTTCCCGGGCAACGAGCTCACCGCGCAGCCGCCCGGCACCTTTGACCCGGTGGCGCTGAGCTTCACCCCCCGGGATCCCGCCGCGCTCAAGCGGATCGGTTTCGTGCCGCCGCCGCTCGGGCAGATGGGCCTGCAGCTCGACAGCTGGCGCACGACGATCCCGGCGCGGAACTAGCGTAACTTCCCCCGCGCCTTACCTCACCACCGGCATGTGTACATCGCCGCCGCCGTTGATGATGCCGAAGCCATAGAGCAGCCACAGGATCACCACAACGATTACCACGAAGTTGAGGATCTTTTTGATCGTGCCCTGCATCGGGATGTAAGTGTTGATCAGCCAGAGGACCACGCCGACGACGATCAGGGTGAGGACTACATTGATGAGGGGCATGTCCCGACGATAGCCGGAACCGCCGCGGGCCGGTATGGGGTCAAACCCGCTTTGTCCGTTTCCGCCGCAACGCTGCCCCCGGCGCGCGGTCAGAAGGAGTGCTTCACGCACATTCTCCATGGACGATCCCCAATTCCAACAGCATGGCGGCCCCCACGCCGCCGAGCACCGGCCGCACCGGAGACCCATCCATCACACGCTGTTTTTCTGGATCGCGGCGTCTTTCCTGCTGGCCGCGATGGCCACCTACGTGCTGACCAGCAACCTGTCCTCCGCCCCTGGGACGAAGCCCGTGCCGGCGGCCCTGCCATGAACTGCAACCGTCGAACGGGGACCCAGTCCTGTTTCAGTCCGCCGCTAGCAATGCCGGACGAATTCGCCGATAAAGCGGTCGATGTTCGGACCGGAGACCCGCGCCTCAATCTCACGACGCAGGCCGTGGATCTTCTCCGTCAGCTGCACCGTAACCCCAAGCCGCTGCGCCAGGCGCAAGATCTCCTGTGGACGGTTCCGTTCCCAGCGCCAGCAGGTCAGGCCAACGCAGATCGGCTTTGCCGCAAGTTTCTCAAAAGGCGTGGCTGATTGCTTCATCGGTTGCCCGTTTGAAGCCGAAACCGCGCCAACCTAGCCGGCTTTTTGGCCTTTCTCCGCAAAAAAATTCCCCACGCGGGGCTCCGCGGCGACCGGCCGGTAGGCAAACAGCGCGAGCCCCACGATAGCGAAGTCCAGCACCGCCGTCACCAACATGCCCACGATGGCCTGCCATTCGGTGTAGCGCTCCGCATAGAAATAGATCGCGACATTCGCGAAACCGAAGAGCAGCCAAGTGGCCACGCTGACCCCGGCGGCCGAGCGCTGGCGCACCATTCGCACGATTTGTGCCAAGGTCGCCACGGGAAAGACGATGGCCGGCAGGATGCCGGCGAAGTAACTGATAGTCATGCCCCGAGTATAGGCCTGCGCCGGCGGCCCAGCTCCGCACGCCTTGCGGGCCTTGGAGCATCCCTTGCCGCGCGCTCCTACCGGGTCAGGCGGCCCGGACCGCGGGCCGGAACCGCTTGACGACCAAAATACCCGGCACCGCGAAGAGCCGCCGCCCCGCCACGATACCGACCCGGCGCAGCGCCACGTGAAACAAAGTGAAATGGTTCATGCGGCCAGCTTGGGCTCGCCCGGCGCGAGCGACAAAAACTCCACGGGGAATCGTTTTGCCAACGGGCGTGGTTCGGCTTTCCTCGCCTTGGTTTCCCGTTCCACCCCCCCACCCAGGACCGCCATGAAACGCCCGACCGCCCGGGAATTCGACCAGGAGCTGCTCGATATCTACGATTACTACGTCCACGGCCAGATCGACCGCCGGGGCTTTCTGGAACGCGCCGCCAAGTTTGCCGTCGGCGGCCTGACCGCGGTGGCGCTCCTCGAGATGCTCAGCCCGCAATACGCCTTTGCGGCCGAGGTGCCGAAGGAGGACCTGCGCGTGACCTCCGACTATTTGAAATACCCGTCGCCCGACGGCAGCGGCGAGATGCGCGGCCTGTTCGCGAAGCCCGCCGGCGCCAAGGGCAAACTGCCCGGCGTGGTCGTCGTGCATGAGAATCGCGGCCTGAACCCCTACATCGAGGATGTGACCCGCCGCGTGGCGCTCGCCGGCTTCGTGGCGTTCGCGCCCGACGCGCTCTATCCGGCCGGCGGCTACCCGGGCAGCGACGACGCCGGCCGGACGATGCAGGCGAAACTCGACGGCAGGAAGATCACCGAGGACTTCGTCGCGGCGGTGAAATTCCTGTCCACCCACCCCGACGGCAACGGCATGATGGGCGTGACGGGCTTCTGCTTCGGCGGCGGCATGGCCAACACCCTCGCCTGGCGCCTGCCCGGGCTCGTGAAGGCGGCCGTGCCCTACTACGGCGGCCAGCCTTCCGCGGAGAACGCCGCGAAGATCAAGGCCACGCTGCTCCTGCACTACGCCGGCCTCGACGAACGCGTGAACAAGGGCTGGCCGGCCTACGAGGCCGCCCTGCAGGCCGCGCGCGTCGAGTATGAGGCGTTCATCTACCCGAACGTGAACCACGGCTTCCACAACGACACCACGCCCCGCTACGACAAGGCAGCGGCCGAGCTGTCGTGGTCGCGCACCATCGCGTTCTTCAAGCAGAAGCTCGGCTAAGCCACCGCACCATCCGCCATGCAACCGCCCACGAATACCGGTTTCGCCGGCCGCGAGATCATCATCGTGCTGCTCGTGCTCGGGGTGCTCTCGGTCTTCGCCTATTCCGCGTTCCGGAAGGTTCGCATCTCCAGCCAGGACAAGGCCGTGATGTGCCCGATCCGCCAACTGGCCGCCGCCGCCGACCAGTATTACCTCGAGAATGGCGTCAGCATTGTCGCCTATGCCGACCTCGTTGGGGCGACGAACTACGTCAAGGCGGTCAACACTATCGCCGGGGAAAACTATCCCACCCTCTACACGCGGGGCGTCACCATCACCGTCACCGGCGTCGCCGGGGTCCGCACCATCACCTACGTGCCCTGAGGCGCGAACTACGTCAGGGCCGGGCAAAAGACACGATCTGGTTTTGCTCGCGATGGTTGGTCCAGAAATTTTTGCCGTCGAAAGCGAGGGCGCGCGCCGCGAAGGGGATCCGCGCAATGTCCTCCCACTGCGGCGGGCCGGAGCGGGCGTCGATGCGCGTCAGGAAATACTCGTTCGTCTCCTCGGCATCGGTGGTCACGAGGTAAAAAATGTCATCGACGATCACCTGCCCGCAGATGCCGTGAGGCGCCATGATCACCCGTTCGACCTTCCCGGCCTTGCCGAGCCCGAGCACTTTCTTCGGATACCACTGGCTGACGTGCAGCCGCTGGCCATCCCAGCCGAGCTGCGCGCCGCAGTAGTCCGGACACGGGATGCGGAATTTCGCATCAAACCCCGACCCCGGCACGCAGCGCAAGATGACGCGATGGTCCTCGGCCCCCTCGCTGCAGATGACGCGCAGCTCGCCGTTGCACGCGGTCATGCCCCAAGGCTTGCCCGGGGCCGGCGTTTCCCAGCTGACCGTCCAGGTCGTGGGATTGATCGCGTAGAGACGCTGCGTCGCCAGCGAGCCCATCCAGAGAGCCTTGCCATCCCAGGCCAGGGCTTGCGGCTTGGCGGCGGGCGAGGCGAGGCGCTGGAGTTCCTTGATGTCGTGCATGCCCGTGAGCTAAGGGGGAATCCCGCAGGAGGAAAGAACGAAGCCGCCCGCGGCCGCCCGGCTGCTTTTCGCTCGCGGGGGAAATGGCGGCCGCCTTAACTCGCCGCCGATGCTGAACTACCTCTGGCTCGGACTCATCACGCTGGCCGTGCTTATCGGCGGCGCGACCGGCCGGCTGCCGGAGGTGACCGCGGGCGCCTTCCAGAGCGCCGTGACCGCCGTGATGACGATCGCCCTGCCCCTCGCGGGCATCATGGCGCTGTGGCTGGGCATGATGCGCCTCGCCGAGCGCAGCGGCCTCGTGCAGAAGATCGCCCTCGTCCTGCGGCCCGTCCTGCGCCGGCTTTTTCCCGAGGTCCCTGCGGACCATCCGGCGATGGGTTCGATGCTCATGAACATGGCGGCCAACATGCTCGGGCTGGCCAACGCCGCCACGCCCCTCGGGCTGCGCGCCATGCGCGACTTGGAGAAGCTCAACCGCGTCCCCGGCACGGCGACCAACGCCATGTGCACCTTCCTCGCCATCAACACGGCGAGCATCCAGCTGATCCCGACCACGGCCATCGCAATCCTTGCCACCCAGCACGCGCAGAATCCCACCGCCATCGTCGGCACCGCCCTGCTCGCCAGCCTCTGCGCCACCGCGACCGGCCTGGTGGTCGCGAAATGGCTGGAGAACTGGCCGATGTTCCGCGTCCGCCCCGAGGATGCGGTCGCGCCGGCCGCGGGTGCCGCCCCGGCCGCGACCGAGTCCGAGCTGACCCCCGAGCCGGCACCGCTGAGCGCCCGTGGCACGCTCGCCATCAGCGTGATGCTCGCCGGCTTCGCGGCGCTGTTCGCCTGGATGACCATCAACCCTGCCGGATATCACGCGTTCACCGCCGACCTGCAGGACCGGCTTTTCCCGCCCACGGTCACTCCCGCGCCCTGGACGGACAGCTCGGCGCAACCAGCCTTCGTGCGCGCCGTCGGCACGCTTTCCCTTCTGGCCGTGCCGTTCATGCTCCTCTTCTTTCCGCTCTACGCCTCGCTGCGCGGCGTCAAGGTTTACGAGGAATTCGTCGAGGGCGCCAAGGAGGGCTTCCAGGTTTCGCTGCGGGTCATCCCGTTTCTCGTCGCGATCCTCGTCGCCATCGGGATGTTCCGCGGCGCCGGCGGCATCGAGGCGCTCAAGAGCCTGCTGGCCCCCGTCCTGACGCCCCTCGGTTTCCCGCCCGACCTGCTGCCCATGGTCCTCGTTCGCCCGCTCAGCGGCAGCGCCACCACCGGGTTGTTCACGGAACTTGTGACGCGGCTCGGGCCCGATTCGCTCACGGTGCGCATGGCGGGCACCATCTATGGGAGCACGGAGACGACCTTTTACGTCCTCGCCGTCTATTTCGGCTCGGTCGCCGTGCGCCGGACCCGCCACGCCGTCGTCGCCGGCCTGAGTGCCGACCTCATGAGCGTCATTGCCTCCGTCATCATCTGCCGGCTGATGTTCAGCTAGGCGGCCTGGCCGCCTCCGGCCAGACGGTCTTCACGAGCCACGCGACGCCCAGCGTCACACTGGTGCCGATGAGCGTGAACCACGGCCAGAAGATCTCGCCGCCGAAAACCCGCAGCCAGCCCTCGCGAAGTGCCGCGATGTTCGGCGGCCAGTAGAGCGCATTCATCACGAGCAGGGAGGCGATCATGCCGGCCATGGCGGCCCGCGGGCCCACGCCGCGCGCGAACAGTGCCAGGAGCAGCCCGCCGAGCAGCGCACCGCTCGTCAGGCCGCGCAGCGAGAACGCGGCGTTGAGCACGAACTGCACTTCGCGCGTCAGGAAGGCGACGAGCACGAGTGCCGCGGCCCAGAAGACCGTCGAGTATTTGGAAAACTTCAGGAAGAACGCCTCGCTCCGGTGCTTCAGCGCCGGCTGCACGAAGTCCATCGTCGACACCGACGCCAGCGCCGTGAGCGCCGAGCTGATCGAGGACATCGCGGCGGCGAGGATTGCGACGATCAGGAAACCCTTCAAAATATGCGGCACCTCCGTGAGCATGAAGACAGGGAAGATGAAATCGACAGACTTGATGCCCGGCCGCCCCTCCGGCAGCGCAATCTGGAACGGATGCGACTGGTAGAACACCCAGAGCATCACGCCCACGAGCAGGAAGATTAGGAACAGCGGGAAGATCAGCACCGCGCTCAGCACGAGCGCGCGCCGGCCCTCGGCCACGCTGCGGCAGGCGAGCACGCGCTGAACGATGAGCTGCTCCGCCCCGTGGGTGGAGAGCACGAGCACCGTGCCGCCGAGGACGCCCATCCAGAGGTTGAAAGGCGCGGAGAAGCTGAAATGGAGGTTCAGCCACTCGAGTTTGCCCGCGGCGGCCGCCTGGTGGATCACGGCGCCGAGGCCGCCATCCACGAGGGTCGGGATGTAGAAGAGAGCAAAGAGTCCGCCGAGCAGGAACAGGCCGAATTGCACGGCGTCGGTCCAGATCACGGCCTTCACACCGCCGATGTAGGTGTAGATCAGGGAGAGGCCGACAAAGAGCCCGATGGCGCCGAGGATCGGGTCGACCAGCCCGCCGAGGCTGCAAACGGTTTCGCCCAGCATCAGCCGGATGGGAATGCAGGCGACATAAACGCGCACGCCCGCGGCCAGTGTTTCCAGGAAAAGGAAACACGCACCCGCCAGCCGTCGCGGTCCGCGGCCGAGGTGCCGCTCGAGCAACTGGTAGGGCGAGTAGATCTCGCCACTGAAGTAGTGCGGCACCACGTAGGCCGCGAGCAGGAGCCGCGCGATCACGTAGCCCACGATCATCTGCAGGAACATGATGTTGCCGCCGTAGGCGATGGCCGGTACGCCGATGATCGTCAGCGCACTGGTCTCGGCCGCGACGATCGACAGACCGATGCCCCACCACGGGATGCTGCGGCTGCCGAGAAAATAGTCGCGCGTGTTGTGCTGGTCGCGCCCGAACCAGAGCCCGAGGCCGACGATCCCGCCGAGGTAGGCGACAATAACGATCCAGTCACCGAGGCTGAAAAAGCCGTTCATGCTCCAAGCCGGCCAAGGTTTACCATGGCCGGCCGGCCGCGGCGAAAATGGACTCGCGGGGCATCCGGGCTATTCCTTCTTCCACGCCGGGACGCGGCCGGGCGTCCATGGCGCGCCGGCGGCTTCGACCTTGGACTCGAGGTCCTTGAGGTCGGTCTCGACGAGCGTTTTCAGCCTGGCGAGAATCGGGGCGAATTCCTGGGCGGCGAAATCGTATTCGAGCGTCAGGGTGCCGGTTGGCGCCGAGGTCGAATACCACATCGACTCGACGATGCGCTGCACCCGGTCGGTGATGGATTCCGGCCCGGGCTGCTGGTATTTCGCGAGCACCTTGTCCCCGTTCAACGCCACCTCGAGGTCCTTCAGTTGCTGGTCGAGCTCCTTGGCGCGGGCGAGCAGGGCCGCCGGGGCCGCGGGGGTGTCGGCGAGGCCGCGGGCAAGGAAATCGAACCGCTTGTGCGTCTCCTTGGCGAGTTCCACCGACCCGAACACGGCGCGCTGCAGCCGCGCGGTCTTGCGGGCGAACTCCAGCACCCTGGCGCGGTCGGGCGCCGGCAGGCTGGCCGTGCCGAGGATCTCCGTGGTGAACGTGACCGGTTCACCCAGCTTCGCCGTCTGGCCGTCAACGCGCTTCTCCAGCGTGACGGTGTAGCTGCCGGGCAGCACGAGCGGGCCGCGCGGGGGCGGTGAGAAAATGTCCTCGTCTTCGTCCGCGGCCTTGGGCTGCACGGGCCGCGAGGACGGAGAACGGAGGTCCCAGGCAACGCGCTGGAACCCGGCCTTGACCGGGCCGGTGAGGCGGCGCACGACGGCGCCGCTGGAATCCGTGACGGTGAGGATGACCGCCGGCTCCTCCTCGCGGTCCTCCCGGTGCAGCGCGTCCCACGAGGGGAACGGCACGTCGCCGCCCTTGGCCGCGATCTTTTTCTCCTCGGCCTGCCGGAGGTTCTTCTTCGTCTTCAGCTCGTCCTTGAGGTAGTAGGTGAAGACGGCGCCGAACGGCGGGTTGGGCGCGGCGTAGAAGGCGGCGCCTTGGAAGGCCTTCTCGCGCAGGCCGAGGGGCTGGCTGGGGATGAACATCCAGGCCTTCTTGACCGGCAGCAGCGTGGCCTCGCGGGCGAGCAGCTCGTCGGTGGCGCGGCGGATCGGGGTCAGGTCGTCGAGGATGAAGAAACCGCGGCCGAAGGTCGCGATGGCGAGGTCGCCCTCGCGCTTCTGGATGGCGAGGTCACGCACGGCGATCACCGGCATCCCGCCCTTCAGCTGGATCCAGCGTTTGCCGTCGTCCGGGGAGAAATAGAGGCCGAACTCGGTGCCGGCGTAGAGCAGGCCGGCTTTCTCCGGGTCCTCGGCGATGGTGTAGACGGTTCCGCGCACCGGCAGGTCGCCGGCGACGGACGCCCAGGTGCGGCCGCGATCGGCGCTCTTGAGGACATAGGGTTTGAAGTCGCCGCGCTTGTGGTTGTCGAAGGTGGCGTAAACGGTCGCGGCGTCATGCGGCGAGGGCTCGAGGTCGGAGACGAAGGTCGTGTCGGGCACGTCGGTGAACCCGTCCTGCTTGCGCCAGTTCTTGCCGCCGTCCTCCGAGACCTGGATGAGGCCGTCGTCGGTGCCGGCGTAGAGGAGGCCCTCGGTTTTCGCGGACTCGGCGAAGGAGACGATGTTACCGTAGAAGGAGGTGGAGGTGTGGCGCGCGACGGCGTCGGCGCTCCAGACGCGGCCCATCATCTTGAGGTTGTCGCGGTTGAGTTGGCGGGTGAGGTCCGGGCTGACCGGAGTCCAGTGGTCGCCGCGGTCGTCGCTGCGGTAGACGCGCTGCGAGGCGAAGTAGAGGCGGGTGTGCGAGTGCGGGCTGATCTTCACCGGGGCATCCCAGTTCCAGCGGCTCGCCGCCTCGCCCGGCGCCGGCTGCGGCTGGATGTCCATCTGTTCGCCGGTCTTGCGGTCGTGGCGGACGAGGCCGCCGTTCTGCGACTCGGCGTAGACGATGTTCGGGTCAACCGGGTCGATGGCGCTGAAGAAACCGTCCCCGCCGGTGGTGACAAACCAGTCGGAGTTGAGGATGCCGTGCACGGTGGTGGTGCGCGACGGGCCGCCGAGGGAGAAGTTGTCCTGCGTGCCGCCGTAGACGTTGTAGAAGGGCTTGGATTCATCCAGGGCCACGCGGTAGAATTGGGCGACGGGCAGGTTGGCCTTGAACTCCCAGTTCATGCCCCGGTCCCACGTTTCATAGACGCCGCCGTCGTTGCCGTTGAGGAGGTGGTCGGTGTTGGCGGGGTCGATCCACATGATGTGGTTGTCCACGTGCTTGAATTTCTCGGGCAGCCGCTTCCAGGTCTTGCCGCCGTCCTCGGTCACGTGGTTGAAGGTGTCGACGGAGTAGACGCGATCGACTTTCTTCGGGTCGGGAAAGAGTTCCTGGTAATACTGCGGGCCGTTGGGGCTGTAGTCGCCGACGCGGGTCCAGCTCTCGCCGCGATCAGTCGAGCGGTAGGTGCCGCGGTCCTTGGCCTCGGTGGTCTCGATGAGGGCGTAGACCACATCGGGATCGACCGGGGAAACGGCCAGGCCGATGCGGCCGAGGTCCGCCTTGGGGATCCCTTTCCCCACCTTGCGCCAGCTGGCGCCGGCGTCGGTGGACTTCCAGATGGCACCCTCGGGACCGCCGTGCACCATGCCGAAAACATGGCGGCGGCGCTGATAGGAGGTGGCGTAGAGGATGTTCGAATCGCGGGGATCCATCCACAGGTCGGAGGCACCGGTGTCCTCGGAGATGGTCAGCGACGCCTTCCAGGTTTTGCCGCCGTCGGTGGTCTTGAAAACGCCGCGCTCGCCGCCCGCATTCCAGAGCGGACCCTGTGCGGCGACGTAAACGACGTCGGAATTCCGCGGATCGACGACGATCTTGCCGATGTGCTCGGAGGTTTTCAGACCGGTGTTGACCCAGGTGGCGCCGCCATCCAGCGACTTGTAGACGCCGTCGCCGTAGCTGACACTGCGCTGTGAGTTGTTTTCGCCGGTGCCGACCCAGACGACGTGCGGGTTGTTGGGATCGAGCGTGACGCAGCCGATGGAATACGAGCCCTCGCCGTCGAACACCGGGGTCCAGGTGATGCCCGCGTTGACGGTCTTCCAGACCCCGCCCGAGGCCACCGCGACATACCAGTTGCTCGGCCGGCCGGGAACGACCGCGAGGTCCACAATGCGGCCGGAGGTGACGGCCGGACCGATCTCGCGCAGTTTGAGGTTCTCGAAGGTGTCGGACTTGAACGGACTCTCCGGTTTGTCCGCGGGCTTGTCGGCCGCATTGGTTGCGGGTTTTTCGGCCGGCTTGTCCGCCGCCTTCGCGGGCTCGGCGGTCTGGGCCGCGAGCGCGGGCAGGAGGAGGATCGTGAGGAACAGGGGCAGCAGTCGTTTCATGGTGACGGGGATGGAAGGTTGCCAGCCGCTCTTGCACCGGGAGCAGCGAGACGGGGCAGGTTGAAAATTGGCTAAGGGAGGTTCGCAACCGAGTCGAGCGGGCATTGCGCGCCCGGGCGACCCGGCCAATCCCGGAAGGCTCAGAGCACTTTCACCGCCGCGAGGACGAGGCGCTCGAAGGCCCCGGCGCCCTTCGCGGCGTTCGCGAGCGTGTGCGCGTGCGAAAGTTTTTCATCCGAGAGGCCCGCGCCCATGTTGGTGATGCAGGAGACGCCCACGACCTTCATGCCGCAATGCCGCGCGATCAGGCAGTCAGGCACGCTCGACATGCCGACGGCGTCGCCGCCCCAGCCCTGCGCCATGCGGATCTCGGCCGGGGTCTCGAACGACGGTCCGCGGAACGCCACGTAAACGCCCTCGTGGAGCGTGATGCTGTTTTGTTTCGCGACGGCCTTGACCTTCGCGCCGAGTTCCTTGTCCCACGCGTCGGCCACCGGGAAGAAGCGCGGGCCAAAGGTGTCGTCATTCGGGCCGACGAGCGGGTTGAGGCCGAGAAAATTGATGTGGTCGGTGATGAGCATGAGCTCGCTGACGCCGATGTGCGCCCGCAGGCTGCCCGCGGCGTTCGAGAGGAAGAGTGTCTCGGCGCCCGCGGCATGCACCGCGCGGATCATGGTCTTCAGCGGGTAGGAGTCGTTCGTCTCGTAGAAATGCTTGCGGCCGTTCAGCACGATGACCGGCACCCCGTTGAGCTGGCCGATGATCAGCTGGCCCGCGTGGCCCGCGACCGTAAGCACGGGGAACCCCGGCAGGCTCTGGTAAGCCAGGGTAACGGCGCCCGCGACTTTGGCCGCGAGTCCGCCGAGGCCCGAGCCAAGGATGATGGCGATCTTCGGCTTGAGCCCGGCGCAGGCCGCGGTGATCGCGGCGGCGGACAGGCGGACGTTCTCGGCGTGGGCTGGGGGTTCGTTCATGGCGGCGAACGTAGCGGAAAACTGCGCGCCGCAAAAGCCTGCATTTGCCGCGCCGGCCTCAGCCGCCCCAGTGTTTGAAATCCTTCAGGCTCGAGCCGCCGATGAACTCGCGGAGGATGGAGTTTTCCGGCACGCACGCGCAGTCCAGCGGCGCGAACCACTGCAGCAGCGAAAGCAGGCGCACCGCCTCGACGTGCTCCGGCGTCCCGTGCGGCACCTGGCGCAGCAGCGGCTCGACCAGCGGGCGCAGCGCGGCCAGCTCGTAGACGAGCGCCGAGTTGAACATGACGTCGGCGTTCTCCTGGTGCGGGAAGATGTGGAGCTTCTCGCCGCGGCGGACGGACTCCCAGCGGCCGATGGTGTCCGCGGCGTTGTAGCCGCGGTCGCGGGCGTCGCGCACGATGCGGCGGATGAGGCGTGTGTCGGTGGTCGAGACGCGGTTGTGGCGGTCGAGGTTGAGCTGGGTGAGCGCCGAGGCGTAGACCTTGAAGGACTGCGCCGCGACCTCCGGCGGCACGAGGCGCGGGTTCAGGCCGTGGATGCCCTCCAGCAGGATGATCTGGCCGGGGCGCAACTTGACGACCGCGCCCGGCTCCTGCCGGCCGAGTTGGAAGCTGTAGCGCGGCAGCTGCACCTCCTCGCCAGCGAGCAGGCCGCGCAGGTGGTCGGCGAGCTGGTCGAGCTTGAGCGCGTCGATGGTCTCGTAGTCGAGTTTGCCGGCGGCGTCGCGTGGCGTGAGCTCGCGCTCGACGAAATAATTGTCCAGCTCCAGCGCGAAGGGCGACAAGCCCAACGCGAGCAGCTGCACGGCGAGCCGGCGGGAGAACGTGGTCTTGCCCGACGACGAGGGGCCGGAGATGAGCACGAGCCGCGCGCCGTCGCGCCGGTCGGCGATCTGCCGCGCGATGGCGGCCACGTGGTGCTCGTGCAGGGCCTCGGACACCAGCACGATCTCGTGGCCGCGCTTGGCCACGATGGCGTCGGCCAGCGACCCGGCCGCGCCGATCCCGAGGCGGTTGAGCCAGTCGCCATATTGGCTGAACGTCGCAAGCAGCTTCGGCGATTCCGCCGGCGGCGGGATATGGGTCGGCGTGTGCTGCCGCGGGTAGCGGAGCACAAAGCCGGCGTTCATCGGCGTCAGCTCGAACCAGCGGAGGTAGCCGGTCGCGGGCACGAGGTAGCCGTGGGGAAAATCGCCGTAGCCGCCGAGATCGTAGAGCGAAATCACGGGCCGGAGCCGGTGGCGCAGCAGCCGGACCTTGTCCTGCAGGCCGCGCCCCTCGAAATACTCGATGGCCTCGGCCACGGGGATGTCGCGCCGGACGAAGGGCAGGTCGGCGGCGACAAGCCGCTTCATTTCCGCCTCGACGGCCGCGATCTCGGCCGGGCCGAACACCGGGAGCTCGCGCACATGGCAGAGATAGCCGCCCGAAGTGAGCGCATGGTTGACGAACAGCTCGGCCTTGGGGAAGAGCCGGGCCACGGCGGCCTGCAGCAGGAAGATCAGCGAGCGGCGGTAGATCCGCGCGCCGTCGGCCTCGGCCATGGTGACGGGGCGGACGTCGGCCTCCTTGTGGATCGGCCGCGTGAGCTCGTGCAGCTCGCCGTTGATGACGGCGCCGACCAGCGGCGCGGCCCCGTCGGTCATCAGGGGGGCCAGCAGCAGCCCGACCGGGGCGCCGCGCGGGCCGCGCAGGGTGCGGCCGTCCGGCAGATGGATTTCGATTTGTTCGCTGGGGGAGACAAAACTGCTCGCGGACATGGGAGGGGGAACGGGGATGGGTCGGGCGGCCGGCAGGGGTGAATCGCGCCGAGTCCTACACCCTTCCCCGCCGCAGCGCCACCGGAAAACGCCGGGGCCGGCGGGTCGCTACGGGCGGTCGAGGCTGCGCTCGATCCGCCGGTCGGGCACCAGCCACATGACCGCGACGCTGACGTAGCCGGCGATGCCGAGCCACGGGTTGAGGAACGAGAGCCCGATCGCCGCGAGGTAGATCACGATCGAAAGCCTTTCCTTGAAGCCGGACTGGATGGCCCGGGCGAGCGCCGAATCGGCGCCGTGCTGGGCCAGCAGCACGCGGACGAGCATGAAATACGCGAAGCCCGCCATAAACAGCACCATGCCGTAGACCGCGACGGGCCACGTCGCGACGTGGTTCTCGCCCATCCAGCCGGTCGTGAAGGGAAAGAGCGAGAGCCAGAAGAGCAGGTGGAGGTTGGCCCAGAGGACGGCGCCGTTGACCTGCTTGACCGCCTGGAAGAGGTGGTGGTGGTTGTTCCAGTAGAGGCCGACGTTGACGAAGCTGAGCACGTAGCTGAGGAACACCGGCAGGGTGTCCGCGAGCGAGCCGAGGTCGGTGCCGTGCGGCACCTTCATCTCCAGCACCATGATCGTGATGATGATGGCGATCACGCCATCGCTGAACGCTTCGAGTCGGCCTTTGTGCATGGATTACGCGGGTCGGGTTGGGAGGGGAACGGCGGCGACACTCAACCGCTTCCGCCCGCGGAGCGCAAGCCCGGGCGGCTACTTGGCGGACTTGTTGCGCGGATGGTGCCGCGCATGCTGGTCGAGCAGGCGGGAGGATTCGACCGCCGTGTAGATCTGCGTCGTGCCGATGCTGGCGTGGCCGAGCATTTCCTGGATGGCGCGCAGGTCGGCGCCGCCGCCGAGCAGGTGCGTGGCGAACGAATGGCGCAGCAGGTGGGGCTTCACGTTCTTGTCGAGGCCGGCGCGCGCGGCGGCCGACTTGACCATCACCCAGAGCGTTTTGCGCGACATCGCCTTGCCGCGCTCGGTGAGGAAGAGCTCACTGCCGGTCTTCGGCTTCAGGAAGCGCGGGCGCGCCGAGCCGAGGTAGGCGGCGACGGCGTCGCGGGCCTTCGCGCCGAGCGGGACGACGCGCTCCTTCGAACCCTTGCCGAAGACGCGGACGAAGCCGTGCTCGAGGTCCACCTGCTGGAGGTTGAGCCCGCAGACTTCGCTCGCCCGGAGACCGCTCGAGTAAACCAGCTCCAGCATCGCACGGTCGCGGATCGAGTAGGCGTCGAGGCCCGTCGGCGCGTTGAGCAGTTTCTGCATTTCGCCGGTCGAGAGCGTCTCGGGCAATTTGCGGCGGATCTTCGGTCCGGCGAGCAATTCGGTCGGGTCGTCGTCGCGCACGTGTTCGCGCACGAGGTGGCGGCAGAGCATCCGCATCGCCGTGAGCTTGCGGGCTTGCGTGGCGCCGCTGAACTGGTCGCTCAGCGAATGGAGCCAGGCCGTCAGATGCTTCGGCGTGACCTTCTTCCAGTTCGCCGCGCCGAGCTTTTTCAGGAGGATCGCGGCCTGGACCAGGTCGTCGCGGTAGGCGACCTCGGTGTTGCGCGCAAGGCCGCGCTCCAGCGTGATCGTGTTGAGGTAGGAGCGGATCTCCTCCTGGAAATCCTCCGGGGCGAGCGCGATGTGGTCGATCTCTCGGCGTGGATCGCGCCCCTTCTTCATGGCGGGCCGGACGATCAGTAGCGGCGCGGCCGGCGCGGGCCGGGCGGCGGGGCGTTCTGCTCGCGGATGCGGTAGGTGATGCGCGCCTTGTCGAGGTCGTAGGGACTCATCTCCATCTTCACCATGTCGCCGGCGGCGATCTTGATGAAGTGCTTGCGGAGCTTGCCGGAGATGTGGGCCAGGACCATGTGGCCGTTGGTCAGCTGCACGCGAAACATCGTGCCCGGGAGCACGGTCGTTATCTTGCCCTCTACTTCAATCACTTTGCCGTCAGACATGGTTGGAGGTGATGGGCTGGCTGGTTTTGGTCATGCAGGATGGTCTAATAAAAGCCCCTTGTAACTGGGGAATTCCCTCCGTAGTCAAGGCTTTCCGCAGCCGCATGGATTCCAGCCGCCCGACCCTCCCCTGTCCGTTTGAAAAGGTCTTCCCGTCGCAACTGCAGCGGGACGACGAGTTTTACATGTGGCAGGCCTACAACCTCGCGATCGACGCGTGGCGGCAGGACGAGGTGCCCATCGGCGCCGTGATCGAGCTCAACGGCGAAATCATCGCCGCCGCGCACAACCAGCGCGACAGCACGCGTGATCCGACCGCGCACGCCGAGATCCTCGCGCTCGGCCAGGCCGCCAAGGCCGTCGGCGACTGGCGACTGACCGGTGCGACGCTTTACGTGACGAAGGAGCCCTGCCCGATGTGCTCGGGGGCGACGCTGATGTCGCGGCTCAAGCGCGTGGTCTACGCCGTGCCCGACCCGAAGATGGGCTGCCTCGGCGGCGCCACCGATCTCAACGGCCTGCCGCAATCGAACCATCACCTCGAGATTGCCCGCGGCGTGCTGGAGAAACCGTCGCTTGAGCTGATCCGCGCCTACTTCAAATTGAAGAGATTGGAGGACTGAGGGAGGGCCCGTCTCCTGACGGGCCGCGGCCCAGCGGGAGTTGGACCCTCCAAATACCATGATACTTCTGGCAGTTGACGGGCAACCCAACACGTGCAAATTGGTCTACTCTAGTTCACTCACTCAACCCACCACGATTATGGCATACGAACTTCCCAAACTGGCCTACGCCAACAACGCCCTCGAGCCCCACATTGATGCGAAGACGATGGAGATCCATCACGACAAGCATCACCAGGCCTACATCACCAACGCCACGAATCTCCTGAAGGACCAGCCCGCGCTGCTCGCACTCGACGTCAACGCGCTGATCGCCGACCTGGCGAAGGTGCCCGAGGCCATCCGTGGCGGCGTGCGCAACAACGCCGGCGGCCACAGCAACCACTCGTTCTTCTGGACCGTGATCGGTCCCGGCAAGGGCGGCGCCCCCAAGGGCAAGCTCGCCGCGGCGATCGACGCCGAACTCGGCGGCTTCGCCAAGTTCAAGGAAGACTTCGCCAAGGCCGGCGCCACCCGCTTCGGCTCCGGCTGGGCCTGGCTCACTGTCAACGGCGGCAAGCTCGCCGTCGGCTCCACGGCCAACCAGGACAGCCCGCTGATGGGCAAGGCCGTCGCCGGGATCGAGGGCAAACCGGTCATCGCGCTCGATGTCTGGGAGCACGCCTACTACCTGAACTACCAGAACCGCCGCCCGGACTACATCGCCGCCTTCTGGAACATCGTGGACTGGGACGCCGCCGAGGCGAACTACACCGCGGCGCTGAAATAAGCGCCCAAGCACCCCACTCCTGCTTCAAGCCGCGCCGCGAGGCGCGGCTTTTTTCGGACGCAAAAAAGCCGCCCGGCCTTGCGGGCGGGCGGCTGAAGTTGCGGGCGTGGACCGCAAAGGGCGGAGCGCTTACTTCGTCGGCACGGTCTGGATCGTCTTGAGGATCCGGCCGGCGACCAGATACGGGTCGGCGGCGGAGTTCGGACGACGGTCCTCCAGGTAGCCCTTGTAGCCCGCGTTGACGAAGCTGTGCGGCATGCGGACCGACGCGCCGCGGTCGGCGAGACCGTAGCTGAACTTGTCGATCGACTGCGTCTCGTGCAGGCCGGTGAGGCGGAGGTGGTTCTCCGGACCGTAGACGGCAATATGCTCGTCGCGATACTGGTTGAAGGCGGCCATCAGCTTCTCGAAGTAGTCCTTGCCGCCGGTCTCGCGCATGAACTTCGTGGAGAAGTTCGAGTGCATGCCGGAGCCGTTCCAGTCCAGCGGCTGCTGGAAGGGGGCGAGGATGGGCTTGCAGCGCCACTCGATGTCGACGCCGTAGGCCTCGCCCAGGCGGGTGAGAATGTAGCGGGCGACCCACATCTGGTCGGCGGCGTTCTTGGAGCCCTTGCCGAAGATCTGGAATTCCCACTGGCCCTTCGCCACCTCGGCGTTGATGCCCTCGAGGTTGATCCCGGCATCCAGGCAGATGTCGATGTGCTTCTCGACGATCTCGCGGGCGATGCAGCCCACGTTCTTGTAGCCGACGCCGGTGTAATACGGGCCCTGCGGGGCCGGGAAGCCGTCCTTCGGAAAGCCGAGCGGGGCGCCATCCTTGTAGAAGAAATATTCCTGCTCGAAGCCGAACCAGGTGTCCGGATCATCCGGGATGGTGGCGCGGGAATTCGACGGGCTGGCCACGCCGGTGTGCTGGTAGCACTCGCACATCACGAGCACGCCGTTCTTGCGCGTCGAGTCCGGGAAGGAGGCGACCGGCTTGAGCACGATGTCCGAGCTCTTGCCCTCGGCCTGCTGCGTCGAGCTGCCGTCGAAGCCCCACGCGGGAAGGTCCTCGAGCTTCGGGAAGCTGGCGAATTCCTTGATCTGGGTCTTGCTGCGCAGGCTGGCCAGCGGCGTGTAGCCATCGAGCCAGATGTATTCCAATTTGTATTTAGCCATAATTTTTCGGGTTGTGGGAGAGGTAGCGGATCAACCGGATCCCGGCGGCGGAACGCAGCCAGGAAGACAATCGAACCTGCGGGCCAATTCAGCACCTCACATGCCAGAGGCAAAGAGAATTTGGGCAGATGACTCAGGTTTTACAACAACCCGGCCCGGGCGCGCCCAGCGGCGGAAAATCCCGCACTTGCCTCCCACGGCCGGGACTGGATGTTGGCCCTTGCGTAATGCACGAGGTCAAAGACACCCAGCGCGCCTTGGTGCGCATCGGCTACGACGGCCAGGTCCACAAGACCTTCCGCGGCGCCGAGGCCTACGTGCGCTTTGAGAACGAGGTGCGGGTGCTCCGCTACCTCGAATCGCGGGGCTGCGGCTTTGTTCCGCGCCTGCTGGAATCCGACGAGTCCACCCTCAAGATCACCACCAGCAACTGCGGCTCGCGCGTCGACCAGGTCAACCCGGAGCGGCTGAAGGAGCTCTTCACCGAGCTCGAAGGCTTCGGCGTGCGCCACGACGACCCCGAGATCCGCAACATCACCTACCGCAAGACCGACGGGCGGTTCTGCATCATCGATTTTGAGTTCGCGGCCATCCTCGACCCGCACGCCATCGGCCAGGGCACGCCGCCGCCCATTCTGCAGTGGTCGGGCCTGAGCCACCGGGGCCATGTCCGCCCGAACAACGAGGACACCTTCCTCGCGCTCGAATTCGACAGCCGCGAGGCCCGCTACCTCGGCAAGAACGGCGACGCCTCGCTGGCGAAGACGGACTTCGTCTTTGCCGTCAGCGACGGCATGGGCGGCGCCAACTCCGGCGAGTTCGCCAGCCGCATCACCAAGGACAAGATCACGCACCTGTTGCCGAAGGGCTTCCGCACCGCCGCGCCGGGCCCGGCGAGCGGCTACGACCGGATCCTGACCGAGCTGTTCCACGCCATTCACGACGACCTCATCAAGCTCGGCGAGTCCTACGAGGAATGCCGCGGCATGGGCACCACCCTCACCCTCTGCTGGCTCACGCCCGGCTGGATGTATTTCGGCCACATCGGCGACAGCCGGCTCTACCACCTGCCGCCCGCCGGCGGGCTGACCCAGCTCACGCACGACCACAGCCACGTCGGCTGGCTGCGTCGTCAGGGGAAGATCAACGAGCGCGAGGCCCGCGCCCACCCGATGCGCAACGCCCTCCACCAATCCCTCGGGGCGGAACACCAGTTCATCGACCCGCAATGCGGGGTGCTCCCCTGCGGGCCGGGCGACCGCTTCCTGCTCTGCACTGACGGCCTCATCGAGGGCCTGTGGGACCGCCAACTCGAGGAAATGACCCGCGCCCCCGCTGACGCCACTCCGGTAGCCCAGCGCCTCATCACCGCCGCCCTCGAACGCGCCGGCCGCGACAACATCACCGCGCTCGTCGTCGAGGCTTCGACGGCCGCACCCAAGCCATGACCTGCGTCTTCGTTTATGGCACGCTGAAGCGCGGCGGCTCCAACCACGCCTTTCTCGCCCGGCAGCGTTTCCTCGGCGAGGCGCGCACCGCACCGGGCTTCACGCTTTACTCGCTCGGCGATTACCCGGGGATGGTCCGCGCGCCGGGCGACACCGCCGGCGTGACCGGCGAACTCTGGGTGGTGGACGACACCTGCCTGGCCGAACTCGACCAGCTGGAGGGCCTGGACGAGGGGCACTACGAACGCATCGACGTCCTCCTCGCGCCCAACCATCTCGCCGGGTCGGCGCAAACCTACCTCTACTCGCGGGCGCATGACGGCCTGCAACCCCTCGGCGACCACTGGCCGGTCGGGCCGGCTACTTGAGCGCCGACTTCGGCATCCGCTTCACGGTCACGAACCGCGCGCGGAACAACTCCTCCATCAGCTCGCGCGCCGGCGCGGGGATCCGCTTCACCAGATCCTCCATCGGCGGCAGGTCGGTCTTCGGCTCCTCCGGCCCTTCGGTGTGTTCCAGCGTCGGCGTCACGATGCCCATCTCGCGTTCCTGCGCGAGAAAAGCCGTTTCCTCCTCGGACGAAGGTCCGGCCGGAGCATCGGGCGCGATGGCGCTGGCTGGGGCCTCGTCTTCCTCAATGGCTTTGCCTCCCGCCTCCCGCCTCTCGCCTCCCGCCTCCGCGCCCTCAGGCGCGGCCGTCAGTCGTTTTTTTTTGAGCCGTCCCCGGGCAGGCTGTCCGCCATTGTCGCGATTTCCTTGATGAGCGAATCGATCGCGCGGGCGCGGCTGGCCTCGACGGCCTTGAGCAGCGCCACCTCGAAATTGATCTTCTCGGACAGGCCGTGCTTCACGCCGTGCTCGCCCTCGCGCAGGCCGTCGAGCAGGCGGGTCAGCTGCTCCGTCGTCATCGGCGTGCCCAGCAGGTCGCTGCTGCCGCCCTTGGCGATGGAGTGGAGCAGCGCGTCGCGCACGTGGGTCTGCACATCCACGAGCAGCCGGTAAAGATCGCGGCCGTTCTCGTCGGCATCGTCCACGAGGCTGACGATCTTCTTGTGGTCGCCCGCCGCGAGCGCGGCGGCCAGCGCGGCGATCTTGTCGGCCGCGACGAGCCCGTAGACGTCGAGCACGTCGGCCTCGCCGACCTCGCTGCCGCAGAAGGAAATCATCTGGTCGAAGATCGACTGCGCGTCGCGCATGCCGCCGTCGGCCATGCGGGCGATGCTGGCCAGCGCGGCGTCGCTCACCTTGATCTTCTCCGCCACGGCGATCTTTTTCAGGCGCTGCACGATGAGCTCGCTCGGGATCGGCTTCAGGTCGAAGCGCTGGCAGCGCGAGATGATGGTTGGGAGCACCTTCTGGACGTCGGTCGTGGCGAAGATGAACTTCACGTGCGCCGGCGGCTCCTCGAGGGTCTTGAGCAGCGCGTTGAACGCCTGGTTCGAGAGCATGTGCACCTCGTCGATGATGTAGACCTTGTATTTGCCCTGCGCCGGCGCGTAGCGGACGGTGTCGCGCAGCTCGCGCACCTGCTCGATGCCGTTGTTCGAGGCGCCGTCGATCTCGATGACGTCGAGGCACGAGCCGTCGGCGATGGACAGGGCGATCGGGTCGTTGACGTCGAAGTCGGCCTTCGGGCCGTTGGTGACGTTGAGGGCCTTGGCAAAGATGCGCGCGGTGCTCGTCTTGCCCGTGCCGCGCGGGCCGACGAACAGGTAGGCGTGCGCGATGCGGTGGCGGGCGATGGCGTTCTTCAGTGTCCGGACCACATGGTCCTGCCCCACGACGTCGTCGAATGTCTGCGGGCGCCACTTGCGGGCGATGACTTGGTAGGCGGAGGACAAGCGGTTGGAAGTTGAAGGCGGAAAATTGAATGAGCGCCAGCCGGAATTCGCCGCCGACCACGATTACCGCTTCCAGCCGTGCAAACAAAGTGGCCAGGCAATCCACGGCACTGGCAGGACGTCGTCACCGTTGCTGCCTTCCGGCCCTGGCGGGGTTCACGCGCCTGCGCATGCATGGCGCCTGGCCAAGGCGGAACGTAGGTCGCACCCCTCGGTGCGCAACTAAAATTAAAACATCGGCAAGGTGGCACCCGGCCTCAGGAACGGTCTGACAAGTAAAGATCCCCCGAGCAAGCTCCGGGGCATTTGCCGAAACAATCCCAATGCTCATCAATCCTTTCAGCTCAGCCTGGTAGCCACGAGCGTGAGCGAGTGGACGAATCACCACTCGCTCACGCTCGTGGCTACGTCCACACCAAGCCGGGGCCAGCCCCGGGGTATCGAACCCACCGCGAATGAATCTGCGAAAACCGGCCCGGCCTGTCCGCCTTAGCCTTGGCGACGGCGGAAGGTCCGGTTCCACCTCAAGCCAATCCGCCCTAGTTGCCCGGCGGCTTGTCCGGGGCGGGGGGCTTCTCGCCGGCCGGCTTATCGCCCGGGGGCTTGTCCTTTCCCCCCATCGGGCGCTCGCGTTCCCCGCGCTCGTTGCGCGGACCACCCGGGCCGCCCTGGCGGTCGGCGCCGAACTTCCGGGCGCGTTCGCGGAATTCCTTGTTCATCTGCTCAAACTTGGTGCGCTGCTCCGGTGTGAGCTTCTCGCCCACCTCGCGCTCCATGCGCTCGAAGACCACCTTGGTCTCGCCCATGGCATAGGTGCGCAGCCGGTTCAGCTCGTCCATGTTGCGCTTGATGATCGGACGGAGCTGCTCCATCTGCTCCGGCTTCAGGTCGAGGCGCTCGGCCAGGCGCTTCAGGTGCATCGGCGCCCACTGTTCGGGCATCGGGCGCTGCGCGAACTTCTCGCGCACGACCTTCAGGGTGACAAACGCGCCCGTCACCCCGCCGGCGATAAAGATGCCGGTGAGCAGCAGGACCATTTTCCAGGGCTGGTTCATCAGGAGAGGTCGAGGAGTTCGCCCACCGTGTCGGCGCTGGCGTAGTCGTCGGACTGGTCGGACATGAGGCTGGAGTAATTGAAGGCGATCGCGGCCACGCCGAACGCCGCCGCGACCACGAGACCGCGCAGCGCGAAGTGCTCGAAGGCCGCCCACGGACCGAGGGCGGGCGCCGCCGCGGCCTGTGCCGCCACGCGCGTGGCGAAGCCATGCGGCGCCGCGCCGGGCTCGACGGGGGCCGAGCGCGCGAGGGCGGTGAGTTTCTGCCATTGGCGGTCGAATGAGTTCATGACTTCTCCTTGCTTTGTAGTTCCCGGAACAGCTTTTGCAATTTCCGTCTGGCGCGGAAGGCCCGCACCTTGACGAGGGTCTGGTTCCACCCGGTCAGCGCGCTGATCTCGGCAATGGTTTTCTGGTCGAGGTCGAGCAATTGGATGACGAGACGGTCGTCGGGCTTGAGCTGGTCGAGCAGCTTGTGGACGAGCTCGCGGGCCGCGAGGGCGTCGCCGGGCGTCACGTCGCGCTCGTCGGTGAGCACGTGGTCAAGCACCTCGGCCTCATTTTCCGACAGGTCGGCCCAGCGGAACTCCGGCCGGCGCTTCTGCGCCCGGAGCTGGTCGATGCAGGTCGTGACCGCGATCCGGGAGACCCAGTGCGGGAACGGGACGTTGCCCTGATACTGTGCGAGGCGGGTGAACATTTTCAGAAAGATGTCCTGGGCGAGGTCTTCCTCGGCGACGCGGCGCGGGAGGTGGGAACGCACGATGCGGATGACCAGCGGGTAGAGATGCTCGACGAGCTGGCGCGCGGCGGCCTGGTCATTCTGGCGGACGCGCGCAAGGCAGGCCGCCACATCAAAGGCCGCTTCAGCTGGATCCATAGGTATTGGTTAACTGGCACATCAGAGGAGACGGATGCCATTCCGGTAAGTTACGCCCACGCGGCACTCTCATGTCCCGGCGACCCGCCCCACGGCAATGCCAATCACTTATGGGCCGGCTCAGGCCCGGAAGTTTCCGCCCAAAAAAGGGAACCGCGCTTGCCCTCGGACGTCGGTATGCGATTTTACAACCGATGTTGAATCTGGATCCAGCAACTGCCACCTGCCGGCGGGACCTCCTGAGCCTGGCCTTGGTTTTCGGGCTGCTGTATTTCTTCCAGCTCGGCGACTCGACGTTGGTCAACCCCGACGAGAGCCGCTACGCGGAGATTCCCCGCGAAATGGTCGCAAGCGGCGACTACGTCCTGCCACGACTCAATGGCGTCGTCTACTTTGAGAAACCACCCCTGCTGTATTGGACGCTGGCCGGCTTCATGAAAGTCTTCGGCCCGGACGAACTGGCGATGCGCGCCGGCCCGGCCCTGTTCGCCCTTGCGGGCATCTTGCTGACGTATGCGGCGGCCCGCCGGATCCACGGCCGGCTGGCCGGGCTCGCCGCTGCGATCGTGCTCGGCACCTCGCTGCTCTATTTCGCCCTGGCCCGCATCCTCATCCTCGACATGGCCGTTTCGGTGCTGATCAGCTCCACGCTTTTCTGTTTCATCCTCGGGATGCGGGAGCCGCCCGGCGCCCGGCGGCGCTGGCTCTTCTACGGCCTCTATGCCAGTGCCGCGCTGGCCACGCTGGCCAAGGGCCTGATCGGTTTCCTGGTCACCGGCGCGATCATGTTCCTGTGGCTGCTCCTCTTCAACCAGTGGCGGCGCCTGCGGCCGTTCTACCTGCCGACCGGCGCCCTGCTCTTCCTCGCCATCGCCGCCCCGTGGCATGTGCTCGCCGCGCTGCGCAACGACCAGTGGGCGCGGTTTTACTTCATCCATGAGCACTGGGAGCGGTTCACCACGACCGCCGGACACGACCGCTACCAGCCGTGGTGGTATTTCATCCCGGTGGTGCTCGGCGGCCTTTTCCCCTGGATGGGTTTCCTCTGGCCCGCACTGCGCGATTCCCTCGCCGGCGGCTGGGCCCGGCGCCGGGAGAACGCCGACGTCTGGTTTTTTGTCCTGTGGGCCGCCTTCATTTTTCTTTTCTTCAGCAAATCACAGTCGAAGCTGATTCCGTATATCCTGCCGGTATTTCCCGCCCTGGCCGTGCTGATCGGCGCCTGGCTCGCCCGGGTGATCAGCGAGGATGCCCGTCCGCGGCTGCGAACCGGACTCTGGATCTATTCGGCGGCCAGTGGTGTGCTGGGCCTCGGCGTCGCCTATGCGGTGCTCCGCCCGGGCCTCATCCGCCACGCCGCCCAGATGGAGGCCCTGCGGGCCGACGGCCTTTACAGCGCCTTTGCCCTCATCGCCGGCGCGGTCGCGGTGCACTGGCTGTGGCGGAGGAAAAACGCCCTGGCCACCGTGATGGCCATGGCGGCCTCGGTGACAGTGCTGCTGCTGGCCCTGGCCCACGCGCAGGACGAAATCGCCCGCCCCGGCACCCGCGATCTCGCCGCCTACTTCAAGGCCCACGGCGGAGCAGGCGACCGCGTGTATCATTACGCCGAGTATTTCCATGATTTCAGTTTCTACGCGCAGCGCGAGGTCGGGCTGGTCGGCGACCCGGGCGAACTCGAACTCGCCATCGACCCGGCCGCGCGGGCGAGCGGCCGCTTCATCGACGCGGCTGAGTTCCGCCGGCAATGGGCCGGGCCGGGCCGCATCTGGGTGGTCGCCCGCCTCGACGTGGCGGCCAAACTTTTCGCGGATCCGGCCTTCCGTTATTATTTGCGCGAAGACAGCCGGTCGCATTGCTTGTTCAGCAACCAACCTTGAGATGTCCGTGCCCGCGAATCCACCTGCCGCCCCGGTGCCAGCTGCCCTGCCCTACCTGCCGTTCACGCGGCCCACGATCGACGAGGAAACCATCGCCGGCGTGGCCGGGGTGCTGCGCTCGGGCTGGCTGACTTCCGGCCCGCAGGTCAAGGCGTTGGAGGCGAAACTCTCGGCGCATTGCGGCGGCCGGCCCGTGCGCGCCTTCAACTCCGGCACCTGCACGATGGAGATCGCGCTGCGCATCGCCGGGGTCGGCCCGGGCCACGAGGTCATCACCACGCCGCTCTCGTGGGTCGCGACGAGCAACGTCATCCTCGAGGTCGGGGCGCGGCCCGTGTTCGTCGACATCGACCCTGTCACGCGCAACCTTGATCTGGAGCGCGTCGCGGCCGCCATCACGCCCGCCACGCGCGCCGTCATTCCCGTTGACCTCGCCGGCCTGCCGGTCGACCGCGACCGGCTTTATGCCATCGCGAAGCAGCATGGCCTCCGCGTGGTCGAGGACGCCGCCCAGTCCTTTGGCAGCAACTGGCAAGGCAAGCCGATCGGCAGTTTCGGCGATTTCGCCTCGTTCAGTTTCCACCCGAACAAGAACGTCACCACGATCGAGGGCGGGGCGCTCGTGCTGAACGACGAGCGCGAAGCGAAACTCGCCGAGCAATACCGGCTGCAGGGCGTGGTGCGCACCGGCTTTGACGGCATGGAGGTCGATCTGGTCGGCGGAAAGTTCAACCTCACCGACGTCGCGGCGCGCGTCGGCCTGGGCCAGCTGCCGCACCTCGCGGAGTTCAACGCGAAGCGCCGCGAGCTCGCCCGCGCCTACTTCGAGGAATTCGCGGCGCCCGCGGCCGCGGCGCTGGGCCTCGGGCTGCCGGTCGCCGATTTCACGCAAAGCAACTGGCACATGTTCCAGGTGCTGTTGCCGGCGGAGCGGCTGACGCTGAAGCGCGCCGAGCTCATGGCGCAAATGCACGACGCCGGCATCGGCACCGGCGTGCATTATCCCGCCATCCATCTCTTCGCCCTCTACCGCCGCCTGGGCGGGAAGGACGGCGACTTTCCCCACGCCGAATACGCCGGGCGCAACCTCCTCACGCTGCCGCTCTTCCCGGCGATGACGCGGGCGGATGTCAGGCGGGTCGCCACCACCCTCACCGCGCTCCTGCGCGCCCACCAACGCCCATGAGCACAGCGCCGTCCGTGTTCCTTTCGGTTGTCATCCCCGTCTACAATGAGGCGCTCAACCTCCCCATGCTCTTCGACCGGCTCTACCCCGTGCTCGACGGCCTCGGCCGCACCTATGAGGTGATCTTCACCAACGACGGCAGCGCCGACCGCTCCTTCGAACTGCTGCAGGCCCGGCACGCGGCCCGGCCCGACGTGACGCGCGTCATCGACTTCAACACCAACTACGGCCAGCACATGGCCATCATGGCGGCCTTCGAGCGCGTGCGCGGCGAGGTCATCGTCACGCTCGACGCCGACCTGCAGAACCCGCCGGAGGAAATCCCGAAGCTGCTGGAGAAAATGGCCGCCGGCCACGACTACGTCGGCGGCTACCGGTTGAACCGGCAGGATTCCTTCTTCCGCACCTATGCCTCGAAGCTCATCAACTTCGTCCGCGAGAAGACGACCAATATCGAGATGACCGACCAGGGCTGCATGCTGCGCGCCTACCGCCGGCCGGTCATCGAGGCGATCGTGCGCAGCGGCGCGATCAACACCTTCATCCCGGCGCTGGCCTACAGTTTCTCGAGCAATCCGGCGGAGGTCGGCGTGAAGCACGAGGAGCGGCACGCCGGCGTGTCGAACTATTCGTTCTACCAACTGATCCGCCTGAACTTCGACCTCATTACCGGGTTCTCGCTGGCGCCGCTGCAGTATTTCACGATGTTCGCCGGTTTGTGCGCCGGCGGCAGCCTGCTGCTGGTGCTGGTGCTCGCTTACCGCCGCCTCTTCCTCGGCGCCGAGGCCGAGGGGATCTTCACGCTGTTCGGCATCCTGTTCTTCCTCATCAGCGTCGTGATGGTCGGCATCGGGCTCATCGGCGAATACGTCGGCCGCACCTACCAGGTGGTGCGCGCCCGCCAGCGCTACTTCGTCCGCGAGATCCTCGAGACCAAATGACCAATGCGCCCCGCCTCCTGTTCTTCGGCTACAGCGAAGTCGGCCACGACTGCCTCTCGCTGCTGCTGGAGCGCGGCGACAACGTCGTGGCGCTCATCACCCACGAGGACAACCCCGCCGAGAAAATCTGGTTCCAGACGCCGGCCGTCGCCGCCCGCGCCAAGCGCATCCCTGTCTTCACGCCGGAGTCGGTCAACACGCCCGAGTGGCGCGAGCGCATCACCGGGCTGGCCCCCGACCTGATCATCTCCGTCTATTACCGGCACATGATCGGCACCAAAATCCTTGCCCTGCCCCGCCTCGGTGCCTGGAACATGCACGGCTCGCTCCTCCCCAAATACCGCGGCCGCGCGCCCATCAACTGGGCCGTCCTGCACGGCGAGCCGCGCCTCGGCATGACGCTGCACCGCATGGTCAAGAGCGCCGACGCCGGCGCGATCGTCGACCAGGAGGGCGTGGCGATCGGCCCGCGCGACACCGCCGAGCAGGCGTTCCGCCAGGTGCTGCCCTGCGCCCGCGCCGTGCTCGCCCGCCAGATCGACGCGCTGCTGGCCGGCACCGCGCGGGAAACGCCGCAGGACGAGGCGCAGGCCACCTACTTCGGCGGGCGCCAGCCGGCGGACGGCCGCGTGAACTGGACGCAGTCCGCGGCACAGATCTTCAACCTCATCCGCGCGGTCACCGATCCCTATCCCGGCGCCTTCACCGACGTGGGCGCCGCGCGCCTGATGCTCTGGTGGGCCGAGCCCGACTCGCCGGCCGTCAGCAAATTTGTAGGGCCGCCGCTGGTCGGCGGGCCGCAGAACGGCATGGCGACAAGCACCAGCCCTACACGCCACAAGCCCGGCACCATCCTCTCGCTGGCCCCGCTTGTCGTCGCCACCGGCGACGGCGCGCTCGAGTTGACCAAGACCGAGTGGCGCGGCGCAGCTCCGTCCCTGCAACCCGGCCAGGTCCTTTAACTTTAACCACCACCCATCATGCCCCTCAAAGTCCTCATCCTCGGCGCCAATGGCTTCATCGGCAGCTCCCTCACCCACGCGATCCTGAAAAAGAAGGACTGGGAGGTCTACGGCATGGACGTCGGCGACCACAAGCTCGGCGACAGCCTGGGGAACCCGCGCTTCAAGTTCGTCGAGGGCGACGTCATGATCTCGCACGAGTGGATCGAGTATCACGTGAAGAAATGCGACGCCGTCATCCCGCTCGTCGCCATCGCCAACCCCGCCCAATACGTCAAGGACCCGCTGCGCGTCTTCGAGCTCGATTTCGAGTCCAATCTCGCCGTCGTCCGGCAGTGCGCGAAATACAGGAAGCGCATCATCTTTCCGTCCACCTCCGAGGTCTACGGCATGTCGCCCGACCGCGAGCTCGACGAGGCGACCACCAACATGGTCTACGGGCCGATCGACAAGCAGCGCTGGATCTACGCCTGCTCGAAACAACTCCTCGACCGCGTCATCTACGCCTACGGCGTGCGCGACAACATCGACTACACGCTTTTCCGCCCGTTCAACTGGATCGGGCCGAAGCTCGACAACGTCTTCGAGCAGAAGGAGGGCAGCTCGCGCCTCTTCACGCAGTTCATCTCGAATGTCATATACCAGAAACCGATCCAGCTCGTCGACGGCGGCAAGCAGAGCCGCTCGTTCACGTTCATCGACGACGGCATCGACGCGCTCCTCCGCATCATCGAGAACAAGAACGGCCGGGCCTCGCGCCAGATCTTCAACCTCGGCAACCCGCGGAACGACGTCAGCGTGGCCCGGCTCGCGAAATACATCATCGCCGCCTTCAAGCACTACCCCGAATACCGCGAGCACGCGGCCAGCGCGAAGGTCATCAAGGTTTCCTCCGGCAAGTATTTCGGCAAATATTACCAGGACATCCAGAAACGCGTCCCCTCCATCGCGCACGCGCGGAAGCAGCTCGGCTGGAGCCCGAAGGTCGACCTGAAGACCGCCATCCGCCTGACGCTGGACTACCACCTCGCGAACAAGGACTACTCGCTCACCTGAGTCCGCCGTGTCCCTCCGCCTCGCCCTCAAGATCGACGTCGACACCGACCGTGGCACGCGCGAGGGCGTGCCGCACCTGCTGGCCGACAGCCGCGAATTCGGCGCCCCGGCGTGCTTTCTCTTCTCCCTGGGGCCCGACAACACCGGCAAGGCCATCTCGCGCGTCTTTCGCCCCGGCTTCCTGAAAAAAGTCGGACGCACCAGCGTGGTGCAGCTCTACGGGATCCGGACGCTGTTGAACGGCACGCTCCTCCCCGCCCCGCACATCGGCCGGCGCAACGAGGCGGTGCTTCAGTCCGTCCGCGACGCCGGTTTCGAGGTGGGCATCCATGGCCACGACCATTACCGCTGGCAGGACCACCTGCACACGATGGACATGGCGGAAATCCGCGCGGAGTTCACCGCCGCCCGCACCGAGTTTCGCCGCATCTACGGCGTCGAGGCGCTGACCGCCGGCGCCGCCGGCTGGCAGAGCAACGCCCGCAGCCGCCAGGTCTACGACGAGGCCGGGCTGCTCTACGCCAGCGACACCCGCGGCACCGCGCCGTTCTTCCCGCGCGTCGACGGCCGGGTCTTCCAGACGCTGGAAATCCCGAGCACGCTGCCGACCTTTGACGAGCTGATGGGCCGGCCCGAATACCCTGACGACAAGATCGTGGCGCACTATCTTTCACTGCTTCGCGCGGACCGGCTCAACGTGTTCACGCTCCACGCCGAGATCGAGGGCATGGGCAAGCGCCCCCTTTACCGCGCACTGCTGCGCGCCTGCGCCGACCGCGGCGTGCAGTTCATCCGCCTCGAGGACTTCGCGCGCGAATGCCTCGCGCAGCGCGAGAAAATTCCCGTCTGCGACATGCGGCAGGCCCCGGTGGACGGCCGCTCGGGCCGGCTGGCGGTGCAGGGCCCCGCCGCGGCCTAGGACCGGTCCAGCTTGTAGAACATCCGCAGTCCGAGTGCCTGGAAGGTCAGGGTGGGCAGCCACATCAGGAGATCGGGCCGGAGCCCGGGGGAATTGTCGAACCAGCCCACCACGATCGTCACGAAATAATAGCCCATGGCCAGGGCGAGCCCGATGCCCAGGTTGGCCGAGGTCTCCTTGCGCGAGACCTTGATGCCGAGCGGAATCGCGACGAGCGCGAACGAGAGCACCGAGAACGCCGTGGCAAACTTCTCGTGGAACGTGATCTGGACCCGCATCTGCTGCTGCAGTCGGTCCGCCGTGGCCACGGCCGGGTCAGGCTGGTCCAACCGGCGCCATTCCGCGACGAGCTGGGAGAAGGTGAGCCATTTCAGCTTGGGCCGCACGCTCTGCATGCCGGTGATCTTGCTGAGCGGCAGGTTGAAGGTCGCCTGGTCCGAGGCGCCGCCGCTGTGGATTTTCGCCGTGTCCTCCGGGTCCTTGGCATCGTGCACCTCCACCGAGAGGGAGTTCAGGGCGAGGACCAGCTGGTTGTGGGCCCCGTCAAAGTCGATCCGCCCCGAGGCGGCCCGGCCGGAATTGATCACCCGCTTCTGCTTGTCGAGCTCCCAGATCCAGATGTCCTTGAGGACCTCGCCGTTCTTCTCGCCCACGTAGATCACCCGGTCCGGAAAGTCGTGAATGAAGGTCTTCGGCACGATGAAACTGAGCGGATTCTGCCGCACCGCCTCGGCCAGTTCCTGGTGATAGGCGACGCGGGCGAGCGGCATGAACTGGAAGTTGATCGCCAGGCAAAGGAGCACGCCAAGCATCGCGCTGAACAGAATCGGCGCCGACAGCCACGCCACACTCAGCCCCGAGGCGCGCAGCGCGGTGATCTCGCGGTCGGACGACATTCGTCCCAGCACCAGCAGGATGCCCGTCAACATGCCCATCGGCAGGGCATACGACACGACAAAGGGAATTAGCAGCGCGATCAGGCGCACAAAGGTGTCCGGCGCCAGTTGCCCGGACAGCACGAGGCCGAGCAGGTCCTTCAGGGCGTTGCCGATCATCAGCACGAAGGCGAAGAGCCCCACGGCCGCCCCGCACGTCAGCACGACGCCCGCGAAGATATGCCGGTGGATGAGGTTCATCAGGAAAGTTGAAAGTCTCAGGTTGAAGGCTGAAAGTTCGACCGCAACGCTCGACTTCCGGTTCACGATTTATCTTTCAACCTTCACCTTTCAACTTTCAACCTAGTCCCTTGCAGTTCACGCCCCCAAAGCCGTCCATCCACGGCGAGACGCTCGACTCGCTCACCGCCCTGCTCACCGCGCACGGCCACCCGGGCTTCCGCGCGCGCCAGATCATGGAGTGGCTCTACAAGAAGCGGGTCCTCCGCTGGGAGGAAATGACCAACCTCTCGCGGCCGTTGCGTGCGTGGCTCGCGGACACCTTTGCCCTCGACCCGACCGCCTTCGTGCTCACGAAGCAGTCCGAGGACGTCACGGACAAGCTCCTCCTCGAACTCGGGGACAAGTCCCTCATCGAGACCGTCATCATCCGCGCGCCGCAGCTCGGCGTCGGCCAGGAGAACTCGCGCAAGACCATCTGCATCTCCACGCAGGTCGGCTGCGCGATGGGCTGCAAGTTCTGCGCCTCCGGCCTGGAGGGCCTCAAGCGCAACCTCTCCGCCGGCGAGATCGTCCACCAGCTCATCCAGGTCTGCCGGCAGGAAGACGCCCGCACGCCGCGCGCCCGCGCCGAGCTGGCGTCGTTCGACAACATCGTCGTCATGGGCATGGGCGAGCCGCTCCACAACTACGACGCCATCATCCGCGCCCTCACCATCGTCAACGCCGAGTGGGGCCTCGGCTTCGGTGCGCGCCGCATCACCCTCTCCACCTCCGGGCTCGTGCCAAAAATCAGGCAGCTCGCCGAGGAGAAGCTCGGCATCCGCCTCGCCATCTCGCTTCACGGCGCCACCGACGAGGTCCGCGAGCAGATCATGCCGGTGAACAAGAAATACCCGCTCGCCGAATTGCTCCCCGCCGTGAAGGAGTTCTCCTCGAAGCAGGGCCGCATGGTCACGCTGGAGTTCATCCTCATCGAGGAGATCAACGACTCGCTCGACCAGGCGCAGAAGCTCCGCGACATCGCCTGGGACCTGCACGCCCACGTGAACCTCATCCCCTACAACACCGTCGAAGGTCTGCCGTGGAAGCGCCCGAGCCTCACGCGGCAGGAGAAATTTGCCCGCGTGCTCGATGCCGGCGGCGTGTCGGTCACGCTCCGCCGCGAAAAGGGCCACGCGATCGACGCCGCCTGCGGCCAATTGCGGCTCAAGACCGAGAAGGCCCGCGAGGCCGCGTCCGCGACCTAGGACGCAGTCTGGGCTTTACACCCCGGCGAATGGCGATGGATTGAGCCCCCGAATGTCCGCCGACCGGCCCATCTCCGAGCTCTTCGCCAAGCACCGCACCGTGCGGTCGCTGGAATTCTTCCCGCCCAAGGACGAGGCGGGCGTCGAGGCGCTCCGCCAGACCGCGCTCGCACTGAAACGCATCGCCCCCGACTTCGTGTCCGTCACCTACGGCGCCGGCGGCAGCACCCGCGAGCGCACGGCCCAGGTCAGCAAGCTGCTGCGCACGGAGATCGGTTTCACGGTGATGCCCCACCTCACCTGCGTCGGCCACTCGCGCGCCGAGCTGAAGGGCGTCGCCGACGAACTCCACGCCGGCGGCTACCGCAACATCATGACCCTCCGCGGCGACCCGCCGAAGGGCTCGACCCAGTTCACTGTGGCGGCCGACGGCCTGCGCTACGCGAGCGAACTCGTCGCCCTGCTCAAGGCGCGGCATTCGGATTTCTGCCTCGGCGTTGCCGGCTACCCCGAGAAACACCCCGAGGCCGCCTCGCTCGACGCCGATCTCGAAAACGTGAAGCGCAAGGTCGACGCTGGCGGGGCCTTCGTCACGACCCAGCTCTTCTTCGATAACGCCGTCTATTACCGCTTCGTGGAAAAATGCCGCGCGCGCGGCATCACGGTGCCGATCGTGCCGGGTATCATGCCCGTGCTGTCGCTGAAGCAGATCAAGCGTTTCACCGAGATGTGCGGCGCGCATCTGCCGGAAAAATTTATCAAGCGCCTCGAGGCTGCCGGCGACCATCCCGAGATCGTCGAGACCGTCGGCAACGAGTGGGCCATCACGCAAATCCGCGAACTGGTCGCGCAGGGCGCCCCGGGTTACCACCTCTACATCATGAACCGCGCGAAGAGCGCACTGGCGCTGGCCGCCGGCCTGGC
>JAQSCO010000011.1 GCA_029945445.1 Lacunisphaera sp. | reverse complement strand
CCCCCCCCCCCCCCCCCCCCCCCCCCCCCCCTACACCCGACTCCCCCGCCGCGTGCTTCAGCACGCCGGTGCGGTGCGACCAGAGTTTCAAAAAGCGCTGCAGCACCTCGGGCGAGACCGCACCGCCGGGGAGCTTCGTCCATTGCACGGAGCGGAAGCGATCCGGCACGAGCGCGTCGGGCTCGCGCGTGCCGTCGATGACGACGGGGAGGATGAACGCCACGCCCGAGGCGATGCCGAGCGCGCGCTGCGCGGCGAGTTCCCACTCGATGCGGAAATAGCCTTCCTCCCTCGCCTGCGTGCTGGCCGAGATGACGGCGATGAAGAGCACGCATTCCTTCACCTGCTTCCGGATCTTCGCGTCCCACTCGTCGCCGTGCTCGAGCCCGCCCTCGGCATCGAACCACACCTCGACGCCGGCCGCGCGCAGCGCGTCGCAAATCCTCTTCGCCGCCTCCGCATCCTGGGAGGCGTAGCTGAGGAAAACGGCTTTGGCAGCGTCGCTCACAGGGGCTTGGCGGACTGCAAGATCTCCTCGAAGCGCGGGTCGTCCTTCAGCCGCGACCAGAAGGGATCAATCCGAAGCGAATTTGGTGAAAATGCGCCCGGCTCCTTCATCATTTCGCTCAGGCACGCGATCGCCTCATCCCGTTGTCCGGCAATAATCAAAACCACCCCGAAAGCCTCCCGGACACTCGCCCCGTCATAGCGGTCCCGGGCCAGCATGGTCGCCAAGGCCGCCCGGGCCTCGGCTACCCCTTCCGCCGTTCGCCCGGCCAGCGCCCGGGCGGCGGCCAGCCGAATTTTCACCCAAGGGGCCTGGCGGGCGTTCGGCTTCATCTGGCTGAAATAGTAGATGGCTTCGTCGGCCCAGCGAGCGGCCGCCCCGCGATCACCCTTCGCCCAAGCCAGATGGGCGCGCAGATAAGTTATCGGAATCTTGATCGAGGAGGTCGCCGGATCGACCAACACCGTCGCGGTCAGACCGGCCAGCACCTGTTCGGCCGCAGTCAGTTCGCCCCGGATCATCGCCGCCTGGAACTGATCAAGACTGCGGCCCAGGGCCACATCGGCCGGCATGGCTTCCAATGACCGGGCGTAAGCCGCGCGGTCACCTTGCAGGGCAAACTCGGCGCTATCACTGGTGCCCCGTAGATCACGAGCGAGCGGAAAATAGCGGAGAAATTTCAACGATTCATCCCGGGCTTGTTGCCACCGGTGCAGATCGAAAAGAAATCCGGTGTAATTGCCGACCGCCGAAAAATCACGGGGATTGAGCGTCACCGCCCGGTGGAAATAATCGATGGCCACAGACCAATGGCCGAGCCGTCGGTGCGTAACCGCGAGCCAGAAGCCGAGCTGGGCATCGTTGGGCAGGCCGGCCTCCGCCGCCTGAAATTCCGCCAGCGCACCCAGCCAATCCCCATGGACGCGGTAGAGGAGCGCGCCACGGGCCAAATGGGTTTCCGGCGCGTCCGGGGCGATTCGCACGGCCGCGTTCACCGCGGTCTTCATCTTTTCCGCCCGGCCCGGACTGGGATCCAGGTTGCCGAACCAATACATGACGGAATGGACCGTTGCCACTTGGGCCTGCGCCAGGGCGAAGGACGGATCCAGAGCAATGGCCTGCTGATACAGCTCGACCAGTTTCTCGTAGTCCGGCACCGAGCCGGACTCGCCCAATTCCTGCTGCAGGGTCCGGGCGCGCACGAAGAGGTCGTAGGCTGCCGCGATCTCCGTCGGACGACGCTCGATCAACGTGCGCTCGCCCGGGGTCAGCGTGGCCTTGAGGGCGGCGGCGATCTTCTGCGCCAGGCTGGCCTGCAGCGCGAAGATGTCGCCGGTGTCGCCATCGAAGGTGTCGGCCCACAGGTGGGCGTCGGTGCGGGCATCGATCAGCTGGGCGTTCATGTGCACCTTGCTGCCGACGCGGCGCACGCTGCCTTCGAGAATCGTCGCGACGTTCAGCTCCGCGGCGATCTTCTTCAGGTTGCGCGAGGCGGCATCACGATAGGCCAGCGTCGAGGTGCGCGAGATGACCGTGAGGTCGCGGATCTTCGCGAGGTTGGTGATGACGTCGTCCTGCACGCCGTCGGCGAAGAATTCATTCTCCTTGTCCGTGCTGAGATTGGCGAACGGCAGCACGGCAATGGACTTGGCGTCCGCCGCCGGCGGACGCGCGAGGTCTGAGGCTTGAGGCTTGGGGCTGGCGGCCGGGCTTGGGGCGGCCGGTTCGGGTTTGCGCAGGGCGAAAAAGACGGCAACTCCGCCGAAAACGGCGGCGACCGCCGCGCCCCAAATCCAGCCGGAGACGCCGGGCTTGACTGTAGCCGGCCTCGCTGAGGCCGGTCCAGGGTTATCGACCCCGGCTACAGGCGCGGCCTGCCTGAGCATCGGGGGCAAAGTCGGCGGCCGGGGCTGGTCGGCCTTCAATGACGGTTTCTTCGGCGCCTCGAGCAGCCGCTTCACCTGGCTGACAAATTCCGGCGTGGCCTCGCCAGCCGGCAGGCGCGTCCATTGAAAGCGCATGAACTCCTCCGGCACGGCCGCGGTCGCCTCCGAGGTGTCGTCGATGACGATGGGCACGATGAAGGACCGGCCGCCGGCCATGTCGTGCGTGCGGTCGACGGCGAGCTTCCACTCGCGGCGGAAGTAGCCCTCGGTGCGCTCCTCGGTGCGCCCGGACACGATGGGCATGAACAGCGCGCAGGTCTTGATCTGCGTGCGGATCTTCTGGTCCCAGGAATCTCCCCCGCGCAGTTCGCTCTGGTCGAACCACACCTCGACGCCAAACGCCCTCAGCGCTTCCGCAATGCGCTTCGCCGCCGCCGCGTCCTCACGGGCGTAGCTCAGAAAGACGGCTTTGGTCGCGTCGCTCATTTGGTTTGAGGCAGCGGATGCGCCGCCCGCCAGGCCTGCGCGCGGGCGTGGGCTTCGGTCAGGCCCAGCGTGGCCAGGAGTTTGACGAAACGCGGGTCCGCCCGGATCGGATCGTAGATCTCTTCAAAAAGAAGCTCATTGGCGTTCGAGATGGACATCGTCGCGGGGTCCATGGCCGCCAGGGCCTCTTGGGGCCGGCCCATTTTCGCCAAGGCACCGGCCTTGGTTGCCGCACTCGCTCCCGCCGGAATCAAGGCAAAAGCTCGCTCGGCCTCCGCCGTCAAACCCGCGCGGGTGAAAATCTGCACCGCATATTCCTCGTAGGAGGAACCGGCCCAGGGAATTTTCCGCAGCAACGCCACGGCCTCGCCGTGCCGGCCGAGCTGACCCAAGATGAGCGCTTTCCAGATGAGCGCCTGGATCGAATCCGGCTGCAGGGCCAGCGCCCGGTCGCTGATGACCAGCGCCTCTCCGTAACGGCCCTGAATGGTGAGCGGGATGGTATAGTTGTCCAGGATCCGGTGCGAGAGCGGGTCCAGTTCCGTCGCGCGTCGCATCATGGCCTCGGCTTCATCCACCCGTCCTTCGGTCAGCAGCCGTCGCCCGAGCCACTGGTGGGCCGTCGCATAGTTGGGATTGAGGGCGATCGCTAACCGGAGCTCACGAACGGCCGGTTCGGTCTGCCACGTCTGCCAATACAGGTTGCCCAGCGCCGTGCGCGCCTCGGCGAGGTTGGGGTCGAGCGCCAGCGCCCGGTCAATCTGCGCCCGGATCCGGTGGACAATGGCGCTATCGCGCTGGTTGAACAACCCCAGCTGGTCCTGGTCCACGGCTTGCAAGACCCAGACCATCGCCAGCAGGGTGTGGGCCCGGGCAAACTCCGGGTCGAGGTCGAGCGCCCGGTGCACCAGCGACTCGGCGCGGGCATACGCTTCGGCGTTGCGCTGATTCCAAGCCTGCCGGGCCTGGAGGAACAGCTCAAAAGCTTCCGGATTCACGGCGGCCGTCGCCGCAGTGGAGCTCATGCCGAGCTTGAGCGACAGCTCCTTGGCGATGCGGCCCGCGATCTCCTCCTGCACCGCGAACACATCCTTGGCGTCGCGCGTGAAGGATTCCGACCACACGTGATAGCCGTCGGCGGCCTTGATGAGCTGCGCGGTGATCTTCACGCGGTCGCCGGCGCGCTGCACGCTGCCCTCGACCACGTAGGCAACATTGAGCTTCGCGGCGATCTCCGGGATCGGAAGATTCTTGCCCTTGAAGAAAAACGCCGAGGTGCG
>JAQSCO010000010.1 GCA_029945445.1 Lacunisphaera sp. | reverse complement strand
GGCAGCCATTTTCATGTTTTGGCCGGGAATGCCCAAATGCCCTATGCCGTCGGGGCCAGTGGTTTGAGTGAAAATCGGGATCGAATCTCCCTGCTCCTCGTGCTATTCGGTCCGGTCTTCTCCGCCCAACCGATGCATTGCCCATGAAGCTGCGCTTCCACCCCTACACCCTCGAACTGCGGCACGCGTTCAACATCGCGAACCATTCCCGCACCACGACGCCCGCGATGCTGGTCGAGGTGGAGCACGACGGCGTCATCGGCTACGGCGAGGCCGCGATGCCGCCCTACCTCGGGGAAAGCCAGGACACCGCCGCGGCGTTTCTCCGGCTGGTCGACTTGAACCGGTTCGCCGATCCCTTCCGGCTTGAGGAAATCCTCCCCGCCATCGACGCGCTGGCCCCGGGCAACACCGCCGCCAAGGCCGCCGTGGACATCGCACTCCACGACTGGATCGGCAAAAAACTCGGCGCGCCGTGGCACCGCATCTGGGGCCTCGACCCGGCGAAGGCGCCCGTCACGTCGTTCACCATCGGCCTCGACACCGCCGAGGTCGTGCGCGCGAAGACCCGCGAGGCCGCGCCCTACAAGATCATCAAGGTCAAGCTGGGCCGCGACACCGACCACATGATGATCGAGTCCATCCGCTCGGTCACCAACACGCCCATCACGGTCGACGCCAACCAAGGCTGGACCGACCGCAGCGAGGCGCTGAAGAAAATCGAGTGGCTCGCCACCCAGGGCGTCGTGTTCATCGAACAGCCCATGCCGAAGGAGCAGAGGGACGACACCGCCTGGCTGCGCGAGCGCAGTCCCCTGCCCCTCATCGCCGACGAGAGCGTGCAACGCCTCGCCGACGTGCGGAAGGCCCACGGCGTCTTCGACGGCGTCAACCTCAAGCTCATGAAATGCACCGGCCTGCGCGAGGCCCACCAGATGATCACGCTCGCCCGCGCGCTCGACCTCAAGGTGATGCTCGGCTGCATGACCGAGACTTCCTGCGCCATCTCTGCCGCCGCGCAACTCTCGCCGCTCGTCGATTGGGCCGACCTGGACGGCGCGTTGCTCATCAAGAACGATCCCTTCGACGGCGCGACGCTCGTCGACGGCAAGGTGACCTTGTCCGACCGGCCCGGCATCGGCGTCGTGAAGCGCCCCTAGCCGCGACTGAGGGCAAAGACGGGTTGAGTCCGGCCCGCCTCCCCTCTGGAATACTGGCATGGTATCGTCCTCTTTTTCTCGTCCGGCCGCGCTGGCGGCAGCAGGTGTTGCCTTGGTGATCGGCCACCGACTGGCCGCCGAGGAGGCGCCGATCGAACTGCCTAAATACACGGTGACGACCGAGCGCGAACTGCCGCCGCCGGAGCAATGGTATTACGCGCGGATCGAGGGCTTCGAGGTGCTCTCGAGCGCCGCGGAGTCGACCACGCGGAAGCTGATCGGTGATTTTCAGAATTTCGCCTACGCCCTCGACTTGGTCTGGCCGGGCATACGCCCGAACAAAAACGCCTCGGCCAAGCTAATCATTTGCGGACAGGCGAAAAAATTCGAGGTGTTCCAGCCGGGCAACCTGCGTGGAACCGAGCGCGTCACCAGTTTCCACCTCCGCAGCCGTGAGCAGGCCGCGATCGTCCTCGATCAACAGACCAAGTATCTGACCCTGGTGAACGCCGAGGATACCGCCGCGGCCCCCGGCGGAGATGCCCAGACCTCCGCCGCCGAAACCACCGCCCAGGTCTTCGCCCCCGATGCCTTCCAGCAGCTCTATCGCGAATACATCCGCTTCCTGCTCTCGGCGCGGAATGTTCCGCCGCCGCCTTGGCTGGCCGAGGGTCTTTCCCAACTCCTGATGAACCTGCACATCTCGGCCACCGAGATTTCCGTGGGGCAGGTCGAAGACCCGAACGCCCAGGCCCCGGAGCGAAGCGGCCTTGTGGACGGCGTCGCCCCGGCCGCACCCTCGCAGGACCGTGATTTCAATGCGGCGCTGGGCAAAAGCCGGCTGATGCCGATGGACGAACTGTTCGCCACGGCGGCGGATTCCAATGCCGCCCGCCTCAGTCGGGGCCTTTGGGCCAAGCAATGCTACGCCTTCGTGCACTGGGGACTCTACGGGGATTTCGGCAAGCACCAGAAGGAGTTCATCACCTTTCTCCTGCGCCTGGATCGCGAGCCGCTCAGCGAGGAAATGTTCAAGGCCTGCTTCAAACAGGACTATCGGGAGATGCTGCAGGCCCTGCGCTCCCACATCGACGCCACCCGCTTCAAGTTCGCCGGCGTGCGCGCGGACCAGGGCCAGAAGATTCCCTGGCCGCCCGCGCCGACGGTGCGCGAGGCGACGCAGGCGGAGGTCGGCCGCCTCACGGGCGAGGTGCTCACCCTCGCCGGCCATCCCGATGATGCCCGCACCACCATGATCACCGCGTATCGCCGCGGCGAGCGCGACCCCGCCCTGCTCGCCGCCCTCGGCTTGGCGGAAGCCAACGGCGGCGACTCCGCCAAGGCGCGCAAATTCCTCGAGGCCGCGGCCGCCGTGAAGGTGGTCCGCCCCCGGGCCTATGTTGAACTCGCCCGGCTGCGCCTCGCCGACGTCCGCGCGAAGCCGGAGGGCGCCAACGGCAAGCTCAGCAGCAAGCAGACCGCCAGCGTGCTCGAGCCGCTCTTCACCGCCCGCAGCCAGCCGCCGGCCCTGCCGGAAGTTTACGAACTGATCGCCGAGACGTGGGCCGCCAGCGCGAGTTCGCCCGGCCCGGCGCAACTGGCGGTGCTCGACGAGGGCGTGCGGCTCTACCCGCGCAACGCCGGGTTGGTTTACGCGGATGCGACCCTGCAGGTGAAGGCCGGCCAGTTTGCCGCCGCCGAGCCCCTGATCCGTCTCGGCCTGCGCGTCACCACGGATGCCGACCTGCGCGCCAAGTTCGAGTTGCTCAAGGCCGGCCGGCCCGCCCCGCCGCCGGCGCCGGCAAAAAGTTGACGCCGTTCACCGCTGCTTCCGGATTGTCGCGTCGGTGACCCGGTGCCAATTTGTTCATCTCCCATGTCCGTTTCGTCCCCCACCCTGCGCGAAAAAATCGGCCAGATGCTGCTTCTCGGTTTCCGCGGCACCGAGCCGGCGGAGTGCGACCTCATTGTCCGCGACCTCCGTGAGCACCACATCGGCAGCCTCATCCTGTTCGACCAGGAAATGGCCGGCGGCACCATCGACAGCGGCCCGCGCCGCCGCAACATCGTCTCGCCCGACCAGGTCCGCCGCTTGCTGGCCCACCTGCAGGCGCAGGCCGCGGTGCCGCTGCTCGTCGCCATCGACCAGGAGGGCGGTCGCGTTAACCGGCTGAAACCGGACTACGGTTTTCCCGCCAGTGTGTCCCACGAGGAACTCGGACGGCTCGACCAGCCGGCGGAAACCTACCGGCAGGCGGCGCTCACGGCCCAAACTCTCGCGAGCCTCGGCTTCAACCTGAACCTCGCGCCTGTCGTCGACCTCGATGCCAACCCGAACAACCCGATCATCAAGGGCAAGCGCCGGAGTTTTTCCTCCGATCCCGAGGCGGTCGCGCGCCACGCGGCGGAATTCGTCAAGGCGCACCGCGCGCACGGCGTGCTGTGCTGCGCCAAGCACTTTCCCGGCCACGGCAGCGCCGCCGGCGACACGCATCTCGGCCTCGTCGACGTCACGGCCACCTGGCACGAGCGGGAGCTGATCCCGTTCCAGCGGCTGATCCAGGCGGACCGGTGCGACGTCATCATGAGCGCGCACGTCATCAACCGCCGGCTCGACGCCAACCTCCCCGCGACGCTTTCGCCCGCCGTGCAGACCGGGCTGCTGCGCGGTCAGCTCGGCTTCCGCGGCGTCATCACGAGTGACGACCTGGAGATGAAAGCCATCTCCAGCCACTACGGCCTCGAAGAGTCCGTCCTCCTCGCGGTCGAGGCGGGCATCGACGTCCTCTGCTTCGGCAACAACATGAACTACGACCCCGCCATCGCCGCCAAGGTGGTGGCGATCATCGAGCGCGGCGTCACCTCCGGCCGGCTCAGCGAGGCGCGGATCAACGATTCCTGCGAACGCGTGCTCGCCCTGAAGCGGCGCGTTGGTATTGTCCGCTAAAAGTTTTCCCCGTGCATCACCCTTCCCGTCTCCCGGCGCTGATCCTCACCCTCGCGGCCGTCCTGTTGCTGACCGGCTGCCAGCTTTTCAACCAAACCGCCAAGCCGCTGGCGCGCAAGGGCGACGAGATCGTCGTCGCCGGGCAGCTTTTCCACACGGGCACAAAGGTCGTCACCTGGATGGACCCGGGCGGCTACGACGCCTACCGGGTGGAGCGGCGCTTCAGCCCGCTCGCGGAAAGCGATTGGGAGACGACCAAGGCCAAGGTAAAGGACATGACGACCCCGAACCGCTACAGCCTGCGCAAGGGTCCGCTCTCGCCCGAGGAGCAGGAGCGTTTCCGCGGCGGCGGCTGGGACCTGCCGACGCTGCAGCGCGTCGTGGACCAGTTCGTCCTGCATTACGACGTCGCCGGGGTCAGCAAGGTCTGCTTCAAGATCCTGCAGGACCACCGCGACCTCAGCGTGCACTTCATGCTCGATCTCGACGGCACCATTTACCAGACGCTCGACCTGAAGGAGCGGGCGCGTCACGCCACCATCGCCAACGACCGCTCCATCGGCATCGAGATTGCCAACATTGGCGCCTACGAGCCGAACGACACCAAGGCGCTGCTCCAGTGGTATGCCCGTGACGCGGCCAACCAGCCCTACATCCAAGTGCCTGCGGAGATCGGCGACCCGATGTTCCAGACGCCGAATTTCACCGGCCACCCGGCGCGCCCCGTGGCGGTGCGCGGCAACATCCAGGGCACGGAGCTGGTGCAGTATGACCTCACGCCCGAGCAATACACGGCGCTCATCAAGCTCACCGCCACGCTCAGCAAGGTCTTTCCCAAGATCAAACTCGACTACCCGCGCGATGCCACCGGGAAGCTGGTGACGAAGAAACTTCCCGACGACGAGCTGGCGAAATATCACGGCATCCTCGGGCACTACCACATCCAGACGAACAAGACGGATCCCGGCCCCGCGCTGCAGTGGGACAAGCTCATCGACGGCGCGCGGGCGCTGGCAAAATAAGGCGGCTTCGCCCGGCGCAGGATCGGTGGAGGGCTCAGCTCCCGCTGAGCCGCGGCCCAGCGGGAGCTGGGCCTCCACCAAGCAGCGCCTCAGGCCTTCTTCCCGAACGCCGGATCCACCTTGATCAACGCCGTGGCGACGAAAGACGGGATGCTCGCGACAAGCACCCAGATGAAGAAATTCAGGTAGCCGATGTGATCCTGGATCCAGCCGGCGAACATCCCCGGCACCATCATGCCGAGGGCCATGAAGCCCGTGCAAATCGCATAGTGCGCCGTCTTGTGCTCACCGTCCGCGACCATAATCATATACATCATGTAGGCCGTGAAGCCGAAGCCGTAGCCGAACTGCTCCAGCGCCAGCGCGGTCCCGACCACCGTGGCACTCGTCGGCTGGGCCACCGCAAGCGCGATGAACACGACGTTGGGCGAATACATGGCGACGATCATCGGCCAGAGCAGGCGGCGCAGCCCGAAGCGCGAAATGATCAGCCCGCCGGTGATGCCGCCCACGGTGAGGGCGATGACGCCCACCGTGCCGTAGACAATGCCGACCTGCTGCGTGCTGAGGCCGAGTCCGCCGATGTCGCGGCCATCGAGCAAAAAGGGCGTGACCAGCTTGAGCAGCTGCGCCTCGGCAAAACGGTAGAGCAGCAGGAACGCAAGTGTGGCTTTGATGCCGGGCTTGCGAAAAAAAGCCCCGAACACCGCAACGAATCCCGCCAGCACCGGCTGGCCCCGTCCCACCGGGCCGTCGGCCGCCGGACGCGGCAGCAAGCACAGGTGATAGAGGCCAATCACGGCAAAGAGCACGGCGAGCACGGCGAACACCATGGTCCAAGCCATGCGCACGTCGCCGGTCTTGTCCGTCAGCATGCCGGCGAGGTAGACGAGTCCGCCCTGCCCCGCGATCATCGCCAGGCGGTAGAAAGTGCTGCGCACGCCGACGAACGCCGCCTGCTGGTGCGCGGGCATCGCCAGCAGATAAAATCCGTCGGCCGCGATGTCATGCGTGGCCGAGCTGAACGCCATCAGCCAGAAAACCGCCAGCGTGAGCTGGAACACGTGCGCGACCGGCACGGTCAGCGCCACCAGGGCGAAGGAGGCGCCGAGCAGGAGCTGCAGGCTCACGATCCAGCTGCGCTTGGTGCGGAACAAATCCACGAGCGGCGACCACAGCGGCTTGATCACCCACGGCAGGTAGAGCCAGCTCGTGTAGAGCGCGATGTCGGTGTTCGAGACCTTGAGGTTCTTGTACATTACCACCGAGAGGGTCATCACCACCACGTAGGGAATACCCTGCGCAAAATAGAGCGTGGGGATCCAGCGCCAAGGATTTGGGATTTTTGAAACAGGCTGCTCCATGGCTCAGGGCTTCGGCTTGAGTTTTGGTTTCGGGGCGATGAGCCACAAGCTGGCCGCGGGGCTCTCGTTGCCCAGCCGGTCCACGGCGGAAACGGAGAGGGCCTCGGCGTCCGCCGGCACGACCATGGGCTCACTCGCGGGCTGGACGGAAAAATTCCACGCGTCGTCCTGCTTCCGCCACACGGCGAAATTCGTGGCGGCCTCACCCTTGGCGGCGGGAATGATCCGGATGCGTCCGTCCGCTTCGCGCTGGAGTTTCGGCGCCGCGGGCGCGGCCGTCCCCAGCCACGGCGTGGCCGGCACGAGCGCCGGCTGGGCGTAGATCGCCCGCAGCTGCGTGGCGATGCCGCGCCGGTCCTGCAGCAGGGCGACCAGGCTGAAATGGACATGCCCGCCGGCCGCGGGATTTGCGCGCGTGACGGCGATCTGCTGCATGATCTCCGCCGGCGCCCAGGCCTTGGGGTCCTTGGTCTCGTCGCCAATCTTGCTCGTGAACAGGCCCGGCCAGAGGTGGCGTTTCATGGTGTTTTGCCTCGCCCAGTAATCGAGCAGGACGCCGAAGGCCTGCGCCTTCCCGGCGACCGGCCAGTAGAGCTGCGGGGTCAGGTAATCAAACCAGCCCTGCTCCACCCACCGCTCCACGTTGGCGTAGAGCTGGTCGTATTGGCTGAAGCCCTCGATGCCCGGCGGCCGGCGGTCCGGGCGACCGAGACCGAACGGGCTGATGCCGAACTTCACCCACGGTTTGAGCGCGTGAATGGTGCCGTAGATCCGCTCGACGAGCTGGTCCACATTCTGCCGACGCCAGTCCGCGCGGGCGAGTTTGCCGCCGCCCTTGCGGTATTCCTTCCAGGAAGGTTCATCGGGAAAATCGAGCATCTCCTTCACATCGCTGCCGCGCGGACGCGGCACGGCGCTGGGATACGGGTAGAAGTAATCGTCGATGTGCACGCCATCGATGTCGTAGCGGCTCACCACGTCGGCCACGACCGCGAGCGTGCGACCCGAGGCGATGGCGTCGCCCGGGTCCATCCACCAGAGGTCGCCGTATTTCTTCACCGAGCCCGGGTTGGTTTTCGCCAGGTGGTTCGGGGCGAACGGGGACTTCGCCTCGTGGTGCCGCGCGCGGTAGGGATTGAACCACGCGTGGAGCTCAAGGCCGCGGCGGTGCGCCTCCACAACCCAGACGGCGAGCGGGTCGTAACCGGGGCTGCCGCCCTGCGTGCCGGTGAGGTATTCGGACCACGGCTCGAGCGACGAGGCATAGAGCGCATCGGCCGCGGGGCGGACCTGGAAGATGACGGCATTGAGCCTCAGTTCGCGCGCGCGGTCGAGGATCGCGATGATCTCGGCGTGCTGCTGCGCGGTGGACAGGCCCGGCTTGCTCGGCCAGTCGATGTTGGCGACGGTCGCGACCCAGACAGCGCGGAATTCCCGCGGCGCCGGCGGAGGAGAAGGGACTTTCGCGACGGGCGCGGGCGGTTTGGTCACGCAGCCGGCGAGCAACAAAACCGAGGCGGTCGCAGCCGCAAAATACCACCGGGACCTTCCGCTCATTTCTTCGCCTCCCCGAGCGCCTGGCGCACGCTGCCGCCAGCGCGATCCAACGCAGCCTTCGCCGCGCCGACGTCGGTCTTCAGGCGCAGGGCGACGATGGCGGTCTTCACGTGGTAACGGCATTGCTCGAGCACGGCCTTCGCCGCCGCTTCGTCCGCGCCCGAAGCGCGCACCGTCAACGCGATGGCGCGGCGGAACAACTTGGCGTTGGTCGGCAGCACATCGACCATGAGATTGCCGTAGACCTTGTGCAGCCGGACCATGATCGAACTGGACAGAGTGTTGAGCGCGATCTTCTGCGCCGTGCCGGCCTTGAGGCGCGTGCTGCCGGAGATGGTCTCGCTGCCGGTGGCGAGGGTGATGCCGATCGCGGCCGCGCTCGTGATCGGCGCATCCGGGTTGTTGGCAATCCCGATGGTCAGTGCGCCAGTGGCCTGGGCCGCTTCCAGCACGCCCAGCACGTAGGGCGTGCCGCCGGAAGCCGCGAGGGCGATGACCACATCGTGCGCCGTCGGCTGGAGCAGGCGCAGGTCCGCCGCGCCCTGTTCCTTGTTGTCCTCCGCCCCTTCCACGGCCTCGAAGAGCGCCGGCTTGCCGCCCGCGATCAGCGCGAGCGAGCGGTCCTTCGGCCAGCCGAAGGTCGGGAACAGTTCCACGCTGTCGAGGATGCCGAGGCGGCCCGAGGTGCCGGCGCCGGCGTAGATGAGCCGGCCGCCCTGCGCGAGGCGCGGCACCGCCGCGTCGACCGCGCGCGCGAGCGGCTCGGCGGCGGCGTGCACCACGGCGGCAGCGTGCAGCTGGTCCGCGGTGAACGCGCGCACGAGATCCTCGGTCGCGTAGAGATCCAGGTCGGGATGTTGATCGCTGGGAGTTTCAGTGGGGAGCATGACGGGGGATTCCTGGGTTGCGGCGGCGGGAACGGACGCTCATTGAAAAGGGGCTTTGAAACCGGAATTATTCATCGGCGCGCTCTCGGGCACAAGCATCGACGGCATCGACGTGGCGCTGGTGGCCTTCGCCCCGCAGCCGGCGCTGGTCGCCTCGCACTCCCTGCCCTACCCGGACGATTTGCGCCGGGAGCTGCTCGCGCTCTGCAGCCCGGGGGAAAACGAGATCGACCGGCTGGGCCGCGCCGACGTGCTGGCCGGCCGGTGTTTCGCCCAGGCCGTGCATGAACTTTGCGCGAAGGCCGCGCGGTCCGCCGATGCCATCGGCGCCATCGGCAGCCATGGCCAGACGATCCGGCACCGTCCCGGCCACGCGGCGCCCTTCACGCTGCAAATCGGCGACCCGAACGTGATCGCCGCGCTGACGGGCATCCCCGTCGCCGCGGATTTCCGCAGAAAAGACATGGCACTCGGCGGCCAGGGTGCCCCGCTGGTGCCGGCGTTCCATGAGGCGGTTTTCCGGAAAAACGGCGCCGACCGCGTGGTGGTGAACATCGGCGGCATCGCCAACCTGACGGTTCTGCCCGGCCGCGCCGGCGCGGCGCTCGCCGGCTTCGACACCGGTCCCGGCAACACACTGCTCGACGCGTGGAGCCGGCGCGTGCTGCAGCAACCCATGGATCGCGACGGCGCCCTCGCCGCCCGCGGAGTCCTCGTGCCCAAGCTGCTGGCCGCCCTGCTGGCCGATCCCTATTTCAAGCAGCTGCCGCCGAAGAGCACGGGCCCGGAATATTTCTCGCTGGCATGGCTGGAGAGACATCTCGCCGCCGCCGGTCCGGTCGCCGCCGCCGACGTGCAGGCCACACTGCTGGCGCTCACGGTGCAGACGATCGCCGCTGCGATCCGCCAGGCGGCGGGAACCGGACCGGCCGGCGTCTACGTCTGCGGTGGCGGCGCGCTGAACGGAAAACTCATGAGCGCACTGCGCGAGCAGCTGCCCGGCAGCACGGTGGAGCCCACCGATGTCCTGGGCGTGCCGGCCGGTTGGGTCGAAGCCATGGCCTTCGCGTGGCTCGCGCGGCAGCGGTGGCACGCGCTGCCCGGCAACTGTCCGGTCGTCACCGGTGCGTCGCGTCCGGCGGTGCTGGGCGGATTGTTCCTGCCGTCGTAGGGGCGGCGCTTGTCGCCGCCCGCGGGCGCCCACAAGGGACGCCCCTACAAGGTGGAGGCCACCGCCCAGAATCATGCGGGATGGCCCGGCGGCAGCGAGATTTCGCCCGTCGCCAGACGATGGAGAAACAGCGCGACGTTCTGGGCGCGCGGGGCGATGGTCGCGACGCGGCAGTATTCGCGCGCACTGTGCAGGTGGTCGCCCTCGGGGCCGATGCCGTCAAAGCACGGCAGGCCGGCCGCCCCGAGGAAGTTGCCGTCGGAGGCGCCACCGCCATGGATCCAGTTGAACGGCTTCAGGCCGACGTCCTGCGCGGCGCGCTGGAATTCGGGGTAGAGCGCGGCCTCCGTCGGGTGATTCTCCTTCGGCGGACGGTTGAGCCAGATGGTGAGGTCGAATTTCACCTCGTGCGCGGCGCCGGTCTCCTTGGCCAAAGATTCCAGGCGCGCGAAAAGCGGGTCGCGGTCGGACAGCTTGGTGATGCGGAGGTCGAGTTCGGCCTGGGCGAAATCCGGCACGACGTTGGTGGCCGCGCCGCCCCCCTTGATATTGCCGGTATTGACGAGCACGCCCGGCTGGTCGGCGGGGATTTTTGCCGCGGCGAGAAGAAACGCGGCCAGGCCGAGGATGGCGCTGCGGCCGTCGTTCGGGATCTTCGCGGCGTGCGCAGCGCGGCCGTGGCAGGTGATCACGGCGCCGCCGGTGCCCTTGCGTGAATGGATCGTGTCGCCGCTGGGGCGCGCGGGCTCGAAGACGAAGCCGAAGTGATTCCGTTTCGCGGCGGCCTCGAACATCGCCCGCGTGCCGTGCGAGCCGGTTTCCTCGTCGGGCGTCAGCAGCACCTCCCAGCCGATCTGCGGGGCCGCCGGCGTCTGCTCGAACGCCTCGAGGGCCGCCAGCATCACGATCAGGCCGCCCTTCATGTCGGTCACGCCGGGACCGTTGAGCGTCGCGGCGTCGAGCCAGCGGCAGGCCTGGAACGCGTCGTCCGCGGCGTAGACGGTGTCGTAATGGCCGCAGAGAAAAACCTGCGTAGACGCCTCCGGACGCAGGCGGAAATGCAGCGCCTTCGCGCCGGGCGGGTTGAAGCCGGGGGCGTCGGCGGAGAGCTCTGCAAACTGCGCGGCCGGAAATGCCGCGCTGAAGGCCGCGCGCAGCACCGCCGCCATGCGGCCGAGCCCGGCGGCATGGTTGGAGCCGGAATTGATGTTGGCCCAGCGCTCGAGCAGCGCCCCGAGTTCCGGGGTGCGCGACGGCAGGGCGGCGATGGACGCGGGAATCATGCGCTCAGCAGGCCGGAGGTGCGGCTTAATGGCCAGCCGAACCGCCCAGCCGTGCGCCGCCCGGCAGCGTGACGTGCGGGAAGCCCGCGCCGTCCAGCTGGCGAAGGTTGGCGAGCGGATCATCCTCGAGGCGGAGAAACTTGAAGCCCAACAGGCGGGCCTTGCCGGTGGCGTCGCGCTCGGCGTTGTGCGCCGTCTCGCGGGCGATGAATTGGTCGATGGTCTCCTCGCGGACCATGGGATCGGACGAATGGATGATGTGCAGCGAGCCGTCGGCACCGTGCGCGACGAGGCCGACGTGGCCGATCCACGCGCTGCCGCCAAAGATGTCGTTGGCCGGCGTGCCGCGCTTGACGATGCCGCGGACGACGTTGATGAGGTCGCCGTCGCGCAGCTGCGGCGCGGCCAGGGCGACGTCGGCATAGGGGAAGTAGGTGTCGGTATGGTCCTCGACCGGGATGCTCACCTTGAGGTGGTAGCGGCCCAGCAGGAACTTCGCGCGGTCGATGCGCTCGAAGAACTTCACGGGCTTGCCGCCGGGGATTTCATTGGTGATGTCGCGCGCCAGCCAGCGGTTGGAGGGGTTCCAGTCGGTCTCGGTGAAATGGTTGCGTGTGACCACGCCGAGATGGCCGTCGCGGTAGCGGATGCGCTGGAGGAGCAGCATGAAGCCGGACCAGTCGCGGGTGAGGGCCATGGCGAGGGTGTGTTCGGCAAAGACGAGGCAGTCGCTCCGGCCGAGGCAGTAGATCGGCTGCGGGTCGTAGGTCTCGAACGGCATCTCGCCGAGGAGATAGAGCTCGTAGGGCTGGCCGAGGTTTTTCCGCGCGAGATGGACGATGCGCTTGCGCAGGTCGGGCTCGGTGGCCTGGAGATGATCGAGGTAGGGGCCGACCTCGGCCTCGGTGAATTGATAGAGCGGCTTGTCGGCCGGGGCGGCGGGCGAAGTTGTCGCGCCGGCGGCATCCGCGGCGAAGGCCGTGGGGTGGCCGAGGGCGAAACCGAGAAAGATAGTGGCGAGAGAGCGGGTGAATCGAGGCATGGGAGGCGGATAGAAAAAAGGGGCGATCCATGACGGACCGCCCCCGGTGAAAGACTGGCGCGGGCGGGTTAGAACTGACCGGTGACGCCGACGGTGATGATGCGCGGCGAACCGACACGGGCCCGCGGACGATTCTCCGAGGCGAGGTAGCGGTCGGTGCCCTGCTCGGTGAGATTATTGACGTTGAAGTAGATCGTCGCATCCGGCCGCACGCGATAGGTGAAGCCAAGGTTCATCGTGGTCAGGTCCTTGCGATAGACGATGAGCTGGACGAACTGCGGCGTGTTGATGTTAAGGGTCGCGACCGTGGTATCAGGATATTCGCCCGTATAGTTCAGATCGAAGGAGGCGCCGAATTTGCCGCTGGTATAGGTAAGTCCGAGGTTGGCCGCGCGCGGGGCGATGCCGGGGATTTCGCGGGTCGAGCGATGCACCGGGGCGGTCTGCGTGGCCGAGAAGGTCAATTCACCCTCGGCCGAGATGAGGCTGAAATTGCCGCGGACCGCGAGGCCTTTCAAGGCGCCGGGCAGGAAGGTCAGGCGCTGGTTGTAGTCCACCTCGATGCCCTTGAGAGTCTCGTCCCCGAGATTGCGCGCGCTGATGATGGCGTAGCCGGCATACAGGCCGTCGAAGCCGTTGTCTGTGCCCTGCCCCACGACCCCGTTGGTGAAATTGTTACCGGAGAGAACATCTGAAACGCTCTTGCGGAAGACCGTCGCCGAAAGGAGGCCGTTGTTTTTGAAGAAGTATTCCAGCTTGAGCTCGACCTGCTTGGCCATCTGGGGCTTCAGGTCGGGATTGCCAAAGGTTACCGTCTGGGCGGTATCATTGATCGCACCCGCACCCGCCGGCACGAGTTGGATCGCGTCGGGCCGGCCATAGCTTGTGGACCAGCTGGCGCGGGCCTTCAGGCTCGGCGTGATGTCGTAGGCGGCATGAATGCTGGGGAAGGCATTCGTGTAGTCCGCCTTGGTGGTCAGGTTGACTGCATTGAGCCGGGCGCGCTTGTAAGGATCAGTCTCAACGAGAGACGTCACATAGCCGGCGTTGGTGGTGGCCTTATTGGCATAGGTCAAAGTATTCAGCTTCATTTTCTCCCAGCGGACGCCACCCAGCAGAACCAGTTTCCCCAACAGCTTGGTTTCGCCCTGGAAATATCCGGAATCCACGGTTTCATCAAAATAGCGCTTGGAAGTGAGTTTCTGGACCGCGTTGAAATATACGTCCTCATACCACTTCGTCGTATCGCTCAGCGTCCGGGAGACGTCGGTGGGGTCGAAAACCGGCAGCCGCTGGCCGCCCGTGTTTTTCTCAAACTCGGTGAGGGCCATGAGGGGGTAGCCCGTGAGCGTGGTGCCGGCGACCTGATACCAACGGCGGGGGTTGATCTCCTGGCGGTTGAAGGTGCGGGTTACCCGGTCCACTCCGACCTTGAGCAACATGGGATTGGTTGTGTCGAACGCATAGGAGGCGTTGATGGTGCCGGTCTTCTCCGTCGTATCGAGATAGGTGCTGCGCTTGTCGAAGCGATTCGAAGTCTGGGCCACGGGGGCGGTCGTGGTGTTGGCGGCGACGGTGACAAACGCGGCGTAACTGGCGGGATTATAGACGTTGTCCGTGGACGCCGAGGCCGCGGTCTGGGTGAAGATGCGGCCGTCCAGGTTGGTGTTGTCGAGGACGAAACCGATGGGATTCGTGGTCCTGATGTTCAACTGTCCCTGCTCCTGGTCGCGCCCCGCGTTGGAGTCGGCATGTGTGTAGCTGGTGCGCCAGGCGTGGTCGATTTTCAGCCGGCCGAACTTGTGCTCAAACATCAGCGTGTTCGTGGGGTTGTTGCTGACAAAAGAGAAGCGACGCATCGAGAGGAGCATCTGGGCGTTGCCCGTCGGGCGGATCTCGGTGCGGGTCTGGTTCGAGCCCGCGATGATGCCGCCGGTCGGCGCGGTCACCGGATCGAAAACCGTGCCGTTCGAGTTGAAGAAAGGATTGACGTGCGTGTAATGGAAGAACGGTTCGTCGCCCTCGTTGTAGACCAGGCGGTAGGAGACCGTGGTGCTGTCGTTGAAGCGGTAGTCGAGGCGCAGGTTCACGGCGTCGAGGAAGCGGTGGTTGATGCCGCTCGCCTTGTCGTGGTCGCGGAAAAACACCAGCGCCGGGTCGGCGACGTTGGAGTATTGGTTCAGGTCAAAATCGAACTGTCGCACCACCATCTGGTGCGCGAGATTGAGGCTGACACCCAGGTTGCGTTTGCCACCGAGGACATCGAACACCTCGGTATAACCGAAGCTGGCCGAATAGCTGTGCGGGTGGTCCTTCAGCGCGTCAATGCGCTCGGCACTCGCCGGGATCAGGGAGCCCGAGAGGTTGTAGGTGAGCCGGCGGCGCTCCTTCATGGCAAGGGGCGAGCGCGTCTTCAGGTTGATCTGGCCGCCGATGGCGTTGGCCGCCTTGTCCGGCGTCTGCGCCGAGATGACCTCGAGCTGCTCGTAGCCGGAGGCCGAGAAGGAGTGCAGCGTGGCCGCGTGGCCGCGCGGCCGTTGCCGCTGACGCCGGTCGCCGACATACCGTCGACGTTGAGGCGGGTGAAGCTCTGGCCGTTGGGGCTCACCATCCCGCGAATCGTGACGTTGTTGATGAGGTTGTCCTCGTCCGTGGTGAAGGACACGCCCGGCAGGCGGGTGAAGAGTTCGCCGACGTTCTCGGTCGGAAGCACGCCCCACTCGTCGAGGGCCACGACCGTCTTGGTGTTGCGCCCGTTGCGCTGCTCTGTGGTGGCAAGGGCCTGGCCTTCCTTGACGGAGGAGACGGTGAACTTCTCGAGGGTGACCAAGTCGGATGAATTCAGTACCAGGCCCGCGTCGGCGGTGGCGCCCGCGACGACGGTGACCTGCGCGGTCCCGTCCTCGAAGCCCGAGTAGGCGGCGACGACCGCGGTCTCGCCGGCCGGCACGCCGGTGAACTCGAAGTGGCCGGCGTTGTCGGTCAGGGTGGAAAGCTTCAACGCGGGCAGCTGGACCAACGCGCCCTGCAGGGCGTTGCCGGTGCTCCGGCTGCTCACGGAGCCGGTGATGGAACCCTTGCCGGCGTCAGCCGCGGAGGCCGCGGGCAGCAGGGGAACGAACAGGGAGCTGACAACGAACAGCAGAACGGCACGCAGCGAGTGCATGCGAAGGCGGATAGGATTGCTCATCAGGGTTGGGTGTTGCTTGCCGCAGGGGGTAGGTGCGGCAAAGGTGTGCAGGTAGGGACGGTGCTTGGACGAATACAGCGCTAGGATTCCCGGCGGGATTTTCAAAGCAAAACCAAGCGGAGGTCCGGACCGGGACCTCCGTTCCGAGAGAAACGGCCGATCACATGGCAGAAATGTCAAATAATTCATCATTTCTGCATACGCCGGAAACCCGCGAAACCGGCCGCCCGGTCCCGGCGGGCCGCTCAGCGGCGGCGGACGCGGCGGGCGCGCGGCGCGGCCCGCCCGCTGTGCCGGTAGGCCAGCGGCGAGACGCCGTAGGCCACGCGGAAGGCGCGGCTGAAACTGTAGATGGAGCTGAAGCCGCAGAGCTCGGCGATCTCCGAGACCCGCTGGGGACCGAGCCGCAAATGCCCGCAGGCCTGCTCGAGGCGCAGGTGGCGGAGGTGGCGGCCGATGCTCACGCCGCAGGAGGCGCGGAAGCGGGCGCGCAGGTGGCTGGGGCTGATGCCGAGGGCCCGGGCGATGTCCTTGATGCCGGGCGGCTCGCTGCTCCGCTGGGCCAGCTGATTCACCCGCAGCATCAAGCCTGGTTGCGGCGCCGCCGCATCGGGGGAGGCCGGGAGAGCCAGTTTCAGCCGGCGCAGGCGGGCCAGGAAAACGGCGAGCAACAAAACCGGCAGGTCCGCCGTGCGCTCGGTCTCATAGGCCGCCACCAGCTCGGCCGCCAGCGCCCGCAGCGGGGACGTCAACTCGAACGGCTGGCAGCGCAACGCCGCGAGCTCATCCATTTCCGAGTATTCGAACGTCACGAACAGCCACGAGATCGTCTCTCCCGCCGGCTCGGCGTAGTGGTGGAACTGGAAGGGGAAAACGAGCAGCCCCTCCCCCGCCCGCAGCCGGATCGACCGGTCGTCCACGCACACCGTCACCGCGGTGCGGAGGGCGCAAATCAGCACAAACCGGTGGTGCAGCGCCCGGCCGCGGCGGGGCTTGTTGAGGTCGGCGGCCGTGCGGCGCTGGAAGCAGACCACGTTGTCGGGCAGCGCGAGCTTGGTGACGGTCCGCCCGACCAGCTGGTGCTGGGGTTGCGGGAGCCGGGAGACGAGTTCCTTGAGGTGCGGTGAAGTCTTTGGCATTTATGGCAAAAGCGTCATCATTTCTGCAACCGGCCCGTCAAAGCGCCAGCCTGAACATTTGCGGCCGGCCCGGGCAAAAAAAACATCCGGCCTGGCGGCCGGATGTCGGGAGTGACAGGGAATATCCGAAGGTTACTGGAACCTGTATTGCAAGGAGAGCGTGACCGCCCGGCCGCGCGGGTCGGCGATGCGCGGCTCCCAGCTGCTGCCCGCACCCGTGTTGGTGTCGTAGGCGATCGAGAACGGCGGATCCGTGTTGAACAGGTTCTTGATGCCGGCGATCACGGTGAGATCCTTGCTCCAGTTGTAGGTCAGGCTGGCGTTATAGGTGATGTATTCGGCCACCTTCGGGTTGTAGTCCGGGGCGAAGGGCAGGTAGACGCCGCTAAGAATGCCGGGCGGAATGTAGTCCATGTAGCCGGCGCGGAAGAGCTGGCTGAAGCGGCCGGTCCACTTGCCCTTCTTGAAGGACGCGGAGGCGGTGTATTTCCACTTCAGGCCAATGTCGCTGTAGCGCGTGAAGCGGCCAACCTCGCTCGGTCCGAACGGCGCGCTGGCGATCAGGCGCGACTTCTTCTCGAGCAGCTGGGAGACGTTGACGTCGCCGATGAGCTTGCCGCCGGCGACTTGGAACTCACCGCGGACGGTATACTCGAGACCCTTGGTCTGGGTTTGGCCGGCGTTGATCGGGCGGGTGTCGATCTTGGTGATGGCCGTGGTGCCGCCGCCGGGACGGATGATGGCATCCGGGAAGAGCGCGGCGTTGGCCAGGATCGTGGACGGCCCCAGCACCTGGATGGTGCCGGTGCGCTCGATGGACCACCAGTCCACGCCCAGGGTGATGTGCTTGACGGGCGAGAGCACGACGCCGATGGATTTCATCTTGGCCTCCTCGGGCGACAGGCTGGCCTTGCCGCCGCTGATGAGGTTCAGGCTGTTCGCCGGGATGGAGATGCCGGTGGCGGGATCGATCAGGTCCACGCCGGCGTAGATCGACTCGAAGGACGGGTCGAACTGCTGCTTGAAGGTCGGCACGCGGAAGCCGGTGCTGTAGGAACCGCGGAAGAGGACCTGCTCGATCGGCGTGAAGCGGAAGGAGACCTTCGGGTTGGTGCTGGTGCCAAAGCCGGTGTAATCATCGCGGCGGCCGGCGAGGTTCAGGTCGAGGTTCTTCAGGATCGGAACCTGGAGCTCGGCGAAAAACGCGTAGACGTCACGCTTGAGGGTGCCGGCGGTGGCGAGGCCGTTGTCGAAGGGCGCGTTGAAGATCAGCGAGTCGACGGTGCTGACATTGGGGCGCGGGTCGCCGGCGAAGTAGTATTCCTCCTTCCGGTAGTCCAAGCCCGCCGCGCCGTAGACCATGCCGCCCGGCAGCTTTATTACCGGACCAGACGTCGTGAAATCCGCCGTGGTGGTGGTGAAGGTGCCGCCGTAGAGCTCGACGCCCGTGGCGGAAGCGGCCTTCAGGCCGGTATAGGCCGCCGCCGTCTGCGTGTAAGAGAAGGGGCTGAGGATGCCGTCGGTGATCAGTTTCGCGAATGGCAGGGTGAAATAGTAGCCATTCAGGAGCTTCGACTTCGACTTGCTCTCGGACTGCGCGAGGCCGGCGCGGTATTCCCATTCCTCGAAGAACTTGACCGGAATGGGCAGCGGGCCCTCCAGCGCGACCAGGAAGCGGCGGGTGTCCGAGACGGTGTGGAGTTCGCGGTTGCCGGCGGGCAGCGAGCGCCAGCGGAACCCGAGCGGCAGGCCGCGGTTGACCTCCAGCGCCGGAAAGTAGGCGACGAGGGCGTTGAAGACCCGGGTGTAGTCGGCGCCGGTGCTGGGATAGGCCATGCCAGACTGCGGATTCGTCACCACGGTGCCGTTGATGGTGGTGGTGGTGCCTTGGGCGCCGCTGGCCAACAAGCCGGCGGTGCTCCACTGGTTCGGCGAGAAGCTCTTGGTGGATTCGGAGCGGCCGAGCACCGCCTCGACGGTGAGGAGGTGCTCGCCCAGCTTGAAGGAACCGCGGCCCACGAAGTTGGTGTTCTTCACGGGCTGCTGCAGCACGGCCGCACGGCCGGTGTCCCACGCGGAGCCGTATTTGCCGTTGCCCGTGGTGGAGGTGGCGCCCCAGAGGAGCTCCTCGTAGGGGCCCATGCCGTCCAGACCGGCGTAGCCGGCGGTGTTGGTCGGCAGATCGATAATGTTGATCTGATTGACGCGAATGGCCGGGTTGGCGGGATCGACGGGATTCGCGGTGCTGAGGCCGAGGGCGGTCGGCAGGTTGGCGATGGTTTGGAGCGTGGCGATCGGCGTGCCGCGCGTGTCGGGTGAGATGCCGCGCTTGGGCTGGAAGGTGTTTACAAAATCGCGCTGGTTGCCGCGCAGGGCCTTGTTGCTGGAAACAGCGAACGAAGTCATGAGGTTCCACTTGTCCTTGTTCAGGTCGCCCCAGCCGCCCACGAGGGAATAGCGATCGATCTGGCCGCCGCCATCCTGGGTGATGTCAGAGGAGGCGTTGGCCACCACGCCGCGGAAATCGCGCTTCGTGATGAAGTTGATCACGCCGCCGATGGCGTCGGTGCCGTAGATGGCGGAGGCGCCGTCCTTCAGGACCTCGACGCGCTCGATGGCGGCGAAGGGGATCGAGTTCAGGTCGACCACGCCGCCGTTCAGGCCGTGCGAGGCGACCCGGCGGCCGTTGAGGAGGATGAGGGTGGCGTTGGCCCCTTGGCCGCGGAGGTTGGCCGAGGTGGCGCCGTTGTTGCCGCGCGGGCCGGCGGCACCGACGACATCGGTGTTGGTCGCGAGGTTGTCGAACCCGTTGCCGTTGATGTTGAGGTTCATGATCAGCTGCTCGGCGCTCGCGATGCCCTCCTGCTCAAGCTCGAGCTTGGTGAACACGGAGAGGGGCACCGAGCCTTCGTCGGCGATGCGTTTGATCATCGAGCCGGTGACCACGAACTTTTCCAGTTTGACGGTCTCAGCCGGCTTGTCGGTGCTGGCAGTAGCGGTGGCGGTCTGCGCCCCCGCGTTGGTCAAGAGGCTCGCGGCGGCAAAAACCGCGAACCAAGTCGACCGATTAATCAGATAACGTGCTTTCATGGGTGTGTGTATGCTGGCGTAGGTTAGGTTCATCCCGGAGGTCGGGCCAGAACCGGGAGGCACGGAAGCAGGAGTCTGTCCCCTGCCCGTTGTGTGTCGGCATCAGTGGCTATTCCAACCCGGGAGCCAGTCCAAGCAGAATATTCCTCCCGGGCCGACCGCCGGCCCACGGCTTCCCGGCGAAGCGAGGCTTTGGCATATATGTCAAAAACATCGTCATTTCTGCTATTGGTTCTGCCCCGCGTCAGCCGTATCCTTGCAGCGCCCGCGCCTCGCGCGATCCGACCACCCTTTATTTTGCCATGACCCATTCCCATCTGCTGGAGCGCAACCACCATGAGCACGTGCCGGTCGCCGTCTTCGCCGGCAGCCTCGCGGCTTCCCGCGCGGTCGCCGCCGAGATCGCCGCGCTCATCCGCACCCGCGCGAAGGAGGGCCGCCCCTGCGTGCTGGGTCTCGCCACCGGTTCCACGCCGGTCAGTCTCTACGCCGAGCTGGTGCGCCTGCACCGTGAGGAAGGCCTGAGCTTCGCGGGAGTCACAACGTTCAACCTCGACGAATATTACCCGCTGGCCCCCGAGCAGCCGCAAAGCTACCGGCGCTTCATGCGCACGCACCTGTTCGATCACGTGAACCTCGATCCGGCACGCACCCACCTCCCCTCCGGCACCGTGCCAAAACCCGGCGTCGACGCGCACTGCTCCGCCTACGAGGAGGCCATCTCGGCCGCCGGCGGCATCGACCTGCAGATCCTCGGTATCGGCCGCACCGGCCACATCGGCTTCAACGAGCCGGGCAGCCCCCGGCATTCGCTGACCCGGCTGGTGACGCTCGACCCGCTCACGCGGCGCGACGCGGCCGCGGATTTCGGTGGCGATCAGGCGACCCCGCGCCACGCCTTGACGATGGGCGTGCGCTCCATCCTCAACGCCCGCCGCGTGATCCTGATGGCCTGGGGCCAGCACAAGGCCGACATCGTGCAACAGGCCATCGAGGGCGAAGTCAGCTCGCGCGTCACCGCCTCGTTCCTGCAGGAACACGCCAATACCCTCTACGTCCTCGACGCCGCCGCGGCCGGCTCGCTCACCCGCTACCGCACGCCGTGGCTCATTGGCCCGCTGGCCGAGCAGGGCCTCGCCTGGGATGAGCGCATGACGCGCCGCGCGATCCTCTGGCTGTCGCAGCTCAAGCAAAAGCCCATCCTCAAGCTGACCGACGAGGACTACAACGAGGCCGGTCTGCAGGACCTCAGCCGGGCCCACGGCTCCGCCTACGAGGCCAATCTCGTCGGCTTCTACCAGATGCAGCACACCATCACCGGCTGGCCCGGCGGGCGCGACCCCGCGAAGGCCAAGCCCGGCGACGCGCCGGTGCGCCCGTTGCGCGCGGCGTCCGCCGGCGTCTTCCCGAAACGCGTCCTCGTGCTCTCGCCGCATCCGGACGACGACGTGATTTCGATGGGCGGCACCCTCTGCCGCCTGGTGGACCAGGGCCACGAGGTGCACATCGCCTACGAGGTTTCCGGCGCCGGCGCGGTGTCGAACGAAGCGGCGTGGCGCGTACTGGCCTTCGTGCGCGACAGCGAGCTGGCGGACAAGGCGAACACCACCAGGCTGGACCAAATGTGTCGTGCCCTCGCCAACGGCGGCACCGTGGAGACCGCACCCGAACTGCTGGGCTGGAAGGCTCTCATCCGCCGCCATGAAGCCATCTCAGGCGCGCGCGTTTGCGGCGTGCCGGAGAACCGGCTGCATTTCCTCGACCTGCCCTTCTATGCCGGCGAGGCGCGCAGCCGGCGCTACGGTCCCGCGGATGTGGCCGTCCTGGCAAAGCTGCTCGACCAGTTCCAGCCGCACCTGATCTACGCCGCCGGCGACCTCGACGATCCGCACGGCACGCACCGGCTCTGCCTGCAGATCCTGCGCGACACCATCGCGCAGGCCGCGGAGAAGAAAGCCGCGTGGCTCGCCTCGGCCGAGCTCTGGCTCTACCGCGGAGCGTGGGCCGAGTGGCCGCTCGACGAGATTGATCTCGCCGTCCCGCTCAGCCCGCAGGAAGTGCTGCGCCGGCGCCGGGCGATCTTCCGCCACGAGACGCAGAAGGACCAGGCGCTCTTCCTCGGCGAGGACCGCCGCGAGTTCTGGCAGCGCACGGAGGACCGCAGCCGCCGGCTCGCCCAGGCCTACAACGCCCTCGGCCTCGCCGAATACGAGGCCATGGAGGCGTTCCGCCGCTACGCACCAACGGACTTCGTGCGCACGGCCGCGCTCTGATCAGATCTTCAAGAACCACTTCCGCCGCGCCATCACCCAGGCGACGCCGAGAAAAAACAGCACGAACGCCACCGCGAACAGCAGCGAGGCGTTGATCGGGCTGGCGAACGGCGTGAAGCCGTGCGCGTAGATCCAGCCCTTGAGGCTGACCTTCGCCGTGCCGTCCGTGCCGGCCCACTGGATCAGGCCGAGCAGTTTCGCGACGAGGCCCGACAGCACGAACAGCGCGAGCGCGTTCATCCCATACCAGACAAACGGCGCCGCCCAGCGCCGCCAGCCGCGCACGTCGATCAGCCAATAGAAGGCGGCCAGCAGCCCCATCGCCCACCCCGCCATGAAGACCGTATAGGAACTCGTCCACAGGTTCTTGTTGATCGGCAGCCAGACGCTCATCAGCTCGCCAACTCCGAGCAACACCAGCCCGCCCGCGAGCAAGCCCAGGGCTTTCTTCTGTGGCGCGGCGGCTCCGCGCAGCCAGAGCCCGGCCAGCGCGCCGAGCAGGACGGTGGCGATCGCCGGGATGGTGGAAAGGATTCCCTCCGGATCAAAACCCGGCACGGGCGCGCCCGACCACGTGTGGCCGGCGAGCACCTGCGAGTCGATCCACCACGGCAGGCTGCCGGTGGCCTCGAGCACGCCTGCGCCATAGCCGGGCACCGGGATCAGTTTCAACATCGCCCAATACGCCGCGAGCAGGCCGACCGTCCACGTCACCAGCCCCCGCGGCCCGCAGCGCAGGAAGATCGCCCCGGCCACCAGGTAACATACGCCAATCCGCGGTAGCACGCCCGGCAGACGCATCGTCGTCGGCGAGAAATGATGCGCCGGCAGCAGACCGAACGGAAAAACGACCATCAGCCAGCCCAGCCCGACGATGATCGCCGAGCGCTGCAGCACATGGCGGAACAACGCGGAGCGATCCGCGCCCGTTGCCCCGCGGCGCGCGAAGGAAAACGCGAGCGACACCCCCATGATCCACAAAAAACACGGGAAGATCATGTCGGTCGGCGTCCAGCCGTGCCATGGCGCGTGTTCCAGCGGCGCATACAGGTTGCTCCACGAACCGGGATTGTTCACGAGCAGCATGCCCGCGACCGTCGCGCCGCGGAAGGCGTCGAGGGAAACGAGGCGCTGCTGATTTGAGCTCATTTGGCGGCGGGCGGTTTCGGCCAGTCGATCCAGATGCCGAGGTGGTTCGCCACCGGACGCCAGTGGCCGTCGCTCGGCTGGTTGGTCACCAGCGAGCCGTCGGCGCGGCGCAGGTAGAATGAAGTCGAACCGCCACCGTCGAGGTTGAGCGCGTCATGCGCACTGAGGTCGATCATCAGGTCGGCGAGCTCGGGCAGCGTGACGCCAACACTGTGCGCCGGCTGGCGTCCATCGATGGCGAGGATGATCAACGTGCGGCCGTCGGCGCTCACGCCGACCGCGGTGCGCGGATGCCGGATCTTTGCGCCCACCCGAGCGGTGGCGCCGGTGTTCCGGCCGGCCTCGACGAGCAGCGTGCCCGGCTCCTTGTGCTTGTCGTCCGGCCCGATACCCGCCACGGCGCAGAGCACGCCCTCCAAGTCAGCGTCGCGTGCGTAGGCAATGCGGGCGCGGCCGGCCAGAATGAGCAGCGCGGGATCGCCGCGGTCCTGCATCACGCGCGGCGGCGACACGACGTGGCGGTCGTTCAAACTCAGGCCGCGAATGTCAGCGGCGACGCCGGTGGTATAGTGCACGTTGTCCTCGAGGCCGGGTGCGGGCTTGGACGGCTTCAGGAGCCCGAAGAAATTCGCGTTCACCGCCAGCGTGGCGCCGTGCGCTGCGGCCCATTCGTTGACGGGAATAAGTTTTGCCTCGGTGCCAGCAGGATCGGCGGCCGTAACAACCAGGGGTTCCGTGACCCCGGCGTGCACTGCCGGATTATCCAGGTGCACCTTGGCCCACCAGCCGCGCACGGGGCCGGCCGGCGAAGTTGTCTCGATCGAGCCGAAGAGCAGCGGCTCGGCGGCCGAGGCCACGAGGGCGAGGCCCGCGGCCAGCACGGCCGCGAAAAAACGCAGGTGCCTACGGCTGACCATAGTGGGCGAGCATCACGGCCAGTTCGTCGAGCTCGGCGATCGTCTTGCGGTCCGCGGGTGCGACATGACGGTTCAACATGAAGCTGAAGGCCAGTTTCTCGCCGCCGGCGGTCGTGACGTAGCCCGACAGCGAATTGGCCCAGCGCAGGGTGCCGGTCTTGGCGTGGACGTTGTTTTCCGCCGCCGTGCCGACCATCCGCTTCTTGAGCGAGCCGTCGACGCCCGCGGTCGGGAGAGAAGCGTAAAAGGCCGCGGCCTCACGGTGCTTCGCCATGTAGGCGAGGAGATCCGTCGTCGCTTCCGCCGTGGTCAGGTTGTTCCGCGAAAGGCCGGAGCCCTCGTCAAACAGCACCGCGCCCGCGGGCACACCGACGCGAGTCATGAATTCCTTGAGCGCGGTCACCGCCAATTCATCCGACTGCAGCCACACCGGGGTGGCGGCCGTGCGCCGCTGCTCGCCCACGTGCGAAAAAATGAGGTCGGTCTCGAGATTCTGCGAGGGCAGCATGAAGCGGGCGACCAAGTCGCGCAGCGGCGCGGACGTCACTTCGCCCAGCAGCACCTCGCCGGTCGCAGGCGCATCGGGCCAGCGCACGCTGCGGGCGCGACCGTCGACCGCGATGCCGGCCTTCTGCAATGCCTCGCGCAAGGCGATGGCGAACCACTGCGCCGGCCGCGGCACCGGGGCCTCGGTCTCCTCCACCTTTCCCCCGAGCGGCAGCGTGCCGGTGAGATGGACGGTATCCTCCCCCGGCAGGCGTTGCACCCTGATCTCCCGCGCGCTGCCCGTCGGGCCGGTGACCGTGCGGTTGTCGACCACGAGCCCGCTGCCGGGTTGCAGGACCTCGACCGCGCAGGGTTGCCCGGCCGCCGCGGCCGGAGTGATGCGCAGGTCGACGTAGTTGTCGGCCAAGGTGACGGCCGAGATCTCGGCTCCATAATCATAGTCCATGTCGTCCGCCGTCCAGCTCGCGCCGGCGGGCGGCTGGCGCAGCCAGGTGGCGTCGGCCACGAGGTCGCCGGTGATGCGCTTCACGCCGGCTTTCTGCAATGCCGCGACAAACGGCTCGAACGTGCTCCAGAAATCCTTTTTGCCGGTGCGGTGGTCCCAACTCGGGTCGCCGCGGCCCGCGATGATGAGATCGCCGGCCAGGACGCCCCCGGCATTCGGCCGGGCCGTGGACCGCAGCGGCGTGCGGATCCGGTAATCGCCGCCGAGCAGGTCGAGCGCCAGCGCGCCGGTGTAGAGCTTGCTGTTCGAGGCCGGACTCATGCGGCGGTCCGCCTCGTGGGCGAAAAGGATGCGGCCGCTGTCGAGCGAGCGCACCTGTACGCTCCAGATCGCGCCGGCGAAACGCGGCTGCGTCACAAAGGTTTCCAGCAGCGCGGCGAGGCCGGAGCCGTTCGCGCGGCAGGCCATGCCGGGTTTCGCCCCCGTGTGCTCGCCGTTCGCGATGACCGGCACGCCGTTCACCAGGACATAGGGCAGGCCCACCGCATAATGGTGCGGGTCGGCGTAGGTCGCCGGGTCGCCGATCTTCTCCGAGTCAAAGACCGCAATGTCGGCCCAGTTACCCTCCCGCAGTTCGCCGCGCTGCGCGAAATGGAACGTCGCGGCCGGCAGGCTGGTCATCTTGCGGATGGCGTCCTCGAGCAGCAGCACCTTCAGGTCCCGCACATAATGGCCGAGCACCCGGGCGTTGTTGCCGTAGCCGCGCGGATGCGGGACGTCCTTCCCGAACTCGCGCAGGCCGCTGTCGGACGCTATCATGGTGTTCGGGTGGCGCATGAACTTCTGCAGGTCCTCCTCGTTCATCCCGTGGAACACGCCCTGGGCGCTGCCGTTCTTCTCGAGATCGAGAATGACCTCGATCTGCGCGTCGAGCGAATCGGAGCCTTTCAGCTTCTTCGCCGCCTCGAGGATGTTCATCCCGTTGATCGAGCTGTCGTGACGGAACGAAGCGACCACCGCATAGGCGTAATCCTGGCGGCCGCGGGTCATGATGTTCTTCTTCATGCGCGCGACCAGGTCCGCTTTCTTCACCGGGTCGGCGAGGACGGCGAGGAAATGCTCATGGCCGCCGTCGAAGGCGTCATCGGGAATCAGCTGCCGCATGGTGGTGCTGGAGGCGGTGTAGGCATACTGGTCCTCCGTGATGTCGAGGCCGCTGGCGCGCGCCGCCTCGATGTAGGCGAGGACCTTGTCGGCCTGCCCCCAGGCCCGCTCGCCGGAAAGCTTGAGGTGGGAAACCTCCGCGCGCAGGTGCGCCTCGCGCGCCACCCGGAACACCTCGTCGAGCGCGGCGTAAATCCGCGTGTCCTCGTGCCGCATGTGGCTGGCATAGATGCCCCCGTAGGGCGTCACGGCCTTGGCCAGCTCGACGATCTCGTCCGTCTTGGCAAACGTCCCGGGCAGATAGATCAATCCGGTCGAGAGGCCCACGGCGCCATCCTGCATGGCCCGGTCGACTATCGCCTTCATCTTCGCCATCTCCTCGGCCGTCGGCGCGCGGTCGAAGCTGCCGCCCATCGCCGCCTCGCGCACGGTGTTGTGGCCGATGAGCGTCGTGACATTGATCGAAACCTGATTGCGCTCGACGTCGCGGTAAAACTTCCCGACGTCCAGCGCGGAGCCGCCGCAGTTGCCGACGACGATCGACGTGACGCCCATGCGCAGGAAGTTTTCCGCGAGCGGCTGGTCCGCGACCTCGTCGGCGTGCGTGTGCACGTCAATGAAACCCGGCGCGACGATCAGCCCGGTCGCATCGATCTCCGTCTTCGCCGTACCGTCGACCCGCCCGATGCGGACGATGTGCCCGGCGCGCACCGCCACGTCGGCGGCGAAGGAAGGGTTCCCGGAACCGTCGACCACCCGCCCGTGGCGGATGATCAGGTCAAATTCCTCCGCCGAGGCGAATGAAACAAAAGTCAGCAGGACAGCCACCCAGGCGTGGATTCTCATCGGGCGGATTTTCACTTTAGCCCGCACATTGTCCAGCCCTCACCGCGGCGTCACACCGTGCCCAGCCGTGATGTGCGCCACCGAGATTTTCCCGCCGTCCAAGGTGTAGCCGCCCGCGAACGGATTCGTCGCCATGAACAGCGGCGTGTCGAGGTCGGCGAAAGTAAAGCCGCCCTGCCCCGCGGCGAAGCAGGCCGAGACGGTCATCGCGAGAATCGACTCAACGTTGCCGCCGATCATGAGGCCGAGCCCGGTCCGGCGCGCCACCGCCACGATGTCGAGGGCGGTCGCGAGGCCGGCCTTCATCAGCTTGATGTTGACCACCTGCGCCGCCTTCTGCTGAGCGATGCGCTCGGCGTCCTGTCCTGAACAGACACTCTCGTCCGCCGCGACCAGCCAGCCGCTTTCCTCGGCCAGCGCCCGCGCGCCATCGAGGTCGTCCTTGGCGAGCCACTGCTCGAGCAAGGCCGGGGTAATGCCGCGCTGCCGCAAGCCCTGCACGAGTGCGCGCGCTTCTGTCCGCGAAACCCCGGCATTGCCGTCGAGAATGAGCGGCGCATCCGGCGCGGCCTCCCGGATCGCGGCAAGTCGCGCGAGGTCGTAGTCCGCCCCGCCCTTGCCACCGACCTTGACCTTGATCATGCGGATCCGGCGCGCGCGGATGGCGCGCGCGTCGGCCGCGGCCTGCGCGGGCGTGCCGGTCGTCACGGTCATGTCGGTCTCGAGTTCCGTGCCCGCGCCGCCGAAATATTTCCACAACGGCACCCCGCCGGCCCGGGTCAGGGCATCGAGCAAGGCCATCTCGAAAGCACATTGCGCCGAACCGCACTTCCCGCCACCGCGCGTGCGGAACTCCTCTGCCAGCGCGCGCCAGTCGTCCACTGGATGGCCGGTCAGCCAGCTGCGCGCGGCGCCGAGCACGGCGAGGGCGTCGGCCTGCGTCTCGCCGTTATAGGGCGGCAGCGGGGCGGCCTCGCCGTAGCCGATCACGCCGCCGTCGAGCTCGAGCGTGACGAGCACGTTGTTCGCCATCGCCTGTGCGCCGCCCGAAATGCCGAAGGGCGTGTGCAGCGGAATGTCCAGTGGCTGGAAATCAAACCGACGGATGAGACTGGGGGCGCTCACAGCATGCGGCCGGACATCAAAAGAGCACGCGGCCTTCCGCCAGCGGCGGCTCGGGCACGCCGAGGATGTGCGCCAGCGTCGGCGCGAGATCGTCGATGCCGACGCGCTCGGTGCGCACGCCGGGTTTCACGCCGACGCCGAACCAGAGCAGCGGCACGTGGTTGTCGTAATCGTAGGGCGTGCCGTGCGTGGTGCCGGGAGTGGCCCGGTCGATGAAGTAGGGCTTGAGGACCGTCATCACATCCGGGCTGCGCGGCGGAAAATAACTGAGCCGCATCGCCTCGCCCACGCGGTTCAGCGGCGCCGGGTCCGCCAGGCGCGTGCGCGTGTAGGCCGCCGCGACCGCCGGATGCTGCAGCACGGCCTCGCGCACGGCATTCTCCAGCGCCTCCGGGGCGAGCTGCTTTTGCGCGAGTGCCGCGGGATTGAGATGATAGCCGAGCCCGTCGCGGGCCGCCCAGCGTTCGCCTCCGCTCAGCGCGCCGAACTTCGCATCGAGCGCCGCGAAAACCTGCTGGTCAATGTCCGCCCCCTTCACGCGGCCCGTCGCGACGTCGCGCGACATGGCCTGGATCCGCTCGGGCAGCGGGGCGACGCCGTGGTCGGCCGTCAGCACGATCGTGCAATTTTTCAGGCCGACCTTCCCGTCAATGAACTTGAGGAGGTCCGCGATGGTGCGATCCAGCCGGACGATCGCGTCCATGATCTCGTGGCTGTCGGGCCCGTAGCCGTGCCCGACCTTGTCGGTCTGGGAAAACCCCACGGCGAGCAAATCGGGCGCGCCATCGGCCTGACCGAGTTTTTCGTTCACAATGAGCTCGCGGGCCATGTCGGCCACCAGTTCGTTGTCCCACGGCGTATGGTCGTAGGCCTCGTAGAAATCCTTCCCGATGGTCTTCTGGCCGCCATCGATCCGCTTCGGGAAGGTCCGCGTCAGGCCGGCCTCGCTGGCCTCGCCCTCGGCGTCATCGGGGCCCTGCACCGCCTCGTAGATTTTCGGGTCGAGCAGGCGCGTCCACTCGCGGCCGAAGCATTGCTCGACGCGCTGCTCGGCATTGAACGCCGTGAAGTAGGTTGGCAGCTCCGCACGATAGAAGGTCGAGGTGACGACGCGGCCCGACTCGGTCCAGTAGGCGCCGTCGGCCAGTTTGCCGGTCATGAGGATCGCGGCGCGGTCCTTGTCAGCGACGCCAAACACCTTCGCGGCCGGGCCGTAACGGAGCTTGAGCTGGTCGCCGACCGTGCTCGCCAGCAGGTGCCGCGGCGAGCGGCCGGTCTTCGCCTCCAGCACGCCGCCGGGCGAGCGCACGGTGATGGGCGCGGCGCCGACAAGCGGCGAGTCACGGTCCTCCACGCAGTTGACCTGCTCCAGGGCCGGCCAGGTGCGGAGCAGCCACTCGTTGGCGATGATGCCGTGGATGTTCGCGTGCACGCCGGTGAGCATGACCGCATGCCCGGGACCAGTCTTGGTCAGCGAGTGCCGGTAGTGGCTGTCGGCGAAGGTCAGGCCCTCGCGCGCGAGGCGGTTGAAGCCATCGTCGCTGAAATACGGCGCGAACCGCTCGAGGTAGTCGGCGCGCAACTGGTCGACGCTGATCACCACGACCAGGCTGGGCGCCGTGGTCGCGGCGCCCGCCGCCGCGGCGCCGGCCAGCAGGACGAGGAGGGAAAACAGGGGGCGGAGACAGCGGGGCGGATTCATGCGGGGGATCAGGGAGGCGACATCCGGTGACGTCCCGGAGACTGGCCTGTTACCGGGATTGAACGATGGCGCCCCGCGCGGGGGCAAAGTTATTCAGCCGGCCCGGGCCGCGGCGTGGCGGCGGCGGGCGGAATTTAGCCTCCGTGACACCTAATAATCGTTGTCATGCCATCATAGTTATCAAAGCCTCGCCTGATGCGCCCCCGGAAGAAGATCTCGCAGACGCAGCTGGCCAAGGAGCTCGGCGTCTCGCAGGCCCTCGTCTCCCTCGCCCTGAACGGCCGCAGCGTCGGCATCAACCCCGCGACCTACAAGCGCATCTGGGAGCGCGCCGTCAGCCTGGGCTACCTGCCCAAGGGCATGCGCGTCGACTCCACGCCGGACTCCGCGCGCGTCCAGCAGATCGGCTTCATCCTGCGCGCGCCGCTGCGCCTCTACATCCCGAGCACCTACTTCGGCCATGTGCAGCACGGCCTCCACCAGGAGCTCGAGACCCGCGGCTATCGCGCCGTCTACCTCGGGGCGGAGGACGAACTCTCCGCGGACAAGCTCCGGAAACTTTTCCACCCGAGCCACCATCTCGGCGGCGTGGTCGTGCTCGGCGAAGTCGCCCGGCCGTTCATGGAGGAGCTCTGCCGGCTCACGCGGCGCGTCGTCGCCGTCTCCGCCCGCTACCCGGGCCTGTGCCATTCCGTGCTGGGCAACGAACCCGAGGCGCTGAAGCACATTGTCCGCCATCTCTTCAACCTCGGCCACCAGCGCATCGGCTGGCTCGGCGGCAACGCCGCGCTCGGCCGCCATGACGCGCGCCTCGCCGCGCTGCGGACCGCGCTCGCGCAGATCGGGCTCAAGTTGGACCCGCGCTACACCACGGTGCTGAAGGAGGCGGACCGCGCCGAGGGGGCCGAGGCCATCCACGCCATGCTGAAGCACGCGCGGCGCGCGGATTTTCCCACGGCCTTCGTCACCTACAACACCCAGATGTCCTACGGCGCCAGGCTCGGCCTGCAGCGCGAGGGCTGGAAGGTGCCCGGCGACATCAGCCTCGCCTCCGCCGACGTCTCGCGCCTGAGCGTCGAGGGACCCCTGCGCATCACCGGCGCCGGCGTCAGCCCCGACAAGCTCGGCGAGGCCGCCGCCCGCCTCGTGCTCGGCGAGGGCGTCCCGGCCGAAGGCTACACCGATCTGGTGCTCCCCGCCCCGCTCGTGGTCGGCAACTCGACCGGGCCCGCTGCGTGAACCCCGCCGCCGGCCGGCCGCCGCCACCCGCGGGCGAATTTGAGCTTGGAATATTATAATTATTATATTTGGCTGCCGCGTCGCTTCAGCCCCACCCACCGATGACACCCTACGACTACGCCGTGCTCGCGTTCTACTTCGTGTTCATGCTGGTCATCAGCTGGGTGTTCCGGCGCTTCATCACCAACGTCAGCGACTATTTCCGCAGCGGCGGCCAGGTGCTCTGGTGGATGGCGGGCGGCTCCGCGTTCATGGTTTCGTTCAGCGCCTGGACCTTCACCGGCGCCGCGAGCCGGGCCTACGCGGACGGCTGGCCCATCATGGTCATCTACCTCGGCAACGCCCTCGGCTTCTTCATCAACGCCGCCTACTTCGGTCCGAAGATGCGCCAACTGCGCGTCGACACCTCGCTGGAGGCCGTGCGCCAGCGCTTCGGCCGCGCCAGCGAGCAGACCTTCACGTGGATCATCGTGCCGCTGCAGATGCTGACCGCCGGCATCTGGCTCTACGGCCTGGGCGTGTTCTTCTCCGCGGCGTTCAACATCGACGTGGGGCTGACCATCATCGTCACCGGCGCATCGGTGCTCTTCATCTCGCTCGTGGGCGGCAGCTGGGCCGTGGTGGCGAGCGATTTCATCCAGGTGCTCATCCTGATGCCGGTCACGGTCGTCGCCACCTTCCTCGCCATCGCGCATATCGGCGGCTGGACCGTGATGGTCGCCAAGCTCTCCGCCACCAGCCTGAACCTGTCCAAGGTGTTCACGGACGACTTCCTGCTCTTTTGGTGCGTGGCCATCGTGTTCAAGCAGTTCCTCTCGAACAACAACATCAACGACGCCTCCCGGTTCCTCTGCGTGCGCGACAGCCATCACGCCCGCAAGGCCGCGATCCTCGGCGGCGTGCTTTTCCTCGCCGGCATCTTCATCTGGTTCCTGCCGCCGATGATCGCCTCGGTCACGCACCCCGACCTGTCCGCGGCCTTCCCCAACCTGAAGGAACCGGGCGAGGCCTCGTTCTTCGCGATCGCGCAGGCCACCTTCCCGGTCGGCATGATGGGCCTGCTGGTCAGCGGCATCTTCGCCGCCACCATGTCGTCGATGGACTCGGGCCTGAACAAGAACGCCGGCGTCTTCATCAAGAGTTTCTACCAGCCCATCATCAACCCGGCCGCCACCGAGCGCCAGCTGCTCAAGGCCGGCAAGATCACCACCGTCGTGCTGGGCCTGACCGTGATCGCGATCGCGCATTTCTACAGCACGCTGAAAAACCTCACGCTCTTCGAGTTGATGGTGAAGTTCCAGGTGCTTGTCTCGCTGCCCTACGTCGTGCCGCTCGTGCTGGGCCTCATCATCAAGCGCACCCCGGGCTGGACCGGCTGGTCTTCCGTGGTGGTCTGCTTCATCGTCAGTTTCCTGACCGACCGCTACCTCGACATCGGCTGGGCGGTGCGGAAATTCGGTGTCATCGACGGCACGACCAACTGGGAACGCCAGAACTGGGAGCAAGGCATCGGCGTGTTCACCATCTCGGCCGCCGGTCTTGCCTGGTTCTTGTTCGCCCGGTTGTTCTACAAGAATGAGTCCCCGGCGCAAAAGGCTGCGATCGAGCAGTTCTGCCACAACCTCGTTACGCCGGTCGAATACACCAAGGAGGAGGCCGCTGCCGCCACCGACGACAAGCAGTCGTGGCTCATCGGCTGGCTGTGCCTGCCCTACGGCGCCGCCGTCACGCTCATGGCCTTCATCCCGAATCCTCTTTTCGGCCGCCTCGCCTTCATCTTCTGCGGTGGCGTGGTGATGCTCATCGGCTGGCTGCTGGTAAAACAGGCCCGGCGGCCCGCCGGCGCTTAACCATGTAACCGAGACCGCCCCGCCTTTTCCCCCTCACCGGCCAGACTATGCCCGACCCCCGTGGAAAACTTGTCCTCCTGCCCCCGCACCGCGTGTGGCGCACCTACCAGGGTGGCCGCAACCTCGACGCGCTGGCCGGGGTCGACGCGCCGGCGGACTCGCATTTCCCGGAGGACTGGGTCGCTTCCACCACCCGCGCCGTCAACGCCGGCCGCGAATCCATCCGCGAGGGCGTGTCCACCGTGCTCGTCGGCGGTGAGTCCCACGACTTTGCCGCGTTGCTCGCGGCCGACCCGGCGTATTTCCTCGGTGCCGCGCACGCCGCGAAATTTGGTGCGCACCCGCAGCTGCTCGTCAAGCTCCTCGACCCGGCCATCCGCCTCCACTTTCAGGCGCACCCCACCGCGGAATTCGCCCGCCGCTTCCTCGGCGCCGCCAGCGGCAAGACCGAGGCCTACCATGTCGTCGGCGCGCGGCCCGGCCTCACGCCGTATATCTACCTGGGTTTCCAGCGCCCGCCGTCGCGCGCCGCCCTCCGCCGCATGATCGAGACCCAGGACATCGCGGCCCTCGAGGCCTGCTTCGACAAGATCCCCGTGCAAGCTGGCGACACCTACCTCGTGCCGGGTGGCGTGCCGCACGCGTTGGGCGAAGGCATCTTCCTCGTCGAGATCCAGGAACCCAGCGACCTCGTCGTGCGCTTCGAGTTCGAGCGCGGCGGCTACGTGCTGCCCGAGCCGGCGCGCTTCATGGGCCGCGGCCTGGAGTTCTGCCTCGATGTCTTCGACTTCAGCGCCTGGCCGGCCGCGCGCCTCGCGACCGAGGCCGCCTGCCCGCCGCGCCGCCGCCGCGCGCTCGGCCCCGATTCGTATCAGGACAACCTGATCGGCCCGGAGCGCACGCCGTGCTTCCAGGTCCGCAAAAGCCACGTGCGCGGCCCCGTCACCAAGGCCGAGGACTCCGCCTACATCGGCATCGTGACCGCCGGCGCCTGCACGGTTTCCGCCGGCGGCGAGACGCACCGGCTCAAGGCCTGCGACAAGTTCTTCTGCCCCGCCGGCCTAGGCGCGCTACAGATCGAGCCCGGCCCGGCCGCGGAAATCCTCGAGTGTTATCCGCCCGCCGGTTGATCCCCTTTCATGTCGCGCCCCGTCTCCATCCTTGCCGCCCTCACCACTGCCGAACTCGCCGAGTTCCTGCCCGAACCGCTGCTGGCCGGCGTGCGTGCGATCCCGCTCCGTTTTGACGTGCTCGCCACCGCGGATCTTTCCACGGCGAATTTCCAGGCCGCGCTCGCCGCCGCCAACCCCGAGGTGCTCCTCACCTGCTGGAAGACACCGCCGCTCCCCGCGCAGCTGCCGCCCGGCCTGCGTTATGTCTGCCACCTGACGGGTTCCATCAAGAAACACGTCGCGCGCCGCCACCTCGAATCGGGCCTGGTGCTGACGAACTGGGGCGGCTCGATCAGCCGTGTCGTCGCCGAGTGGGGCCTCTTCCACATCCTCGCCGCGCTGCGCCACGCCACCCACTGGACCTTCACCATGCACCGCGACGGCGGCTGGAAAAACGGCGACACGGTCACCGCCTCGCTCTTCGGCCGCCGCGTCGGCCTGCACGGCTTCGGCCCCGTGGCCCGCGAGCTGATCGGCCTGCTGCGCCCCTTCGGCTGCACCATCTCGGCCTTCGCCCCCGATGTCGACGCCGCCGCCGAGACCGCCTACGGCATCAAGCGCGCCCCCAGCCTCGCCGCGCTCTTCGCCGACAACGACGTCATTGTCGAACTCGCCCCGCTGATTCCCGAGACCACCGGTATCGTGGATGATAAACTCCTCCGTCTCATCCGCCCCGGCGGTGTGTTCGTCAACGTCGGCCGCGGCGCCGTCGTCGACGAGGTTGCGCTGCTCCGCGTCGCGCGCGAGGGCAGGATCGCGATCGGCCTCGATGTCTTCGGCGACGAGCCGCTGCCGGCCGATTCCGGCTTCCGCGGCCTGCCCAATGTCACGCTCACGCCGCACCTCGCCGGCCCGACCAACGACCGCCGGCGCGACGCGGGCGAGTTCGCGCTCAACAATCTCCGCGCCTACGCCGCGGGCCGTCCCTTGGCGGCCGTCATCACGCCGAAGGTCTACGACACGTCGACCTGATCACACGCCGATGTTGCCCGCTTCCTACATCCACTGGCAGAACTCCGCCCGGCGGCTCCTGGAACCGCTCGCCGCGCTCATGCAGCCCGGCCGCGCCGAACTCGACCTCCACGGCCCCGCCTCCGACCACGGCAAGCCGGCCGACCGGCTCGAGAGTTTCTCCCGGCCGCTCACGCTCGCCGCATTCTGGCTCCAGTCCACGCCGCACCCGGCGGACGCCGCTCTGCGCACAAAAATTTCCGAATGGTTCCGCGCGGGGCTTGTCACCGGCACCGACCCCGCCTCGCCGCATTACTGGGGCCCGGACGCCAGTTACCACCAGCATCATGTGGAGATGGGCCTGATGGCCATCGCGCTCCAGCTCGCGGAGCGCGACCTCTGGGCGCCGCTGCCCGCCGACGCCCAGGCGCAGATCGCGCGCTGGTTCGCCACGTGCCGCGGCGGCGGCATCGTCAACAACAACCACCTCTTCATGTCCGTGCACATCCTCGAGTTTCTGGGGAGAAACGGCTTTGCGCACCGCACCGACCGCGTGGTCATCGACACGCACCTGAAACAGCTCGAGACGATGCACCGCGGCGGCGGCTGGTTCGAGGACGGCATCAACCAGGCCTTCGACCACTACAACGCCTACGCCTTCCATTTCTACGGCCTGATGTGGACGCACCTGCACGGCGCGCCGGACGCGGCGCGGGCGCAACGCTGGCGCGGCTGGGCGAAACTCTTCGTCGCCGACTACCAGCACTTCTTCGCCGCGAGCGGCGAACACCCGGCGTTCGGCCGTTCCATCACCTACCGCTTCAACTGCCTCAACGTCTTCGGCCTCGCCCTTGCGGAAAACTGCACCGACCTCGCGCCCGGCCTCCTCCGCCGCCTCTGCACGCGCAACCTGGACTTCTTCCTCTCGCGCCCGATCTACCAGGAGCAGGGTTGCCTGAGCTCCGGCTTCACCGACCGCTTCGACCAGATTATCGAGCCATACTCCTGCGCCGCGTCGCCCTACTGGGCCGCGAAGGGTTTCACGCCGCTCCTGCTGCCGCCTGACCACGCGTTCTGGAGCGACGCCGAGCAGCCGCTCCCCGCCGAGCGCGGGTTCGTGCGCGTCATGCCGGCACCGGGACTCGTCACCCGCAGCCTGCCGGGCGGCGAGGTCGAGATCCTCAACGCCGGCTCGATGGTCGGCAACACGCAGCTCCGCTACGGCGCGTGGAAATGGAGCAAGCTTTCCTACCGCACCGGCGTCCACTTCACCTATGCCTTTCCCGAGGTCTCGGCCGTTCCGCTGGACAGCGCGCTGACCGCGCAGCTTGACGACGGCCGCGTCTTCGGCCGGCACTCGACCGTCGCGGTCGAACTCACCGCTGACCACCTCGGCTACAGCTACAACCTCGGTTCCAAGGTCGGCCAGGCCAACACCGGCGTGGAGACCTTCGTCTTCTGGCGCGCCGGCTGGCTGCTGCACGTGCACCACGTCGAGGCCCGCCAGCCTGTCTTGCTGCGCGTCGGCGGCTTCGCCCTGCCGCTGACGCAGGCAGGGGCCGTTGCCCTCAACGGCCCTTCAGGCAGCGAGCACCCTACAGGGCGGTTGGGGGCAACCGCCCCTACCTTAAGTGCGTGCTCGCCTGATGGCCGCGGCACGGTGCTCCAGCCGCTGCTCGGTTTCAACGCGACGGAATGGGACACACGCCTCGACGATTCGACCGCACGTCGTCACGTCGCCGCGCCGTATCACGCCACGCCGATCATTGCGACCGCCCGCCTGAATGGCGCAATCGTCCTCGCCGCACTCTCTTGGGCCGGCGCCGATCGCGCGGAATCCGCCCCGTGGCGCGTCGTGTCCGGCGCCGCCGGCGCATGGAAGCTCACTCACCCGAAACTCGGCGACTGGGACCTGCGTCACTGGTCGCTGCCCGCCCTCCTCGGAAATTTGTAACGTAATACGTTACAAATTTCCGTGCCCCAACCCATGAAGCGCCTCCTGCCTCTCCTCCTCTGCCTCAGCCTCGTCGGCCAGGCCCGCGACAAGGCGCCGGTCGGCCTCTACGACGGATACACCGGCTTTGCCCTTGCGGCCGAACCGGTGCTGCCGGCCAAGGAGACCCATCCCTCGCTCTGGTTCAAGGCCGGCGACCTGCCCGCACTGCAGAAGAAATTCATGGCCGATGACTTCACCCGCAGCCGCTGGACTGCCCTGCAAAGACTTGCCGATCTGGACAAGCCGTTGCCTCCGCCGCCCGCCGCGGCGGACAAGACCGACCCCGTCCACAAGTATTACGGTGCGATGTCGATCGCCGCACGAGCCCACGCGCTGCTGGCGCTGTTTGCTGACGACTCCACTGCCCGCGCCGCGCACCTCCAGCGGGCCGAGGAACTGCTGCTGCGCGCCTACGACGGACCGGTCTACGAACTCGACCCGAAGGCGCAGAGCGGCCCCGTGGACGAGATTTACCGCGGCTCCTGGTTGCAGAATTACGCGCACGCCTACGACTGCATCCAGTCCTCACTGTCGCCGGACGTTGATCGAAAGATCCGCGCGCGCCTCGCCCGCGAGGCCCAGTGCGTCTACGAGAATCTCTACGAGTGGACGCCCGGCAGCCGGACGGACAAGGGCAGCCCGCACAACCACCTCTCGAAGCCGGCGTGGGGCCTCGGCTCGATCGCGCTGACCCTCTCCGACGATCCACGCGCGAAGGCCTGGCTCGCCCGCGCCATCGAGGCGGCGAACAAAAACACGCGCTACTTCTTCAGCGGCGACGGCATTTACCGCGAAGGCAGCCACTACCTGATTTTCTCGCTGACGAACTTCGTGCCGTTCCTCTACCACTACCGCAACGTGTCCGGCGTGGACGGCTTCCCGGTCTTCCAGCCGGTCTTCGAGAACATGGTCCAGGTCCGCAACAGCCACGGCTGGCTGCCCAACATCGAGGACTCCTACATCCGGCCGACACCCACGCACCTCGTCGCCGTAGCGTATCAGGGCGCGAAGACGGAGCTGCACTCAACTGCACCGCTCGCCGAGATCCTCACCTGGAGCTACGCCACCACCGACCTCGCTCCGTTTGAAAAGGAGCGCGGCGACACCGGGTTCAACTACACCGGCGCGAGCTGGGATTACCCGCTGGAGATCGACGAACTCCTCACGCACGACGCCGCGCTCAAGGCCACGGCCCCGGATGGCGACCCGACTATCTTCCTCAAGGGCGGCCAGACTGTCTTCCGCAATTCGTGGACTGCGGCCAACGCCGGCCAGCGTTACCTGCTCTTCCACGGCGTCGCCGTCGCCGACAACCACAACCACGACGACCAGCTGAGCTTCCTCCTCGAGGCCGAGGGCCAGATGATGGGCTCTGACGGCGGTTACTCGCGCGGCACCTACACAGGTGCCGAGCGCACCGCCTGGTATAACAAGGCACCGGCCCACAACACGCTCACCTTCGACGGCCAGCCCGCCGACAAGGAGCCGACCAACGCCACGCCGCCCGTCTCCTTCCGCGTCGAGCAACCCGGCCTCGCTGGCGAGGAGAAGACCGCCTTCTTCGGCCAGAAGGCGTCGTGGCGTCGCGCCATCTTTTGGATCGCCGGCGACTTCTACGTCGTCATCGACCGCGTGGAGCCGAAGCAGGCCGGCGAAATCAAGGCATACCTGCACGGCGGCCGCGGCACGCTGACCATCGACGGTCCCCGGCGCACCTGGAATTATTCCGCGGATCGCTACGGCCCTGCTGCGAAACTCCACACCTGGATCGCCGCGCCCGATGCCGTCGTCAGCGAGAAGCAGGGCGAGCTGACTTACATCAAGGGCGACTTCGCCCAGTTCCCCTACCTCGAGACGGCGGGTGCGCATTTCTTCACGCCTTGGCTGACGCTGCTCAAGCCCGCCGCGGCCGAGTTGCAGGACTTCACGGTGCGAGCCCTCGAGTCGGGCCAGCACACGGCCTTCGTGGTCAGAAGCGGCAATGAAGCCACCCTAATCGCCGCCGGCAACCGGGCCGCGTTCGCGCTCGAAGGCATCGAGACCGACGCCGAGATCGTCATCGTCCGCCGCGATTCCGCCGGCAAAGTCCTCAATCACTTCGTCCACGGCGCCACCTACCTCCGCGTCGGCGGACAGACCCTGCCCCTCCCATGAAATCCGCCGCCCTCATCGCCCTCCTGGCCGCCGCCGGAGCCTTCGCCGCCGCGCCCTATCAGCTCACCTCCACTGAACTTACCGCGCTCGCGGCCCACGCGCCCGCCGCGCTCCAGGCTACCCTCAAGACCGTCGTCGACAAACCGGCGCCCCCGCCGGTCGGCGACTTGCACGATTACGTCAGCTACGCCCGTTACTACTGGCCCGATCCCGCCAAACCCGACGGCCTGCCCTACGTCAGCCGCGACGGCCAGCACAACCGCGAACAGGTCGCGCGCGGTGACCGGGGGCGCATCGGCGATTTCGGCGAGATCGTGCCCCGGCTCGCGGCCGCGTGGTCCGTGAATCGCGACGAGGCCGCCGCGCGCCGCGCCGGCGAGTGGCTGCGCGCGTGGTTCCTCACGCCGGCCACGCGCATGAACCCGCACCTCGACTACGCGCAGGTCCGCCTCGGGCACAACCACAACCTGGGCAGCCCGGCCGGCGTGCTCGACGCGCGCGGCTTCGCCGACGTCATCGACGCGATCCGTCTGCTCCACGGCTCGCCCGCCTTCGCCGCCGGCGAGGAGGACGCGCTCCGCGCCTGGTTCGCCGCCTACCTCGGCTGGCTCACGACCGCGAGGAACGCCCAGAACGAGCACGGCGCGGCGAACAACCACGGCTCATGGTTTCTCGCGCAGGCGATCCCCATCGCGCGCTTCGCCGGGCGCGACGACCTCGCCCGCGAGTGGTGCGAAGGCGACAAGGCCCGCCTCGCCGCCCAGATCAGGCCCGACGGCAGCCAGCCCGAGGAGATCCGGCGCGTCGACGGGCTCGGCTACAGCGCCTTCAACCTCGAGGCGCAGTTCCATGTCGTCCGCCTCGCCGCGGGCCTGGACATCGACCTCTGGAACTACACTGCGCCCAACGGCGCCAGCCTGCGCCCAACGGCGCCAGCCTGCGCCTCGCGCTGGACTTCCTGCGCCCCTACAACGCGGCGCCGGAAAAATGGCCCACCTCGCAGAACGAAAAGCTGCGGCCCGGCTTCCTCGACCCGTTGCTGCAACAGGCCGTCGTGTTTTCGGCCAGGCCGCCGGCAAAGTAGGCGGGCCCCGGGGGCGCGGCCCGGAGGGAAGGATTTTGAAGGACTCCGCCTTCGAGGTCTGGTGGCGCAACGCCCGCCCCGGGGAGAGAGCCGGCGGCCTTGCTCGTGAGCGGTTTGAAGCGCCATTGCCACACCGCCTCCAAAACACTGGCGGCATATTCCGCCCTGACCGGGTCCTTTCCCGGGCAACCTAGGAGTTCACCGGAGTGAACGCGAATTTTTGCCGGACCCGGGTGATCACCGGCACGCCGATGCGCTGGGGCACCGCATAGCGGCATTCGAGGACCGCCAGCAAGACCGAGGTGGTAAAGGCCTGGTCATCGGAGGAAATGATGATGGGCATGCGGACCTTGCCGTTGGTATCGATGAGGTAGTCGACCACGACCGCGCCTTCCTTGACCGTCGCCCCGAACTGGTCCGGCGGGCGGGGCGCTATTTCCACCACGGGGTCGAGCGGCTGGTCGAGTTCCCCCACCGCATAAATGCTCCGGGACATTTTCCTCGGGCCCTTGGCTTCGTTCATACGCGCAATTATTCCCATATCCGTAATCACCCGGATCGCCTCGGCGCTCTGGAATTGAAACAACAATTGAACGCGTGCCGGAATGGGCTGGCCCTGGAAACGCGCCGGCTTGAACTTCCATTGGGGCAACGCGTCCAGGACCTCCTTGGCCAGCAAAGCGTGACTGGCCCCCTCCAGCATCCAGTCCAGCAGCTGTCCTTCCTGATTGACCCAAATCAGGATACACACCTCTCCTTCATTCACCCCGTTGAGTTTGAGCTCGGACGGGAAGGCCAGCGTGACCTTACGGTGGATTTCCAGTGGCTCATAATCCTTGCTTTCCCATTGGGCCGGCTGAGCCAAGGTCAGGACCGGAGTGATCAGCCCAGTGGCCGCGATAATACTGCGCAGGGCAGGATGCATACACGAATCTCGGTTAAAGGAAGCCAGTTTAGGATATTCCCGCCGGTAATGCAATCACTCCCGTTGAGAGTCATCGCGGCGCGATACAACATCCACCGCGGCCAGCCCGCATGATGGACGGGGCACGCCGCCCGCCGCCCGGCCCGGACCCGGCAGGAAAGATCCCCGGAGCAAGCCCTGGGACACTTGATCAAGGCCGCTCGAAATCCAGCGGTGGCATTTCGTGGGAGCGAGCTTGCTCGCGACTGGTTCGTGTCGCGTCCAAGCCCGCGCCCACAGGTCAATCCAAGCCGGAGCAAGCTCCGGATATTGGACCCACTGGGAATAAAACCGGAGCCAAGTGATTTTCGTTGACTGTCATTTATCCCATGTTTTTAGCTTGTTGAGAAACGTGCCTCCCGTTGCCCCCAAGTTCGACTTCTCCGTGCTGCGCCGCCTGCGCGAGCAGCATGAAATGACGCTCGCCAACCTTTCGGCCGCGTCTGGCGTCTCCGTCGGCGTCATCTCCAAGCTCGAGCGCAACCAGCAGTCCGCCGAGCTCGACACGCTCTATCGCCTCGCGCGGGCCTTCGGCATGAGCGCGACCGACCTCATGGCGCTGGCCGAGTCGCCGCTCGCCCACCGCACCGAGGAAAAGGCCTACCGCTCGGGCGACTTCAAGTTCCGCCAGGTGAAATACGCCAACGTCGTCGCCCTCCTCGGCTCCGCGCCCGCCGGCGCCAAGGTCTCGCGCCCCGAGATCCACCACGACGACACCGAGGTCTGCTGGGTCACGACCGGCAAGCTGCGCCTCAGCCTCCCGCACGAGCAGTGCGTGCTGGCCGCCGGCGAGAGCATCCAGTTCGACGCCATCCAGCAGCACACCTACGAGGCGCTCGCCGACTGCACGTTCGTGATCCTCCACCTCCGAAAGGACAAACGCTACTGACCCATTTTCCCATGCGCATCGACGACCAGCTCAAACCCGCCGAGCTCACCCCCGCCCTCGCCAATTTCTGGCAGGTCTCCGGCGACAAGCTCAACCTCACGCACCGCGACTACGATCCGGCGAAGGGCGCACCGGTGTTCACCGTCGCCGGCAAATACACCGCCCGCGGCTGGACCGAGTGGACCGAGGGCTTCCTCTATGGCTCCGACCTCCTCCAGTTCGACGCGACCGGCGATGCCTCCTTCGCCACGCGCGGTTCGCACTACACTGTCGCCCGCATGGCCTCGCACGTCTCGCACACCGGCGTGCACGACCACGGCTTCAACAACCTCAGCACCTACGGCAACTGGCTGCGCCTCCAGCGCGAGGGCAGGCTCCCCGCCAACCAGGTCGAGCTGTGCGAGCTGGCGCTCAAGGTCTCCGGCGCCGTCCAGGCCGCGCGCTGGTCCAAGATCCACGGCGGCGGCGGTTACATCTACTCCTTCAACGGCCCGCACTCCCTCTTCGTCGATACCATCCGTTCCTGCCGCATCGTCATGGTCGCCCACGCGCTCGGCCACCGCCTGATGGGCGAGAACGACGCCGCCCACTCCCTCCTCGACCGCGCGCTCCAGCACATCGAGGCCACGGCCAAGTATTCCATCTTCTACGGCGAGGGCCGCGACAGCTACGACGTCCCCGCCGAGCGCGGCCGCACGACGCACGAGGCCATCTTCAATCCCAACGACGGCCGCTACCGCTGCCCGAACTCGCAGCAGGGCTTCTCGGGCTTCACCACCTGGACGCGCGGTCTGTCCTGGGCGATGGTCGGCTTCGCCGAGGAACTCGAGTTCCTCGCCACCGTCTCCGACGCCGATCTCGCGCCGCTCGGCGGCAGGGCGAAGTTCCGCGAGCTCATGCTCAAGGGCGCCCAGGCGACCTGCGACTGGTATATCGCCAACACCGCGCTCGACGGCATCCCCTACTGGGACGGCGGCGCGCCGAACCTGCACAAGCTCGGCGACTGGCGCGCGCGCAACGCCGAGCCCTTCAACGACCACGAGCCGGTCGACAGCTCCGCCGCCGCCATCGGCGCGCAGGGCCTGCTCCGCCTCGGCCGCTATCTCGGCGAGAACACCGCCGACGGCAAAAAATACTGGCAGGCCGGCCTCACCACGATGCGCACGCTGCTCGCCGCGCCCTACCTCGGCACCGCACCCGACCACCAGGGCCTGCTCCTCCACTCCGTCTATCACCGCCCGAACGGCTGGGACTACATCCCGCCCGGCAAGAAGATCCCTTGCGGCGAAGCCTGCATGTGGGGCGACTACCACCTCCGCGAGGCTGCGCTCTACCTGCAGCGTGTCATCAAGGCTGAGAAATACTACACCTTCTTCGGCTGCCTGCGCGCTAAGCCGCAGCTTTAAGTCTTAAGAGCGTAAGTTTTAAGCCCCGAACCTCTACCTTACACCTTACAACTTAAACCTTACACCTATGTCCCCGCTTCCCGACCTGAGCCGGCTCTGCATCCACACGATCACCACCAAGCCGTGGGCGATCGAGACCTCCGCGCAGAAGTTCGCCGCGGCCGGCGTGAAGGGCATCACCGTCTGGCGCGACACCCTCGCCGGCCGCGACATCAAGCAGACCGGCCAGCTCCTCCGCGACCACGGCCTCTCCGTCGTCTCGCTCTGCCGCGGCGGCTTCTTCCCGGGCAAGACGGCCACCGAGCGCACGAAGGCGCTCGACGACAACCGCCTCGCTATCGCCGAGGCCCACGCCCTCGGCGCACCGCTCATCGTCCTCGTCTGCGGCGCCGTCCCGGGCCAGCCGCTCACCGAATCGCGCAAACAAATCCAGGACGGCATCACCGCCCTGCTGCCCGACTGCCAGGCGGCCGGCGTGAAGCTTGCCATCGAACCGCTCCACCCGATGTATGCCGACTCCCGCTCGGCCGTGAACACCCTCGGCCAAGCCAACGACATGGTCGAGGCCCTGAAGTCACCTTACGTCGGCGTCGCGGCCGATGTCTATCACCTCTGGTGGGATCCTGCGCTCGAGGCCGAAATCGCCCGCTGCGGGCGCCTCAAGGCGCTGTTCGCCTACCACGTCTGCGACTGGCGCACGCCGACCATCGACCTGCTCAACGACCGCGGCCTCATGGGCGAAGGTTGCATTCCCCTCCGCCAGATCCGCGCCTGGGTCGAGGCCGCCGGCTTCAAGGGCTTCAACGAGGTCGAGATCTTCTCCACCCGCCTCTGGGCCATGGATCAGGACGACTACCTCAAGAAAATCGTCCAAGCCTATAAGGATCATGTGTGACGAGTGACCAGTGATGAGTGGCCAGTTCCAAACTCCCAATTCATCACCTGCCCCTCATCACTTCCTCCAGCTCTTTCCAACTCATCACTTATCACTCGTCACTTATCACTATGAAAGTTCACAAAATCGGCATCATCATGAACGGCGTCACGGGACGCATGGGCACCAACCAGCACCTCATCCGCTCCATCAAGGCCATCATCGACCAGGGCGGCGTGAAGCTCTCCGACTCCGAGGTCATCATGCCCGACCCGGTCCTCGTCGGCCGCAGCGAGGAAAAGCTGAAGGCCCTCGCCGCCCGCACCGGTGTCGCGCGTATCTCGACCAACCTCGACGCCGAGCTCGCGAAGCCGGAGAACCAGATCTACTTCGACGCCACCCTCACCGGCCAGCGTCCCATCGGCGTCCGCAAGGCCATTGCCGCGAAGAAACACATCTACTGCGAGAAGCCCACCGCCACCACCTCCGCCGAGGCCCTCGCCCTCGCCAACGAGGTCACCGCCGCCGGCCTCAAGAACGGCGTCGTGCAGGACAAGCTCTGGCTCCCCGGCCTCGTGAAGCTCCAATGGCTCATCGACCAGGGCTTCTTCGGCAAGATCCTCTCCGTCCGCGGCGAATTCGGCTACTGGGTCTTCACCGGCGAGCACGAGAAACTCCAGCGCCCATCATGGAACTACCGCAAGGAGGACGACGGCGGCATCATCGTCGACATGCTCTGCCACTGGCAGTATGTCATCCAGAACCTCTTCGGCGACATCAAGAGCCTCACCTGCCTCGGCGCGACGCACATCCCGCAGCGCTGGGACGAGGCCGGCAAGCCCTACCAGTGCACCGCCGACGACTCCGCCTACGCGACCTTCGAATTGGCGAACGGCGTCATCTGCCACTTCAACTCCTCGTGGGATGTCCGCGTCGACCGCGACGACCTCCTCACGCTGCAGGTGGACGGCACGCACGGCTCCGCCGTCGCCGGCCTGCGCGACTGCAAGGCGCAGAGTCTCGCCGCCACACCGCGCTGCACCTGGAATCCGGACATGGACAGTCCGATCAAATACAAGGACGGCTGGGTGCGCGTCCCCGACCAGGGCGCCTACGACAACGCCTTCAAGATCGAGTGGGAGCTCTTCCTCAAGCACGTGGTGGTCGGCGGCCCGTTCCGCTGGAGCCTCCACGAAGGCGCCAAGGGCGTGCAGCTGGCGGAGCTGGGATTGGAGTCGTGGGCGAAGCGTGCTTGGGTGAACGTTCCTCCCTTGAAGTGAGGCCCAGCTGCAGTGACGAGTGATAAGTGACGTGTGACGAGTTGCCGAACACCACGAATCGCTTTGTTCTAATCCTTAATCCTCCAACTTATCACTCATCACATGTCACTCATCACATCCCAGCGCGTAGCGCTGATCACCGGTGGTTCACGCGGTATCGGCTTCGGCATCGCCGAAAAACTCGCCGCCGAGAAATGGGACCTCGTCATCAACGGCGTGCGCGATGAAGCCGCCGTCGCCGAGCCCCTCGCCAAGCTCCGCGCCATGGGCGTGAAGGTCGGCTACGCCCGCGGCGACGTCGGCTCCACCGAAGGCCGCGCCGCCATTCACAAAGCCACCCATGCCTTTTGTGGGAGCGAGCTTGCTCGCGACGGCTCGCCCACCTCAGGTTTCAGGTCTCAGGTCTCAGGTTTCCTTCTGGTGAACAACGCCGGCGTCGCCCCCAAGGTCCGCGCCGACCTGCTCGAAACCAGCGAGGAGAGCTACGACTACGTCGTGAACACGAACCTCCGCGGCGTGTTCTTCCTCACGCAGGCCTTCGCCCGCGATATGGTGGCCGCCAAGAAGGCCGACCCGAAGTTCGCGGCCTATATTGTCAACATCACGTCGATCTCCGCGACGGTGGTCTCGATCAACCGCGGCGAATACTGCATCGCCAAGGCCGGCCTGAGCATGCTCTCGCAGCTCTTCGCCACCCGCCTCGGCCCCGACGGCATCCCCGTCTACGAAGTCCGCCCCGGAGTCATCAAGACCGACATGACCGCCGGGGTAACGGCCAAGTATGACGACCTGATCAGCAAAGGACTTTGCGTGCAGCCAAGGTGGGGATTACCGCAGGACGTTGGAATGGCCGTCGCCTCACTGGCGCGTGGTGACCTGCCCTTCTCAACGGGGCAGGTTATCATGGTGGATGGTGGTCTCACCATCCCGCGTCTGTAAACCCCGCCTTGCCGGGCCGTAACCTTGGCGAAGGCTGGTGGGGCGAGCCGCTTCGCTCCTTGCTGTTGGCATCCGCTATTTGTGCAAACGGAAGGACCGAAGCGAAGTCAGTTCCTCATGAAGGCGATAGAGGACCCCGGAAAGGGCCAGGTAGAGCCTGCTGTAGTTTCGCCCTGACGGCGGATTTTCTGTGCGCTTTTTCCGTCGGCGGGTGCTAGTGACGGAACCGCCCTGCTGGACGATGCCACCACTCCTCCGCCGTTATGCCGAAGCTCGCTCGGAGGCCGACTTCACCGAGTTCGTCCGCCGCTGCTCTCCCACTCCTTCCGGCGCGGGTCATTTTTCCACCGCTCGCCCAGCACCGGCAGCTTGGGTATCATGCCCTCCTGCTCCATTTCAGACAGGGTCGCCACCCAGGGATAATCGTAGAAGGTCCACGAGGCCTCGTCGAACAGCTTCAGCAGCTCGACGCACCCCTCGAAGGTTTTGAGATCGGCCCCGCCATTGGCATCGAGCCGGTCGGCGATGGCCACGACCTTTTCGGGCACAGTGCCGGCCTGGTAATACAGCGGCCAGTTATAAAGAGCTGCCCAGATGGCGCGGATGATCTCGCAGCGTCCTCGCTCGACCTTGGGCAACCGCTGCATCGCGTCCCCTACGGGCATGGTTACCATAATTGGTTTCAGGTGCCCCTCGATCCGACCGAGCACCCGCTGATGCCTGAACTTCGGAGTCCATGGTTTGACCATCAGGAAAGCCGACACCGCGAGCAAAACCACCAGCCCGACCAAAACCACCAGCCCGCGCTTCGCCCAGCGGGGCAGAAAGGAACTAGCGGTCGTCTGGACATATTCACTCATGCAAGCTGGGCACCATTCAGGTGGAATCGCTGTCCGACGCGACCCCAAACCGGCCCCAAGTCCGTCAGCCTTTAACTCCCGGGCGAGCCAGACGGGTCATGTCTCGTCAATTGGCCCGTAGCCTGCGCGTGCACACGGATAGCGTCAGTTCGAGTTTGGTGCAGTTCCCGATCAACTCCGGCCTTGGCCCCGGGCCGGCCGCAGCTAAGTTTCCCCACGGGCCGCAGCAATCCATTCGTGCCATGCCCGCATCGCCCAACCCGCGCCAGGGCCGCATCTTCAGAATCCGCGGCCACCGTGTGATCCTCGACGTCGATCTCGCCCGTCTCTACGGCGTGAAGACCCATGTCTTCAATCAAGCGGTTAAACAAACGCTGCCCGTTTCCCCGAAGACTTTGCTTTCCAATTTACCCGTATCGAGGCCGACCAGTTGAGGTCACAAATTGCGACCTCAAGACCCGATCCGCGGGAACTCATCACAAGCTGTGATGAGTTCCGCGCAAGTCACTGATGCAGCAAAGCCTGAAACCAACTGGTCACAATTTGTGACCAGTTCAAAGGCCAAGCATCGCGGCGCAACCTATCGCCCTTGGACCTTCACCGAGCACGGCGCCCTGATGGCCGCCAACGTTCTCCGCTCGCCGCGCGCCTTGGAGATGAGCGTCTATGTGGTCCGCGCCTTCGTGAAGCAACGCGAAGCCCACGTCTCCAATGCTTTCATTCTCAAGCGTCTCGCGGAGATCAACAAAACCCGGATCGAGCACGACAGCGCCCTGCAAATGATGTGGAGGAAACTCCAACCCCTGCTCGCCCCGCCACCCGAAATGCCGCGGCGCAAGATCGGATTCCACGCCGGCAATCGATGACCGCTGAGAAATCCGGCGCCACAAAGCCGGTAACTTCGCCCCTTCGCTTCTTTGTGTGAGGAATTCACCCGTTCACCATGGTTGCTAATCCGTCGCAACGGCGATACCCTCTGTGATGCACATCAAACTCCCGCACATGCCTTACAGGTTCGATTCGCCCGAGGGGCGGATGGAAATCACCGTGCGGGGCGCCCCCTCGCCCGTCCCGGGTGAAGCCAGCCAGCAGTTCGCCGCCGCCGCCACCTTCCTCCAGTCCGGCCCCCTGGCGCTCAAGCGCATCCCGCTGCAGGCCCGGGGCGATACCTATCACGCTGTCATGCAGGCCTTGGTCGAGGGGTTCAAGGTGACCCCCGCCAGCCATGACGCGAGCAGCGTCGAGTTCCGCGTCCTGACCGCGCTCATCAACGGCAACGGCGTGGTCGACCTGGACAGTTAAACCCGCCGCACGCTGCTGAAGGCCATCCTCGTCGCAGTGGACATCGCGCCGGTCGAGACGGTTCAAGGCATCCTGCGCGTCCGCCTGCTGAACCGTCGCGTCGGCGACCACCGCGCCCGGCAGATCGGGGTGGCGGTCGCCTCGTTCCTCATCCTGCTCATCGCGTGGCGCACCGTGCCGTGGATCGCCCCGGGCACCGCCGGCCAAGCCCTCGCGGTCGGCAGCGTCTGGCTGGCCCTCCTGCTGGCCTATGATCTCGGACTGGGCCGGCTCTACTTCGGCGTGCCCTGGGCGCGAATCGCCGCCGACTTCGCCGTGCGCCGCGGCGGTTACCTGGGTCTCGGCATGCTGCTCCTGTTCCTCGCGCCACTGCTCGTCGCAAAATTCCCCGGGCTGTTCTGACGAACAGCCGGCTGGCGTGAACTCGGCTGGACTGTCCGCGCCCGATTCGTAGGGTGGGCCGAATCAACCGCATGCAGAAACCGGCCTTCAAGCTCACCTCGCCCGAGACGGGCACGGAATACTGGATCCATGTGAACGCACCGCCGACCCCCGGCCCGTGGCCGGCGGTCCTCTGCATGGACGGGGACTTTGTCTTCAGCGAGCGCGTCGACCTCAGCGCGGCGCTCGCCCGGACACCGGTGCTGCTGGTCGGTGTGGCCTACGGCGCGGGCTTTGGCGACGCAGCGAATAAACGCGGCCGCGACTACACGCCGATGGCGCACGGCGACGAACCGTCCAGCGGGGGCGCCGACGCCTTCCTGGAATTCCTGACCGGCGCGCTCTGGCCGGAACTCGCCAAGCGCTACCCGATCGATCCCGCCGTACGCGGCATCGCGGGGCACTCCCTCGGCTCGCTGCTCGTGCTGCATGCGCTTTTTCAGCCGAAGCCGTTTTTCACGCACTATCTCGCGAGCGCCCCGTCGATCTGGTGGGCCGACCGCGCCATCCTCAAGCAGGCGGCCACGCTTCGCGCGACGCAGTCCGCCCTGCCCGGCAGGCTGTTCCTCGACGTCGGCGAGGAGGACTCCGACTCGATGACCGGCGACCTGACGCTGCTCGAGCAGCAGCTCGCCGCGCAACCTTTTGCCGGGCTCGAGATCATTTCCCGGCGCTTCCCGAAGATGGACCACTACAACGTCGTGCCCGTCGCCTTCGAGACCGGCCTGGCGGAGCTGTTCGGCCGGCAGCCCCGGTCGCGTTGATACGGTGGACACCCCATAGCCCGTGCAGCGCGACCATGGTATTGTCGCTTGTGTGTTAGGTAAGAGGGCCGGCCCGAAAGGGCGGCCCTTCTTGCTTTTTTGCCGGGCGACGGGCCCGGGATACCCGCCTCACTTGATCCCGAGCAGCTCGACCTCGAAGATGAGCACGGCGTTCGGCGGGATGCTGCCCTTGCCGCGCGGACCGTAGGCGATGGCGGACGGGATCGTGAGTTTCCATTTGTCCCCGACCGACATCAGTTGCAGCGCCTCGGTCCAGCCCGGGATCACGCCGGTCACTTCAAACTCGATGGGTTCGCCGCGCTGGACGGAGCTGTCGAACACGGTGCCGTCGGTCAACGTGCCATGGTAGTGCACCTTCACGGTGTCGGTTCCCTTCGGCTTCGGCCCGGTGCCTTTTTTCAAAACTTCATATTGGAGACCGGAGGCCGTCACGGTCACGCCGGGCTTGGCCTTGTTCTTCGCGAGATACTGGCTGCCAGCCGCCAAATGCTTCTCGCCCATCGCCGCCATCTCGGCCGACGCTTTCTGCTGCATGGCGTTGAACGCCGCCTCGATCTCCGCCTCGGGCAGGCGGGTCTTGCTCCCGGCCTGGCCGTCCTCGATGCCGGCCAGGAACGCCTCGCGGTCGAGCTTCAGGGTCTTGTCGCGGCCCAGGCTCATGCCCATGTTGTAGCCGATGCCGTAGCTTACCTTCTGGTCCACCGACACGATGGCGCCGGAGGAGGCTGGCGCGGTCGCGGTTTTGGCGGACTGCTTGCCGCAGCCGGAGAATGAAAGGGCCGCAAGGGCCAGGAGGAGGAACGAGGTGAGGCGATTCATGGAGCCGCAAAAGCTAGTGCCTCCGGGCCATCTGACAAGACCGGGATGTCTTGCCGGAACATTTTATCCGTCACCCGGCCTAATAAAACCGGCTCCACCCCGTATATCTGTCATGAATCCTCGCCCCCTCTTCCTCTTCGCCGCCCTGCTCGGGGCCGCTTGCGCCCTCCCCCTCCGCCTGTCCGCCCATGAACAAACCCTCCGCGAGCGACCGCGCATGGAGGTCGTTTTCGTCCTCGATACCACCGGCTCCATGAGCGGGATGATCGCCGGGGCCAAGCAGAAGGTCTGGGCCATCGCCAACAAGCTCAAGTCCGCCCAGCCCACCCCGGAGATCCGCTTCGGCCTCGTCGGCTATCGCGACCGCCACGACGCCTACGTCACCAAGGTCTTCGGCCTCACCGCCAACCTCGACGACGTCTACACCAACCTCTACGCGTTCCAGGCCGAGGGCGGCGGCGACGAACCGGAGTCCGTCAACGAGGCGCTGCACAAGGCCGTGCGCGACCTGCAGTGGAGCACCGACCCGTCCGTGCTGCGCGTCATCTTCCTCGTCGGCGACGCCCGCCCGCACATGGATTACCAGGACGACGTCAAATACCCCGAGACCTGCCGGCTCGCCAACGAGAAGGGCATCCTGATCAATACGCTCCAGTGCGGCCGGCTCGAAGGCACCGAGGCCGTCTGGCGCGAGATCGCGGCCAAGACGAACGGCCACTACGCTGCCATCCTGCAGGACGGCGGGACGATCCGGATCGAGACGCCCTACGACCGGGAGATCCAGCGCCTGAACCTCGAGTTGAACACCACGATCATCCTCTACGGCTCCAAGGCCGAGCAAGCAAACGCCGCCAAGAACACCTCCGTCCTCGCGAGCCTTTCCTCCGAGGCCATGGCCGACCGCTCCTCCTATCTCAGCAAGGGCGAGGCCGGCGCCGTCGTTTCCGGCCGCGGCGACCTCGTCGCCGAGGTCATGAACGGCCGCGAGCAGGTCGCCTCCCTCGACGTCACGCAGCTTGATGAGAAACTGCAGGCGATGCGGGCCCCGGCGCGTCAGGAATACATCGAGAAGAAAGTCGAGGCGCGCCGCGCCCTGCAGGCCGAGCTCAACGCCGTGGTCGCGAAGCGCGACGCGGTAGTCGCCGAGAAACTCAAGGAGCTGGGCGGCAAGGACGGTGTGCTGGAGCTCGACGCCTTCCGGGTGCTGGAGAAGCAGGCCACCGACAAAGGCTACAAGTTCGACGAGAAACGCTGACCAGCAAACCGCGACACACGGTCCCCGACCCGGGCGCATCTTCCGCGCCCGGGTTTTCGCGTCTCGCCCCGGCCTGCGCCTAGTCGTCCCGCCCGAGTGGCGACGAACGCATGGCCGTGTCGTGCATGGCCTGCCGGCTCTTCAGATCGTCCCTCAATCGGTGCAGCTTCCCCGCCTCACGCCGGGCCTGTTCCGGCGTGAAGTTCAGCGGACTGGAAAATTTCTTTTCCTCCGTGCGCTCGGATTCGCGGACCTTGGGCAGTGTATCCGGGTTCATACCCTGCAGCTTAGCCCAAGTGCGTCTCCGCTTCCACCAGTGACCACACGGTTTCCGGACTAACAGCAACCTGACTGATTGCGATTAGAGTTTATGGGCGGGCATCTCAGGCGATGAATGCTCCCCGAAAAAAGCCGTCAGGCCCGCAGCGGGATCAGCGCGCGCAGGCGCGGGTCGCGCAGGTAGAGTCCGCCCCAGAGCATCACGCCGAACACGACATGCAGGTAAACCGCCTCCCCGATGCGTACGTGCGTGGCAATCGCGCCGCCCATGTAGCCGGTCAGCAGGATCGCGCCGAGCACGGAGGTGCGCGGGATGAGATAGATGATCGCGCAACCGAGCTCCAGGATGGCGAGCACGGGGGCGCGGCCGATGGGCCAGCCGAGGTGGGCAAAGCCCTCGTTCAGCTGGGGTGATGGGATAAATTTCATGGCACCGCTGAACAGCAGCATCAGCACGGGGATCGTGCTCAGGATGCGGCCGGTCCAGCGGGCGGCTTTCGAAACGGGGGCAGCGGGAGTCGTGGGTTCCATGGACGTTGTGTGGCAGGGTTGGGGTGGAAAGTCAGGTTCGAAGCGCGAAGTGCCGCGCAAGACGCTCAAGGCATCCGGTGCGCACGGTCACGGACCTGCACCAACTGCTCACGGCCGACTACATCGACCGGCCGGCGAACCTGACGCCCATCCAGCTCACCGAACGGATGGTGTTTCCCCTCCGCCCTGCGAAGATGCCCGCCGCCGCGTGAGCCCGCCTCAGCGCACCGCCGGCCCGTCCGGCGCGGTGTAGACCACCTCGCCGCCCACGATGGTCATGAGGCAGTGGGCCCGCAGTATTTCCGGCTCCGGGATCGTCATGATGTCGGCCGAGAGCACGGTGAAGTCCGCGCGCTTCCCCACCTCGATGGTGCCGCGCTCGTTTTCCTCAAAAGCCGCATAGGCCGCTCCAAGGGTAAACGCCCGCAGCGCCTGCTCGCGCGTGAGCCGCTGCTCCAGGTGCCAGTCGGCATCGGCGAAACCGTCGGGCGAACGCCGTGCGACAGCGGCGTAGAATTCGATCAGCGGTTCGCCCCGCTCGACGGGCGCGTCGGAACCGCCCGTGAAAGCGGCGCCGGTCTGCAGCAGCGACTGCCAGGCGTAGGCCCCGGCCAGCCGCTCCGAGCCGGAACCGAGCCGCTTGGGCGCGAAATAGAGATCGCCGATGGCGTGCGACGGCTGCATCGAGGCGATGATCCCGAGCCGGGCAAAACGCGGGATGTCCGCGGCGCTGAGCACCTGGGCGTGCTCGATGCGCCAGCGCGGTTCCGCGACCTTGCGCTCCGCCGCGGGCACCGTCGCCAGCGCCTCTTCATAGAGGTCGAGCATGGTGCGGTTGCCGCGGTCGCCGATGGCATGCGTCTGCACCTGGATGCCGCGGCGCAAAGCCTCCTGCAGGAACGGTCGTAACTTCGCCGGCGAATTCAGGAGCAGGCCGCTCGAAGCGTAGTCGCTGTAGGGCGCAAGCAGCGCGGCGCCACGCGAGCCCAGCGCGCCGTCGATGTAGAGTTTCACGCCCCGGCGGGTGTAGCGCCCGTCGCTTTCGCCGAGGACCGGGCCGGCGGCGAACAGCTGGTCGGCGTCGGCGCCGGGCGCGCTGACGGCGTCGTAGATGCGCAGCCTGATCTTTCCCGCGGCCACTAGCCGGCGCACCGTCTCGGCCTCGGCATAGTCGTGGCCGGCGATCTGGACGCCCGTCCAGCCAAGCGAAATTTCCCGCTGGGCACCCGTGATGAGCGCCTGCTCGATCTCGGCCTGCGTGGCCGGCGGCACGATGCGGTCCACGAGGCCCATCGCCTCGTCGATGAGCATGCCGGTGGCCTCGCCGCTATCGGGATAGCGCAGGATTTCGCCGCCGGACGGATTCGGCGTGGTGCGGCCGACGCGCGCAAGCCGGAGGGCGACACTGTTGGCGACGAGCGCGTGGCCGTCCGCCCGCTTGAGGACGACCGGGTTGTCCGGCGAAAGGTCGTCGAGGTCGCGCGCGGTCGGGAAAGCGGCGGGGGTCCAGTGCGTCTCGATCCAGCCGCGGCCGACGATCCATTTTTTCGGGCCGGCCGACGCGACCCGGGCCCGCAGGTGTTCGCGAAGATCGGCAATGCCCTTCGTACCCTCGAGGTCGAACGACCGCTCGCGGTTGCCCACGCCCCACAGGTGCATGTGCGCATCGTTCAGGCCCGGCAGGAGGGTGCGTCCGCCGAGGTCAATGATGCACCGGGCCTCGGCGCGGAATTTCTCCGCCTCGGCACCAGTGCCGGCGAACACAATGCGGCCGCCGCTCACGGCGACGCCCTCGGCTTTCGGTTGCGCGGGGTTGCCAGTGTAGATGTTGCCGTGGAGCAGGAGCAGATCGACGGGCTTTGCTTGCAATTGCAGCGCCAACGCGGCGAACAACACCAGGCTGATGGGGATTTTCATGCGGAAGTGAAGGCCGTCAGGTGGAAACACCGAGCAGCCCGCGAGAGAGCTGGAAGTCCACGAACCCACCGGCGCTCGCGACCGGCGTATAGTCACCCTGCGCCGTGTCGCACAGAACCCGCAGCAGCACCGCCTCATCGATCACGATGTCGCCGTTGAGGATGACGTCCACATCCTGCCGCGCCGCGGCCGGCAGCACGGCACGCTCGGCCACCTGCAACACGGGCAGCATCGGGTGGCCCTGCTGGGGTGAGTCGCCGACCAAACCGAGAAAAACATGCACCCCGCACGCCCCGAGTCCGGCGAGGTTCTCGACCCAGTGGTCGGAGTCGGTCGCCACGAGATGCAAGCCGGGTTTGCTGAAAGGCTGGCCGTAGGCGAGCGTGGCGTGCGGCAGGGTCAGCCCGAGCAGTTTCTTGCGGAAATCCGCGACCGCCAGCAACGGGTCGCCCTCGGGCAGCAGCACCGACCCTCCTGCGTCGAGAATGGTGCGGGCCACCCGGAGCACGGCCACGGCGCCCATCCGGCCCACCGGGGCCATGGCGAGCAGACCCACGGTCAGCGCGCCGAGTCCGACCGGCACCCGCCGCGCGGCCGGCTGGGCCGGGCCCGCCCGCGTGAACCAGGCTTCAACATTGCCCAGCGCCTGGTCGATGCCGCCGTCGAGCTGGACGCTGGCCCAGCCGAAGCGCTCGAGGGGCAGGCCGGCGATCTCGAACTGGCGGCGCATGGCGTCGTTGGGGATTTTTTCGCAGCCATGCTCGAGCAGCAGCGCCGCGGCGACATTCGGGTGCGTGGCGTAGCCGCGGTAGGTGCGGTGCAGCAGGTGATACATCGACTCGCCGCCGAAACCGCAGCCCTCGCTGTGCGCGAGCGCGATGAAGCGCTTGAAGCCCAGCGCGGCCGCGAGCCCCTTCGCATTCATGCGCTCGGCGGCCAGCCGGGCGATCTGCGCGGAGCACATGCTGGTCGGCAGCACGAGGCCGACCCGCTCGGTGGCGAAGCGTTCGCCGGCCATGAAGACTGCGAGCGGCGGCGGCTCCGCGTGGCTCTCCCGGCGCTCGAACGCGATCTCCAGCGGCTGGCTGTCCGGCGCGGGCCGGGCGCGGATCGCCGCGACGTGCGAGCTGTCGGTCTGCCGCCAGTTGCGCCAGAGCGAGACCTGGGAATGACCCGCGTGCTCGCCGCGCGAGCGCTGGCCCGAGGCCGTGGCGACGACAAGGTCGAACGACTCGGCGGCGAGCGACGCCATCGCTTCGCCGTCGAGATAGCGACCGGCGTTGATGTCCATCTCGTGGACGAGCAGCTGATGCCGGCGCGTGGTCGTCGTGAGCTTGAGCGTGGGGACGAACGGGAAGTTGGTGATCGAGCCGCTGCCCGTGGCAAAGAGGAAAAGGTTGCAGCCCGCGCCGACCTGGCCCGCGATGCCCTCGAGGTCGTTGCCCGGGCTGTCCATGAAGTAGAACCCCGGTCCGCCAAGCGGGTCGGCGTAGTCAATGACGTGGTCGACGCGCGTGCGCGGGTCCTTCTTGTGGACGGCGCCGAGGGACTTGAGGGTGATGTTGTAGAGGCCGCGGAATTTGTTACCCGCGGAGGGATTGCCCTCGGGCGTGACGCCGTGCCAGCCGAGCCGCGCGCGGAACCGCTCCACGCGCGCGAGCAGGGCGCGCGCGAGGTCGGCGTCGCGCAGGTTTTTCATGAGGTAGGATTCGGCGCCGCTGAGTTCGTCGGTCTCGCACAGCACGCCAATGCCGCCGTGGCGCACGACCTCGTGGACGATGGCGCCCGCCAGCGGGTTGGCGGAAACGCCGGAGAAGGCGTCGGAGCCGCCGCACTGCAGGGCGACGCGCAGGCCGCTGAGCGGCTCGGGCGTGCGGCGCTGGGCCGCGACCACCGGCAACCAGCGGCGGACCATCCCCTCCCCCTCGGCCAGGGCGGCCGCAAGCCCGGCGCGGATGCTCAGGAAATGATGCGGCACGTCGGCCAGCGGGTAACCCCGCTCCCACATGAAGGCGGCCAGGCGGGCGTTGCTGATGGGCTCGCTGCCGTAATCGACCGCGAGCACGGCGCCGACATTGGGGTGCACGAGAAACCCGGCGAGGGCGCGGAGCACCTCGGCGGAGTTGTTGGGTTCGCCCGGTCCGCCGCCCTCGGTGTGGGCGACAGCCACGAGGCCGTCGAGCGCGGGATGGACTCGCGCGAGCGGCTGGAGCCGGGCGGCGAGCTGGCGGGCGAAGCTGGCCGTGCGCGAGGTGGTGCCGAGGACGACGATGTAGTTGCGCGTGCCCACGCCGCGTCGGCCGGGGCGGCGGTAACCGTCGAAGGTGCGCGGCTGCGGTTCGAGCGGGACCGGCGGGGCGGGCGTAAAGGCGGCCTCATTGAATTCGAACGGCACGAGGTGGTCGGCAAAGTTGGGTTGGGCCGGCAACGGAAACGGCAGCCCGCGCACGGCGAGCGCCTCGAGGATCGAGCGGTTGCAGACGTAGTCGCCCGGCGCGATGGGTGTGAGCGCGTGCCCGAACGGCAGGCCCCAGGAAAGGAGCGGCTCGCCAAGCGCGATCGGCCGCACGGCGAAGCGGTGGCCCTCGAGCACGGTCTGCGCGAGCGGACGCGGCCCGCCGTCAATGTCGATCACGGCGCCCGCGTCGAGCTGCCGGATGGCGATCGCCACATTGTCGCCCGGGGCGGGCAGCCGGCCGGTGGCGGATAGCGGAAGCGGCGGGGACATTGGCCGGATGGTAGCGGGCGAACGGGGGGAGTCATTGAGAAAATTCCATGGTGAACGACCTAAGCCAGAAAGGCGCGGCCGGCGGAACGCGCGCGCTTGCCATGAAATGCGCCGGGGCGGCATGCATGGGCTGCGCCCGCAGCTCGGCCACGTAGTCGAGCACCCGCGCCACGCGGGGACCGGACAGCGAGGTGTCCGCCTCGATCCACAGGCACGTCATCATGCCCGGTGAGCAGCCGCAGGGCGCGGCTGTTGGCGAGTCGGTCATGGACGAGGTCGAGGTTCCAGCGTTCGTTGGGCTGGATGGGTGCGATCGGCCGT
>JAQSCO010000009.1 GCA_029945445.1 Lacunisphaera sp. | reverse complement strand
CGCACAGAAAAATGGTTGGGCCGGCGTCATCATTTACGGTGCCGTGCGCGATACCCTCGCGCTCGGCCAACTGGACCTTGGCCTGAAGGCGCTCGGCTCCAACCCGCGCAAGAGCGGCAAGGCCGGCACCGGCAGTCTCGACGTTCCGGTGTCGTTCGGCGGCGCCACCTTCGCGCCGGGCGCATGGGTCTACAGCGACGAAGACGGCATCGTGGTCAGCGCAGCGAAGCTGCCAGGAACCTAGCGGCCGGGGAATCCACGCGATTTCAGGCTGAGATTCTTGTCGCACGGCCACCCTCTCTATTCGTCCGCGCAGGGCGGCAGGATAAAACCATCACATAATAAAGCCCATCTCCTTGACGGTTTTGATCGCCGAGGTTGCTACAGCGGAATCAAGTTTGCGTCGCAGCCGACAAATCAGAACATCGATGTGGTTCCTGTTTTTTTGATTCCCCGGCGCCCCCCAAAGTCGCTCGGCAATCGCATCCCGGCTCACAATACGCCCGCACTGTTCCACCAACAGCTGGAGCAAGGTGAACAGACTTCCCACCAGCTCCACTCGAACCCCCTTGCGCGTCACAATTCGAGTGAACAGATCCATCACAATATCGGCATGCTGGAGTTTGCAGCGCGGCGCCCACTCGACCCGCCTGATGATCGCCCTGACTCGGGCCTGCAGTTCTTCCACGGCAAAAGGCTTGGCGAGGAAATGATCCGCGCCGGCGTTGAACGCCGCAATGCGAGCATCCGCCGTGTCTCGTGAACCTATCGCCAGAATAGTGCCGGCAAAGCCTTCGCGCCGCAATTTGGTGAGCACCCCCACTCCGGCGATGCCGGACATGTCGAGGTCAAGGATCAGCACATCGGGGCCGTCCACCTTCAGCGTGTCATGTGCTTCCCGGCAGCTCCTTATCCAATTTACCCGGCGCGACCCCGCGGCCAATCCACGCAGCATCGCCTTAGCCAGCGCCGGCCTGTCTTCCGCGATCACCAGGCTGATCTCCGTCGCGGGCTCGGTCGCCTCGATCCCGTGTCGCGGGAACCCACATGACCGCGCCAAACTCGCTCGGAACCCGACGGGAAATTGACGAATATACGCCCGAGTGCTGAGTTTCGTCGCCGGGTCGAAACAACCACGATTCAACTGCACGGCAATCTGCCCTGCCTCGTTTCGGATCGGGAGGCCGCCGATCCTCGCAACCACCCCCGCTTCATGGGATGGAGTGGATCTGCGCGCATACCCCGGAAGGTCTATTTCTGATTGAACCATGGTTCAAAGGACGATGCGCAATTGGATTGATTCCGCCAAACCATCAGGACCGTCGATCTCGGTCGCGACGATCACACGATCTCCGCGCACAAGCTGGTCCATTTCCCGCAATAGGCGGATGGCCTCGGCCACGCGGGTCAGGGGATTCTGATCCCGTGGCACCGGAACAGGCACCACTCCGCGCACCAAACCCAAGCGACGCCCCAATTCCGGCGACGACGTCACTGCAAAAATCGGCGCGCGCTGCGGACGCAGGGTGGCCAAGCCAAGCGGCATGGTGCCGTGTTGACTGAACGTGAGCAATTTTGAGCCGGGCATTTCAGCCGCGAGGACCACCGCGGAACGGAGGACCTTCATCCGGTCGCTGGCCACTATCGTGGCCTCATGACTGGGCTCGACGGTGGTTTCAATACGCCGGGCGACCCGGGCCAGCATCTGCACGCATTCGACGGGATACCGCCCCAAGGCCGTTTCGCCGGAGAGCATGATGCAGTCCGCCTGCTCGTAGACCGCCGTCGCCACATCGGAGACCTCAGCCCGGGTGGGCAGTGGCTGGGTGATCATGCTCTCGAGCAGGTGGGTGGCGATGATCACAGGGCGGCCATGACGCCGGCAGGCGCTGATGGCCTGTCGTTGGAGCACCGGGAGATCCTCACAGGGGCACTCGATGCCCAAATCCCCCCGCGCCACCATCAAGATATCACAGGCCCGGATGATCGAGTCGAGATTATCGATCGCGGATCGATCTTCTATCTTGGCAATAATCCGGGTTGCAGCCCCGTGTTGCTGCACGAACCGCCGCAGTTCTTCGATATCACCCGACTCACGCACAAAAGAAAGGGCCAGATAGTCGACGCCCAGTCGGAAACCCAGCAGGGCATCCCGGCGGTCCTTCTCGGTCAGGGAGGGCAAATCAACGCGCACACCCGGAAGATTTATGTGCCGCCTTGAACCGAGCAAACCAGGCAGTTCCACCCGGCAACGGAGTCGCTGGCCATCCTTGCCTGCGACCACGAGCCGGATCAACCCGTTGTCGACCAGCACCGCCTCGCCGACCGCCCGATCCCGGAGCAGGCCCGGATAATTTACCTGCACCACGGTAATGCCATCCTCCGTTTCAACGCCCGGCGTCACCGCGAGGTCGAGCCGGTCACCGGCCTTGAGCTCGATCGGCACGCGCAAATCGCCCGTGCGGATCTCCGGTCCCTTGATGTCCATGATGACCGGAATGTCCCGCCCCAGCCGGCGCGTCACCGCCCGGATTCGCCGCACCATCAGTTCGGTCCACTCGTGGGACGCGTGCGCCATGTTCAAGCGGACGGCATCAGCCCCCGCGTCGAGCAGGCGCTCCATCATCGCTTCGCTTTCGCAGGCCGGTCCAACCGTGAAGATGATTTTTGTCCGGCGAAAACCCGCAGCATTGGCCGCAGGCTCGACGGCGGGGCGCATGGACGCTTCATCCTGCAATGGCAGATTGACCGGCGGCAGGACTTGCAGGTTGTCGCTCACGCGGGAAGTCAATGCGCGGGAAGTCCCGCCTCCAGTCGACCCGCCCAATCCGCCACCAGCTTGACTTCTTCCGGCGTCAGCTTGGCCTGCGGATGCAGCCAGGTGTAGGAAGCAAGGGGCATCTCCCCGGCCGTAACTTCCTCCCGTATTTCCTTCAGCTTTTCGGCAACGCGCTTGTCGCTGTAGGCTGCGAACTGGGTGAAATCGAGATGCCGCTTGCCTTCACTTACATGCCGCCCGATCCACCAGGCCACCGGTTGGACCTCCGCATACCAAGGGTAGGCGGTGCGATTGGAATGGCAGTCATAGCACGCACGGGCCAGCACCTGCCCCACTGCCACAGGAACTTGGAAACGTTTGGCCATGTCGTTCGGGCCGGGTCCGGTGGCGTCATTTTTCGCTGGACGCACGAGCTGGGCCAGAAGGAACAGGCCGGCGAGACCGGCGAAGATTTTTATCTTCATAAGGTGATCGCCGGCCTAGCGGGCCGAGTAGGTCAGGATCACGAAGGTGCCTGGGAAAAACTTGTTGGGATAGAATGGCGCCAAGGCGGTGCGCCAGGGTTTCGACGGATCAACGGTTCCTTCGGCCGTGACCGTGTAGATTTTCTTCGTCTTGAAATCGATGGCCATGGTCTTGGCGTAGGGCCGGGTGGTGGCCGCCTCCGCCAATTGGTAGGTATCGGCATTCACCTGCTGGAGGATGACCAGCGTGCCGTCCATGCCGTTGGCGGTGTAGATGCGCCGCGTTTCCGGATCAAAAATGACGGCATCATTGCCGCGGCCGATGCCCGGCCGGGACACCACCTTGCCCGTAACCGCATCCAGCACCGCGAGGATCGGTTTATCGCCGCGGCCCGCGACGAAGATCCGCTGGGTCGCCGGGTCGTAGTCGAGCCCGCTGAGCAACTCGCAGCCGTCGGTGGGCCACTCCGCCGTGATCCGGCGCTCCGCCACATTGATGCGGACCACTTTGTTGCGGTCGCGCAGCGCCAGGAAAAAATTCCCCTTCCCGTCGGGCGCCGCACCTTCCAGCTTCGAGCTGTCAATGGCCAGCTTCCCGACCAGCCGGCCGGTGGCGCCCTCGAGGAACACCACCTGCTGGCTGTCGCCCATCGTGACCATGAGCTGCTTGGTGACCGGGTCATAAAAGCAGTTGTCGGCGTTGTCGCCGAATTTGATGCGGGTGATTTTCCGCAACGTGGCCAGGTCGAACGCGGTGGCCGACCCGTCCTGGGTGATGATGTAGGCGCGGCCATATTCGGGCACGAGCCGGATGGCATTGCCGCCGGCCGTGCCCTCAAGGGTGGAAATAATCTTCCCCGCCTTCGCATCATAGACGCTCACCCCGTCGTCGCGCCGGGAAACGAATAGCCGCGAACGTTCCTGGTCGAAGGTCAGGTAATCCCAATCGGGCTCGTTCTTACTGGCGAGCGTGAGCGCCGACTCGAGCCGGTAAAAGGACTCTGCCTGGGCAAACGGTCCGCCTAACGTCAGCAAGAAGAAAAATGCGGCCGGCAGCATTGAGGAAAGGCTGGTGTTTTTCATGGGAATTAATTTTTAGGTTGCCGGCGATGATTAGGGCCCGGAGCCTGCGCGGGAATGACTTCCCCCACCCGCGGCTCCCGCCCGGATGACCCGGCCCCGCTCCATATCGAAGGCGTTCTCCCACCGGGCCACCACCAAGGTGGCCACGGTATTGCCGATGAAATTAGTCACGGCGCGGGCCTCGGACAGAAACCGGTCCACGCCCAGGATGAGCGCCATGCCGGCGACCGGCACGGTTCCGGTGGCCGCCAGGGTGGCGGCCAGCGTGATGAACCCGCTGCCGGTGACGCCGGCCGCGCCTTTCGAAGTTAACAGCAGCACTCCGAGCAGCCCCAGTTGCTGCCCCAGTGACAGCGAGGTGTCGGTGGCCTGCGCGATGAACAGCGCCGCCATCGTCAGGTAGATGCAAGTGCCGTCCAGGTTGAAAGAGTATCCCGCCGGCACCACGATCCCCACCACCGACTCGTCGCACCCGGCCCGCTCCAGTTTGGTCATCAGGCCCGGGAGCGCAGCCTCGGAGGACGAGGTGCCCACCACGATCAGGATTTCCTCGCGGATAAACTTCAGAATCCGCCAGAGGGAAAAACCAGCGCCCCGGGCAATCAACCCGAGCACGACGGTAATGAACAGCGCGCAAGTCAGATACACGCACGCCATCAGGCCCGCGAGGGAGACGAGCGAGCCCAGGCCGTATTTGCCGACCGTGAACGCCATGGCGCCAAAGGCCGCGATGGGCGCCACCTTCGAGACGTGGTTCACCATCACGAAGAAGACTTTCGAGCCATCGTGCAGCAAGGTCACGATCGGCCGGCCTTTTTCGCCCAGCGCGGCGAGCGCAAAGCCGAACAGCAGGGCAATCAACAGCACCTGGAGGATGTCGCCGTTGACAAACGCCCCGACAAAAGTTGCCGGAATCAGGTTCAGCAGGAAATCGACCGTGCTCATGCCTTGCGCCGCCTTGGTGAAGGTGGCGACCGAGGCGGCGTCGAGCCCGGACGCAGCCACATGCATCCCCGCTCCGGGCTGGAAGACATTGGCCACGATGAGGCCGATGATCAGGGCCAGCGTGGTCACCACCTCGAAGTAGATCAGCGCCTTCGCGCCCACCCGCCCCACTTGGCGGAGATTGCCCATCCCGCCGATGCCGGAAACGACCGTCGCAAAAATGATCGGCGCGATCAGCATCTTGATGAGCTTGATGAACGCGTCGCCCAGCGGCTTGAGCTGGGCGCCGTAGGCCGGTTCAAAGTAACCGAGGAGGATGCCCAGGATGATGGCGGCCAGGACCTGGACGTAGAGATGGCGGAAGATGTGCATGACTGAAGGGAGAGGTGGGGCGGAGGCGGCCGCAGACACGGGCTTGCCGTGTCTGCGCCACAGGCCGTCGCGGATTGTTCAGGGGTTGGCGGAGTTTTTCGCGCTCAGAGGGCGCCGACCGCCCAGGCCAGCGACGCTTCAACCAGCTTGAGCCCCTTGTCGTTGATCAGGGGGAACGTCTCAGTGTTGACGAAGAGCACAACACGGCGGGCCGGGGCGGTGAAATTGTCGCCCATCAATGCGCCCTTCTCGTAGCCGAAGATCGCGGCCTTGTCCGGTTCGCCCGCAATGACGGCGATAACCGTGGCGCCATTCATCGCTTTGCCCCAGTGGAGCGAGGGCGTCTTGGTCTTGTGCACGCACAACATGCCATTGGGTAACCCGGCCTGCATCGGATGCGGGGCGTTAACGAGGAGGATCGGCAGGTTCCTTTGATCCTCACCATAATCGACGCCCAGGCGCAGCCCGGTGATACCCATATCATCCGCCACGAAGCTTTCCATCAGCACCACGGCGGCGCGCGTATCGCGGAATTTTCCCATGACGACCCGCGACTGGCACGTGGAGCCGATGACCACCACATCCTGATCGTCGGCGACCGCGCCCGGTTCAGTTTGATCCGCAAACCTCACCGTGAAGCCAAGCGAGACGAGGTAGCGCTGTGGGGCTTCATCGAGGGCCTTGTCTTCGGCGGTCGATGCCCCGACGTAGAGCAGCTTCTTGCCCTTAAGCGCGGGGTTTGGCGCCGCCGAGGCGGGCGGGATCACCCAGGCGACCAGAGCCAGGGCGATCACGAGCAAACGGGAAACAGAAGGTGCCTTCATGGGGTTCGAGCGGACGGGGTGGACGGGTTATTTGGCATCCGCGTCGGCCGAAATAAGCCGGCCGTCGCTGGTGAAGTTCTGGATTTTGCCGATGCGACCCTCATAAATGATGGTGCCGTCCTTGGTCAGTTGCTGCACATTCAGCAGCTGGCCGCCGACGATGGCCTGCTTGAAGAGCGCGCGCGGAACCTCCGGCACATCCTCCAGGGCGACCTGCGCTTCCACGGCCAGGATCTTGCCGGTGGCGTCGTAGATGACATCCTTGATCAGCGCGCCGCCGACCAGGTTTGACCGGCCGGGAATCACCAGGACCAATTCGTATTGCGGGTCCTTGCCCTCGCGAAGATTCAGCTCGTATTTCATGCAGACATCGATCTCCGCCTTGACCAGCGGCTGGACCACGGCCGGCAACTCTTCAACCGTGATCGCCTTCTTGGTCACATCCGGCACCTTGTAGATGGCGGGGCGGCCATCGGCGAAATACTTGGGCTTCTCCCAGTAATGGGCGGCATACTGCGAGCTGCCATTGCGCGTCGTCTGCACCACCTTGAGCAGGCGGCCGGTGCCCACGGTCTGCTTGACGGCGTCGCGCACCGCCGCCGGGAGCTTGTCCAGCGCGACGGGCTCCTTCACGCCATCGGGCGTGGACACGATCGCGCTTGGATTCACCCCCCAATAGGGATCGATGGCGCGAGCGAAATTGGGCGTGGCGAACTCCGGCGTCACGTGACTGGCGGCGGAGTCCACATAGAAGATGGAGCTCTCCTCCCATTCGACCGCGGCCTTCATCAGGTCGAACAGTTCCTGGGAATCCTTGGAGGCCGGATGCGAGTTGCTCACCAGGTCGAAGTCCCGCACCGAGCGAAACGGGCTGATCTGGAAATAGACTTTGTCCGTGTCGCCAGAAGCGGTCGAATAGATGAGCAGGTGTTCGGGAATATTGAACTGGGCATGGCGGGCGCTGACCTTGCGGCACCACTCCTTGAATTTCTCTTCGTCCGCCTTGCGGATCTTCCGCACAGTGAAGCTGAACACGCGCACTTCGGACCAATCGAAGTCAGGCTGATAGCTCAGGTCCGGCTTGTAGCGGAGCACCAGGTCGCGCTTCTCCGTGGTGAAGGCCGCATCGTCCTGTTCAATTTGCTCCAGGCGGGCCTTCAGCGCCGGCGCCCGGTCGAGCAGGGCCGGATCCTCGTCGCCCCAGGCGTAGGTCTCGTTGTAGCCGGTAAACGACCAGATTTCCTGCGGCCCGGAAAGCGGGCGCAGCGTCACGGTGTTGCGGGGCCACTGGCCCTCCGTCAGCACCGTGGAGCGCACGGCGTGGCTCTTGAACAGGCCCGCCAGGCCGCCGGCCTTGACGCGCTCGCGGGTGAACCGGATCCACCGCGGCGCACCGCGGCCATTCCACTCGGGCGCGGTGGGTTCATCGCGCACGATGCTCTGGTAGATGGCCACGCCGTCATCGCCCGCGCTTTTGGGCGCCTTGGCCAGGGCCTGATCGGCGCCGGCTCCAAGAGTCAGTAGCGCGAGCACCGTGGCGCGGAGAGGAAGGAGGGTAAAGAGTGAGGCGAAGCGGCGCCCGACCGGAGCAGCCGGCTGCGCGAAGAGGGCAACGGGGAGGGAGATGGTGGATTTCATAAAAATTCGTTGGGAGGTGGTTGGATTCACTCAGTCATCAAAACCGGTGGCTCGCGGAAAGTGTCACGCGCCGCGGTTCAGCCGGGAAAACGGCGTTCTCGCCCGAGCTGGCGATGTATTTGCGGTCGATCACGTTTGTTATGTTCAGCGCAAAATCATAGCGCTTCATCTGGTAGTAGAACGCCGTGTCGAAGCGCGTATAGCCGGGCAGCATGTAGGAGGACGTCTGCGTGGTGGGCGTGCCGGCAAGGCGCTTGCCCTGCATGATCACGCCCAGCCCCGCACCGAATCCGCGCAGCGCCCCGTTGGGCACGTTGTAGCGGGTCCAGAGATTGCCGCTCGCGCGGGCCACGTTGACCATGCGACGGCCGATGAACACGGGGTTGCTGGACTTGGTGACCTTGGCGTCGATGTAGGTCCCTCCCGCCTGGATCTGCCAGTTGGGCCGGGGCAGCCAGATCCCCTCCAGCTCCACGCCCTCGCTCCGTTGCTCGCCCTGAATCCGGCTGATGGCCACGCCGTTGGCGGCAAAAGTGCCGGTGGCCTCCAGGACATTCTGCTTCGTGATCCGGTAGGCGGAGAAATTGACGATGAGCCGCTTGTCGAACAACTGCGACTTGATGCCGAACTCCAGCTGGCTCCCCTTCTCGGGCGGAAAATCAACGCGGCCGTTCTCATCGACGTTGGCATCGGCCGGCGCGGGGCGGAACGAACGGTTGGTGCTGAGGTAGAACGTGAAGGCGTCGTTCGCCTCGAAGACCAGGCCCGCCGTCGGCAGCGTGGCGCTGACCTTGCCCTTCTTGCCGAGCTGGCTGAAGACCTCGATCGAGTCCGCATCCTGGCGGTCATGGCGCAGCCCGAGGAGAACGTTCCAATGGCGCCCAAACTTCATGCGGTCCGAGACGTAGGCCCCGTAGTTGTAATAATAAACGATGGTGCGCCGTGGGGCGATCTGTGTGCCGGGCGCCGGAATGGGGGACAACCCAGTTACCGGTTGGTAGTAATTGACAAAATCGAACAAGGCCTTGGCCGCGTTGGCTCCGCTGGCGTTGACGCCGCTGATGGGAAAATCGGAATCGGAACGCTCCACTCCGCCGTTCACGCCGAACAGCAGGGTATGCCGGAAATTTTCCGGGCCGAAATCACCGTAGATATTAGCGTCCACGAAATTGTATTCGCGGCTGATGGTCCGGTCGAAAAATGTGCGCTTCACCGTGGAGTTGGCGATCGGATTTGCCACGACCACCGGGGAGAAGACCTGGTTAATCCGGTAAGCGCGCACGCCGTCAGCGTGGAAAACACTGCGCGTGCCGACCGAGAGCTTCCAGTTGTTCGCAAACAAGTGCTGGAAGAAGGCATTGATGACCTCCCCGGAGTCCCGCTCGGGCGTATCCTTGTCCATATAGAATGTGCGGGACGCCGGCAGATTCGCGGGGTTGTTCGACGGCGGATAGGGAATCGAGTTATCATACTGCCGTTTCTCCCGCACGACCTCCAACTGCAGCGTGAAGGATGTCTTCTCGTTCCAGCGGTAGGTCAGGGAGGGATAGAAGTAGTAATTCTTGAAGTAGCCGTAGGGACGCCAGGACTGCACGTCGTCCCCCGCCACGATGACCCGGTAGAGCCAGTGTTTGGCCGCGTCGATCGGCCCGGTCTGGTCAAGCGACGCCTTGAAGCTCATGTCCTCCCCCGCCGAACTGAGCGTGCCTGCGTAGGAGCTCACCGAACCGGAAATGTTCGTCTCGTGCTTTTCCTTGGGCCGCTTGGTGATGATGTTGACGAGCCCGCCGGGGTTGAGTTTGCCGTAGAGCACGGACGTCGGCCCCTTCACAATCTCAACCCGGTCCACGTTGACGGTGCTGGGCGAGGAATAGCGCGAGGCCGAACCGGGCAGGTTGTCGATCTGGATGTTTTGCTGGGTGCCGCCGCTCTGCGCCGTGAAGCCGCGGATGTTGAAGCCATTGCTGATCGGCGCCTCCCGCGCCATGCCGACGACGTAGGGATAGATATCGTCGAGGGTCTCGGCCACGCGGTCCTTGATGGCCGAGGCGTTGAAGATCTGCACCGTCGCGGGGAGATTCTTGGTCGCGATCGGCATCTTGCTGCCGGCGGAGGTGTTCTCCTCCGCATACCGTCCCAGGGCGGTGGAAACGCGATACGTTTCAAGTTGCACGACCTCGTTGCCGCCGATCGCTTCGACCGCGTTGCTTTGCTGCGGAGTGCCCGGCGCCGGTGGCGCGAGGGGCCGGCGCCCGACAATCAGGGCATGCGTGGCCTGGTCTTCATCCACCGAGAGTTCCGTGCCACTCAGCATGCGCGTTGCCGCTACCAGCGGCGAAAACTCGCCGCGCACCGCATTCGTCCTCACCTTGGACGCCACCTCGGTGCCCACCACGACTTCAACCCCCGATTGGCTTGCCAAGCGTTTCAGTGATTTTTCCGCTACATCGGCCGGCAAGTCAAAATCTCTTTTCTTACCTTCCTCCGCGCGGAGGTTCACCGGATGCAGCAGTGCCAGCACCAGAGCAAAAAGGGCGGTGAGCGAACCCAGGCGTGGGGCGCCGCCATGGGCGCCAGACGGCCGCGGGGCAAATGAGCCAAAGACATTAAGGGGTATCATAAATCCTGTTAGTGGGGTTGGGGGTGGCCAGTCCACTTGCACTGGTTACTACTTGTGACGAAGCAGGCGCGAATACCCCTTACGTATATTTTCCAACCGGCCCTCGCGCTTCGCCAGTCGTGGCCGCGGGAGACCGCCTTTCGACTTTGGGATTGGAATGTTGAGGAGAGGGCTGCGTCAGGGCCCGGAAGGGATCACCGCGTCAAGATTCGTTATGGAGGTCTCCGTTCGGATGGTCTTCCGCGTCTCCATCATTTTCTTGAATTCCGGGTCGGCGGCGGCCAGATCCGCGCGGATCCCAGCCTTGAAGCTCTCCGCGCTCATCAGCGCGGCCCAGCTGGGAGCTTGCACGATAATGATCGCATCCCAGCTCTGGGAGGTTTGCTCCCGGTTCAGATACGAACGAAAACCTGAGATCACATGCGCTTTGTCCCTCAGCGCGGCAAACTGGGGTGAGGTAAAGTGCTTAACGAAATGGGAGTAAGCCGCCGCCGAGGGAGCTTTGAATTTGGTGATCTGGAAGGCGGCTTTGGCCAAATCGATGGAAGGATCATCGAATCGCGCAAGGAGATCGGTCAAAACGGTGGGCTGCGGCGTCGCGAGTTTCAGGGCTTCCGGCGGCAATCCTCCGGGCATCTTTCGTTCGATCTGGCGCCAGGCGGCGGTAGCGAAAAAGTTTGGAAAATCGATGACGATCATGACGTCGTCCGAGGTGTCGTTCGCGATGTAGGGATTCAACAGGATAAGATAATCCATGATCGTGCCGGCTTTCTTCCAGGCGGCGAACTGCTGGCTGCCTTGCGTTTCCAGCCAAGTCCGGAAGGCCGGACGGTGCGCGGGCGTGACCTTGTAAGTCTGCACGATGCTCACCGGACCTTCGTCTTGTGCTTCCGCCCGACATGCCAGCGGGAGCGTGAGCGCAAACGCGGCAGCAACAAAAATATAGTGACAGATAGTCTTCATGTTTTCTGGGTGTTTTAGTTTAGGAGCAGTGGCGGATAATGATATAAATATGGGACGAGCCGGCAGAACCACTCCGCTGATGGTGGCAACCAGCGGGGGAGATAATTCCATTATTATTCCGCAGATATCTTCCGGCACTCGCGCTTCTCTTAAAGCTCGACCGCAAAATCCTGCTCAAGCGGCCACGTTGATAAAGTTCGTCTCTGGCAATTAGAACTTAGTGCTGACCGAGACGTAGAGCAGTCTCCCGATCGGACTGTAGGCTCCCACGTCTGCGTTGTTATTGTTCCTGGCGAGCGGTTGCGACAGAGGGGCAAGAGGTGGCATGCGGTTGAACACATTGTTCAGCCCGACTCTGACGTTAACTCCCTTGAGCCGGCTCCAGAGGCGGTTCGCCATCTGCTTCCGGATTGAATAGCCGACCTGCAGATCCCAAGAAGTATAGGAGGAGATATACGTGGCGGGATTAGTCGCGAGCCAAACAGCAGGAACGGCACCGCTGCTGATATCAATCATGCGGGTTCTGTGGAGATTGCCGATCAGGAGGTCCCATTCATTGTAGTGCCAGTTGGCGGTCGAATAGACGCTCCACTTCGCATTGGAACCGCCATTGAGGAAGCCATTGGTCGAAGTTCCGGCATATTGAGTATACGGGGCGCCAGGTTTGGTCGAGACCAGCACCGAATACAGGTAGCTTCCCGTCGTCGAAAAATTAAATCGCCCCGCGTGCGCCGTCGGCAGCTCATAGTCGATGGTGAAGTCAATGGCCTTGGTCTGCACCCCGCCGGAGTTGATCTTGTGATCCAGCGCGTAGACATTGTTCGTGTAGGCTGGGCTGTTCAAAGCCGCGTAGAGGGAACCGGGAGCCGCAAAGGACGCATTTGACGCCCCCGGCTGCCCGGGTGCGGCGTTGAGCGCCACCTGGCTGAAATAGGGCGAAGCGGCCCCGAGTGAATTGACGCTGGCGAAGATGTTGATTGTGTCGATTCCGGCTTGGAATCCCGTTTCGATCACGTTGATGTGATTGGCCGAAATGGTCAGGCCTTTGATAAACTTCGGAGAGTAGACCACTCCAATTGAGCGAGACCAGGCTAGGGCAGGAGCGACGCTAGGATTGGGTCCGTTGCCGGTATTTGCACTGACACCCGGGTTGATGCCACTGAATGCCACCGGATTGAGAGAGTAGGTTGGAGGGCCAAACTCGTCGAACAATGTCGGGGCGGAGAAAGCTTTGGAATAGGTGAAGCGAACGGCGAATTGCTCGTCGACCGGCTGCCAACGGAAACCGACCTTAGGGACCCGCGAGTTGCCATTATCGGTGTAGGTCTCTGAGCGGCCCGCGAGAGACAGATCAAGCGCATGGAATCCCGGAACGTTCCAAGTCGCGCTGGTGAGAGGGGTGCGAAGCTCTGCGTAGTAGGCTTTGACTCCGCGACTATGGGAGAACTTATCAAAGAAAAACGAACCCGAGGCCCAGTTGTGCTTGGTAGGATCGGTGCTGGTATTATAGGAATTATCATCCGGCGTTGCCGACAGTGTCTCCAGACGGATTGCGCCACCGACCGCGAACCCGATTTTGCCCGCCGGTAGGGAGAAAATCGTTCCGACAAGCTTGGCGTCGAGCGAGCTAAGCGAGGCGTCGGTTTTCGCCACCTCAGTGCCATACACGTTCGCGAACGAGGCCGGATTGGCGTCGGAGCGCGCAAAGGGATCAAGCGCCGGCTGAACGACCAGCGGGCCGTTGATGTTGAACCCGGCGATGACCTTGCTGAAGGCGCCGCCGGAGACGGCGTTGCCACTGGCATCATAGCCGCCCGCAATGGCACTGGCAATATTGGGTTGGAACGGCGTATTGGTAAATCGCTGGATCACCTTGTTGTAGCTGTGGGTATAGCCGATATCCCAAGTCCAATCCTCGCTGATCTTGCCCCGGGCGCCAAAGGTGAAGAGATAGGCGCGGGAGCTGTTAAACGTCTGCTTGGGGATTTGGGTCGTTCCAACGACAACTCCCGAAACGGCGGTCGTCACTGGATTAAAGGGTGAGCCGGCTGGAACGATGATGCCGGTCCGGACTTGGCTGGAGATTGAGGTGCCGGCCGTATTTGACGCGTCGGTTTCGCTGTAAATGGCATTCCCAAAAAGTGATATTCTATCGTTGAGCTTCGTTTCGAAATCGAGCGTCGCTGATTTCAGCTCAGCGGCCTGCAAGATGGAGGTATACGGGGCGTTGTTGAAGGGCACGATGGCCGCACTTCCGGAAGCCAGATAGGTCCCGTTCGCGATCAGGTCGGCAAAGCTCGTCGCGGTGGCTTTGTTACCGGTCGGATTTGTCGCACTTGGCGATCGAAGGGTATAATTCAGTATATTCCCGCTGACGCTGCCAGGCAGGGCGGTGTTAGCCCGGGGATTATTCTCGCTGAAGGCCCGTTGGTTTTGAAACAAAGGGTCGGTCTTCGACCAGCTGGCGGTCACGGTCACACTGGTCGAATCGTTTTTAGCCCCGATGACGGCGTAGCCCGATTTCTCGCTGTAATGGCCCGAATTACCGGTCACGGCGTAGCGACCGCCGATCTCGCCGCCGTTATACTGGGATTTCAGGATGAGGTTGACCACCCCACCAATCGCATCGGAGCCATAAATGGCCGAGGCTCCGTCGCTCAAGACCTCAATATGATCGATCGCGGAGATGGGAAACATGTTGATATCGACGAAAGCTTTGCCGCCCGAGGCATTGATACTGTTGTAAGTGACGCGCCGGCCATTGACCAACAGGAGCGTCGGCAGGTTGCGCAGGGAAATTTGGGAGCCACCACCCGTGGCCACATTGGAATTCGCCGCGTTGCTATTGCCCTGATTGCTTCGTCCGCCCGCGAAAGACGGGACGCTCTTTCTGAGCAGGTCCAGGGGATTGGTTTGGATCCCGGTCGATTCAATTTGTTTTCTTCCGATAACGACAATCGGCACATCCGAAGCGCCCGCCGCCACCGGGATGTTCGACCCGGTTACGACGAACGTCTTCATCTGGATGGTTTCTTCGGAGGCCTTCACCTTGGGATTGGCCGCCGGTTGCAGCGCGACGCGGCTGCGTCCGGCAATGAGGGCATGGGTTGCCGGGTCTTCCTCTACCGAAAGCTCCGTGCCTTCCAGCATGCGTGTTGCCGCTTCCAACGGTGAAAACTCGCCGCGGACCGCATTCGTCTTTACCTTGGACGCAACCTCCGTGCCTAGCACAACCTCAACGCCCGATTGGTCCGCCAGTCGTTTCAGGGATTTTTCCGCGGAATCCGCCGGCAACTCGAAATTTCTTTTCAGGCTTTCCGCCGCATGAAGATTCGCCGAATGCAGGAGCCCAAGCCCTGCGGAAAAAATGACGGCGAGGGAACTCAAGCGCTTGGCGCCGCGCAAGGCACCGGACGACAGTGAGGCAAACAAACCAAAGACATTAAGGGGTATCATAAATCCTGTGATTGGGGTTGGGGTTGACCAGTCCACGTGCCACTGGTTACCACTTGTAACGAAGCCGGCGTGAATATCCCTTACGTTTATTTTTCCGACCTTCCCGCCCTGCTGGGTCAAAGCCGCGGAGCCCAACACTCCGGTCAACGCTTTCAGCGTGCTTTGAACAAAAGTATCTCGTCGCCGTCGTGACGTTCGGCGCGGATTCCGAGGTCGCGTTCGAGTATGCGCACGAGAAGTTCCGGATGATCCACTCTCAGCAGGCCGCTGATCTGCAATTTGCCCAGGGCGGGATCCGTCAGCACGAACCGGGTGCGACCGTGCTGGTTGAACAGCCTGATTACTTCATCCAGCGATGTGCCGGAAAGATCCAGCCGCGGCGCCCGCCATGACATCTTTTCGTCAATCTCCGTCGGACTGACCGCGATGACCTCGGGCGGCGTCTGGCCCGCCGTTTCGGTCCCGATCATCACCCGGTGGCCCGCGTCGAGCATCGCCAAGGTAGCGGGAGCCGGAGTTGTCTCGGACTGGGCGCTGGATGCCGCCTGTTCAACGGCCACGCGCCCCTCGGTCACGAGGACCTCGATGGCTTTGTCTCCAAGTTGAACCCCGAACGCCGTGCCCACCGCGCGGACTTCCATCCCCGCGGCCACCACAATGAAGGGACGCCGGGCGTTTTTGGTCACTTGGAAATGGGCTTCGCCCCGCTTCAGGATGACGCGTCGGAATCCCTCTTCGAAAGCCACGCTGATTTCGGCTCCGTCCCGCAGCTGGACCACGGAGCCATCCGCCAGCACCTGGGTCGTCGGCAGCACCAGCACGCTGGCCAATTGCACCGGCGCCTTTTCCAATGACTGCACCTGGCGGCCGGACCAGACCAGCCCGCACCCCAGCAAAATGGCCAGGCTGGCCGCCACCGCGCCGAGCCGGCGTTGCCGGCGCCGACGCACCCGCTGGGCAATCACCGGCAGCAGCTGGTCAACCATCCCCGCATGACGCGGCCAGTCGAGCACGCCGCGCTCCGCGTCGCCGCCGGCTTCGATGGTAGAACCAAATTCGCTGCTATTTTTCATGACCGTAAAGACTGTTGATGCCGCGTTTGCGCAGGTAGGCTTCGCAGCGTTTTACGCCGCGCGCAACCTGCACCTCGACCGTCCTTTCGGAGATGGCGAAGTGCGCGGCGACTTCCTTCTGGGAAAGCCCCTTGAATTTGCGAAGTATGATGATTTCACGGCAACGAGTGGGCAGGTCTGCCACCGCATCAGCCAACGCGAGCATCTTTTCGTTCACGTCCGCCAAGTCGGCGGCATCCCGCTTATCTTCTACGACGTTCACCGCCGATAAATCCCTTACAGGATTTATCGGCGAAACCTGCCCTCGTCTCACGAGATCCAGCGCAAGGTTGCGCGCCACCTTGAACAAGAACGCCTTGGATGACAGGATTGGCTCCGCGAGGCGCCTTTTCCAAATCCGCAGGAACGACTCCTGCACAACGTCGTCCACGTCGTGCACACTGGGAAAAGAGCGGCGCAAGTAGGCTCGCAAGGAAGAGGCATGGGGCTGCACTTCCTTGTTGAACCAGCTGCTATGCTGGTCGGTGACCGGGGTAATTGGAATATCAGGTTTCACTCTCCGCTGAGATCAGTGACGTGTCTCGCTCTAGTAGGGGTAGGACTGGCTCCGATCATGTAGCTAGGCGATTACTTCCAATTACACCAGAGCCGAATCAGGTGGAGTTTGTTTTGTGCGCGGAAAATACATCCAGACAATTCGCTTCAGGGAATAGTAGACGAGCCAATGGCCTTAAGTTCGCCCTGACGGACCCACCCCTTGCCCGGAAGATCCGCTGGACTTTGAGTGACGTCAGAAAATGACCTGCACGCGGGTCAGCACGCGGCCGCCATCGGTGCTGGAGCCGGGCACGCGGCCGTCGAGGTAGTCGATCATGAACTTGATGTCCTCGCCCTTGAGGTAGTAGTTCAGGCCGAAGACCGAGGTCCGGATCGTGTTGCCGCCAATCGACGTGTTCGGATCGAACGACTCCTCGCGGAACACCGCCCGCAGTTTCGCAGGGATGAGATACCAGGCCGCGGTGGCCTGCCAGCCCTCGGCGCTGAACTTCGCCGCCGGGGTCGCGCTGGCCGGCTTGAAGGTGCCGTGCAGCCACTCCGCGTTCAGGTCGAAACGGCCGTGCGTCCAGAAGAGATCGGCGCCGCGCATGTTCCGCGAGCCGCTGAACAGATTGCCGGTGAACCCGAAGTCGCTTTTTGAAACTGCCGTGTCGGTCGTCCACAGACCGTCCACCCCGAGCACGAGTTTGTCGCTCGCGGTCGCCACGGGGGTGAAGGTCACCCGCGCCGACCGCTGGAAGCCGCTGTTGTCATTGGCGCTCACATTGGCGCCGTTGCCGTTGGCCGCGATCACGAGGTAGTTTACCTTCTTATCGAGCACCTCGCCAAAGACGGCGGCCGCGAGCTGACGGCCGTCCGTGAGCCGATCGCTCGACAGCGAGCGCTCCACCGTGAAGATGCTGGTGTCGCTCGCGAGGGCTTCGGCGCCGAAGGCCGGCTTGAGCTGGCCGAAGCGGACATTCGCAAAGGGATACTTGTGCCAGTTGACGTAGATTTCATTGGCGCGGGCGAGATTGCCCGTGCTGGCGCCGAGCGAGTTGCCCTGCAGGTCGAGCTCGGCCTTGAAGTCGAAGTCCTCCGCAAAGCTGCCCGCCAGGTAGATGCGCGCGCGGCGGAAAAAGAACCGGTCGTTCACGCCGTTCCAGCGCGGGTCGGCCGCGTGGCCGAATTCCGCCTGGGCCTGCAGGAAGCCGCCGACGACTAGCCTGGCCTCGTGGCCGCCGGGCACCGGCAGCACGGGCGCCACCGTGTCCTTCCAGCCGAGCTGCTTCTTCAGGTCGGTGTTTTCCTTGGCGAGGGTCTGCACCTGCTGCTCCAGCGCCTTGAGCCGCTCCTCCACCGTGGGGACGGTCTGCGCGGAGAGCGCAACCGCAGAAAACAGGAGGGCAGGCACGGCCTGCAGACAAAGGAGGTTGGACAATTTCATCGGGGGGCGAATGGCAGCATGCACGTTGGGACTGAACCGGCGGTTAAACCAACCTGAATTTCCGTTAGGACGTGTTTCATGTTGGGTTCAGCCGGCCGCCCGATACTCCATCAAGCTGACGCGCCGGTCGCACGCCGGCTCACCCCTCCCCATGAAACCGCCGCTTGCCTTGTCCCGCCGCCACCTGAGTTTCGTCGTCCTGATCACGGCCGCGCTGGGCGCCGCTTGTGCCCTGCCCGGCCGCGAACTGCCCAAGCCGCCCACCCCGCCCGAACAGGCCCTCTGGAAACAGCAGGGTCGCACGCTGCCCGTGCCGGAGAAGCAGCAACCGGCCCTCGACGACACGCTGCCCCGCTACGAGCCGCGCCGCGACCTCGAGTTGAGCGGACACTTCAAGGGCGCCTCGTCGGACGTCCTCGCGGCGCTGACGAAGCAGTGGATCGCCGCCTTCCAGAAGTATTATCCCAAGGTCATCCTCGACCTGCCCCCGCCCTACGCCGGCAGCCTCGGCGCGCTCGAGCTCATCAAGGGCGACCTCCAGTTCGTGATGGTCTCGCGCGAGCTAAAACCGACCGACGTCTCGGGCTTCGCGGAAAAATTCGGCTACCCGCCGTTCAGCGCGCCGATCTCGGGCGGCACCTACCGGCACTTCGGCTTCCTTGATGCCATCAGCTTTTTTGTCCATCCGGACAATCCGCTCAAACAGCTCACGCTCGACCAGATCGACGCCCTCTACTCGAGCACGCACCATCGCGGCGGCGCAGCCATCACGACGTGGGGCCAGCTCGGCCTCACCGGTGAATGGGCCGACCAGCCGGTCCACCTCTGGGGCGTGAAGCCCTGGAACGGCTTCGAGGAATTCATCCGCCAGCGCGCGCTCAGCGTGGGCGACAAGCGCGGCGAATGGCGCGAGGGCATCAATTTCACCGAGACGGTTTTCCCGATCTCCCCCGCGGTGGCCGCCGACCGTTACGCGCTCGGCTATGCCGGCCTCGCCTACATCGGCGATGACGTGAAGCTCGTCAGCCTCGCCAGCTCCGCCGGCGGTCCCGCAGTCGCGCCAGGCATCGACGAGGTCTACGCGGCCCGTTATCCGCTCTGCCGCCTCGTGTTTTTCAACACCAACAAGCACCCGGGCCAGCCGCTCGAGCCGGTGCTGGCCGAGTTCCTCAAGTTCATCCTCAGCCGCGAAGGCCAGCAGATCATCCTCGACCAGGCCGTGTTCGTGCCCCTCCGCGCCGGACAGGCCGCCACCAGTCGCGCGCTGCTCCAATGAAACGGGCCGCCGCGCTGCTCCTGTTTGCCACCGCGCTGCGCGCCGCAGGGCCGCTTGATCCGGCCCTGCCTGAGTATCGGCCCGAGCAAACGGTGTCCGGCGGGCTCAACAGCGTCGGTGACGACGCGCTTGAGCCGCTCATGAACGCGTGGCTCGCCGCATTTCAGAAGCACCAGCCCGGGGTCATGCGCGGCGAACGCTGGTCGCACCCCGGCGGTGCCGCGGCCTTCGGCGCGCTGCTGATGGAGACGACCGATGTCGCCCCGCTCGGACGCGAGCCCTGGCCGGCCGAACTCGCGCCGTATGGCCATCAGTTCAAGGGCGACATGATGAAGGAGCCCGTGCTCATCCGCGTCGGCACCGGCAGCTTCACGCCGCCCGGGCAGTCCGGCGCGCTCGCCATCTACGTCAATGCCGCCAATCCGCTGAAACAGCTCTCACTCGCCCAGCTCGACGCCATCTACGGCGCGGAACGCCGGCGGGGCGGCGCCTTGGCCATCACCACCTGGGGCCAACTCGGCCTGACCGGCGAGTGGGCGGAGCGGCCGATCGTGGCGCTCGCCACGCCGGGCTACTCGACGCCCGCGTTGGTCTTCCAGCACCGCGTGCTGCGGGACGGCTGGTGGAACGCCGGCCTTGAAACCGTTTCCGCGCCGCCGGCGGCCCTGCAGAAAGTCGCGACCACGCCGGGCGCCATCGCGTTCGCGGGCTTCATGGATGCGCCGGGCGCGAAGACACTCCCGCTGGCGGAGACCGACGCCGGACCGTTCGTGGCCGGCTCCGACACGGCCGTGGCCGAGCACCGTTATCCGCTCACCCGTGACCTCTATCTCGCAGTCAACCAGCGGCCCGGCGCACCGCTGCCGCAGAAGACGAAGGAATTCCTCTCCTTCGTGCTCAGCCGCGAAGGACAGGCCATCGTCGCCGGCTACAAGCATTTCTTCGCCCTCAATGCCGCGACCGCCGCGCAGGAGCGCGCCAAGCTCGCCGGCTACCTCGCGCCGGTCGATTCCTCGATCCCAGCCTATGCGGCCACGACACAGGTCAGCGGCGCCATCGCCAACGTCGGCAGCGACGGCATGGAGTCGCTCATGGAGAAATGGATGACGGCGTTCTGCCAGCTGCAGCCGGGCGTGCACCGCGGCGCGCGCTGGTCGCACCAGGGCACGCTCAATGGCTTCCAGGCCCTGCTCGCCGGCGAGGCCGACCTCGCCCCGATGGGCCGCGAACTCTGGCCGGGCGAAAAGGTCATCTATCAGGCGGTGCGCGGCCAGCCCGAGCCGCTCGAGATCCGCGTGGCGCGCGGCGGCTTCAACACCCCGCAACGCACGACCGCGCAGGCCATCTTTGTCCACGCCAGCAATCCGCTCAACGGACTCACGGTGCCGCAGCTCGATGCGATTTTCGGCCGCGATCGCCGGCCGGGCCGGGCCGCACCCATCACGCGCTGGGGCCAGCTCGGCCTGACGGGCGAATGGGCGGACCGGCCGATTACGATCCATGTCCCGTATCGCATCGCGCCAAACTCGATGTCGCTGCAAATGCTCGTGCTCAAGGGCGGCGAGTGGAGCGCCGCTGTGCACGAGGGCTCGATCACCGAGGTGGCGGCCGCGGTGGCGCGCGAGCCCGGCGCGATCGCCTTCGGCGGCTTTGAGGACGGCGGGCCGGGCCTGAAGGTCCTCGCGATCGCCGCGCAGGCCGGCGGCGAGTTCATCACGGGGAATCCGGCCGACGCCGCAAGCGGACGCTATCCCCTCACCCGCTACCTGTTCATCCGCCTGAACCGTGAGCCGGGCCAGCCGCTGGCGCCGCAAGTGCGCGAATTCCTGCGCTTCATCCTGAGCCGCGAGGGACAGGAGTTCATACCGACCTCCGCCTATTTTCCGCTGCGCGCCGACGAGGTCGCGGCGGAGCTGGCAAAGTTGAACTAAGCCTTGCTCAGCCCGGCGGCGCGACCAGCGACGCTTCCATCCCCTGCCGGAGCTCCATTTGCTTGAGCGCCTGGTGCTCCAGCGCCTTGTCCTCGGCCGTCACCGGCACCCAGCGATGCACCGGCACTGACGCGCCGGTGGAGCTCACCGCGACAAAAACCATCGTGCAATGCGTAGTCTCGGTCAGCTCCCCGCCGCGCGGATCGCCGGCCCGCACCTGCAGCGCGATATGCATGCTGGTGCGGCCGGTGTGGATGACCTTCGCCGTCACCTCGACCAGGTGGCCGATCAGGATGGGATGCAGGAAACGGATGCCGCCGACGTAGACTGTGACGCAGTAGTGGCCGCTCCAACTGACGGCGCAGGCGTAGCCCGCCTGGTCGATCCACTTCATGACGGCGCCGCCGTGGACCTTGCCGCCGAAATTCACGTCGCCCGGCTCGGCGAGGAAGCGGAGCGTGATCTCCCGGGTGTTGTCGCGGGCCATGAAACGAAATGGGTCAGAGGCGCCACTGCAGGCCGAGGTAGCCGACAAAGGTCGCGCGCGGCTCGTCGTGGTTGTGGAGTTCCCGGCCCACCGAGAACATGAAGGAGGTGCGCTCGTCCAGGTCGATCACGACGCCCAGGTTCGCCGTCAGTTGGGAGCGATGCAGCCCCGCGTTGGCGCCGCCGGCGAGTTCGACGGCGACCTCCACTTTTTCATGGAAGCGGTGGCTAACCGAGAGGCCGTAGAACCAGGCATCCCCGTCGGAGCGGAATTCGCGGCCGACCTGACCGATCAGGGTGAGTTCGCCGACCTCCCGCTCGAATTGGAAGGGCAGCTTGAACACGGAGCCGTGCTCGACGAGGCCCTTGTCGTCTGAGGTGGAGCCGGGGTTGTTGAATTCCAGCTGGGGATAGACCGACACCGAGAAACCCTTCTCCCCCGCATCGTAGAAGCGCCATTTCACGCCCAACTCTGAATTACCGAGGCCGGACTCGGCCGGGGAGCCGACCTCACTGACGCGCAGGTAAGGCACCTCATACTTGAGCTGCAGCCGGTCGCCAATGCCGTAATTGATGTCGAGCAGGGGCAGCTCGGAGTTCCGCGCGCCGGGCCGCCTTTCCGTGCTGACGCCGACGTTGATCTCCCAATGCCCGTCGCCCGGCGTACCCGGGTCGTCGGTGATGAGCGGCGGGCTGCCCTCGGCGAGAAGGACCGGCGCGCTGGATATCGCCACCGCGAGGCCGAGCAAGAGAAGGAGGGGACGGAGAAATGGCAGGGATCGCGTGGACATCGAGGGAAAACCGGAAAGGAGAATCCAGAATAGGCGCGCAAGCTGAAGCCAAGATGAAGGGCGGTTAAATTTATTTTAAGCGAGTTTGCCCTCGCGCGGCTCGCCGGGGCGCGCTTGAGTTGGGCGTCAGTCAACAACCCCTGCCCCACCGTGAAAATCCTGATCGTGGAAGACGAGCGCCGGCTCGGCCAATTCATCAAGAAGGGCCTGACCGAGCAGAGCTACACCGCCACCTGGGTGCCCAGTTGCAAGGAAGCCCGCGACGCGCTCTGCGAGACCGGCTACGACGCCATCATCCTTGACCTCGGCCTGCCCGACGGCGACGGCCTCGACCTCCTGCGCGAGTGGCGCCGCAGCGGCTTCAACGAACCCGTGCTCATCCTCAGCGCGCGCGACGCCGTCGAGGACCGCATCAAGGGCCTCGACGTCGGGGCGGACGACTACCTGGCCAAGCCCTTCTCCCTCGAGGAACTCCTCGCCCGCGTCCGCTCGCTGCTCCGCCGCCAAAGCGGCGCCAAGGAGACCGTGCTCTCCCACCGCGCCATCCGCATGGACCTGCTCGCCCGCACCGTCACCGCCGGCGGCCAGGCCATCGAGCTGACCAGCCGGGAGTTCGCCCTGCTCGAGGTCTTTCTCCAGAACGCCGGCCGCATTTTGCCCCGCACGCTCATCTGCGAGAAGATCTGGGAGTCCCACTACGACATCGATACCAACCTGCTCGACGTCTACATGAGCAAGCTGCGCGGCAAGTTCGAACTCGATCCCGCCAAGCCGCTCTTCAAGACCATTCGCGGCGTCGGTTACCAGATGATGCCATGAGGTCGATCGGCTTCCGGATCGCCTTCTGGTATGCCCTGGCGTCGGTGCTGACCCTGAGCTGCTTCTTCCGGGTCGGGCGCTACCTGGTCGAGCAGCACATGGTCCATTCGCTCGACACGGGCATCGCGGCGGAATTCGAATCCCTCAAGCGGCGGCTCACGTCGGAGACCGGCCCGCTGCCGCCCGAGGAGATCGGCGCCCGGCTGCGGGCCAACGCCTCGGTCCGCTACTTCATCGACATTCACCAGCCGGATGGCCGGGCGACCTACCGGTCACGCAACCTGGCCGAGCGCGTCATCCCCGACACCCCCATGCAGCGGCATTTCCTCTCGGTCCTGATCGACCGGGTGTTCGGTTTCTTCAAGATCGCCATCACGGCCCCCGAGGCGCCGGCCCGGCGAAATTACAATGCCCTCGTGGGCGACCTGGGGGAGATGCGCATCGGGGAGTTCAACCTGGGCGAACTGACCTTCCGGGTGGCCGTCTCCAAGGAGCAGGTGCGCAGCATGGTCGAGGCCTATGAGGAGGTGTTCTACGGGATGGTGGTCCTGATGATCATCGCCAGCAGCGTGATCGGCTTCTTCCTCAGCCATATCCTGCTCCGGCCGCTGCGCCAGATCCAGGCGACCGCTGCGCACATCGGCTCCGACAATCTCAGCGAGCGCATTCCCATCTCCTCGGTCGATGACGAGGTCTCCGACCTCGCGCGGCTGCTCAACCAGATGTTCGGCCGGCTGGAGAAATCATTCGAGCAGACGCGCCGGTTTGCCGCCGAGGCCTCGCATGAGTTGAAGACCCCCCTGTCGCTCATGCGCCTGCAGACGGAAAAGCTCCTGATCGAAGGCGGTCTGAGCCCGACGCAGGAGGACTCGCTCCATGTCGTCGTCGAGGAGATTACCCGGCTCAACAAGTTCATCGATGAACTGCTCTTTGTCTCCCGCGCCGAGGCCGAGGCCGTCAACCTGGCGCTCAAGCCGCAGGACCCTCGCGTCTATATGGAAGGATTCTTCCAGGATGCCCGGGTGCTGGCCGACAGCCGCGGGATAAAGCTGGAGGACGTCCAGAGCGGCCAAGGGGTGGTCGAGTTCAATGCGCGCTGGCTGCGTAACGTGCTGCTGAATCTCCTGAGCAACGCCCTAAACTACACGCCCCCGGGCAAACGCGTGATCATCACCTCGCAGTTCACGCCGACCACCTGGCGCGTGGCCGTGGAGGACGAGGGTCCTGGGGTGCCCGCCGAGCAGCACGAGCGGATTTTTGAGCGCTATGTCCGCCTGGCCAGCCCGGCTGAAGACCACAAGGGCAACGGCCTCGGCCTAGCCATCTGCCGCAGCATCATCACGCTGCATCACGGGCGCATCTGGGCAGAGGCCGCCCCCGTCGGCCAGGGGTTGCGGATAATTTTCGAGCTCCCGCTGGCCCCGGCCGGCCTCGCCGCGGACTCCACCCCGGCTCGGCTCAGTTGAGCGCGCGCAGCGTGATGAGCGCCAGCGTGACGGTGATCGCGCCGCCGATGCGGGTGGCGATCTGCGCGAACGGCATCATCTGCATGCGGTTCGCAGCGGTGAGGATCGCGACGTCGCCCGTGCCGCCCTGGCCGGAGTGGCAGGCGTTCACGATGGCGGCCTCGATCGGGTAGAGCTTGATCCAGCGGCCGACGAAGAAGCCGGTCGTCATCAGGGTCGCCACGGTCGCGACGATCGTCACGAGGTTGGCGGGATGCAGCGCCTCCATGAGCTTGTCCCACGGCGTCAGCGCGACGCCGATGGCGAAGAGCAGCGGGTAGGTCACGGCGGTGCGGAAGAACTTGTAGACGACGCCCGCGCCCTGCTGGAGCTGCGGCGGCACGCCGTGCGCGAGCTTCACCGCGACCGCGAGGAAGAGCATCACCACGGGCGCGGGCAGGCGGAAGCTCTCCGGCGGCAGCGTGTTAGCGGCGACGCCGAGCAGGTAAAGCGTGATGGCGACGCTCGCGCCGGCGGCGATGTGGCTGACGTCCATGTGGCCGGTGATCTCCTCCTGCTGCGGATGGAGTTCGTCGTGCTCGCCCGGCTGGAGCCGGCCCTCGCCGGTGAGGTGCGGGAATTTCTTGCCGACAAAGTTGAGCGTGCCCGCGAGCAGGATCGCCGTGAGGCTGCCGAACATCACCGGCGGCAGCACGCGCGCAAACTCGTCGCCCTGCTTCAGGTGCAGGATGTCCGCGTAGCCGACGGAGAGCGGGATGGCGCCCTCGCCCACGCCGCCGCCCATGATGGGGACAATGATGTAGAAGAAGGTGTTCTTCGCGCCGAGCCCGAGCAGCGTGCCCACGCCGGTGCCGACGAGCGCCGCGGCGATGGAGCCGGCAGCGAGCGGGATGAAGATCTTGATGAAGCCCTTGATCAGCACCGCGCGGTCCATGCTCAGGATCGAACCGACGATGATGCAGGCGATGAAAAGGTAGAGAAAGTTGGTCGCCTTCGTGAAGTCCGTGACCGTCTGCACGATGACCTTCGGCACGTATTCGTGGAACGCCAGGTAGGATGGGATGAAGGTCGCGAAGATCGCGGCGCCACCGATGTCCTTGACGAGGGGAATGCGCTTGCCGATTTCGGCGCACACGAAGCCGCCGACCGCAAGGACGGCGAGCATCGTGCAGACATCCTGCGGCGTCTTGCCCGAGGCGGGAAATTTTCCGGTCACCACGAACGTGGTGAGCAGGGCCCCGAGGATGATGACCACCGGCACGGGCAGGACGCCCACGCGCATCTCCATGAGTTTCCACCAACCCTCCGGCCAGAAATTCTTGGAAGGCTTGACGACCGGGGCGGGCGCCACGACAGAGTTGGATTCAGTGGGGTTCATGGGAATGGCGGTTGGCGGCATGCCGCGAAGGGGGCTAAATCGAGGGGCTTCAGTTCGAGCGACAGGATTGGCTTAATCGGAGGCTTTCTCTAGTTGCGCGAGCGGGACCGGCGCACTCGCGGCACGCGCCGTGGCCGGCTGCGGGACGGTCTTGCCGTATTTCCGGCGGAGGTAGCTGGCGGTGCCGGTGTAGGCGAGGACAGGGACCGACAGGGCGCCGAGCAGCAGAATAATCCGCCAAGCCGTCCCGCCCATTACGCCGGTGTGTAGTGACATCATCCAGTAATAGAGCCGGAGGCCCGCGGCGGCCTGGGCATAGGGCCGGGCTTGGATAACCAGCGCAGTGGCCGGCTCGAGCCAAACGTAGGAACGGGAATTCGGGTGCGCCGCACTGGCCTCGATGACGTAGGCGGCGACGATTCCCCGCTTCGGCAGCGGAATGTAGGTCTCCACCGCGTTGGGAAAAACCCCAATGACGCTGCGGGCGGCGGCATCAAAGCCGCTGAAGGCCATGGGCGCGGTGATAGTGACCGGCGTGGGCGGCAGAATTTTGGTCGAGCCGGTCAGCGGGTAGAGTGCGTCCTTGGCCCAGTCGAGCGAGATGGGCACGCCGGTCGAGACGCTCACGAGCAGGATCACCGCCGCGTAGGCGCCGAGCGCCTTATGCAGGCTGAGGTTCCAGGGACGGCCCTTGAGCTTCCGGTTCAGTGTCAGGCCGGCCTTCAGCGCCTTGCGCGTCGCCGGCCACCACAGCACGATGCCCGAAAGGATGATGAAGCCGAAAGTCAGCGCCGTGTAGCCGGTGATGTTCTCCCCGATGGAAGGCTCGATCTGGAGAAACTTGTGCAGGCCCTCGATCCAGCCCAGGCCCTCGCCGTAGCGCTTGCGGATGCCGAGCACCTGGCCGGTGTAGGGGTTGAGGTGGACGAATTCCTTGTCGGTGTAATACGCCAGGAAGGGCGCCGTCGGGTCGCCGTAGTAACGAATGCTTTCCAGTTCCGCGCCCGGGTGCGCCACGCGGGCGCGGGCCACGAGGTCGTCGGGCGCGAGGCGCGCGCCGCCGGGTGCGACCACGAATTTGTCCTGGTTGAGGCGCGTCTCGACCGGCTTGCGCCAGACGAGCAGCGCGCCGGTCACGGACATAACCACCAGGATCAGGCCGAGCGTCAGGCCGGCCCATAGATGGAGCGGAAGAAGGACTTTGCGCACAGACATGCTCATGGGGTGCGGGAACTATGCCGAAACTAGCTAAATCCCGTCTGAACCCCGGCTGAATTTTCGTTCAGCCTCGGGCCGGTTTGCCCGAGAATCCGGCCTGAGAAAGGAATTCCCGGGGCAAACACCGGGCGGCTAGCGGGGTCGCAACGGTGCCCGTCAGTCCAGGCGGGTGCGCTGGGCGGCGGCGGTGTCCGTCGGCAATGGCAGGTAGCTGCCGTTGGCGACAATGGCCTCTTGCCCTTCCCGGCTCAGGATGTAGCGCAGGAACTCTTTCAACCGCGGCTCAACGGGCGTGCCGGGTTTGCGGTTCAGGTAGAAATACAGGTTGCGTACCAGTGGGTAGGTTCGGTTTTGAAAGTTCGCCTTGCTCGGCGCGACATACGGCCCGCCCTCCTCCGTGGCCAGCGCAAGGGGCTTTAATCCGGGCACCTTGGCGGCCTGCGGCACGATCGTCCACGCGATGCCGTATTTGTTTTTCATGAGCTCGTCGCGGAGCATGTGCTGGACGCCGCCCCGCTGCTCCGCCTGGTCGTCGTCATCGATCATCTTGCTGCCGGTCTCGACGTAGCCGCGGTAGTTGGGATTCCACTTGTCGCTGTTGTGCAGGACGCGGAGCTGGAAGAAACGCGTCGTGCCCGAAGGCGCGTGGCCGTAGGTCTGGATCGGCTGGTCCGCCCACTCGCCGGTCAGTCCAAGCTGGCCCCAAGTGCGGATGTCCGTCTCCCGGCCGCGCGCGGCCTTGAGGTCCCACTTGAAACCGCGCAACGCGCCGTTGCGCTCGGCGCCAAAGATGCCGTCGAGCTGCTGGAGCGTGAGCTTGGTGAGCGGATTGTCGGGATGCACGTAGACGACGATGCCCGGCGAGCGGCCCTCGACGTCGTAGGTGCCGGACGCGACGACGACCTCGGTCTCATGGTAGCCATTGACCTCGTAAAATGAGAGCAGCTCAGTGATCGCCGGCTCGCCGCCGTCGGGCGCGAGGTCGGTCACGCCGGTCACGAGCGCGGGGAACGCTGCGTCGCTTGTCGGGAACCTGTCGTCAAACGTGACGCCAGGGTGGTATTTTTGAAACCCCGCCTCCCAGACCTTGAAGAGCCCGCCGAAGCCGAACCCGTAATTACGGATGACGCCCGAGACCGGCTGCTGCGGCTGATAGGCCGGCAGACCGCTGAGGTCGAATTCGCCGGCGGGCGCCGCCACTGCGAGGACCAGCGAGGCGGCAAGGAGAGAGGAAACTTTCATCATGCGAACAGGCTTTAAGGCACCGAAACGAAAAGATCGACCAGGGCCGGGATCTGTAGCGCCACATGATCGCGGATCGCGGTGGCCTCGGCAAAATATTTCACCTGGTCCTCTCCAGCCTGATACTTGAACTGCAGCGCAAGGGATCCGAGCTCCTTCCCTGCCCGGTCATGCAGTGGCAGCATGACGCCCAGTTTCGGCGCCTTCGCGCTGGGCGCGATGACCGTGCTGCCGTGCAGGATGTCCTCCGGGTCGCTCGGCTTGCCGATGACGTTGAGGCTGGAGGCAATGATGGCCTGCTTTTCGCCGCCCGGCGGCACACAGTGCATGCCGGCCGCGACCAGGCCCGGGTTCGCGGCCAGGATCTCGTTCACCAGCTTCTGCGCCAGAATATGATTGTCGCTGGCGAGGCTGTATTTCGGGGCGTCCGCAGCGTGCAGTGCGACCGAGCCGAGGAGCAAGGCCGCGAGGGCTTGCAGGCGAATGCAGGATTTCATGGGAGTGGAATTATTCGAGTTTGGCGGACTGCTCCGCCGCGAGCGCGGCCGTGAGCGGGAGATAGCCGTTGTCGTCCGTGACCGCCTGTTGGCCTTCGCGACTGAGGATGTAGCGGAGGAATTCGCGGACCAGCGGATCAACGGGAACGCCCGGCTTGCGGCCGTAGCAGGCCATCACGGCGCGGGTTAGCGGATACTGGCGGGCGATCACCGTGCCGCGCGTGGCCGTGACAGTAAGCGGAACCGGCCGCACCTGGGCGGTGGTGAAATCGAGACTCGCGACCGCGAGCCCGTAACGGTCCTGTGCGAGGGCGGCGATGATTTGCCGGCCGGCATCGTGCGTCCGCCCGCGCGGCACCGCCGTGTCGTTGAACTCGGTGAGCTGCGCCCAGTTCATCATGCGGCGGTCGTTCAGCACGACATGGCGAAAGAAGCGCCCGGTGCCGGACATGGTGTCGGGCGCGTAGAGGTGGATCGGCTTGTCCGCCCACTCGCCCGTCAAGCCAAGCTGGCCCCAGATGAGGAGATCGGCGGGGGCGAGCCGGTGCTCGGTGCCGAAAATGGCGTCGAGTTGCTCGAGCGTCAGCATGGCGAGCGGGTTGTCGCGGTGCACGAACAGGACCAGGGCCGGTGACTTGCCCGCGTGGTCCAGGCTGCCGGTCATGATTTCCACCTGGGCAGGCTTGTAGTGATGGATCCACTCGAAGGCCTGGATCTCGCTCAAGGTCGGCGAGCGGCCGAGCAATGCGAGGTCGGCCTGGCCGGTGTAGAGCGCCGCCATGCCGGTATCGCTGCCGGTGAGGTGCGTTTCGACGCGAGTGTTCCGATGAGATTTCTCGAAGGCCGCCGACCAACGGGCAACCAGCGAAGTCATCTCGGGGTTGCCCGAAAGGCGGAGCACGCGGGAGGCTGTAGCCTCGTCAGCGTTGATCCGGACCAGCGCAAAAAAGAGCAAAGCCAGAAGCAGCCCAAAGGTGGCACCCGGCCTCATGGCAGTTTCTCCAATTGCCGCCGGATGGCGTCGGCGCCGAGCGGCAGGTAATCGCTGTCGCGCACCAGGGTCTGCTGGCCCTCGCGGCTGAGGATGTAGCGGAGGAACTCGCGCACCTTGGGGTCGGTCGGCTGGCCGGGCGCCACGTCGATGAAGGCCGGGATGATCCGCACCAGCGGGTAGGTCTGCGCGATCAGGTTGGCCTTGGTCGGCTCGTAATAGGGTTCGCCTTCCGCCCGCGCCAGCGCGAGCGGGCGCACGGCGGAATTCGCATAGCGCACGTTGGAGATCGCGATGCCGGCTGGATTTTTTGCGAGCGTGTCGAGGATCTGCTGGCCGTGGTCGTATTGGGTGCCATCAGGCCGGGGAACGTGCACAAACTCCTTCAGGTCGGTGTTCCAGCGGTGGCTGTTCTCCAGCACCGTCTCGCGGAAGAAGAGCGCGAAGTCCACGTCGACTTGCCAGCCGTAGGGCTGGATGCGTCGCTCGGCCCACTCGCCAGTCAGGCCGAGTTCGCCCCAGGTGCGGATGTTGCGCGGCCCGCGCCGGTGCTCGGTGCCGAAGACGGCGTCGAGCTGCGCGAGGGTCAGGCCCTTGAGCGGGTTGTCCTTGTGGACAAAAATCATGTGGGCGTAGTCGAAGAAGTTCACGTCGAGGCTGCCGGTGGCGATCTGGATGCCGGTGGGCGCGTAACCCTTCTCGCGCGCGAAGGCCGTCGCCGCGGCCGGGCTGATCTCCTCGCCGAGGATCGCGATGTCCCCCGCCCCGCTGTAAAGCGCGCCGATAGCCGAGGCGGTGCCATACATATGGTTTTCGAATTTCACGTCCGGCTGGTATTTGGCGAAACCGGCGATCCACGCGTTCATGAGCTTGCCCATGAAGTCATGCTTGGGACTGCCGTGGCCCCAGAGCCGGATGGTGCCGCCGACTTTTCCCGCCGGCGCGTAGAGCGGCAGCAGGTCAACGAACCTGGTCTCCGGCCCCGGCGTAGCGCGGCACTCCACGGTGAGGAGGAGTGCAAGCAGCCCGAGAGGCCCGGCCGCGAATCTCATCGGATGTTCTCTCCGCCATACGCGGCAAACCACCTCGCATAGAGGCGGTCGTATTCGCCGCTGGCACGGAATTTTTTCAGGAAGTCATTGAGGTAGGCCTGCAGCTCGGTGTCGCCCTTCCGGACCACCATGGCATACGACTTCGTCGTAAAGCGGCCGGTCAGAACGTAACCCGGGTTCTGGCTCGCGGCGCGGAACAAGTGCGTGACGACCTGCGTGAAGACATCGGCCTTCCCTTCCTTCAACGCCGCCACGGCCTCGGGACTCTTCTCAAACTCGAGATAGGTCGCGCCCGGGGACTTCGCCTTGATGAGTTTCACGTCGGGATTCGCACTGCCATAAGCGACGCGCGTGCCCGCCTTGATGTCGTCGATCGTCTTGATCGGGCTGCCCGCCTTCACGAGCAGGGCCGACCCCGAGACGAAGGTCTCGCTCGAGAAGTCCACAATCTTCAGCTTTTCCTCGCTGACCGGAATGGTGTCGATGAGCACGTCGACGACTCCCTTGTTCACATCGTCGAAGCGCGTGTCCTCCCCGGTTTTGTGGAACTCGATCTTGGCCTCGTCGCCGAGCAATTGCTTGGCGACAGCACGGCCGAGGTCGGCCATGAACCCATCGTTGCGGCCCGTCGTCGGATTTGGGAAGTTCAGCGTCGGGAAGACCATGTTGCTGCCGACAATGAGCCGGCCACGGTCGCGGATGCGGGCGAGGCTGCCGGATTCGGCGGAGAAAGCGGCGGGGAGAATGCTCCCGGCAACGAGGAGGGTGGCCAACAGGCGAAGGTGGGGTTTCATAGTGGGGCGTGGGGTTAGTATAGCGGTGATTTTCATTCGAGCTTCTTCAGCTGCTCGCGGCAGGCCGCGGCCGTGAGCGGCAGGTATTTGCCGTCGCGCATCACGCACTGCTGGCCTTCGCGGCTGACGATGAAGCGGAGATATTCCCGGACCTTGGGATCAAGCGCACCTTTGTCGCCCGCGTCGCAGTAGGCGTAGATCTCGTCGAAGAGCGGATACTTCCGGTTGCGGAGATTCTCGATCGTATAGGCGTAGAACGGGCCGTCGGGCGTGCGCGAGACCTCGAGCAGCTTGCATTCCGGCGGCAGGTTTGCACCGACGGGCGAGCCGACGTAGGCGATGCCGAAGCGGTCCTGCGCCAGGTCGTCGTTGAGACCGCGCTTGAGACGGCCGAAGCCCATGTTCGAACCCTTGCCGCCTTCCGCGCCGACGAAGTTGGCGTAGATGCGGAGCTTCTCGTTCCACTTGTCGCTGCCGCCGAGGATTTGGTCGGACATGGTCGTCGCCTGCGTATAGCGTAGATTGAGCCCGTAAGGCGTGATCTCCTTGTCCGCCCACTCGTCCGTCAGGCCGAGCTGGCCCCACTTGCGGATGTTCTTCTCCGGGCCGCGGGCAAACTCAGGATGCCAGTCGGTGCCGCTCCAGCCCCCGGTGCGCTCGGCGCCGAAGATGCCGTCGAGCTGGTCAAAGGTGATTCGCGTGAGCGGATTGTCCTTCGACACCAGGATGCCGAAGCCCGGGTTCCAGCCGGTGACGTTGTAGGAACCGGTGGCGATGATGATCTCGAGCGGGTCGCGGTTCTTGTAGCGCTGGTAGAGCTGCAGCTCCTGGGTGCTGACCTTGCGGCCCATGCCAACGTCGGAGACGCCGAAGACCAGGGACGGCACGTGGGAGCGCGTCGTGAGCATGTTATACTCGAACTTCACCCCTGGATGGAATTTCTGGAACTCCTTCTCCCAGTATTCGCCGACCTTGCCGTCGACGATGTAATTGCTGCCCCACAGGCGAATCGTGCCGGTGACCTTCTCCTTCGGCGCGTAGGCCGGCAGGTCGCCGAGGTCGAATTTGTCGGCCGCGTAATAGGTCTTCGGACCCTTGATCTTGAGGTTCTCGGAGCGGGCCTCCTGCATGGCGAGACCGGTGGAGACCTTCTCCTCGGCGGAGGAGGACAGCGACAGGACCGCCGCAAGGATCACGTATCGGCAGAGATAGTTTTTCATGGGAGTAAGGGGTTGGGGAATAAGGGCATCATGACGACGGCAGACACTCATTCCAGTTTCTTGAGCTGCGCCCGCACGATGTCGACGGTGAGCGGAATATAGCGGCCCTCGCGCTGCACACACTCCTGCCCTTCCTGGCTGAGGATGAAGCGCATGAACTCCGCCACCTTCGGGTCGACCGGTTTGCCCGGCTCGCGGTTCAGGTAGAAAAAATACTGTCCGTAGAGCGGATAAGTCCGGTCGTGGATGGTCTCGAGCGATCGCTGCACATAGGGGCCGCCGTCGTAGGCCTGCACCGCGAGCTCCTTCATGTCCGGGCTAAGCGTCAGCGGTGAAACGTAGAACAGGGACAGCCTGTCCGCCGCGATCGCGTGCTGCGCCTGCAGGCTCCAGCTGTTGATCTTGCCGTCGTGCGTGATGTAGTTCGCGAAGGACTGGTAGCCCTCGACAAACTGGTCGCTGCCACGGGTCACGATGTCGGAGAACTGCGTGGTCTGGTTGCCGCGCAAGGACTGTCCGCCGGTGTGGATCGGCTGGTTCGCCCACTCGCCGGTCAGGCCGAGCTGGCCCCACGTGCGGATATTTTCCTCCGGCCCGCGCGCATAGGGATACTCCGTGTGCCAGACGCTGCCGGCGTAGCCGCCGTTGCGCGCGCCACTGAAAACGCCGTCCAGCTGCTTCAGGCTGATTTGCGTGAGCGGGTTGTCCTTGTGCACGACGATGATGAAGGCCGGCGACCAGCCATAGACGTCATACGAACCGGTCACCGCCGAGATTTCCGTGACCGGATAATGAAACACCTGCTCAAAGGTCAACAGGTCCATGAGGATCGCCTTCCGGCTCATTGCGAGGTCGGACGCCCGCGCGGAGAGCGACGGGATGCCAATGCCGGTCGTCGGGAGATTGTATTCGATCATGAGACCCGGCTGGAACTTCTTGAAGGCCTCCTGCCAGTATGCCCCGAGGTATCCGTCCTTGATGTAGTTGTTGCCCCAGATCCGGAGCGTGCCGGTCAACTGCTGCTGCGGCACATAATGCGGCAGGTCGCTGAGGTCCCACTTCTTCGTGTAGCCGCCGACGGCGCCGTGCTCCTTGCGGAAGCCGGTCACGTTCTGCGTCCAGATGCTGACCCCGGCGTTGGCGGGCTCGGCCGCGAACTCCTTCATGGCCCTGCCGACAAATTCGTTCGTGTAGAGCTGCGCAGGATCAACCCGGGGATTCTCCCCCTCGCGGCGCCACTTGCCCTCGATACTGTCGTCAAAATGCGACGCCATCAGCACGTCCGTCTCGAGTTTCACGGCCAACGGATCGAAGCCGTAGTCACCTTGCGCATAGGTCCGGAGCGTCTGCCCGATCAATTTTGTCTCCGCCGCCTTGTCCTTCCCGGCGAAATAGCGGTCGGGTAGCTTGGCCGCGATCTGTTCCGCCGTGTGGGTATTCACGAAGCGCATAGTGCGCACGAAGGCGTTCACGAGGCGCTGCACGGTCGCGGGGTGCGCGGCGACGAACTTCGGCGCCATGAGCAGGCACTGCGAGAGCCAGGGGGCACCGAGGACCTTCGTGGTCGATTCCTTCGTGGTCAGGTCGTGGAGCGGGGTGACCAGGTTCGTCTCCAGCAGCGCGGTGGTGACCGGATCCTGGAACGTCATCACATCGACCGCGCCGTCGTGCAGTCCCTTGATCACGGCCTCCTGCCGGCCGGCATTTTCCAGGAACACCGGCGTGTAGCTGCCCAGGGGCAGCCCGGCGCGCGTCGCGAGGTAGTTTGTGATCACACTCTTGGTGCCATAACCGGCGCCCTGCGCAACCCGGCGGCCCTTGAAGTCCGCCACGCTCCGGACCTGGTCCTTCACACGATTCGCGACCATCACCGTCATGCCGGGAGCATCGTTGAAGACCATCACGCCGGTGACCGGCAGATTGTGGCGGGCGCCAATGACCGCGTGCTGGAACCAGTGGATGCAGGCGTCGATCTGGCCGCGGTTCAGCGGGGCCTGCAGCAGATAGTCTTCCTTCTCGAAGGCATCCACCCGGACGGGCACGAGCTCGACGCCGGCCTCGGCAAAATAGCCGAGCGCCAGGCCGAGTTCGGCCACGAAGATCTCGTCATCGGTGGCGAGGCGGACCTGGACCGGCTGGTCCGCGGCATGGAGCGTGGATCTCCCTGCAGCGAGCAGAAGGCACGATAGCGATAGAGAGGCGAAGGCAGTGGTGAGGCGCATAGGGTGGTACGGTCAGTCTTCCATGAAACGGTGCTCGAGCGGGATCTCGGTTGAATCGAGTTTCTGTCGCTGCACCTGTATGGCCGCCAACGGCAGCGGCAGGTAGCTGCCTTCCGCGGCGATGTCCTGCTGGCCCTGCCTGCTTAGGATATAGCGGAGAAATTCCTTCACGCGCGGATCGCCGAGCGTCGGCATCAGCTCCGTGTTCCGGTTGTCCATCGTGTAGTAGATGTAGACCGGCCGGTGCAGCGGATAGGTACGGTCCGCGACACTGGCCTTGGTGAGCCTCACGAAGGGCCCGGCCGCAGTCTCGGCGAGCGGGAGCGCCTTCACGTCCGCGGTCGCATAGGCGAGCGGCGCGTAGGCGATGCCGAGCGGATCACGGCTGAGATCGGCAAGCATCTGCTGCCGGTCCGCGTATTCGCGCAAACCCTCGTTCCAGGTTTCGGCGCCGCCGAAGACGCGGCTCTGGAAATAAGTGATCGCGCCCGCGCCGAGGCCGGCCTGGGCATACGGATGGATCGGCTTGGTGGCCCACTCCCCTTTCAGGCCCAGCTGGCCCCAGGTGCGAAGATCGTCCTTCGGCGTGCGGGCGACGCTCGTGTCCCAGGTCAGTGCATTCCAACCGCCGCCACGCTCGGCCCCGAAGATGCCCTCGAGCTGCCTCACCGTCAGCTGCGCGAGCGGGTTGTCCTTGTGGACAAAAATCGCATAGGCCGGCGATTTGTGCAGGGCCGTGGCGCTGCCGGTGGCCACCTCGATCTGCGCCGGATAAACCCATGAGCGCTCATAGACGCCGTAACGCTCGTAAGGAAAAATCGCCCGCCCCATCAGGGCGAGGTCGGCGGTGCGCATATCGAGGCCAAACATGCCCGACGCGCTACTCCTGAGGTCGTCCGCGAACTGGACGTCGGGCTGCGCGCGCTTGAAACCGGCCTGCCAGCGCTGCAGCAGCGCGGCCATCTGCGGGTTGCCGCAGCTGCGCAGCACGCCGCTGACGTGCATCGAGGGCTTGTAGTCCGGCAGTTCACCGCCCGCGCCGAGACAAGCTGCGATGGAGGTCAGGAGGACCTGCAAAATGGATTTGGGGAAATTCATCGCGAGAAGTTATTCAAGTTTCGCCAGCTCAACCATGACCTGCTGGACAGTGAGCGGGATGAACAGGCGGCTGTCCGCGATGATCTGCTGGCCTTCGCGGCTCAGGAGGAAGCGCGCAAATTCCTTTTCCCGGACGCCCAGCGGCTGACCGGGCACACGGTTGAGGTAGATATACGCGCCGTTATGCAGCGGGTAGCTGGCGTCGAAGAACGTCTGCGCGCCCGGCGTGACAAACCGACCGCCGGCCTTCGCGGCGAGCGGCAGCACGCGCACGTCGCCGTGGTTGGCGTTGATCACGCGCTGGAAGATGAAACCGATCGCCGCCGGGTCCTGCTCGACCGCCTCCAAGATGAGCTGGTCCTTGGTCTTGCCCTTGGCCTTCGTGCCGATGTCGGCGCGCGGGGCCTCGTGGAGCGCGGGATTCCACTTGGTGCCGCCCTGGAAAGCCTCGCGCTCCAGCAGGTCGGCCCAGTTGCTGAGCGTGACATCGGAGCCGTAGAGATGGATGGGCTTGTCCGCCCACTCGCCGGTCAGCCCGAGCTGGCCCCAGGTGCGGATGTCCTTCTCCGGGCCGCGCGCGGACGCCGTCGACCACTGGCCGTTCACCCAGCCGCCGGTGCGCTGCGCAGCGTAGATGCCGTCGAGCTGCCCGAGCGTGAGACCGGCCAGCGGGTTGTGCTTGTTCACGATGAACATCAGCCCGGGCGTCGTGCCCTGCGGGTCGTCGTAGGAACCGGTCGCAAACTTGATCTCGAGCGGGGCGTAGCCGAACTGCGCCGCGAAGGCCTGGAAACCGTTGCGCCACTGCCGGTGCCCCATGAGGCCGATGTCGGCTGACCCTGTCACGAGGCCGGCGAAGGCCTGCGAGGTGTTGATGAGGTAGGCGTTCAGGCGGACCTGGCCATGGTAGCCGCGGAAGGCGTTGGCCCATTTGCCCACGAGATCCTCGAGCGGAGTGCCGTAGATGCGCAGGACGCCGGTGACACGCGCCGCCTTCACATACGGCGGCAAGGCGCTGAGGTCGTAATGCGCCGGCTGATAGGCCGGGCCGTCGGCGGCAAGGGCGACGGTCGCCGTGAGCAGCACGCCCGTCAGGGCGGATCCGAGGCTGGTTTTCATTCGAGTTTCTTGAGTTGCTCGCGGACCATCTCGGCGGTGAGCGGCAGGTATTTGCCGTCGCGCTGGACCTCCGCCTGGCCTTCCTGGCTCAGGATAAAGCGCAGAAACTCCTTCACCATCGGATCCATCTTCTGGCCGGGGAGCACTGTCGTGTAGAAGTAGACTTGGGTCAGGAGCGGGTAGCTGCCGTTCTGGATGTTGTCGATGTTGTGCTCAACCAGCGGACCGCTCCCCTCGCCCACCGCGATGCGGCGCACGTTCGGCCGCTCGCCGCGGTAGCGGTTGAAGCCGATCGCGTATTTGTCCCTGCCGATGGCCTCGGTGATCTGGTCGGCCTCGACGTAGCGCTTGCCATCGGGCGCCATGTAATTGCCGTAGGCGTGGATCTTCTCGTTCCACTTGTCGCTGCTCTTGAGCACCAAGTCGCAGAACGCCGTGGCGGTGTTGTAGCGGAGGCTGAAGCCGTAGACGTGGATGGGTTTGTCGGCCCACTCGCCAGTCAGGCCGAGCTGGCCCCAAGTGCGGACGTTTTTCTCGGGACCGCGCGCGAGATCGGGGCGCCAGTTGGTGCCGACCCAGCCTCCGTCGCGCTCGGCGCCGAACACGCCGTCCAACTGCTCCAGCGTGATGCCCTTGAGCGGATTCTCGCCGTTGACGAGGATCGTGAAGGAATTTTCCCAGCCGCCGACATCGAAGGAACCGGTCACGGCCGTGATCTCGACCGGGTCGCAGTTCTTCATGCGCTCGTAGGCGAGCAGATCGTAGAAGCCCGGCTTGTGTGAAAAGATCAGGTCCGCCTGGTTGTAGTTGAGGGCACCGAAGGATCCCGCCGAGGTTGGCAGATAATAGGAAATCTTTACCCCCGGCTGAAACTTGGCGAAGGCCTTCTGCCAGTAGTCGCCGAGGGGGCCGTCCGCGATGTAGTTGTTGCCATGAATCTTGAGCCAGCCGGCCAGCACCTTCTGCGGCTGGTAGTGCGGCAGCGCGCTCAGGTCGAACCGCGGCTGATAATACGCCTTCTCGCCGCGCTCGCGCACGATGCGGAAGTGCTCGGCCTGCGCCTTCAGCGCATTGACCTGGTCGGCGGACTGGGGAGCTTGCGCGCGCAGCGCGGGAACGAGGAGCGCGAACGCGAGGACCGCGCGAGCCGTGAGTTTGGGGAGGCGCTGATTCATCTGGGTTTCTCCGGTCGGGGGTTGGGGTAGAATTTGCCGGCTTGGCGACTATGGCAGCTTCCGACGCTCGGCGGCGGCGGTGCCGGACGGCAGCGGCAGCCAGCCCTCAGAGGCCGCGATGGCCTCCTGGCCTTCCTGGCTGAGGACAAACGCGAGGAACTCCTGCAGCTTCGGCTCCAGCGGCCTGCCCGGTGCGCGGTCGACGACCATGTAGATCGGGCGCGACAGCGGGTAAGCCATGCTCTTCACCTCTTCGAGCGTGCCGGCGTAGTAGGGACCACGGGAATTCTCCGCGAGCGCGATGGTCTTCATCCCGGGCATCACATTGCCGAGGCAGCCGAAACCGATGGCCGCGGGATTTTGCACGACCGCGTTGGCAATGACCTCATCGGGCCCGAGCTTGCCGCGGCGCATCGGCAGTTCGATCACCGACTTCCCAAAGCCGGCGCCCTTGGTCACGATCAGCTGGATAAAATAGTCGATGCCGTTCGGCAAACGATGGGTGTAGGCCTCGATCGGCCGGCGGGCCCATTCCCCAGTCAGCCCCAGGTCGCCCCAGGTCTTGATTTCCTTTGTGCCACCGCGGCGGCGCTCCGCGGAATAGATCGCATCGAGCTGGTCGAGGGTGATCCGCTCGATGGGATTGCTCGCATTCACATAGACCCCGAGCGCCGGCGTCAGGCCCGCCGTCCGGTGCGCGCCGAGGCCGACCATCACGACGGTCGGGTCATAGCCGCGGATCCGGCGGAAATTCTCCACCTCGTAGGCCCAGAGCTCGCGCGCCGGAAACCCCAATTCATAGGCGCCCGACGCCACCATCGGAACCGACGCGAGGGGCGAGGTCCCCTTGGCGATGATCTCCAGGCCCGGCTGGAGTTTCGCGAAGCGTTCCACCCAGATTTTCATCAAGGGCTCGGCGGAAGTCTCGCAGGTGATGCGCATGTCTCCCGTGAGCTTCACGCCCGGCTGGTAGTGCGGGAGATCCGCGGCCAGACCACGCCCGGAAGCGAGCGCCGCAAGCGCCAGGAGCGCGAAAGACAAACAGCGGACGGGCTTCATGGGTGGGCAGGGGTGAACCAACGGGGGGTGAGCCTGCATCATGCAGTGCCAGTCTAGCGCATGGCTGAATGGTAACTGAAATTCAGTTCAGCTTTTCCCGTTCGTGATGGACGGCGTCGGCGGTCAGGGGCAGATAGGATCCGTTCCTGGCAACCACCTGCTGTCCCTCCTGACTCGCGATAAAGCGCAGGAAGTCGCGGACCTTGGGGTCGAGCGGGCGGCCCGGCGGCTGGTTGGCGCAGGCGAGGATGGTCCGCGTCAGAGGGTAGCTCCGGGCGATGAGATTGTCCTTCGTGGGCGCATAGTAGGGTCCGCCGTCCTTCGCCGCCAGGGCGAGCGGTTTCACCCGCGCATCGAGATAATGCAGGTTCGAAATCGCCAGCCCGTAGCGATCCGCGCGCAACGCCGCCATGCTTTGCTCCGCTGCATCGGTCACCGCGCCGTCGGGATGCCGGATATCCTGGAACTCCGTGAAATGCTCCCAGTTCATCATCCGGCTGTCCTGCAGCGCAGCGTGCTGGAAAAACAAACCGGTCATGCTTTGTGTGTCCTCAGCGTAAAGGTTGATCGGCTGGCCGGCCCATTCGCCCGTCAGGCCGAGTTCACCCCAGTTGTGGATGGCCGCCGGCGCGCCGCGCCGGCGTAGGGCGCTGAAGATGGCGTCAACCTGCGTCAGTGTGAGCCGCGCGAGCGGGTTGTCGCGGTGCACAAACAGCGCGAGCGCCGTGGCCTTGCCCGGTGCATCAAGGCTGCCGGTGCCGAGCTCGATGCGGAGCGGATCGTATTTCAACACGTGCGCGAACCCGTCGTTGTCGGTGACGATCGTGTCGCGGCCGAAGAACGCCAGGTCGGCGCGGCCGAGATAAAGCGCGGGCATCGCCGTGCCGTTGCCAAGCAGCTTGATCTCGAAACTGATTTCCGGATGCGCGGCCTGATAGGCCCGGGCCCAGGCATGCGTGAGCGACTCCATGTGCCGGTCGCCCCAGATGCGGATGGTCGCCGTGCGATTCTCCGGCGGTTGGTAAGGCGCGAGCGGCGGCGCCACTTCGCCCCGTAAAGCCGCGGCCAGGACGATCGTGAGTGCGAGCTGGGCCAGAAATTTCATTCGAGTTTTTTCAACTGTGCGGCGGCGGAGTCCGCGTTCAGCGGCAGATAGCGTCCGTCATCGAGGATGTCCTGCTGGCCCTCGCGGCTGAGGATGTAGCGGAGGAACTCCTTCACCTTCGGCTCGACCGGCTGGCCGGGCACCCGGTCGAGATACGCCGGGATCAGGCGGGTGAGCGGGTATTTTCCGGTGATGAGGGTTTCCGCGGTGACGCTGACATACGGCCGGCCTTCGCGCTCCGCGACGGCGAGAGCCTTCACGTCCGGCCCGGCGTAGCGGATGTTCGAAACCGCTAGGCCGTAACGGTCGCGGGCGAGCGCATCGAGCGCCTGCTGGCCGTGGTCGTGGATCGTGCCGTCGGGCCGGTTGATATGCCTGAATTCGCGGAGCGCACTGTTCCACCGGTGGCTGCCGGCGAGCAGAGTCTGCTCGAGATAAAAACCGAAACTGTCGTCGGTCCGCCAACCGTAGGGCCTGATCGGCTGGCCGGCCCACTCCCCTTTCAACCCTAGCTCGCCCCAGGTGCGGAGGTTGCCCGGTCCCCGCCGGTGCTCGGCGCCGAAGATGGCGTCGAGCTGCGTCAGCGTGAGCTGTGCGAGCGGGTTGTCCCGGTGGACAAAAAACATCTGCGCGTAGTCGAAGTTGCGGACGTCCACGCTGCCGGTCGCGATGTCGACGCCGAAGGGCTCGTAGGGTTTGACCCGCCGGAAGGTATCGACGGCCTCCGGCAGTATTTCCTCGCCAAGGATCGCGAGGTCGCCGGCACCGAACGCCAGCGCGGGAATGGCGGACGAGGTGCCGTAAGTGTCCTCCTCAATCCGGACGTCGGGATGAAAGCGGTTGAACCCCTGCACCCAACGCGCCACGAGCAGCCGCATAAACGGCCGTGAAAAACTGCCGTGGCCCCACAGCCGGATGATGCCGGCCGGCGCCGGGCCGGGCTGGTAGGCCGGCAGGCGCGCGACCTCGGCATGGGCGAAAGCCGAGGCATTGCGGCCCTCGTCCGCGAGAATCGGACCGGCGAGCAGCAGGAGCGCCAGGAGGCGAACGAAGCCGGCGGTTTTCATGACGCCGGCGGCAACAAATCAATCCAGCTTCTTCAGCTGCTCGGCGAGATACTCGGCGTTGAGCGGATAGTAGTAGCCGACGCGCGCCATGATCTCCTGGCCCTCGCGGCTCAGCACGAAGCGCATGAACTCGCGCACCTTCGGGTCGAGCGGCTTGCCCGGCGCCTTGTTCACGTAGAAGAAGGCGTCGCGAATGAGCGGATAAGTGCGGTTGGCCACGTTGTCGGGCGTGAGTGCGACGGCCGGGCCGCCTTTCTGCCGGGAAATGCGCAGCACCTTGACGTTCGGGAAATCCTTCACGTGCATCAGGCCGGCGATGCCGATGGCGAACTTGTTGGTCGAGAGATCCTCGAGCGGCCGCTCGCTGGCCACGGCCGCACCGGCGGCATCGGGGGTGGTCTGCTTGGCCTCGACATATTCCTTGAAGTTGCCGTTCCACTTGTGGACCCAGTGGAACCAATTCCGCTCGAAATAGATTTCGAAGCCGGGCGCGGTGTAGCCAAAGGTCCCGATTTCCTTGCCGGCGAACTCGCCCTTGAGGCCGAGTTGGTCCCAGGTGCGGATGTTCCGGTCGGCGGCGCGGGCAAACTTGGCCGTATAGAGATAATTGTTGCTCACCAACTCCCAGCCGCCGGTGCGCTCGGAGCCGAAGACGCGCTCGAGTTCCTCGACCGAGATTTCCTCGAGCGGGTTGTCCTTGTTGACCACGATGGCCCAGGCCCAAAGCGAGCCGCGCTTCTCGGAGCCGCCGGTCGCCACGGAGAGTTCCGTCGGCATGTAGCCGAAGGTGTTGAAGAACGGCATCTGGTCGGTGATCTTCGCGTCATCGCCCATCGGGGCCACGTCGGAGATGCCGCAGTAGAGGCCGGCAATGCCACCCTCGCTGCTGGTCATGATGTTGACCGAGACGCGCGCCTCGGGATGGAAGTGCTTGAATCCCTCCGCGAGCTGGTCGGTGGCGTTCTTCAGTTCGCTGCCGACGATGCGCAGGGCGCCGCTGATTTTGACCTCGGGCTTGTAGGATGGCAGGTAGCTCAGGTCCGGCGGGGGCAGCTCGGCGTAGGTGGCAAAGGTGCCGAAGCCGTCGACGCGCAGCGTGTCCTTGATCTTGTCGAACTCCGCATAGGACGGTGTCGTGGCGGTGAGTTTTTCCCGGAGACCGCCCTTGAGCGTGCCCATCGCGGCGAAGGCGACGGGGTCGCGGTATTCGAGGACATTGAAGGCCATGGCCTGGCCGATGTCACCGTGCTCAAGGTAGGCAGTGTAACGCACAAGGTGCTTGGTGCCGCGCATGGCCTCGTAGAGCGGATGCACGTAGCCGGCGACGTATTCGCGGAAGCGCGCCGCGGGCACCGTGGGCTTGTAGGCGTTGACGACGAAGACGGAGCGGTTGGAATCGCGCGGCGACAGCTCGCCGTGCGCAAGGGCGTCGGCCTGGTGCACGATCAGGCCAGCGGGCAACGCCGGGGCCGCGTCCTTTTGCCAAGCCTGGTAGGAACCCTCGCTGAGGAACTCGAGCACGACAAGCGAGGCGAACTGGGCGGTGCGCTCGGCCTTCTCGGGCTTGCCCTGGGTGAGGCAGAGCACGTTGGAAACCTGGCCCGACTGGCGCCACTTCGAGAGCAGCTCGGGGAGCCCGGCCGGCGACGCGGTCCCGGTGGGCACGCGGATAATGACGTTGGTCGGGGCAGCGGCCGCCACGAGGGCGGCAGCGCAGAAGGCCAGCAGTTGGACGAGGCGCCGGACGGAAAGCGGGGTGACTGGATTCATGACGAGGGGTGATAGGCGACCGGGCGTGAGGCCCGGCCGAAAGGCTGAGGGGAAAAGGTAGATTCGCAAAAGGACATTAACGGACGCTGAACCGCCTCTTAAATTTAATTCACCTCACGCCAAGGCGGTTCACTTGAGGTGTTTCACCGCTTCCTCGGCGAAGCGGTTGTCATAGGTCGCTTCGGGCCGGACCTTGCCGCTTTGCGAGGCCGTCCGGCGATATTGGCCCTCGTGGCTTTCGTCGAACCCGGTGTGGGCGAGCACATCGCAGGCGAGCCTGGCCGCCGCCGGCGGGATGGTGTAGTCGCCGTTGGTCAGCGACGGCAGCACCTTCGCGATCTCATCGGTCTTGCCCTTCTTGTAGTCCGCCCAGAGGTCGTTGCTGATGTCCGGCGCGAAATACCCGGCGGGCAACTTCGCGACGATCTCCTGCGCGGTGTGCGTGTTGAGATAGCGCAGCGTGCGCGCAAACACGTTCACGAGCCGCTGCACCCGGTCAGGATGAGCCTCGATGTAGCGCGGGGCGACGTAGAGGCAGCGCGCGGGCCAGATCTCGCCGAGCGCCTTGCGGGTGCCCTCGGCGGTCGTCAGCTCATAGAGCGGGGTGACCAGCTTGGTGGCCATCAGGCCGGAAGTCATGGGCTCCATGCACGCGACGATGTCGACCTTGCCGTCTTGCAGCGCCTGGGTCAGCAGCGGCAACTTGGAGGACAACTCCGTGGCCGCCGGGGTGTAGCTGCCCGGCGGCAGACCGGCCTGGGCGATCATGACGTCGGTCAGGTAACGCCGGGTCGAAAACCCCGCCGAGTCGGCGATGACCTTGCCCTTGAAATCGGCGGCGGTCCTGACCTGGTCACGCAGCCGGTTGGCCACGGAGATCGTCAGGTGCGGGCTGTTCTCGATGAGGAAGACGGCGCGCGCGGGCTGGTCGTTGCCGATGCCGAAAACGACGCGCTGATACCAGCAGATCTCGGCGTCGATCGTGCCGTCATTGAGCAGCTCGGTGGAGTAGAAGTCCTCGTCGCGATAGTTCATGACGTTGACCATCTCGACGTCGATGCCCTCCTGCTCAAAGTAGCCAAGGCCGACCGCCAGCTCGGGCACGAGGTGGCCGATGCCCGGCATCGGGGCCAGCCGGATTTTGATCCGCTCGGGCGCGGCCGCGAATGCCTGCAGGGAAAGGCCGCCGGCGAGCAGCGCCAGGACGAGAATACGGGAGGGTAGTTTCATGGTGGTGAATGGCCCGAGGCCGCACGGAGAGAGGAGCAACCCGAACAGAATGCCAAAATTGTCTGAACCCCGCCTTAAGCCGCGCTGAAAAATCGTTCAGCCGGAACTTCCGCCGCCAAAGCAAACGGCCGCCGGAAACCGGCGGCCGTGAGGAGAAATCGAGCCGGTTTGGCTCAGAAGCGCAGGCCGGCCGAGAAGGTCAGCTTGCGCTGCTCGCCGATGTTGAGGGTCAGCGCGCTTTGCGCCGAGGAGATGTAGCGCTTATCGAGGAGATTCTGGATGTTCAGGGCGAAGTCGTAGCGCTTCCACTTGTAGTAGATCGAGGAGTCGACGCGCGTCCAGCCCTTCAGGCGGTAATAGACCGAGGTGGTCGGGTCGCCGGCCCAGGCCTTGCCCACGTAGACGATGCCGGTGCCGACGCCGAGGCCCTTCAGGGCGCCGGTGGGAAAATTATAGCGGGTCCAGAAGTTGCCGGTCAGGCGGGGCGCGTTGGCGAGGTCAAAGCCGACCGACTCGGGGTTCTTGGTCGAGCCCGTGATGGTTGCCTTGCTGCTGGCAAAGCCGCCCTGCAGCTGCCAGTGCGGCAGCGGCTGGTATTGCACCTCGAGCTCGTAGCCCTTGCTGGTCTGCTCGCCGTCGAGACGGGAGATGGCCTGACCAACCTGCGCGCTGCCGGTGGCCACGGTGAAGTTGGTGCCGGACGCGACCACGACATTGGTGCGCTTGATCTGGTAGGCCGCGACGGCGATGTTCAGGTTCTTCTGGGGCGTCTCGAACTTCAGGCCGAGCTCATACTGCTCGCCCGACTCGGCCGGGAAGCTGGAATTGCCGTTCACATCGAACGCGATGTTCGTCTGCGGCTTGATCGACTGGCTGAAGCTGCCGTAGGTCGAGATCTGGCTGGTGACATCGAGCACCACGCCGCCCTGCTTGGTGTAGGCGTCGAGCGTGTTGGAGAAGGTGGTGGTGGCGGGTTTCAGCTTGTCCAGGCCCTCGACGAGCTGGTGGTCATGCCGGACGCCGAGCGAGACGTGCACGCGGTCGCCAACCTTGATCTGGTCGGAGACATACTCGCCCAGTGCCGTCTGGTCCGTGGCCTGGTCCGTTGCTCCCGTCCCGTCGACCGGGTAATCGACCACCAGATCGAGGATCGGATTGATGAGCGTGACGGCCTGCGCGAGGGTCTGGTTCGGGCCGAACGCGATGCGCTTGTTGCCGAAGAACTCCTTGCCGCCGCCGATGCCGGCGATGATCGTCTGCTTGACCTTGCCGGTCTCGAAAGCCCGGAAAACATTCGCGTCGATGTAATTGTAGCGATGGCCGTTATCGACGTTGTTGTATTGCCGGCGCAGCAACGAGGTCGGGGTGGCGTTCTTGGCCGTGGGCGAAAAGACGTTCGCGTTGTTGACCGTGAACTCGCGGACGATGTCCCGGTGCCAGACCGAGCGGGACTGCACCCGCACCTGCCACTCGGAGCCGAGCGTGGTGTGGAAAACCGTGGAGATCGCCTGGCCGAAGTCGCGGGCCGTGTCCTTGTGATCGTTATAGACCGTGTTCAGGGGTGCGGTGAAGTAGGCCGCGTTTTCGCCGAAGGCGGCGCTCGTGGTGACCACGCCGGCCTGGGTGATCGAGATGGGCGCGCTGGTGAAGATCGGGATCACGCCGTCGTCCTGGCGGCGGACATCCTGGCTGCTCTCCATCTTGATGGTGAAGGAGGTGTCGGTGCTCCACCGGTAGGAGAGCGAGGGATAGACCGAGTAATTGCGGTCCCAGTTGCCCGGGCGGGAACTCGGGGTGCTGCCCGCGTCGGCGACCAGGCGGTAGAACAGGTGCTTGATGCCCGGGACCGGCCCGGTGGTGTCGTAGCTGAGGGTGTTGGTGACCTTCGAGCCGAAGCTCGTGAACTCGCCGGCATAGACGCCGGCGGTCAACCGGAGATATGATTCCCTCTTTTCCTTGGGATTCTTGGTGACGATGTTCAGCAAGCCGCCGGGATTCATCTGCCCGTAGAGCACGCCGTTCGGGCCCTTGAGGAACTCGAGGCTGTCGACGTTGGCGGCGCTGGACGCGGCCTTCTTGAGCGTGGCGCCCATAAGACCGTCGAACTGGATGTTCTGCGTGTAGGAGCCGGTGTTGGGGAAGCCGCGGAACGAAAAGCCGTTGATGTTGCCCTGCGACTGCGTGGCGCCCACGACGTAGCCGAACACGTCCACCAAGGTCACGGCGTTGCGGTCGGTGATCGCCGTCGCGTTCATGATCGAGAGCGAGGACGGGATCTCCTTCAGCTCCATCGGGAGCTTGGTGGCCATGGAGGACGTGGCCTGGTGGTAGGTATCGATCGCCGCGGACACCTTGAAGGTATCCAGCTGGATGACCTTGTCGCTGGTGGTCGCGGTCGCCTCCTCCTCGAGGGACTTGACCGGCGCGGCGGACTGCGCCAAGAGGGATGTGACGGGCAGCAGCAGGCAAAGCGCCATGAGGCCATGCGGCACGAGGCGCGGGTGTGAGGCGGACGGAGTAACGAGGGGGTTCATGCGGGTAGCGAGGGTTGGGGTGAGGTGACCAAAGGGGGCCGACAGCTTAAAATAACAAAACCACCCTAGGGACATTCACTAAAGCCAAGCTGAAGCCTACCTTAATTCTCGTTCAGGTAACCACAATTTAACGCGCTCCGCCGACTGTTCGGCAGCGTTGAGCGGCAGATAACCGAGGGTGCCGCGCGTGATGATCCCCTGCCCCTCCGCCGACAGGACGAAGCCGAGGAATTCGCGGACCCAGGGCTCCAGCGGCTGGCGGGCATGGATAAGCAAAAACCGGTCGAGGGGATAGCGTCCAACGCGAAGATTCGCCTCGGTGAGTGCGACCGGTGCCTGGCCGGCTACCGCAGCCAGCGGGAGCACCTTCACCCCGGGCAGGCTCCGCATGGCGGCGGCAAAGCCGATGGCCCGGGGATTCCCGGCGACGTAGCCCACGACCTCGGCCGATTGCCTGAACCCCTTGAAGTTCGCGGCAAAGGTCCCGAGCCTGGGCACCCTGTCGCGCAGGCAGAGCGAAAGCGCCAGCTGAGACTCAAGGCCGGCCGGCTGCAGGCCGCGTGTGTCCCGACCGGAGAAGATGTCGGCGACCTCCGCCAACGTCAGGGACGCGAGCGGGTTGTCTTGATGCACAAAGACCGCCAGCGGTCCGCTCAGTGCCTTGGGATCCAACGAGCAGTGGGCGACACGGATGAGCAGCGGATCGCCGCCCGTCGCCGCGCGGTAGTCGGCCAGCTCCGTCGGCGAAAATTCCGCACCCATCGGGGCGAACGCCGACGTGCCCTGCGCCAGCGCCGGCGGACCCGTGCGGGTGCCCTTGAGCGTCAGGGCAAACTTAAAGCCGGGATGCAGCGCCTCGAACCGCGCACTCAACGCCGCCATCATCTCCGCCATGTCGTTGTAGCCGATGACTGCGATCGCGCCGTCGGCCCCGACGTAGCGTGCCTTGCGCGGGACTTCGACCGTCCGTGGCTCGTACGCCGGGAGCACGGTTGATTCGGCGAGCGGAAAGAACTTCTGCGCATCCGTCGCAATGGCTCCCTGTCCTGCCGGACCCAGCACGTAGCGGATGAATTCACTGGTGGCCGCATCAGGCAATGGCCCGACGGCGAGATAGATCGTGCGGGCCAGCGGATAGTCGCGCCGGGCGATCTCGACCTCCGTGCCGGCGAAGAACGGGCCGGCGTCGGTCTCGCCGAGCGCGAGCGCTTTCACGCCCGGCACGGCGTAAGCGAAGCCGCTGTAGCCGATCGCCGCCTCGTCGGCCGCGACCGCCCGCGTGATGAGCTCGAGCGACTGCGCGCCACCGGGCACGTCGGTGTATTCGTGCACGTCCTCGCGCCACGTGTGGCCAGCGAGCAACCGCGACTCTAGAAAATTGACGATGCCGGGCGGATTGCCGGTCTCACGGCGCACGCGCATGCCGTGCAGTGAGATTTTTCTATCCGCCCACTCCCCTTTCAGGCCGAGCTGGCCCCACGTCCTGATACGGCCGTCGCGGGCGAATATCTCGCGGAGCTGCGCGAGCGACAGGTGCGCGAGCGGATTCTTCTCGTTCACAAAGATCACGATGGCATGCGTGCCGCCCTTCGTCGCCCGGCTGCCGGTGGCCACCGGCACGAGCCGCGGCGCCCCGCCGGCGAGCTGGGTCATTCGCGTCTGTTCTGAAGCGAACAGCTCGCGGGCGAACGGCGCGACCTGCACCTCGCCGCGCGCGAGCGGCTCGGCAAAGTCCGCCGAGAATTTTGCGCGCAACGTCACGCGCGCCGGAGTGTCCGGGTGGAGCGCGGAAAAGCCCGCGGTCCAGGCCGACATCAGCCCGTCCATGCTCTCGGCGCTCGCGCAGGCCACCTCGGTCGCCGGTAAAAAAGAAGCCCCCGCCACGAGGGCAAGGGCTGCGAGACTGGGCCTAAAATTCACGTCACTCGAGTTTCGCGAGTTCTTCCTGCACGACCTCGGGCAGGAGCGGCATGAACACGCCCTCCTCGGCGACCACCCCCTGGCCCTGCTGGCTGAGCACGGCCTTGAGGAACTCCTTGATCTTCGGCTCGAGCGGCTTGCCCGGAGGCCGGTTGACGTAGATGTAAACGTAGCGGCTGAGCGGATAGGTGTGGTGGTAGACCGTGTCGAGCGTCGGCGCGATGAACGGGTCGCCGTCCTTCTCCGCGAGCGGCACGACGCGGACATCGGGCGTGACATTGGCCAGCAGCGCGTAGGTCAGACCGCCGAGCTGCGTGTGCATGTCGTTTGAGGCGACGGTGAACGCGTGGGTGAAGCCCTGCCCCTTGACGTTATGGATGCCCTCGCGCCATTCGCCATTCTGGAGCACCTTCCACTTCACAAACTGCTCGATGCCGTTCGGCGGCTTGAGGCCGTAGGTATGGATCGGGCGGTCGGCCCACTCGCCGGTGAGGCCGAGCTGGCCCCAGGTCGTGAGGGCGTCGCCGCCGCGGTGGTGCGACTTCGAGTAGATCTGGTCGAGCTGCTTGAACGTGAGGCCCTTGATCGGGTTGCTCTTCGCGACGAGCACGATGCTGGTCGCGGTCTTGCCGAGCGAACCGAGGCTGCCGGTGGCGACCTTGATCGCGAAGGGCTCGTAGCCGAACTTCTTCACGAAGCCGTCGTGCTCCGCGGGCAACGCCTCGCGGCCGACCGGCGCCAGGTGCGCGGTGCCCTCGGTGAGCGCGGGCACGCCGCTGCCGGACGAGCGTGCCTGCATGGTGACGCTGAGGCGCGGATACGCCTGGCGGAAGATCTTCACCCAGCCGAGCGTGATCTCGTCCATGATATCGGCGCCGACGAGGTTTAGTTCCTCCTCGGGCACGGACTCGACGGGGCCGGGTTTCCAGGCGGGGATCGCCGCGTCGGCCTTGATATGGTGCTCGACCGCCGCGTATTTGAGCGCGAACGCGGGGCTGAGGAGCGCAAGCGAAAGCGCCACGGCGAGGGCCGGCCGGCTTAGGGGGAGGAATGCGGAGTGGTTCATGGTGGTGGGGTGTCGCCGCGGGTTACTTGCGGGTATACGTGAGCAGTGTGAACGTGTCCTTGAAATACTTGTTCGGGTAGAACGGGCCGACCTCGGTCTTGATTTTCTTGGCGGGATCGATGGTGCCCTCGGCCGTGGTCAGGTAGATCGTCTTGGTCTTGGGATCGAGGGCCATGGTGCGAGCATAGGGGCGCGTGGTGGGGGCCTCGGCAAGCTTGTAGGTGTTGGCGTCGACCTGGTCGATGATCACCACTGTGCCGTCAAAGCCGTTTGCCGTGTAGATCTTCTTCGCGTCCGCGTCGAAGACCACCTGGTCGTTGCCGCGGCCGATAATCGGCTCGGCAATGATCTTGCCGGTGGGGTCGTAGACCAGCAGTGCAGGATTGTCGCCACGGGTGGAGACGAATAGGCGGTGGTTGGTCTGGTCGTAGGCGACGCCGTTCGGTTTGATGTGATTGCCAACCTTCCACGCGGCGACGAGCGTGCGGGCGCGGGCGTCGATCTTGACGACCTTGTCGCGGTCGCGCAGCGCCGTGTAGAAGTTGCCTTCGCCATCGGCCGCGCAGCCCTCGATGCTCTCGCTGTCGATCTTGAGTACGCCCGTGACGGCGCCGGCCTTGGCGTCAACGAACGTCACCTGACTGCTGTCGCCCTGGGTGACGAGCAGTTGCTTGGTGACGGGATCGTAGAAAGCATTGTCGGCGTTGTCGCCGACGCTCACACTGCCGATCTTCTTGTAGGTGGAAGCCTGAAAGATCAGCAGCGTGCCGTCCTGTTTGACGACGTAGCCGCGGTCAAACTCCGGCACGAGCACGGTGGAATTCCCGCCCTTGGAATCCTCGAGGGCGCCGGTGATCTTCTTCGCCTTGGCGTCGTAGAGCAGGATGCCGTCGTCGCGTCGCGCGATGAGGAGAACGTCACGCGCGGCATCGTAGGTGAGATAGTCCCACGACGGGGCCGTGGGGCTCTTGATGGTGAGCGCGGACTCGAGCTGGTAGAATGGCTGGGCCGGGAGGCTGACCCACGTGAGGGCCGCGAAGGCGACGATCTTTAGTTTCATGAGGGAAGCGGACTGGAAATCAGGTTATTTGGCGGCTTCGAACAGGCCGGCGTAGCTCGGGATCTGCTTCTGGAGCTCGTCGCGCAGCTTGGTGCCCTTGGCGAAGAACTCCGCCTCGAGCTTGGCGTTGCTGCCGCTGGACGCAAAGTCGGGGTTCTTGTAGGCGGCGACCAGCAGGCCGCAGTTTTCGCCGGACGCGTCGCGCAGCGGCATCATCATGACGAACTTCTTCGCCGGATCCTTCAGGCGGTGCCAGCGGGGATCGAGGATGGTGATGCCGAGTTCGATGATCATCACGTCATCCGGATCGTCGGCGTTGCCGATGCGATCGGGAAAGGAACCGGCGAACATCGTGTAGACCTTCGACAGGCCCGGGGGCACGCCGTGGAAGGTGATACTGATCAGTTCGGGGTGCGCCGCCATGATCTGGTCGGAGAGGACCTGCGCCTGGATCTTGTGGGCCGGCGCGGTCCAGTTTTTTTCCGCGGCGCACAGCGCGGCGGCGCCGAGGGCGAATAGGCAGACGAGTTTAAGCAGGGTCTTCATAAGGAACGGGGCTGGGGTTGAAGGGGGGATTGAACGACGCCACCCTAGGCCCCACCCATTAAACTAACATTAATCCCCACTGAAAATTGATTAAGGAAGCATTGGCTCCCGGCATCTGGGCAAAAAACGCATGACCGCCTACTTCGCCAGCCAGTTGGCCGGCACGGTATCAACGGCCGCAGCCATACCGCGCCCGGACACCTCGCGCCCCGCACCGTCAGAAATTGATGCGTTCTTTCTCGATGACCAGCGGGCGGTTCTGCACGTAGGTGAACACAGCGCCGACATACTCGCCCACGATGCCCATGAAGATCAGTTGCACCGAGCCGATGAAGAAAATGCCGATCATCACGGGCGCGACACCGGCCGTGAAGGTATTCCAGAAAAGCAGCTTGGCGATCAGGTAGCCGAAACCCACCAGCAGTGACAGGCCCGCCGTGAAGAAACCGACGAGGGTCGCGAGCCGCAATGGCACCTTCGAGTAGCTCGTCAGCCCGAGCAGCGCGATGTCGAAGAGGTCAAAAAAACCGTTCTTGGTCTTGCCGTGCGTCCGCGCGGGCTGCGTGTATTCGATGCGCTGGATGTTGTAGCCGACATCCGAGATCAGCCCGCGGAAATACGGATAGGGTTCCCGCAGGCCCCGCAGCACGTCCATGATCTGCCGGTCATAGAGGCCGAAGCCGGTGAACTGCTCCAGCAGCTCCACATCGGCGAGGCGCTTGATCAGCCGGTAATACAGGCCGCGCAGCTGATACATCCCCCAGCTTTCGCGGCTGCGGGTCTTGATGCCCACGACCACCTTGTGCCCGGCCTCCCACTCGCGCACGAAGTCGAGCAGCAGCTCCGGCGGGTCCTGCAGATCGGAGACGAGCGAGATGACGGCGTCCCCCTGCGCCTGCAGCAACGCGTAATAGGGCGAGCGGATGTGGCCAAAATTCCGGGCGTTCACGATGACCTTGACCCGGCGGTCCTCCGCGGCGAACTGCCGGAGCACCGCGAGGGTCCCGTCGGTCGAGCAGTTGTCGATGAAGATGTGCTCGTATTGGTAGGCGGGCAGCTGGGCCAGCACCTCGCGGACACGCCCGATCAGCGCGGCGATGTTGCCTTCCTCGTTGTAGCAGGGCGTGACGATGCTGAGAGTTTTCATTTGCGCGGGTTCAGGCCTTGATCTGCGTGGATTTGGGATGGAGCGGCACCTTGAGGTTCTCCGCCAGCGTCGTCCGCGGCAGGAAGGGCGAAAGATCCTCCAACGGCGGCGAGATCAGCGTGCCGTCGGGTTGCACGGCCACGCCGAGCTTGGGATGGAAGAATTGTTCCGGGTGCATGAACACCTCGCAGATGGCCGGTCCGGGGCACGCCTGCAGCCGCGGCAGCTCGCGGTCGAAGTCCTCCCACGTGCGGATCTGGAAGGCCGGCAGGCCGAACGCCGCGGCGAGCTTCGAGAAGTCCGGGCAGGAAACGCCCGAGGACTTGTCGGTGCCGGCATAGCGGCCCGACAGCACGGCCTTCTGCGTGTGCTTGATCATGAGGTAGCCGTCATTGTTGAAGATGATCAGCTTGATCGGCAACTGGTGGTGCGCGACGGTCTGCAGCTCCTGCAGGTTCATCATCATGCCGCCGTCGCAATTGAGACAGAGCACCTCGCCGCGGTTGCGCGCGAACGAGGCCCCGATGGCCCCCGGCAGGCCGAAGCCCATTTCGCCGAGTCCCTGCGAGGTGAGCAGGCGCTGCGGCGGCTTGATCGGCAGCGAGTGGTGGCCGCTGAGGAGGGCGGTGCCCATGTCGGTCACGATGATTTGGTCGGGCTTCAGGTGCTGCGCCAGCCGGTCCATGAAACGGTAGGAATTGATGAAGCCACCCTTGTCGTCGTGCTCGGGCCCGATCCACGGGAAACGCGTCCGCACCTGCTGGCACCACGCGAGCCAGTCGGCGGCGGCCGGCGGGGTCGCGCCAACCTGCCGGCGCAATTCGCGGATGAAGTCCGCCGCATCGGCGTGCACCGGATGGTTGCAGCGCTGCGGGTATTTCTTCAGCTCGGTCGGATCGATGTCGACCACCGTGATCTCCCGGGCCGCGCGGGCCAGTTCGGTGATGTCGTAGCCGATCTGCGGAATCGCCAGCCGGGTGCCGATCGTGACGAGGCAGTCGCAGCTTTGCAGGATGAAGTTCGCCGCGCGCTGGCCGTAGACACCCGCGCTGCCCATGACCAGCGGATGACCCGCAGGCAGCAGATCGATGGCGGACCAGGTCAGCAAAACGGGCAGGCCGAGTGATTCGACGAAGGCGGCGAGCTCACCCGCGGCGCCAGCCATGCGGAGGCCGACGCCCAGCCAGAGCAACGGACGCTTGGCCGCGCGCAAACTGGCCAGGGTCGCGGCGACTTCCTGCGTGAGGGCGGCGCCCTGCAGCGGCGCGGGCGGCGCGATCGCGGCCGGCTCGGGCGTGAAGTGGCGCAGGGCCGTCTCCTCCACCAGTGCGGTCTGCACGCTCAGGGGAAAGTCGACCCAACAGGGGCCGGGGCGGCCGGTCGTGGCGCAGTGCCAGGCCTTCTCCAACTCAAAGAGCACATCCTCCGGCGCCATCACGCGCGTGGCGTATTTCGTCATCTTGCTCACGGCAAACGGGCTGTCGTAACCCTGGATGCCATACATGCGCCGGTCGTGGTCGGGCGTGATGTAGCGGGCGTTTTCCTGGCCCGAGATCACGAGGCAGGGAATGGAATCCGCCCACGCCGAGAGCACGCCGGTAATCGCGTTGCTCGAGCCCGCGCCCGCCGTGACGAGCGCGAACGAGGGAATGCCGGTGAGCTTCCAATAAGTCTGCACCGCCATCGTGCTCGCCTGCTCGTGATGATTGCAGACCAGTTCGATCTTCGAGTTGTAGCAGATCGAGTCGAAAATGTGCGCGTTGGCCGAGCCGATGATGCCGAAGCAGTGGGTGACACCCTTCCCTTCGAAAAACCGGGCGATCAGGTCGCTGACTTTGTGCTTCATGGGTGGGAGATAACGCCGGCGGCTCAGCCTTGCATGCAGCGGTGCCACTCGATGGATTTCTGCAGCGCCGCCTCGAGCGGAACGGTCTGACTGACGCCGAGGTCGCGCTGGGCCTTCGCCGTGTCGGGCACGAGGCGGTTGCGGTCATGTCCCGCCTGCCCCACCCGCGTGCGGACCTCGGGCACCGGTGCAAAAAAGCGGGTGATGGCGTTGGCCAGCGTCAACAGATCGACGGGCTCGGCGCTGCCCACGTTGTAGGTCTCCCCCGGCCGGCCGGCGGCAAGCGCCGCGAGCACCCAGTGGGCGTAGTCGCTCACATACATGATGGAGCGCACGGTCACGCCGTCGCCCATGATACGGATGGGCCCGCCGTTGAAGCTGTCGCGGATGAAGTCCGTCACCGCCCACGGCAGCTGCAGCGACTGGTAGGGTCCGACGAAGGCGAACGGCCGCAGCGTGACGACCGGCAGCTTGGTCTCGCTGACGGCGCACTGGGCCAAAACCTCGGCGAAGCGCTTCGACTCGGGATAGACCGCGCCAACGTCGTTGCTGCGCAGCGGCCCGGCGAATTTCTCGTCGATCCGCGGGAGCTCCCAGGGCTGCGCCCCGTAGACCAGGCCGGAACTCATGAGGACGAACTTTTGCACATCCTCCAGCAGGTTGGCGGCGCGCAGGATCCGCAGCGTGCCGAGGCTGTTGATCTCGCCGACCGCGCCGGGCTGGGAGGCGAACAGGCGCCGGTCGGTCAGGGCGGCGGCGTGGATGATGTAGCGGACATCGCGGGGCAATTCGGTCAGGTAACGGATGTCGCCCTCCTGCCAGTGGATCCATGCGAGGTTGCCCAGGTGCGGCCAGCACTGCGCGAAGTGGCGGGCGTTGCGGCTAAACACCGTGGCCTTCATCTCGAAACCGTGCGCCTCGTTCAGCACCTTGATCAACTCGAGCAGCCAGGTGCCGAGGATGCCCGTGCCGCCGGAGATGAAGACATGCTGGCCCCGGAGGGCGGCGAGCCGGTCCGCCTGGCCGGCGAGGACGGCCGTGGCGTCGGCGTGAACGAGGGCGATGGCGCGATTCATGATTTTGCTCCGGGTTGGGCGCGGCGGGCCAGTTCGGTGGCGACCTCGAGGATCAGGTCCTCCTGGCCGCCCACCACCTTGCGGCGGCCCAGTTCAAAGAAGACATCGCGCGGATCAACGCCAAGCTGCTCGGCCGCCCGCTGCACGGGTTTGGAAAACCCGGAGAACACGCCGGCGAGCCCGCTGACGATCGTGATGCCGTTGGAGTTGGGCAGCGAGCCCGCGAAAAGTTTCCCGGCCAGGTCCGCCGCATCGAGCGCCCGGTAGAGATCGATCGAGGTCGCGTAGCCCTGCTGCCTGAGCACGGCGGCGAGGAGTTCGAGCGGGGCGTTGCCGGCCCCCGCCCCGAAGCCCTTCGACGTGCCATCGATGATGCGCGCGCCCGCCTGGAGCGCGGCGAGGGAGTTGGCGATGCTGAGTCCGAGATTGTGGTGGGCGTGGAAGCCCACCGGCACTTCCAGCGATGACGCCAGCAGGCCGATCTTGGCCGTCACGTCCGCGGGAAAATACGCGCCGGCCGAATCCATCAGCACGATGCCCTGCGCGCCGTAGGACTGCATCTTCCGGGCTTCCTGCAGGAGCACCTCCTTCGAAACCATGTGGCTCATCATGAGCACGCCCCAGACATGGCGGCCGGCGGAGCGCACGTGGCTGATGTGGCGCTGCGTGATGTCCGCCTCGGTGCAATGACTGCCCACGCGGAACAAATCCACGCCGGCGGCGAGCGCCCCGGCAATCTCGCGCTGGATCGTGGCGAAGCCCGGCATGAGGTGGACGCTGAGCCGCGTGCGCTTCAGCTGGGCCCGCGCCACACGGAGCATCTCGCCCTCCTCGACGAGGCTTTCGCCGATCTGCAGGGAGGAGGCACCGAGCCCGTTGCCGTGCCCGACCTCAAGGTAATCATAGCCCGCGGCCTCGGCGGCCGCCGCGTAGGCCTTGATCTGCTCCACCGTGATCTGGTGACTGTAGGCGTGCGAACCGTCGCGCAGGGTCGCGTCGCAAACGGTGATCGAGGGCTGGTCGGTGCTCATGAAGGTAGAATCAGGACTGGCGGCGCCGGGCCACCGCTTCGGCGAAGGCTATAGCGGCACAGTTGATGATATCAAGGTTGCCCGCGTAGCGCGGCAGGTAATCCCCGAGGCCGTCCACCCGCACCATGGCGACCAACCGGCCGTGTTCGACCATCGGCTCGAGGATGAGCTGGTAGCCGGGCACGTATTGGCGGATCACCTTGACCATCGCGGCGACAACCTCACGGGTGCGCGGGAGGTCCGGGGCGGCGATCTTCGCCATGACGGTCGTCTGCATATGCACGCACGGCTGCGCGGGGTTCAGGTTAAGGATAGCCTTGGTGTGCGCGGCGCCAGTGAACTCCTGCAGGCCGTGCTCGGTGGTCTGCAGGTATTCGTCGAGGTTGATGCGCGTGGCCGGCCCGGCGCTGCGCGAGGCGATGCTGGAAACGGTCTCGATGTAGGTGATGCCGGGATTCACCTCCGCGATGACATGCGCCAGCGGGATCGAGGCCTGCCCGCCGCAGGTGACCATGTTGACGTTCAGCTCGTCGAGGCACTCGGCAAGGTTGACGGCCGGCACGCACAGGCGGCCGACCTTGGCCGGGGTCAGGTCCACGGCCACGAGACCCGCCTGCTTGAGCAACGGCGCGTGCCGGATGTGGTCCTCGGCGCTGGTCGCATCGAACACGAGTGCGAGTTCGCCCTTCAGGTCGAGGATACTCTGCAGGCCGCGCGCCGAGACCGGCACGCCCAACATGCTGCCCTTCGTCATGCCCGGCGAGGACAGGTTCCGCCCGGCGAAAAGCCGGCAGTGCAGCACCTCCGAACGCAGGACCTTGAGCAACAGGTCGGTGCCGATGTTGCCTGTACCGAGAATCGCGACGTTCAGCTTCTTAAAGGCCATGGCGATCGGCGGATGGCGTCAGAGTTTGGCCGCGCCGCCATACCAGGCGGCGGTTTTCCGCAAGGCTTCCGGCAGCGGGATCCGCACCTGCAAGCCGAGCTCCGCCGCCGCGCGGGCAACGGACGGAACGTAGCGCGAGACCGGACTGCCGGGTTTGACTGCCTGCATGATTTTCACCGGGAATCGTTGAGCAAAAACCTCATTCACCAGGCCGGCAAGCTCCGCGATGCTCACCGCTTCGGGCGAGCCGACGTTGTAGGGGCGACCCGCTTCACCGCGGAAGAGAATCGTCCACAGCCAGACCGCCAGGTCGGAGGCGTAGAGATAACTGCGGACCGACGTGCCATCGCCCGCCACCTCGATCGGTGTGCCGCGCAGGCCGTCGCGCAGGAAGTTGCCGATGGCGTATTTGGCCTCGAGCGGCAGATGCGGGCCGACAAAGGTGAAGCACCGGGCGATCTTGAGCTCATACGGGTGCCGGGCCGCGTGCGCGCGGCACAGTTGCTCGGCCACGCGCTTGCCCTCGGCCCAGGCCGCATCGGGCGGCAGCGGGTCCGCGATACCGGGATAATCTTCGGCCACGCCAGCCAGCGACGCGGGCTGGGTGCCGTAGACCGCACCGGAGCTGACATGCAGGAAACATTTGACGCCGGCCTGCGCGCTGAAATCCAGCAGATGGTTCGTGCCCGCCGTCAGACGCGCGATCAGACCGTCGGCGGTCACCCTCTTGGTCCAGACGTCGGTGTCGGCCGCCGCATGAATGACGTAATCAAAGTGACCGGCCGGAAAAGCAAAAGTGCGCAGATCGCCCTGGTGGAATTTCACGTCGGTCCGGCGGGCGAGGTGCGGCGCTTTATTTAGGAAGGCGGCGGGGTCGCGCGTCAGCACCACAGCGCGCATCCCGAGGGCGAGCGCGTCGTTCGCGCGGGCGAAACTTTCCAGCAACCAGCTGCCGAAAAAACCGGTGCCCCCGGTGATGAAGAACGACTGGCCGCGCGCCGCGGCCCACAGCGCACGGGTATGCGCGAGGACGTGGTCGAGGTCCCCGGCGGGCAGCGGATGGACGGGAGCGGACATCAACCGGATTCAGCGGGACCGCACAAAGGCGCGGATCGTGGCGATCTCGTAGTCGAGCATCGCCGCGGTGAGGCCCGGATAGGTGCCGAGAAAAAGGGCCCGGTGCATGATCTCGTCCGCGCCGGGGAATTCGCCCACGACGCGGAACGCGGACGGGCGGTCTTGCTTCAACTGCACGAAGGCCGGCTGGCGCAGGAGATTCCCGCCGAAAAACATCCGGTTGCCGATTTTCCTTTGGTCGAGGTGCTGGGCCAGCTCCGTGTGCGAGAACGGCGCCGTGGATTTCACCCGGAGCATGAAGCCGAACCAGGAGCAGTCCGTCCGGCAACCGGTGGCATCCCAGGCAAATCCCTGCGGCGTCCAGCCGGTCGCATGCGTCGGTAGTGAAAAGTCGAACACGTCCGCGAGGTCGGCCAGCCCGGCGCGGAGGGTTGTCCAGTTGCGCTTGCGCGCCTCGATGAACGCCGGGAGTTTTTTCAACTGCTGCCGGCCGATGGCGGCCTGCGGATCCAGCGGCTTCAGGTTGTAGCCGAGGTGGCTGTAGATGTATTTGTGGTCATAGCCCTTGGGCAGCTCGCCCAGCTGCCACTGGAAGCGCTTGCCGCAGGTGTCGTCCTTGCCCGACGCGCACCAGCAGTCGCGGCCCCAGTCGCGGAAGCTCTCGGCGTAGGTCTTGAGCGGCGGACGGTGCACGATGTTGACGGCCCCGCCCTCCCCCATCGTGAGATGATGCGGCGGATAGAACGACTGCGTCGAAAGATCGCCCCACGTGCCGGTGTAGCGCGTGATGTACGTGCCGTCCGCGGGAAGGCCGGGAGAATTCTCCGTGAAGCCCAGTGCCTTCGCCCGCGCCACCGGCAGCGAGTAGGTGCAGCCGAGCGCGTCGCAATTATCCTCGATGAGCCAGAGATCGTGCTTCCGGCAGAACTCGAGCACAGTGCCGAGATCGAACGGATTGCCGAGGGCATGGGCAATCATGACAGCCTTGGTCTTCCCCGCGGAAAACGCCGCCGCGAGCTGCGCCACGCGCACGTTGCCGGTGGCGGGATCGTTATCAATAAACACGGGTACCGCCCCGCACTGGAGGATCGGCGCCACGGTCGTGGGGAATCCGGCGGCCACCGTGATGACTTCGTCCCCGGGCTGAATGCGTTTGTGTGCCGGCAGCTTGTGGGTGGTCAGCGCGGAGAGCGCGACCAGGTTGGCCGACGAGCCCGAGTTGACGAGGAGCGAGTGCTTCACGCCGAGCAGCGCAGCAAGCTCCGCCTCAAAGGCCGCGCCCTCGGGGCCGAGCGTCAGCCAAAAATCCAAGGTCGAGCCGACCGCTGCCTCGACCTCGTCCGCGTTGAACACACGGCCCGCATACGGCACGGTCGTCTGGCCCGGCTCGAAAGGCACGGCCGCGTCCGCCCCGGGGCGGTTTGCCCGGTGCATCAACTCCGAGTAGGCGCGGGTGAGGCGGAGAATCTCGGCTTTAAGTTCGGCAGGAGTCGGCATGGAAACTCAAGCGGTCCACGGCGCCCGCCCGGCGGCGGCGCGTTCGCCGTAGGATTTGATCTGCTGGAGAGTGAAGGCGTGCACCTGGCCCGCGTCGAGTCCGGCGGGATTGGCACGATACCACGCCATGGTTTCCCTGACCGCATCGGAGAACAGCCACACCGGCGACCAATCGAGCAGTGCCTTGGCCTTCGCCGTGTCCAGCTGCAGGAGCTTCGCTTCGTGGACGGCCTTGGGATCAGACTTGTCCACCCAGGAGCCGGGCCAAGTCTGTAAAACCTCGGTCACCAGTTCCGCCACGGTGCGGTTCGCCTCGGGGCCGGGGCCGAAATTAAACGCGGCGCAAAGCTCGGCGCCGGGAGGCCGGAGCCGCGGGTTCGCCAGGCACGCCGCCAGCCAGAGATAACCGCTGAGGGGCTCCAGCACATGCTGCCAGGGCCGCGTCGCCCCCGGATGACGGAGCGCAATCGCCTCGGACCGGCCCAGGGAACGCACGCAATCCGGCATGATCCGGTCGAGGGCCCAATCGCCGCCGCCGATGACATTGCCGGCGCGGGCGCTGGCGATCTTCACCGGATGATTCTGGAAAAACGACCGCCGCCACGAGGCGATGGCGATCTCGCACGCCGCCTTGCTGGAACTGTAGGGATCATGGCCGCCCAAGTGGTCCTCCTCGCCATAGCGGTGGTCCCGCTCGCGGTTCTCGTAGCACTTGTCGGTGGTGACCAGCACCGCGGCACAGGGCCGGTCGAGGGCGCGCAGGGCTTCGAGCACGTGGATGGTCCCCATGACGTTGGTCGCGTAGGTGTCGACCGGCTCCGCATAGGACAGGCGCACCAGCGGCTGGGCCGCCAGATGCAGGACGAAATCAGGCTTCGCTTGCAGCAGCGAGCGGCGCACCGCCGCGGCATCGCGCAGATCGGCCTCATCCCAGGTGATGCGCGAGCTGAGTCCGGTCTGCCCGAAGACCGACGGATTGGTCGACGGGGCGAGGGCGAAGCCATGGACCTTGGCGCCGAGGCTCACCAGCCATTCGGCCAGCCACGTGCCCTTGAATCCGGTCACGCCGGAGAGCCAGACGGTCTTCCCTTTGAAGGCGTCGCCGAACATCGTCACCAGATCTTCCAGGGGGCCTGCCCGTCGGCCCACAGTTTGTTGAGATACTGGGTTTCCTGATAGGTGTCCATCGGCTGCCAAAAGCCCTCGTGCTTGTAGGCGTGGAGCTGGCCGTCCTTCACCAGTTGGTCCATCGGCTGGCGCTCCAGCATCACCCGTGGGTCGGCCGGCAGGTAGTCGAACATGCGGTGCTCGCAGACCATGTAGCCGCCGTTGACGTAGGCGTCCTCGAACTGGGGTTTCTCGCTGAAGGTGTGGATGCCGCCGTCCTCCTCGATGCGGAGCGAACCGAACCGGCCGGCCGGATGCACGGCGGAAATCGTGCAGACTTTGCGGGCGGCCTGGTGCGCGGCGATGCTCGCGTTGATATCGATCGTCGAAAGCCCGTCGCCATAGGTCAGGAGAAAGGGCTCGCCCGCGGGCACGTAACGCTGGATCTGCTGCACACGGGACGCGGTCATGGAATCCTCGCCGGTATCCGCCAAGGTCACGCTCCAGTCCTCCTCGGCGTGACGGTCATGGAATTTCTCCGCCGGGTCGTGACCCAGCCGGAGGGTGACATCGCAGGTGTTCCACCGGTAGTTGCGGAAGTAGTCCTTGATCATGTCGCCCTTGTAGCCGAGGCAGAGGATGAACTCCTTGTGCCCGAAATGCGCGTAGGCCTTCATGATGTGCCAGAGAATCGGGCGGTTGCCGACCGGCACCATGGGCTTCGGCCGGAACTCCGTTTCCTCGCGCAAGCGCGTGCCCCGACCGCCACAGAGAATGACTACTTTCATGGGATTGCAGGTTTGGTTTATCGAGCGTGGCTGGAAAGCCGGAAGCAAAGCAGCATAAGAGAGATAGCAGGCATTAAAGCCAGCTCTCAAGTCTCAGGTTTTGCGCGTGGTCGCGAGCCGCTTTTTTGCGGCGGCGAGCCGGCTCTCGCCGTTCACACCTAGTCCCGGCCCGGGCGTCACGGGACCCGCCGGGCGAAGGCCTTATCCACCACGAGGAGGACCCGCACAGCGGGGGATATACACCTGAGCGCAACAACACATGACAATCGTTCCTCTCTCCCAACATGAGCGTGCCCTTTTATGCCCGCTTCGCGGGGCGACGATAGAGGAGTAACCAACCTTTGCGTCGCCATCTCATCGAGTCTGGCACCACCTGCCAGTGGGCAATTGGGTTTGCCAGCGGTCCTTGCAAACCCCATGATCACGCCTCTGGGAGTCGCCCCCTTGGACTCCTTGAAAAGAACCCCTCTTACTTCAATGCATTCCGTCATGAAGCGCCTCGTACTTAGTTTTCTAGGAGTGTCCATGCTGGCGATCGCACTTCGCGGGGCGGCGCCCCACTCCCCGGACGAAACGCCGCCGGCCGATCCGGCCGAGCTCAAACTGTGGCTCGCTCGCCAGCAGGAGAAGTCCCGCCAGCAGTTGGAGGAGATGAAGCGCCAAGCGGCGGCGGAATCCACCGCCGCGCCGCGCCGGTCCCGCCGGCCGCTCTTTGTCCTGCCCACCCGCAACGAGGCGGAGCTGGGCCTTTTGGCCGCAACGCAGATTTCCGCCGCCACCCTGCCCGCCGAGGCCGAGCGCATGGTCCGCGCGCTGCGCGCGGCCGTGGATCCCGCAGAGATCGCGGAAGCCGATGCCTTCCTCCGGGCGGCCCCGGGCAATTCCTCGGCCCTGGCCTCGGCCGCGGCCATCGGCTGGGTACAGAAGTCCCCCGGCGCGGCGCTCCTGCTGGCGGCCGAGGCCGTCCGGGCCAATCCCGGCGACTGGAATGCGCTGAACACCCTCGGCTCGCTCCTGTCGATGGCCGGTTACGGGCACAAGGCGGTCCCGCTCCTCCGTTACCAGGTGCAGCAGCACCCGCAGGACGCGCGCGCCCACAACAACCTCGGCCAGGCCTGGCTCACGCTGGGGGACATCACCCAGGCTGAGGAGGAACTGGCGCGCTGTCTGGCGCTCGCCCCGCGCTTCGGGGCGGCCCACGCCTCACTGGGCGCGATCGCCCACGCGCGGGGCGACCTGTCGGGCGCCAAGGCGCACGCCGAAGCGGCCGCGGCCGAGAACCTCTCGCCCACTGCGCGCCGTATTCTGGACGAAGACGGGACGCCTTATCCGGTGCCCGCCTCCTTCGACCGCCTGGTCGGGCGCCAGGAATATTTCAGCCCCAGCCATTTTGTCCCCCCGCGCCCGCAGCGCCGCGGCGAGGAGGGGCGCATGAAGGTGCGCGAGATGGAGGCCTTCATGGATTTCGTGCGCGGGAAGAAGACCGAACTGCAGGGGGAAGTGGCCGAGCGCGACGCCACCCTGAGGAAAATGCTCAAGGACAAGGCCACGGAAAAGGCGGCCCTTGTCATGGTGACGATCCCGGTCCCCGGGATCGCCGAGACCGCCCGCATCCGGATCGTCCAGGCCCGCCTGGCCGGCCAGGACGTCATCGCCGATGCCCAGCGGCACTACGACCAGGCCGTGGCGGAACTGCGGCAGCAAAAGGAAGCGGCGATTGCCAAGATGGCCGCGACGCAGACGGGCAGCTGCGAGACGAAGAAGGCGATCATCGACCACTACCTGGACGGCTGCGCCAACCGCTACGGCGAGTTGGAGGACGTGGTGCTGCCCCGGCTGCGGGACCGGACGAACCGCATCATGACGGAGCTGGCGCTGTGCTCGTCGGGCCCGGCCTACCAGGTGGCCTTCGCCGCCGAGGCGCAGGAATTCCTCAACAAGCTGGCCACACTCGCCTCGCAGCAGGTCACCGAGGCCTACAGCTGCGAGGTGCCCTACGTGGGTGGATCCGGGGAGAAGCCCAACGGCGAACTGCCGCGCATGACCGACTGCCCCATCAACATCAAGGCGGAGATCAGCGCGGTGGGTTTCAAGGTCGCCACGCTCAAGATCAACTGCACGAGCTTCGGGTTCGATTTCAAGGCCGGCCTGGCCTTCAGTGCCAACAAAAATTTTGTCACGGGCGAGACCACCCTGACGGCGGGGCTCGGCGAAGAACTCGCCCTGGCCTCCGTCGGCAAGGCAATCAGCTCCGCCCAGTTCGCCCTGACCTGGGACCGGAACAACAACCTGATCTACGCCGGGGTGGAATTCTCGGGGAGCGCGAAACTGAACGGCCTCCCCGGCCTTGAGCGAGAGGTCGCCAGCCGGGGCGACAGCGACAAGATCAAGGCCGAGGTCTCGGTCGAGGTGGAAAGCCCGCTGCCGACCCTCGCCGAGGCCACCGTCCACAGCAGCCTGGGGGTGACGATCGGCCCCGAGGGGCTGACCCCGCAGATAGGGGCCGGCTTCGAGGCCGCCGCCCTCGGCCACCAAATCTTCGAAGCCAAGCTGCCATAGGGTGACCTGAACCTCGCGGCGCAACGTTCCGCCTTTCCTCCCGCGCATCCCTTGGGGCGAAGCTTGACCCTGCATCCGCCGCAAAGCAATCTGGAGACCACAGCAGCCCACGACATTGCGCCCGGAATGCCTGCTGGTTTTCCCGGGAAAATCCCATCCCACCCCATGAAAATCGCCCTCCGTCTCCTGCCGGCCGCATTCCTCCTGCTGGCCTTTGGCTGCTCCAAGAGCTCCAGTCACACCGCCACCGCCGCCGACGGCACCAAGATCACGCAGTCGAGCAAGGGCGACAAGGTGAGCATGGATCTGACCTCCAAGTCCGGCGGCAATACCAGCCTCAACGTCAGTGAGAGCGGCATGGCCTTGCCGAAGGATTTCGCGAAGGACATTCCCATCCACCCGAAGGGCGTCGTGCAGATGTTCAACCAGATTGGGGCAGACCATACACAATTGGCCATTGTCGTTGCCCTGCCGGCCGCAGAGGTCACCGCATTCTACGAGGCCGAATTCAAGAAGCAGGGCTGGGCGGGCGCCCCGAGCATCAATAGGGGGGAAGGCATCACCATGATGTGGCCCAAGAAGGACCAGCGCAGCATCAGTCTCACGATCAGCCCGCAGGATCCCCCGCAGGATCCCAAGACCACCTTCGTGATGATGATGATCACCACGGCGGCCAAATAACGAGCCGCCCTCACTGCCCGTCCGCCCACTCCAGAAATTCCGGCAGGGCCTGCGCCCAGGTGGCCTCATTGTGCCGGCCATCCTTGATCTCGCGATAGACCAGCGCCGGGCCGCGCGGCAGCCCGCGCTGCGCGATCGCGTCCATCAATTCGGTCGTGTCCTGGATCGCATCGATGACGCCATTGCCGTCACGGTCGTCGGCCTCATCCTGCGTGCCGGCCTCGAACCACAGCCGCAGGCGCGGCACCGCCGGCGATTCCCGCACGAGCCGGTGCGCCAGCCGCGAGGCCTGCTTGGCCGCCAGCGAGGAATTGTCCCCGCGCCACCAGAACGAGCCGGAGAAAATCCCCGCAAAGCCAAAAACCTCCGGATGCCGCCACGCAAGATCGAAGGCGGCGAGCCCGCCGAGCGAGGAACCCATGATGCCGGTGCGCGCCGGGTCCGCGGCGACGCCGTAGCGCGCGCGCACGGCGGGCAGCACTGACGCCACGACGAAACGCTGGAACTGCGCCGATTTTTTCCCGCGGCCCGCGTAGTCGGGCGTGCCCGCCATGCCGTATTCATCGATCCGGTCGGCACCCGCGGCAATCGTCACGACGAGCGGCACGACCCGCCCCTTCGCCGCCAGTCCCGCCAGCGCTTCCGCGAGCCGCCAGGCGGACATGTTCTGGCCATCGAGCGCCACCAGCACCGGGGTGGCGGCCGTGACGCCGGCCGCCGGCAGATAGACGCGCACTTCCCGCGGCGCCAGCCCGTCGAAATCCAGCCCTGGCAGAATTTCCTGCTGCGCCCCGAGGTTGGCGGCTCCGCTGAAAATAGACAGCCAGGTGAACGCGGCCAGGAGACGATGGTTCATGCGGTCAGGCCCCCTTCCGTTTGGCCGCGAGCCACTTTTTCACCTGCGCGAGGGGCCTGGTGTTCAGGATGTGCTCCTTGGTCAGCCAGCCCTTGCGGGCCGCGCCGACCCCGGTGCGAAAATGCGCCAAGCCTGCCGTGCTGTGGGCATCCGGATTGATGCTGCACAGGAGGCCCCGCTCCGCCGCCTTGCGCCAGTGCCGCCAGTCCAGGTCGAGGCGCCACGGGCTCGCGTTCAACTCAATGATAACACCGTTCGCGAGCGCTGCGTCGATGACCTTGTCGACGTCCACCTCATAGCCCTCGCGCTCCAGCAGCAGGCGCCCGGTCAGGTGCCCGAGCATCGTCACGTGCGGCTGCTCGAGGGCGCGGATGATGCGCTTGGTCATTACTTCCCTCTCCTGCCGGAAGGAGCTGTGCACCGACACCACGGTGTAATCCAGCTGGCCCAGGACCCCCGCGTCGAAGTCGAGCTTCCCGTCCGGCAGGATATCGCACTCGGTGCCGGTGAAGACATGCGTCTTGAATTTGCCCGAGGCGTTGAGCGCCTTGATCTCCGCGATCTGGGCCCCGAGCCGTTCCTCCGTGAGGCCGCGGGCCTGGACGCTGGATTTCGAATGGTCGGCGATCCCGAGGTATTCAAGCCCGAGCGCCTGCGCCGCGGCGGTCATTTCCTCGAGCGTATTGTGCCCGTCCGAGGCGGTCGTGTGGTTATGAAACACCCCGCGGATGTCGGCCGCCTCGACGAGTTGCGGCAGCGCGTCCTGTTCCGCCGCCTCAATCTCGCCCAAGCCCTCGCGCAACTCGGGGGGAACGAACGCCAGTCCGAGTTTCTTGAAAAGCTGCTCCTCGGTCTTGATGTCGGTCTTGCGCGCCCCGCCCTCGGGCTTCTCCGCGCTCGGCCCGTGCTTTTGATCGGCGGGGAAGAGCCCCCACTCGCTCATGGAGAGTCCGCGGGCGAGCGCCCGCTGCCGCATCTGGACGTTGTGGTCCTTCGAGCCGGTCAGGTGGTGCAGCGTGAACACGAACTGCTCCGGCGGCACCAGACGCAGGTCAGCCTGCAACCCGGACTCGAGCCGCACGCTCGCCTTGCTCTCGCCGCGCGCCGTGACCTCCTTCACGCCACCCTGCGTGACAAACCACTCGACGATCGGCGCCGGCTCGGTCGTCGCCACGAGAAAATCCAGGTCACCCACCGTTTCCAGCCGGCGGCGCATGCTGCCGCATGCCTCGACCTGCTTGACGCCCGGCAGCTTCTTCAAGCCGGCGAGGATCGGCGCGGCCGCGTCCCACGCGTCCTGCCAGAGGTGCCGCTTGCCGTAGGCCTCGCGGTTGCGGATGCCGGCAAGGATTTTCTCCTGCGTCTTCTCGCCGAAGCCGTCCAGCGCCGCCACCTGGTTCGCGGCGCAGGCCGCCCGCAACTTCGCGATGGTGTCGATGCCGAGCTTTTCCTGGAGGGCCCGCGTCTTCTTCGCGCCCATGCCGGGGATCTGCAGGATCTCGCCGAGGCCCGCGGGCACCGAGGCCTTGAGCTTCTCGAAGAACTCCAGCCGCCCCGTCGTCTGCAGCTCCGTGATCTTCTGCGCGAGCGCCTCGCCAATGCCCTTCACTTCCTCGAGCGTGCCCGCCGCGCTGCGCTGCTTGAGTTCCTCCTCCGGCAACGTTTCGACGATGCGGGCGCCGGCCTGGTAGGCGCGGATCTTGAACGGGTTCTCGCCCTTCAACTCCAGCAGCGTGCCGATCTCGGTCAGGACGGCGGCGATCTCGGTCTTGTTCACGGCGGAAAAGAAAACACGAAGCAGCGAAGAAGCAAAGCGTCTTAGCTGCTGCGCTGCTTCGGGTCACTCATGGCGGCCTGGACCCGCCGGGCGACCTCCGCGCGGTTGACCTTGCCCTGGTCGTTCACCGGCCAGTCGGCGACGGGCACGAAATGCTTCGGCCGCTTCATTGCGCTGAGCCGGCTCGTGACCGCCTGCTGCACCAGCGCCCAGACCGGCTGGGCGCTCGCCGGGTAAGCCGCGACCACCACCTGCCCCCACTCCGCGTCGGGCACGCCGAGGACGATCACCTCGCCCAGTTCGCCGCTGCCGCAGAGCACGGCCTCCACTTCCGCCGGGTCAACCTTCTCGCCGCCCGTGATGATGACCGCGTCACGCCGGCCGAGGACCTGCAGATGTCCCTGCCCGTCCAACCGGCCGAGGTCGCCGGTCGCAAACGGCCGGCGGTCGCGCCACTCCGGGTAGTAGCCGCGGAACAGTGAGTCGCCACCGACCGAGATCACGCCGTCTCCGCCGACCTGCACGTTCGCATGCGGCAAGGCCGGGCCGTTGCCGCGCGCCCCGAGCAGGAATTCCGCCGGACGCAGCCCCGTGACCATCGCCGCCGTTTCCGTCAGGCCGTAACCGAGCGAGAGGGGCAGTTGCGCGGCCGCCGCCTTGGCGAGCAGTTCCGGCCAGGCCGGCGCGCCGCCGAGGAAGATCGTGCGGAAGCCCTGCAGCCATGCGACCGCGGTCGCGTTGCGCAGCAGGCGCTCGAGCTGCGTCGGCACAAGCGAGACCACCCAGCCCTGCGGTTTCGCGGGCAAGGCCGGCAACTCGCCCGCCTCGATTTTCTTCCAGTCAAGCGGCCGGTATTCGCCGCCGGTCAGCGCGCAGCGCAGCCACGCCATCAGCCCGCTCACATGGTGCAGCGGCAGCAGGCCCACGGCGTTGACCTGCGTGATCGAGAAATGCCGGCAGAATCCGCCCACGGCCGCCGCGAGGGTTTCCTCGTCGTGCCGCGCCAGCTTCACGTGCCCGCCGGTGCCGCCGGTCGGGATGCACAGCCAGCCCTTGCCCGCCGCGGTGGCCGGCGTGACCGCGTCCAGTTTTCGCAGGACCGCGAGCTGCGCCCGCTCGGACTCGCTCCAGGTCTCGCTCGCGAGAATCACCGTGCCGCCCTGCGCCGTGGCGGCCGCGAGCGCCGTCATGAAGCGCCGCGGATCGCTGTCTTCAATCACGACCGCTTCGCGCCGCGCCTCGGTGAGGAGACCGGCGGGGGCGCCGAGCAGACGGGCTAGTTCGTAACGATTCATGAAAGCTGAAAGCTGAAATCTGAAACCTGAAAAATTATGAGCAGCATGCGGAAATCCTCAGGTCTCAGGTTTCCGGTTTCAAGTTTCTCCACATCTCCTCCCCGGAATTGTCCGCCAGACAGGACGCGTCGGCCAGCGGCCCGATGACCGGCCCGTCCCAGCGCCGGTCGCCAAAAATTTCACCCACGCCGAAGCCCAGCGCGCGTTTGGTCAGCGGCTGGCTGAGGGCGGCGCGCAGGACCGCCGCGCGCCCGAGCGCGGTCTCGATCGCGCTCGAGAGCACGACGTCAGCCTTGGTATCCGAAATCCACCGGGCCAGTTCGTCGAGCGGACCCGCCAGCACCGGCTTGATGACAAATATTCCCGGCCAGCCCTGCGCCTGCCAGCGCCGCGCCTCCGCGAGCCGCACCACGGACTCGTCGAGGGCGAGTTTCACGGGATAGTCCGCGGCAAGCCCGCGCAGGGTGTCCTCTTCCGCCGGCGCGACCGGCTGCTCGACAAACTCGATGGGCCGCTCGGCGCAGCGTGCCAGCCAGCGTTCCGCCAGCAGGCGCGTCCAGGCGCCGTTCGCGTCGAGCCGGAGCTTCGCGTGCGCCGGCAGGTGGGCCAGCAGGTCGTCAAGGACGCCGAGTTCATCGGCGGGGTCACCCACCCCGACCTTCCATTTGAAGGCGAGAAACCCGCCCGCGAGTTTGCTGCGCAAGAGCGCCACGGCTTCCCGGCCCGCGGGCAACAAGGCCGCGACGGGCAGACGCTTCCCGCCCGTGTCATCTATATCACACTGCCCGAGGGCCGCCCGGGCCTGGGCCAGCGCGAAACGGACGCAGCCGAACCGCTCCGGCACTTCATCCAGCAGTGCGCCCTCGGCCTTGTCGCCGAATTTTAGGCAAATCTCCGCCGCCTCGGCCAGGGTCTCCGTCCCAAACCACGGGATGGGTGCGATTTCCCCATAACCGACCCGCCCGGCCTCATCCTCCAGGCGGACCATGATGCCCTCGCGCTCCGTCCACCGGCCGTGCGCCGTCCGCAGGGGTGCCGGCAGCGGCAAACGGTAGGTTTTATGACTGAAGCCGAAGCGCATCCCGCCAGCGTTACGAAACGGGCTGGTCTTGGCAAATTTTCGTTGAGGTTTGCCGCGGCCGGAGTATTTCGTTCACGGCAACGATGACCAAGCCTGTTGCCACTTCCGCCAGCGATTCGGACTTCTACCTGCCCGCCGATCGCTTCTTCGCCGCCAACCTGCCGAGCGCGCTGACCTACGACGACGTCTCGCTCGCCACGCTCCATTCGGAGATCCTCCCGAAGGACACCGATCTGGCCACTTCGCTCGCGGAGAGCCTGCGCCTGCAGATCCCGATCATCTCGTCCGACATGGACACCGTCACCGAGTCGCGCATGGCCATCGCCATGGCCTTGAACGGCGGCCTCGGCCTCATCCATTACAACCTGCCGGGCAAGGACCAGATCAAGGAGGTCGCCCGCGTGAAGCGCCATATCCACGGCCTCATCCAGGACCCGATCACCGTCTCGCCCGACGCCCTCCTCAGCGAGGTCCTCGCGATGATCGACCAGAAGCGTTTCGACTTCCGCACTTTCCCCGTCGTCGACGCCGCGGGCAAGCTCGCCGGCCTCCTCTCCGGCAATCTCGTCAAGGACCGCTACAAGTCCAAGCGCGTCTTTGAGGTCATGACCGCGCGCAAGCAGCTCATCACCGTGACGGAAAAGCAAATGGCGGCCGACCCGATCAAGGCCGCGGACAAGTTCTTCACCGCGAACGTCGGTCTCCACAAGATTCTCGTCGTCGACGACAAGGATCACCTCCGCGGCCTCGTCACCAGTTCCGACATCGAGCGCATCACGAGCGAGGCCAAGTCCCGCCGCAAGCCCGCGCGCGACTCGCAGTTCCGCCTCGTCGTCGGCGCCGCCATTTCGCCCGTCCGCAAGCCCAACGGCGATCTCGACCGCGACAAGATCTTCGACCACGTCGGCGCCCTCGTGGACGAGGCCGTGGACATCGTCGCCGTCTCCACGGCGCACGGCCACACCGCCGGGGTCGGCGATGTCGTGAAGCTTATCCGCGGCCAGTTCAAGGATCTCCCCATCATCGCCGGCAACGTCACCAGCGGCGCGGGCGTCGAGTTTCTCGCGAACGCGGGGGCCAACGCCATCAAGATCGGCCAGGGCCCCGGCTCCATCTGCACCACCCGGATTGTCGCGGGCGTCGGCATTCCCCAGCTCACGGCGCTCCACGTCGCGGGTCACGGCGCGGCGAAAAAGGGCGTCCGCCTCATCGCCGACGGCGGCATCACGAAGTCGGGCGACATCGTCAAGGCCCTCACCCTCTCGGACGCCGTGATTCTCGGCGGCCTGCTCGCCGGCTGTCGCGAGGCGCCGGGCGAGATCATGGAAATCTCCGGCAAGCTCTACAAACAATACCGCGGCATGGGCAGCCACGCCGCGATGAAGGCCGGCTCGGCCGCCCGCTACGGCCACGACAAGAACGACACCGCCCGCAAGGTCGCCGCCGAGGGCATCGAGGCCCTCAAGGAAGTCTCCGGCTCCGTGGACGACGTGCTCGGCACCCTCATCGGCGGCGTCCAAAGCGGCATGGGCTACCTCGGGGCAAAAAACCTGGACGAATTGCGCAAGAAGGCCCGTTACGTCCGCGTGACCCCGGCCGGCCAGAAGGAGGCGGCGCCGCACGACGTCATCGAGGTCGCCACGCGACTCGGGTAGTCCCGACGGCATCGAAGCCCGGCGGCCGGGCCATAAGCGCCCGTTTCCACCAGCGATTGCTGTTCAAATAATGTGCTCATCCGGCGGCCGGTGATTGACGCTGCCTATCCGCCTGCTAATTCTGCCGTCGCTTCCCGGGCCAGGGAACTTTTGACCGATTCATTCGTCTAAAAAACGCCCCTCATGATGCCCAGACGCCTTATTTATCTCGGCCTCGCAGCTACCTTGCTGCTGCCGCCCGGGGCCCTCGCCACCACAGTCGAGCCGCCCGAATTCAAGGACCTCATTGGCCAGGCCGACTATGTCGTGCGCGGCGTCGTGGTGTCCCTTTCCTCGGAATGGCGCCAGACCGACGACGGCCGTCGTTACATCGCCAGCCAGGTCGAGATCAACGTCAACGATGCCATCAAGGGCACGCCCCCGGAGAAGGTCGTGCTGCAGTTCCTCGGCGGCCGCGTGGGTGACGACGAGCTCGTCGTCGAGGGCGCGCCGAAGTTCCAGATCGGCGAGGAGGACATCTTCTTTGTGCACGGCAACGGCCGGATGATCTCCCCCTTCGTGGGCATCATGCACGGCGTCTATCCCGTCCTGCACAACTTCGGCTCCGGCCAGGACTATGTGCTCCGGAGCAACGGCATGCCGCTCTACAGCGAACAGGATGTTTCCCTGCCGATGACCCGCCTGAGCGACGTCAAGCTCCAGAATCCCGCCGCCCAGCCGATCACCGCCGCGGCCTTCATCCGCCAAGTCCGCCAAGTTCCCGCCCACGGTCAGCCCTCCGTCAATGAGAACTGACGTGCTCCGCACCCTGATTGGCGGGCTCGCCGCGCTGGCCCTCAGCACCTCGGGCCTCGGTTACACCTTCATCCTGAACGCCTCGACGGGCCTGCCGATCAAGTGGCCCGGTGCCACGGCCCTACAGAACGGCGCCGCGACGCCTGTTTTGGTTCCGCTCAACATCCTGCTCGACAATACCACGGTCAGGACCGACGGCACCACCTTTGCCACCAGTGCGCAGGGCGCCGCCCAGACGTGGAACGCCCTGCTGGGCTCAATGCAGTTCACGACCACCATCTCCACCGGCGCCCCGACGGACCACAACCACGTCAACGAACTGGCCATGGCCACCACGGTCTTCGGTTCGGCCTTCGACACGAGCACCATCGCCGTCACCACCACGTGGCGCCTCGGCAACGACCGCACGGAGGCGGACATCATCTTCAACGCCGGCCGCACTTGGGATTCCTATGCGGGTAACCTGCGCTCGGGGGTCGTGGATATCCACCGTGTGGCGCTCCACGAGATGGGCCACATCCTCGGGCTCGACCATCCCGACGAGGCCACGCCGCCCCAGACCATCAGCGCCGTCATGAACAGCCATATCAGCAACCTCGACACGCTGGCCATGGACGACATCACCGGCGCCCAGAATCTCTACGGCCCGCCCGGACCGCCGCTGAACGACAAGTTCTCCTCGGCCACGGTCATCAACAACCTCACCACGACCGGCACCGTCGCCTACACGGGCTTCAACACCTTCGCCACCAAGGAAACCGGCGAGCCGAACCACGCGGGCAACGCAGGCGGCCATTCCGTCTGGTGGAAATGGACCGCGCCCGCCGTCGGCAACGTCACGGTCGACACCCGCGGCAGCTACTACGACACCACGCTCGGCATCTACACCGGCACGAGCGTCTCCGCCCTCACCACGATCGCCTCCAACGACGACATCAACTCCGGTGTGGTTCAGGCCAGCACCGTCACCTTCTCCGCCACCGCCGGCACCGTCTATAATATCGCCGTCGATGGCTTTGATGGCGATACCGCCGGCATCACCCTGAACGTCACCTTCTCCGCCACCAGCGGCACCGCGCCGACCATCACGACCCAGCCCGCCAGCGTCACCGTCACCGCCGGCAGCAACGCCGCGTTTAGCGTGGTCGCGGCCGCCGGCACGAGCCCGATCAGCTACCAGTGGATGTTCAACGGCGCCGCGATCAGCGGCGCTACAAGCGCCACCCTGAGCCTCAACAGCGTCACGTCCGCCAGCGGGGGTTCCTATACCGTGGTCGTATCGACCGGCGCGGGCTCGGTGACCAGCAGCGACGCGACGCTCACGGTGAACACCCCCGTGGTGGTAACGCCTACGCCGCCTCCGAGTTCGAGTGGCGGCGGCGGCGGTGGCGGTGCCCCGAGCGTGTGGTTCTTGCTCAGCCTCGGTGCGGCTGGTCTTGCCCGCTTCTTCCGCCGCCGCTAAGCAGAGGGCATGCGATCGTTGCGTTCGTTTCTTCCCGGCCCGCCGCCGTGGTGCTTTCTCGCCGTCAGCGTGGTCGTGCTGGCCATCCAGCTGACTCCGGCGTGGCGCGACGCCCTCCTCTATGATCGCCCGGCCCTCGCCCGTGGCGAATGGTGGCGGATCTGGACCGGCCACCTCGTGCATTTCGGCTGGCCGCACTGGGTCGCCGATGCCGGGCTGTTCTTCATCCTAGGCTGGCTGCTGGAGCCACGGCACCCGCGGTTCAGCTATATCGCGCTGGCGGTCATGCCGGCTTTCATCTCGGCCGTGCTCTGGTGGTGCGACCCGACCATGGTTATCTACGGCGGACTCAGCGCGGTGAACCTCGGCCTGCTGCTCTACCTCGCGGCGCAGGGCTGGCAGCGCAACTGGACGGACTGGTTCTGGCCCGCCGTCCTCGCGATCTATGTCGGCGAGGTGATCTTCGAGATCATCCAAGGCGGCCGCGGTGGCGGCATGATCCGGTTTGACGACCCCGGCATCCACGTCGCCACCAGCGCGCACCTCGCCAGCGCGGCCTATGCACTCATCGCTTGGGTGGTTAGCCGGCGCGGCGTCAGCGTTCGAAGGCTTCCTTCCAGTTGAAGCGGGCCCGCTGCTCCGGGGAAAGTTCGTCGATCTTCTGCCGCATCTTTTGTTCCCGCGCGGCGGGAAACAGCTCCGCCTCCGCCAGGTTGACCGGGACGATGCCAAGATGGAATTCGCACATCTCGTCGGTGGCGTTCGGCCCGAAGCGCACCGGCTGGGCGGGCACATGTGGGTTCTGTTTGTTGCCGTCGCTGTTGTCGAACACCCAGCGGCAGTGGACCCTGGTGCCCTTCGGCAGGAAGACGGGTTTCTTGTAGAAATAGCGGTCCTGCCACGGGAAACTCCAATGCCGCACCGTGAGCAACTCGCGGCGCGTGCCGTCCGGCAGGAGCGCGTCGGCCTGCACCTCGCGGCCAAGCAGGTGCATGTGCGGAAACACCGATAGCAGCATGCAATCCGCGGGAATCTCGAGGGTGTCCTCGACCGTGAAGGCCGCCGCCCCGGCCGGAATGTCGAGGTTGAAGCTGCGCAGGAAAACCGATTCCAACACCCGCTTCACCGGCTCGCGCATGAAGTAGATGCCGATCTCGCTCTGGTCGGTCTCCGGCTTGCCCGTGGGCGCGTAGTGCACCTGCAGCGCGAGGTCGCCTCCCTCGACCGGCAGCACGCTCGCCGCGATGCCGTCCGGCAGGAACCGCGGCGTGATGCCCGGCACACGGCCGCCGAGATAGATCGCCGGCGGAAACCCCGGCGTGCCGAAACTGAGATAACCCGTGCCGCCCTCGGCGGCCTCGCGCTTCCGGGCCTGCCCGGTCAGGTCGACCCAGACGTCGGCATGGTGGAACACGCGGCGGTTGCCCGGATGGATCTCCACTGCGGCGACGGCCAGTGCGTCCGAGTCCGGGATGCGCGCGCGGGCCAGCACCGCGGGGGCGACATCCTTCAAGGAAAAGGGCATGGGGAACACCATGTAGACATTGTCCGGGCCGCGCGGCACCGCATACGGCCGCGGCATGCGGACAATCAGGTCGGGTTGGCCCAGTTCCCAACCGGCGGTCGGCCCGGGGGGAGGCGCGGGCACGGCGGCCAGGTCGCCCGCGGGGGCCCCAGCCGCGGCCCAGGCGGCGAGCAGCGCGATCTTTTCCTCGGTGAGGCCACGTTCCCCGATGAAGGCGCCCACCGGTCCGTCCGGCGACCACGGCGGCATGTAATGCGACTTGACGGCCCGCGCGATGAAGCGGGCGCGCTTGGCGACGTCGGCGTAGTCCAGCAGGGAGAACGGCGCCACCTGGCCCGGCCGGTGGCACGGCACACAGTTCTCGTAAATCACCGGCGCAATATCGCGCGACCAGGTCGGAACCGGCGTTTCCGCGGCCGGCAGCTGCGCAACCGCCCAGCCAAGCACGAGCGTCAGGCGCTTCATGGCTTCACCGCCTCCGGGATCGCGCAGCCGAAGCCCGGCCGGTCGGGGAAAGGCCCGGATTTCCCAGACACCAGCGCGGCCAGCACCTCGCGCAAGTCCTGCCGCGTCGCCGTCGGCCGCGCCGCACCGAAGTCCCCCACCCGGTCGTCGATGCGGCCGCGATACAACCGGTTGCCATCGGCGGCGAAGACAAAGACTTCGGGGGTGTAGGTGGCGGCGGTGAGCCGGACCAGCCGGTGCTCGCGGTCATCGGTGGTCGAAAAAACCAGCCCGTAGTCCTTCGCATGCTGGCGGAGCACAGGCCGGCCGGCCGTGGGATCGGCGTAGACCCCGACAAAGGTGAAGCCCCGCGGCCCGTATTCCTCCGCGAGCTTGTTCAGGAGCGGCACGGAGGCGTTGGCCAGCGGGCATTCCGGCGAGAGAAAAACCAGCACGATCCACCGGCCCGTCACGGCCACGGGCGCACCCTCCAATCCGCGGACATCCTGGTTTGTCCACCAGTCGTGCGCGCCCTTGTCCGCGGCCACCAGCGGGCCAGCCAGGGCCAGGCCCCAGGCGGCCACCAGGCAGCGGAGGAACAACGGCGACTTGGGCATGACGGCGATTACACCGTGCACGGGCCTTGACTGGCAACCGCTCATTGGCCGGGGGCCATCACCCGGATCGCATAGAGCGAACTGCGCGCGGTGATAAAGAGGGTCTGCCGGTCGGGGCCGCCGAAAGCCAGGGCGCTGGGCCGCTCCGGCACGGCAATCACCCCGAGCGGCCGGCCGGTGCGATCATAAACGAAGATCTGGCCGGCGCAGACATAGACATTGCCCGCGGTGTCGACGGCGGTCCCCGCCTCTCCTTCCTCGGCGAAAACCTGGGGTTCTGCCAGCGTGCCGTCCGGCTGGACCATGAAGCGCCAGGTCTTCTGGCCAAATTCGTCTGCGGCGTAAAACGGGCGGCCGGGCACCGCCGGAACCAGCGCATAGGTGCGGGCCAAGTCAACGGTGCCCAAGCCCCAGCTCCGGCCGGGCTGCCCAAGCACGCGATAGGTCCCGGGGGCCGGAAGGTAGATACTGCCATCAGGCGACACGAAATCCCAAGGCTGGCGAACTTGGCTGGCCGCCAGCCAGTCATGGCTGTCGCGCCACCGGCTGACCGGCAGCCAGGCCGTGGCCCCGGGGCGCAAGGCCGCGGGCACGGCCGCCAGCACCGCCAGATCCGCGCCGCTGCCCTCGGGTGGCAGCGCGTAAATGTTGCCGTGACTGGAGACGACCAGCAGGCGGCCCGACCGCTCGACCGCGAGGGCCACCGGCTGCAGGGCGGCATCCGAGACCACCTGCAACTGCCCGCGCGCCTGCGACCAGCGATAGATCGTGTTCCACCGGTGGTCCACGAAGCAGACATTGCCGGCCGCGTCGGTGACAGCGCCATCGATATTGCTGAAACCACCGGCCAGCTTTTCAAGCCGGGCCCCGGCCTCGATCACGGCCGCCGGCAGCGGCACGGGCACCGCGGCGGGCTCACCGCCCAGCTTCAGCCAGGCGATCTCGCGCGCCCGCACCTGCGCACCGGTCGTCTCATCGATGAGCGTGTTGTCAAAGGAAAGCTTGCCGGGGCTGTAGACGTGCAGGCCGCGGAAATGCAGGTCGCGCGAGTCCGTGACGCGGATGCCGGCAGGGAAAGGCGTCTCCAACGAAACGCGGTAGATGAAGAAATTGCCGAAGGTCAGGTTCCGGCATTGGTCGATCTCCAGCGGCAGGGCGTGCGGACTCTCGCCGCGCTCCTCCTCGGTCTGGAGGGCGTAGACCTGCCAGTTGGCCACGCGGCGGAACTTAACCTCGAAGCGGACATGGTGCTCGCTGGAGAGCGCATAGATGCGGCCCGGAGTCTCGGTGTCGGAAACGAGGATGCCGGCGGCAGCGAAGGGGCTCGGGGTCCAGAGACCCTTGAAGGTGCCGCCGCCGCCCGCGGTGATCCAGAGGCTCGGATATTGCGCATCCCAGCGGCGGCGCGGATCGGCGTCCGCCGAGCGCGTGTTGTTGTAGATGTCGAGATACCGGCCGTCCGGCCCGTAGGTGCCGTGACCGCCGAGGAACCGCACGTCATTCACCATCGAGTCCGCCCCGGCCATCCACTTGAGCGCGACCGCGCGGTTGTTGATGCCACCAGTATCAAGGCCAATCCCGGTGATGATGTTCCGGCCGCGCGCGGGCGTCTCCAGCAGCGGCTTGGGCGAGCCCGTCCCCGGGAAAGGCGGCAGCTCAAGGAATCGGCGCGGCACCCCGGGAACATCCGGCGGTGCCGGCGGCTCGGTCGGTCCGTTCACGCCTTGGAAAGCCGCGGTGTAATCCGTGAGCAGGATCTGCGTCGTGATCGGATTCAGACCGACCAGCACCGTGTCGGGCGCGAGCGTGATGGTGTCGCTGACGCGGTAGCGGCCGCTGGGCAGGTAAATCGTCCGGTGCCCGGCAATCGCCGCGCGCAGCACCGCCGTGTCATCCGTGATCCCGTCGCCCCGCGCGCCGAGCGCCCGCAGGTTCACCCAGGTCGACTGGGGCGGCAAAACGGGAATGTCGCTGGGGACCGGCGCGGGCTCGCGGTCCAGCGCCCGGGCCTCCATCACCGTCTGGATTTCACCCGTTGCCCCGGGCCGGGCGATTTGCAGGCCGTGCGAGAACTCGTCCACCCGGTAGCGGGGGCCCGGCCCGGCGATGGTCCGGCCGCTCTCGCGAAACCGCGCAAACTCCGGCACGTTGGCGCAGAATATCCCCTGCAGGTTGATCTGGGTGCGGGAATTTTTCTCCCCGCTGATCACGAGCGCCGGGCCGGAAATGTCCTCGAGACGCGCATCCTTCATCCAGAGCTCCTCGGCCCGGTCCGGGCGGATCAGGACGGCGGTGGGCAGGTGGCGGAAGCGCGGGCGAATGAGAGTCAGGCCGCCTTCCTCGGTCTCGATCGCGGCCCGGCGCTGGCCCTCGAAGCTCGAGTCGATGAGCAGGAACGGCCAGCTCGGGGACGGCTTGTGCATCGTGATCCCGAAGTCGCCACCGTGAAAATGCAGGTCCTCGGCCTCATTGCCGACCTCCTCCATGCCGGCGCGGCCCTGGCCGATATGGAAATTGATGTGCGCGAGATAGCAGTGCTGGGCAAAATGCGCGCGGACCCCCACGGCCGCGGCATTGCCCTCGCCGATCTCGATGTCGATGTTGCTCATCGCCGAGTAGAATGTCCCGGGATTGGCATCGCGGACCTGACCGTCGGCCGGCTCGGGCCGGTCGCTGACAAAATGCACGAGGTATTTGCCCTCCCCCTCCTGATAGCCGGGGGTGCGTGGGGCCAGCACCAGGACCGGGCGGGAGGCCCCGTAGCCGATCAAGCGGATGCCGCTCCAGACCTGCAGGGCCCGGGTGAGCCGGTAGCGCCCCTCGGGCAAAAGCACGATGCCGCGCCGGGTGGTCTGCTGCACCCGGTCGATCGCCTGCTGCAAGGCCGGCGTATCATCGGCCACGCCATCGGCCGCGACGGGAAATGAATCCGGGCTCACGCAGACCGCCTGCGGATCGTCCGGCCGGAGCGGATAGAACGAAGCGGCGCTGCCGGCCCGCAGGCCCACCGCCAGGAGCACGCCAACCAGAAGGATCCGGCGCATCAGGAAGCCGGTGCCGCCACCAGGAATGGAATGTTCGCCGTCGCCGCCTTGCCCCCCGGCCCGTAGACGGTGATGAACAGGCGGTAGGCGCCGGGTGACTTGGGCGCAGAAAATTCCAGCCGGGTCGGGTCCGCGGCGGGCGGAATGGCCGGCAGGGACAGTTCGGCTGGCCGGAGCTCGGCATCGCCACCAAAGCCCTTGTGCGAACTCTCGGGCAGCAGTTCCCACTTCACCCGGATCCGATCGCGTTCACCGCGGGCCAGCGCGAATTCCGCGCGCAACGGCGCCCGGGACGCGACCGTCACGGCGGCGGCCCCGCCCTGCCCGTTGAGCAGCAGCGGCGTAACCCGGGGCGCGGTCACCTTGGCCTGCAGGCCCGTCCACAGGAATTGCAGCACCTCGATGGCCTCCGTCTCGGCGCCATCCTCGGTATAAAGATTGAACCAGGTCGGGGTCGTCTCCTGTTTCTGCCCCCAGTAAAACGCGTAGCTCCCCAGGCAGTTCGTGTAATCCGCCATGATGAGTGAATAGCGCAGGGCGAATTGAAAGGCCTTCTCCGTGCTCGTGGGCTCCAGCTCCGCCCCCCACGGGGTCTTGGGCACCTCCCAGTTGCCGTCCGAGCCCCATTCGGTGACCAGGTAGGGCCCGGGCCAGCCGCTCTTGCGCACATCCTGCGCCAGCACCGACAGCCCCGCATAGGAATTGCAGCCGAGCAGCTGGACCGACGGGCAATGCGCCTTGATCAAGGCCACCGTGCCGGGCGAGACATGCGCGGTGACGACCATCACGGGGTGGTTCGGATCCGTCTGCCGGATGTAGGCCGCGACCGCCTCGATGGTGTCCCACACCTTGGGATTGCGCGACTGGGCTTCCACTTCGTTGCCCACGGCCCAGAGCAGGAGGGAGGGATGGTTCTTGAACTGATCGACGGCCCGCTTGTGCGCGGCGATCTGGGCCGCGACCGCCGCCGGATCATCGTAATTGAAACCGCGCCGTTCCTGCTCGATCCAGAGGCCGGCGCAGACCGTGAGGCCGACCTTCCCGGCCACATCCAGAACTTTCGCCGTCTGGTCGGAACCCCACGTGCGGACCGAATTGGCCCCGCTCCCCGCCAGCCGGTCGAGCTGCTCGACCCCGCCGGCCCCGAGGATAAAAAATGGCTCGCCGTTGCGCCGGAGCTCAAAGCCCGCGCCGGCGGGCCGCAGTTCAACCCGCACTGGCTGGGCCGCCAAAGCGGCTGGAAGGACACAGGCAAGGCACAGGACGGAGAGGATTTTTTTCATGATGCAGGGGGAAAGTTTGGCGAGGAAATTGGACCGGTGGCGGCGCATCCCGTCACGGGGTCATCGCGCGTCACTGATAAACCCGGACGTAGTCCACCTCCATGCGCTGGGGAAAGCCCGCGGGGTCGACGCCCTTCTCCCCGCCCCAGTCGCCCCCGATCGCGAGATTTAGCACCAAGTGGAATTTCCGGAAGAAAGGCCAGGACTGCCAGTCGCCCCCGGCCCGCATCGAGGTGAAATAATGCACGTCGTCGATGTAGATGCGGATCTCGTCGCGCTCCCATTCCAGCGCATAGGTGTGAAAGGCGGTGGTGGCATCCGGCACCTGCCGCGTGGCGGTGCGCTGCGTGTTCTTGCGCCACTGGTTCAGCCGGCTGTGGGTCGAGGCGTGGACGAGCCCGGCCTTGTGGCCGACATGCTCCATGATATCGATCTCGCCGTTATCCGGCCAGCCGCCGTCGCCGAGATCCCACACGGTCGGCAGCATCCAGATGGCGGGCCATGTGCCGCGGCCCGCGGGCAGCTTGGCGCGGATCTCGAAGCGACCATGGTCCCAGTCGCCCTTGTTCTTCGTGACCAGCCGCGCGGACGTATAGTCGCGTCCCTGAAAGGCCTCGCGCCGCGCCTCGATGATGAGGCGACCGCCCTCCACCCGCACGTTCTCCGGCCGGCCCTTGGTGTAGAATTGCAACTCGCGGTTGCCCCAGCCGCTGCCGCCGACATCGCAGGTCCACTTGGCCGGATCGGGCGCGCCGTCGTGGTCAAATTCATCGGACCAGGCCAGCTTCCAACCCGCTGGCGCCGGCGTCTCTGCCTGCGCCAGCGGGAGGATCCCCAGTAACAACCCTAGGAAAATTACCGGCCGTCTCATCTGGCCGTCCCCACATAGCTCTGGATCGCGTGGGCGGGAATGATGCAGGCCACCGCCTCGGCGCCGACCCCGAGCGTGAAGTTCACGGCCGCCGCGCCCTCATTGAGCACGACCGCCACGAGCGAGCCGTCGGGATTCGCGAAGGCGATGCTTTGCAGGCCGGCCGGGCCGCCCCTGGATGCGATGCGGTGCGCACCGGGTTGCACGAACTTGCTGAAGTGCCCGAGATAATAAAAGGACGAACCGTAACTGACCTGCTTGGTGGCGGTGTTCACGATCACCGGCGCATCGCAGAAGTTGCCCACGTGGTTGGGCCCGCCCCGCTCGTCGAGCACGATGTTCCAATCGATGAAGCCGCAAACCCAGTTCTTGAAGTCGCCGATGATATTCCGGGCGTAACGCTCCCCGTTTTCCCACCGGCCGACCAGCTTGCCGCTCTCGACGCAGCCTTCGGTGAAGAGGATGGGCTTGTCGGGATACTTGGCGTGGACGCGGGCGGACGCGGCGTAGTCGTCGCTCACATACCAATGGACGCCGGTGCCCCAGACAAATTTGGCCGTGGCCGGATCGCCCAGCACCGCGTCCGCGTGGGCCTCGATGATGTCGCGGTTGTGGTCGTGGGCGAGGAGCTTGATGTCGCTCATGCCGGCCTGCTGCAGCGCGGGCCCGAGGTGGTCGCGGATGAAATCGCGCTCCTGGGCCGGCGTGTAGAGGCAGGATTCCCAGGTCTGCTTCGCCTCCGGCTCGTTCTGTACGGTGAAGGCCCAGACGTTGAGCTTTTCCTCGGCGCGCATCGCCTGCACGAACTTCACATAGTAGTTGGCCCACGCCGGGGCGTATTCGCGGCGGAGCGAGCCGCCGTCATCCATGCGGAAGTTGGTCTTCATCCACGCCGGCGGGCTCCAGGGCGAGACCAGGAGCTTGAAGCGGTCGCGGCCGGCCGTCTTCTCGGCGTCGTGCAGCAGCGGCATCAGCCACTTCCGCATCGGCGCGAGGGTGAAGTCGTGCAGGTCGTAGTCGCCCGGCGTCTCGTCGAGGGCCCAGAGGCTCAGGGAGAAATCGCAGCTGTTGAGGTGCGTGCGCGCCAGCGTGTAGCCGAGCCCCTCCTTCGGGTCGTAATAGCGGCGGATGATCTCCAGCCGTTTCTCCGCCGGCAACTGCGCCAGCACCCACGCGGACGACTCCGTCAGCGCGCCGCCAAAACCGACCATTTCCTGGAATTGCTGAGCTGGGTCGAGCGTGAGGACGTCGGCGACAGGCCCGGCGGCGGCAGCGGGAGTGGCCAGCGCCGCGAGGCGGTGGCCGTTGTCGCGGGCCGTCTCGGTGACGGCCCAGTGACGGGGGGAGGCGGTGAGCATGGCGGGAGCGAGCAGCAGCAAGCCTGCCCGGAGAAGGTTGCTGGGGGAGTGCATGCGGGGAAGTGACTAGCTGGCGGCGGTTGACGGTGCGGCGGCCTTGCGGGCAGCCAGTTCGCTTTCCATCTGCTTCACCTGCGGCTCATCCAGCGGGTAGAAGAAGATGGCGAAGCCGCTGAGCAGCGCGAAGGCGGCAGGCAGCAGGCTGAAGAGCAGGGTAATGCCGTGGATGGAACGCGGCGTCTGGGCGGCATTGGCGATGTAGCCGTAGTAGGCGAGCAGCCAGCCGATCATGGCGCTGCCGATGGCGAGGCCCACCTTCTGGATAAAGACCGTCGCGGAGAACACGAGCCCGGTGGTGCGGCGGTTGTGCTTCCATTCGCCGTAGTCGGCGGTGTCGGCATACATCGACCAGACGATGGCGGGCGTCGGCCCCGCGACGAAGGAGGCGAAGATGTTCAGCGCGTAGAGGAGCGGGAGGTTCTGCGGATCGACAAAATAGAACGCGGCCATGGCGCCGGCGTTGAGCAGCGTGCAGCCGATCATGAGCTTCCGCCGCGAAGCGTAGCGGGTGAACACCTTGGTGCTGAGCGCGCCGATGATGAAGGCGAGGAAGCCGAAGAGGTTGAAGTTGCCCAGCCAGGCCTCGTGGCCGATGACGTATTTGAAGTAGTAGATGCCCGAGCCGCTGCGCAGGCCGGTGTTGGCCAGCGTGAGGAAGCCCGCGAAGAAGAGCACCAGCCACGGCCCGTTGCGGAACAGCACGCGCAGGTCCTGGCCGAGCGAGCTGTCCTGATTCGCGGGCGGCAGGACGCGTTCCCGGGTGTTGAGGAAGGTGTAGAGAAACATCACGACCGAGAGCACGGAGAAGATCGCCATCGTGTTGCGGAATCCGGCGGCCGGGCTCCCGCTCACGCCGGCGAGAAAGTCCTTCAGCCACGGCACGAGCCAGCCGATGAGCAGCGCGCCGGTAAAGGCGCACGAGAAACGGTAGGCGGAAAGCGAGGTGCGGTCCTCGGAGGAGGTGGACATCACGCCCATGAGGGCGGAATACGGGGTATTGATCGCCGCGTAGGCGATCAGCATGAGCGTGTAGGTGATGTAGGCGTAGGTGAGCTTGCCGTCCGGCGTGAAATCCGGGTTCAGGAACATCATGAAACCCAGCATGCCGTAGGGCACGGCGCCCCACAGGATCCACGGGCGGAACTTGCCCCAGCGCGACGACGTGCGGTCGGCGAGGACGCCGATGACGGGATTCAGCGCCGCGACCAGGATGGGCATCGTGCCGAGGAGGGTGCCCACCGCCACGGTGTTCTTGATGGCGACAACGTCGGTGTAGTAGTAGGCGAGAAAGATGTTGAAGGTCTGGAAAAAGAAATTCGAGGCGGTGTCGCCGAGACCGTAGGCGAGCTTTTCCCGGAAGGATAACTGGGGGGTGGGAGTGGACAACGGGGGATGGGGTTGAGGGGAAGAGGCTGTAACAGACGCCGGCCGGTGGCGAGAAAGGAGCGCACCGGCCGGGGGGTGAAAAAAGCGCGCACCGGCGGTGAGGCCGGTGCGCGCGAAGAGCTAGACTTTCAGCCGCATCAGAAGCGGTAGACGAACTCGACGTGCGTGGTGCGCGGGGCCGAGTAGATCAGGCCGTAGCGCTTCTGGTCGTCGAGCAGGTTGTAGACGTTCGCCTGCACGCTGCAGTCGTGACCTTCGAACTTGAAGTTGTAGTGCAGCATGATGTCCACGTTCTTGCGAGCGGCAGTGGACAGGATCACGCGGTTGCCGTTCTTGTCCGTGATGAACTGGCCGCCACCATGGGTGACGCCGGACATGTATTCCCGGGGCGATTCCCAATAGCCACCGGCGCCGATCGAAAAGCCCTTGAGGCTGCCCTCGGTGAACTGGTAGTTGGCCCAGAGGCTGACTTGGTGCTCCGGCGTGTCGTCCTGCCGCTCACCTGAGCCGAAGCCGATGCCGGTCCAGGTCGAGGTGTCCGGGCCTACGGCCGCAGCGTGCGTAGTGTCGCTATAGACCGTGGTGATGGGCCGGTTCGCCAGGCCCCAGTCGCTGTTCGGGAAATACCAGACGGCCCAGCGGTCCTGCGGATAGGGGTATTTCGCCCATTGGCCGGCGCTGTCGATCACGCGCTGCACGTGCGCGTAGGTGGCGAGGATCTGCAGGTTCTTGTTCGGCGTCCACATGATCTGCGCATCCCAGCCCTTGGAGGAATCCTCCGTGGAGACATATTCGACGGGCTGGCCGGCGGCGGTCGCGATGGAGCCCCACGAATTGTTGGTCTCACTGTCCAGGTTAAACATCCAGCCCGGCCAGCCGCCGTTGGCCTTGGTGTAGTCGAAGACCGCATCGAGGAACGCGGCGCCGGTCGGCTTGGAGGCGTTGAAATACCAGTTGCCGTTCTTCTGGTAAATGGCGCCGGCCGCGAAGCCGGCATTCCACTTCGCCAGATTGGCATCGACCGCGCCGTTGTTGTAGTCCGGCCCGCCCCTGCTGGTCGGCACGAATTCGTTCACGTTGTAGATGATGTCCTTGCTTGGATTGAACGTGGTGTGGTTCGTCGTCGGGGCCCACCAGTAAAGGACCGGGCTGCCGCTGCGCTTGATCTTGAAGGAGCTGACCGTGCCGGAGAGGCGGCCGTCGAAGAGGTCGATTTTGACGCCGAACTCCTTGCTCTTGGCCAGCACGGGGCCCATGGCCTGGCCGTTGACGTCGATGTTGCCCGCGAAATTGGGCTGGATGCCGCCGGCGCGCAAGGCGTAGATCGAAACGGCCCGGAAACCGGGGATCGCCACACTGATGCCGTTCTGCGTGGTGTCGTGGGTGACCGACGGACTGCTGGTGGTCGTCTTCGTGCCGCCGGGGAGCAGGTTCGTGTTGGTGACATCAAGGCTGTTCTTGTCGCGGCGGACGCCGGACACGATCGTCACCAGGTTGTCCAGGAATTTGCCCTGGTAGACGGCGTAGTCGCCATGATTCTTGGACTTGGAGGTGGAGTCGTTGAACGGCACCATCGGGACATCGCCCGCGGAACCGGCCGCCGTGCCGTTGTCCTTCACGCCCGCGCCGAAACGGATCGGGGTCAGATCGGTCGGGCTCTTGTAATTATATACATTCTGCGTGGTGCCGGTGTTATAGTTGCTGGCCTTGTTGGACTCCATCGTGTCGCCGACGAGGAAGGTGTTGTCCATGCGCATCCATTTGTTTGAGCCCTCGAAGAGCTTGAAGTGATAGGTCAGGTCGATGCGGGTCTGATCCCGGGTGGTGCTACCCTTGTGGTAGCCCCAGCCGTATTCAAAGACCGCGTTGGGCGCGATGCCGGCGGTCACGTTGCCGCTGCTGTCCCCCTTGACCTGGTCGATCGGGCTGAGGAGCACGTTGCCCCGCAGGTTGGCGGGGCCGGCGCTCTGCCGGAAGTTGCCTTGCACGTCGAGATTGTCGGTGCTGACCTTGGAATAATTGTAGCCGGCCAGCAGGCTGAGGCCCTCGGTGAACCTCTGGGTCACTTGGAACCGGGCGTTGGTGGCCGCGGTGTTGTAGTAGGTGTCGGGTCCGCTCCAGCGGAAGAGCCGCGGGTTCGTGCCCGGGAAGGTGACGAAGCCGCCGTGCTCGTTCTGGTCGTTGTTGATGCCGACGCCGGCGACGGCGCGGATCTGCTTGAAGCCGACCCCGTCCTCCCACTTTTTCCCCTGCTCCAGATCAACGATGATCTCGGTGTTCTTGCCGGGCTTGAAGGTCAGCACCGGCGCCACGAAGTAGTGCTTCTGCTTGTAGTATTGCGTGTAATCATGGGCGGTCTCGTAGGCCGCGGTGACGCGGTAGTCGGTCATCAAGGTGTCGCTCAGCGGGCCGGTCACATCGACCGAGCCGCGCATCAAGCCGAAGTTGCCGAACACGAAGCTGGTTTCTCCCCGGGCTTTGTGCTCGGGTTCCTTCGGCAGGTAGTTGACGATGCCGCCGAAGTTGCCGATGCCGTAAAGCAAAGCGGCCGGCCCGCGAATGACCTCGACGCGGCCGATGTTGATCGAGTCGGTGGCGAACTGCCGGCGGTAGCCGTCACGCAGCACCGTGTCCGTCACGTAGCCGCGGATCTTGATGGTGGTGTTGTTCGGGTTGGCCGTGGCGCCCTCGGGGTTGTTCACGCCGCCGGGGCCCTGATAGGCGCCGCCGGGCGAACCCTGGTCGTTCTGCGACTGCAGCTGGATGCCTGCGCTATAGCGCAGGCTCTGGCGCAGGTCGGTCGAGCCGGTGTCGCGCAGGAATTTTTCCGTGATGACCTCGAGCGGCATCGGCAGGTCCTTGATCGCGGAGTTCAGGCGGGTGCCCGAGATGGAGTTCGTGGCGCGATAGCCATTGTCCTTCTCGGTCACCACCTTGAAGGGAGAGAGCTCGATGGTTTCGCCTTCCGCGGCAACGGCCGCCGGCTTGGCGGTGTCGGTCGCGGCCGGAGTGGTGGTCTGAGCGAGGGCGACGCCTGGGCCAAAGGCCAGCAAGGCGGAACTAACCAGGAATCCCGCGATTCGGGCGGGGCGGTGTCTTAGGTTCATATCTGGGGGTTGTTAGGGTTTGATTTCAGCCGCCATTCACCGGGCGCAGGACGGAACACTCGCAAGGGGAATGTGCGGCCAGAACCAAGGGCATGGGGGAAAAGGCATGGGGCGATTTGCACCGACCATTCGATGCAGCGATGAATAGAGATGAAATTGGTGCGTTATAGTCAATAGGTATGTGCATTGTTAGTTGCATTGATTTTATCGGCTTTGTTTATATTCTATTATTATATTCAATAGTGATTTGTACATGTTTCTACTTAGTTTGTGCATGATATTATCAGCTTTGTTGTTTATTTTGTTGCACAAAGAATACCGCACATGATTGCATTATTTTACCCCGCAGCGTGACCCCGCAAAACACATGCTGCTTCCCTCTTAATTTGCCCAGCCAATGCCGTCCGTGAACCAAGAACTGATCGCGCAGCGCCTGAATCTGTCGCGCGCCACCGTCTCGCGCAGCCTTGCCAATCACCCCGCCATCAGTACCGAGACGCGGCGTCGGGTGCAGGAGATGGCAGCGCAACTCGGCTACAAGCAGACTCCCGGGCGCGTGGCCCGGCGCGGGAAAAAGTCCCGCACCTTCACCATCGGCGTCCTCATCGGCGTCCCGCGCGAGAATGTCACGATGGTCACCTACCCGCATATTCTGAAGGGCATCCGGGAGCGTGCGGAAATCGAACGCGTGAATGTCGACGTGTGCTATCAGCCGCCGGCGGAGTTCGACACGGAGGCCAGCCGGCAGTTGGTCATGCGACAAATCCGTAGCAACGACTGGCGGGGTGGCATCCTCGTGCATCCTTTCCCGGAACCGGCCGTGGCGATGATCGCCGAGCGCATCTCCATCGTGTCCGCGCTCGAGAGCTACAACCAGCCTGGCATCGACATCATCGACACCGATGACGCGCCGGCCATCCTCGACCTCGTGCTGCGTCTCTTCGCCGCAGGCCACCGGCGCATCGGCTTTGTCTCCTGGACCTATCCGGTCGGCGGCCACTGGGTCGCGCGGCGCTTCAGCGGCTATGTCGAGGCGCTCTTCTATCAGGGCCTGGAGTTCCGGCCCGAATGGGTGATCAACGTCCACAAGAGCTCGCCGCGCCTGCTCCCCGCGGAAGTCAGCGCGGCTGTCGCCCGGCTCTTCAAGGAGGATCACGTGACCGCGTGGGTCTGCGCCGCGGATCACCAAGCCTACCCTCTCATGCAGGACCTGTCGGCGCGCGGCATCCGCGTGCCCGAGGATTGCTCCATCACCGGCTTCGACGGCCTGCTGCCGCCGCCCGGTCAGCGCCGCGTAACCTCGATGCGCGTGCCGCACGAGCACATCGGTTCCTCCGCCCTCACCCGCCTGATGAACCGTATTTCTCACCCCGCCTCCCCCCGACGGAAGATCCTCGTCGAGGGTGAATTCGTCGAAGGCGAGACCATCTCCCCACCCCACGTCCCCTCGGCTCTGTCCCACCCGCGCCACCCTATCACCACCTCTACCCCAGCCACTTCCTAGCGGCCACCCTTCCCGCCCAAGTCCTGAAGCGCATCGTCTTATCGAACTGCCCCAAGCTACCAGCCCACCCGGGCAATGAAGGCGGTCCGACTTGATGATGGCGAGCGAGCAAGCGGTGATTCTCCAGGGTTTCAGGCCTGCCCGAAAGCTTATCCAGTTCCCCCAATGAAGTCCGACTCACCCACATCCGCCCCGACCGGAGCCACCGGCTCCCTGGTTAATATTTTCGGCGGACGCTACTATCGCATTACCGAAGCCGACCGCCTGCCCACTTTCTTCATGAATGTGGTCAGTTCGTCAGACCTGTGGTTGTTTCTCGCCAGCAACGGCGGACTCACCGCCGGGCGCATCGATGCGGAACACGCCCTTTTCCCCTATCAGGCCGTGGATCGCGTCTACGACAGCGCCGGCCAGATCGGCCCGGTGACGGCACTCTGGGTTGAGCGCGACGGCCGGAGGATCCTTTGGGAGCCCTTCACCCGCCGCACGGCGGCTCTTGCCGGCATCATCCGCAATCTCTACAAGAGCATCGAGGGCGACCGGGTGTGGTTCGAGGAAATCAACCCGGCGCTCGGCCTCGCGTTCCGTTACGGCTGGTCCACCGCCGAAACGCACGGATTCATCCGCCGCTGCGAACTCGAAAACCTCGGTGACCAGCCGGTGGACGTCCGCTTGCTCGACGGTCTGCGCAACCTGCTGCCCGCCGGCATTCCCCTGCGCCTCCAAACCGGCAGCAGCTGCCTCGCCGACGCCTACAAGACGGCCGAACTGCTGCCCGGCTCCTCGCTGGCCGTCTACGCGCTGGCCGCCGCCATCGTCGACCGCGCCATCCCGCTGGAATCGCTGCGCTCAAGCCTCGTCTGGTCCGAGGGCCTGTCCGCACCCACGACCCTCCTCTCCGATGAGCAGCTCGGCCGTTTCTACGAGGACGGCCCGCTCGTCGCCGAGACGCAGCGCCGCGGCGTCCGCTGCAGTTACTTTCTCAGCACCACGCTGACCCTCGCCCCGCGCGCCAGCGCGCGCTGGCTGATGGTCGCCGATCTTGGGCGGACACAGGGCGAAGTGGCGGCCCGTCACCTGGCCCTGAGCCGGGGCGGTTACGGCGCCACGGTGCTCGCGGCCGCCGACGCTTCGACCCAGCGCCTCCGCCAGCTGGTCGGCGCCGCCGACGGACTGCAGTCCACCGCCGAGGAAACCACCACGGTGCATCATTTCGCCAACGTGCTTTTCAACGTCATGCGCGGCGGCATCTTTGTCGCCGGCCATGAGGTGCCGGGCGCCGATTTTGCCGCGTTCGTCCTCACCCGCAACCGGCCGGTGGCGGAACGTCACGCGGCGCTGCTCGCCGCCCTGCCCGCCGCGCTGCCCCGCGCCGACCTGCTCCCCCGGCTGGCCGCCACCGGCGACGCTGACCTCGAACGCCTGGGCCTCGAATACCTGCCCCTCATCTTCAGCCGCCGCCACGGCGACCCGAGCCGGCCTTGGAACAAGTTCAGCATCCGGCTGCGCGATGAACACGGCCGCAGCCTCCTCGCCCACGAGGGCAACTGGCGCGACATTTTCCAGAACTGGGAAGCCCTCTGCCTGAGCCACCCGGAGTTCTTCGAGAATATTGTCGCGAAGTTCGTCAATGCCTCGACGGCCGACGGCTACAATCCCTACCGGATCAGCCACGCCGGCCTCGATTGGGAGGTGCCCGACCACGAGGATCCCTGGGCCTCCATCGGCTACTGGGGCGACCACCAGACCATCTACCTGCTGAAACTTTTGGAATGGTCCGGCCGATTCCACCCCGGGCGCCTCGAGGCCTGGCTCCGCCGCGATCTCTTCACCTATGCCGCGGTGCCCTATTACATCGCCGGCTACGCCGACCTGCGCCGAAACCCCCATGCCACGATCGAGTTCGACGAAGCCCAACACCAGGCGATCATGCAGCGGGTCGCGCAATCCGGCACCGATGCCCGGCTCGTGCCGACCGCCGCGGGCGGCGTGCAGCATGTCAATCTGACCGAGAAACTGCTGGTGTTGGTTCTCACCCGGCTCACGAATTTTGTGCCGGGCGGCGGCATCTGGATGAACACCCAGCGGCCCGAGTGGAACGACGCCAACAACGCGCTTGTCGGCTACGGCGTCTCGGTCGTCACGCTCGCCTACCTCCGGCGCATGCTGGTGCATCTGCAGCGCGAGCTGCTGCCCGCGCTCGGCGACCAGCCGGTGGCGCTGACCGCCGCCGTGGCCGCGCTCGCGGCCCGGGTGCAGGCGGCCTTCACGGCGCACCGCACCCTGCTCGACTCCCCGGAGATCGGCGACGCGGCCCGCCGCGCCCTGCTCGATGCCCTCGCCGAAGCCGGCAGCGACTATCGGGCCCAGGTCTATGCGACCGGCCCCGGGACGCGCACGGCCGCCGCCCCCGCCGAACTCAACCGGCTCCTCGCCACCGCGCTCGCCTTCGTTGATCACACCCTGCGCGCCAACCGCCGCACGGACGGACTCTATCAATCCTACAACCTGCTCGAGTTCACCGCGGAGCCCGCCGCACTGCGCATCCATCGTCTCGGGCCCATGCTCGAAGGCCAGGTCGCGGTGCTCAGCAGCGGCCTGCTGACCGCCGACGAGGTCATCGGCCTGCTGACCGCGCTGCGCGGAAGTCCGCTCTATCGCGCCGACCAGCACAGCTACCTGCTTTATCCGGACCGGCAGCTGCCGGGGTTCCTCGCGCGCAATATCCTGCCGGCGGCGGCGGCGGCCTACCCGCTGCTCCGCGACCTGCTTGCCGCCGGCGACACCCGGCTTGTCCTGCGCGACGCGGACGGCCGCCTGCGCTTCAACGCCGACCTCGCCAACGGCGATGCGCTTGGGGCCGCCCTGGCGACCCTGGCGAACGATCCCCGCTGGGCCGCCACCGTCCGCACGGACGCGGTCCAAGTGAAGGCCCTTTACGAGGAAGTCTTCCACCATCGCGCCTTCACCGGCCGCAGCGGCTCGATGTTCGGTTACGAGGGACTCGGCTGTATCTACTGGCACATGGTGGCAAAGCTGCTGCTCGCCGTGCAGGAAAATCTCCTCGCGGCCGCCCCCGGCTCGCCCCAGCGCGCCCGCCTCACCGCCCTTTACTACGACATCCGGTCCGGACTCGGTTTCAACAAGTCGCCCGCCGTCTACGGAGCGTTCCCCACCGACCCGTATTCGCACACCCCCGGACATTCCGGCGCGCAGCAGCCCGGCATGACCGGCCAGGTGAAGGAGGAAATCCTGACGCGCCTCGGCGAACTCGGCGTCCAGATCAAGGCGGGAAAAATCTCGTTCGTCCCGGGCTTCCTGCTCGCACGGGAGTTCACCGCCACGGCGGGAGAATTCCGGTTCATGGATCCAGCTGGCGCCGAGGCCACGCTGCCGCTGCCCGCCCGCTCGGTCGCCTTCACCTTCTGTGGCACGCCGGTGATCTACCGGCTCGGCCCGGGCCCGGCCGCCATCGCGGTGCACCGCCACGCCGGCCCGCCCAGCACCACGCCGGGTCTGGAACTTGACGCCACCGCCAGCGCCAGGGTCTTCGCCCGCGACGGATCCCTCGCGCGAATCGAGGTGAACCTAGGGGAAGGATTCGTGCCCTACTCGCCGCCCGCAACCTGACGCGGCCGGCCGGCCGGTTCACGCGACGTGCCATTCCACACTCCACCGCACTGTGCCGCCGGCCGGGATCAAGCTGAACTGCTTCCACGACCCGACCGCCTCGGCCAGCGAGTCCGGGGCGCCATTGGTGGGCTCGAGCGCGACATGGTGGAATCTGACATGACCGCGATTCAGCCAGAGACCGAGGTAGCGGTTGACTTGCGTATCCCACCGCACCTCCAGCCGGTCGCCCGTCGCCTCGTTGGCGATGGCGGCCACGGCCAGGCCCGGACACAACGGCCCGGCAAAACCCTTCACGCAGCCGCGCGGCATTCCGGGCGTCTCGAACCGGTCGAGCCGGCAGCCGGGAAAAGGTTCGGGGTAGGCCCACGTGTCACCCCGCTGGATCGGCCGGTCGCCCACCCCGCCATCGAGGCGCAGCGTGGCGACCTCCGGCGGCAGCACCAGCCGGTCGCCGGCCGCGATGGCCAGCAGCGGGTGCGCACACCACAAATATTCCTCGGGCACCGGGCCGGTGTTGCGCAGGGTGTAATTGAAAATGAACGCGCCAGGGCCGCCCGCGCCAATGCTGCGCTCGAACACCAGGGGCGAAACGCCCAGCGGCACGGTGGCACTCAGCCGGCCGGCAGCGAGTTCCGCCGCGTCCAGCGTCCAAGCCCGGTTCCAGACTTCCCCGTGGTCGGGGATCGCGCGGCCCCGCCAGGTGCAGGCGGCCACGGTCGGGACGCATTCATCCATCCCCGCCTGCGGACTGCGGCCGAAATCATCCGCCGGTCCGTTCCGCCAGAGCCAGTCGGGCCGGGGCTGATGCCAGCACCATTCGCGGCCGGTGCGTGTGTTCCGCAGGCTGATCACGCGGCCGCCCAGCGCGGGCACCAGCGCCAGCTCCACCCCCGCCTGGCGCAGGCCGGTGACGGCAAAACCCTGTTCCGTGGTGGTGAAAATCTCCGCAGTCATCCCTTATGCCCTAACAAGCACAAGTGCCGCCGCACGTCGAGTCCGCGGCCCGTGGACTGAAATTTTTCCCAACCTCATTTCCCCAATCCCATCATGCACGCCGCTAAAGCATCACCCGCCTTCCCCGCCCGCTTCGTCTGGGGTGCCGCCGCCGCCGCCGCGCAGATCGAGGGCGCCGCCCGCGTCGACGGCAAGGGCGAGTCCGTCTGGGACCGCTACGCGCGCAAGCACGGCAATATCCTCCATGGCGACACGCCCGCGGTCGCCTGCGACCATTACCACCGGTATGCGGAGGATTTCGCCCTCATGCGCCGCCTCGGGCTGAAGCATTACCGTCTCTCGATCTCGTGGCCGCGCATTTTTCCCGCGGGCGACGGCGCGGTGAACCAGCGCGGACTGGATTATTACCAGGCTCTCATCGACTCCCTGCTGGCGCACGGCCTCACCCCGTGGGTGACCATGTTCCATTGGGACCTGCCCCAGGCCCTCGAGGATCGTGGGGGCTGGCGGTCACGCGTCGTGCCCGAGGCTTTCGCCACCTACGCCGACACCATCGTGCGCGCCTACGGTGACCGCGTGAAAAACTGGATCACACTCAACGAAATCCGGTGCTTCACCAGCATGGCCTACGGCGCAACGGGCAAGGCACCCGGCGTGATCGAGCCCCCCGCCGTCGTGAACCAGACCATCCATCACGCGCTGCTCGCGCACGGCCACGCCGTCCGCGCCGTGCGCGAGCACGGCGGCCGCGGCGCCCGTTGCGGGCTGACCGACAACTGCGACGTCTTCATCCCCGTCACTGAGTCCGCGGCGGACGTGGCGGCGGCGCAGGCCTGCTTCGTCCGCGCCAACCTCGCGATCCTCGACCCCATCTATCGCGGCGGCTACGCGCCGGCGTATTTGCGGCAATGCGGCTCCGCCCGGCCCCGGGTGGCGCGCGGGGACTTCGCGCTCATCAGCCAGCCCGCCGATTTCCTCGGCCTGAACATCTACTCCGCCCAGTTTGCCCGGCGCGGCGCCGGCGGCCGGCCGGAAAAAATCCCCACCCCTCCGCACTACCCTCGGGCCGACAGCGAGTGGCTCAAGCATACGCCGCGTGCGCTCTACTGGGGCCCGCGCTTTGCCGCCGAGGTCTATGGCGAGAAGAACATCTACATCACGGAGAACGGCTGCGGCTACGATGACGACACCGTCACCAGGGGCGAATGCCACGACCTGCACCGTGTGGAATTCCTGCGGAGTTATCTGAGGGAACTGGTCCGGGCCATTCGCGACGGTGTGCCCGTGCGCGGCTACTTCCTCTGGTCCATCCTCGATAACTTCGAGTGGACCGACGGCTACGCGCGGCGCTTCGGCCTGGTGCACGTGGATTTCAAGACCCAGCGCCGCACCCCCAAGCTCAGCGCCCGCTGGTATCGCGACGTGATGGCCGCCAACCGCGTGCTGTAATCCCATGAAACGCCGCCCGCTCGCCGCGCTCCTCTGCCCGTTTCTTTTCGCCTTCGGCCAGCTGCCGGCCGCGCCCCTGCCCGCCGGCGACGCGGCCCAAGCCGGCTTTTCAACCGAGCGGCTGGCGCGCGTGCATGCCCTGGTGCAGGGCTATGTGAATGAGGGCAAGTGCGCCGGTGCCATCACCCTCATCGCGCGCGACGGCCGCATCGTGGATGTCGGCACCTACGGCTACCGCGACATCGCCGCGAAGCTCCCGATGGAGCGCGACACGCTCACCTACATTTTCTCGCTCACCAAGGTCGCGATCGCCGTCACCACGCTCTCGCTGTGGGAGGAAGGCCGCTTCAATCTCGACGACCCCGTCGCCACCTACCTGCCCGAGTTCCAGCACATGCAGGCGGTCACCGGCGGCACGCCGGAAAAGCCCGAACTGTCCGCCGCGCGCCCGATCACCATCCGCCACCTGCTCAACCACACGGCGGGATTCTCCTACGACTGGAACGCGACGCCGGCGGTGCGGCCCTATTACCAGCGCACGGACATCTTCAATTTTCCCACCCTGCCCGCCTTTGCCCAGGCCATCGCGCAGATCCCGCTCAACCACCAGCCCGGCGACGCTTTCCTCTACGGCGCGGGCTACGACGTGCTCGGCTATCTGATCGAGAAAATCACCGGCCAGCCGCTCGAGACCGCGATGCGCGAGCGCGTGTTCGCGCCGCTGAAGATGAACGACACCTCCTTCGTCGTGCCGCCCGAAAAGCGCAGCCGCCTTGCCAAGATCCACCAACGCGGGAAGGACGGGCACTTGGAGATCGTCGCCAATCCCGGCACGCTCGTGCTGCCAGCCACCGGCGAGCGCGCGGTTTTCCCGAGCGGCAGCGGCGGGCTCATTTCCACGGCGGACGACTACGCGCGCTTTGCCCAGATGCTGCTGAACCGCGGGGAACTCGACGGCGCGCGCCTCCTCGCGCCCAAGACCGTCGCCCTGATGACGGCCGACCATCTCAAGGAAATCAAGACCCCCACCAGCTTCATGGGCCCGGGCGGCAGCTACGGCCTCGGCGTCGGGGTGTGGTCGGCCGGCAACGGCAGCGATTCACTCGGATCAGCGGGACGGTTCGGCTGGACTGGCGCCGCCACGACCTATTGCAACATCGACCCGGTCGAGGGCACCGTTGCCCTGGTTTTCGCGCAGCATTTCCCCTACGATGAATTCGGGCTGTTCCCGAGATTCAGCACCGTTTTCTACCAGTCGCTGAGCGCAAGCCGGGCCCGTTGACGCGGCGGCGCCCGTCAGCGCCTCAACCGCGCCAGCAAATCCTCCGCCGCGCGGATCAACGTGGCATTGCCCTCCGCGAGCGCCGCCTTGCGGCCCTGGTAGGCGTATACCTCCGCTTCCGGGACGCGGCCGAGATCCACCAGCCGCTGGGCGAGTTCGAGGTAAAGCGAGGCGTCCGCCGGGCCGCTTTCCGTCAGGGCGAGCAGGTAACGCACCATCTGCGGCGTGTCGCCCTTCGTCGCGTAGATCTGGGCCAGCCGGGAATTGTTCGTGTAGTTTCTCGGCTGCGCCCGGCTGGCCTCGGCCATCAGGGCCAGGCCGTCCTCCGCGCGGCCCGCCCGCTGATAGAGGGTGATGAGCTGCTCCAAGGCCGACGTGTTGGTGGGATCGGTCTCAAGCACGCTGCGCCACTGGCTTTCTGCCGCGCCGGTTTCCCCGGCCCGGAGCAGCAGGGTCGCATAAGCCGAGCGCAGATAATTATTGCCGGGCATCTGCGCGAGCCGGCTCTCCAACTCCTCCCGGCCCAGGGCGAACTGCCCGGTCTTGGACCAGATGTCCACCCGCACCTGCCAGGCGGGATAATAATAGGGATCATCGCGGGTGGATTTGGCGGCCAGTTCCTCGGCCTCGTTGTAGCGTTTGAAAATCTGCAGGAGGTTGGCCTTCTGCGTCAGCAGGACGGCCGACCGCGGCTGCAGCGCCATCGCCTGCTCCACCAGGGCCAGCGCCCGGTCGAAATTGCGCTGGTCGAAGACAATGTTCTCGAGCTGCACCGCAATGGCGGGATTCAACGGGTTGCCCTGGAGCGCCGTTTCGACCTTGTCCGCCGCCGCCTGGAGTCCCGCCGCCGTGCCGGCCGCGCGGTTGAGCCTCATGAACTCCGCCTTGAACTGCGTCTGGGCCTCCGGGTAGGTGAGTTGGCTGGTGAACGGCGGCTTGCCCGTCAGCTGCGTGATGGTCTTCAGCATCGTCAGGCGGCCGTAGTCGGTGAGGCCCAGGGCGTCCGCGCATTGCGCGGCGTCCAGCCACCCACCGGCCGCCGCGCCGGGGCCACCGAGACGGCCGGCGCAGGCCTCCGCCAGCATCCGCGCGAGCCGCGCGTTGCCTTCCCAGTTGAAATGCACGTGCTCGAACAACAGTTCCCGGCCGGCGGGCACGCCGGGGGACGCGGGATCAGCGCCCAACTCCAGCGCGGCATCGACCAGCTGCACGCCGGCGCCGGGCTCGCGCGCCACACGGCGGATGATTTCGTTCACGCGGGGAACCGGCCGGAAGCGCAGTGCGTCCCACTGCAGCGCATCAACGTAGTGCCGGCGCGCCGCTGCACTGTCGCCGCGCTGTTCCGCTAGCCGGCCGAGCAGGAAGTGCGTGTCGGCATGCTCCTGATCGATCTGCACTGCGACAGTGAAACGCTCCCGTGCCGCGTCGGCTTGGTCGAGCTGCCACGCCCGCATCCCGGCATCAAACGCCGTTTGCCAGTTCGCCCGCTCGGAGGCCGTGAGGTTTTCACGGTGCAACGAGACGAACGGCGAGCTGTCCCGGAGATTGGCGACGAGCGTCGCCACCACCGTCCGCGCCCCGGCGGCCTTCGCCACTCCGATGATGTCGCGCAGGTTGTTCTCGAAATTCCCGTAGACCGCCTCCAGCCGCGGGTCGTTGCCGCGCACCGTGCTTTGGGCGAAGGTTTCCATGCCGCGCCATTCCATCGCCTTCGCGGGACTCCGTCCGAACCGCTTCATGAGATCCATGAGCACCTGCCCGGTGCGCAGGTGGCGCACCCACACGCTGGCCCGGATCGCCCACAGCGGGGGCGTCGTCGCCAGATAGGCCGAGCCCGGGCCGTAGGGCCCGATGACCTCGTTGTTGCCCATGTAGACGACAAACAGGTCGGGCTCGAACGCGGGGAGCTGCCGCGCCACCTCGTAGACCACATGTGAGTTGATCGCGGTGATGCCCAGGTTGCAGACCTCGACCTTCCGGCCGGGATAATGCGCCGCCAACTGCGCCTGCAATTGCGCAGCAAACCCGAAGGCGGGCTCGGGCGTGCCCTGCGCGGCGGACTCGCCGAGCACGAAGACCCGGAGGCCGCCCGCCTCCTTGTGCTGCCGAAGGCGGAAATTCAGCGGACGGATGCCGAACTGCGCCGGCATGAACAGCGCGGTGAAAGCCGGATTGGCGCAATAGTATCCGGGCATTTCGTCCGGGATGAAGAAATCCATCGGCCTGCCGACGCCCACGAGCCGCAGCCCGCCTTCCAGCAGGCCGAAAAATACCAGCGGCGCGCCCAGCAGGAGCAGAAACCGCTTGCCCCAGGCGGAAAGAGCGGCGCGGCCGGGCGAGGACGATGAAGGAATAGGCGGCATTATGGCGAAATCCCGCAAGGGCGGGCTGAAAAGTCGGGCCGACCCGCTCGGTTGGCAAGTTTCCTCTGCACCCCGGCGGAAATGTTATGCCGTTATTTGACGTTGCCCGCCGGAACGTGGAAGAATGTCCTCAAGCCTCTCGTATTGCTCCTCCCGCCTTCGCCCCATGTCCCTCCTCCCCTTTGCCAGCCAGCTGATCGCCGACGTCGGCATTTCCTTCGGTGACGAGGGCAAGGGCCGCCTCATCCCCGAGGTCATCGCGGAACTCAGCGGCACGCCCGCCGCCGTCACGGTGGTCTTCAAGGTCAACGGCGGCTCCAACTCCGGCCACACCGCCGGTGGCATCAAGCTCAACCTCCTGCCCGCCGGCGTCGTGGAGAAAGCCGTGCCGCACCTCGCCATCGGCGCCGGCGTCGTTGCCGATCCGCGCAAGATCCTCTGGGAGGGCCGCCCGCTCGAGTCGAAAGGCTACGCCATCTTCTCCCGGCTCGTCGTCGACGAGCGCACGATGGTCTCCGACCTCTCGCACCGCCTGCTCGACCTCGCGTGGGAGGATTACCGCGCCAACGTGCTGAAGGAAGAACCACGCGGCTCCACCGGCCGCGGCATCACGCCGGCCTACCAGGACGAGACCGGCCAGTGGCAGATCACCTTCGCCGACTTCCTGGGCGGTCCGAACTTCTTTGCGAGAAAACTCGCCCAGCGCGCCGACCGCGCGATGCGCACCATCCAGCACGTCTGCCAGGTCAGCCCGAAAAACTGGGACGCGTTCTTCGAAAAGCTCACCACCGCCGAGCAGAAGGCCAACGCCGAGGCGATCGAGCTGGGCCTGTTCACGAAGGCGGAGTTCGACCTCACGCAGTTCAAGGGTGCGGCGCCGTTCACGTTGAACCTGGATAAGCTCACGCAAGTTTACTGGGATGCCGGCCAGCAGCTGAAAAAGAACATCGGCGAGGTGCGCGAGTTGGTGCTGCGCGAACTCGCCGCCGGCCGCTCGATCGTCGGCGAATTCGGCCAGGCCTACTGGCTCGACAAGCGCCACGGCTACCCGCCGAACGTCACCGCCTCGCACACGTTCACGCCCGAGTTCTTCGAGAGCGCGGGCATCCCCGTGCAGGCCATCCACACCTTCGCCGTCGCCAAGGCCTACGACACCAAGGTCGGCACGCACACGTTTCTCACGGAGATGGACGACGCCCTGCCGCTCACGCAGAAGCTCAAGCAGATCGAGTTTGGCACCGTCACCGGCCGCCAGCGCATGGTCGGCTGGTATGACGCCGTGGAAAAGGGCGACGCCCTCCGCTACGGCGGCTACCAGGATCTGATGATCAACAAAATCGACGCCCTCACCGGCGCCACCGAGCTGTTGATCTGCACCGCCTACGTGGACGACAACGGCCGCCGCTACCACCACGTCCCGCGCAACGAGGCCATCCGCCGCGCCCTAAAGGCCGTCTACACCAAACACCCCGGCTGGACCGAGGACCTGACCGGTATCCGCAAATTTGCCGACCTGCCGAAGAACGCCCAGCACTACACCGCCGCGATGGTCCGCTCGCTGGTTCAGGTCGCCTACCCCGACAAACTGCCAGCGGTGCTCCCCAATCTCCGCTATCTCGGCGTCGGCCCGCTCCCCTCGCAGATCATCAAGGATGTCCCGGCGACGGCCCAGCTGATTGGCTTACAGTAGGACCGGTCTCCGACCGGCCCGGGCCTCATACCCCCACGCGATGTCAACTAATAGTATACTACGCGCCCGGGACTACAGGCGCATAGTATACTATTAGTTGACATCCGCCGAGTGGCTTCAGGCAAAGAATTGCTTCACCCCAGCGGTCACCCGCGCGAGATCGTCGTTGGACAGGCCAGGGTGCAGCGGCAGCGACAAGACCTCAGCACAGGCCTGCTCCGTCTGCGGCAGCGCGAGGCTCGCGTCATGATACGCGGGCTGACGGTGGATCGGCATGGGATAAAGCACCCCGCAAAAGATGTCCTTCTTTTCCAGATGCGCCCGGAGTTCGTCGCGCTTCGGCGTGCGCACCACGAACTGGTGCCACGTATGCGTCCGCCCCTCGGGCACGAGTGGCAGCGCGAGCGGCGCCCCCTTGAGCGCGGCCAGGTAAAGTTTCGCGATCTCGCCGCGGCGTTGATTCTCGGCATCCAGCCGCGTCAGCCGCACGCGGAGGATCGCCGCCTGCAGTTCATCGAGCCGGCTGTTGCGGCCGTGTAGGTCGCTCACGTAGCGCTTGCGCCAGCCGTATTGCCGCAGCAATCGCACCTTCTCGAGCAGGGCGGCGTCGCGCCCGGTCACGGCGCCGGCGTCGCCGAGCGCGCCGAGGTTCTTGGTGGGATAGAAACTGAACGAGGCGAGCTGCCCCCACGTGCCGGCCTTTTTTCCGCCGACCAATGAGCCGTGCGCCTGCGCGCAGTCTTCCATCACAAACAGGTTGTGCCGGACCGCCACTTCCATGAGCCGCGGCATGTCGGCGGCCAGGCCGTAGAGATGCACGGGCACGACCGCCTTGATCTTCGGATCGCGCAGCTTGGCGAGCATCGCCTCGAGGGCGGCCACATCCAGCAGCATCGTGCCGGGCTCGACGTCGACGAATACCGGCTTCGCGCCGGTCGCGACGATCGCCGCGACGGTGGCCGTGACGGTGTTGGCCACCGTGACGACCTTGTCGCCGGGCCCGATGCCCGCGGCGAGCAGGGCCAGTTCGATGGCGTCGGTGCCATTGCCCACGCCAACCGTGCCCGCGGTGCCGAACCACGCGGAGAATTCCTTCTCAAAGGCATCGAGCTCGGGGCCGAGGATGTAATGGCCGCTCAGCAGCACGCGCTTGATGGCGGCGTCGATCTCGGCCTGCGCGGCGAGGTAGGTGGCCCTGGGGTCGGCGGGGAGGATCTTCATCGGTCATTTTTCAACGTTCATTGTTCACCGTTCATTGGAAGGCGTCTTTTTCCAAATGAAAATTGAACACTGAACGATGAACATTGAAAAATTGCATCAGAGGTAGTGCGGCAGCTCCTTGCGGTAATACGCGAGGGTCTGCGCCAGCGCCTGGCGGATCGTGGTGCGCGGTTTCCAGCCGAGCTTTTTGCCGATGAGCCGGCAGTCGGAATAGTAGTCGCCGATATCGATCTTCTTGCGGTCGGCGGGAAACGCGCGGACCGAGAAACTCCCCTGCCCCGCGACGCTGACCAGGGTCTCGGCGAGTTCGCGCAGGCTGACGCGGCCGACGCCGCCGAGGTTGAACACGCCGCCCACGGCCTTGGGGTGCGTGGCCGCGAGGAGGAAGGCCTCCACGGCGTCGTCCACGTAGGTGAAGTCGCGCAATTGCCCGCCGCCCCACACCTCGATGGGTTTGCCCTCGAGAATCTGGCGGATCCAGATCCCGACGAAAGTCTGCCGCGCGTCCTTGATGCGCATGCACGGGCCGATGGTGTTGGTCAGGCGCAGGACGGTCGCCGGCACGCCGTGCACCTCGCTGTAGAGCAGGTGATATTCCTCGCCCGCGAGCTTGTTGATGCCGTTCACATCCACCGGCCGCAGCGGGTGCTGCTCGTCAACCGGCAGGTAATCGGGCCGGCCGTAGATCTGGCGCGTGCTGGCGAAGACGACACGCAGCTTGGGATTATGCTTCCGGCACGCCTCGAGCAGCGTGAGCTGCGCGCGGCAGTTGATCTCGAGGTCGGTCTCGGGATCGGTCATCGAGTCCATGTGGCTCGTCTGGCCGGCGAGGTTGAACAGGAAATGCTGGCCGCGCAAAAACTCGGGCAGACTGTGCCGGTCGCGCACGTCGGACAGGTTGACGGCCAGCTTGCGCTCCAGCCCGTGGACATTGCGGCGGTTGCCGCCGTATTCGGGAATGAGGCTGTCGAGGATGGTAACCTTCGCACCGAGCGCGACGAGTGTGCGGGCCAGGTTCGAGCCGATGAACCCGAGCCCGCCGGTGATGAGCACGCGCTTCCCCTTGAAGGCGTTCGCGAATGACGGGCGGGGTTGCATCAGTGGAGCAGCAGGTTTGCAGCGGAATCTGCGGGAAACAAGCGCACAGTGCAGCTTGGAGATGTCCTGAGGAAATTTACCACCGAAGACACGGAACACACAGAAGCAGAATCAATCACTCACAGGAGGCAACAGAGGGCACGAAGTCTGGACCCAAAGATCGTCTCTGTTTCCTCCGTTGGCTCCGGTGAAATCATATTCTGTGTATTCCGTGTGTTCTGTGGTGAAAGTTCTGCCCTAAAAATCCTGGAGTTCCCCCTCGCCCGCGCCGCGGGCGGGCTCGATGCGCTCGAGCACCTCGCCGAGCAAATAGATCGAGCCGGTGACGACCACCGTGTCATCCTTGCCGCCCACGGTGCAGGTGCGCGCATCCGGGAAGATGCCCTCGACTGTCCCGCGGCGCAGCAGTGGCCGCGACTCCACCGGCACCAGCGCCGCCAGCTCCTCGAACGTGCATGCCCGGGCCTGCCGCGGCGTGACGAGATGCACCTCGCTGGCGTAGCGCAGCACGACTCCGAGCAACGCCCGCGCCCGGAACTCGCCGAGGGCCGCGGCGACGATCACCGGCTTGCGGCCGGTCGCCGCGATGAGTTTCTGGAGACCCTGTTCCAGCATCTGCACCCCTTCGGGATTGTGCGAGGCGTCGAGGATGAGCGGATGCCCGCCGATGCTCGTGCGCTGCCAGCGGCCCGGCCAGTTGACGTGGGCCAGACCACGCGCGATGGTGGCTTCATCTAGCAATGTAGGGCCGGCGCTTGTCGCCGGGCCGGCCTGCCGACAAGCGGCAGCCCTACAGTCCTGATCCAGCAGCCGCGCCGCAAGCGTCGCCGTGGCGGCGTTCCAGCGCTGGTAGTCACCTTCCAGATTAGTTGCCGGATAACCCGCAATGTTCTCCCCGTAAATCTCGCGCACCGAATGCAGCGGCGCGCCCTGCGCGGCGGCGACCTCCCGCACCACATGCTCCGCCTCGGGCGGCAGGCGGCCCATGACGACCGGCCGGCCGGGCTTGATGATACCCGCCTTCTCCCGGGCGATCTGCGCGATCGTGCCGCCGAGTTCGGCGACATGGTCCAGCCCGATGGAAGTGATTACCGTCACCGCCGGCTCCACGACATTGGTGGCGTCGAGCCGGCCGCCGAGGCCGACCTCGATGATGGCGACGTCCACGCGTTTCCGCTGAAATTGCAGGAAGGCCATCGCCGTCATGAACTCAAAGAACGTCGCATGCTCGTCGGCGGCCAGCGCCGCGGCGGTCTGCGCGACGGGCATCAACTCATTGGTGTAGGCGACGATCTCCGCCTCGGTCAGCAGCTGGCGGTCGACCTGCACGCGCTCGCCGAGTTTCACCAGATGCGGCGAAGTGTAGAGCCCGGTGCGGCGACCGGCGGCGCGCAGGATGGACTCCAGCATCGCCGCGACCGAGCCCTTGCCGTTGGTGCCGGCGACATGGATCACGGGGTAGCTCCGTTCCGGATGACCCAGCGCGGCCGCAAGCCGCCGCATGCGGTCGATGCCGAACTTCACGCCGCCCGCCTTGAGCGCATAAAGATAGTCCGTCACCGCCGCGTAGTCGGAAAGTTTGTTAACCACGGATTTCACGGATGATCACGGATCAAGGCAAATTCAACCAAACCATATTAACAGGAGGCAACGGAGGACACGGAGGCCGAGGGATTGAAACTCCCTGTTCCCTCCGCTTCCTCCTGTGAAGTCCGTATCCGTGTAGATCAGTGTAATTCGTGGCCAAGCACTCAGCTCGTGACCACGAGTTGGGACGGGAACGGCGAGGCCGTCGGCACCTTGTGGGGGTGGTATTTGCGCGTGTGCAACGCCTGCAGCAGGCTGATCAGGCGGTCACGCAGCTCGAGGCGGCTGACAATCTGGTCCACCAGGCCGTGCTTGAGCAGGAATTCCGCGGTCTGGAAACCCGGCGGCAGCGTCTGCTTGGTGGTCTCCTTGATGACGCGCGCGCCGGCAAAGCCGATCAGCGCGCCCGGCTCGGCGAGGATGACGTCGCCCAAGGTCGCGAAGCTGGCGGTCACGCCACCGGTCGTCGGGTAGGTCAGGATGGAAATGAACGGCAGCTTCTTCTCGGCGAGCCGGCCGAGCGCGGCGCTGGTCTTGGCCATCTGCATCAGCGAAAAAATGCCCTCCTGCATGCGCGCGCCGCCGGACGAGCTGACGATGATGCACGGCGCCTTCTGCTTGATCGCGCGCTCGATGGCGCGGGTGATCTTTTCGCCGACCGCCGCGCCCATGGCGCCGCCGCAGAACCGGAAATCCATCACGGCGAGCGACACCTCCATGCCGTCGATCTTGCCGAGGCCGCAGATGACCGCCTCGGGCAGGCCGCTGTCCTTCTCGTAGCGCTTGATGCGGTCGGGATACGCGGCCGAGTCGACGAACTTCAGCGGGTCGGCCGACTTCACGCCGGCGTCGAACTCCACGAAGGTCCCCTCGTCCACCATGCTCTTGATGCGCTCGCGGCAGCCGATCGGGAAATGATAGCCGCTCTTCGGCACGACCATGAGGTTGGCCTCCAGGTCCTTGTTGAAGACGATTTCCCCCGAGACCGGGCACTTGGTCCACAGGCCCTCGGTGTTGACCTTTTTCTTCCTGGTCTTTTGGCCGGCCGAGGCGGACGGGGCCGACGGCAGTTTGGGTTTCGCGAAATGTGTCATGCGGAGATAGCTTAACCGTGCCCGAAGGTGACGACGTCGAGGTTCAGCGCACCGCCCCGGCGAAGGACCGTGGCGCAGGCATTGAGAGTGGAACCGGTTGTAAAAACATCATCGACCAGCACGTAACGCTGGGCCGGATTAATGGTGGCGCCCGGAGCCAAAGCAAAGGCATTTTTCAGGTTCTTCTGGCGCGCCTCGCGGTCGTAATGCGTCTGCGATACCGTATCCACCGCCCGGCAAAGCAATTCCTCCACGCGGGCCTCCCCCGCCGTCGCCTGCATCGCGCACTCGGCCAGGAAAAGGCTCTGGTTGTAGCGCCGCTCGCGCAATTTTCGCGGATGCAAAGGCACCGGCACCAGCACTGCCCCGCGCAGGTAGGCCGCATAGCCCGGTGTCGCCGCCATGATGGCCGCGATGTCCTCCAGCACATGCAGGCCATGGTGGTATTTGAGCGCATGCACGAGGGAACGGCCCGGGCCTTTCAACAGGATCGCCGTCTTGCCCTCGCCGAACTCCGGCACGAGCGCCTCGCAGTGCTCGCAGAGGCGGTTGACCTCCGTTTCGCCGTAGAAGGGATGACCGCACGTCGTGCAATGCGGCGCCTCGACGACAAACAGCTGCCGCTCGCACGCCGGGCACAAGTGCCGCAGCCGCCCGCCCTCCACCACCCCGCCGCAATGCACGCAGCTCCGCGGGAAAACCACATCAAGCTTGTCGCGCCAGAGTTGTTTGACCGCCGGATTCATCGGGACGTCACAGGAGGAAACAGAGTGAACGGAGAAAGGAAACCTCTGTTTGCTCCGTTACCTCCTGTGCGATGCATTGTTCAGTAGATCACTTTCTCCAGAAACAGCCCCTGCGGCGGGGCCGTCTGCACGGCCGGGATGCGCTTGCGCGTTTTCAGCAGCTCCGTGATCTCAGCCGCGGTGAGCTTGCCGAGGCCGACATTCACCAGTGCGCCGGTCAGACTGCGCACCATCTTGTAGAGAAACCCGTCGGCCTCGAAGGTGAACGTGACGTTCCGCCCGCGCCGCCTAATGTCGAGCCGGCGCAGGTCGCGCACGGTCGTCTCGTAGGTGCGATCGTTCTCACCGGAGAAGGCCCAGAAGTCGTGCAGGCCGCGAAGGACCTTCGCCGCGGCCTCGACCGCCTTCCAGTCCAGCTCGCGCGGCACCGACCAGCACCACGCCGTCGTGAACGGGTCCGCCATGCCGAGGTAGATGTGGTAGCGGTAGACCTTCCCCTTCGCGTCAAAGCGGGCGTGGAATTTCGGCGACGCCTTGCGCAGCGTGGTCAGTCGAATGGACTTCGGCAGCCCGGTCTGCAGCGCCACGCGCAGTTTGTCGGCGCCGTGCTTCCATGCGGCGTCGAAATGGAACACCTGCGCCCGCGCGTGCACGCCGGAATCCGTGCGGCCGCTGCCATGGATCCGGATTTTCGCGCCGAAGGTCTTTGCCAGCTGCCGCTCGACGAGGTCCTGGACGGTGTTGCCGCCCTCCTGGCTCTGGAAGCCGTTGAAGTGCGTGCCGTCGTAGGCACAGGTGCATTTCCAGCGCGACAGGAAGGCGGGGGGGCGCTTGTTCATCCGCTGCAAACTGGGCGGAGCGGCGCTCCGCGGCAAGCCGGAGATGCCGCGGCGACCTAAACGGAAAAGAGTTGAGCGAAACCGCCGCCGGCCGGCAGTCTGGCGCTCCGTGAATCAACCCGGCTACCGCCACATCATCTGGGACTGGAACGGCACCCTGCTGGATGACCTCGACTACTCCCTGCGAGTCATGAACGTCCTCCTCCGCCGTCGCGGACTGCCGGAACTCAACCGGGCGCGCTACCACACCGTCTTCGATTTTCCCGTGCGCGACTACTACGCCCGGCTCGGCTTCGACCCGGCCAAGGACAGCTTCAGGGACTTGGGTGCCGAGTGGATGGACGGCTATGACGCCCACCGACTGGACTGCGCCCTCCATCCCGACGTCCGCCGTATCGTCGCCGCCATTCAGGTCGCCGGGCTGACCCAATCCATCCTTTCCGCCTACCCGCACCAAACCCTGCTGGAAATCGTGGATCACTTCGGGCTGACGCCGCTCTTCACGCATCTAGAAGGCCTCGACAACATCTACGCCCACAGCAAGGCGGACCTCGGGCGCACCCAAGTGGCGAAGCTCGGCCTGCCACCCCGCGAAATTCTCCTGATCGGCGACACGCTGCACGACCTCGAGGTCGCCCGGGAGATCGGCGTCGATTGCGTGCTCGTGGCCGCGGGCCATCATCCGGGCGAAAAACTGCGGCGGCACCACGACCGCGTACTGGACAGCCTCGCCGAACTGCCAACCGTGCTTGGATTGAAGCTCCCTGCCTGAGCCCGGGAGTCCGGTGCCGCTCACTCCGCAGGCGGCACCGGGGGCAGGTGTTGGTCGAGGTAGTCCTGCAAAATCAAACAGGCCGCCCGTGAGTCGACGAGGCCGCTGGCGCGCACGTGGCGCCGGTCCTTCTTCGCGATCGAGGACTCCGCCTCGTTGCTGGTGAGCGTCTCGTCCACCAAGTGCACCGGCAGGCCGGACGCCGCCTTCAGCCGGGCGGCGAAGGCGTCGACTTCCTTCGCCTTGAATCCGACCGAGCCGTCCATGTTGTAGGGATAACCCAGCACGAGGTCGGTGATGCGCCGCACCTTGATGAGCTCGCCGAGCTTCTGCCAGCGCACCGACTCGTCGGCGTCAATGAGCGCCGGCAGCGGTGTGGCCACCCCGATCTCGTCGCCGTGGGCGAGACCGACGCGCTTCGTGCCGTAATCGATGCCCAGGCAGCGCATGGCGCTCACAAAAACTTCGTCTTCGCGGGATCCTGCTTCAACCGCTCGAGCAGCGTCTTGATTTCCTGCGCCTTGTCCTTGGGGCAAACGAGCGTCGCCTCGGGCGTGTGCACCACGACGAGATCGCTCACGCCGATCACGCCGACCAAGTGGCCGTCGGTCGAGACAACGATGTTGTGGGTGCCGCCCTCGACCATCGCGTGGCCGCGCAGGACATTGCCGTGCGCGTCCGGCGTGAAATGCTTGGCGATCGCCGGCCACGCGCCAACGTCGTCCCAGTCAAACGTCGCCGGCACCACGACCACGTTGGTGGACTTTTCCATCAGCGCGTAGTCCACGGAGACTTTCTTCAGTGTCGGATAAACCTCGGCGAGCGCCTTGGCCCAGCCGCCGGCGGACTTCGCCGCGGCCTCGAGCTTGGCCAGCCCGGCGTAAAGCTCGGCGGCATGCGCCTTGAACGCGGCCTCCACGACCGGCACGCGCCAGACGAACATGCCGGCGTTCCAGAAATATTCGCCCGAGGCCAGGTAACCCTGGGCCGTCTCGAGGTCGGGTTTCTCGACGAAGCGCTTCACGGCCATCACGTCATGTCCGCCGACCTTGCGCCACAGGCCGGCCTGGTGGATGTAGCCGAAGCCCGTCTCGGGCGCCGCGGGCTTGATGCCGAGCGTCACGAGCACATCGGCCGACTCGGCGGACTCGAACGCGATGCTGAGCAGCTTGGCGTATTCGACCGTGTCCTTGATGACATGGTCGGCCGGCAGCATGGCGAAGGCCGCCGTCGGGTTGCGCTGCTTGACCAGCAGCATGGCGAGGCCGGTGGCGGCGGCGGTGTCGCGGCCCATGGGCTCGGCGACGATGTTGGCCGGCGGCAGGTCCGGGCAGGCGCCCCGGCAGCCCGCGAGCTGGGCCTGGGTCGTGATGACAAAGACGTTCTCCCGCGGCACAACGCCCGCCACCCGGTCGACGGTCTGGGCCAGCATCGGCTTGTCGCCGACGATGGGCAGCAGGTGCTTGGGGGTGGCCTCGCGGCTTTGGGGCCAGAACCGCTCGCCGCGGCCGCCGGCCATGATGACTACAAATCTCTCGGGCATAGGGCTTATACGTCCTATAGGTCTTATCAGGCTCGCGGGGGGTCAACCGAGAACTGGGTTTGCTTTCCCGGTCCGCGCTCGCATGTTGCACGGCCCTGCCCATGGATCTGCCGCTCGAAGTCGACGTTGCCACCGCCGCGCAATTGCTCCGCGACGGCGCCCTGCTGCTCGATGTGCGCGAGCCGTTCGAGGTGGCGATCTGCGCCGTGGCGGGCAGCCGGCACATGCCCATGCGGCAGATCCCGGAAAACCTCGATGACCTCCCCCGCGACCGGCCAATCCTGGTCTTTTGCCATCACGGCACCCGCAGCCAGCGGGTGACCCAGTTCCTGCGCGCCAACGGGTTCGCCAACGCCACCAATGTGGCCGGCGGCATCAACGCCTGGGCGGAGCAAATCGACCTTGGTTTGGCGCGTTATTGAGGCGCTTGACTAACGCGCGGCTTTTCAGGCACAAGTTTCCCCTCACACCAACAATCCATGGGTCAACAACTCAACAAGCACATCAAGAAGAAACGCCGCGTCGCCTATCATAAGCGCCGCAATGCCCGCCTCAAGGCCGCCATCAGCAAGGCCAAGAAGTAAGCCGCGGGCCGCTTTTCGCTCCCCAGCGCGCGCCCCTCGTGGCGCGCCTTTTTGCTTTATAGCACATGATCAAAGTCAGCCTCATCTCCCTCGGGTGCGCGAAAAACCTCGTCGATAGCGAGATCATGGTCGGCCATCTCCACCAGGCCGGCATGAAGGTCATCCCCGAGGCCGAGCTGGCGGACGTCGTGATCGTCAACACCTGCTCGTTCATCGACTCGTCCAAGGAGGAGTCGATCGGCCACATCCTCGAGGTCCACCAGAACAAGGGCATGAAGAAACGCCGCAAGGAGCAGAAGCTCATTGTCGCCGGCTGCATGGCCCAGCGCTTCTCAAAGGATCTCTCGAACTCGCTGCACGACGAGGTCGACGCCTTCATCGGCCTCGACCAGGTCACCAAGGTCGCGCCGATCATCGAGGCCATCTACGCCAAGGAGCGCGGGAAAAACGGGCCGAAGGAGGCGCCGGTCAATTTCATCGAGGGCAAGTCCACCTACATCCCGGACTACGACACGCCGCGCTTCCGGCTCACGCCGGCTCATTTTGCCTACGTCAAGATCGCCGAGGGCTGCAACCACCCGTGCACCTTCTGCATCATCCCGCAGATCCGCGGCCGCCACCGCAGCCGCACCGTGGACAGCGTCGTCCAGGAGGCCCGCCAGCTCGTGCGCGAAGGCGTGAAGGAGCTCAACCTGATCTCCCAGGACACGACCTTCTTCGGCATGGACACCTGGGAGCAGCGCCCGAACCCGCGCACGCCGGTCGATTCTTCCCGCGGCACCGCCCTCACCACCCTCCTCCGCGAGCTCAACGCCATCGAGGGCGACTTCTGGATCCGCCTGCTCTATACGCACCCGGCCCACTGGAGCGACGAGCTGATCAAGACCATCGCCGAATGCCCGAAGGTCGCCCGCTACATCGACATCCCGCTCCAGCACATCAGCGACAACATGCTCGCGCGCATGCAGCGCGAGACGAGCGGCGACTACATCCGTGACCTCATCAAGCGCATCCGCGCCGGGATCCCGGGCATCGCGGTCCGCACCACTTTCATCGTCGGTTTCCCCGGCGAGACCGACGCCGACGTCGCCGAGCTCTGCGAGTTCATCAAGGCGACGAAGTTCGAGCGCCTCGGCGTGTTCCGTTACTCGCAGGAGGAAGGCACCCGCGGCGCCAAGATGCCCGATCAGATCGCGCCCAAGGTGAAGGAAGCCCGCTGGCACAAGCTCATGGCCCTGCAGCAGGAAATTGCCGGTCAAGTCAGCAAGAGCTACGTCGGCCAAACTCTGAAGGTCCTCGTCGAGGAACCCGGCGTCGCCCGCGGCGAAGCCGACGCCCCCGACATCGACGGCCGCGTCTATGTGCCGCGCGAGCTGCCCGTCGGCGAATTCGTCGACGTGAAGATCACCGGCTACCAGGACTACGACCTGCTCGCGTTGCCCAAGGGCGAGCAGCCCGCGGAATTCAAGGTCGCCAAGCAGGCGCAGTGATCAGGTCGCCTTGTTCGCGGCGACAAACTTCCCGATGATCCCGTCGAACGATCCGTTGGTGAAGAACACCACGAGCTGAGGCCGGTCGGTGATTTCCGCCGTGTTCTTCCGGAGAATCTCGAGCAGCGCCGCGTGCGTCGGCGCCGTGTAGGCGTTGACCCCCTGCGTGGCGAGGTGCTGGATGACGGCCTCGATGTCGAAGCGCTCCTCGTCCTTCAGCAGCTCCGGGCGGGCCACGGCGCCGAGGTAGACTTCGTCGGCCAGCGCCAGCGCGCGCATGAAGGCCGCCTGCAGGATTCGCTTCCGCGACGTGTTACTGCGCGGCTCGAACGCCGCGTGGATGACGTGCCCCGGGAAACGCGCGCGGAACGACTGCAGTGTCTCCGCCAGCGCCGTCGGGTGGTGGCCGAAATCCTCAACGACCTTCAGCTGCGGCGTGTTCATCAGCAGTTCCTGCCGACGCCTCACGCCGCGGAAGCGCGCGAGCGCGTCCAGTTTCAATTTCATCGGGTTGCCCGCGTGCAGTGCGAGGCCGGCGGCGCAGGCGGCCATGGCGGCGTTGCGCGCATTGAAGAGGCCCGGCTGCGTCCAGCGCACGTCCGCCCAGGGCTCGCCCCACCAGCGGAGCTTGAAGCTGGCGCCGTCCGCCGTCTCGGTGAAGCCTACGATCCGCAGGTCGTTCTTCTCCCCCGTGCCGACGCGCACCACCCGCGTCCACCGCAGCGGCCCGAGCGCGGCGAGGTTGGTGTCGTCGCCGTTGAGCACGATCCAGCCATTGCGCGGCACGATGCGGGTCAGGTGGAAGAAGGTGCGCTGCACGTCGGCGAGGTCGCGGAAAATGTCGGCGTGGTCGAATTCGAGGTTGTTCAGCACCGCGATATGCGGCGCATAGTGGATGAATTTGCTGCGCTTGTCGAAGAACGCGCTGTCGTATTCGTCGCCCTCGATGACAAACGGATCCGCCAGCGTGCCGAGCTCGCTGCCGACCGGGGGGTCGAGCGGCACGCCGCCGATCAGGAAACCCGGGTCGCGGCCGTTCTCGCGCAGCAGGAAGGCCGTAAGCGCCGTCGTGGTCGTCTTGCCGTGCGTGCCAGCGACGACGATGTTGCGGCGCACCGAGAGCACCGAGTCGTAAAGCAGCGCGGGCAGCGACGTGTAGCGGATGGCGCGGGTGTCGAGTAGCCACTCGACCTCGGGGTTGCCGCGCGACATGGCGTTGCCGACGACCACGAGCTCGGGCGCGAGTTTTTCCAGCCGCGCCGGGTCGTAGCCCTCGTGCAAGGTGATGCCCGCCGCGGCGAGCACCGTGCTCATCGGCGGGTAGACACCCTGGTCGGCGCCGGAGACCTCATGGCCGGCGGCACGCGCCAGCAACGCGGCGTTGCCCATCGCCGTCCCGCAAATGCCCATGAAGTAGATCCGCATTGGCGTATATTGGTCACATCAGGCTCATCGGGTCAACGTCGAGCACCTGCGTGACGTCGGCCGGCCATTTGACCGTGGCTTGCAGCTTTACGAGCTCCGGCACGACCTTCGTGGCGCGCGCGCAGAAATACCAGATCTGGAAACGATACTCGTCCTTCACCTTCTCGATCGGCGACGGGACCGGGCCGCGGATCTCCACGGCGCCGCCGAGCGTCTTCTCGACCTGCTTCACCCAGTGCTCGGCGAAGAACCGGATCTTCTCCGGATTCGGCCCGCGGAACAGGTGATGGATCAGGTGCCGGTAGGGCGGATAGTTGAACTTCTTGCGCACGGCCAGCTCGGCCTCGGCAAATCCGTCGAAGTCCGACCGCTTCGCAAACTGGATGGCGTCGGCCTTCGGCGTGAAGGTCTGCACGATGACCTCGCCCGCGCGATCGCCGCGTCCGGCCCGGCCGGCCACCTGCACAATGAGCTGGAAGGTGCGCTCGTTCGCGCGGAAGTCCGGCACGTGCATCGAGAGGTCGGCGTCGACGAGGCCGACGAGCGTGACATTCGGGAAATCCAGCCCCTTGCCGATCATCTGCGTGCCGATGAGCACGTCGATCTTGCCGGCGCGGAAATCACCGAGGATCTGCCGGAACCGGTGTTTCTTCGCCATGGTGTCCGTGTCCATGCGCTCGAGCCGCGCGCGCGGCAGCACGCGCCGCACCGCCTCCTCGACGCGCTGCGTGCCGAGCCCGCGCCAGCGAATGTCGGGCGCCGCGCAGCTCGGGCACACCGCCGGCGCACCGCGCTGGTGGCCGCACAGGTGGCACTTCAAGGTCTCGTCCGCCCGGTGGTAGGTCATCGCCACGCTGCAATGCGGGCACTCCTCCACGTGGCCGCACTTGCGACATTGCATGCTCGACGAGTAGCCGCGGCGGTTGATGAAGAGAATGATCTGCTCCTTCCGCGCGAAGCGCTGGTGCATGTGGTCCACCAGCACCCGCGAGAGGGTCACGAGCCCGCGCTGGCGCATCACCTCGATGCGCATGTCCACGATGTGGATGTCGGGGAGTTTCTTGTCGTCGACGCGCTTCAGCAGTAGGTCGAGTTGGTATTTGCCGGCGCGGACGTTGGCGAAGGACTCCAGCGAGGGCGTCGCCGAGCCGAGCAGGCAGACGGCACTCGCGAGCTTGGCCCGGTAAACCGCCACGTCGCGCCCGTGGTAGCGCGGCGTCTCGTCCTGCTTGTAGGCCGGCTCGTGTTCTTCGTCCACGACGATGAGCCGCAGGTCGCGCACCGGGGCGAACACCGCGGAGCGCGCGCCGACGACCACCCTCGCCTTGCCTGTCGCCAGCGCGGTCCAGCCGTCGAGCCGCTCGCCCTCGCTCAGGTGGCTGTGCCAGACGACCGTCTGGTGGCCGGCCGACTCAAAGCGCCCGCGCAGCCGCGCCACGGTCTGGGGCGTCAGCGCGACCTCCGGCACGAGGTAGATGGCGCTGCCGCCCGCGGCCAGCACCTGCTCGACGGCACGGAGATAGACCTCGGTCTTGCCCGAGCCGGTGACGCCATGCAGCAGGTGCACGGCAAATTTCCCTTTCGTCAGGCTTTCGCCGACGGATTTCACGACGGCGGCCTGCTCGTCCATGAGCTTCGGCGGCAGACCGGTCACGACCTCGCCGCCCGTCCAGTTGTCCGGGTAAGCGACGCGTTCGACGTGCCGCACCTCCTCGCGCACGAGGCCGCGCTTGAGCAGCGCGCTCACGACGGCGGCGGTGGCGTCGAGCCGCGACAGCACGAGGGATTTCTTCACCGGCCGGAACTGCTGCTGGAGAAACTCGAGGAGCCGCGCCTGCTGCGGGGCCTTCTTGCGCAGCGCGACGAGCCGCTCAGGTGCGACCGGGTCGACGAGGCTCAGGTATTTCTCGGACTTGAGCTGCGCCTCGCCGCGGACCGCGGCGGGGATCATCGCCTCCAGCACGCCCTCCATGCGGGCGGCGTAGTAGCCGGACATCCAGCGCGCGAGCTCGAGCAGGTCGGGCGTCAGGGCCGGGAAATCGTGCAGCACCGCGCTGACGGCCTTGAGCTTCGCGACCGGCACGTCCGGCACGGCGTTTGTCTCCAGCACAAGGGCGAGGTGCGAGCGGTTCATGATCGGCACGCGCACCAGCGAGCCGGCCCGCAGGGCGGCGCGGAGCGTCTCCGGCACCGAGTAGTGCAGGAGCTTGTCGAACCCCGCCAGCGGCTGGACGCCCACGATCATCTGCCCAAGAGAGAACGGGCCCCGCGGCGTGGCAACGTGTTTCCGACTCAGGCGGGAGGGCTCAGCTCCTGTTGCGCCGCGGCCCAGCGGGAGTTGGGCCCTCCATGCCCATGGCACCAGTTTCATTTTGACAGCCCGCGGCCCCCGCGCCGACATTCCTCTCAGTGAGTGTCGACACCGCCCGCGAAAAGTTCCAAGCCTATCTGGCCCAGCAAGGCCTGCGCGTGACCAACCAGCGCCTGGCGATTTTCGACGCGGCCTTCGCCCAGAAGGAGCATTTCACCGCCGAGCAGCTGCTCACCCGGGCCCGCGCCATCGACGATTCCGTGTCGCGAGCCACGGTCTACCGCACGCTGCCGCTGATGACCGGGAGCAACATCCTGCGCGAGGTGGACATCGGCTCCGGCGAGAAATTCTACATGCCCGCCGGCACCGGCGGCACCCAGGTCGCGCAGGTCGTCTGCGTGGACTGCGACAAGATTTTCGAAATCAGCGCCCCGTTCATGGAATGGTATGGCAGCACCGTCTCGCTCAAGCTCGGCCTCAAGCCCGTCTCCCAGCGCCTGCAGGTCAGCGCCCAGTGCATCGCCTTCCGTTCCGCCGGCCGCTGCCCGAACCGCCTGAAGAAGTAGCCATGGCCAAGACGTCCAAGCCCGATCCCCAATTTGAAATCGAGTTTTTCGAGGCGGTCCACCGCCGCTGCCCCGACTATGTGGACGTCGTCGGCCTGCTCGGCGGGCTCTACACCAAGGTCGGCCGCATCGCCGACGGGCTGAAAATGGACCGCAAGCTCGTGCGCCTCGACCCCAAGAATCCCACGGCGCACTACAACCTGGCCTGCAGCCTCGCGCTGTGCCGCAAGCGCCCCGACGCCCTCCGCTCGCTCCGCAAGGCGCTCTCGCTGGGCTACGACGACCTCGACTGGATGCAGCAGGACCCCGACCTCGAGATCCTCAAGAACGATCCCGAGTTCCTGAAGCTCCTCCGGCACCTGAAGCCACAGAGCTGAGCGCAAGCCGGCCATGTCCATCACCCTGCAACCGCTCCGCCCCGGCCAGACGCGGCTGTTGTGGGCCAGTTTCCTGATCAACGTCACGGGCATGCTTTTCTTTCTCCCGCCCCTCGCGCCGTTGCGCACGCTCTTCGGCTTGCCCGAGGCCCCGGCGTTCTACCTCTGGTTGGTGGCGAGTTGGATCCTCATCCTCGGCCTCGGCTACCTCGCCATGGCGCTGGCGGGAAAACTGAACCGCCCGACGCTCGCCGTGGGCGCCGCGTGCAAGATCACCTTCGGCCTCCTGGTTCTCGGCGGCGTCGCGTCCGGCCGCTTCCCCGTCCAAGCCAGCGCGCTGGCGCTGACGGACCTCGGTCTGGCCGCGCTCTATCTTCGCTGGCTGCGGGAGTGACAAGCCGGGCCAGGCGAGGCGCGCTGGCCGCCAAGGCAATGTCAACTAATAGTATACTAAAGATCGGGCGGCGCCGGGCGTGTAGTATACTATTAGTTGACATTGGACCGACGGGCGCCGCGCCGGCGATTGGCCGGGCGGCCCATCCGGGAGAAACGAAACCGGCCCGCCGGGACGCGGGCCTTCCACCGATTGGGCCCTACCGCAGCCCGAACACCTGCTGCAGCATCGTCGTGAGGTCGCTGCCGGGCACGGAGCCGGAGCCGCGCGGCTTGGCGAGGGACTTGCAGCGGTAGGCGCGAAGAATGGCGGCGTCCGCCGAGACGATCTGCGCCGAGTTTGGGCGCATGCCCATGACGTCGGTCGGGCTGAGCGGGGTCCACGCGAACGGCAGGCCGGTCGAGTTGCACTCGATCTCCCACCCCGCCACGAGGCCGGCGGGCCTCGGCGTGCGCAGGAGCGCGGGGTAACGGGTGATGAAATCCGGCACGTGGCTCGTCGCGACGCGCACCTTCACGACGCTGCGCATGCGGTCGAAGTATTGCTGGAAGTTGTCCACCTTGCGCTGCCGCCATTCGCGCAGGAAGTCATTCGCGTCGATGCCCAGCAGGTTCATGCCGTTCCAGGGGCCGTGCTCGTTGGGGCTGCCGAATTTCTTCCACTGATACCACGACGAAAAATCCTTCGTCAGCACCAGCCCGATCTCGAAATGCATGTGCGCGCGGTCCTTCGGAATGGCGCTGCTGCCCTCGCTGCGACCCATCAGGCCGATGACTTGCCCGCGCGTCACGGTCACACCCGGCGCGATGCCCGGCTCGATTTTCGCGAGGTGCGCGTAGAGCGTGTAGACCGCCGGCTCGACACCGGGATGCTCGAGCACGATGTAGCGGCCGTAGTTGCTGTTGCCCGGGGAACTGTTCACGTGGCGCACGACGCCTTCCATGGCCGCGGTGATCTTGTCGGCCGGCTCGCCGCGGGAGTCCCTTGAGACCGCGCGGATGTCGAGGCCTTCGTGGAATTGCGTGCCGCCGCTGCGCACGCAGCCGAACAGCCCCGACTCGGGATCGCCCGATACGGTCGGCTGCACCCAGGCCTCGAAGGACTTGCCCTGCTCCCACGCGCGGTTGGGCGTCGGCCAGCTGAACTCGATCCGCTGGGCGGAGGCGAAGCCCGTGAGGCACAGGCTGAAGATGGCACCTCTGACCAGTTGCACGACGCTCAGTGATTCCGCTTGGCGATGTCGGCCGAGGTGCGCTTCAGCCGCTCCACGAGCGGCGGCAGGTTGACATCATCCACCTCGACAAAGGTCAGCAAGCCCCCCTGCCCCATGACCTCGTCGATGCGCCGGGCACCGGCCGCGTTGTCGTTGAGCGACAGGACTAGGCGCCGGCCCATGCTGGCCGCGGACAGCCGGTAGAGGTCGCGGCCGGCCGCGGGCGTGAACTTCACCATCATGCACCAGCCGAGCTTCACGCGGATGAGGTCGGCGTCCACGATGTCGGTCTCGACGAACACGGGCTTGGGGTTGACGGTGATCTGGACGTTGCTGATCGGCAGCCGCACCGAGAGGCCGGCCTCGCCCGGCCGGGACTCGAGGTAGAAACGTGCGACCAGCGGCTCGGTCAGCGGATCCACCCGGGCCGAGTGGCACCCGGCGGAGAACAGGGCGGCGAGCAGGACGACAGGCAGGAAGGAGCGGATCATGTCACTCCACCTTTACCGCGGATTCGAAAGCCTCAAGGATTTCCGCGCCGATCGCGTCCGCCACCAACCGGCCGCGGTCGGTCAGGCTGATGCGGCCCTCGATCGTCGCGGTCAGCAATCCGCCGAACAGGAGCTTCGGCAGCAGTTCCTCCAAACCCTTCCAGTGAGGCGTCGGGAAGCGCTTGCGCAGCCGCGGGAGCGACACGCCGTCGTTCATGCGCAGGCCGAAGATGACGGCGTCGGACGCGAGCAAGTCGTTGGTCAGCGGCGTGCGGTCGGTCGTGGCGCGGCGCCCGGCGGCGACATCCGCCAGCCACAGCCCGAGATCGGCCGGGTTGCTGCTGCGCCAGCCGGCGTGCTGCGACGCGGCCGAGGGCCCGAGCCCGACCCATTCGTGCATGTGCCAGGTATTGAGGTTGTGCCGGCAGGCGTGGCCGGGACGCGTGTAATTCGAGACCTCATACTGCGCGAAACCCGCCGCGCGGAGATAGTCCCAGGTGCGCTGATAGAAAACCGCCTCCTTGTCCGCGTCGAGCTTCACCTTGCCCTGCGAGAGCTTCACCCACAGCGCCGTGTCCTCCTCGAAGGTCAGGCAGTAGGTCGAGAGGTGGTCGGGCGCCAGGCGCATCGCCTCGTCAAGGTCCGCCCGCCATTGTGCCTCGGTCTGCCCGGGCAGGGCGAACATCAGGTCAATGTTCACGCTGGCAAAGCCCTGCGCGCGGATCAGGTCGTAGGCGCGGTAGACCTGGTGGGAAGTGTGCTGCCGGCCGAGCGCGTCGAGCAAGGGCTCATTAAAGCTCTGCACGCCCATCGAGATGCGGGTCACACCGAGCTGCTTCAACACCGCCAGCCGCTCGTCGGTGACAGTCGCGGGCGCCAGCTCGACCGACCACTCGGCCGGCTGCCCGCCGCAATAGAGCAGCATCGTGCGGCCGAGGCGCTCGATCTCCGCGGCCTTGAGCAGCCCCGGCGTGCCGCCACCCCAGAACGCGGTCGCCACCGGGCGCCCGTCCCAGCTGACGAGGCCTGCTTCCGACTCCACTCCATCGAGATACTGCCTCACAGCGTCGCCCTTGGGGACCGTTTGGTAGAACGCGCAGAAATCGCAGGTGGTCGCGCAGAACGGCACATGGACATAGACGCCCAGCGGCGACGCGGGCGGCGTCACTGGCATCTCCTGCGCTTTTTCTTGCCCTGAGGGGAATCCGGCCATTATGAAACGAGTCAATTTACGATCTGCCAACGGCCTACGCGGCCGGAAGCGGTCCACAAACCCAAATGCATAAGACTCCCTTCCTTCACGCGAGCAGAATTTTCCCGGCGATCTTCGCCGCGGCCGCCATGCTGCTGCTCGCCGGCTGCAATTTCACGATCACGAACCTGACGCCGGACACCGTCCCGCAGAATCCTTCGCAGATCTACACGATCACGGCGAGCTTCCACCCGGAATCCGGCCGGGTCGAGACCGCCAGCATCACGCCGCGCATCATCATCGACGGCCGCAGCTACCCGATGTCCAAGAGCAACGTGAACGGCGACATCTGGGAGTTCGACTACCAGCTGCCCGCCGGCCGCGACCGCGCTTCCTACTACTTCATCTGCAACTACCGGATCGAGGGCCAGACCGACGGCCGCACCACCGAGGTCTACTCGGAGCTGCAGACGATGAAGATCGCCGGCCGCTACGTCATCCGCTCCGAGGCCACGCGCGCCCCGGTCGGCTCGCGCGTCAGCGTCCTCGGCGCCGGCTTCAGCACGGCCGACATCGTCTACTTCAGCGCCACCCCCACCCGCACCGTCTTCGAGTCGCCGAGTTCGCTCAGCTTCTTCGTCCCGCCGGTCGCCCCGGGCCAGAGCTACAAGCTCACGGTCAACGGCCCCGCCGGGTCGCTCGACGTCGGCTCGTTCCGCGTCGACGCCATCAGCTTTCAGGTGACGCCCGCCGCCGTCGTGCTCCGCACCGGTGAGCAGCAGGCGCTGACTTTCACGATCCCGCAGCCCGCCCCCGCCGGCGGCATGCTGATCGACGTCACCACCGACATCGCCCAGAGCGTCATCATGCCCGAGGTGATGGTGCCCGCCGGCTCAATGAGCGTCACGATCCCGATCCAGGGCGGCAAACCCGGCGCCGGCTCCCTCTTCTTCCGCAGCAGCGCGGGCGAGAGCTCGGTGTCCGTGACGGTCACGGCGAAGTAAGAAACGGCAAGATACTCGGCCTGGCTTCTGTTCTGATTTCACCCCGACGCCGGCTTGCGCGCCGTAGCCTTGTCGAAGTCCAGTCGCCGAGCGGGAAACCGGCGACGACCACTTCTGCCCTGGCGCGATTAGAATCAAAGTTCCCGGTCACTTCACCGGGTTGAGCTTCAGCGACAGGAAGACCGGGCGGTGGTCGCTGGCGTCGGCGACGCCGGGGCCGTCCCCGATCGTCGCCTGGCCGCCGGCCACGAAGGGTTTCAGCGCGGGAGAAACCAGCAGGTAGTCGATGCGGCTGTAGCTGTCCTCCTTGCGGTAGTGGTGCGTCCAGGTCTCGCCGCGCGAATCGGCGGCGTGCAGGATCTCCCCGATCTCGGTGTCGCCGCGCTTCTGCATGGCCTTCACCGGCCGCGTGCCGCGCGTGTCGTTCCAGTCGCCGCAGATGATGAACTTCGCCTTCGCCGGGTCGGGATGGCGCGACAGCACGAGGTCGCGCACGGCCTCGGCTTCGAGTGCGCGCTGCAACGCCGACTCGGGGTCGTCCTTGCGCTCGGTGTATTTGCTCTTCAGGTGCACGACGAAGACCGAGAAATCGCCCTCGGCCGTCGCGAAGACCACCTCGAGCACGCCACGCTTCACGTTCTCCTTCCGGCCGAAATAGGTGATGGGCACCGCGGCGTGCCGCTTCACCTCCTTGAACGGAATCTTGGAGAGCACGGCGACATGCCGGTCCTGGTCGACCGCCTCGAGCAGGGCGGTGAAGGGAAAATCCTGGCCGGCCTGCTTCAGTTCCTGCCGGAAGTCGTCGAGGAACGCCGGCGGCCCCATCTCCTCGACCGCGAGGATGTCGGGCGCGAGGCCGGTGATGACCGACCGCAGCGCGGCCTTTTCTTTCTCAGGCTTCGGGTAGGCCGCGCGGTAGAAGCCGTCCACCATGCGGTCGGCGATGGTGTAGTTCTCGACGTTATAGGCGGCCACGGTGAGCGCGTGGACTGCGACCACCGAGCTGAAGAAAAGGAATCCAACCAAGGCGGTTTGCCCACGAAAGGACACGAAACGACACGAATCAAAGCCAGAACTGGATTCCTTGCTGCGCTCAGAATGACATGCCTCCGTGATCTTCATTTCGTGTCGTTTCGTGTGTTTCGTGAGCACACCTCAGGCTTGGTTCACCGACCGCTCGCGCTCCACCAGCGTCGGGTGCGAGTAATACACCGCGCTATAGAGCGGGTGCGGCGTGAGGTTCGACAGATTTTTCTGCGAGAGCTTGCGCAGCGCGCCGATGATCGGGGCGGCGGAGTTCATCGCCTGCTTGGCGAAGGCGTCTGCCTCGTATTCGTTCTTTCGCGACAGCCGGTTGCCGAGGAAGGTGAACCAGAACGTCACAAGCCCGCCGAGCAGCGCGAAGAGCAGGAAGGTCGGCGCCAGCACGCCCGACGGCAGGCCGAAGGTGGCGTTGAACCACGGGGCGTTGGCCAGCCAGGCCACGATGCCGAACGCGGCGAATTGCAGCACCGCGACGAGCGCGAGTCCCTTCGGGATGTGGCCACACTTGTAGTGGCCGATCTCGTGCGCGAGCACGGCCTCAAGTTCCTCCTGCGTCAGCTGCGCCATGAGCGTGTCGAAGAGCACGATGCGGCGGAAGCGGCCGAAGCCCGTGAAGAAGGCGTTGGAGTGGCCCGAGCGCTTGCTGCCGTCCATCACCTCGATCGTCTTCGCCTGGAAACCCGTGCGGTCGGCCAGCGCCAGCAGTCGCGCGCGTGCGTCGCCGTCGGGGAGCGGCGTGAGCTGGTTGAAAAGCGGCAGGATGAGCTTCGGGTAGAGCACCATCATCAGGAGCTGGAAGCCAAACAGCAGCGCAAAGCCCCACACCCACCACCACGGCCCGACGCGGCCGACGAGCGCGAGCAGCCCCCACGCCAGCGGAAAACCGATGGCGAGGCCCAGCAGCGTGGACTTCACCTGGTCGGTGGTCCACAGGCCGAGCGTGCTCTTGTTGAAACCGAAACGCGCCTCGAGCCGGAACTGCGACCACCACGCCAGCGGCAGGCCCGGCAGGCCGAGCAGGATCATCGTGACCACGAGGAACAGCGCCCCGCTCCACGCCGCGCCCGGCGCGAGCGCGTCGAAGTGCCGCCACAGCCACGGCAACGCGCCGCTGAAAAGCAGGGCCAGCAGGATGGTGACGTCGTAGACATATTCCACCGACGCGAACCGGCTTTTTGCCTGCGTGTAGTCCACGGACTTGGCGTAGGTCGGCTCGTCCATGACCTCGGCGACCGCGGCCGGACGCTCCGCAGCGTTGCGCCGCGACTCGGCGCGATTGAGGGCCTCGAGCGCCAGCTGCGCCACCAGCCGCAGAATTATCAACGCCACGACCAACAGGGGAAACCATGCCATGGAGCGGAATGGAGAACAGATTCACAGTCCTACGCCAGCCAGAAGAGCCGGAACCAGAGATCGCGGAAGCGCGGGAGGCCGGAAACGCGAAAGCAATCCGCTCCAGTGTTTTCCGCGTTTCCGCTCTTTCGCGCTTCCGCAAGCTCTTCCCTCCGTTTCAACGGCCAAAGTTTGATTGAAATCCCGCCCCCCGGGCGCATGTTGGCCCCGTGGATTCAGACAAGACCGCCAAACTCAGCTTCGAAACGGCCCTGACCAAGCTTGAAGCCATCGTTGACTCGATGGAATCGGGCGAGGTGCCGCTGGCCGACCTGCTGGCCAAATACGAGGAGGGCACCAAGCTCCTCAAGGCCTGCGAGGCCCGCCTCAAGGACGCCGAGCTGAAGATCGAGAAACTCAAGAAAGCCAAGGACGGCAGCGCCGCCTTCGAGCCGTTCGAATCCACCCGCGCGGAATGACCGCCGGCCCGCGCGTCCCCTGATGAGCTCTTCTCCGTCCGTCCCCACCCTCCTCTCCCGCATCGCCGGCCCGGCCGACGTCCAGGCCCTCGCCCCCGCCCAGCTCCCGCAGCTCGCGCAGGAAATCCGCGACGAGCTGATCGAGGTTACCGCCAAGAACGGCGGCCACGTCGGCCCGAACCTCGGCGTGGTCGAGCTGACCATCGCGCTGCACCGCGTGTTCCACACGCCGACGGACCAGATCGTCTTCGACGTCGCCCACCAAGGCTACGTGCACAAGCTGCTCACCGGCCGGCAGGGCGAATTCTTCGCCAAGCTCCGCAAGTCCGGCGGCGCCTCCGGTTTCCTCTACCGCTCCGAGAGCCCGCACGACGCCTTCGGCGCCGGCCACGCGGGCACCGCCCTTTCCGCGGCACTCGGCATGGCCACGGCGCGCGACCTGCGCGGCACCGGCGAACACGTGGTCGCGGTGTGCGGCGACGCGGCGTTCACCTGCGGCGTGACGCTCGAGGCGCTCAACAACGTCGTCAGCTCGACCAAGCGGCTCATCGTCATCCTCAACGACAACGAGTGGTCCATCGCCAAGAACGTCGGGGCCATCGCCAGCTACCTCAACCGCCTCAGCACGAGCCCGACCTACAACAAGCTGCACCACGACGTGGAGGCGTTCTTCAAGAGCTTCCCGACCGGCGTCGAGATGAACAAGGTTTACCACAAGTGGAAACGCGAGACGAAGGACTTCTTCGTCGAGTCATCGCTCTTCGAGAAATTCGGCCTGCGCTACCTCGGCCCCGTCGACGGCCACAACGTCGACGCGCTGATCAAGAACCTCGAGTTCGCCCGGCACTGCGACGTGCCCGTGCTCATCCACGTGCTCACCAAGAAGGGCAAGGGCCTCGAGGCCGCCGTCAACTCGCCGGAGAAATTCCACGGGGCCAGCCCGTTCGATCCCGAGACCGGCGAAAGCCTGCAGGCCACGCCCGGGGCGCTGCCGAATTACCAGGATGTCTTTGGCGCCGCGATCACGCGTTTCGCGAAACAAAATCCGCAGGTGCTCGGCATCACCGCCGCCATGCCTGCCGGCACCGGCCTGTCGGTGCTGGCCCGGGAAGTGCCCGGGCAGTTTTTCGACGTCGGCATCGCGGAGGAACACGCCGTGCTGTTCGCCGCCGGCCTTGCGACGAAGGGCTTCCGGCCGGTGTGCGCCATCTACTCCACCTTCCTCCAGCGCGCCTACGACATGGTCATCCACGACGTCGCGCTGCAGAACCTGCCCGTGACCTTCTGCCTGGACCGCGCCGGCTTGTCGCCCAACGACGGCCCGACGCACCACGGCCTGTTCGATCTCGCCTACCTCCGCTGCGTGCCCAACGCCACCGTCATGCAGCCCAAGGACGAAGACGAGCTGGTGGACATGCTGCACACCTCGCTGCAGCTGCCCGGCCCGGGCTTCATCCGCTATCCGCGCGGCACCGGCCCCGGGGCGAAGATCAAGGCCGAGCCCGTCGCGCTCACCGTCGGCTCGGCCGAGCTGCTGCGCGAGGGTTCCAACATCATGATCTGGGCGCTGGGCCCGATGGTGCAGGAGGCGCTGAAGATCGCCGCGCGGCTGGCGCAGGAGGAGGGAATCTCCGTCGGGGTCGTCAACGCGCGCTTCGTCAAGCCGCTCGACCGCACGCTGCTGCTCAGCCAGGCCACGGTGGTGCCGCTCATCGTCACGATGGAGGACCACGTCCTCGCCGGCGGCTTCGGCAGCGCGGTGCTCGAGGCGCTGCAGGACGCCGACTGCCCGACGCCGGTCGAGCGCGTCGGCTGGCCCGACCGGTTCGTCGAGCACGGCAGCAACGTGGACATCCTCCGCGCCACCTACGGTCTCTCAACCGACGACATCACCCGCCGCATCAAGGACCGCTACAAGCGGCTCGGCGAGGCGGCGGTCGAGGCTGAAGCCAAATAAAAAGCCGCGCCCGAGGGCGCGGCTGCGGGGAGAATTACGCGGGGAACGCGGCTTATTTCTTAACCTCGTTCGTGCCACCGCATTTCTCGCAATTCTTGCCTTCCTTGGCCGCGGCAACGCAGCACTCGTGGGCGCACTTTTCGTGATTCTTTTCGGACTTCATGCAGCACTTGGCCTCGGTGCCGGCGGGCTTCTTGGCCTCTTCCTTCTTGGGCTCTTCGGCGTTGACCAGGGCGGCGGTGACAAAGCTGGCCAGAGCCAGCGCGAGGAGGAATCGGATGTTTTTCATGGGGGATGGGGTTCAGCTATTCGGGGGACAAAAGTGGTGCGGGCGGAGGGAGTCGAACCCTCCTCTCATGCTTGGGAAGCACATATAATACCGATATACTACGCCCGCAAAGAACAGGAAACGGACTAAAAGCGGCCCGGGGGCCGGCGGCAAGTCATGAATAATCCCGCCGGGCCTCAAGGGCGCTTTTCAGCGTGACGGCGTCGGCGTAAAGCACGCCGCTGCCGCTCGGCAGGCCGAAGCCGATGCGCGTCACCTTCACGCCGGTCTTGGGGAGCCGCTCCAGCAGGTAATGGCAGGTCGCCTCGCCCTCGACGTCGTTGGACAGCGCGAGGATGAGCTCGGTGATCTCCCCGGCATTGATGCGCGCCAGCAGCGAGCTGAGGTTCAGGTCCTCCGGCGCGACGCCGCGGATCGGCGAGAGCTTGCCGTGCAGCACATGGTAGCAGCCGCGGTAGGCGCCGGAGCGCTCGATGGCGGCGAGGTCGGGTACGTATTCCACGACACACACCTGGCCGCTGCGGCGCTTCTCGTCCCCGCAGATCGGACAAAGTTCCTCCTCGGACAGGTTGCCGCACATCGTGCAGCGCCGGACCTTCTGCGCCGCCGATTCCAGCGCCGCGACCAGCTCCGGCAGGCGACCGGGCTTCTCAACCAGCAGGTGCAACGCGATGCGTTCCGCCGAGCGATAGCCGATCCCCGGCAGCTGCTTCAGCTGCTTCTGCAGGTTTTCGAGCGCGGGAGTCATGGGATTTTTAAGTTTCGATTCTTGCTTTTCGATTTCAGAAACCGGCTTCGGGACGGCCGATCCAAAATCGAGAATCCAGAATCCAAAATCCTAGAACATCCCCGGCATCTGGAAGGCCGAGGAGATTTTCTGCATCTCGGACTCGTTGAGGTCCTTCGCCTTCTGCGTGGCCTCCGACACGGCGTTGAGCACCGTCTCCTCGATAAGCGACGGCGCCTCCTTGAGAAACTCGGGGTCGAGCTTGAACGCGAGGAACTTGCCCGCGCCGTTGATCTTGATCTGCACGGCACCGCCGCCGCTCGACACGTCGATCACCTGCGTCCCGAGCGATGCCTGCATCGTCTCGATCTGCTTCTGCATTTTCTGGGCTTGTTTGAGGAGTTTGCCTACGCCGGCCATGGGAGGGAAAAGTTGAGGGTTGAGCGTTTGCACCGTTGCGGCGTGCTCGCCGCCCGGTGTTTGTCCTCAGTTCTCGCTGACGCGAAACTGAGGCAAAAGAGTTGAGAGAGGGAAAATGCTAACGCGACAACAATTTTTCGAAGCCGGTGCGGTAGTCGGGGTATTGCGGCCGCCAGCCGAGCGCGCGCTGGATTTTGGCGCTGCTGATCACCCGGTCGGGCATCGGCGCCCCGCCGCGGCGGGCGGTCGTGCCGCCGTCGAACGCCGGCATCGGACGCCCCAGCTTCGCCGCCAGCCAGCGGACAACTTCCTCCCGCATCGCCGGCGCGGTGTCCACGACGTTGAATATCTCATTCGCCACGGCCGGCGAAGCGCCCAGACAGGCAAGAATCGCGGCGACGATGTCATCGCGATGGGCGAGATTCAGCCGATGCGCGCCGGACCCGCCGAGCGTAGTGGCGTCCGTGCGAAGCTGGTCGAGCAGATGATGCCGGTCCGGCCCGTAAATGCCGGCCAACCGCAGGATGAAGCTGCGACGCACGGCGCCGACCGGGGCGTTTTGCAGCAGCAACTCCGAGTCGCGGATGATACGGCCATTTGGCGTGCCACCATCCGCCGAAGCGGATTCGTCGACCAGCGCCCCGGCCCCCTGCGGATAAACCGAGGTGCTGCTGGTGTAGACCAAGGTGCCGACCGGCGCCGCGCTTCCGCCCGCCCAGGCGAGGATCGACTGCATGCCGGCGACATAGGATTGCCGGTAGCCGTCCGGCCCGCCGCCGGCGCTGACGCAATTCACCACAAAATCAGGGCCCCCCGCGATCTGCCCGTGCCAGTCGGACGCGGCCAAGTCGGCCACGACGACCTTCGCCAGGCCCAGCGCGCGAAGTGCGGCGGCTTTTTCGGGATTGCGCGTCAGCGCCTCGACGCGTGCTCCCGCAGTCAGCGCCGCCTGCGCGACCGCCGAGCCGATGTAGCCGCAGCCGAAGATGACGAGACGTTTGTTCGCGATGGAAGCCACCGTGAAAGTATCACGGACCGAGTGACAAGTAACAAGAAGGAGATGCAGCGATCGCTGCCGATACTTGTCCCTTGATACTTGCTCCTTCGCCAGCCCCGTCCGCTCGTCACCCAGCAGGGCAATATCGAAGATTTTGGGTGCCTTGGCGAATCGGGCCCACTACTTTCCCCTTTATGCCCAGCGTGCTCGTGATTCTTGCCGATGGTTTCGAGGAATTGGAGGCGTTCGCGCCCGTCGACCTCCTGCGGCGCGGCGAGGTCGAGGTCACGGTCGCGTCGCTCAACGACAACCGTCACGCGACCGGTCGCAGCGGCATCACGGCGCATGCCGACGTCGCGTTGTCCGCCGTGCTGGGCAAAACCTTCGATTTGGTGTTCCTGCCTGGCGGCGCCGGCGTGAAAAATCTCCGCGCCGACCCGCGCGTGCGCGAGATTGTCCTGCAACACCACGCCGCCGGCCGCTGGCTCGCAGCCATCTGCGCGGCGCCGACCGTGCTGAATGATTACGGCCTGCTCGCCGGCAAGCGCTACACCGCCCATTTCTCGGTCGCCAGCGAACTGCCCGCCATTCTCGCGGCCGAACGGATCGTCACCGACGGCCAGATCACGACCTCGCGCGGCGCGGGCACGGCAGTGGAATTCGGCCTGCATCTGGTGGCGTTGCTGGTGTCACCGGCCAAATCCGCGGAAATAAGCAAAGCCATTTGCCTCTAAGGCTTTGCGGGAAAACGGCATTGCCACGCAGGCGGGTCGTCCATTTGATGGGACCGGGTCCAAATGGCCCCATTGGTTTGCGAATTAGCGTAGTTGTTTCGGGCCTCGCCGCCTCCGTGACAGGGAAGCGACGGGGCGAAGCTGTTCTTAGTGTTTTTACCCCATGTGCGGCATAGCCGGTCTCCTCTCGCCCAAACTTAATCCCGCCGCGCGCGAGGATGCGGTGGCGCGCATGGTCAAACGCGAGCGCCATCGCGGCCCCGACGACAGCGGCCTGGGCTCGAATGGACCCGTGACGCTCGGCATGTGCCGGCTCGCGATCATCGACCCGGCCAACGGCCACCAGCCGATGGTGAGCCCGGACGGCCGCTTCAGCCTCATCTTCAACGGCGCGATCTACAACTACCGCGAACTGCAGACCGAACTCGCACTCGGCGGCTGGCATTTCAAGACCAACTGCGACACCGAGGTGCTGCTCGCCGCCTTTGCCCTGCACGGCCCGGCCTGCCTCGAGCGGCTGCGCGGGATGTTCGCGTTCGCCATCTGGGATGCGACGGAACAAAAACTTTTCGCCGCGCGCGACCCGCTCGGCATCAAGCCGCTCTACTACGCCCGCCTTCCGGACGGCGGCGTGGTCTTTGCCTCCGAGTTGAACGCGCTCCTCGCGAGCGGGCAGGTGGCCCGCGAGATCGATCCGACCTCGGTCGGCGAATACCTTGCGTGGTTCAGCGTGCCGGCGCCGCGCACGATCTACCACGGCATTTCCAACCTGCCGCCCGGCCACTGCCTCACCGTCGACGCCGCGGGCTGGACCAAGACCGCCGCGTGGTGGCACCTGCCCGCGCCCACCGCTCCGGGCCGTGTCACGACAAACTATCACGACTTCGTCCACGGCCTGCGGCACCAACTGGAGAATTCCATCCGCGCGCACCGCGTGGCGGACGTGCCCGTCGGCGCGTTCCTCTCGGGCGGCATGGATTCGACGGCGGTCGTCGGCCTGATGGCGAAAACCGGCGCCACGCGCCTGAAAACTTTCTCGCTGATTTTCGGCGAGACCGGTTTCTCGGAACAAGCCAGCGCCCGGCTGGCCGCGGCAACGTTCGGCACGGAGCACCACGAGGAACTGGTCACGGGTGCACGGGTCGCCGCGGACCTGCCGCGCATCCTCGCCAGCTTCGACCAGCCCACGGGCGACGGCATCAACACGTATTACGCCAGCCAGACCGCGCGGCAGGGCGGCGTGACCGTGGCGCTCTCGGGACTGGGCGGCGACGAACTCTTCGGCGGCTACCCGTCCTTCCGCGACTTGCCCCGGATGAACCGGCTGCTGCCCCTGTGGCGCCGCGTGCCCGCCGGCCTGCGCGGCCGGGTCGTCGCCTACCTGCGCGAACGCCCCGACGCACGGTCGCGCAAGCTTGCGGACTTCCTCGCCCACGCGCGCGACCTGCACGAACTGGCGTCGCTGCAACGCCGCGTGCTGTCCGAGTCCGCGCGCCTGCCCCTGCTCTCCCCCGACGTCCGCGCGCAGACGCAGCGCCTCGGGCCCAACCACCCGATGCTGGAGGACTTCGCCTTTGAGCTGATCGGCGCCGACCCGTTCCAGATCATCAGCGCGTGGGAACTGCGCACCTACATGGCCGACGTGCTGCTGCGGGACAGCGACGTCTTCAGCATGGCGCACTCGCTGGAACTGCGCGTGCCCTTCGTCGACCGCGTGCTGCTCGAGTGGCTGTGGCCGCAGCCGGCATGGTTCAAATACGACCCGCGCCAGCAGAAGCGCGCCCTGGCCGACGCGACGGCCGACCTCGTGCCGGCCGCCATCCGGCAGCGGCGCAAGCAGGGCTTCGCGCTGCCGTTCGCCCGGTGGATGCTCGGCGACCTGCAGCCGTTCCTCGAGGAAACCTTTTCGCCCGTCTCGCTCTCGGGCTGCCCGTGGCTGCAACCGGCCGAGGCCGCGGCCCTGTGGCAGGCCTACAAGGTCGGCCGCGACCCGCGAGCCTGGTCGCGCGTCTGGACTCTCGCCGTGCTGATCAATTTCGCCAACCGCCGGCCCACGCCATGAGGGCCCTGCTCCTTTCCCCGGAACTGTTCCTCGCCGAGGGCGGTATCGCGCGCATCATGCGCCTCTACCTCAAGGCGCTGTGCGAGATCGTGGGGCCCGCTGGCCGCGTCGACTCGCTGGTCCTCAACGACCGGCCCGGCCGCGACGAGCGGCTCGGCCGTTATGCCAATGCGCGTCTCGGCGAGCACCTCGGCTGCAATCGCGCGAAGCTCGCGTTCATCTGGCAGACCATCCGCCTCGGCCGCCACGCCGACCTGCTGGTCTGCGGCCACCTGCACCATCTCGTCATCGCGCGCCTGGCCAAGGTGCTCAACCCTCGGCTGGAATACTACCTCGTCGCGCACGGCATCGAGGTGTGGCGGCCCTACACCCTCCTCGAAAAGAGCGCCATGTCCGGGGCGCGCCGCATCCTGTGCGTCAGCAAATACACGCGGCACCAGATCCTGCGCTTCCACCCGGCGCTGGCCCCGGCAAGGGTCGTGGTCGTGCCCAACACCCTCGATCCGTATTTCGCGGCGCGGGAAAACGTCGTGCCCACCGCCACGCCGTTCGCCGCGCCGCGCCTGCTCACCGTCTCGCGGCTGCTGTCGACCGACACCTACAAGGGCGTCGACACGCTGATCGAGGCGATGCCGTTTGTCCGCCGCGAATTCCCGCTCGCCCGCCTGCGCGTGGTCGGCACGGGCGATGACGTGCCCCGCCTGCAGGCCCTGGCCGCCCGGCTCGGCGTCACCGGCGCCGTGGATTTCCTCGGCGCGCTGAGCGACGAGGGGTTGCGCGCCGAATACGCGGCCTGCGACCTCTTCGCCCTGCCGAGCCGCAAGGAGGGCTTCGGCCTGGTGTTCCTCGAGGCGATGACCTACGGCAAGCCCTGCCTGGCCGCCCGCGCGGGCGGCGCGCCCGAGGTCATCAACGACACCGTCGGCATGCTGGTCGAATACGGCAACATCCCCGACCTCGCCGCCGCCGTGGCCGACCTGGTGCGGCATCCGCGCGATTCGGAGGTTGTGCGCCGGCACGCCGACTCCTTTGCTTTCCCGGCCTTCACGCGGCGCCTCGCCGCCGCCCTCTCGTGAGCACCGCCAAAAACGAAAATTCCGAACTGATCCTCGAGGCCGGCCGCGCCAGCCGGCATTACTGGGCTGATCTCTGGCGTTTCCGCGAGCTGCTGGGCTTCCTCGCGTGGCGCGACATCAAGGTGCGCTACAAGCAGACCACGCTCGGCGTGCTCTGGGCGCTCATCCAGCCGGCCGTCACGCTCGCGGTGTTCACCTTCATCTTCGGCAAGCTCGCCGGCATGCCCGCGGGCCACGCGCCCTACCCGCTGCTCGTGCTGTGCGGCCTGCTGCCGTGGCAACTGTTCGCCGCCGCCTTCTCCAACGCCAGCGGCAGCCTCGTGGCCAACACCCACCTCATCTCCAAGGTCTATTTCCCGCGCCTGATCGTGCCGCTCTCGTCGGTGGCCGTGGCGCTGATCGACTTCGCCGTCGTGCTGGTGCTGCTCGCGCTGATGTGCCTCTGGTGGCAGTTCGCGCCCGATTGGCGGATCGTGTTCCTGCCGCTGTTCGTCGTGCTGACCCTGGTCACCGCGATCGGCACCGGGCTCTGGCTCACCGCGCTGACGGTCAAATACCGCGACTTCCGCTTCGTCGTGCCGTTCCTCCTGCAGGTCGGCTTGTTCCTTTCCCCGGTAGGGTTCAGCTCCACCAACCTCCCCAACTGGCGGTTCATCTATTCGCTCAACCCGATGGTCGGAGCCATCGACGGCTTCCGCTGGTGCCTGCTGCACGGCGAGCCGGCGCTCGATCCCGTCAATCTCGCCACCTCGGCCGGCATGGCGCTGCTGCTGCTCGCCACGGGCCTCTGGTATTTCCGCCGCACCGAGCGGACGTTTGCCGACATTATCTGAGACAACGGGACCACTGACTACGGACTACAGAACTTGAACATCAGACCACGGGACTACGGACCACAGACTACATGGACTGCCAGCTTTCACCTCGGGCCACAGCGCCACTGATCATGGCAAAACAAACTACCGGGCCAAAGGATGACTGAAAATGAGAGACTACACCAAGATCGATGCCTGGCGGCTCGCGGACGACCTCACTGTCGCGGTCTATGAGGCAACGAAGGGTTTCCCGCGCGACGAATTATATGGGCTGACGAGCCAGTTGCGCAGAGCATCCAGTTCCGTCCCGGCCAATATCGCAGAGGGCTCGGCGCGGGGCACCCGGAAGGACTGCCTGCATTTTCTACACATCGCCCGCGGTTCACTGTCCGAAGCCCAATACTTCATCCATCTCTCCAGCCGGCTTGGCTACTTGCAGGACCCGCTCATCAACCAACTCCACCAGCAAACCAAGAGTGCCTTCGCCTGCCTGCACGGCCTCATTCGTGCAGTCGAGAGGGAGACCGTGGTCAGTGGTCCGTAGTCAGTAGTCCTTCATCCCTCATGTCCACCCCCGTCATCAGCGTGCGCGGCCTCGGCAAGCGCTACTACCTCTCCCACCAGCAGCGCTCTGACACGCTGCGCGACTCGCTCACCCACCGTGCCCGTGGGCTCTGGCGGCGCGTCACGGGCTCCGCCGCGACCGCACCCGAGGGCGAAGAGTTCTGGGCGCTGCGGGATGTCTCCTTTGACGTGCACCAGGGCGACGTCATCGGCATCATCGGCCGCAACGGCGCCGGCAAGTCCACCCTGCTCAAGATCCTCTCGCGCATCACCGAGCCCACCACCGGCCGGGCCACCATCCGCGGCCGCGTCGCCAGCCTGCTCGAGGTCGGCACCGGCTTCCACCCCGAGCTGTCGGGCCGGGAGAACATCTTTCTCAACGGTGCCATCCTCGGCATGTCGCGCGCAGAGATTACGCGGAAGTTCGACGAGATCGTGGCCTTCGCCGAGGTCGAGCGCTTCCTCGACACGCAGGTGAAGCACTACTCGAGCGGCATGTATGTGCGGCTGGCCTTCTCGGTCGCCGCCCACCTTGAGCCCGAGATCCTCATCGTCGACGAGGTGCTCGCCGTCGGCGACGCGCAGTTCCAGAAAAAGTGTCTCGGCAAGATGAGCGAAGTCACGCGCGAGTCCGGCCGCACCATCCTCTTTGTCAGTCACAACCTCGAGGCGCTGCGCGCTATCTGCCAGACTGGAGTGCTGCTGGAGTCGGGCCGGATCAAAGCCACCGGGCCGATCCAGGATGTCATCACCCAATACCATTCGCCGCTGTCCGAACTCACCATCGACTACCCGGCCGCGGACAAGCCGGCCATCACCCGCATCGCCATCGACCCGGTGCGCCTCGCCGCCGGGGACCTCGTCATCCACGTGAGTTACCAGTCGCCCGAGCCGCTGCGGCCCGCGATCGCCGGCATCGTGGTCTCGAGTTTCGACGGCCGCCCGCTGTTCGGCGCGAACATGCGCACGCATCCGCCCGCGGAGGCGCTCCCGGGCCGCGCCGGCGTGTGCACGCTGGAGTTCCCGCAGCTCGCGGTGCACTCCGGCAACTTCACCGTCTCCGCCTGGCTGGGCGACAAGGGCCAGGACTACGACGCCAAACTCGAGGCCGTATCCTTCACCTTCGTCTCGCCGCGCCACTATCCGAACCGGCCGCCGCTCCACGTGATCGGCCCGGTCGACCTGCCCTGCCGTTGGACCATGCGTCCGACCAATTGATCGAGCACCCCGCCAGCGCCATTATCGGGATCGGTGGCCTTCTGGGGCACGATGCGAATGCTGCGCTGCTCGTTAACGGCCGGCTGGTGGCCGCCGCGCAGGAAGAACGCTACTCCCGCCGCAAGCACGACGGCGCCTTCCCGCGCCTCGCCCTGGCCGACTGCTTGCAACTCGGCGGCACGACGGCCGCGGCCGTGACCGACGTGGTCTTCGCGGAGAAACCGCTGCAGACCCTGCTGTTCGACCTGACCGGCCGGCCCGGCAACAGGCTGACCCGCACGCTGGGCCGGTGTCTGCCGGAAGCCTGGGGCGGCTACTACACCCGGCCGGCCCGCGAACTTTTTCCCCGGGCGCGCTTCCATTACGCGTGGCATCACCTGACCCATGTCGCGGGCGCGTTCCACACCTCGCCGTTCGGGCGGGCCGCGTTCCTCTGCGTCGACGGCAAGGGCGAGGATTACAGCGCCAGCCTCGGGGTCATCGATCAGCACGGCCTGCGTCTCCTCCGGGAACAGCGCTACGAGAACGGACTCGGCATGCTCTACACGCTGGTCACCTATTACCTCGGCTTCCATTCCTTCGGCTCCGAATACAAGGTGATGGGCCTCGCGCCGTATGGCCGTCCCGTCTACGCCGACCGGCTGGCTCGCCTGTTCACCACCGATGGGGACGGCGGCCTGCGGCTGCGCGCCGTGCCGCGCTTCACTGACGCCTCGCTCGTCGCCGCCCTGCCGCGCGTGGCCGAGGCCACCGGCGTCCCGGTGCGGACGGACGGTGCGGCGCTCACCACCGAACACATCGACATCGCGGCCTCGCTGCAGCAGATCTTCGAGGACGAGGTCCTGAAGATGGCGCGGCGGGCGCAACGCGAGACGGGCGAGGAGAACCTGGTCTTCTGCGGCGGCTGCGCCCAAAATTGCGTAAGCGCGGGCCGGTTGCGCGACGCCGGGATTTTCCGCCGCGTTTTCAATTCCCCCGTCGGCGGCGACATGGGCAGCGGTCTCGGGGCGGCGCTCCTGCTCGCCCGCGAGCAGGCGGACGGTGCACCGCTGTCGGTCGACGCGCAGGGCTTCTATCTCGGCAGCGAGCCGGGCGAGATTCCCGCCGCGGCCGCCGCGTGGCGGGTGCCAGCGGAGGGCGACCTCTTTGACTTTGTGGCCGGTCAATTGTCCGAAGGCCGCATCGTGGCCTGGGTCCGGGGCCGCATGGAACTCGGCGCCCGCGCGCTGGGCGCGCGCTCAATCCTCGCCGACGCGCGCCAGCCCGGCATGCAGTCGCGCCTGAACCTCGCGGTGAAGTTCCGCGAGTCCTTCCGGCCCTTCGCTCCGCTCGTGCTCGCCGAGGATTGCGCCGAGTGGTTCGACAATTCCGAGCCCAGCGACTACATGCAGTATACTGCCGGCCTCGTCGCCGAGCGCCGCACGGCGCAGCCCGCGCAATTCGCGTCCCTGCGGGAGCGGCTGGATTTTCCGCGCAGCGAGATCGGCAGCGTCATTCACGTCGACTACTCGGCGCGCCTCCAGACTATCCGTCCGGAAATCCACGGCGACATGCACCGGCTCCTCACGGCCTTCAAGCGGCGCACCGGCATCCCGATCCTGATCAACACCAGCTACAACGTTTCCGGTCAGCCCATCGTGCGCACGGCGGCCGAGGGCTGGGAATGTTTCCTCAACACCGACATCGACCTGCTCGTGCTGAACGACCAGGTCTTCCGCAACCCTGGCGTGAAAACGCGCGAGGAAAAACTGACATGGCTCGGACAATTCGCCAAGTCTGCCTGAAGATCCTCGCCGGACTGCTGCGCCCCTTCTCGCGGCCGGGCCCGGCCGGCTGGAGCCGCAGCACCCGGCCCACTTCGCTGCGCGGCAAGTAACCCCGCGCCGCAACCCGCTTGTCCCCCGCCCCGCCCCAGTCTCCCGCCGAAAGCCGCGTCCCCGAACTCGACGGGCTCCGCGGCATCGCCATCGCCCTCGTGCTGTGGTGCCACCTCGTGAATCCCTTCCTGCCGCTCGGGTTCGGCCACCCGCTCGCGTGGCTCCGTGCGATTGGCGACATGGCCTGGTGCGGCGTCGACCTGTTCTTTGTGCTCTCCGGCTATTTCATCGGCGGCATCCTGCTCGACCGGCGCGATTCCCCCCGCCTCGCCCGGGTCTTCTACGCCCGCCGGGCGCTGCGCATCCTGCCGCTGTACTACGCCACCCTCGCGGTCTGCGCCGCCGGCGTGGCCCTCGGTTGGATTCACGCGGAATACCCGGCCTGGACCTACCTGCTGTTCCTGACAAACTTCGCCCTGGCTGCCGGCAGCATCTGGGATGCGCCCATGCTGTCCCCGCTCTGGTCGATCGCCGTCGAGGAACAGTTCTACCTCACCGCCCCGTGGGTGGTGCGCTGGATCCCGGCGCGCCGCGTGCCGCTGCTGCTCGGCGGGCTCATCGTGGCCGCCATCGGGTTGCGTATCGGCGTGCACCTGCTCTGGCCGGGCCACTGGATGGCCGAGCACATGTTAATGCCGCTGCGCATGGACCTGCTCGCGACCGGCGCGCTCATCGCCTGGGCCGTGCGCTCCGGCCAGTCGGCCGCCCTCTTCGCGCGCCTGCGGCAAACCTGGGTCCTCTGGCTGGCGACGGCCTTCGCGCTACTCTTCGGACTCGCCGCCAACCGCCCGCCGCTCGGTTCGCCCCAGCTGATCTGGTTCGGGTATGCGCTGATCACTGCGTGCTTCGGCCTCGTCGTCCTGCTGGTGGCCGGCGCCCGCCCGCCGGTGCTCTGCCGCGCCCTCGCCGCGGCCCCGCTGGTGCACCTCGGGCGCCATTCCTACTTTGTCTACCTCGGCCACATGCTGATCGGCCTGCCACTGATCAACTGGCTCGGCGGCGAGACGCTGCTGGTCAGCACGCCGCGCGGGCTGCTGATTGTCACCGCGGGCATCGGCGCGACCTGGGCCGCCGCGATCGTGTCGTGGCGCTGGTTTGAATCGCCTCTGATCGCCCTGGGCCACCGCCTGCGCTACTGACCATGCGCGAACTTCCCCGCCTCGCCTGCATCACCGAAGTGCCACCGGTCAACTTGTCCGCGGGTCCCGCCGTGCTCTATCGCCTGCTGAAACCCTACCCGGCCGACCGCCTGCTCCTCTGCCTCGACCAGGCCGAGCCGCGCTGGCCCGGGCGCGAACTCGAGGGCGTGGAACGGGCCGGGCTGCACTTCGGCTGGCGCCGCCTGCAACGCTCCCGCTTCGGCCGCTGGCACGGCACGCTCGTCCTGCTGTTCCAGTCCGTCTTCCTGACCGGCCCGCTGGTGCGCCGCCTGCGCGCGTTCCGCGCGGAAGCCGTGCTGACGGTGGCGCATGGCACGGTCTGGTGGCCGGCGTGGCTGGCCGCCCGACGGCTCGGCCTGCCGTTTCACCTCATCGTGCATGACCACTGGCGGGACAGTTACGACGCCCACCGCTGGACCGGCGGCTTCGCGGAAAAACGTTTCGCAGCGGTCTACCGCGGGGCCACCTCCCGTCTGCTCGTATCCGAGACCATGGCCCGGAAATATCAATCCCGCTACGGTGCCGCGCCGGCCACGCTGCTTTATCCCAGCCAGCTGGCCAGCGCGGAACTGCACGGCGCTCCGCCGGAACGCCCCGCCGCGGACCGGCCCTTCGTCATCGCGTATGCTGGCGGCATGGACGGCCAGTGGGCGAAGGACGCGGTCGTAGCGCTCGCGCATGCCGTCGCGCCCCTGGGCGCGCGCGTGCGGGTCTACCAAACGATCAGCCTGGATTCGCTCCGCGCCGCCGACCTGCGCACGGACAATGTCGAGATCCAGACGTTCCTGCCCGCGCTCGAGTTGCACCGTCACCTGCGCCAAGCGGTTGACGCACTCTACCTGCCGATGAGCTTCACCGCCTCCGACCGCCGCAACATGGAAGTCTGTTTCCCAAGCAAGCTCGTGGATTACACCATGCCCGGCCTGCCCATCCTCGTCCGGGCGCCGGCCTACAGTTCCATCGCGCACTGGCTGGCCGGACGGCCCGGCACCGCCCTCGCAGTCGAAACCGAGGACGCCGCCGCCCTGTGCGAGGCGGTGCGCTCGCTCATGACGGATGCCGCCCTTTGGCAACGGCTGGGCTGTGCCGCGCTGGCGGCTGGACGCGAATGCTTCTCCGTCGAGCGGGTGTTCGGCACCTTCACCGCCACGCTGCACGCAGCCAACCCCGTGGCCGCATGACCGCCGCCTTCAACTGGCGCCGCCCGACCGCCGCCCTGCTCGGCGTGGAAAACTACGCCGCGTTGCACGCCATCCGGCAGGCGCGCCTCAACCGGCTGACCGAACAGGCGGACGACGCCCGTCGCGCCGCGCTCTACCGGCGCTGGGTCGGACCGGGCGACCTGGTCCTCGACATCGGCGCGAACCTCGGCAACCGCACCCGCGTCTTCGCCGGCCTCGGCGCCCGCGTGGTCGCGGTGGAGCCGCAGGCGCATTGCCGCGCCGCGCTGCGCTGGCAGTTCCTCTTCCAGCGCCGGGTCCGGATCGTGCCCGCGGCCGCCGGCCGCGACAACACACCGCAGCGGATCGTGCAATTCGAAACCGATGTGCTCAGCAGCATGAATCCCGACTGGATCGCCGCCGCGCGGCAGAGCGGCCGTTTCGGCGAGCTGTGTCCCGTGCGCGAGGTCACCGTGCCGTGCGTGACGCTCGACCAGCTCATCGCCGAGCACGGCCGGCCGGCGTTCACCAAGATCGACGTCGAGGGCTACGAGGCCGAGGTCCTGGCCGGGCTCGCGCAGCCCGCTGGCACGCTTTCCTACGAGGTCACACCCGAGCTGCCCGCGGCGGCCGCCGTGTGCCTGCAACGCCTCGCCGCGCTCGGTTACCGCCGTTTTCAGCTCTCGGCCGGCGAGTCCATGGAACTTGGCGACGCGTGGCTCGACGCCGGCGCCCTGCAACGCAGGCTCGACCAGCTGGCGGAAGGCGCCAACGATTTCGCCGACGTCTACGCGCTCGATCCCCGGCTCGCCGGCTGAGTGCCGCCCCATGCAAGTCTCCGTTGTTATTCCCACCCATAATCCGCGGATCGATTATCTGCGGCGCGTGCTGGACGCCCTGCGCCTGCAGCAGCTGCCGCTCGTCGAGTGGGAGCTGCTCATCGTCGACAACGCCTCCCAGGTCGCCGTCGCCAGCCAGGTGGACCTCGCGTGGCATCCCGCCGGCCGCGTCATCCGCGAGGAACGCCTCGGCCTCACCGCCGCGCGGCTCGCGGGCTTCGCCGCCGCCCGCGGCGAGGTGGTCGTGCTGGTGGACGACGACAACGTGCTGGCGCCCGACTACCTCACCGCCGCCGCCCAGATCGCGCGCGATCATCCGACGCTCGGGGCCTGGAGCGGCAACGTCGAGCTCGTGTTCGAGCCCGGCGTCACGCCGCCGCCCGTGGCGTGGCGCTCTTATCTCACCGAGCGCGTCTGCCGGCAGGCCGCCGTGTCCACCGATCCCGGCCACAACGACTCCACGCCGTGGGGCGCCGGCATGTGCGTGCGCCAGTCGCTGGCCGCCGCCTATCGCCGCCGCAGTCTCGAGAATCCCGACCTGCACCGCCTCGACCTCAGCGGCGCGCAGCTGGTCTATGGCGGCGACACCGACATCGCCTACTTCGGCTGCTCGCTCGGGATGAGCAAGGGCGTCTTCCCGCAACTGCACGTGCTTCACCTCATCCCGCCCAACCGCTGCGAGCGCGCCTACCTCCTGCGCGTCATCGAGGGCCACGCCTACTCCGAGTGGCTGCACCACTGGGTCCTGCACAAGGTCGTGCCGCGCGACGACGCCAGCCCGGTCCGGCGGCTCAAGCGTTTCGTGCGTCTCATGCTCCTGAGCGATGCCGACACCCGCGCCGCGGCGCGCGCCCGCGCGGCGGGCCACGCCCGCGCCACTCGCGAACTCGCCGCCAAACCATGAGTCTGCCGAAAGTCTATTTCTACTGCTGCCCGGAGCCCGACAATCTCCAGGACGACATCATCATCCTCGCCGAGGGGCTGCGCGCGCTGGGTATTCCCTACTACGCCAGCGCCAACTACTGGCTGCAGTCGACCGAGCCGGGCGATTATCTTTTCCGCCACACGCCCGACGTATCGCCGGATGACTGCGACCTCGTCGTGCTGCCCTACACCTGGTTCAACTGGGTGCTGCTCGGCCTGCCCGCGCCGATCCGCCGCCCGTTTCCCGACGGACTCTTCAAGCCCGGCCGCCGCTACCGGACCGTCTACATGGACACCAACGACGGCCTGCGCACCGTCTCGTGGGAGCCGGAGTTCCGGCAGTTCGACGTCATCCTCCGCACCAAGCTCAACCGCCGCATGTGGCATCCGGCCAACCTCCGCCCGTGGGCTCTCGCGCTCTCGAACCGCATGCTGCGTATGACGGCCGGCGCCCCGCCCTTCGCGAACCGCGAGCGCACCGTGCTGGTGAACTTCGGCGCCTCGCACAATTATCCCCACACCGCCCGGATCCGCGCCAACGAGCGGTTCAATCCCTCTCTTGAGAAAATCTTCGCGCTCAACTCGACGCGCGATGATCTCTCCGTCCCGCCCGCCGATCCCTACGACCGGCTGATGTGGGAGCAGACCAACCGCCGCCACAGCCGCGCCTACTACGAGCGCCTCAAGCACAGCCAGGCCGTCTCATGCTTTTGCGGCGCGCTCATCCCCCCGATGCCGTGGCGCGATCCCAACCAGCTCCTGCTCCATGGCGGCAAGGCGAAATTGAAGATGAAGCTTTTCAACCTGCTCGGCCGCCTCGACCCGCGCCCCGAGCGCATCGTCCAATGGGACAGCTGGCGTTTCTGGGAATCGCTCGCCGCCGGCTGCGTCGCCTTCAACCTCGACCTCGAGCGCTACGGCGTGATGCTGCCCCTGATGCCGGAGAACTGGCGCCACTACATCGGCGTCGACCTCGCCAACCCCGCGCCCGCCGCCGCGCGGATCGCCGACGACCCCGGCTGCCTCGAGCGCATCGCCCGCGAGGGCCGCGAGTGGGCGCTGGCCAACTACGCCCCCGCCCCGCTCACCGCGCGCTTCCTGCGCGACCTCGGCTTCCCCGTCCCGCCCCCGCCGCCTCATGCTTAGCCTGCTCAGCCGTCTGCAACGCAAAGCGCGCGACGTGCGCCGCTTTCCCGCGCTCGCCGCCGGCCCGGCCGACCGTCGCGACCTCTGGCTGCTCGGCCTCGTGCACAACCGTGTGCTCAGCCCGGCATTCGCTGCGCGCTTCACCACCACCGGCCGCGACATCGCGCCCCGCCTGGCGGCCACCCGCGGTGAACGCGTGCGCGTCGAGCTCGACCACTCCGGCCAGATCGACTGCTTCAACGAACTCTTCTTCGAGGGCATCTATGATCTGGCCGCGGTGGGTTTCGCCCCCGACCTCGTGGCCGACTGCGGCGGCTACTGCGGCTATTTCTCCACGATGGCCGCGGGATTTTTTCCCGCCGCCGCCCTCCACTGCTTTGAAGCGAATCCCGACAACCTCCCCATGTTGCGCGCCCAGCTCGCCGCGCTCAGCCGGCCGGTGGAGCTGCACCCGGCCGCCGTCTTCCTCCACGACGGCACCATCACCTTCAGCGGCGCCGGCGTCGGCGGCGCCGTCACCGGCGCGGATACGGCCGGCGCCCGCACCATTCCCAGCCTCGATTTTCCCCGGTGGCTGCATGACCGCGCGCCGCAGCGCTTCGTCTGGAAGCTGGACGTCGAGGGGGCGGAAAAGGAACTGCTCCCCGCGTGCCTGGGCTTCCTGCCGCGGCCGACCGTGATTTTCCTCGAGACCCACCATCCCGACGGCATTTGTGCCGCGCTGCTCGCGCCGTATCGGGACGCGGGTTTCTCGCTCCGCGAAATCCGCCGACGGCCCGCCGGCGGCTTCGACTACATCGAATGGGTGCTCCAACGCGCATGAGCGACGCCTGGCCCCGGGTCCTGATCCTGTCCGACGAAGGGCCGCAGACCGGCACCGCCGGCGGCCTGCTGCTGCACCGGCTCTTCCGCGGCTGCCCGGCCGGCCGGCTGCGCGTGCTCGCGCGGCATGTGCCGACCATCGGCGACGGGTTGCCGGGCGTCACCTGCCGCAAGCTGCTTCCGCCGTGGCACCGCTTCGAGGGTTCGCGCTTCCATCGGCTCAAGCGCTCGCTCCGCGCCTGGGGCCTCGTGCCGCCGGCGCCGCTCGCCGCGCTGGACGCCCTGCTCGAGGGATTCGCGCCGGAGGTGGTCTTCTGTGTCATGCAGCATGCGCAATACTATGACACCGCGCACCGCTTCGCCGCCGCGCGCGGTCTGCCGCTCGTCGTCGCCGTGCACGACGTGAACGACGAGTTTGAGCCGGTCTATGGCTGGGCGCGCGAGGCCGCCCGCCGGCGCGACGGCGCGTTCTACCGTTTCGCCGTGGTGCGACTCTGCATCAGCCCCGAGATGGAGCGCCTGTGTGCCGCCCGCTTCGGAGCCGACGGCTCGGTCCTTTACCCGAACCGCAGCGAGGAACTCGCACCGCGGCCGCTCGCCGACGCCGGCACGCTGCGTTCGCCCGGCCGGCTGACCGTCGGGTTCGGGGGCAATCTCAACTACGGCTACGGCGAGGCGCTCAGCCTGCTGCTGCCCGCGATCCGCGGCGCCGGTGTCCGGCTCGTGCTCTACGGCCGCGCGCCCGGGCCGGAGCTCGCTGCCCTTGCCGCCGCGACGGACTGCTGCGAGTTCCGCGGCTTCGTGCCTTCCGCCGCCGCGTGGGCCGGCATCCAGCGTGACTGCGACGCGGTCTGGCTGCCCTACCCGAATCCGGCGGGAAGCATGGAGCGCCTCTACCGCCATCATTTTCCGAGCAAGCTCCCCGAGTATCTGGCGCTGGGGATGCCGGTCATTGTCACCGGACCCGACTACGCGACCGGCGTGCGCTGGGCCCGCGCCAACGCCGCGGCCGTGGTCGTCGCCTCCGGCGCGGACCAAGCGGAAATGACCGCACTCTTCCAAACGCTCGCGACCGATCACGCCGCGCGCCGCCAGCTCGCGGAGCGCGGCTGGGCGGCCGGCCAGCGCGACTTCGACCCCGCGGCCATCTGCGCGCAATTCCTTGCCCACCTGAACGCCGCGGTGCGGCGCTGAATTCCATGGCTTCCCTCTCCCAACTTCTCCTGCGCGCGTGCGAGTCGCTCGCCTTCCGCCTGCGCCGCCGCGCGCGCACGCGGGCCGTGCGGGGCACGCCGGCGGCCGGCACCGCCGCCTTCGACACCTACGAGCTGCTGCTGCAGTTGCGCGACCACCCGCCGCGCGTCGCGTACGATCTCGGCGGCAACCGCGGCCAGTGGACCGTGCTGGCGAAAAGCATTTTCCCCGCGATGGAAATCCACGCCTTCGAGCCGCTGCCCGAACACTGCGCCGACTACGCCGCGCAGACCAAGGCGCTCGCCAACGTCCACCTGCACGCCGTCGCACTCGGCGATGCCGCGGCCGAGCTGGAGATGGACCTCACGACCTTCTCCGATTCCGCCAGCCTGCTCGCGCCGACCGCCACCATGGCCGAGACCTACGATGTGCGTCCCGGCCGCAAGGTCCGCGTGCCGGTCGTCCGCCTCGACGACTGGGTCGCCTCGCACCGGCTGCCGCCGCCCGACCTCCTGAAGCTCGACCTCCAGGGCTACGAGTTGAACGCGCTCCGCGGCGCGCCCGACTGCCTGCACCACGCGCGGGCCGTCGTGCTCGAGTTGTCGTTCCGCGAATACTACGCCGGCCAGCCGCCGCCCGGGGCACTCATTGCGTTCCTTGAGCAGGCGGATTTCCGTCTCGCCGCCTTCTCCCCCGACCTGCCCGCCGGCCGCCCGCTCGAGCAGGCCGACGCGCTCTTTCTCCGGATCCCCTGAGCATGCGCATCGCCCTCGCGTTTTTCCAGACCCAGGCCCGCGGCGGCAACGCCGCCAACTACGGCTTCTGGTCGGACATGATGCGCGCCGCGCTGCAGGAGGCCGGGCACGAGGTGCTGGAGTTCGCCGACATCGACTGGGCCGCCGGCATGTGTCCCGGCGACGGCGCGGCGCTCCGGGCCTGGCGCGACCGGAGCTGGTCGCTGGCCCTCCAGCAGCTTGAGCAATGGCGCGCCGCCGGCGGCGTGGATTTTTTCCTCGCCTATTTTTTCCCCCACCAGATCGAGCCCGCGGCCGTCGCCGAGATCCGGCGCCGCGGGATCCCCATCGTGAATTTCTTCTGCGACAACGTCCGAGAATTCCGGCACGTGCCCACAGCCTTCCGCGACTTCGACCTGCACTGGGTCCCGGAATGGGCGGCGCTCCCGCTCTATGTGCAAGCCGGCCTGCCGCACCTGCATGCCCCGATGCCGTTGTGGATTCCGCCCGGATTCCGCAGCGTGGCGGCGCAGGAGGACGCGGCGACCGTCTGCTTCCTCGGCACCTACGATCCCCAGCGGGCGGGTTTCCTCGCGGAACTCGCCCCGCACGGCGTTCGCGTGCAGATCCGCGGCAAAGGCTGGCAGCAACGCGATCCCACGCCGGCCGGGTTTGTGGCCCGTGACTACGCCGGCCGGCTGCGGCACCAATGTGCTTTCATCAACCAGCACGGCCTCGCGGCGTGGCTCCGCAAATTCTCCCGCACCCCGGCCCCGGTCTATGCCAACCCGCCGGCCGACTGGTGCGGCGGCCCCGTGCCGCGCGACGAATACCTGCGGCTCACGCGCGAAGCGGCCGTGACGCTCGGCATCAACCGCTACGAGTCGCCGCGGCTCCGGCCCGGCGAGATCGCCGTCTATTCCCGGCTGCGCGACATCGAGGCGCCGATGCTCGGCGCCTGTTACCTCACCGAATGGGCCCCGGGGCTCAACCGGCTCTACGACTTGGACCGTGAAATCGCGACCTACCGCGATGCGGCCGGACTGGCCGACGCGGCCGGCCGGCTCCTCGCCGACCCGGCGCGGCGCGCGGCGATGCGCTCCTCGGCGCAGCGGCGCGCGCTGCAGGATCACAGCATCGCCGCGACCATCGGCAAAATCATCCGCCAACTCGGGCTCGCGGCCCCCGCATGAGTATCGTGTTCCAACGGCCCGGCCGCTACGGCCTCATCAGCCACCTCCGCGGCACAGCCGCTCTCGCCGTGACGCTCTTCCACAGTTTCGGCGCCTACGAGAACCAGGCCGTCTGGGCGCCGCTGGAACCCGTGCGCCAGCTGGCCGGGCACGGCTGGCTGGGCGTGCACATTTTTTTTGTGCTGAGCGGCTACTGCCTCGCGGAAAAAATGTCCGCGCTCGCCCTGCGCGGCCGCGGCGCCGGGGATTTCCTGCTGGACCGCTTCTGGCGGATCGTGCCGCCGTATTGGCTGACGCTGATCGGTCTCGTGTTGCTCGGCGTGCTCGCCGCGTCCTTCAACCACCTCGGCTGGCGCTCGGCGCTGCCGCCGGACTGGCAGGCCGTCGCGGGCGATGTCCTGCTGCTTCATCCGGCCCTCGGCACGCCGGGCCTCTTGCTGGTGAGCTGGACGCTGGCCTGCGAGGCCGGCTTTTATCTCATCGTCGCAGGCCTCCTCTTCCTGTGGCCCCGCGTCGGCGGCTTCGGCGGCGCCCTGCTCGTCGGCACGATCCTGATGCTCGCCTGCGTGCTGCCCGGTGTGGCCGGCCGCAACCTGGTACTGACCTACTGGCCGGAATTCTGGCTCGGCCTCGCCGCCTACGCGGCGCTCGCCGCGCGCCGGCGCGGGACGGGCCTGGCGCTGCTGACGGGCAGCGCGGCGCTGGTGGCCTGGTCGCCGGGCGGCGCGCTCGGGGAAATTCATTTCGCCGCGGTCGCGACCGCGGTGCTGCTGGTGGCACTGCACCCGCTCGACGGGCGGTTGACGGCCCTGCCGGCCTTGCGATGGTTGGGCACCATGGGCGTCTGGTCCTACTCGCTTTACCTCGTGCATGTGCCGCTGCTGTCCCGGGCGCAAAATCTCGCCGGCCGCTGGGTGCCCCCGGATTCCGCCGCCTTCCTCGCCGTCTGGCTGGCCAGCCTGGCGCTCGCGCTCGTCGGCGCGTGGGCCTTTTACCGCTGCGTCGAGGGCCCGCTCGAGCGCTGGCGGCACCGGCGCGGCGCACCCTCTCCGTCCACCGCATGAGCGTGCTGATTTTCCACTCGATGGTCGCCCCGCACGTGCAGCAGGCCGCGCGCGCGCTGCAGGAGGCCGGGCAGCTCGACCGCTTCATCACGAGCGTGCGCGACGAGCCCGCCAGCCTACGCCAGCGGCTGCTCACCGCGCTCGGCCGGCTCGGCGGGCTTGATCTCTCCCGGGAATTCGGGCGCCGCACGATCCGTGACCTGCCGCCCGACCGCGTCGAGTCGCACCCGTGGGGCGAACTGCTGCGCGTCGCCGTGGCGCGGCTCGATCCCGACAAGCGCCTCAGCGATTTCGTGTGGGAGCGCACGGAGTTCGGCTTCGACGAACTCGTGGCCCGCCGGCTGCACCGCGGCCTGACCGGGGTCTACGGCTTCGAATACAGTTCGCTCGCCACCTTCCGCAGGGCGAAGACCCTTGGCCTGCGCGTCGGCTACGAGATGCCGGCGCCCGAGCCGCGCTACGTGCAGGACATCATCGACGCGGAGACCGCGAAATTCCCCGAGCTGCGCACGCCTTACCACGACTACACGGCGGTGCGCGAGGAGGCCCGGATCGCGCGTCGCCGCGCCGAGTGGGCCAGCGCCGACGTGATCATCGCGGCCTCGCATTTCACGACGAACAGCTACGCCCGCGCCGGTCTCGACGTCAGCCGGGTGCGGCTCATCCCGCTCGGCGCCCCGCCCGCAGTCAGCGCCGAGGCCGCGGCGGCCGGCGGCTCGCCCGCCGGCGGGCCGTTGCAACTGCTCTGGGCCGGCACGTTCAGCATCCGCAAGGGCGCGCACTACCTGCTCGATGCGTGGCGGCAGGGCGACTTCGGCCGGCACGCCCGGCTGCGCATCTACGGCACGAACGGCCTGCCCGAGCGGCTCGTGTCGCCGCTGCCGGCCGGCGTGGAATTCTGCGGGTCGGTCCCGCGCGAGGAACTGATGGCCCAATACCAGCGCAGCGACGCGCTGCTGTTCCCCACCCTGTGTGACGGCTTCGGCATGGTGGCCACCGAGGCGTGGTCGCGCGGGCTGCCGGTCATCACCACCGACTGCGCCGGCGCTGCCGACCTGCTCAAGCCCGGCGACAACGGCCTCGTGATCCGCGCCGGCCACGCGGCCGCCATCACCGGGGCGATCGAGTGGGGCCTCGCGCACCGCGCCGAATTGCGCGCCATGCGCCGGGCCGCCGCCGCCACCGCCGCCGGCTGGCAATGGGCCGATTACCGGCGCGCGCTCGCCGCCGCCCTGCGCGATGCCGGGTTGTTCTCCAAGTAACATGGCCGCCCCGCTCATCTGCCTCATCACGCCGGGCCACCTCGCCTCGACGCCGCGCCTGCTCAAGGAGGTCGACGCGCTGCTCGCCGCCGGTTACCGCGTGCACGTCGTCGCAGGGCAGCATTACGCGCCGGTGGAACCGCTCGACCAGGGCGTGCTGGCCGCCGCGCAGTGGACCTGCACGCGCGTCGACTACCGCGGCGGCGCCGGGGTGTTTGCCCGGAAGCTCCTTCGGCGCATCGCGCGCGCGCTCGTGACCATGCCGCCGTTCGCCACGGTGCGGATCGCCGCCCGGGCCCACCACGCGGAGTCACTGCGCCTCGCCGCCGCCGCCGCGCGCGTGCCGGCCGACCTCTACATCGGCCACTGCCTCGCCGGCCTGCCCGCCGCCGCGCTCGCGGCGAAGTCGCGCGGCACGGCCTACGGTTTCGATGCGGAGGATTTCCACGATGCCGAGACCGACAGCGCCCTCGCAGATCCGGCGGATGTCGCCGCCGCCCGGATCCTGCAGGAACAACTTCTCCCCGGCTGCCAGCATCTCACCGCGTCTTCACCGCTGATCGCCCGGCAATACGCCGAGGTCTACGGCATGAAGCCCTTCGTCGTGCTCAATGTTTTTCCCCGCGCCCAGGCCCCCGCCGTTCCGTCCGACCCCGGCCCCGTGAGCGCCGAACGGCCGGCGCGACTCTACTGGTTCTCCCAGACGATCGGCCCCGGCCGCGGACTGGAGGCGGTGGTGGCCGCCATGGGCCGCATGCGCACGCCGGTCGAACTGCACCTGCGCGGATTCGCGGCGCCGGGCTATGCTGCGCAGCTCAACTCCCTGGCGGCGCGCGCCGGCATGCAGCGTCCCGTGCAATTCCTCCCGCCGGGTCCGGCCGCCGAGATGGTCCGCCTCGCCGCCGGTGCGGACCTCGGGCTTTCCACCGAGGAATCGTCGCCGCTCAACCGCGACCTCTGCCTCACCAACAAGATCTTCGTCTACCTGCTCGCGGGCCTCCCGCAGTTGCTCTCGTCCACCTCGGCCCAGCGCGCACTCGCGCCCGAGTTGGGCGCCGCCGCGCTGCTGGCGGACCTGGCCGACCCGGAGGAAACCGCGCGGCGGCTCGACGCGTATTTCGCCGACCCCGCGCACCGGCGCGCCGCTCGGCAGGCGGCCTGGCAAATCGGGCAGGAGAAATATTGCTGGGACGTGGAGCAGGAAAAATTCCTCGCCTCCGTCCGCCGCACCACCGCCCCATGAGCCTGAAACAGGACATCGGCCGCCTGGTCTACGCCCACTTGCCCGTCAGCCGGCGGACGTTCGACCTCCTCCGCTTCGAGTTCCGTATTGCGCGCCAGCGCTGGCTGAACGCCCTGCTGCCGTGGCGCCGGCTCAAGATCGCCCGGCTGCGCAGCCTCCGCGGTGTCTCGTTGAATGTCGGCAGCGGCGGCCGCGGGCGGGCGGACTGGATCAACCTCGACGTCTCACCGCGCCATGCCGACATCACCTGCACGCACGACCTGCGGCGGCCGCTGCCCTTGGCCGACGGCAGCGTGCGGCGCGTCTTCGCCGAGCATGTGATCGAGCACCTGGATTTCCACGACGACGTGCCCCGCGTGCTCGTCGAATTCCGCCGCGTGCTCGAGCCCGGCGGCGCCGTCCGCATCATCGTACCCGACACCGAGCGCTTCATCGCGGCCTACGGGGAGGCGGGCCCGGCGCCGTGGATCCGGCTCGGCTTTACCGGCGGGCTCCCGGCCGGCATGGAAAATCCCATCGAGATGCTCAACCATGTCTTCCACCAGGGCGGCGAACACTGCTTCGGCTGGGACTTCGCCGCGATGCGGACGGCGCTGCTGAAGGCCGGCTTCGTCTCGGTGACGCGGCAGGCCTTCGGCCGCTCGGTCGATCCCGCGCTCGCCATCGACCAGGAAAACCATGCGCCCTATTCCCTCTACGTGGACGCCGTGAAATGACCATGCGCATTCTCTTCACCGCCGATCCGATCATTCCCGTGCCGCCCACCGGCTATGGCGGCATCGAGCGGATCATCGACGCGCTGATCCGTCATTACCGCGCCGCCGGACACCAGGTGTGCCTGCTCGCACACCCCGATTCGAGCGTGCCCGTCGACGCGGGCTACCACTGGCCGGACCTGCGCGTGAGCGGTGCCGTCGCGACACTGCGCAACGGCCTCGCCCTCCGCCGCGCGGTGCGGGCCTTCGCGCCCGACGTCGTGCACAGCTTCTCGCGTCTCGCGTATCTGCTGCCGCTGCTGCCCACCCGGCAACCCGTCGTGATGTCCTACCAGCGCCACACCGGCGGCCGGCAGCTGGCCCTCGCCGCGCGCCTCGGCGGCCGCACGCTGCAGTTCACGGGCTGCAGCGAATTCATCTGCGGCATGGGCCGGCCGCAGGGCGGGCGGTGGACCGCGGTGCCGAATTTCGTCGAGCTGGAGAAGCTGCCCTTCTTGCCGGCCGTGCCCGCGGACGCCCCGCTGGTGTTCCTCAGCCGGCTCGACGACATCAAGGGCCCCGACCTCGCCATCGCGATCGCGCGCGCGAGCGGCCGGCGCCTGATCCTCGCGGGCAACCACGCGGCCGACGGCCCGCAACGCGCCTTCTTCGACAGGGAGATCAAGCCCTGGATCGGCCGCGACGGCATCGAGTGGGCCGGCGAGGTTGGCGACGAGGCGAAGGCCCGGCTGCTCGGCGGCGCGGCGGCGATGCTGGTGCCGATCCGCTGGAACGAGCCGTTCGGCATCGTCTTTCCCGAGGCGCTCGCCTGCGGCACGCCGGTGATCACCTGCGCGCGCGGCGCGCTGCCCGAGATCATCGCGCCCGGGCGCACGGGATTCTTCATCGAGGGACTCGCCGACGGCGTCGCCGCGGTGCGCCGGCTCGGGGAACTCGACCGCGCCGCCTGCCGGCGCGCAGCCGAGGAGCGTTTCAGCCTGCCGGTTTGCGCCCCGCAATACCTGGCGCTTTACCGCTCGTTGCAGCCCTGACCATGCCGCGCCTGCTGATCATCTCCCCGCATTTCCCGCCGGTCAACGCGCCGGACATGCAACGTGTGCGCATGAGCCTGCCGCACTTCGTCGACGCCGGGTGGGAAATCGTCATCCTGACCGTGCAGGACAACGAGCCGCTCGCGCCCGTGGAGCCGGACTTGCTGGCGACCATCCCCGGGCCGGTGCGCGTGGTGCGCGCGCCGGTCTTCTCGCGCAACTGGTCGCGCTACCTCGGCCTGAACAACCTCGGGCTGCGCACGCTGCCCTACATGTATGCCGCCGGCCGGCGCCTGCTGGCGACGGAGGCGTTCGACCTCGTCTACTTCTCCACCACGCAGTTTGTGCTCTGCGCGCTCGGCCGCGCCTGGCGGGCGGAGTTCGACACGCCCTACGTCATCGACCTGCAGGATCCGTGGCTGAGCAACTACTACGAGCTGCCCGGCGCGCCGCGGCCGCCCGGCGGCTGGAAATACCGCTTCGCCCACGGCCTGGCCCGCGTGCTCGAGGGCTGGACGCTGCGGCGCGCCGTGCATGTGCTCAGCGTCTCGGGCCACTATCTCACCACCCTGCGCGAGCGCTACCCGTGGTTCGGCGAGTCGGCCGGCTCGGTGCTGACCTTCGGCGCCCCGGATGCGGACTTCCTCGTCGCCCGCCACCAGCTCGCCGCGGCGGCGCCCCTACTGCCGGCCACGCGCAGCCTCCGCATCGGCTACGCCGGCCGGCTTGGCCCGGACATGCGGCCGGCCCTCGACACGCTTTTCGCCGCCATCGCGCGGTTCAAGGATGCGCCCCGGCCCTTCGAGCTGTTTTTCTTCGGCACCTCCTACGCCCCGGCCGGCGAGGGCGTGGCCACCACCACCGAACTCGCCGCCCACCATGGCATCAGCCACCTCGTCCACGAAAAGCCCGCGCGTATCGGCTACATCGCATCGCTCCGCATCATGCTGGAGACCGACCTCGCCCTGTTGCTCGGTTCGGAGGACCAGGCGTATTCCCCCTCGAAAGTCTACCCCACGCTGCTGGCCGGCAAGCCCACGCTGGCGGTCGCGCCGACGGACAGCGTGCTCGAGGGCAAGATCCACGAGCTCGGCGGCGCCGCGCTCGTGACCTTCGACCCGGCTGGCGCCGGCGCCGCCACCAGCGCGCAGCAGCTGCACGAGGTGCTCACGGCGTTCGCCGCGCGGCCCGCCGCCCCGCTGGGCTCCGTGCCCAGCCTCGGGCTGATCGAACGCGAGTATTCCGCGGCTGCCATCGCGCGCCGCCAGCTCGAGGTGTTCAACATTCTCATCACCCGCGCCCGCATCGCCCCGCCGCCGCCGGGCGCCAGCGAATACTGGCCCGCGCGGCCCCCCTCGGCATGAAGAACCTCCTCCGCCGCCTGCTCGGCCGGACGCTGGCCCGCCTGCTCGTGCTCCGCAGCCAAACTTATCCTTTTCCCGCCGGCGGAGCGCTCGTGCTCGCGCCGCACGCCGACGACGAGACGCTCGGCTGCGGCGGACTGCTGGCGGCCAAGCGGGCGCGCGGGGACGCGGTGCAGGTGGTGTTTGTCAGCGACAGCGCCGGCGCCCCGGAGTCTGGCACGTCCGCCAGTCTCGCGGCCCGCCGCCGCGCCGAGGCGCTGGCCGCGCTGGATGTGCTGGGCATTCCGCCCGCGGATATTCATTTCCTCGAGGCCGCGGACGGACGGCTCAACCGGCTCACGCCCGCCGAGACTGCCCGCGTGCACACCGCGCTGACGGCCTTGCTGGAGAAATTTAAGCCAGCCGAAATTTTTGTACCTTATTTTGGCGGCGGCAGCACCGAGCACGATGCGACCGTGGACCTGGCCCAGGCCGCCCTCGCCACCAGTGGCATCCGGCCGCGCGTCTGGGAATACCCGGTGTGGGCGTGGTGGGATCCGCGCCGGCTGGCCGGCCAACTGCAGCGGCCCGCCGAAAACTTTCACCTGAAACTTGCCGGCCTGCGGGACCGCAAGCAGGCGGCCCTCGCCTGCCACCGGAGCCAGCTGGAACCGCAACCGCCCGCCGGCGAACCCCCGCTGCCGCCCGTCCTCGCCGCACTCTGCACCGGGCCCGCCGAGTTTTATTTCCACCGCCAACCCTGACCCGCCATGTCGTTTCTCGCCCAGCTCAAGGACCGCCTGCTCCAGAAATTCGTCCGCGACCCGGCCGGCTACGGCCGGCCCGTGCCGCCGGCCGCGCTCGACCGGGAATACGCGAGCGGGCACTGGGACCATTTCTTCTCGTTCGCGGAGCTGCCGCGCAACTTGGTGCTCGCGGGCGCCATCAACCATTTCTTCCCGGGCACGCCGGCGGTGCTCGACCTCGGCTGCGGCAGCGGCCGGCTCGGCACGGTGTTCCAGCGCTATCCGTTCAGCCGCTACCTCGGCGTCGACGTTTCCTCCGAGGGCGTCACCCGCGCCCGCGCGCTGGTGTTGCCCCGCATGGAATTCATTGAGGGAAACTACGAGACCTGGCGGCCCGACGGCGCGTTCGACGCCATCGCTTTCAACGAGTGTATCGGCTACGCGCGCGACCCCGCGGCGACGCTGGCGGCGTTCCGCCCCCACCTGCGGCCGGGCGGGCTTTTCTTTCTCTCGCATTTCCGCTTCGGCAGCCATGCGGCGCAGTGGCGCCGCATGGCCACGGTTTGCGACACGGTCGAGGCCGCCAGCGTCACCGATGACAGCGGGGAAAGAATCTGGGACCTCAAGGTCCTCCGCGCCCGCCAGTGAAACGCGTCCTCATCATCAGCCCGCACTTTCCGCCGGTCAACGCGCCGGACTGCCACCGCGTGCGCATGAGCCTGCCCTACTACCGGCGGTTCGGCTGGGACCCGGTCGTGCTGGCCGTGCATCCACGCCACCGGCCCGACTGGCGCGACGAGTCGCTGTCCGCGAGCCTGCCGGACGATGTGCCGGTGCATTACTGCGAGGCCCTGCCGCTCGGCTTCACGCGCTGGTTCGGCATCCACAACCTCGGCCTGCGCTGCGTGCCGTTCATCAGCCGCACCGGCGTGGCGCTCCTGCTGCGCGAGCAGTTCGACCTGGTGTTCTTCAGCACGACGCAATACCTCGTCACGCCGCTCGGGCCGGTGTGGCTCCGCGACACTGGTGTGCCCTACGTCATCGACCTGCAGGATCCGTGGCGTAGCGATTATTACGAGCAACCCGGCGCGCCCCGGCCGCCCGGCGGCTGGAAATACCAGTTCGCCCGCCTCACGGCCTGGCTGTTTGAGGAGCGGGCCTTCCGGGGCGCCGCGGGTTTCATCAGCGTGTCGCACCATTACTTCCGGGAACTGGCGCAGCGCTACCCGTGGTTTGCCGCGCGGCCGCAGGCGGTCATCCCGTTCGGCGGACCGCAGGCGGACTTCGACCATCTGCGCGCCCACCCGGCCCCCAGCCCGGTGCGGCTGGGACCCGCCGGCTGCCAGCACTGGGTCGCCGCTGGCAGCCTCGGGCCCGCCTTCGGCCACGCGCTGCGCGTGCTGTTCGCCGGCCTGAAGCGGCTGCGCGTGCAGGACCCGGCGCTTGCCGCGCGGTTGCGGCTGCATTTTGTCGGCACCAGCTACGCGCCGCCGGACCAGGCCCCGCTCGCCGCCAAGCCGATCGCCGAGGCCTACGGCGTCGGCGACCTCGTCACCGAGTCCCCGCCGCGCATCGGCTACCTCGACTCGCTCCGGCTCATGCAGGACGCCGACGGGCTGCTCCTGCTCGGCTCGGACGACCTGGCGTATTCGCCCTCGAAGATTTACCCGAATTACATGACGGGCCGCCCCATCCTCGCGCTCGCGCATCACGGCAGTCTGCTGGCCGACCTGCTGACCCGGTTGAACTGCGCGCAGCTCGTGACCCTGCTCAAGCCCGGGGAAGAGATGCAGCCGGCCCACGCGGTGGCGAAAATCCTCGGCGCCGCCGCGCAGGGCCACGCCGCCGCCGGCCAGCCGGCGCGCGACGAGCCGTGGTTCCGGCAGCATTTGCTCGCGGAGGCCGGCGCGCGCCGCCAGTGTGAATTTTTCGACCAGGTGCTCGGCCCCCGCGAGGGCGGCGGCTGACCCGACTTCGCATGGAATTCGTCAACGCCCAGCCGCAGCCCGATGAGACCGTCATGGATTACTCGATCCTCGGCGGAGCCCATGCCGAGCGCGGCCGCCGGCTGTTCCTCACAGCCGCGGTGATCCTCGCCGCCACCCTCGCCTATCTCGCCTACACGGCCAATGTCAGCGACGTCACCCACCTTTACCTGGGCCTGGTCATGTTCGCGTTGTCGGCGGTCCCGTCGCTGCTGTGGGCCCGCGGCGGGGGCAGCCGCTTCCCGGTCTTCGAAACCATCCTCATTCTCACGGCCAACGCCTACGCCATGCCCGTGCTCAACGAGCGCGAGCAGCTGTCAGCCTACTCGGCCGACGTGATCACGCGCGCCAGCCTGGCCGTGATCCTCTACCAGCTCAGCGCCATCATCACCTACCTCGCGGTCAAGGGCGTGCCGGGCCGCGCCCGCTTCTGGCGCGAATCGCTCATCACGAGCCAGATTGAGAAACTGATGGTCTACGGTATGCTCGCGTCCACTACCTACATCTGGATGGAGAACTTCACCACGTGGCTGCCATCCGACCTGATCAGCATCCTGCGCGCGGTCTTCTACGGCGTGGGCATCCTCTGCACCTTCGTGAGCACGCAGCGCTGGGGCCGCGGCGAACTGAGCCAGGCGGACAAGGCGGTGCTGATCTGCACCTTGGTCCCGCAGCTGATTTTCATGAGTGTCAGCCTGATCCTGATCGGCGCGATCAGCCTCATCGGCATCGGGCTGCTCGGCTACCTCTCGGGCGGCAAGCGCATCCCGTGGCTGGTCCTGGGCGGGACCTTTGCCATCATCGCAGTGCTGCACACGGGCAAGACCCAGATGCGCACGAAATACTGGGACGGGCACCTGCCCTCGCCGACGGTCACCGAATTGCCAGCCTACTTTGCCGAGTGGTTCGAATACGGGCTCGTGCCCACCAGCGGCGGCAAGACGGTCAGCCAGAAGATGCTCGAGCGCACCTCGCTCATGCACATCCTCTGCCTCATTGTCGACTACACCCCCGCGCGGCAGGATTATCTTTACGGCAAGACCTACACCTATGTTCTGCCCCAGCTGATCCCGCGCCTGTTCTGGCCCGACAAGCCGCGCTCGCACATCGCCACCTACGAGCTGGGCATCTACTATGGGCTGCAGGACGAGGAGGCCACCAACACCACGACCATCGCCTTCGGGTTGCTCACCGAAGCCTACGCCAACTTCGGCCTCATCGGGGCCGTCATGCTTGGAATATTCTGGGGCTTCTGGCTGAAAAAACTGCAGATCTGGTCGACCTTCAGCCCGATGTTCTCCTTTGCCGGCCTGCTCATGGTCTTGCTGACCGCCTGGTCCTTCAACGCCGAGCTGACCATGGCGGCGTGGGTATCGTCCCTCGAGCAGGCGGTCGTCGTCGTGCTCGGCGTGCCGATGGTCCTCCGCAGCATGTTCGGTCTCTGATCCCCGGCCATGCGCCGCCTCGCCATCGTCCTCTCCCACCCCGTGCAGTATTACAGCCCGTGGTTTCGCTGGCTGCGCGCGCACACGCCGCTCGAATTCCGCGTGTTCTATCTCTGGGAATTCGGCGTCACCGCCCAGCGCGACCCGCAGTTCGGCGCCACGTTCCAGTGGGACGTCGACCTGCTCGCCGGCTACGAGTCGGAGTTCGTCCCCAATGTCGCGCGCGACCCCGGCACGCACCATTTCCGCGGGCTCGACAACCCGGCGCTCACCGCCCGGCTCGCCGCCTGGCGGCCGGACGCCGTGCTGCTCTTCGGCTACAACTGGCTCTCGCACCAGCGCGCCCTCTGGTGGGCGTGGCGGCGCGGCGTGCCCCTGCTTTTCCGCGGGGACTCCCACCTGCTCGGCCGCGCGCAGCTCCCGCTGCTCCGCCGGCTCCTGCTGAAATTTGTCTACGCCCGCTTCGCCGCCTTCGCCTGCGTCGGGGCCGCCAACCGCGACTATTTCCGTGCGCTCGGCGTGCCGGACCGCAAACTCTTCCTCGCCCCCCACGCGGTGAATGCCGCGCACTTTGATCCCGCTGATGCCCCAGCGCGCGCGGTAGCGGCGGAGTTGCGCGCCGGGCTCGGCCTCACCGGCAAGCGCGTCGTGCTTTTCGCCGGAAAATTCACCCCCGCCAAGCAGCCCGGCGAGCTGCTGGCCGCCTTCATCTCCGTGGCCACGCCGGCCGATGCGCTGGTCTTCGTCGGCGACGGCGCCGAGAAGGCCCGCCTCACGGCGCTCGCCGCCGCCCATCCGGCCGCCTGCGTGCGGTTCCTGCCATTCGCCAACCAGACGGAGATGCCCGGGCGCTACCTGCTGGCGGATATTTTTGCCCTGCCTTCGCGCGGCAGCTACGAGACGTGGGGCCTGGCGGTCAACGAGGCCATGCATCTCGGCGTTCCCTGCCTCGTCTCCGACCTCGTCGGCTGCCAGCGCGACCTCGTCCGGCCGGGCGAGACCGGCTGGGTGTTTTCCGCGGAGAGCCGCGGCGCGCTGGCCGCGACCCTGTCGGCCGCGCTCCGCACGCCGCCGGCGGAACTGGCGCGCCTCGGCCGCAATGCCCTCGCCACGATCTCCGGCTACACGTATGAGCAGGCCAGCACCGGCCTGCTGGCGGCCCTCGCCTCCCTGCCCCCGGCCTGATCCATGCGCCTCACCATCGTCAACGGCTTCTTCCTGCCTGTGCCGCCCATCAGCGGCGGCTCCACGGAGAAATCCTGGTATCGCCTGGGCCGCGAGTTCGCGGCGCGCGGCCATGAGGTCACGATGTTCTCCCGGCGCTGGCGCGGGTTCCCCAATGAGGAAACGAGCGAGGGCATCCGCCACGTGCGGCTCCGCGGCGCGGACCACCGGCGCCAGCTCTGGCGCAACCTGCTCCTGGATTTCCTCTGGAGCTGGCGCGTGTTCTTTGCCCTGCCGGCCGCCGACATCGTGGTGGTCAACACCGTCGCCCTGCCGGCCTGGCTCGGCTGGCTCAAGCCCCGCGCCGGCCGCGTCGTCATCATGACCGGTCGCATGCCGAAGGGCCAGTATCGCCGCTACCGGCAGGTCGCACGCGTGCTGGCCGCGAGCACCTACGTCCGCGACCGCGTGCTGGAGGAAAATCCCGCGCTCGGCCCGGTGATGCGCGTCAGCGGCTATCCCATCGACTGGCAGCTGCTCAGCCACGACGGGGATTCGGCCCCGCCCACCCTGCCGGCGGCGCAATCCGGCGAGGTGGTCATCGGTTATGTCGGGCGCATCCACCGCGAGAAGGGCCTCCTGCTGCTGGCGGACGCCATCAAACTCCTCAAGGACGCGCCCGGCCTGCCGCCGTTCCGCCTGCTGCTGTGCGGCCCGGAGGACATCGCGCGCGGCGGCTCCGGCGCGGTGTTCCGTGGGCAGCTGTTGAACAAACTCTCCGCGGCGATGCCCTCGAGCCATTTCAACCTGCTCGACCCGCAGTTCAACGACCGCACCCTCGCCGGCGTCTACCGGCGCATCGATATCTTTTGCTACCCCAGCCTGGCGGAAAAGGGCGAGACCTTCGGTGTCGCGGTGGCCGAGGCCATGGCCTCCGGCGCCGTGCCCGTCGTGTCGCGCCTGGCCTGCTTCACCGATTTCGTGCGCGACGGGGCCAACGGCCTCGTCTTCGACCACGCCGCGCCCGACGCCACCGCGCAGCTCGCCGCCGCGCTCGCGCGTCTGCTCGGCGACGCCGCCACCCGCCAGCGGCTGGCCGACGCGGCCCGCGAGGATTCCCAAGTCTATGATTACGCCACGTACGCCGACACCCTGCTCGCGGACTTCGCACAGTTGACCGCCCCGGCAAAGCCCGCATCCTCCGCCCCGTGAGCGATCCCTATCTTGGACAGAATTGCGCGACGCCCTACCCCAAGTCGGCGGTGCTCGGCCGCTGGCTGTGGCTGTTCGTGCAGTCCACGCTCTTCCGCTGGAGCCCGCGCCCGTTCCACGGCTTCCGCGCGTGGCTGCTGGGCTGCTTCGGCGCCGACATCAGCGGCCCGGTCGTGATTTTCCCGACCGCGAGGATCGTCTTCCCGCAAAACCTCTCACTCGCCCCACGCAGCATGGTGGGACCGCACGTCAACCTCTACAACCTCGCGCGCATCCGCCTCGAATATGGCGCGAACCTCAGCCAGCACTGCCACCTCTGCGCCGGCACGCACGACTTCACCCGCTGGGAGATGCCGCTCGTCACCGCCCCCATCGTCATCGGCCGCAACGCCTGGCTCGGGGCCGATGTCTTCGTCGGCCCGGGCGTCACGGTCGGTGAGCTCTGCGTCGTCGGCGCGCGCGCCGTGGTGGTGCAGGACCTGCCCGCGCGGAAAATCTGCGTCGGCTCGCCGTGCCGCCCGGTCAAGGACCGGCCGGAGCCGACTTAATGACTACAAGACTACTGACCACGGGACTACCCGGCGAAATCCGTCGTCCCCCGTCCCGTAGTCTGTAGTCCGTAGTCTCGTAGTCCCTCCCCCTTCCCATGCGCGTCTGCCATATCGTGCCGAGCCTCGAGGATCGCCATGGCGGCCCGTCGAAGTCGGTGCGGGCGCTGGCCAACGGCCTCGCCAGCCTGGGGGAAACCGTGGAGCTGCTCGCCACCGTCGAGGCCGGCGCGCCCGTCGCGTTGGCGGGGGGTGATGCCGCGACGATCCGGATGTTCCCGCGCGTCGCTCCGCGCTGGCTGGCGCGCTCGCCCGGTCTGCGCGCGCACCTGCGACCGGCCGAATTCGACTGCGTGCACAACCATGCGCTCTGGCTCCTGCCGCTGCGCTACGCGCACGAGGCCGCGCAGCGCCGCCAGGTGCCGCTGGTGATTTCGCCGCGCGGCATGATGAGCGGCTGGGCCTACGAACACCGCCGGTGGCGCAAGGCCCTCGCGGAATACTTCGTGCATCCCGGCGCGTTCGCCGCTGCCGCCGGCTGGCATGCCACCAGCCCTGAGGAGGCGGACGACATCCGCGCGCTGGGCTTCAAGCAGCCGGTGTGCGTCTCGCCCAACGGCGTCGCCCTTCCGGCCGACGCGGACCTCGCCGCCGCCCGCGCGGCATGGCTCGAACTCTGCCCCGCGGCGCGCGCGCGGCCGGTGGCGCTGTTCTATTCGCGTTTCCACCGCAAGAAGCGGCTGCGCGAGCTGATCGACCTCTGGCTGTCCGCCCCGCGCGGTGACTGGCTGCTGCTCATTGCCGGCGTGGCGGAGGATTACACCGCGGCCGAACTCACCGCCACCGTGGCCGCCGCGGGCGGCGCGGACCGCATTGCGGTGTTCGACGGCGCGGGCCGGCCGCATCCCTACGCGGTGGCGTCACTGTTCGTCCTCCCGTCGCATTCGGAGAATTTCGGGCTCGTGATCGCCGAGGCGCTCGCCGCCGGCGTGCCGGTGCTGGTGACGGACACGACGCCCTGGACAGGCCTGGCCGCCCGGCAGTGCGGCTGGTGCGTGCCTTGGGCGGATTATGGCGCCACCCTCGCGACGGCGCTGGCCACCCGTCCGGCCGAGCTCGAGGCCATGGGCCGGCGTGCGCGCGCGTGGGCTGCGCGGGACTTCTCCTGGGAGCGGGCAGCCCGGCTGCTCGGCGAATTCTACCGGCACCTCTGTGATGAGCGACGCTGAGTCCAGTTCCAACGGCGCGCGGCGCCGCGGCCCCGGCGCCCTCGACCGCCTGGTCATCTTTCACTTCAGCACGCTGCTGATCTTCACCGCGTGGGCCTTCGGCGGGCAGGCGCCGTGGGTGCGGGCGGTGATCGCGGCGTGGGGCGCGGCGGGCGTGCTGCTGTTCATCATCGGCTGCGTGACCCGCCCCAAGGCCACCGCCGGCGACACAACCTGGCCGGCACTGCGCTTCCTGTGGCCGCTCTGGCTCTATGACGTGATCGTCATCGCGAGCTGCTTCAACCCGAACTTCAATGAGACCCTCATCGCCGGCCGGCCGTCGCTCGTCATGGCCGACCCGGTTTGGTGGCTGCCCAGCGCGGCGCGGCCGCTGCTGGCGTGGAAGGAGCTGTGGCAGTTCAACGTCATCGTGCTTTCGTGCTTCAATATCTGCCTGGTCCTGCAGCGCCGCGGGCTCATCCGCACCGTGCTCTTCGTCATGGGGCTCAACGCCGTGGCACTCGCCGTGTTCGGCACGTTCCAGAAGCTGGCCCATTCCGACGGGCTGTGGTTCGGCCTCGTGCCTTCGCCCAATCCGAAATATTTTTCCACCTTCATCTACCACAACCACTGGGGCGCGTTCACGCTGCTGAACACGGCCGTGTGCGTCGGCCTGCTCTTCCACTACCTGCGGCGCGGGGGCGAGCGCGACATCTGGCATTCACCGGTGCTGCTCGGCGCCCTCGCCACCCTGCTGCTGGCGCTGTCGGTGCCGCTCAGCGCCTCGCGCTCCTGCACGGTGCTGACGGGCCTGCTGCTGTTCGGTGCGCTTACGCATTTCCTGCTGCGGCTTGTCCGCCGCCGGCGCGAGCGGCACGAATCCGCCCTGCTGCCGGTCGCCGCCATCGTTTTCGCCGCACTGCTCGCCGTCGCCGCCATCGCCTACCTGAGTCGCGAGGTCATCGCCCAGCGCACCAGGCTCACCACTGAGCAGCTGGCGCACATCGCGAAGGAGGACACGCTTAACTCCCGGCTCACGCTCTATCGCGACACCTGGCGGATGGCCGCCGCCAAGCCGGCGTTCGGCTGGGGCCTGGAGAGCTACGCGCACGTCTTCTGGGTTTTCAACACCCAGCGCACCGCCGAGGCGGTGTTCTACATCCCGTTCTACGCCGAGGCGCACAACGACTGGCTCCAGTCCCTCGCGGAGACCGGCTTCGTCGGCACGGGTCTGCTCGCCCTGCTGCTGCTGGGGCCGCTGCTCTCCGTCCCGTGGCGGCGCGTCGGCTCGGTCATTCCCCGCTACCTGCTGGCCGGCTGCGTGATCGTCCTGCTTTATGCGTGGGTCGAATTCCCCTTTGCCAACCCCGCGGTGATGCTCACATTCTGCGCGACCTTCTACTGCGCCGTGCGCTATGCCATGCTCGACATCCGCGAACAGGAGAAGGAGCCGCGCTGACATGTCCGCCCCCGCCCCCATCTCCGTCCTCATCCCCGTGAAGAACGAGGCCGCCAACCTCGCGGCCTGCCTTGCGTCGGTGGCGTGGTGCGACGACCTCGTGGTCGTGGACTCGGGCAGCACCGACGCCACGCGCGCGATCGCCCAACAAGCCGGCGCTCGCGTGATCGATTTCAAATGGAACGGCCAGTTCCCGAAGAAGAAGAACTGGGCGCTCGCCAATGTGCCCTGGAAGAACGAGTGGGTGTTCATCATCGACGCCGACGAGCGCTCCACGCCCGCGCTCGCGGCCGCGCTGCGCGCCGCGCTCGCGCAGACGTCGCACCAGGGTTTCTACGTGAACCGCCGCTTCTGGTTCCTCGACGGCTGGCTCAACCACTGCGGCTACTACCCGAGCTGGAACCTGCGCTTCTTCCGCCACGCGCTCGGCCGCTACGAGAAGCTCGCCGACTCGGCCGGCACCGGCTCGGGCGACAACGAAGTGCACGAGCACGTCGAGCTGAAAGGTTCCGCCGGCTATCTTGCCGGCGAGATGGAGCACTACGCCTTCCCGGACATCGCCACCTGGGTCGAGAAGCACAACCGCTACAGCAACTGGGAGGCGCGTCTCCAGGTCGAGGCGCAGGCCGGCGGCCACGGTGGCGCGGCAATCGACGCCGGACTCGCCCGCAAGCGCCGCCTGCGCCGCCTCGCGTGGGCGCTGCCCTTCCGGCCCGCGCTGCGGTTTTTCTACCATTACGTGTGGCGCGCGGGATTTCTGGACGGCTACCGCGGCTTCGTCTTCTGCCGCCTCATGGCGTGGTATGAGTTCCTGAGCGCGGCCAAGGCCCGCGAGCTGCAAGGCGCCGGCCGGACCAAAACGTGACCGCCCCCCTGCCGCGAGTCATCTTCGTCAACCGGGTCTACTGGCCCTCCGCCGCGGCCACGGCGCAGCTGCTCACGGATCTCGCCGAAGGACTGGCCGCGCGCGGCCACGAGGTCCACGTCATTGCCGCCGGCACCGGGCCGGACCAGCGCAACGGCGTGACGGTCCACCGCACGGGCGGGGATGAGAAGCATCGCGGTTTGGTCTCGCAGGCGCGCAACTACTGGCAATTCCTCCGGCGGGCGCGCTTTCAGACCGCACTGCTGGCCAAACCGGGCGATGTGGTCGTGCTGATGACCGACCCGCCGATGCTGGGCGCGGCCCTGACCGGCGTCGCGACGGAGCGAGGGGCGCGGGTCGTCCACTGGATCCAGGATATCTACCCGGAAATCGTGTCAGCGCACGCCGGGGCCATCGCGGGGCTGCCGTTGCTGCCCTTCCGCTGGAAACGCGACCAAGCGTGGCGCGCGGCCCGTTGCTGCGTCGCCCTTGGCGAAGACATGGCTTCACTCATCAGCGCGCGCGGGGTACCGGCCGGACAGCTCGCCATCGCCCCCAACTGGGCGCCGCGCGAAATGGACACCGCCCCCGCCGTCGCGGCCAGCGAGGGCCGGCGGCTGGCGTGGGGCCTGGCGGACCAGTTCATCGTCGCCTACTCGGGCAACCTCGGCCGCGTGCACGAGTTCGCCGCCGTGCTCGACGCGGCGGAACGGCTCAAGGCGCGCGCCGACATCGTGTTCCTTTTCATCGGCCGCGGGCCGCGCTTCGAGGAGGTCCGGGCCGCGGCGCAGGCGCGCGGGCTCGCCAACCTCCGTTTGCAGCCGCCGGAGTCGCGCGAGAATCTCGCCGCCGCACTCGCCGCCGCGGACGCCCAGCTGGTTACCCTGAAGCCGGCGTTCGCCCGCCTCGTCTATCCGAGCAAGCTGGCGGGCGTGCTCGCGGCCGGCCGGCCGGTGCTGTTCGTCGGGCCGCCCGACGGCGAAATCGCCCGGCTGCTCGCGCGCGAGCAGTGCGGCGCGGCCTTCGCCCCGGCGGACGGCGCCGGGCTCGCGCGCGCGGTGACGCAATGGCAGGCCGATGCCGGCCGGCGGGCGCAGCTGGGCCGGGCCGCCCGCGCCGCTTACGTGGAGCATTTCACGTTCGAATCGGCGCTGACGCACTGGGAGGATATCCTGCGCGGGGCCGCGGCGCCCTAGGCGTCCGCAAGTTCGGTTTGCTTTGGGCGGAATCGCCCCCGTTAATCCCCTCCGCCGATGTCACCGGGAAGAACCACCACCTTGCTCCTCGTCCTGCTGGACGCCTTGGCGGTGTTCCTGCTGTTTAATTTCTTCGGGTGGACGCGCAACTTCGCGCACTGGAACGACCCGATCCTGGCCCCGCTGCTGCTGCCCATGGGCATGCACTTCCTCGCGGTCTACCTGATCGACGGCTACAACCCGCGCACGGACATGATGTCCGTCACCTACACCAGCCTGCACGCCATCGCGCTGGTGTTCGTGCTGCTGTTCACGCTGCTCCTGACGTTCGCGGTCATCAGCGCGGGCTTCCCGCTGCAAGGCAGCCGCTTCGTGACCACCAGCGCATGCCTGTGCCTGATCCCGGTCACCCTGCTCTACCGGCGAACCTTCTACCAGCGGCAGCAGGCGCAGAGGCAGCAGCGCTATTTCATGTTCCTCGGGAGCCCCGAGAGTTGCATCGCGTTCAAGGCGGAGTGCCAGAAGACGGGCATGACCCAGTCCGTCCTCTATGCCACGCACTCGACCTTCGCCCGCGGGTTCACCCAGCCGAACGCCGGCACCTCCGCGCCGCCCTTCGGCGATGTCGCCCACTACCTCGAGGAATACGAGGGCAACCTCGACGCGATCATACTGCGCGAGTCGAGCAGCGAGCTGCCGCAGGCCGTGGCGCAGAAGCTCATGGAACTCCACTTCTCCGGCGTGCCCACCTACACGCTCGAGCTGTTCCATGAAGTCTACTGGCGGAAAATCCCGCTCTACCGGCTGAACCAGACCTGGCTTTTCCAGGAGGGCTTCCAGATCGCGCGCGAGCCGGTCTTCGAGCGCCTCAAGCGCCTGAACGACATCACGCTGGCCTCGCTCGGGCTGCTGCTCGCGCTCCCGTTGCTGCCCTTCGCCGCCGCCGCCATCTGGCTTGGCGACCGCGGGCCCATCTTTTTCCGCCAGCCGCGCGTCGGGAAAAACCGGAAGCTTTTCAACATCGTCAAGCTCCGCACCATGCGCACCGGCGCCGCGGCGGGCGCCGACTACACCGCCGTCGGCGACAAGCGCATCACGCGCCTCGGCCAGTTCCTGCGCAACACCCGGCTCGACGAGGTGCCGCAGCTCTGGAACGTCCTCGTGGGCGACATGAGCCTCATCGGCCCGCGGGCCGAGTGGGTTAAGCTGGTCGCCGACTACGAGCAGCAGATCCCGTGCTACCACTTCCGCCACCTGGTGAAGCCCGGCATCACCGGCTGGGCCCAGGTCAACTATCCCTACGGCGCCAACCTGGAGGACACCATGCGCAAGCTGGAATACGACCTCTACTACATCCGCTATTTCTCGTTCGTGCTCGATGCCTCCATCGTGCTGAAGACGATTCACATCATGCTGTTTGGCAAGGGCCGGTGAAGAACAGCGCCAGCACACCGCGGATTGGGCGGATTAAACGAATGGGTTGTTTCTTTTATCAGCGAACATCTGCGTAATCCGCGGAGAATCTTCCCTCTCATGAAAACCTACGACTTCATCTGCATCGGCGGCGGCAGCGCCGGCTTCAACGCCGCGCGCGTCGCGGCCGGCCTGGGCCGGAAGGTTGCTGTGATCGACGGCGCCCGCCAGCTCGGCGGCCTCTGCATCCTCCGCGGCTGCATGCCGTCCAAGACCCTCATCTATGCCGCCGAAATACTGCACCACGCGCAGCACGCCGGGCGCTTCGGCCTGAAAGTCACCGGGGCGCACGCCGACATGAAGGCCGTCCATGCACGAAAGAAACGGATCATCGGTGACTTCGCCCGCTATCGTGTGGACGCGCTGACCGGCGGCAAGTTTGACCTCTACCGCACCTACGCGGAGTTCATCGACCCGCACACGCTGCAGCTCTCCGACGGCCGCAAGCTGCGCGGGAAATATTTTCTGCTCGGCACCGGGTCAAAGGTTAGTACGCCGCCCGTGCCGGGCCTGCGCGAGGCCAGGGCCTGGACGAGTGACGACGTGCTCGACCTCGACTTCCTGCCGAAGAGTGTGCTCGTGCTCGGCGGTGGCATTGTCGCCTGCGAGCTGGCGCAATACCTCCATCGCATGGGCTCGAAGGTCACGCTCGTCCAGCGCAGCCCGAACATCCTCCGTGACCACTCCGCGGAAGCGTCGCGTGTCGTGCAAAAGGCGTTCACCGATGAGGGCATCGAGCTCTTCACCGACACCAAGCTCTCCTCCGTCACGCGGGACAAATCTGGTTACACGGTAAAATTCCTCAACAACGGCCGGCTCGTCACCCGCCGCGCCGCGCATCTGTTCAACGCGCTCGGCCGCGAGCCCAACACGTCGAAACTCGGCCTCGCCGCCGCCGGCGTGAAGACCAAGCCCAACGGCCAGGTCATCATCAACCGTTGGCAGCAGACGAGCACGCCGCACATCTACGCCGCCGGCGATTGCTCCGGTCCGGCCGAGATCGTCCACATCGCCATCGAGCAGGGCATCCTCGCCGCGCGCCACGCGGCCAAGGTCAAGAGCCTCAAGCCGGTCGACTTTTCGCTCCTGCTCAACGTCGTCTTCACCGATCCGCAGCTCGCCACGATCGGCGCGCTCGAGCGCGGCCTTGACGAGCGCGGCGTGAAATATCTCGTGGCCTCCTACCCGTTCAACGACCACGGCAAGTCCATCCTCATGGAGGCGAACTACGGCTATGTGAAGGTGCTGGCCGAGCCTAAGCGCGGCCGCATCCTCGGCGCCGAGATTGTCGGCAAGGACGCCGGCGAACTCATCCACGCCTTCTCCACGCCGCTGGCCATGCGCGCGACCGTGCGCGACATGCTCCGCGCCCCGTGGTATCACCCGACCCTCGCCGAGATCATCACCTACCCGCTCGAGGAGATCGCGGAGCAGCTGAAGTAATCAGGGAAGCACGACGGCGAAAATCCCCCAGGAGGCCTTCCGGCCTCCTTTCTTTTTGACCGCTTGGCCCGTTTGCCCAATGCCTAGTCAGTATGTCTGACTATTCCGCCCCTGTTTTCCTCACTGATCTGCTCAAGGCCAAGTCGCCCTCCGGCGCCGAGGCGCAGGCCCAGGCCGTCTACGACCGCTACGTGAAGCCGCACGCCGAGGCCTACGCGAACGACGCCCTCGGCTGCCGCCTCGCCACCCTGAACGCCAAGGGCGGGCCGACGCTGATGTTCTCCGGCCACATGGATGAGCTCGGGCTCATCATCACCTTCGTCAACAAGGACGGCTTTCTCTATTTCGACACCATCGGCGGGCACGACCGCACGATCATCTCCGGCCGCCGCGTCATCATCCAGACCGCCGCCGGCCCCGTGAAGGGCGTCACCGGCAAGCGCGCCATCCACCTCATGGAGGAGGCCGACCGCAAAAAGGTTCCCGAGATCCACGAGATCTGGATCGACATCGGCGCGAAGACCAAGGCCGAGGCCCTGCTGCGCGTCGGCATCGGCGACGTGGCGACCTACGACCACGAGTTCGAGCTGATCAGCGGCAGCGTCGGCACGGCGCGGGCCTTCGACAACAAGGTCGGCGCCTATGTCGTGGGCGAGGCGCTCATCCGGCTCGCCAAAGAAATGGCGAAGCTGCACGCCAAGGTCGTCTCCGTCGCCACCACGCAGGAGGAGATCGGCGTGCGCGGCGCGACGACGTCGGCCTTTGCCGTCGACCCGCACGTGGCGCTCGCGGTCGATGTCGGCCACGCGACCGACCATCCCGATTGCGACCAGCGCAAATACGGCGAGACCAAGCTTGGCGGCGGCCCGATCATTTGCCGCGGACCGAACATCAATCCGAAGGTCTACAAGCGGCTCATCGCCGTGGCGAGGAAGGCCAAGATCACCGTCCAGCTCGAGGCCGACCCGCGTCCGACCGGCACCGATGCCCGCGCGATCCAGATGACCCGCGGCGGCGTGGCGGTGGGGCTCGTCTCGATTCCCCTGCGCTACATGCACACGCCCAGCGAGGTCGTGGACCTGGAGGATGTGGAGAACTGCGTGAAGCTCTTCGTGGCGTTCGCGAAGTCGATCGGGAAGGACGAGAGTTTTAACTGGTAGGGCGCGGACTCCGTTCCGCGCCGCGATTGGGGGCCCGCGGCCCTGCGAGCCCTCCAACCAAACAGGTGGTCGCCGATGTCCCTATCGGCGACTGGCGTCGGTGGGGACACGGACGTCCACCCCGTTGCTCCACCGCCACAGGAGGTAGAGGGCCGTCGGCATGACGATCGGCATGACGTGCCGTTCGTAGGCAAAGCCGACGACGTGGAAGCCCGAGTAGAGGAACAGGAACAAGAGGTAGGTCAGCGCCACGAGCGCGGCGTCGGAGCGCCACGGTCCGCGCCAGACCGTGCGCAGTGCGAGCAGGATCGCGGCCCAGAGCAGCACGCGGAAGCCGATCATCCACGGAATCTGCGCAAGGTAGAGGGGCTTGCCGTAGCGCGACTCGCCGCGCTGCGCCAGGCCCGAGGCGCGCACCTCGCCGTAGAAGATCCAGGCCTTGCGGACGGCAAGTTCCATAAACGTGCCCGGGTGTGCCTGGATGAAATCCTTCGCCCGCCCGGTGAAATACGCGCTGTGGTCCCACTCGTCCTTCAGCGGCCGGTCGGCGGTCACCTTGCCCTCGTAGTCGAGGAGGTCGAGGCTGTAGGGCGGATAGAGGTCCGCGCTGTATTCGCAGTTGCCCTTGTAGAGGTTCCAGCCCTCCCACGAGGAGCTGATGGTGAAGCGGCCGGCGTGCGCGCGGTTGAACGACGCGAGCCCGATCAGTCCGATCACAACCAAAGCCAGCGCGATGCCCGCCGCACGGAGATCGCGGTGCCGCAGCCACAGCAGCACCGGCACGGCGAGGCACCAGTAGACCATGGAGCTTTTGAGGAAGACCAGCAGCACGAGCAGCAGGCCGAGCCCCAGCGCCCAACCAAGGCGGGCGCGGCGCACCGGATCGGTGAACCAGAGCCAGGAGAACAGCAGGGAGAGCGCGGTGATGTTGTAGGCCTCCTCGAGGCCGACCTCGAAGACGTTGAGCGACCAGCGGGGCATCGTGAGCACGAAACCCAGCAGGAGCGTCACGCCCCACAGCGGCGCGCGGGCCGTGCGGAGCACGCCGAGGATGGCCATCGCCAGCAGCGCGTTGAAAGCGAGACATTTTGCCAACGCCACGCGGCCGAGGTCGTCGCCGAGCAGGTCCTTCAATCCGATGAGAAAATACGGGATGAACGGCAGCCGGTGCGCGCTGAAGGCGACGCCGGGATAGTGCACGCCCGCGGCGACACGGAACTCGCCGGTCTGCTGGATGGCGTCGATCAGCACGCCGTAGCCGAAGCCGAGTTGGGTGATCGACTGGCCGCTGCGGTGCTGCCCGCGGTCCAGCGCGACCACGCCGAGCAGCGTGTAGGCCAGCAGGAGCCCGAGCGCCCACCCGCGCGCCGCCTTGGGCAGATCACAGGCGGGCGTCGCAAGCAGTTTCGTCAGGGCGGCAAGCACGGCGGCAGCTTGCGGGTGCAAGCGGCGGCCCACGAGCCAAAATCTACCGGGGTCCTAACCGGCGGCGACAGGCGGCCCCAGCCAGCGCAAGCAAACCGGCGAGGGCGGCATATGCGGACGGCTCAGGAATCGCCGAGGTGATGAAGCCGTTGTAATTCGCGATGCTGGCGGAAAAGGTAAGATTGCCGATCACCGCCGCGGAGCCGGGTTGGTTTTCAAAGCCCGCGATTGCGCCCATGATGCCGGCGAGTTCCCAGCCGGAGCCGTTGTAGTAGAAGGTGGCGCCGCCGGAGTCGCCGCCGGCGCCCTGCGTTGCGCCGCTGGCATTCTGGAACGTCGTGTAGAATGCGGCGGTAAGACCCGTGCCGACATTGTAGCTGGAGGAACTCGTCACGGTTGCCTGGCCCCAGCGCTCCCCCACAGAGCCCGCCACGAGATAGCCGGCGGCATTGTTCCCGGTTGGATTGTTCCCGAGATCGATCCAGACGTCGTTGTTGGGACCTGCATTGACGGTCACAGACCAGTAATTCACGCTGCCCTCCACGCTGCCCTTCGCCACGTAGGTGATGAGCGAAGCACTGCCCGGCGCGGTGGTAGAGAGCGTGAGACTGGACAGGCCCGGATCGGTGGAGATGCGGAACAGGGTGAGGTCGGTCGTGCTGTTGTCGCCGTTCAGCACGATCACGCCCGAACCGGGCACAAAATTAAACGTGCCAGAGTTAAGCACCAAATTGCCGAGACTGCTGCCGCTGCCGACGACATGAGAGGCCGTGAGCGCCCAGTAGCTGCCGCCATAGCTGCCAAGATAGACACCTGAGGCGCCGTTGACGCTGCCGACATTGTTCCAAGGCAGGCCGGAACCGGAGTTGCTGGCGTTGCCCGCGAGGCCGCCATTGATGACCAAGGCCCGGGCAGCCGGCGCGAGGACGAGGAGAGCGGCAACGGCAATTGCGACTGACCTCCTCATGCGCGGGAAACTCAGGCGGCGTTCTTGTCGGACGAGGCGCCGCGGCCGAGCTTCTTGAGCTGCGGCTTCTTCCGGCCCTCGACGACGGCCTGGTCGATGACGACCTCGACGATGTCGTCGCGCTGCGGCAGGTCATACATGACCTCGAGCATGATTTTCTCCAAAATGGCGCGGAGCGCGCGGGCGCCGGTCTTGAGCTCGATCGCGCGCTTGGCGATGGCCACGATGGCGTCGCGGGTGAAGCGGAGTTGCACGCCGTCCATCGCGAAAAGCTTGGAATACTGCTTCACCATCGCGTTCTTGGTTTTGAGCAGGACCTTTTCCAGATCCTCCACGCGCAACTGGTCGAGCACGGAGACGACGGGCAGGCGGCCGATGAACTCGGGGATCATGCCGAAGCGGATGAGGTCCTCCGGAGCGACGCCGCGCATCATCTCGTCGGGCGTGAGCTCATGGTCCTTGGCATTGATGTGGAAGCCGAGCGAACGCTGGCCGAGGCGCTTCTTGATGACCTCGTCGAGGCCGACGAACGCGCCGCCGCAGATGAAGAGGATGTTCGAGGTGTTGACCTGGATGTATTCCTGGTTCGGGTGCTTGCGGCCGCCCTGCGGGGGAACGTTGCAGGTGGTGCCCTCGAGGATCTTGAGCAGCGCCTGCTGCACGCCCTCGCCGGAGACGTCGCGGGTGATGGAGACGTTCTCGGTGGTGCGGCGGATCTTGTCGATCTCGTCGATGTAGATGATGCCGCACTCGGCCTTCTTCACGTCGTAGTTGGCGGACTGGAGGAGGCGGAGGACGACGTTCTCGACGTCCTCGCCGACGTAGCCGGCCTCGGTGAGCGTGGTGGCGTCGGAAATGGCGAACGGCACGTCGAGGATGCGGGCCAGCGAGCGGGCCAGCAGGGTCTTGCCCGAGCCCGTGGGGCCGACCAGGAGGATGTTGCTCTTCTCGACCTCGACGTCGCTGAACTCGGCGGGCATCGTCGAGGTGTCGCGGGCCTGGCCGGCGGCGTCGTAGTTGAGGCGCTTGTAATGGTTGTAGACGGCGACGGAGAGGACCTTCTTGGCGTGGTCCTGGCCGATGACGTGGTCGTCGAGGACCTTCTTGATCTCGGCGGGCTTGACCAGGCGGAAAGCGGGCTTGGCGCCCTCGGCGGTCGGGGCCTTCACCTCGCGGTCGATGATCGTCTTGCAGACGTTCACGCACGAGTCGCAGATGTAAACGCCCGGCCCCGCAATGATTTTGCGGACTTCCGCCTGCGATTTGCCGCAGAAGGAGCAGAGGGTCATGCGCGAGGATTTAGCCATGATGGTATATCGGCATATGCCGGGTGTTAGTCGAGGGATTTTCCCGTCCTAACCGGTCTGGTCAAGGGCCTCAGGCGGCCGCGGTCGTCTGGGCGAGCTTCTGGGCGTCGCGGGTCGAGGCCACGACATGGTCAACGATGCCGTAAGTCTTGGCCTCCTCGGCACTCAGGTAGTAATCGCGGTCGGAATCGATCTCGATCTGGTCGGCGGTCTTGCCGGTGTGCTTGGCGATGGTCTCGTTGAGGGTCTTGCGCCAGCGGAGGATTTCCTTGGCCTGGATGGCGATATCGGAGGCCTGGCCGCCCGCGCCGCCGGAGGGCTGGTGTATCATGATGCGGCTGTTCGGGAGCGCGAAACGCTTGCCCTTGGTGCCGGCCGCGAGCAGCACGGTGCTCATGCTGGCCGCCATGCCGATGCAGTAGGTGACGACGTCACACTGCAGGAAATTGATGGTGTCGTAGATGGCCATGCCGCCGGTCACGACGCCGCCGGGCGAGTTGATGTAGATGTGGATGTCCTTCTTCGGGTCCTCCATCTGGAGGAACAGCATCTGGGCGATCACGGAGTTGGCCACGTAGTCGTCGATCGGCGAACCGATGAAGATGATGCGGTCCTTCAGGAGCCGGCTGTAGATATCCATCGCCCGCTCGCCGCGGCCGGTGTTTTCGATGACTGTGGGGACGTAGTAGCTCATGCTTTGGCTGTTGCCGTCTTAACGGTAGCCTTGGAGACCAGAAAATCAAGGGCCTTGTCGAAAAGGAGCTGCTGCTGGATGGCGCGGAGCTGTTCGCGGTCCTTGCCGAGGTCCTTGGCGATCTTGTCGGGCTTCTGGCTCGAGCGCATGGCCTCGCGCATGATCCAGTTGTTGAAATCCTTTTCCTCGACCTTGAGTTTCTCGGCCTCGGCGATCTTGGCGAGCATGAGCTGGACCTTGATGCGGCTGACGGCGGCCTTGGTGGCGCTCTCGAAGAGTTCCTTCTTGTTCGACTCGAACTGCTCCTGCGGGATGCCGCGGCGCATGTTCTCCTCGATGAACTGGCGGAGCACGCCGTCGCGCTCGGAGGCGACCAGGCTGTCGGGCACCGGGAAGTTGGCCTGCGCCACGAGGGCGTCGGTGACCTGGCGGCGCTGCGCGGCGCGGTTCTCGTATTCCTTGCGCATTTTCAGATTGGCGCGGACCGAGGCCTGGAGGCCGGCGAGGTCGTCGGCCTGATTGGCCTTGAAGAAGGCCTCGTCCATCTCCGGCAGCACGCGCTCGCGGACTTCCTGGATCTCGATGGCGTAGCTGACGGTCTGGCCGGCGAGCGCCGGGACCGCGGCGAACTCCGCCGGGAAAGTGATGGCGACGTCCTTCTTGTCGCCGGTCTTCAGGCCGGCGAGGTGCTTGGACATGCCGGGGAGCAAGCCGTCGTTGGCACCCTCGACCTCCTCCCAAGTCTGGGGGGCGGTCGCGTAAATGGCCTTGTCGGCGACGAGCTCGGTCAGCGGCTTGCCGTCGAGCGTGCCGGTGTAGCCGAAGCGGACATAGTCGCCCTTGGCGGCGGCGCGCTCGGCGACCTTGAAATCGGCGCGCTCGGCGCGCATGCCCTCGATGACGGTCGCAACCTCGGCGTCGGTCGGTTCGACCGGCTGGACCTCGGTGGCGAGACCGTTGTAGTCGGGCAGCTTGATCTCGGGGCGCACGTCCACGGTCAGCTTGATGGCGGCGGAAAGGCCGGGCTCGATCGTGCCCTCCTCAACGTCGACGAGCGAGAGCACCTCGAGCTTCGACTGGTCGAGGCCGTCGCGGTAGGCCTTGCCGATGACCTTCTGCTTGAACTCGTCCTTGAGCTCCTTGCCGTAGCGCTTGGCTACCATGGCGGCGGGAGCCTTGCCGGGGCGGAAACCGGGCAGGCTGACCTGCTTGGTGATGTCGCCGAGGACGGCGTTGTATTCGCCATCCACTTCACCCTTGTCGAGGGTGACGGTCAGCGTCTTGCGGGTTTCGGTAATATCGGCGATTTGGACGTTCACGGGATTTAAAGCAGGAGAATTGAGTCAGTGAACCGGCCAACGTAGGTCACGACCCCCGCTGGTCAATGCCAGATTGGGCCGGCGACCCGTCGCGAAACCAACATGGACATTTGTCGCCAGCGGCCCAAGTTTGCCCTGCGTAATGCCTTCGCTCACACAGCTTTTGGCCAGCCATGGCACTGTGCTCGTTCTTGACGCGGCCTCGACCTGCGTGCAGGTCGGGCTGCTTCGCCCCGGTGCGCCCGCAGCCTGGCGCCAGACGAATGAGGAGGCGGGCACCGGGATTTTTTCCGGGACCGAGTCGGTGTTGAAGGAAGCCGGCCGTAAGCTGGAGGATGTCGGTGCCTTCGTTTTCTGCGAAGGCCCCGGCTCGATGCTCGGCACGCGCACCATCGCCATGGCCTTGCGCACGTGGCAGGTACTGACGCCGCGGCCGGCCTTTGCCTACCAGAGCTTGGCGCTCGCCGGCCGGCTCGCCTGGACGCTGGCGCCGCGCGGCTTCACGGTCATCGCCGACGCCCGGCGCGCCACGTGGCACGTGCAATCCGTCGGCGCGGACGGCGCGCTGGCGTCCTTGCAACGCGTGGCCGCAGGCGAGGTGCCCGCCGGTGAATTGCTCACGCCGGAAAATTTCCGCGCCTGGGCGCCCCCGCCGCGCCCCGCCGCCCCGTGCAGTTACGACCTCGCAAAAATTCTCCCGGCGCTGGGCGACGGAAATTTCTTCCGGTCGGTCGAGGCGCCCGATGCCTTCCAGCACGAGGCACCCGAATACAAGAAGTGGTCGGCGCAGGTGCACAGCGCGGCGACCGCCACGCCCCGATGAGCGGCTCCGGCCAGTTGCCTCGCCGCTGCTGGGTCGAGATCGACCTCGCGGCCCTCGAGCGCAACCTGAAGCTCATCCGTGCTTCGTTGCCCCCGGCGATCAAGTATGTCGCAGTCGTCAAGGCCGACGCCTACGGCCACGGCCTGCATCATGTCGCCGCACGACTCATGCACGCCGGCGCCGATCTCTTTGCCGTGGCCAACATCGCCGAGGCGATGGCGCTGCGCGAACTGAGCGGCGACTGGCCGATCCTGCTGCTGAGCCCGGTGCTCCCGGACGAAGATCGCTTTCTCGCCGAGCACGATCTGGCCGCCACCGTCTCGTCCGCCGACGAAGTCGCGCGGTTCGATGCCATCGGCCGCGCCGCGGGCAAGCCGGTCGCCGTCCACCTCAAGATCGACACGGGCATGGGCCGGCTTGGCGTCTGGCACGAGCAGGCCCGCGGCGTCTACGAGCAGATTTGCGCATGCCAAGGCGTGCGGCTGGCCGGCGTGTTCACGCATTTTTCCAGCGCGGACGAGGACCCGGCGTTTACCGAGGAGCAGCGGCGGATTTTCCTCGGCGTGCTTGGGAGTTTTCCCGGCTTCGATCCCGCGGGGCTCCTGATCCACGCCGACAACAGCGCCGGGCTGGAAACCGCGCCCGGGCGCAGCGGGTTCAACGCCGTGCGCGTCGGCCTGCTGCAATTCGGCATCCTCCCCCACCCGCATTCGCTGCTCGCGCGGGTGCGCACCGAGCCGGTCTTCAGTTTCCATACTCGCGTCGGCCTGGTGAAGCAACTGCCGGCCGGGACCGGCATCAGCTATGGGCGCACTTTCAAGCTCACGCGCCCCACCACCGTCGCCATCCTCACCGCCGGCTATGGCGACGGCCTTGCCCGTGCCTCGAGCAACCGCGCCCAGGTCCTCATCCACGGCCAGCGTAGCCCGGTGCTGGGCCGAGTCACCATGGACCAGACCATTGTCGACATCACCGATGTGCGGGACCAAGTGAGCTGCGGCGACCCTGTCGTGCTCGTCGGCCAGCAGCAAGCGGCCGAAATCAGCATCACGGAATTCAGCGACTGGGCTGAAACGATTCCCTGGGAAACGCTCTGTTCTGTGACGAAGCGCGTGCCGCGCCATTACCGCACGCCCCTGGGCATCTAGCTAAGCCGGGCCGGATGAGCGCCGCCTAGGCCCCATCCCCGGTGCGGCGGCCTGCTGCCGGCTTGCCGATGCCCGAGGCTTTGAAGCCGATCTTCCGCAGCGCGGCCAGATCCACGATGTTGCGACCGTCGAACAGGAACGCCGGCTTCGGCATCCCCGCGTAAATTTTCGCGTAGTCGAGCTTCTTGAATTCGTCCCACTCCGTCACGATGGCGATGGCGTGCGCCCCGGCGCAGGCCTCGTAGGCGTCCTTGGCAATTGTGAGGTGCGGGTTGTCCACGCCCTTGCCGAGCGTGTCGGCCTTGATCTCATCGGCCGGCACCTTCGGATCGTAGACCGACACCTTGGCGTGCTCGGCCAGCAGGTCGCGGCAAACGTTGATCGCGGCGGACTCGCGCGTGTCGTTGGTGTCCTTCTTGAAGGCGAACCCGAGCACGGCGATTTTCTTGTCCGCGACGGTGTTGAAGAGCTCCTTCACGATGCGGCCGGCGAAGCGCTGCTTCTGCCAGTCGTTCATGCCGACGACACTCGTCCAGTAGGCCGCCACCTCGGGCAGGCCGTAGCTCTCGCACAGGTAGGCCAGGTTGAGGATGTCCTTCTGGAAGCACGAGCCGCCGAAGCCGACGGAGGCCTTGAGGAATTTCGGCCCGATGCGGCTGTCCTTGCCGATGGCGTTGGCGACCTCGTCCACGTCGGCGCCCGTCGCCTCGCAGAGGGCGGAGATGGAATTGATGGACGAGATGCGCTGCGCGAGGAAAGCGTTGGCCACAAGCTTCGAGATTTCCGACGACCAGAGGTTTGTCGTGATGATGCGCTCGCGCGGCACCCAGCGGGCGTAGACACTGACGAGGCTCTCAACGGCCTTGTCGCCGTCGGGCGTGCGCTCGCCGCCGATGAGGACGCGGTCCGGGTTCGTCAGATCAGCGACAGCCGTGCCTTCCGCCAAGAACTCGGGATTCGAGAGCACCTGGAACTTCAGGCCCTTGGAGTTGGACATGACGATCGTCTGGATCGCATCGGCCGTCTTCACGGGGATGGTGGACTTCTCGACGATAATCTTGTCGCTCTCGGCGTGCTCCGCGATGGTGCGGGCGACGGACTCGATGTAGCGCAGGTCGGCCGCGCGGCCGGCGCCGACGCCGTAGGTCTTGGTCGGCGTGTTCACCGCCACGAAGATGATGTCGGCCTGCTTGATGTGGCCGGCGACGTCGGTGGAGAAAAACAGATTGCGACCGCGCGCCTGCTTCACGACGTCATCGAGGCCGGGCTCGAAAATCGGTAGGTTGCCGGTGTTCCAGGCCGCGATGCGGGCGGCGTTCATGTCGACCACCGTCACGGTGATGTCGGGGCATTTCAGGGCGATCATGGCCATGGTCGGCCCGCCGACGTAACCGGCGCCAATGCAGCAGATGTTCATAATAAAAGAGGCCGGCAGGATGCCGGCCCCGGAAGACAAAACCAAGGATGATTTTAACGGCTCAGGCCGGGCTCGGGGCGGGCGCGCCGGTGCCGCCGGACGGCTCCGGCGCCGCGGGCTTGCCCGCGGCCTTGCTGGCCTCCGCGGCGAGTTTGGAGGGCTTGACGGTCAGGATGGGCGACTTGATCTCGCCGTGCTGGATGATCTCGAGGACATGGCGGCCCTCGATCGTCTCGTTCTCCAGCAGGGCCTCGGCGATCTTGTCGAGCGCCGAGCGGTGCTTGGCGATGATTTCCTCGGCGCGCTTGTATTCGCTGGAAATGATGCCGTAAACCGCGGCGTCGACGCGGCGGGCCGTGTCCTCGCTGATGTGCTGCGAGCGGGTAATGTCGCGGCCGAGGAAAACCGTGTCCTGGTTCTCGCCCATGGCGATCGGCCCGAGCTCGCTCATGCCGAAGTCGCAGACCATGGCGCGGGCGATCTTGGTGGCCTGCTTGATGTCGCCCGTGGCGCCGTCGCTGATGTCGGCCGTGACCAGTTCCTCGGCAATGCGGCCGGCCATCGACGTGCAGACGCGGTCGAGATACTGTTTCTTGGTGCGGCCCAGGATGTCCTTGGTCGCGAGGTAGGTCGTGCTGCCCAGGCTCTGGCCGCGGGGAATGATGGTGACCTTGTGCACCGGGAACGTGCCGTCATCGAGCACGGCGCCGACCACGGCGTGACCGGCCTCGTGCCAGGCGAGGGACTTCTTCTCGGCGTCGTCCATGACGCGGCGGTGTTCGCGGCCCCACAGGACCTTGTCGCGGGCGTCGTCGATGTCGATCATCTCGACCTTCTTCTTGCCGCGCCGGGCGGCCAGCAGCGCGGCCTCGTTCAGAAGGTTGGCCAGCTCCGCACCGGACAGACCGGGGGTGCCGCGGGCGATGATGCTGAGGTTGACGTCCTCGGAGAGGGAAATCTTGCGGGCGTGCACACGCAGGATCTGCTCGCGGCCGACGATGTCGGGCAGGTTGATGTAGACCTGGCGGTCGAAGCGGCCCGGGCGCAGCAGCGCGCTGTCGAGCACATCGGGGCGGTTGGTCGCGGCGATGATGATCACACCTTCCTGCGTGTCGAAGCCGTCCATCTCGACGAGCAGCGAGTTGAGCGTCTGCTCGCGCTCGTCGTTGCCGCCGCCGAGACCCGCGCCACGCTGGCGGCCGACGGCGTCGATTTCGTCGATGAAGATGAGGCACGGGGCGTTCTTGCGGCCCTGCTCAAACATGTCGCGCACGCGGCTGGCGCCGACGCCAACGAACATCTCGACGAAGTCCGAGCCGCTGATGGAGAAGAACGGCACGTCGGCCTCGCCGGCGATGGCCTTCGCGAGGAGCGTCTTGCCGGTGCCCGGAGGTCCGACCATCAGGATGCCCTTCGGGATACGGCCGCCGATCTTCTGGAATTTCTTCGGATCCCGGAGGAACTCGACGATCTCGCTGACCTCCTCCTTGGCCTCGTCGCAGCCGGCGACGTCGGTGAAGTTGATGCGGTCCTTCTCGCGCGTGAGCATCTTGGCGCGGCTCTTGCCGAAGCTGAGCGCGCCCTTGCCGGCCTGGCGGAGCTGGCGGACAAAGAGGAAATACAGCAGGCCGATCACGATGACGAACGGCAGGATGTTGAGCATCAGGTTCGTGAGGACGGTGGTCGCGGGCTTCTCGACAAAGGCCAGGGTCTTCTGGAGGCGCTCGACATTGGCGTCGGTCAGCCGGCCGGAGGCGATGAACTCATTGGTCGGGCCGGTCTCGCTCTTGAGGGTGTTGTCCTTGATCTTGCCGGACACCTCATACCAGTCGCGCCCGCCGGTGCTGTCGGAGCGGATGGCGCCCTCGATCACCTGGTTGGTCTCGGCCAGCTCGACGGCCTGCTGGATCTTCAGCCGGGCCGGCGTCGGCAGCTTGCTCTGGCTGTAATTGATGACCGCCCAGATCATGACGATGACCGCGACCCAAATGAGGATCATTTTGGCGGGGAAACCGTCGGGGGGCAGGTTCTTCAGGGGGCGGCGCTTCTTGTCGTCGTTGTCGGACATGTAGGGATTAGAGTAGCGGGCAACGTGGAGGTTCCGCACCTATAAGTCAAACGCACCGCAGGCGGAAAATTGTCCCGGAATTGGAACAACTTTAGTCTTTTCGGAAGGCCAGTTTGCCCTGCTGGATGACGGCGAAACCCTTCGACCCGAGACTGAAGCGCGTGGGCCGGCCGCGCTCGACCGCCGCGAGCAGGACCTCGAAGCCCTGCCGCGAGAGGTCGGTCGGCTGCCGCTGTGCCAGCAGCCAACGGTGCAAGGCCCGGCGCGTCACGGCCCGCGGCATGCCGGCGAGCTTGCGCAAATCCAGCTGCCGGTCGCGGCCCAGCGGCGCCAGCTGATCCAGCCATTGTTCCAAGGCCGCATCGTCCTCTTCCAAACGTTCGCGCGACAGCGCCGCGCCGGCCAGCGCGTCGCGGCCCGCGGCCTTGGCCCAAGCGGGCAACACGGCGCGGCGGACACGGTTGCGGAAAAAATCACCCTTGGCGTTCGACGAGTCCTCGCGCCATTTCGCGCCGGCCTGCTGCAACGCCGCCAGCAGTTCGCTCTTCTTCAGCGTCAGGAGCGGGCGCAGGTGCACGCGTCCATCGGCCATGACCAGCACCGGCCGCGGCGCGGTCAGGCCACCCGTGCCGCTGCCGCGGGCCAGCCGCATCAGCAGCGTCTCGGCAATGTCATCCTGCTGGTGCGCCAGCCACAGCGCGCGGCTGCGCAGGCGCTTCATTTCCTTGGCGAAAAACCCATGCCGGGCCGTGCGCGTCTCGGCCTCGCTTGCGCCCTGGTGCGCGCTGCGCCAGCGGCCGACGCACAGCTTCACGCCCAGTCCCGCGCAGACTTTCCGGCAGAACCTCTCGTCCGCGTCCGACTCGCGCCCGCGCAGGCGGTGGTTGAAATGCAAGGCGACGATCGCGCGCCCTGGCCAATGCGCCTTTATCAGCAGCAGCAGCGCGAGTGAGTCCGCCCCGCCGGAGAACGCCACGCACCACGGGCCGCGCTGGCGGCTGGTCTCGGCCCAGCGTCGCACCGCGGGATGCAGCCGGGCCGGAGGCAAGAGCGCCCCCACCCGTCCCGCGTGTGCCAGCCCGTTCACTTGAAGCTCAGGAATTCCTTGCCGAAATACGGCACGAGCGCCGCGGGAATCTTCACCCGGCCGTCGGCCTGCAGGTTGTTCTCGAGCAGCGCCGCGAGCACGCGCGGCACGGCGAGGCCGGAACCGTTCAACGTGTGCACCAGCTCGGGTTTGCCGGTTTCCTTGCTGCGGAAACGGATCTGCGCGCGCCGTGCCTGGAAGGCCTCGAAATTGGAGCAGCTCGACACCTCGAGCCAGCGCTGCTGGCCGGCGGCCCAGACCTCGAGGTCGTATTTCTTCGCCTGGGCGAAACCCAGGTCGCCACCGCACATGAGCAGCACGCGATACGGTAGCTCGAGTTTCTGCAGCAGACGCTCGGCGTCGGCGCGGAGCTTCTCCAGTTCGTCGTAGCTGGCCGAGGGATGAACCCACTTCAGCAGCTCGACCTTGTCGAACTGGTGCACGCGGTTCAGCCCGCGCACGTCCTTGCCGTAGCTGCCGGCCTCCCTACGGAAGCACGGCGTGTAGGCGCAGCGGTGGACGGGCAGCGCGGCCTCCTCGAGGATCTCGTCGCGGTAGAAATTAGTCAGCGGCACCTCGGCGGTCGGCACGGCATAGAGCTTGTCGAGTGTCTCATACATCTGCCCTTCCTTGTCGGGCAGCTGGCCGGTGGCCGTGGCGCTGGCGGCGTTGACGAAGATCGGCGGGCTGACCTCAGTGTAGCCGGCCTTCACGTCCTCGTCCAAAAAGAACTGCAGCAGCGCGCGCGACAGTTTCGCGCCGTCGCCGATGAAGAACGGAAACCCGGCGCCGGTCACCTTCGCGCCGCGGGCAAAGTCGAACAGGTTGGCGAAGCCGCCGATCTCCCAGTGCGGCAGCGCGTGCGGCGAAACCGCGTTCACATCGCCCTTGCTCGCGTGCACGACGTTCTGCTCGGGCGTCTTGCCCTCGGGCACGGTGGCGTGCGGGATGTTGGGCAACGTGAGCATGGCCGCGTGCCATTTCTCCTCGAGCACCTTGAGCCCCTCGTCCTTGGCCTTCGCCTCGGCGGAAACGGCCTTCATCTCGGCCACCTTCGTGATAAATTCCGGCGAGCCCTTCTTCAGCGCCGCCATCTCGTTGTTGGCCGCCCTCTGCTTCGAACGGAGCGCCTCCACCTCGCTCAACTGGGCGCGCCACGCCGTGTCGAGGGCGAGCACGGCGGCGAGGTCGACCTCGAGGTGCTTCTTGGCGATGGCCGCGCGCACGGTCTCGGGCGATTCACGGAGGAGTTTGGGATCGAGCATGGCCGGAAAGTTGAAAGCGAATCGCTCCCATTGAACAGGCTAAATTTGGCCGGCGGGAGCGCTGATCCCGCCTTTGCCCCATGGAAGGCTCAGCGGGAGCCGGGCCCTCCAACAACGCCACCTCAGTGGCTGGACGTGACCACCTGCCGGGCCATGGCCTTGGCCAGCGACGCCTCGATCCGGTTGAACAGATAGAAGACTTCCTTGGCCGTGAGCAGCTTGAGGTCGCCGAGCGGGGCCTGGATGGAGTAGTTCTTCGGGCTCTTCAGCGGGTAGGGCCCGTATTGGCGCGGGTCGGTCGGGCCGAACAGGCCGATGGTCTTCAGGCCCATCGCGGCCGACAGGTGCATCGGACCGCTGTCGTTGGAGATCACCCAGTCGGCCTTCGCCAGCAGCGCGGGCAGCGAGGTGAGGCTGGTGTTGCCCGTAAGATTGAGAAACGTGCCGTCGGGGAACGATTCCTTGCACGGGAGGTAATTGTTGCCCGCCCACACGACCTTGCGGCCGGCCTCGCGGATGAGCGCCGCCGTGAGCTGCGCGTAACCGTTCCACTTTTTGTTGCTCTGGCCGCTGTCGGGGAAAATCAGCACCGGCCGCACGCCCTTGCGCGGCTCCATGAAACTCAGGTTCAGCCGGTCCATCTCGCGAAAGCGCAGCGGCCCGACCAGCCGCGCCTCGGCGCCGACCGCGGTGCAGAACTGGAGCAGTACATCGAGCACGTGGGCCGAGCCGCCGCCGGCCGGCAGCGGGATCTTCTCGTCGTAGAACATGCCGGCGCCCTCGCGCGCATCGGTGCGGCCGACCTTCCTTTTGCCGCGCGCCCACTTGGTCATGAGCCCGGTGCGTAGCAGGCCCTGGAAATCCAGCACGAGGTCAAAATCCTTCTTCCGCACCTCGCGCATCATCGCCAGGAAGCCGCGCGCACCCTCGTTGCGCCGGAACACATACACCTGGTCCACCGCCGCGCACGAGCGCACGAGCGGCGAGAAAATGTCGCGCACGATCCACGAAATGCGCCACTCCGGCCGCTGCGCCTTGATGGACGTCGCGACCTGCAGTCCGTGGACGATGTCACGGAGCGCGGAGGGCTTGATGATGAGCATTTCCGGCATGGCGGGAGGCAAAGACCGCACGAAGCGCGCGGCGTTCATTAAGATTGGAACGGACCCTCGAAACGCAAATGCGAAGCGGACTTTCCCGCCGTTTTTCCGGAATTTAACGCCGACTGTGCCGCCGGCTCAAAGCGCCCGCGCCCGCAATTCCGCCAGTGCCGCCAGCACTGCTTCGGCGGTCAGGGCCGCGAGCTGCCCGCCCGGCGCCTCGACGGCCCGGTGCTTCGGCGCCATGATCGGATAGGGTCCGAAACGGCTGGGCGAGGTCGGCCCGAAGATGGCCAGCACCCGGTTGCCGGATGCAGCCGACAGGTGCATCGGCCCGCTGTCGTTGCCGATGAAGGTCGCCGGCTCCCGCACCAGCGCGATCATCTGGTCCATCGGGCACCCCGTCAGGTTCAGGAACCGGTCCGCCGGGACCGCCACCTCGGGCTGGGCCGCCTGGCCGGCGCACCAGGCGACCCGGCAGCCGGGGATGGCCCGGAAGATCAGCGCCGTGAGCTCGTTGAACCGCGGCCACTCCTTCCCGGCGCCGCGGCTATCGGTGAAGATCACGAACATGCTGCGCGGATCACCCTTGAAGAAATCCTGCCAGGAGAAACCCGGACCGGGCTTGAGCTGCAGCGGAAAATCCAGCCGGGGCGTCACGCCGTCGGCGCGCAGGAACTGCTGGAGGATGTCCAGCGCGTGGTGCGGACCCTTGCCGTCCGGCAGGTTGACGCGTCGGTTGTAGAAAAAGCCCGCGCCCTCGCGCGCGTCGCGCCGGCCCCATTTCACCGGCGCCCGCGCCGCCGCCGTCATCAGGCCTGAGCGCAGCAGGCCCTGCAGGTCCCAGACGGCGTCGAACCGCCGCGCGCGCAGCTGGCGGAGCAGTTGCAGGAATGCCTTCCAGCCGTCGCGCCGCCGGAAAATGATCGCCTCGTGCACGAACGGCGCCGCCTGCACCAGCCCGGCGAACCGCTCGCGCACCACCCAGGTGATGCGGCATTCCGGCCGCTCCTTGGCGAGGACCTGCACCACCTGCAGGGCGTGCACGATGTCGCCCAGTGACGACGGCTTGATGACGAGGAGGCTTTGCATCGCGCTGAATGGTGAATTTTTTCCGCAGCTTGCTGCGGCCCACAGGGAATTAGGACGTCGTCCAGAAAACGGCTCAGGATGGCCTCGCGAGCAAGAGGACGGTGTTCAATCCGCAGGCTTGTGTCCGGGCCTGTTTTGTCCAACTCAATTTGCCGCATCCCATGAAATTCGACGCCCACGAAATCGCCGCCCGCCAGACCGAGCTCACCGCCCGGTGGCACCAGGTCACGCCCGCCGCCGCCGGCGAGGGCTTTTTCCGGCTGCTCGAGGAAAACCATCTCCGCAATTTCTCGCTCTGGCACGAGGAGGACGTCGCCCGCCGCGACGATCTCGGCTTCGAGCGCGTCTACCAGGCCAAGCGCAACATCGACCGGTTCAACCAGGAGCGGAACAACTTTGCCGAGGAGCTGGACAAGGCCGTCGTCGCCGCGCTCCACCCGCCGCAGGCCGGCTGCCCGCGCAACTCGGAGACGCCCGGCATGATGATCGACCGGCTCTCCATCCTCGCGCTGAAGGAATTCCACATGCACGAGGAGACCGTCCGCCCCGAGGCGAGCGCGGAGCACAAGGCGAAGTGCGCCGAGAAGCTCGCGCGCATCCGCCAGCAGCGCGCCGATCTCACGGGCTGCCTCGCGGACCTGTTCGCCGACGTCGTGGCGCAGCGCCGCACCTTCTCCGCCTACTTCCAGTTCAAGATGTATAACGACCCGGCGTTGAACCCGCAGCTCTACCGGAACGCACCGAAGTCCGGCCGCACATGAGCCAAGCCGGCGAGCAACCGCGCCTCTGGCTTCCGCAACACTGGCCCATGTGGCTGGGCGTCGGCTTCCTGTGGGTCACCGACAAGCTGCCCTGGCCCGAAAAACGTGCGCTCGCCCGCGTTCTCGGCTGGCTCGTGTTCCATGTCATCGGCATCCGCCGCCGGGTCGTCTTCACCAACCTGAGGCTCTGCTTCCCCGAAAAATCCGTGCGCGAGATCTCCGCCCTCGCCCGCGCCCACTACGACGCGCTCGCCCTGGGGCTTTTCGAGGTCTGCGCCGGCTGGTGGGCCAAGCCCGCGGACCTGCCGCCCCACCGCATCATCGGTCTCGAGCACCTGCACGCGGGCCTGGCCCGCGGCCATGGCGTCGTGTTCCTGTCCGCCCATTTCACCACCCTCGAGATCGGCGGCCGGCTCATTTCCGAGGCGCACCGCATGGGCGGACTCTACCGCGACCCCAACAACCCCGTCGTCGCCCACCTCACGCGCGGCCAGCGCGCGCGCCACATGTCGCCGGCGATTCACTTTGATGATCTCCGCGGCCTGGTCCGCGCGCTGCGCGCCAACTGCGCCATCTGGTATGCGCCCGACCAGGGCAAGCGCACCAAGTCCTCCGCGCTCCTGCCCTTCTTCGGCGTGCCGGCCATCACCAACACCGCCACCAGCAAGATCGCCGGGATGACCGGCGCCGCCGTGGTGCCCTTCTTCGCCAAGCGCGAGGCCGACCACTCCTACACGCTGACCATTCTGCCGGCGCTGGAAAATTTCCCGACGGCCGACGCCTCGGCCGATGCCGTGCGTATCAACAGGCTGATCGAGGAGCACGTCCGCCTCGCTCCCGAGCAATACTTCTGGGTGCACAAGCGCTTCAAGGCTCGCGGCGAAGGCCACCCCGAGGTCTACTGAACCATGGCCGAGCCCGACCCGCGCCCGTGGCGCATCCTGGTGATCCGCTACCGCTTCATTGGCGACACCGTCCTGGCCATCCCCACCCTGCGCAATCTCCGCCGCGCCTTCCCGAACGCGAAGATTGACGTCCTCGCCGAGCCGATCTCCGGCGACACGCTCGCGCACTGCCCCTACAAGGACGAACTCCTCTTCTACGCCCCGCGGCTGAAGGGCGAAAGGAAGCGGCAGGCGAAATTCCCCACGAGCCTGCTCGGCGCCGCAAGTTTCCTCCGCGCGCGCAAATACGACCGCTGCTACATCCTGCGCCGCTCCTTCTCCAGTGCCATTCTCCCGCTGCTCGCCGGCATTCCGCATCGCGTCGGCTTCGCGACCGACGGGCGCGCCTGGCTGCTCCAGCGCAGCACGCCCTACGCGGACAAACACGAGGTCGAGTGCTTCCTCGATGTCCTGCGCGCCGACGACCTCCCGGTCACCGACACGCACAACGAGAACTGGACCGACCCCGCGACCGACCAGCGCGTGGACCGCGCGCTGCCCGCCGGCCACCGCCCCCGCGTCTTCGTCTGCGCCAAGTCCGTCGTGGAATCGAAGGACTGGGCGCCGGCGCGCTTCGCGGAGATCATCACGTGGCTCATCCGTGAGCGCAACGGCGAGATTCATTTCTGCGACGCGCCGGACAACGCGGGCTACTACGCGGCGATTCTCGCCGGCGTGCCGGCGGAACTGCACGGCCACTGCCACGACTGGAGCACGAAGCTCGGCATCCGCGAGGCCGGTTCGCTGCTGCGCCGCATGAACCTGGTCTTCGGCCTCGACACGGGCTTCATTCACCTCGCCGCCTCATTCCATATCCCCGTCGTCGGCCTCTACGGCCCGCTCGAGCCCTGGCGCTGGCATCCCTGGGACACGACGCACACGGTCCTGCGCCCCGCCGATGTCTCCGGCCCGCGTCCGCTGCTGCGGCTCACCGGCGCCGAGGTGCGCGCCGCCCTCGACCCTTATCTGCCCAAGCCATGAATGCGAAGTCCCGCGTGATTCATTTCGTCACCGGTGGCGGCTCCGGCGCCACGAAGGTCGCGCTCGATCTCGCCTGCGGTCACCTTCGCACGGGCCACTACGAGCCGCTTCTGGTCCTGCGGCGCAAGAAGGTCCCCCTGCCCGCGCCCATGCAGGCGCAGATCGCCGCCGCCGGCCTGCGCACCGCATGGGTGGACCGCTGGCCGCACTGGCGCACCCTGCGCCAGCTCGCGGTCCTCATCGCCGACTTTAAGCCGCAGGTCTTCGCCGCGCACGGCAACAGCGAGCATCTCTGGGGCCGGCGGGCGGCGTTCACCGCGGGTGTGCCGGTCGTCCTGCACGTGGAGATGAACTGCGAGCGGTATCCGTTCTGGCGGCGCTGGGCCGCGCAGCAGCTCGCCGCCAAAACCACCGTGACCGTCTGTGTCTCGCATGGCGTCGCCGACCACGTCCGCGCGCTTGGACTCGCCGGCCCCCGGGTGGAGGTCATCCACAACGGCGCCGAGGCCGCCCGCTACTCCGCCGGGGCGCCGCCCTTCGCCGCGCGCAGCCAGGACATCGTCATGGTCGCCCGCTTCGCCCGGCAGAAGGACCAGCCAACGCTGATCCGCGCGGCCCGGCGCCTGGTCAGCGCCGGCTGGACCGGCCAGTTGCTGCTCGGTGGAGATGGCAAGGTCTCGCACCGGCGCGCCTGCGAGAAGCTCGTCGCCCGGCTAAAACTCGGCGGCCGCGTCGAGTTCCTCGGCCGCGTCAGCCACGCCGCCGCACTCTATCACCGCTGCCGCGCCGCGGTGCTTTCGACTCACTACGAAGGCCTGCCCCTGGTGCTCATCGATTACATGGCCGCCGGTTGCGCCGCGATCGGCAGCATTGCGCCCGGCGTCAACGACATCATCGAGCCCGGCGTCAACGGCTGGCTGTTCCCCCGCGGAGATGATGCGGCACTTGCCCAAGCCCTGACCCAGGTGCTGGCCGGCGGCCCGGCGGTCGAGGCGATCGTGGCCCGTGGCCACGCCGGCGCCCCGGTGGAATTCTCAGTGGAAAAAATGCTGGCCCGTTACGAACTGTTGTTTAGCGAGTTGCTCGGGCCGCGCTGACCGCCGGCGAGTTGGCACAACTGTAACGTAACAAACCGCGGGTGCCCGCGTCTAATAGGATACTGAGCACACTTACTCCACTCGTCATGCGTTTTGGTGCGATGGGGGACATGGTCCTGCTGATCCCGACGCTCAAGCTCCTGCAGGAACGCTACGGTCAGCCTTGCGAGCTGGTTTCCTCCGGACCCTGGACCCGGCCTATCATGGAACGCGTGCCCGCTTGCGGCCCTTTGCACCTGCTGACCAGCCGTCGCGCCCCATATTTTTTCAACCGCAGCCAGTGGCAGCTGGTCGACTTTCTGCGCCATCGGCCGGCCGGGCCGGTCTATGTCTTCGAATCCGACGAGAAGCCGCTCAGCCTGCTCCAGCGCGGCGGCGTCGGTCCCGAATGGGTTTGCACGCAGCGCAATCTGCCACGGCTGCCCGGCGAGCATATCGCCGCGCACGCCCTGCGCCTCGCCCGCCAGACCCCGGCCGCCCTGGGTGGCCGGACCGAATTGCAACGTGAGGTATCCGGTTCGCCCGACATTCGTCCGACCCTCAGCGCGGCCGACCGCCGCGACTGCACCGCGTGGCTGGAACACCACCGCGTGGCCGGCGCCCCGCTCGTGCTGGTCCAGCCCGGCAACAAGAAGACAATGAAAGGCGGCGACCGCCGGCGTAGCAACAATGTCGACTACTGGCCCGAGGCCAACTGGGCGGAGGTCATCGCCGGGGTGCGCGAGCTCCTGCCGCATTCCCAGGTCATCCTCTGCGGCGCGCCGTCGGAGCGGCCGCTGGCGGACGAAATCGTGGCGCTGGTGCGCGGCCCACGCGACCGAGTCCTCATCGCGACCGACGACCTGCCGATCCCCCGGCTCCTCGCCCTCCAGGAACGCGCCCACAGCATGATCAGCGTGAACACGGGCCCGGCGCATTCCGCCGCCGCGATGGGCTGCCCGGAGGTTGTCATGTTCACCCGCCACGCGCACCGCAGCGCGGACCTGTATGCACCGCTGCCCACTTCCGCCCCGGTGAAAATCCTGCTGCCCCCCGACCTCGCGCCCGACGCCGGGCTTGCCTCCATCTCGCCCAATAACGTCATCGCGGCCTGGCACGAACTCGCCGCCTCGAGCTGGCGCGGCCCGGCCTGAGCCGGCGCCCCAATTTGGCGTTGCTGCGACCGGACCGGCTCGCAGCCTCAGACCGCCGCCATGCCCCTGCTCGAAGTCACGGACCTCCGCACCAGCTTCCACACCCGCAGCGGTGTCTATCGTGCGGTGGACGGCGTCAGTTTCTCCCTGGAAAAGGGTGAGACCCTCGGCCTCGTCGGCGAATCCGGCTCGGGCAAGTCGGTCACCTGCTACTCGCTCCTCGGGCTCGTGCCCACGCCGCCGGGCCGGATCGAGAGCGGCCGGGCGATGTTCGACGGGGTCGACCTGCTGCACTGTCCGCCGGCGCAGCTCCGCGCCATCCGCGGCAAGCGCCTCGCGATGATCTTCCAGGATCCGATGACATCGCTGAACCCCTACCTGCGCATCTCGGAGCAGCTCATCGAGCCGCTGCTCATCCACGAGAAAATCTCCCAGGCTGACGCCCTCGCGCGCGGCCTCGCGATGCTCGAGGCCGTCGGCATCCAGCACGCCGCGCAGCGCCTCCACAGTTACCCGCATGAATTTTCCGGCGGCATGCGCCAGCGCGTCATGATCGCCATGGCGCTCATCACCAAGCCGGAAATCCTCATCGCCGACGAGCCGACCACCGCGCTCGACGTCACCGTGCAGGCCCAGATCCTCGAGCTGCTCAAGAAACTCCAGCGTGAGCTCGGCATGGCGGTGATCTTCGTCACCCATGACCTCGCCGTCGTCTCCGGCCTCTGCGACCGGGTGCAGGTGATGTATGCCGGCCGCATCGTGGAAGCCGCGGCCACGCGCACGCTGTTCCAGACGCCGCGCCACCCCTACACGAAGGCGCTGCAGCGCTCCATCCCGTCGCTCCAGCCCAAGGGCCGCGAACTCTACAGCATCCCCGGCATGCCGCCTGACCTCTCGAAACCGATCGCCGGCTGCGCGTTCGCCCCGCGCTGCGAAGCGGCAGTAGAATATTGCCGCACCACCGACCCGCGCCTCGCCGCTGCGGCCGCCAACCAGGCCACGGCCTGCCTGCGCGTGCAGGCCGGGGAAATCTGATCATGCCCCCCATCCTCCAGCTCAAGGACGTCTCGACGCACTTCCCCGTCGAGTCAGGCTTTCTCTTCAAGAAACAGACCGGCACGGTAAAGGCCGTCGACGGCATCACGCTCGACGTCGAGCGCGGCGAGGTGCTCGGGCTCGTCGGCGAGTCCGGCAGCGGCAAGTCCACCCTCGCCCGCACCATCATGCAATTGGTGCCAACGACCGGCGGCACCGTCGTGCTCGAGGGCAGGAACCTCACCGCTGCCTCGGCCGGGGAGATCAAGACCGCGCGCCGTGACCTGCAGATGGTTTTCCAGGACCCGTTCGCCTCGCTCAACCCGCGCCTGACCGTCTTCGCCGCGCTGGCCGAGCCACTGCTGGTGCACGGTGTCGTGCCGAAGGCCCAGGTGCCCGCGCGCGTCGCGGCGCTGATGGAACAGGTCGGGCTCGCCCCGCGGTTCATGCGGAAATACCCGCACGAGTTCTCCGGCGGCCAGCGGCAGCGCATCGCCATCGCCCGCGCCCTCGCGCTGGAGCCCAAGGTCATCATCGCCGACGAGCCCGTCTCGGCCCTCGACGTGTCCATCCAGGCGCAGATCCTCAACCTGCTGGCCGGGCTCGTCCGAAAGATGAACCTCACGATGATCTTCATCGCCCACGACCTGTCGGTCGTGAAGCACATCTCCGACCGCATCGCCGTCATGTATCAGGGCAAGATCGTCGAGCTCGGCTCCGCCCTCGATATCATGGAGCGGCCGCAGCACCCCTACACCCGCGCCCTCATCAGCGCGATCCCGCGCGTGGAGCATTCGCTGCTGACCTAGGGCTGTCAGGGCCATGCGCTAGACTGCCGGCACCATGAAAGACCTCGCCCACCTCGATGAACGCCGGCGCGCGCTCCGCGAGCTGCAGACCATCCCCAGCATCGGGCCGAGCCTGGCGCAGGACCTGTATGACCTCGGCATCCGCCGCGTCGCCGACCTGAAGCGCCGGAACCCCGAGACGCTCTACCGACAGCTGGAAAAACTGACCAACTCGCACCAGGACCGCTGCGTGCTCTACACCTTCCGCTGCGCCGTCTACTACGCGAAGACGCCCAAGCCCGACCCGCGCCGGCTCCTGTGGTGGAACTGGAAGGACGCCGCCGGGCCGGCCGGCCGGAAGGCGCGCAAGGTTAAATCAGCCTAAAGGGATGGCCCGCGAACCGTTTGGCCCGTTCGGCCGCGGCCGGCGGCGATAGTCTTCGCCACGGGTGCGGCGGAATAGTAGAATCCACGTTGCCGGCCACCGCCGGACAAAAAAATTATTATGAGAGACGACTACCTGCTCGGTGCCCGTAAGGTGATTGATGATCCGTATATCCTGGTCAACGTGGTTTCGCGCCGCGTGAAACAGCTCCGCCGGGGCGCCCGCCCGCTGGTCGAGTCGCTCGAGAAGCTCGCGCCCGAGGACATCGCCCTGCGCGAGATCATCGAGGGCAAGATCAGCTACGAGATCACTCCCCTCACCAAGGAAGAGTCCGAGCGGCCCGACCGCCTGAGCAACCGCAAGGGCCAGAGCCACCGCCCGGTGCCCACGGCCTTCACGGCCTGAGTTCCGGCGGCGCGACCTGCCGCAGCGCCTCGTAGGTGGCGATGCCGGCGGCCGTGGAGAGATTCAGCGAGCGCAGCGCCCCGTTGGCGTGCGGAATTTTCACGCGCCAGGCGTCGTGCAACTCCGCATGCAGCCACTCGGGCGCGCCGGCCTCCTCGTTGCCGAACACCAGGCCGTCGCCATCGGCGAAGCGCACGTCCCAGAATGACCGCGTCGCATGCGTGGTGAAGAGCCACAGCCGCGCCGGCGCCGCGGCGCTGGCCTTGAACGCCGTCCAGTCGGCGTGGTGGTGGACGTCGAGTGAGTGCCAGTAATCCATGCCCGCACGCTTGAGGTTCTTGTCCGTGACCTCGAATCCGAGCGGATGGATCAGGTGGAGGCGCGAGCGCGTCACCGCGCACATCCGGCCGATGTTGCCGGTGTTGGGCGGGATCTGGGGCTCGAACAGCACCACGTGGAGCATGGCTGACAGCAGGGACGACTTATCCGCTTTACGGCAAGCCGTTTTCCCCTAGAAAAACGACCGCAGCATGGGCCGCAGTCACCTCCCGCCATGTCCAAAACCCCGCCCCGCCCGAAGGGGAAAATCGTCGTTCTCGTGGACGACGAGATTTCCTACATCGACCTGCTCGAGCAATTGCTGAGCGAGCACCTCGCGTGCCCGGTGCACGGCTTCACCAAGCCGGCTGACGCCCTCCGCGCCATGCCCAAGCTCGATGTCGGCCTGATCGTCACCGACTACCAGATGCCCGACATGAACGGCCTCGATTTCATCAAGGAGGTGCAGAAGACGCACCCGGGCGTCCCGGTCGTGATGATCACGGCCTATCACCTGAAATTCACCGAGCGCGAGCTGAAGTCGGTGCCTTCGCTGAAGGTGGTCGTCCGCAAACCCTTCAAGTGGGCGGCGCTCGCCGCCGAGGTCGTCAAATACTGGCCCGACCCGCACCCGCCGAAGGTCATCGCCTCAGGTTCGCCGTTTAACGACCTTTAAGCCCGCGTTATCGGCGTGAAGCAGATGGATGGTTGAGGGCAGCTTGTGCGCGGCAAAGGCCGCCGCCATCGCGCGGCCCACCCGCGCCGCCTTGGCGGGGCGTGCCACGCACAGCACGCTCGAACCGCTGCCGCTGAGCCAGCCGGTCAGCGCGCCGCGCGCCACGCCGGCCTCAATCGCGGACTTGGCTCCGGGGATGAGCGGCAGCCGGTAGGGCTCGTGCAGGAAATCCCGCACCGCGTCGCGCAGGCGGTCGTATTCGCCGGACAAAATCGCCGCCACCACGTAGGCCGCGCTGTTCACGCTCTTGATCGCGTCGAAATACGGCAGCTCCTTCGGCAGGATGCCGCGGGCCTTCTTGGTCTCGAGTTCCTGGTCGGGCGAGACGACGACAAAGCACAGGTCGCGGCCGATGGGCTTGCGCAGGACGCCGAGCAGTTCGCCCGTGTGCGGATCGCATCGCGCCACGCAGAAACCGCCGATGACGGCCGGCGTCGCGTTGTCCGGGTGCCCCTCGAGCTGGGTCACGAGCGAACACAGGTCGTCCTTGGTCAGTTTCGCGCCGGACATTTCGTTGAGCGCGGCGACCACGCCGGCGCGCAGCGTGACGCTGGAGCCGAGGCCGCGCGACATGGGAACGTCGCCGGTGATGGCGAGTTCGTAGCCGAACTCCTCCACCCCGGCGCGCACGAAAAACAGCTGCGCCGCCTCGTCGGCCATGCCGAGCCCCGCGGTGTCGCGGTCGGTCGCCGCGCGGGCGCCGCGCCAGTCGCCGCGGGTCAGCGCGATGTGGTTGTAGATGGAAAGCGCGAGGCCGAGCGTATCGAAGCCCGCGCCGCAGTTCGAGGTGCTGCCCGGCACGCGGACGGTGACGTGGTTGTAAGGCTTGCGCTTCATTTGCGGAATTTCAGGGCCTTGCGGGCTTCCTTGTCCATTTCACGTTTTTTGAGGTCGGCGCGCTTGTCGAACTGCTTTTTGCCGGACGCGGTGGCGATCTCGACCTTCACCAGGGCCTGCTTGAAATACATGCGCAGCGCGACGATCGAGCGGCCGCCGGTCTCGACCTGCTGGGTGAGCTTGCGGATTTCGCTCTCGTGCAGGAGCAGCTGGCGCACGCGCCGCGGCGCGTGCTGCGTGGCGCCACCGAAGGAATATTCCTCGATGTAGGCGCCGTAGAGCCACACCCCGCCCTTCTCGATGCGGCAGAAGCCGTCCGTGATCTGCGCCTTGCCGGCGCGGATGGACTTCACCTCGGTGCCAACGAGCTTGATGCCCGCCTCGAACTTGTCGTGGACAAAGTAATCCCGCAGCGCCTTGGGGTTGCGCATCTCGGTGTAGCGGGGGGAGTCTTTGGACGAAGCGGCCATGGGACGGTCAGTGATGCGCCGGGAGACGCGGGGCGGCAAACAAAAGAAGCGAGGCCGGGGCCTCGCTTCAGGGAAACTGGAACTGGACCGGCGGGGCCGGCTCAGGCGGTATGCAGCTCGAAGCTGATCTTGCCCTCGATGACCTCGCGCAGGGCGATGTCCTCAGGGCTCAGCTTCTCGAGCGACTCCACGAGCGGGCGGCTGCCGCGGCGGAGCTGCTTCACGCGGCGCGAGACCACGTTGATCAGGACGTTCGGGTCCGGAATAGTTTTCTGGGCTTCTCTGATGTATTCGTCTCTCATGGTGGCGGCGAAAAAAGTGAACGGATAGACCTACGGCGGCGGATAAGAGCGTCAAGGGCCAATTTATCGGCTGAAACGCGGCCTCTTGGCGGGCTTTGACATCCATCGCCGGCTATGCGAAACTACCTCCATGTTCGTGGCTTGGACAACCACCACCCAACGCGTCGACGCCGACCGGCTGGCCAAAGGCGCGGTCGAGGCCCGGCTCGCGGCCTGCGCGCAGGTGGACGGACCCATCACCTCGTATTATCACTGGGAGGGGAAAATGGAGGAGGCCGTGGAATTCCGGGTGTGGTTTAAATACCTGCCGGCCAATGCCTCCGCCCTCAGCGCCTGGGTCCACAACCACCATCCTTTCGCCACGCCGCAGTGGATCGAGGTGAGCGCGGAAAACGTGGGCGAAAAATACTTGTCATGGGTGATGGCGAACTCTACATCCGCACCCTTCCAGCGTCCGAAATCATCCTGAACCAATCCTCTTTATGTCCCAGCACAACAGTCTCAAGGGCTCCAACGGCCTCGTCATCAAACGCAATGTCCTCAAGCGCTTCGAGCGCGTGGCCCTGCTCAAGAAGCGCGGCCAGTGGAAGGTCGGCGACCGCGTCCAGGGCCTGCGCAAGACCAAGGCCGACGTTTAATCGGCCAATTTTCTCCCAGGCGGGTGCCTCGTGCGCCCGCCTTTTCCGTTTATGCACGACTTGTTCAAGCCCCTCCTCGATTGGTATCTGACGTCGCTCGAGACCGGCGGTTATCCGCTGATCGTGCTGCTGATGTTCATCGAGAGCACGTTCCTGCCGCTGCCGAGCGAGCTGATCATCCCGCCCGCCGCGCACCTCGCCTACACAAAGGGCGACATGAGCCTGCTGGGCATCGTGCTCGCCGGCGCCCTGGGCTCGTGGCTGGGTGCCACGGCAATGTATTGGGCGGCGCGCTGGGCCGGCCGGCCGTTCATCCTGAAATATGGCAAGTTTTTCCTCGTGACCCCGGAAAAGGTCGAGAAGGCCGAGCGCTGGTCCGCCGCCTACGGCAATTTCGGCATCTTCGCGTCGCGCCTGCTGCCCGTCGTCCGCCATCTCATCGGCCTCCCCGCCGGCATTGTGCGGATGAACTACTGGAAATTCTCCCTCTGGACTGTCATCGGTTCGGGTCTCTGGTGTGCGGTCCTTTGCTGGCTCGGCATCAAGGCCGGCCAGGACGAGGCCCTCATGAAGGGCGAGCTGCACGCGATCACGCTCTGGGGCGCGGCCATCCTCGGCGTGCTCGGCGTCATCTACTGGTTCTTCGTCCACCGTCATATGCAGGCGGAGAAGAAATAATAACCCGCGGCATAGGGGTGCTCCGGGGTTGATTAGGCCCGGGGCAATTGCTGGACTCGTGCTTCCCAACCATGAGCTCCAAGAAGAAAGTCGCCATCCTCACCGCGGGCGGACACGCCCCCTGCCTCAGCGCCGCCGTCGGGCAGCTCATCCTCCACTACACGCAGCAGTGCCCCGACTGGGAGATCATCTGCTACCGCTCGGGCTACAAGGGCCTGCTCCTCGGCCAGCACTACGTTGTCACGCCGGAGATCCGCGCCGCGGCCGGGGTACTGAAGAATTACGGTGGCAGCGTCATCGGCAACAGCCGGGTTAAGCTCACCAACGTCAAGGACGCCGTGAAGCGCGGCCTCGTCAAGGAAGGCCAGAATCCCCTCACCGTCGCCGCCGAGCAGCTCCAGCGCGACGGCATCGACATCCTCCATACCGTCGGCGGCGATGATACCAACACCACGGCCGCCGACCTCGCCGCCTACCTCGAGCAACACAACTACCAGCTCAACGTCATCGGCCTGCCCAAGACGATCGACAACGACATCATCCCCATCCGCCAGAGCCTCGGCGCCGTCACCGCCGCCGAGCAGGGCGCGAAGTTCTTCGCCAACGTCGTCACCGAGCTCGGCGCCAGCGCCCGCATGCTCATCGTCCACGAGGTCATGGGCCGTAACTGCGGCTGGCTCACCGCCGCCACCGCGCAGGCCTACCAGCAGAGCCTCGCCGGCAAACAGTGGGTGCCCGGCATCGGCCTCGCCAAGGAGCGTTACTCCGTCCACGCCGTCTACATTCCCGAGATGGCCCTCGATATCGAGGCCGAGGCCAAGCGCCTCCGCGCGCTCATGGACCGGCACGGCAACATCAACCTCTTCGTCAGCGAGGGCGCCGGCCTCGACAGCATCATCGCCGAGATGACCGCCCGCGGCGCCACGGTGGACCGCGACGCCTTCGGCCATGTGCGGCTCGACACCATCAACCCCGGCAAGTGGTTTGCCGAGCAATTCGCCAAGATGCTCGGCGCCGAGAAGACCCTCGTGCAGAAGAGCGGTTATTTCGCCCGCTCCGCCCCGGCCAACGCCGAGGACTTCAAGCTCATCGACACCTGTGTGCTCAAGGCCGTCGAGTGCGCCCAGGCCGGCGTCACGGGCCTCATCGGCCACGACGAGGAACGCGGCAACGAGCTGCGGGCGATCGAATTTCCCCGCATCAAGGGCGGCAAGGCCTTCGACACCACCCAGCCCTGGTTCCAGGACCTCCTCAAGGAGATCGGCCAGCCCATCACGGCGACGGTGAAAGTGGCGCATTAAGGTGGAACGCGCTGACCCCAGCGCGTTTTCCGTCCTGTAGGAGGGGCTTTACGCCCCGATTGGTGGCGGCCGTTGTCCCCAACGGCCCGGGCGCTTGAGGGCAAGCGCCCCTACCTGCAAAACCTGCTTGAACTCCCGCCCCGCCCGAGGAAGCTAGCCGCTCGGTTATTTGCGAGTGTAGCACAATGGATAGTGTATCCGCCTCCGAAGCTGATGATCCGGGTTCGACTCCCGGCACTCGCACCAGCCTCCGCCTAGCCTATGGCTGGCAGGCCAGCAAAACGAAAAGGGTCTACACCAAAGTTTGGGGAGGGGGCATGCATGGGTTGAGGGTTATGGTTTTTTAGTCAGCCGCACTGAGCGATGACGCGGAGGCGGTAGTTGGCGAAGGAGCGGAAGCCGTAGGCGCGGCGTTGGATGAGTTTCATTTTGCGATGGAAGCCCTCGGTGATGCCGTTGTTGCGGGTGAAGCGCCACATGCGGACGATCTCCTGGGTCCAAGCGGTGAGGGTGTTGGCGAGCGTGACGGCGGGTTCGAGTCCGTCTTTTCTGAGGAGGGCGATGAGTTCGAGGAGGGTGCGGATGTGGCGACGGCAGGAGGCCTTGTTTTGGGTCTTCAGGGCGAGCAGCCGGCAGAGCCGATCCTTGAGGGCATGGATGCCCTCCAGGACGGGGTGCGCGGCGAAGAGCTGAGCCAAGCGCTGGCGTTGCTGGGCCTCGAGCCGATCAGATCGGGTGCGTAATAACCCCAGCCAGGCCCGGTTCCAGCCGAGCGCCGGGCAGAGCTGCCGGGCCAGTCGGAGCAGGTGCTGGCTGACCACGCGGATCGCGTGGAAGCGGTCCGCCACGATGGCCGCCCGCGGGAACCACCGTTTGATCATGGCGCGATAGGAGTTGGACAGGTCGATGCACACGACCCGGACCTGCTCGCGGCCCCGCAGGGTGCGCAGATACGAGGCCAGCTCGGCCTCGCTCCGGCCGGGGCTGATGTCAAAGACGCGCCGGCGGTGCAGATCGCAGAAGGTGGTCGCGAAGCGCTGGCCGCGGTGCAGGGTGTGCTCGTCAATGCCGAGGACCCGGGGGCACTCCACGCTCAGGCGCTCCTTGGCCTTCCGCTCGGTGAACTGGGCGTAGATGCGCGCGACGGTGGCCGGACCCAAGCGCTCCCGGCGCGCCAGCACCGAGGCGCAGATCCCGTCGTCGTGGCGCTCATAGATCGTCTCGCGCCACGGCTCCGTGCTCCGCCGGCCCGGTCGCACTCCCGGCAACGGCTGCACGAAGCTGCGTTCGCAGTCGGCACAATGATAACGCCGGCAGGCGATCACCAGTTCACTCAGCCGGCCAAAGCACGCCAAATGCCGCACCCGCCGCTCATACCTTCCCTTGCTGCGGAGGCGGCCGCCTCCGCAGCAAGCACACAGTCGGGGCGGGTCCAGCGCCTCGACGTAGACCCGCATCATAAGATTGCTCTCCCACCGGAGGATGCGGTATCCGGGTAGCGTTAGATTGATAGTCACAGGGGACATGGTGGCTCGTCCAAAGCCCCATGTCCCCAATCTTTGATGAAGAGCCAACGAAAAGGCCGGCTTCTCGCCGGCCTTTTCTTTTTCGAACTTAAAGCTGACAGCTTATCACTTAAAGCTGCGCGCGAAGCGTGCTCAGGTATGGATCGCCTTGCCGAGCGTGGCCAGGGCGGCTTCACCCAAGGCCTCGGACAGCGTCGGGTGGGCGTGAATCGTGTGGTGGATCTCGTCGATCGTGGCCTCGAGGTTCATCGCGAGGCCATACTCGGCGATCAGCTCGGTGGCTTCGTTACCGATGATGTGCACACCGTAGATTTCGCCGGTTTTCGCGTCGGCAATGACCTTGACGAAGCCCTCGGTGTCCCCGGACGCGACGGCCTTGCCGACCGCGGTGAACGGGAACTTGCCGACCTTGTAGTCGAGTTTCTTTTCCTTGGCCTGCTTCTCGGTCAGGCCCGTGCTGGCGACCTGCGGCTGGCAATAGGTGCAGCCCGGAAAATTGCCGACCATCTTCGGCTGGGTGACGCCGAACATGCCCTCGACCGCCTGGATGGCGCGGAACGACGCGACGTGCGCGAGCCACGGCGGACCCTGGATGTCGCCCGCGGCATAGACGCCGGGCGTGGAAGTCTGGTAGTTGGCGTCGACCTTCACGAAGCCGCGGTCGAGCTCGAGCTTCACCTTGGGCGAAACCAGACCGTCGAGCGCGGAGGTGATGCCGATGGCGACGAGCACGGTGTCAACCTCAAGCTCGGTCTTGGTGCCGTCCTTCACGAGGTCGAGCTTCACGCTTTTTTCCCCGACGCGGATGTTTTCGCTCTTGGTGCCGGTGTGGATGGTGATGCCCTGCTTGGTGAAGCTGCGCTCGAGCACCTTGGAAACTTCCTCGTCCTCGATGGGGAGAACCTGCGGGAGCATCTCGATGAGCGTGACCTTCGTGCCGAAGGCGTTGAAGAAATACGCGAACTCCACGCCGATGGCGCCGGCGCCGATGATCGCGAGGGTCTTCGGCGCGGACTTGGCGGCGAGGGCCTCGCGGGAGGTCATCACGCGCACGCCGTCGACCGGCAGCCCCGGCAGCGGCTTCGGCTTCTGGCCGGTGCAGAGGAGGATGTTTTTCGTCCGGAGAAATTTGCCCTTATGCTCGCCCGCGGTGATCTCGACCATACCGGGAACGGAGACGGAGCCCTTGCCGACGAAGTAGTCGACCTTGTTCTTCTTGAAGAGGAACTCGACGCCCTTGGCCATCTGGCTGGCGACGCCACGCGAGCGCTCGATGACCTTGGCGAAATCGAACGACGCGCCCGTGACGCTCAGGCCGTAGCTCTCGGCCTTCTGGATGGTGCGGTAGAGTTCGGCGCTCTTGAGCAGGGCCTTGGTCGGGATGCAGCCCCAGTTGAGGCAGGTGCCGCCGGCGCGCTCGAGCTCGATGACGGCGACCTTCTTGCCGAGCTGCCCGGCGCGGATCGCGCCGACGTAGCCGGCCGGACCGCCGCCGATGATCACCAAGTCGTAAATGTCTTCTGCCATAGTGGGAGTTTGTGAGCGGGCAAAGTCGCCAGCCGGCCACGTTCCGTCAAACGGAAACTAAGGTGGAGCGCGGCCTCCGGACGCGCTTGCTCCAAAACCCGTCCGGAGGCCGGGATCCACCCTCAGATATCAATCACGTCATCGCGCCGGGCCGGACCTGACGAAGACGCGGGCGGCGCCGGCGGCTTCGGCGGGGTCAGCAGGCGGTTCATCACCAGGCTGGTGATGCTGACGATGAGCGACCCCAGCATGGCCGAGCCAAAGCCGGCGACATGGAAGCCTTCCACCAGCCGGCCCGCCCAATAGAACAGGAGCGCGTTGATGATCCAGATGCCGATGCCGAGGGAGAGGACGATGAACGGCAGCGCAAAGAGCATCAGCAGCGGCTTCAGCACGGCGTTGAAGAAGCTCAGCACCAGCACCACCACGGCGAGGGTCGTGCTGTTGTCGCAGGTGATGCCCGACACCAGCTTGGTGCTCAGGGTCACGCCGATGGCCAGCACCAGCCACCGCACCAGCAGGTTGACGAACGCGTTGTTCATTGAATGATTGCCCCAACCCTTTGCCGCGACCCTTCGCGGAGCAATGAAAATTCTCATCGTCCAGGACTACCTTCGCAGCGGCGGCACTGAGCGCCAATCCGTGTTCATGGCCACAGCCTTCGCCAAGGCCGGGCACGAGGTCACCCTCCTCACTTTCCGACCGCGCGGCGTGCTGGAGCTCGACGGCGAGCAGCAGCCCTTCGCCTTCCGCTCGCTGCAGCCGTTCGACACCCGTCTTGACTGGTTTGCGCCGGGCCTGTTGAAGGCCGCCGAGGAGGCCGTCCCCGACCTCGTCCTCTGCATGGGCCGCATGGCGAACTGCTACGCGGGCTTCATCCAGCGCCGCGTGCCCCGGGCCGCCGTCATCTGCACCATGCGCACGGGCAAGTTCCTCCCCTACCTCTTTGTGCGCTCCCTGGGGATTTGCCGGCACATCATCGCCAACAGCCACGTCGCCAAGCGCGTGCTGACCGACGTCCACGACATCCCCTCGCACAAGGTCACGGTCATCCACAACTCCTCGCTGCGCTTCACCGACGAGACCGCCGCACGCAACAACGCCCTGCGGCGCTACCACGGGGCCAACCCCACGACCGTGGTGCTGCTCAACGTCGCAATGTTCCGGCCGGAGAAAAACCAACGCGAACTCATCGAGCTTTGCGCCAAGCTCCCGGGCTACCTCGACTGGCAGCTCTGGCTGGCCGGCGACGGCCCGGCGCGCAAGAAATGTGAGCGCCTCGCCCATGACCTCGGCCTCGGCGCGCGGGTGAAGTTCCTCGGCTACACCTCCGATCCCACGCCGCTCTACCTCGCGTCCGACCTCGCCGTGCTGGCCTCGCAGAGCGAGTCGCTCTCGAATTTCCTCATCGAGGCCCAGCTGCACGGCCTGCCCGCCGTGGCCTACGATGTCGTGGGCGTCGGCGAGTGCTTTGCGCCGGACAAGTCCGGCTGCCTCATCGCCAACCACGACCAGGCGGGCTTCGTCGCGGCGCTGGACCGCCTCATGCGCCAGCCGGCCGAGCGGCGGCGGTTCGCCCAGCACGGCCGCGAGCACGCCCAGGCGAATTTCGTCCCGGAACGCCAGATGCAGGCGCATCTGAACCTGTTCCGGGAATTGACCAAGGGGTGAGGTTGATCGGGAACTGTAGGAGCGGCTTTGCGCCGCGATGGACTCGGTTCGGGGCATAAAGCCCCTCCTACAGCCGAGCCCTCCTGACAACGTCATGTCAGCAGACTCGGGTTGATCCGCGGGCCGGTTTGCGTTCCGCTCATTCGTCATCATTCAGTGCCTGCCGTGCCGTCCACCTCCGCCCCCGAGTCCATCCGCCTGCGCGGCGTCCGCCAGAACAACCTCAAGGGCTTCGACCTCGATCTGCCGCTGGGCAAGTTCATCGTCGTCACCGGCCTCAGCGGCGCCGGCAAGTCCTCGCTGGTCTTCGACACGCTCCACGCCGAGGGGCAGCGGCGCTACGTCGAGACCTTCAGCGCCTACACGCGGCAGTTTCTCGACCTGCTCGACAAGCCCAAGGTCGACTCGATCGAGAACATCCGGCCGTCCATTGCCATCGAGCAGTCCAACACGGTCAAGACCTCGCGCTCGACCGTCGGCACCATGACCGAGCTGACCGACTTCGCGAAGGTCTGGTTCAGCCACGTCGCCGAATGCTACGACCCCGCCACCGGCGAGAAGGTCGAGGACGACACCCCGGCGACGATCTGGGCCAAGACGCAGGCCGCGCACCCTTGGCCGGGCGACGGCCCGCAACGGGACCCCGCGACCCTGCTGCTCTGCTTCCGCATCGCCAAGCCCGAGAACCTGAAATGGACGGAGGTGCTCACCAGCATCAAGGGCCAAGGCTACACTCGCGTGCTGGCACCGCGACCCATGGCGAAAGGCGAAAGACGGATGGCGGATGGCGCTGTGGCAGTCCACAAAATCGAGGATCTCCTTGCACAGTCTTCGCCTTCCGACCTTCGCCATTCGACTTTTCTGTATGTCATCCAGGACCGCCTGTTGATTTCCGCGGACAACCAATCGCGCTTCCTCGAGGCCACCGAAGCCGCCCTGCATTTCGGCAAGGGCGAGATCCATCTGTTTTTGCCGGACGACGGCCCGGACAGATCCCGGGCTGGCAGCAGTCAGCAACGGGAAAGCTCTCAATTCGTTTTCCCTGCCGGCCATTATTCGCGCGGCCTCCACTCCCCGAAGACCGGCCGCACCTTCCGCCCCGCCACGCCGGGCCTCTTTTCCTTCAACTCGCCGCTCGGCGCCTGCCCGAAGTGCCGCGGTTTCGGCCGCGTCATCGACATCGACTACCGCCTGGCCATCCCCGACCACTCGCTCTCGATCGCGGACGGCGCCATCCGCCCGTGGGAGGGCGAGATCTACGGCGAGTCCAAGAAAGACCTCATCCAGTTCGCGAAAAAAGTCGGCCTGCCGGTCACCGTCCCCTTCGCCACGCTCACACCGGCGCAGAAGACCTTCGTGCTCGACGGGTCGCCGGGCTACGACGGCGAGACCAACCAATGGCCGAAATACTGGTATGGGCTGAAGGGGTTCTTCCGTTACCTCGAGAAGACAACCTACAAGATGCATGTGCGGGTCTTCCTTTCTCGCTACCGGGCCTACAATCCCTGCCCCGAGTGCCACGGCGCCCGGCTCCAGCCCGAAGCCCTCTGCTGGAAATGGCGCGGCTACACCCTGCCCCAGCTCTACCAACTCCCGATCAGCGAACTGCTGGTTTTGGTTCAGCAATCGAAAATTGAGAATTCAAAATCGAAAATCAGCGAGGCGCACAGCGCCTCAATCGCGCACGACTCCATCGTCACGCGCCTGCGCTACCTGCAGCAGGTCGGCCTCGGCTATCTCACCCTCGACCGCACTTCGCGCACCCTCTCCGGCGGCGAGGTCCAGCGCGTCAACCTCACCTCCTGCCTCGGCACTTCGCTGGTCGACACCCTCTTCGTCCTCGACGAGCCGTCCGTCGGCCTGCACCCGCGCGACATCGACCGGCTGCTCGGCATCATCCGCACGCTGACCGACACCGGCAACACCGTCGTCGTGGTCGAGCACGACGAGGCGATGATCCGCGCCGCCGACCACGTCGTCGAGGTCGGTCCCGAGCCGGGCGTCCGCGGCGGCGAGATTGTTTTCCAAGGCACGGTCGGCGGCATGCTGGCCTCGCCGCGCAGCATCACCGGCGCCTACTTTTCGGGCCGGCAGCACATCGACCTCCCGGCGCAGCGCCGCCCGGCCGCCGATCATTGGCTCTCCTTCAAGAACGCCTCGAAGCACAACATCCGCAATCTCTCCTTCCGGCTGCCGCTCCAGCGCCTCGTGTGCCTCTCCGGCGTGTCCGGCTCGGGCAAGTCCACCCTCCTCGACAACGTCATCGGCCAGGGCCTGCTCACCCAGCGCAGCCTGATGACGGAGGACCCCGCCGAGATCGAGTCGGTCAAGTCCGACCTCGCCTTCTCCGAGGTCGTGATCGTCGACCAGTCGCCGCTCAGTCGCACCCCGCGCTCGAATCCCGCGCTCTATTGCGAGGCCTGGGAGCGCATCCGCGAACTCTACGCCACGGTTCCCGCGGCGCAGGAGGCCGGTTTCAACGCCTCCAGCTTCTCCTTCAACAGCGGTGACGGCCGCTGCGACAATTGCCAGGGTCTCGGCTGCGAGCGCGTCGAGATGCAGTTCCTCTCCGACGTCTTCGTGCCCTGCCCGATCTGCGCGGGCCAGCGCTTCAAGCCCGAGGTGCTCGCCATCACCTGGAACAACCAGTCCATCGCCGACCTGCTGGCGATGAATGTCACCGACTCGCTGAAGCTCTTCGCCGGTCACGCTGAAATCCACCGCCGCCTCGCCGCGCTCGCCGAGGTCGGCCTCGGCTACCTCCCGCTCGGCCAGCCGCTCAACACCCTCTCCGGCGGCGAGTCCCAGCGCCTGAAGCTCGTCCGCTATCTCAGCGATTTCGCTTCCGAGTCAGCCCTCACTCCTCCCGCCTCCCGCCTCCCGTCTTCCGCCGGCGCCTTGCTGCTGCTGGACGAACCCACCACCGGCCTGCACCGCCACGACGTGAAGCGCCTGCTCGAGGTGCTCCAGCGCATCGTGGATCGCGGCCACAGCATCATCGTCATCGAGCACAACCTCGACGTCCTCAAGTCCGCCGACTGGATCCTCGAGGTCGGCCCCGAGGCCGGCGCGAACGGCGGCCGGATCGTCGCCGAGGGCACGCCCGAGGACTTGGCCCGTGCCGACACCGCCACGTCGCCCTTCCTCCGCTCCGCACTGGCCGCGACCGAGACGCTGCTCGCCGCCGCGGAGGACGCCGCGCCCTATCAGGCCAGCCTGACCGCCTCGCCGGGCGAGCTGACCGTCCTCGGCGCCCGCGAGAACAACCTCAAGAACATCTCTCTGACCATTCCACACCGGCAGCTCTCGGTCGTCACCGGTGTGTCGGGCTCGGGCAAGTCCACCCTCGCGTTCGACATCATCTTTGCCGAGGGCCAGCGGCGCTTCATGGAGTCCATGTCGCCCTACGCCCGCCAGTTCGTCGAGCAGCTGCCGCGGCCCGACATCGACCGGCTCAGCGGCATCCCGCCGACCGTCGCCATCGAGCAGCGCGTCACCCGCGGCTCGCGCAAGTCCACCGTCGCCACCATCACCGAGGTCGCCCAATACCTGCGCCTGCTCTACGCCAAGCTCGGCATCCAGCACCACCCCGAGACCGGCCGGGCCGTCACGCCGCTCTCGCCGTCGCAACTCCGCCAGCTGCTCGACAAGATTCTCGCCTCGCCGAAGGCGAAAAAGGCAAAGCACCTCTACCTCTGCGCCCCGCTCGTCCGCAGCCGCAAGGGCCACCACGAGCCCATCGCCAAGTGGATCGGCAAGCAGGGCTATGAAATCATGCGCGCCGACGGCCGTCTGCTGCGCGTCGATACCTTCCAGAAGCTCGACCGCTACAAGGAGCACGACATTGAGGCCGTCGTCGCCGACCTGAAGGGCAAGCCCAGCAAGGAGACCGTTGCCGCCGGCCTGACCCTCGCCCTGCAGGTCGGCAAGGGCACGTGCTTCCTGCTCACGCCGGGCGGCGAGGTGCTGTCGTGGTTCTCGACCACTCGCACGGACATCGAGAGCGGCGAGTCCTTCCCCGAACTCGACCCGAAATATTTCTCCTTCAACTCGCCCCGCGGCTGGTGCCCGACCTGCCGCGGCCACGGCCGCATCTACGACTGGATGCTGAAACCCGACGAGGACGAGGAACGCTCCGACGAGGTCGTCGACGCCCTGCGCACCTTCGACCCCGACGACCCGTCATCGCACGGCAAGGCCTGCCCCACCTGCCACGGCGACCGCCTAAACCGTATCGCGCGAGCCGTGAAACTGCCGCTGAAGAAGTCCGGGCCCATCTCGCTGCCCGATCTCGGCCGTCTCATGCCCGCGGACCTGCTCAAGACCCTGCGCAACCTCCAGCTCGACGCCCGCGGCAAACTCATCACGCAGGACATCATCCCACAGATCGAGGAGCGGTTGCGCTTCCTCGGTCAGGTCGGCCTCGATTACCTGCAGCTGGATCGTCCCACCGAGACACTGTCCGGCGGTGAGGCCCAGCGCATCCGGCTCGCCGCGCAGCTGGGCTCGAATCTCTCCGGCGTCCTCTACGTCCTCGACGAGCCGTCCATCGGCCTCCACGCGCGCGACAACGACCGGCTGATCGACACGCTCCTCGGCCTCCGCGACAAGGGCAACACGGTGCTGGTCGTCGAGCACGACGACGTCGTCATGGCCCGCGCCGACCGCATCATCGACCTCGGCCCCGGCGCCGGCATTCACGGCGGCACCGTGCTCGCCAACGAAAGTCCCGCGGCGATCATGGCGAACCCTTCCTCGCTGACCGGCCTCTTCCTCGCCAAGGGCATCGCGCATCCGCTGCGGGGGACGTATCGCCCTCTTTCCGCCGTAGGGGCGCGCCTCGTGCGCGCCCGCCCCGGGCGTGGTCAAGCCACGCCCCTACAAGAACCCGACTGGCTCGAACTCTCCGGCGCGCATTACCGGAATCTCAAGGACCTCACCCTGCGCCTGCCGCTAGGCCGACTCACCCTGGTCTGCGGCCCGAGCGGCGCCGGCAAGTCCACGCTCTTCCGCGACCTATTGCACCCGGCCGTTTCCTGCGCCATCAAGCGGCGGAAGGCGAAGCTGGCCGGCAAGGACTTCCTCAAGCACGCGCGTTTTGAAACCGACGACGGCGCCAAGGTCGTGCCTTTCACCGCGCTCACCGGCGCCAACGGCTTCCGCACCGTCGTCGAGGTCGACCAGTCTCCGATCGGCAAGACGCCGCGTTCCACGCCGGCCACTTATCTCGGCATCTTCGACCTCATCCGCCAGTTCTTCGCCTCGCTGCCCGAGGCCAAGATGCGCGGCTACACCGCCAGCCGCTTCTCGTTCAACACTGCCGGCGGCCGCTGCGAGACCTGCTCCGGGGCCGGCCGCATCAAGTTCGAGATGGCCTTCATGCCCGACTCCTACCTGCCCTGCGACGCCTGCCGCGGCTCACGCTACGGTCCCGAGCTGGCCGACATCACCTGGAAGAACAAGACCATCGGCCAGGTGCTGCAGCTCTCGTTCGACGAGGCGGCGGTGTTCTTCGACTTCCACTCGCAGCTCTCGCAGGTGTGCAAGCTGATGGTCGATTGCGGCCTTGGCTACCTGACACTCGGCCAGAGCAGCCCGTCGCTCTCCGGCGGCGAGGCGCAGCGTCTCAAGCTCGTCACGGAGCTGACCAAGGGTCTCGCCACCTACAAGGAGCGCTCGCACAACATCACCGTCCGCAACCTCTACCTGCTCGAGGAGCCGACCATCGGCCTCCACCTGAGCGACTGCGAGAAGCTCATCGGCGTGCTGCACAATCTCGTGGACCAAGGACACACCGTCGTGGTGATCGAGCACCACCTCGACCTGCTCGCCGAGGCCGACTACATCGTCGAGCTCGGACCCAACGGCGGCCCGACGGGCGGCGAGATCATGTATCAGGGCCCGCTCGCCGGCCTGCTCAAGGTGAAGCGCAGCCCGACGGCGCCTTATCTGCGGGAGAAGCTGAAACGGTAAATGGCGGGGCCGGCTCCCGCTGGACCGCAGCCCCTTTTTCTGGGGTTTCTAATCCGGAAAATTAGACCGGCTGAATTGTCGGGTTTCTGCCACGAAGTTCAATTCGTGCGCAGATGTAATCCAAGTGCGGGTGTAGCATCCGGCTAATCGGCAATCGGCGACTTGCCCGCCGGGTGAGGTTGATTGCCTTAATCCGTGTCACCCCATGAAAACCAAAACATGTCTTGTGCTTAGCCTCTGCCTGGGCGCCGCTGCGGCTCTCCCGGCCCAAATCCTGTTCAGCGATTCGCTCGCGACGGATGCTTCGAACTGGATCGTGAATCCGGCTAACCAAGGTGGCGGCGCGCTGACATTCGCGAGCTCACGCTTGAACTACCTCGTGGGCACACCCGATCTGACGGTCAATGACACCGGCTTTCGTGCACTGAGTGTCTTCGCAGGTCCCTCCACCTCCAGCTGGAGCGCACAGGTCGACATCCATCTGGCCAGCCTGTCCCTGAGCACAAACCAGTTTGCCAATCTCAATATCATGGTCGCCAAGATTGGCGCTGAGATGGCCAACAACGCCACCTTTGCCCTGGACCGCTACAACGCCGGTGCTGGCCTCGTGCAGGATATCGATACCTTCGTTACCGTCGCCGGTTCCAAGTCGCATCTTCCTCAAGTGCTGAATGCCACCACCGATGCGACCTTGATGATCAGTTTCGATCACCTTACTTCGACGCTGACCTTTTCCTACGACAGCAACGGGCCGGTCGGCGGTCCCTCCTTCCTGACCGCCCACACAGCGGACATCAGCGGCTGGGGCATGACGGGCAGTGATAATTTCGCCCTGATGCTGGTCGGGGGTTCGGGCAACGATATCGGCTTCAATCCGGCAATCGGATCCGGCGACGGCTATTTCCAGAACTTCGCTGTCACCGCCGTGCCTGAGCCGTCGACCTACGCGATGCTCACGGGATTGGGCGCGCTGGGTTTGGCGATGCTCCGTCGCCGGTTCTGCCGGGAAATCTAGAAGCCCGCCTGAGAGCCCAGGGACCGCTGGGCCGTGCTCAGCCGGAGCTAAGCCCTCCACAATTCATCCCGCCGCCAGCGGCAGGCTCGGCGCGATCTCCAGGCCGAGACCGGCCTCGTTGATCCCTCCGGCCTCGCGCTCGGCCCACGCGGCGAAGGCGATCATCCCGGCGTTGTCGCCGGTGTGCTGCGGTTGCGCGCGGAAGAACGGCACGCCGGCTTCCTTGGTCGCCCGCTCCAGTTCCATCTGCAGAGTCTTGTTGTTCGCCACGCCGCCCGACAACCCGAAGCTGCGATAGACTTCACGCTCCAGCGCCAGCTTGGATTTGCGGACGAGCGCATTGAACACCGCCGCCTGGTAGCTGGCGCAGAGGTCGGCCTTGCGGCGCTCGATCTCGGCCGGCGGCATTTTCTCCAGCTGGTAGCGCAGGCTGGTCTTCAGGCCGGAAAAGCTGAACTCCAACGACGAACGCTGGGCGACGGCCTTGGGAAACTCGAACGCCGTCGCGTTACCTGACGCTGCAATCTTCTCGACCTGCGGCCCGCCCGGATAACCGAGCCCCATCAGTTTCGCGCCCTTGTCGAGCGCCTCGCCGGCCGCGTCGTCCATCGTCGAGGCCAGCAGCCGGATCCGCCGCGACTCGTCGATGCTGAACAGCGCCGTGTTGCCGCCCGACACCAGCAGTCCGAGGTGCGGCAGCAGCCTGGCGAACTGCTCGTCAAAGTCCGCCGGCGCCGCGGCATGCAGCGCGATGAAGGGCGAGAAGGCGTGCGCCCGCAGGTGGTTCACGCCGACGACCGGCACGCGCCACGCCAGACCGAGGCTCTTCGCGGTGGACAAGCCCATCGCGAGGCACGCCGCCAGGCCCGGACCGTTGGTCACGGCAATTTTAAAAATCTTCTCCGCCGGCACCGCCGCCAGCGCGCGCTGGAGCAGCGGCCCGAAATGCGACAGGTGCTCACGGCTCGCGAGGTCGGGCACGACGCCGCCATAGGCCTCGTGCAGCGCGATCTGGCTGTGCACCCACTCGCCGGCCAGCCCGTGCACTGGATCGAAGACGGCCACCGCCGTCTCATCGCAGGAACTTTCAAGGGCAAGGATCATGGGGCGTCCGATTTTGTGGGCGTGGTGCCCTCAAGCCGCGGGTTACCGTGTGCGCCACCGATGCCTCGCGGGGTGAGGGCGCCCCGCCCACAAGGGAATGATTTACGCATGTTCATTTTCCCCTCGCCGCCAGCACGCCGTGGAGGACCTCCGCCGCCGCGTTGAGCTGGACATCCTCAATGCGCGCGAAGCCAAAGCGCTCGTTGAATTCCGTCGGTTCCACCAGGTCGATGCGCGACTGCTGCAGCCGCAGCTTCGACTCGTCATCCGCCGAGATCTCGATCTCCACCTGCGGCTGGATACCCTTCTCATGGATCGTGATGCCGCTGGGCGTGTAGTAGCGCGCGGTCGTGAGGCGCAGACCCTCGCCGTTCTGGAGCTCGAGCACGCTCTGGACGGAACCCTTGCCGAAGGACTTTTCGCCCACGATGACGGCCCGCTTGGTATCCTTCATGGCCCCGGCGACAATCTCCGCCGCGCTGGCCGTGCCGCCGTTGACGAGGATGGCCACCGGATAGGTGCGCGGGCCGTGCCCGCCGCCGGCGAGAAAGTCTTCCCGCGATTCGGGCGTGCGACCCTGCGTGTAGACGATGAGTTCCTTCCGGTCGAAAAACTGCTCGCACACCTCGATGGCCGCGTCGAGCAGGCCGCCCGGGTTGTTGCGCAGATCAATGACGAGCGCCCGAAGGTCGTTTTTCTCCAGCCCGGCCAGCGCCGCCTTGAACTCCTTGCCCGTGCGCTCGCTGAAAGTCGTGATCTGCACGTAGCCGATGCCGCCGGCCAGCAGCGCCGCGTTGCGCACGCTGACCATCTGGATGCGCTCGCGCTTGAGCTTGAAATCCATCGTCTTGTTCTGGCTCGGACGGAAAATGGTCAGGGCAACCTCGGTGTCGGGCTCGCCCCGCACGAGCTTGAGGGTCTTCTCGATGGTCGGATTCTCGAGCGGGTGGCCGTCGATCTTGACGAGGCGGTCGCCCCGGCGCAGGCCGGCGCGCTCGGCCGGTGTGCCGGCGATGGGCGTGATGACGACGATCTGCCCGTCCCGCTGCTCGACCTGGATGCCCACGCCGCCGAAGGCGTTGGTCAGCTCGTCCTCCGTTTCCCGGTATTCGTCGGCGCGCATGAACTGTGAGTGCGGGTCCAGTGTGCCGACCATCCCGTCGAGGGCGGCGCGGGTCAGGTCGTCGTAGTCCGCCGGGGCCTCGCCCACGTAGTTTTCCTTCACCAGCTGCAGGACTTCCTTGAAATACTTCACGTTGCGGTCCCGGGCCCGGTCCGGCCACCAGGTGGGCGCGCCGGAATGCGCCGCCACCTGCGCCAGGCCGTAGCCGGCGAGGATCGCCGCCGCGATGGCCAGAAATCTTTTGAGCATGGCTTTCAGTGGCGGCAAATGCTTGGCTTGGCAAATGGGTTCCTCGTCCGACTTTTTTGAAATCTTCGCCACAGAGCCGCAGGCGGCCGCCGGGGTCTCCTTTGCGCGCTACATGGAGCTGGCGATGTATCACCCGACGGCGGGCTATTACACCCGGGACTTCAAACGCGTGGGCCGGGACGCGAAGGCGGACTTCTTCACGGCGACGACCTTCAGCCCCGTGTTCGGCGAGCTGGTGATCGCCGCCGTCGCCCAGCTGCTGGAGCCCGCCGCGCCGCAGGAGTTCACCTTTGTCGAGGTCGCGGCGGAACCCGGCGCCGGCATCCTGCGCGACCTGGCCCACCCTTTTGCCAACTACCAGACGATCTCGTATGGCCAGCCCTTCGTTTTCCCGGAGCGCAGCGTGGTGTTCTCCAACGAGCTGTTCGACGCGCAGCCGCTCCACCGCGTGGTCTGGCGCGAGGGGAAGTGGCGCGAACTCGGCGTGGCGCTCCAGGGGCGCCACCTGCGCGAGGTCGAACTGCCGGAATTCACCGCCGAACTCGCCGCCTGGGCCGACCGGCTGCCGAAGTCCGCGGAGGAAAACTACCACATCGACCTGCCGCTGCGCACCGTTCCGCTGCTGGAGCGGCTCACCGGCCCGAAGTGGACCGGGCTGTTCCTGGCCTTTGACTACGGCCGGCACTGGCCGGAGCTGGCGGAGAACATGCCCGCCGGCTCGGCCCGCACTTATTACCGCCAGAAAATGGGCAACGATCTGCTCAACCGCCCCGGCAAGCAGGACATCACCTGCCACGTCTGCTGGGACTGGCTGGAGGACGGACTCGCGCGCGCCGGCTTTGGCGAGCCTCAGGTGGAGTCCCAGGAAGCGTTTTTCATGCACCACGCCGCCGATGAACTCGCGGCAATCACCGCGGCCGAAGCCAGCAGTTTCAGTCCGCGCAAACGCATGCTCATGCAGCTGCTCCATCCGGCCAACATGGGGCAGAAGTTTCAGGCGCTGCATGCTTTACGCAAGTGAAGCACCGCGGCCGAGGTTTTCCAAATTTCCCTTGCTAAGCGTTCGACCCGTCCTTTACTCCTGACCCTTTAACTCAAGAAACATCATGGCACGAATTTGCGCTATCACCGGCAAACGCCCCACCAAGGGCAAAATCATCCACCGCAAGGGTCAGTCCAAGAAGAGCGGCGGCATCGGCACACACGTGACGAAGCACACCACCCGTCTCTTCCGCCCGAACCTGCAGTGGATCAAGGTCAAGCTGCCCAACGGCGGCTCAAAGCGCATGTGGGTCTCAGTCAAGGCCATCAAGGCCGGCCTCGTGCAGAAAGCCTGAGCTTTCCCCTCTCCTTCCGACCCGCAGCCGCAAGCTGCGGGTTTTTTGTTGGTGGAGGGCCGACCTCCCGGCCGGCCCCGGCCCAGCGGGAGCTGGGCCCGCCAAATCACCCCGCCAGCAAATCCTGAAACTCCTTGTGCCGCTCGATGAACTTCGCGACGTAGGAACAGGCGGGCCCGACCTTGTGCCCCGCCGTGCGCGCGTCCGCCAGCGCGGCCCGCACGAGTTGCTCGGCGACGCCGCGACCGCGCAGTTCCGGCGGCACCGCGGTGTGCGTGAAAATCATCCGGTCGCCCTCGGTCTCGTATGCGCAGATGGACAGGTGCCCGTCCACCAGGGCCTCGTAGCGATGCGCGCCGGCGTTGTGGGCCACGATAATGTCGCTTGGCGTGCTCATGAACGTTGCAGTTTGGCCCGGAGCTGGCCGAGCAAGGCGGCGACTTCCTCGCGACCCTCGATCTTCAGCGTCCAGAGCAGCGCGCCATAGACGGCGCACGCGGCCGGGATGAGCCCCGCCACCATGATGAGGTCGCGGGCCTTGGGCGAAAGCGCCAGCTGGCCGGTGAAATACGTCCCGCCCCAGACCACGGCGCCCATCAGCACGCTGGCGAGGAGGATTTTCCCCAGGCTCGGCAGCAGCGGCGTAAAACCAAGGGCCGGCTGCTTGCGCGAGAGCCGGGTCTGCAGGAACCACGCCTGCGCCAGCACCGCGAGGTTGCTCGCGACTGCCAGGCCGACGGTCGAGAACCAGTGCATGAGCACGATGCTGAGCACGAGGTTGACGACAAAGCTGAGGCCGGCGGCCCGTACCGGCGTCGCGGTGTCCTTGAGCGCATAGAACCCGCGCAGCGCCAGCATGGTGAACGAAAGGAACGGGAGGCCGAGGGCATAGACCGCCAGGATGGGCGTCATCAGCATCGTGTCGGCGGCATGAAATGCGCCGCGTTGGAAAAGCAGCCGGGTGATCGGTTCGCTGAGGAGCGCGAGGCCGAGGGCCGCAGGCACATTGATGATCATCACCAACCGCAGGCCCTTGTGGTAGTCCTCGCCGAGCGCCGCCCAGTCCGAGCGCGCCGCGTGGCGCGAGATGAGCGGGAAGATCACCGTCGCGATCGCCGCCGCGAAGACGCCGATGGGCAGCTCCATCACGCGCGTCGCCAGGTTCAGCACCGAGACCGCGTGGTCGTTGAGCGAGAGGCCGATCAGTCGCGAGACGGAGATGTTGATGAGGTAGATGGCCGAGCCGATGACTGTCGGCGCCATGAGCCGGACGATCTCGCTCACGCGCTCGTCCGGCCGCAGGTCGAGGCGGGGTCGCCAGCCCTGCTTCCAGAGCACAGTCGCGGGGACGGCCATCTGCAGGAAGCCGCCCACGAGGACGCCGACGCAGAGGAGGTTCATCCGGGAGGCATTACCCCAGGCCAGCCAGCCGCCCAGCCCGAGCGCGCCAATGATCGCGAAGTTCAGCCAGATCGGCGACAGCGCCGGCTCGGTGAACCGGCCCAGCACCTGGCACGCCGCACTGAACGCCGCCGCGAGGCAGACGAACACCATGTAGGGAAAGAGGATGACCGCCAGGTCGGCGCCCAGCAGCAGCCGCTGCACCGCGTCCGGCTCCAGGCCGAAGTTGCCTGCCAGGCGCAGGAGGGCGGCGGCGTTGGCGAAGACCAGCATCGCCACCGCGACGAGCCCCACGGTGATGACGAACAGCCAGCTCGCGACCTTGGTGACGAGGTCGAAGGCCCCGGCGTGCGACTTGTGCTCCAGTTCGTGCGACATCGTCGGCACGAAGGCCGCGGTGAGCGCGCCCTCGCCGAGCAGCCGGCGGAACAGGTTCGGCAGTGTGAACGCAGAGACAAAGGCCGAGGCGAGCACGCCGGTCCCGAACACGGCGGCGATCAGGATCTCGCGCACCAGCCCCAGCACGCGCGACACGACCGTGGCCGTGGCGACGACGCTGATGTTTTTCAGGTGCTTCGACACGGCGCGGCGGGAAAACGCCGCGCCTTACTGCACGGTGAGCTTGACCGCGCCGCCCTCGATGGTCACCGCGGTGAGCTTGGTCCAGGCCGTGCGCACCTCGTCCGACACCTTCTCCTTGGCGATGATGTGGGAGACCAGCATGCCCGGCAGCGAAGGCAGCAAATGCAGCGGGCAGGAGCCGAGATAGACCAGCTCGGGGACGAACACGACCTGATCGCCCGACTTGCCGAACCCGCCGGTCGCGACCACCGTGGTGTCGTAGGTCAGGCCATACCAGTTCAGCGTGCACTTCAGGCCGATCTGCAGCTTGTCGTCGACCACGCGGAAATTCGCCGCATACGGGATGATGAATCCGTCCTGCACGGGCTTGCTCTCCTCCGCCTTTTCCTCGGCGGGCTTGGCGGCGGGCTTCGGCTTGGCGGCGGGGGCGGGAGCCTTCGGCGCGGGCTTGGCGGCGGAGGCGGCGGGGGCCGCGGTGCCCGAGGAGGTCGACCACGCGTTCAACTCTTCCTCGACCACCGCGACCGAGGTGCCCGCAAGAAATTGCTTCTGCTTCGCCTGCCAGCCCTTGCTCTTCGCGCTGCCCTCCTTGCCGGGGATGTAATACACGACGCTACGCAACGGTTCCTTCGGCAGTGTCTGCACCAGCGACACGGGCCTGAACACGAGGTAAACGCAGGCCACGAGCACGCCGAGGAGCAGGCCGAGGATGGCGCCGAGGGCGACTTCGGTGACACTGGGACCATAGAGCGCTTTATCGATTTTCTTGTCAGCCATGGCGGAGGATGGTTATTTCGCCGCGGCGGCGGGAGCCGCGGGCTTGGTTGGGGGAGTTTTCGCCGGCGCCTTGGCGCCGTCGGGAGTGCCGGATTTCTTCTTGTAGTCGGTGATATAGAAGCCCGTGCCCTTGAAAATCAACCCTGCTCCGCCGCCGACCTTGCGCTTGAGCGCGGCTTTCCGGCAGGCCGGGCAGCGCGTGAGCGGCTCGTCCTTCATGGACTGGAAGGCTTCCATTTCATGGCCGCATTTGGTGCAGACGTATTCGTAGGTGGGCATGCGGGAAAGTGCGTCCAGATATGGTTCGGCCGGAGCGGCTTGGCGAGTCTGTTCTTGGCCGGCCGCGGGGCGGAATCCGTTTGCCAACCCGCCCGACCCGCCCGACCTTGGCGCCCGATGGATTTTGATGTCCAATTCGAGCAATACCGGCAGCGCGTGGAACGCGGGCTGGATGAATTGGCCCCGCCCGCCGGCACCCGGCCCGCGCGTCTTCACACCGCGATGCGCTACTCCCTCCAGGCCGGCGGCAAGCGCCTCCGCCCCGTGCTGGTGCTCGCCACGGCGGAAGCGCTCGGCAGCAAAACCGATGCCCTCCCCGCGGCCGTGGCGCTCGAGTGCATCCACACCTATTCGCTGATCCATGACGACCTGCCGTGCATGGACAACGACGACCTCCGCCGCGGCCGGCCGACCGCGCACAAGCAGTTTGACGAAGCCACTGCCCTCCTCGCCGGCGATGCGCTGCTCACCCTCGCCTTCCAGCTCGTCGCCCGTCACTACGCCGGCCAACCGGCACTCTGCACCGCGCTGACCCGCACCCTGGCGGACGCCGCCGGCAGCGAGCAGCTCATCGGCGGGCAGATGGAGGACCTGCTGGCCGAGAAAAAAGCCGACGCCACCGCCGATGACTTGGAATTCATCCACCTCAACAAGACCGCCGCGATGCTCACCGCCACGCTCGTCGCGGGCGGACTCTGCGGCGGGGCGACCGAACCCCAGCTCGCCACCTTGCGCGACGCCGGTCGGCACCTCGGCCTGGCGTTCCAGATCGTGGACGACATCCTCGACGCCACCGCCGACACGGCGACGCTCGGCAAGACCGCCGGCAAGGACGCCCGGGCCGGCAAGACCACCTTCGTGAAACTCCATGGCCTCGACGCCTCGCGGAAATTCGCCCGCGAACATTCGGCCGCCGCCCTCGCCGCGATTGGCCGATTGCCCGGCCACACCACCTTTCTGATCGCCTTGGTGCAATCCATGGCGGGGCGGAACAAGTGAGCCGCCCGCTCGCGCCGCCTACTTCGCGTTGATCGCCAGCCCGTCCAGCAGCTCGCTGATGTCGCCCGTCACGTCGCGGTAATCCTGGTCCTTCGCCCAGCCGCGCAGCTGCACCGCGCCCTCGGGGCCGCTGTAGAAATAGCCGTGGTTCACGTAGGTGACGTTCTCCACGCGCGCCGTGAACTCCAGCTCGAGCACCGAAATTGTGCCGCGCAGCTTCTTGCCGCGCTTTTTCACGCTGACGCTCTCCGCGCCCTCGCGGGCGGTGGTGAGCACGGCCTTCTCGATGTCGGCGTCCTCCATCGGGTGCTCCTCGCAGATGAACTGCGCCTCGGCGTGCTGATCGGTGCGCAGGAAGTTGAAAATGCCCGGCTCCGCGTCGGCCGGGTCGCGATACCAGCGGGTGGCGTCGTAGCGCAGCTTGAGGTTGCCCAGCCCGACTTCGCGAAAACGCTCGCGGTCCTCGACCACGCGCTGGTCGGTGTAATCGGACCGCAGCCGGAAACTGCCGAAGAAAGCCTCGGCGTGCTCCGCGCCGGCCGCGCTGTTGACGGGCCACTCGGCGCTGCACACGTAAAGCGAGGAGCCGATGACGATCATCCGCAGCTCGCGCGTCGACTTCTCGCGCGGCTGCGCGATCACCACCCGCTGGCCCTCGTAGGGGCCGAGGTGGTAGAGGTCCCGCGCCTTGACCTGGCCGGGCCGCGAGCGGGTCAGGTCGACCATGGACCGGTCGTAGACGCCCGTCTCCTCGCCGGGCATCATGGCCATCGGGTAGGAAAACTTGATGAGCAGGTAATGCTCGCCCGGCGGCTCGTAGAAGTAGCGGCTGGCCTTCACTTCGCCCTGGGGCGACGGCGAGAGGACGACGTCAGCCTTTGGCTGGGCGGCGAACTTCACCTCAATCGCCCAGTCCGGCGCGGTGAACAGGAATTCCGCGCGCAACGCCCCGCCCGCGCCCAACAGGGGAAAAATGAGAATGCCAAGGGCGCGCCGCATCGGCCGACATCTAACGCAAGGAGTTTCCAATTGGGCAAGCCCGCATGCGCGAAAATAATAACCCAGCGGGCGTCATGACGGAATTTACAGGGGCGCAGTCTTGCTGCGCCCCTACCCGGACTCGCCGCCCGACCCGTTTACTTCGCCGCGTCAGCCGCCTTGACGAGCTCGATGAACGAGCGCGCCTCGAGCGACGCGCCGCCGATCAGGCCGCCGTCGATGTCCTTTTGCGCGAGCAGCTCGGGGGCGTTGGCCGGCTTCATCGAGCCGCCGTAGAGGATGCGGACCTTCTGCGCGAGCGCCGCGCCGTAGAGCTTGGTCAGCAGGTCGCGGATGTAGGCGTGCACTTCCTGCGCCTGCTCCGTGGTCGCGACCTTGCCGGTGCCGATCGCCCAGACCGGCTCGTAGGCGATGATGACGGTGGTGATCTGCTCCTTGGTCACGCCGGCCAGCCCGCCCTCGACGTGGCGCTGCACGACCGCGAGTGTCGCGCCGGCCTCGCGCTCGGCGAGGGTCTCGCCCACGCACAGGATGGGCTTGAGCTGGTTGGCCAGGGCCGAGAGAACCTTCTTGTTGATGAAGGCGTCCGTCTCCGCGAAATACGTGCGGCGCTCGCTGTGGCCGAGGATGACGTGCGTGACGTAGAGCGTGCGCAGCATCTCCGCGGAAACCTCGCCGGTGAAGGCGCCGTTCTTCTCCGGGTGCATGTTCTGGGCGCCGAGCTTGATCGACTGGCCCTCCAGTGCATGCGCGACGCTCGCGAGCGCCGTGAACGGCGGGCAGAGCACGACGTCCACGCCGGTCTCCCGGCCGATCTCGGCGGCGATGTCCTTGGCGAGCGTGACGCCGTCGGTGGCGGTCTTGTTCATCTTCCAGTTACCAGCGATGACTTTCTTGCGGATCATGGGAATAAAGTAGTGGGTAGCGGGTAGTGGGTAGCGAGTAGAAAAACAGGGGCGAAGCCGGATGCTCGCTACTCGCTGCTCAATACTCGCTACTGAGGCCGTCAGGCCTCCAGGAACGCCACGCCGGGCAGCACCTTGCCCTCCAGGAACTCGAGGCTCGCGCCGCCGCCGGTGGAGCAATGCGTGACCTTGTCGGTTATCTTGAACTTCTTGGCCGCCGTCGCCGTGTCGCCACCGCCGATGACCGTGATCGCGCCCTTGGCCGTGGCCTCGGCCACCGCGGCCGCCATGGCCTTGGTGGAGCCGGCGAATTGCTCGAACTCGAACACGCCCGACGGGCCGTTCCAGATGATGGTCTTGGCGCGGCCAATTGCCGCGCCGTAAAGCCCAATGGACAGCGGCCCGCCGTCCAGGCCCATCCAGCCGGCGGGAATGCCGGAGGCGTCAGTCGCGGTGCGGGTGTTGGCGTTGGCGTCGAACTTGTCGGCCACGACATAGTCGACGGGCAGGATGAGCTTCACGCCGCGGGCCTGCGCCTTCGCGACGAGTTCCGGCACGAGCTTGGCGCCCTCGGCGTCGAAGAGGCTGGTGCCGATCTCCATGCCTTGGGTGACCTTCTTGAAGGTGAACGCCATGCCGCCGCCGATGATGATCTCGTCGGCCTTCTCGATGAGGTTCTTGATGAGCGGGATCTTGTCGGCGATCTTGGCGCCGCCGAGGATGGCGAGCAGCGGGCGCGACGGGTGGTCGAGCACCGCGGCGAACGCCTTGAGCTCGGCCTCCATCAGGAAACCGGCGGCCTTCAACGGCAGCGAGACGCCGACCATCGAGCTGTGCGCGCGGTGCGCGGTGCCAAAGGCGTCGTTCACGAACACGTCGCCGAGCTTCGTCAGCGACGCGCGGAAGGCCGCGACGGCCGCCGGATCGGCCTTCTTCGCGGTGCCGTCCTCCAGCTTCACCTTGCCCTCCTCCTCGATGTGAAAGCGGAGATTCTCGAGCAGCACGACGGTGCCGGGCGCGAGCTTGGCGCAAGCGGCCTCGACCGCCGGACCGACGCAGTCGTCGAGAAACTTCACGGGCTGGCCGAGCAGCTTCTCGAGTTCAACTGCCACGGGCTGGAGCGAGAACTTGGCGAGCTTCTGGCCGTCGGGCCGGCCGAGGTGTGACATGAGCACGACCGACGCGCCCTTTTCCAGGGCGTATTTGATGGTCGGCAGCGCGGCGACGATGCGCTGGTTGTTCGTGATGGCGCCGGTCGCCTTGTCCTGCGGGACGTTGAAGTCGACGCGGATAAGCACGCGCCGGCCGGCGAGGTCGAGGTCGCGGATGGTTTTGAATTTAGGCATGGGAGGAAGAAAGTAGCGGGTAGTGAGTAGCGCGTAGCGCGTAGTCGGAAAAAGGAAAGCGAGTAGGAGCAGTTGGATGCTCGCTACTCGCTAATCACTCCTCGCTACTGGACGGCGTTGCGCCGCCTTACAGCTTGGCGGCGATCACCTTGGTCAGGTCGACGACGCGGTTGGAATAGCCCCATTCGTTGTCATACCAGCTGACGAGCTTGAAGAACTTGCTGTTGAGCTCGATGCCGGAGCCGGCGTCGAAGATCGACGAGGCCTTGCAGTGGATGAAGTCGGACGACACGACCTCGTCGCTCGTATATTCGAGGATGCCCTTCAGGTAGGTCTCGCTGGCGCGCTTCATCGCCTCGCAGATCTCCTTATAAGAGGTTTCCTTGGTGGTCTTCACCGTGAGATCGACGACCGAGACGGTCGGGGTCGGCACGCGGAAGGACATGCCGGTGAGCTTGCCCTTGACCTCGGGGCACACGAGGGCGGTGGCCTTCGCCGCGCCGGTGGAGGCGGGAATGATGTTCTGGGCCGCGGTGCGGCCGCCCTTCCAGTCCTTCTTGGACGGGCCGTCCACGGTCTTCTGCGTGGCGGTATAGGAATGGATGGTCGTCATGAGGCCTTCCTCGATGCCGAAGCCTTCCTTGAGCAGCACGTGCACGATCGGCGCGAGGCAGTTCGTGGTACAGGAGGCGTTGGAGATGATGCTGTGCTTGCTGAGGTCGAGCTTGTCGTCGTTCACGCCCATCACGAGGGTGATGTCCTCGCCCTTGGCCGGGGCGGAGATGATGACCTTCTTGGCGCCGGCGGTGAGGTGGCCCTTGGCCTTCTCGGCCTCGGTGAACAGGCCGGTCGACTCGATCACGAGCTGGACGCCGAACTTCGCCCACGGCAGCTCGGCCGGGCTCTTGGCGCTCACCACATGGATGTCCTTGCCGTTGACCACGAGAACGTCGTCCTCGGCCTTGTCCGGGGAGGACTTCTTCGAGGAGACGGTGCCATTGAAGCGGCCCTGCGTGGAGTCATACTTGAGCAGGTAGGCCAGGTTGTCGGCGGGCACGATATCGCCGACGGCGACGACATCGAGCGTGGTGCCGAGCAGACCCTGCTCGACAAGCGCGCGGAAAACGAGGCGGCCGATGCGGCCGAAACCATTGATTGCTACTTTGACTGCCATGTTAGTGAGGAGTTGAGAACGTTATTCAACCGCCAGCAAAACGCCGGCAGTTACGCAAAATGAAGTGATCGCCTCCCGCCATGGCAAGCGAGATGCGTGCCATACGCAGTTGCCCGCGGAATATTATTCCAACTGTTGGCCGCTATTGCTCTGCCACCCACAGGCTGCAGCCCAGGCCCGGAATGAACACCTCGGTCGTCACCGCCTCGCCGGGCGGCCGCCGGTCGCCAGTGTAAAAGCACTCGTGATCCGCGACCAGCTTCCAGCCCCACCCGCCGGCCTCGCCGAGCGGCATCGTCATGTCCTCGGTGTGCGGGTTGACCGCGAACAGCAGGCGCGTGCGGCCCTGGCTGCCGTCGGCGTTGTAGATTGCCACCAGCGCCGGCCAGCCGGGCTGGGTGAAACACTGGAAGAAACCCTCGCTCGGGCGGCTGAAAAGCCGGAGCAGCTGCCCGGCCGCCGAGCGCCGAAACGCGATCCAGTCGGCGAAATACGCGTGCGTCGCGGGGAAGCGCACCAGCCGGTGGTAGTCGAGCGCGTTGAGGTCGCCGCGCTGGTAGGTGTTCGTCACGCCGTATTTCGAGCGCAGGAAATCCTGCCCCTGCGCCACCAGCGGGATGCCCACCGACGCGAACAGGATGGCCGCCATCAGGTGCGTGCGGCGCCGGTCGTTCAGCGTCGGGTGGAAACCGTTGTGATCGCCGTTTTCCGTGATCATATCGAGCCACGTGCGGTCGTCGTGCGACTCCGTGTAGTTGACGGTCTGCGCCGGCCAGTAGGCGAAGTGCCACGGCGAACCCTTGAGGTAATACTCCAGCTTGTCCGCCCCGGCCCGGCCGTGGACATACTCGCGGAGGAAATTCCGGTAGCCGTCGTTCCACGACGCATACCCGGTCGGCCGCAGCGCCGCGGCGATATGCCCGCGGAAGCTCCACGGCTCGGCAATGAGGATGACGTCGGGCTTCACCTGCTTCACCGCCGTCTCGATCGTGCGCAGCACGTCGACGCCGATCAGCTCGGCCAGATCGAAGCGGAAGCCGTCCACGCCGTAGACCTCGATCAGGTGAACGAGGCTGTCGATGATGAGTCGCGTCGCCATCGCCGCGCGGCAGCGCAGGTCGTTCCCGCAGCCGCTCCAGTTCGCCAGAACGCCGGCGTCGTCGAGCTCGAAGTAATAGAGCTTGTCGATGAACATCAGGTGCGCCGGCTCGCCGACGTGGTTGTAGACGACGTCCACCACCACCGCGATGCCCTGCCGGTGGAAGGCCGCGACAAGCTCCTGCAGTTCCTTTACCGACGAGGCCTTCGCGGCGTCCTGCCCGTAGCCGCTGTGCGGCGCGAAAAAATTGGCCGTCATGTAGCCCCAGTGGTATTCGTCGCGCGTGCGGGCGTCGTTCTCGTGCAGCGGCTGCAGTTCGACGCAGTTCACCCCGAGCTGCTTCAGGTAGAAATCCGGGCTCGCCACCCACTTCGCCAGACCGCTGAAGCCCAGCCGTTCCTCCGGGGCCAGCGTGACCGGGGCGCGGGCCACGAGGTCGCGCACGTGGGCCTCCGCCATGACGAGGTCCTGCCACGCCGGCGTGGTGAAGCTGCGGTCGCCCCGCCCCACCCACGCGGGATCGAGCACGATGCCCGGGCCGTCGCGGCCCGTCGCCGCCTGCGCGTAGGGGTCGAGGATTTTCTGGTTCGGATGGAAATGACCGAACACATCGTGCGGGCCGCTGATCGAATACCAGTAATACCAGCCGTGCATGTTGCGGTCGAGGTGCGCCTCCCAGACGCCGCGCCAGCCGCCCTCCTCCTCGAGCCGGTCGAGCTCGTAGCCGAAGGCCGCGGCCTGTTCCTCCAGCTTCTCGCAGACAAACAGCCGCACGTGCCGCGCGCGCGGCGCGAACAGCCGGAAGGTCGTCTCGCCGCGCCGCACGATCGCGCCGAGCGGCACGTCGCTGCAGAGCTCATGGAAGAATTTCCCGAGCCGCACCCGCACCTTCGGCGCCTCGCGGCCGTCGCGCACGTGGACGACCGAATAGGTCTGGTTGAGCAGGATCGGCTCCGCGGTCGTGAACTGGAAGAGATTGCGCCCCGTGCGCCAGCGGAGGATCGCGCGGTTGAAATGCCCCTTGCCGTCATCCACGAGGTTCGACGCCTCGCGCGGCAGGTCGACCCAGCGGTTGTCCCCCGTGATGAACTTGAACTGCGGCGGCGGATCCGTGAGCAGCGGCCCGGCGGGCCGGCGCACCAGCCAGACCGGGCGCCCGTTGAGCTCGCCGGGCTGCAGGGCCCACTCGGCCTGCCCGACCGCCTTTTCCCAGCCGTTGAAGTCGCCCGCGACATAGACCGGCATCGCCCCGAAGTTGACCCAGCTGTGCTCCGCCGGGTCGAGCACGAACACCAGCAGGCCCTCGGCGTCCACGTAGTAGGCCGCCTCGTCCGCGTAGAGCGACGGCGCCGCCGGCCCGAGGTCGGTGAAGGCAAAGGCCTTGTCGCCCGGCGCCAGCAACGGCAGCGAGTCGCCCGTCCAGTCCGCGTCGAGCTCGATGAGGCCCGAGGAGGCCGAGCGCAGCCACGCCCGGACGATGCGCTGGGCTTGATCGGTGCTGAAGGGAGCGCGCGTGTTGGCCATGGGGACGGTTGCCGCCAGCGTGCAGGAGCAATGCCAAGGGCCGCAAGCATGGAGAAGGGAGCATTGTTCCAAGTTCATTGTTCATCGTCCATTTTTTCATCGGCCGGCCCGGCACCCTCGAAATGGCAAATGAACATTGGACAATGAACGCTGAACAATAATGTCTTCCCGCATGTCCTCCGAGCGCATCCTCGTCGCCCTGTCCGGCGGCGTCGACAGCAGTGTCGCCGCGCTCCTGCTCCAGCAGCAGGGCCATGACGTCGTCGGCGCCTACATGAAGAACTGGATCAACGAGGACCAGGTCATCGGGCACTGCCCGTGGCTGCAGGACATCGCGGACGCCCGCGCCGTGGCCGAAAAGATCGGCATCGAGTTCCGTGTCGTCAACCTGATGGACGATTACCGCCGGCTCGTCGTGGACTACCTGCTCGACGGCTACCAGCGCGGCCTCACGCCGAATCCCGACGTGATGTGCAACCGCGAGATGAAATTCGGCGTGTTCGCGAAATACGCGCAGGCCGAGGGCTTCGCCGCCGTGGCGACGGGGCACTACGCGCGGCGGGTGCCGCTCGACAGCTGTAGGAGGGGCTTTACGCCCCGACCCGAGGGCGGCGCCGCCAACGAATCGGGGCCTAAAGCCCCTCCTACAGTAGAACCCTACGCCCTCCTCGAGGGCGTGGACAAAGACAAAGACCAGTCCTACTTCCTCGCCCTCCTCTCGGCGGCACAGCTCCGCCTCGCCCGCTTCCCCATCGGCCACCTGAAGAAGCCCGAGCTCCGCGCGCTCGCCGCCGACGCCCACCTCCCGACCGCCGCCAAGAAGGACAGCCAGGGCATCTGCTTCATCGGCGAAGTGAAGATGGCTGACTTCCTGAAAGCCTACGTGCCCGAGCATCCGGGCCCGATTGTCCGAGCGACCGACGGCAAGGTGCTCGGGCAACACCGCGGCCTGCACTACTACACCATCGGCCAGCGCCGCGGCATCCGCATCCCGTCGAACACCGACGACCAAGCCTATGTCGTCACCGGCAAGCGCGCGAGTGACCACGCCCTGCTCGTGGCCTTCGACGGTCCCGCCGCCCCCGGTCTGTGGGCCAGCGAGTGCCGCGTGCACAGCCTCAGCTTCATCGGCGAGAGCATCACCGGGGGGAAAAACCTCGAATGTAAAGTCCGCTACCGCGACCCGCGCGTCTTCATCGAGTTCACGCCCGGCGCCGACGGCACCGCGCACATCAAGTTCGACCAACCCCAGCGCGCCCTCGCCCCGGGCCAGATCCTGGCGCTCTACGACGGCGAACAACTCCTCGGCGGCGCGGTGTTCGCGTGACAAGCACCGAGGCAGCCGGCAAGGATCCTGCCATGGCCACCCAGCCCGAGTTCGAGCCGGTCTTTGCCGCCTTGCGAGAAATCCTCCGGCGCAATGCAGGGAAGCTCGCCGTGGTCGAGGATTCTTCGCGCCGCTTCTGTCTCCAAGGCGGTTTGCACCCGACCCACAAAAGGCCGATGCCCGTCGCCTGGGTGGAGATCGGGAAAAACTACGTGAGCTTCCACCACATGGGAGCGTACGGCTTCCCCCAGGTGCTCAAGAATATCTCGCCGGAGCTGAAGGCCCGCATGCAGGGTAAGTCGTGCTTCAACTTCCAGTCGGTCGACGCGGCGTTGTTCCGCGAACTCGAGGAACTGACGATCCGCGGCTTCGCCGCCTTCCGCCAGGCCGGATTCATGCCGTGAACCCGGGCGCCGCGGCGTCTAATTCCACCTCAAACAACAGGTCGTCGCGGCACACCACGCTGTGCGTGTGCACCACCGGCATCTTTGCCAGCCCGTGCGCGCCGAGCCACGCGGTGAAATGCCGCTTGTCCGCGGCGTCGCGGTAATACGCGGTCGCGCGCGTCACGTCGGGAAAATCCATCTGCCGCGACTGCAGGATGGCCCGGATCACCTGCATGGTCCGCTCGACCTGCCGCGCTGCATCGCCCACCCACGCCGTCTTGCCGCCCGGATGGATGCTGGCGGTGCCGGAGACCATCAGCTGCCGCCGGCCGTCGCTCGTGAGCTCCATCGCCCGGGCGAACGCGCTGCCGTAAGCCGGGGCGGGACATTGCAGCGGCGAGCCAACCTCCTTCGCGTCCGCCGTGCTGTTCTTCAGCCGCATCGCCCGCGCGCCGACGACCAGCGCCCCGCCCGCGGGATTGCGCGCGCCGATGCCCGTGCTGGCGGGCAGCGAGCCGGTCCGCCACTTCACGCCGGCGTAGTGCGCCGAGCGCACGCGGTTGAAATCGCCATACCAACCCAGGATGTTGTCGTTGTAGAACCACGTGCGCACCACGTCCGCGAGCGCGAAGCCCGCCATGTCCAGTGCCGTCTCGAGATGGCTGAACGCCTGCTGCGTCTGCGCCGCCGGTGGCAGTGTCACCGCGACCGCCCCGACGCCGCCCACGAGGCAATGCTGCGCGGCCTCATCCTCATAGACCGTGGCCACCACCCGGCCGCCCAGCCGCACGCGCGTGACCGGCCGGCCGCTCACCGCGAAAACCTGCACCCCCGCGAGTGCGGCGCCGTCGCAGCTCGCGCCCTCGACCCACGTCACCGGCCATTGCGCCTCGCCCAGCGCCTCGCGCATCGCGCGGCTGATCTCCGCGTGCGCCGCGATCGCCCCGTAGAGCATCAGTGCCGCCGGCACGGCCTCGCGCGCGACCAGCTCGCGGGCCAGTCGGCGGAAGACCGCCGGCACCGCCTCGCCCGCCCGCGGCACCACGGTCACCGTGGTTTCCGCCGGGGTCCGGCGCGGTTTCCTTGGGCCGCTGGATTTCCGTTCGAGGGATGTGCTTGCTTGCATGCAGGGGCTGACGCCTTCGCGGCGGTCGAGTTACGTCCCGCACCGAACGTGCGTGTTGCCGCCGGGATAGCATGAGTGCGAATGCGCGCGATTAGTTTCCGGATAACCCGGCCCGCGGTGTATCTTCCGCGTTTGCCCGCCGTCTCCTCTGAATACCGCTGGGTCCACGCCGCTACGGTTCAGTCAAATATCCCATGTCAGCCCTCATTTTTGGTCCGCGCGTGGACGCCGGAGCCTCCCCGGCTCCGCATCCGTTGTTGTGCCGGCGGTTTCTTATTAGCGCCGCTGTCGCGCTCGCAATTTCTGCGCAGTCTGCGGGGCAGACCAGCCCGCCCACCCCGCCGGCCGAGGCCGTCGCCGTCTTTGCGCAGACCGGGGCACCCGCGCCCGCCGGCCGGATCGATGAGCTGAATTTCGCACACCTCGCCCGCCTCGGCCTGTCGCCCGCGCCGCTGTGCACCGACGCGGTCTTCGTGCGCCGCGCCTTTCTCGATGTCCTCGGCACGCTGCCGACCGCCGCCGAGGCGGGTGCCTTCCTGCAGGACAAGTCGCCGCGCAAGCGCACCGGGCTGATCGACCGCCTCCTCGGCCGCCCGGAATTCGCCGACTACTGGGCGATGAAGTGGAGCGACCTGCTGCGCGTGAAGGCCGAGTTCCCGGTCAACCTCTGGCCCAACGCCGCGCAGGCCTACTACCGGTGGATCCACACCGCGGTGCGCGACAACCTCCCCTACGACCGCTTCGCCCGCGAGCTGCTCACGGCCAACGGCAGCAACTTCCGTGTCGGGCCCGTCAACTTCTACCGCGCCGTGCAGGGCCGCGAGCCCGCCGCGCTCGCCCGCGCCGCCGCGCTCACCTTCATGGGTGCCCGCGCCGAGAAATGGCCGGTGGAGCGCCTCGCCGCCTGCGCGCCGTTCTTCGCGCGCCTCGCCTACAAGGGCACCGGCGAGTGGAAGGAGGAGATCGTGTTCTTCGACGCGGCAAAACCCCTGCCCGCCGGCCTCGCCGCCGCGGCCTTCCCCGACGGCACGCCCGCCGTGCTCCCGCCCGACCGCGACCCGCGCGAGGTTTTCGCCGACTGGCTCATCCGTCCGGAAAACCCCTGGTTTACCCGCGCCATCGCCAACCGCGCCTGGAGCTGGCTGCTCGGCCGCGGCCTGGTCAACGAGGCCGACGATCTGCGATCCGACAACCCGCCCGTCGACGCCGCGCTGCTCGACCATCTCGCGGCCGAGCTCGTCGCCGCGCACTACGACCTCAAGGCGCTCTTCCGCCTCATCCTCAACTCCCGCACGTATCAGCTTTCCTCGGTCGCCGCCGCTGACCCGGTCGCCGAGGCCAACTTCGCCAGCTACGCCCCGCGCCGGCTCGAGGCCGAGGTGTTGATCGACGCCATCAACCAGATCACCGGCACCACCGAGAAATACAGCAGCGCCATCCCCGAGCCGTTCACCTACGTGCCCGAGGACCAGCGTTCCATCGCCCTGCCCGACGGCAGCATCACCAGCTCCTTCCTGGAAAACTTCGGCCGCCCGGCACGCGACACCGGCCTTGAGTCCGAGCGCAACAACCGCCTGACCGCCAGCCAGCGGCTCCACCTGCTCAACTCCACGCACATCCAGCGCAAGCTCGAGTCGGGCCCGAAGCTCCAGGCGGTCTTGCGCACAAACGGCGAGCCGGGCGCGGCGATCGACGCACTCTATCTCACCTTCCTCTCGCGCCCGCCGACCGACGACGAACGGGTGGAGGTCATCGCCTATTTCCTCGAGCACAAGGACCAGCGCGCTGCCGCCCTGGATGTCGCCTGGGCCCTGCTCAACAGCGCGGAGTTCCTGCTGCGCCACTGAAATTCCGCAACCCCGTCCCCCATGTCCTCCCTCCATCACAGCGAAGATCCCCGCCTCTGGAACCTCGACGCCGAGTTCCGTCTCCTCGGCCTGCGCGGCGCACCCATGACGCGCCGTGAGGCGATCCGCCTCGGCCTGCTCGGATCGGCCGGCCTCCTCTTCGGCGCCAGCGCCCTCGGCGCGCGGGCTGCCGTCGCGCCTGTGGCACCGCTCCCGCGGCCGCGCGCGAAGTCTGTCATCCAGATCTGGCTCTGGGGTGGGCCCTGCCATATCGACACCTTCGACCCGAAGCCCGGCGCCGGCAGCGAATTCACGGGCCCGCTCAACTCCGCCGCCAACTCCAGGATCCCCGGCATGCAGCTCGGCGAACTGCTGCCACTGCTCGCCGGCCAGGCCGACAAATACGCCCTCATCCGCAATCTCAGCCACAACAGCAACGCCCACGAGACCGCGTCCTATATGGTGCAGACCGGGCGTGCCGCCGGACGTGATGTCTTCCCGGGCGCCGGCGCCGTGGTCTCGCTCTTTAAGGGCTATGAGGCCGGCTACAAGGGCCTGCTCCCGCCCTACATCGTGCTCACCGAGTTGCAGGGCCGTTTTTCCGAGGCCGGTTTTCTCGGCCAGCGCTACAAACCCTTCGCCACCGGCGGCGACCCGGCCGCCAACCGCTTCGTCGTCGAGGGCGTCGTGGCGCCGGGCATCGACGACCAGCGCCAGCACGACCGCCGCGACCTGCTGCACCGCCTCAACACCTTCGGCCGCGCCACCAGCGGCAACGACCCGCGGCTCGCCGCGCTCGCGCAGTGCGAGACCGAGGCCTACGAGATGATCCTGGGCGACGCGGGCAAGGTGTTCGATCTCGGCCAGGAGAAGGACACCGAGCGCGAGCGTTATGGGCGCAACACCTTCGGCCAGTCTTGCCTCCTCGCCCGCCGCCTCGTCGAGCGCGGCGTGCCCTACGTCACCATCAACTACAAGGGCTGGGACACGCACAAGCAGCACTTCCAGATCATGCGCCGCAAGCTCCCCGAGTTCGACCGCGGCCTCGCCACGCTGCTCGCCGACCTCTCCGACCGCGGCCTGCTCGACCAGACCGTCGTGTGGGCCGGCGGCGAATTCGGCCGCACGCCGCGCGTCCTCTGGGAGGCCCCGTGGAACGGCGGCCGCGGCCACTACGGCCAGGTCTTCTCCTCGCTCGTCGCGGGCGGCGGTTTCCGCGGCGGTCAGGTGGTCGGCGCCTCCGACGCACGCGGCGAGGCGGTCGTTGGCCCGTCCGTCCATCCGGCCGAGCTCATCGCGAGCATCTACGGCCGCCTCGGCATCGATCCCGATGCCCGCCTGCCGCACCCCGAGGGCCTCGACGTCCGCGCCGTGCCGCCGCTGGCCGACGGCGTCCGGGCCGCCAACCCGCTGGCGGCGATCCTGTGAAGCCACCCATCATGTCCAAGTCCTGTCATTCTGAGCGCAGCGATCCATGGAGAGCCCGCGTCTCTGCGGGCCGTGGCACACGGGGACGTGGGCCCTCCAACCAGGCAGCATGGATACTTCGCTTCGCCCAGCATGACAGCCGGCAATCCCGTGGCTGCGGCTTCCAGCTGCAGCTCTTCACCGGCTGGAAGCCGGCGGCACTTCTCTGCACCATCGCCGCTGCTTTTCTTCTCCTCTCCCCCGCTGCCGCACAACAAGCCGCCTTCCGCGTCCCGCCGCGCCTGGGCTACGTCTATCCGGCGGGCGCGCAACAGGGCACGACCGTCACCATTTCCCTCGGCGGGCAGAACCTCGCCGATGCCTCCGCTATCCGCCTCACCGGCCCCGGGCTCTCCAGCAAGATTACCGGCTACCACCGCCCTTTGAATCAGAAGGAGGTCAACGAACTGCGCGACCAACTCGAGCAGCTCCAGAAAAAACGCGAGGCCGCGCAGGCCGATCCCAAGGCGCCGGCCTTGACGCCCGAGAACATCAAATTCGCAACCGAAGCCCGCGCCAAGCTCGCCAACCGCCAACAGCGGCAGGCCAACCCCGCGCTCTCCGAGAACGTCACCATCGAGCTCACGGTCGCCGCCGACGCCCCGCCGGGTGCCCGCGAACTGCGCCTCCGCACACCCAACGGTTTCTCCAATCCGATCGTCTTTCAGGTCGGCACACTCCCCGAGTTCGTCTCGCCCATTGTCACCGCGGAAAACCCCGCCGCCGAGGGCGCCGCGCGCCGGACCGACCCACGCGTCCCGCTCCGCCAGCCGCCCACGGCCATCACGCTGCCCGTGCTGGTCAACGGTCAGATCCTCCCGGGCGAGGTCGACCGCTACCAGTTTAGCGCCCGCGCCGGTCAGCGGCTGACCCTCGTCACCTCGGCCCGCGCGCTCCTGCCCTACCTTGCCGACGCGGTCCCGGGTTGGTTTCAGGCGACGCTCGCCCTTTACGACGCCAAGGGCCGCGAGGTCGCCTACGACGACGACTTCCGCTTCAGCCCCGACCCGGTCCTCGCCTACGTCATTCCCGCCGACGGTGACTACACGGTCGAGATCAAGGATTCCATCTACCGCGGCCGCGAGGACTTCATCTACCGCCTCGCCCTTGGGGAACTGCCCTTCATCACCAGCATCTACCCGCTCGGCTGCGCGCCGTCGCCGAAGAGCATCTTCAAACTCACGGGTTGGAACCTGCCGGCCGAACAGCTCGACATGGATACGACTAGCCGGCCGCCGGGCTGGTTCGATCTTTTCGTCCGCAACCGGGCGCATGTCTCCAACACGGTGCTCTTCGTCGTCGACCCGCAGGCCGACACCGCCGAGCTGGAGCCCAACGACACGCCCGCGCACGCGCAGCCGCTGACACTGCCCGCCATCGTCAATGGCCGCATCGAGCGCCCCGACGATCCCGACGTCTACCGCTTCCACGGCAAGGCCGGCGACCAGGTCGTCGCGGAGGTTCTCGCCCGCCGGTTGCAATCGCCGCTCGACTCCGTGCTCAACCTTACCGACGCCGCCGGCAAGACGCTCGCGAGCAACGACGACTTCGACGACAAGGCCGCGGGTCTGCTCCCACACCAAGCCGACTCACGCCTCACCGCCACCCTGCCCGCCGACGGCGACTATTTCATCCACGTCACCGACGCGCAGCATCAGGGCAGTCCCGCCCATGCCTACCGCCTGCGCGTCGGCCCGCCGCGTCCGGACTACGAGCTGCGCGTCGCGCCGTCCGCGGTCAACCTGCGCGCCGGCGGCAGCCAGGTCATCACGGTATTCGCGCTGCGCCACGACGGCTTCACTGGCGAGATCAAGCTCGGCCTCGACGACGCGCCCTACGGTTTCAGCCTCAGTGGTGCCCGCCTGCCCGCCGGGGCGGATAAGATCCAGCTCACGCTCAACGCTCCCGCCAGTCCGCGAGACGAGGCCGTTCGCCTGAAGCTCGGCGGCGGCGCCACGATCAACGGCCAGACCGTGGTGCGCGCCGCACTGCCGGCCGACGACATGATGCAGGCGTTTCTCTATCGTCACCTCGTGCCCGCCAGGGAATTCCTGGTCGACGTCTCCGGGCGCACCGGCCCGCTCCGCGTGACCGCCAAGCTGCCGCTGGAAATCCCTGCCGGTGGCACCGTGCAGATCAGCGTTTCGTCGCTCTACCCGCGCCGCGTCGAACTCACCAAGGCCGAACTGTCAGACGCTCCCGAGGGCATCACGCTCCAACAAGCGGAGAAACACGGCGACGAACTCGAACTCGTGATCACCGCCGATGCCGCGAAGGCCAAGCCCGGCACCGAGGGCAATCTGATCCTGCACGGCTTCACCGAGCGCGCCGGCAAGGACGGCAAGAAGCAGCTCAACATTCCCCTCGGCCCGGCGCCGGCCATTCCCTACGTGATCGTACCGGCAAAACGGTAGGGCCAAACAGCCCGAAGACGCATGAGTAAAGTCGGGAGTTGTAAGCGAACCGGTTCTGCCGCTTCCTGTCCTTGGCGGGCCAAGCCATCAGAGATTTTCTACGTAGTTGAAGAATGCCGTCAGGCAAAAGCAGATGCCCCTTCCAAAAAATGAAGCATGGTTCCCGGCCAAGACCTACGGCTATGGCTGGGGCATGCCCCAACGGTGGCAGGGCTGGGTCGTGCTGTTCGGGTTTGTTGCCGTGCTCATCAGCGGCACTGGTCTCATCAAAATCCATCCGCTCTATTTCGTCGGCTATAGCCTGGCCTGGGCGCTGGTCATGAGCGCGATCTGCTGGTGGAAGGGTGAAGCGCCACGCTGGCAGTGGGGACCGGAAAAATGAAAATTCTGATCCTAGGCGCAACCGGGGCCGCGGGCGGCAGTCTTCTCGAGATTGCGCTGGGCAGTGCTTTGGTCACGGAGGTTCGTACCATTTCCCGGCGGAAGATTGCGGTCGATTCCAGGAAGCAGGTCGGCTTTCAGCATGGCCACCTGACCGACTATTCCGCGGTGAGCGACGCCTTCGCCGGGCTGGACGCGTGCTTCTACTGCATTGGCCGGGCCACGGCGCTGGTCAAGGCGGAGGCCGAGTATCATACCCTCGCCTACGACGCGCCCCTCGCCGCGGCGAAGGCGCTGCAGGCGCGGAGCCCCGCGGCGGTCTTCCACTACCTGAGCGGCCAGGGCGCGAGCCTGGACAGCGACGCGATGTGGGCGCACACCAAGGCCGAGGCGGAGGCCGACCTGCTCGACCATTACCGGGCCGTCTGCTGGCGGCCGGGCGCGATCGACGCCCGTAACACCACCGGCTGGCCCTTTTTCTACAAGCTGATGATTCCGGCCGTCCGTATCCTCGCGCCCGCGCGGAAGTTTTATGTCAAGGGCGAGGACCTCGCCCGCGCGATGCTGCAGCTGGCCTCGACCAGGGACCGGAGCCGGATCATCGAGAATGTGGAAATCCGCCAGCTCGCCGACGCCTCCCGCGCCGCCGGCCCCAAGGCGGTTTGACCACGGATTTCACCGATAGCACTGATATCCCAGGCCGCAGGTCACCCGATCCGTGCCATCTATGAAGGTGGAACCGGGCCAGCCACCGCTCCCTCTTTCCCGCGTGACGCCGGGCTGCGGTTCGCGACAATGGCGCGAATGAGCGGACTCTTCGCCCGCACGCGGCATTACCTGGAGGAGCAGCGGCTCCAGCCCGACATCAACCGCGGGCTGCGCGCGACGGTCGGCTTCATGGGTGCGTTCTTCGCCGCCGCCTGGCTGAAATTGCCCCTCGAGGCGTCCTTCGCCGCCATCGCCGCGCAGAACATCGCCATGCTCGACATCCGCGGCTCCTACCCGCTGCGCGTCAGCCTGCTGCTGGTGATGACCGCGATCTGCGGCGGGGCGTGCTGGCTCGGCGGCCTGGCCAGCGGCCACCTGCCCGCCGCGCTGGCGGCCATGGCGCTGGTCATCGTGCTCGGCGGCGTGTGGCGCCACCTGAGTCCCGACTACGGCATGTCGCTCGCGATCAACTCCGCCTTCCTCCTGATGCTGGCGCTGGCGCAGCCGGACGGCGTGGCGAACGCCCACCATTACTTTCTCGCCGCGCTCGGCGGGGGCCTGTGGGGCCTGTTCGTGCAGGTGGCGCTCTGGCCCTTCCGCGCCCAGCACCCGCTGCGCCGCGCCACCGCCGACAGCTGGCTCGCCCTCTCCGACCTGCTCGAGGCCATGAGGCCCGAGCAGAACCCGGACCCCGTCGCGCGCCACCGCCAGGTCGCCGCGAAGGAGGCCGCGCTCCGCATCGCGCTCGACCAGACCAGCGCCACGCTCGCCGCCGCCCACGCCGGCCGGCGCCGCCCGCACCTGAGCGAGCTCGAGGATCTCAACCTGACCGCGGCGAAATTCGCCACGCGGCTGGTCGCGTTCAACACCGCGCTCGAGACGCTGCTGGACCGCCCGGACTTCGCGGCGCTGGCGCCGAGCTTCACGCCGGTGCTGAACTCGCTCACGAACATGGCGCGCACCACGGCCGTGACGGTCGTCTCCCGCCAGCCCGCGCACCTCATTGCCGCCGAGGTCCGCCTGCGCCGCATCGGCAACCTCCTCCACGCGCTGCAGGACCGCGTGCTGGCCCAGACCGGCCGGGCGCCCGAGGCCACGCAGCTCACCTTCCTGCTCCAGCAGATCGCCGCGCTCATCCCCGCGCTCGGCACGACGCTGCGCGCCACCGTGGACCGCGCCAACGAGCACGCGGCGTTCTCCCTCGAGCTGTTCGACCTGCACACGTGGACGCTGCGCCCGCTGGCGTCGGCGCTGAACTTCAGCTGGCACGCCGACCCGGCGCTGCTGCGCTTCATCGCGCGCCTGACCGTGCTCGAGGTGGCCGGCGTGGCCGCGTTCAAGCTGCTCAACCTCGCGCACGGCTACTGGCTGCCGCTTACCGTGCTCGTGGTGCTCCAGCCCGACTACGGTTCCACGCGGCTGCGCGCCGGGCAGCGCGTCGTCGGCACCCTCACCGGGAGCGTGCTCGCCAGCCTGCTGCTGTGGCTGGCGTTGCCGCAGGCCGTGCTCATCGCCGCGATGGCGGTGACGATGTTCTTTTTTGCGTTCTTCCTGAAGCGCAACTACGGCTATGCGGTCTTCTTCATCACGCTGTTTGTCGTGCTGATCACCGAGACCGCCACGAAGATCACCCTCGGCTTCACGGTCGAGCGGCTCGCGGTCACGCTGGCGGGCGGCCTGCTGGCGCTGCTGGCGGCGCAGCTGTTCTGGCCGACTTGGGAGCGGAAGCTCTTTCCGCGCACCCTCGCCCGCGCCCTGCGGGCCAACCGCGACTACGTCCGCATGCTCGGCGACCGCATTATTTCCGGTGGCGGTTACGACGCCGGCGCCATCGTCCTCAAGCGCGCTGCCGAAAAGGCCAACAGCCTCGTGTTCTCCTCGCTGCAACGGATGTCCGGCGATCCCGCGAACCAGCAGGAAGGCATCGAGGCCGCGGCCGCGCTCGCCAACGGCAACCAGCGTCTCACCCGCGCGCTCACCGTCGTGGCGCTGCACCTGTCACCCGGCACCACGTTGCAACGCCCGGAACTCGGCCGGTTCGTGACGGCCGCAGTCGAGACGCTCGAGGCGGTCGCCGTGTCCGCCGAGACCGGCCAGACCGACCACGCCCGGCTCGCCGCCCTGCGCGAGACCCTCGACCAGCTCTCCCTGCGCACGGCCGTGGAGGCCACGCCGCTGGAGCACAGCGCCTACGCGCAATTCGCCCGCGGCGCCACCGAACTGAGCGCGATGCTGCTCGCCGCCGAGGCCACCGTCGCGCCCGTCGCCGGCTTGCCAGAAGCCGCCGCGGCGGTTTGACTGCGCGAAATCCCCCCGACCATGCACCCACGCCTGCTGCTCGCCGCCAGTCTTCTTGTCCTGCTTGTCGCCGGCTGCGCCACCGCGCCCGTGATCGAGCCCCCCGGCACCGCCACCATCAGGGGCTCCGAAGACTCCAGCGCCCTGTTCGACAACTTCACGGCGTTCATCGCTGCCGTCGACGGCCAGCCCGTCGCCGCCGGCCGCGCCGGCTGGAACACGCCGGTCGAGCTCAAGGCCGGACACCGCATCCTGACTGTCGAGTTCAAGCGCGGCGTCTTTTCCGCGAAGGCGCAGCTGGAGCTGCAGGCCGTGGCGCACGCAAGCTACCAGCTCAAATACGCGACCGACGCCCAGCTTTTCGGGAAGAACAGCTTTTGCGACTTCTGGATCACCGACCTCGCCACCAGCCAGCCCCTGACCGGCGTCGTGAAAGCCCCCGTCGTGAAGGGCGGTTAAGTCAGCTCAGGGTTGCGAAGATGAGGCTGACGGCGAAGCCGAGGAAGACCACGCCCAGCGCGCGGTCGATCCAGTGGCCGTGCGAAAGAAAGCGCCGGCGCACCTCCGCCCGCGTGAAGACGAGCGCCACGAAACTGAACCAGGCCATGGTCGTCAGAGTCATCCACACGCCGTAGCCGAGCTGAATGAGCTTCGGGGTGTGCACGCTCACGGCCAGCGGGAACAGCGCGATGAAGAACAGGGCGGCCTTCGGGTTGAGGACGTTGACGAGGAAGCCGGTCGTCCACGCGGCGCGGTCGGTCGGGGCCGTCGCGCCCGCGGCCAGATCCACGTCGCCCGTGCGTGGTTGCGCGCGCAGGGCCCGCAGGCCGACGTAGGCGAGGTAGGCCGCGCCGAGGTATTTGACCGTGGCGAGTGCGACCGCGGAGTTTTTGAGGAAATACCCGAGCCCGAGAATGCAGTAAGTGATGTGGACCGAGAGTCCGCAGCCGATGCCGATGCTGCTCCACACGGCGGTGCGGCGGCCGTGGGCCAGGCTCTGTCGGAGCACGAGGGCGAAATCCGGCCCGGGGCTGGCCACCGCCAGCGCGTGGGCGACCATGATCGTCAGGAACTCGGGCCAGTAGGCGGTCATGGGCTTGGGGGCAAAAGCCGGCGGGCTCGCGTCCCGGCGGGCCGCGGCCCGCAGAGACGCGGGCCCTCCACCAGATCCAACGCCCCGTTCACTTCTTCTTCGCGCTGTCGCGCAACTCCATGTCCTGCGGGACGGTGGCCACGGCCTCGGCCAGTGTGCTGAGGCCCTCCTTCACCTTGATGATGCTGTCCTGGTGGAGGGTCTTCATGCCGGACTTCATCGCGATGCGCTTCAACTCGGCGGTCTCGGCCTCCTTGTTGATCGCCTCGATGAGCTCCTCGCTGGTGGTGAGGAGCTCGTGGATGCCGACGCGGCCCTTGTAGCCGGTGTTGTTGCACTTCGAGCAGCCGCTGGGGCTGGCCTTGTAGATCTGGCCGCTCCAGCCGATGGCGCGCTGCATGAGGTCCTTCTCGCGGCCGTCGGGCTCGTAGGCGACGCGACAGACCTTGCACACGCGGCGCATGAGGCGCTGGGCGCAGACGCACACGAGCGACGACGAGATCATGAATGGCTCGATGCCCATGTCGGTCAGGCGGGCCACGGTGCTCGGCGCGTCGTTGGTGTGGAGCGTGGAGATGAGCAAATGGCCGGTGAGCGCGGCCTCGACGGCGATGTTCGCCGTCTCCTTGTCGCGGATTTCGCCGACGAGGATGATGTCGGGGTCTTGGCGGAGGAAGGCGCGGAGCGCGGTGGCGAAGGTGAGGCCGATCTGCCGGTGCATCTGCATCTGGTTGATGCCGGGCAGCGTGTATTCGATGGGATCCTCGGCGGTGCGGATGACGACGTCCGAGGTGTTGATCTCGTTAATCGCCGAGTAAAGCGTCATGGACTTGCCGGAGCCGGTCGGCCCGCAGTGCAGGATCATGCCGTAGGGCTGGCGGATGCACTCGCGGTAGCGCGCGAGGTTCTCCTCGGTGAAGCCCAGCGCCGGCAGCGGCAGCGTCGACTTCTGCTTGTCGAGGATACGCATAACCACGCCCTCGCCGTGGTTGAGCGGGGCGGTCGAAACGCGCAGATCGATATCGATGTTCTTTTTATTAAACTGCTTGAAGATGATGCGGCCGTCCTGCGGCAGGCGGCGCTCCGCGATGTCGAGGTTGCACATGATCTTGAGGCGGGCGACGAGCGCGCCGGCGACCTTGGCGGGCAGCCGGAGCTTCTCCTGCGTGAGGCCGTCGATGCGGTAGCGGACAACGATCTCCTTTTCCCACGGCTCGATGTGGATGTCGGAAGTGCCGGCAAAATACGCGTCCTCGATGATGCGGTTGGCAAGCTGGATGATGGGGGCCGACTCCTCGTTCTCCAGATCCTCGTCCTTGATCTCGGAGTCGTCCTCCTCGAATTGCGCGCCGAGCTGGTCGACGACGTCGCCGAACTGGACCTCCTCGCGGGCCTGGTCCTTCTTGAGTTTTTCCCGGATGTCGGCCTCGCGACCGAGCAGGCGGACAACGCGCTGGCCGGTCTTGTCCTGGATCTTGGCGGCGACGGCGGTCTCGAAGGGGTTGGCGAAGGCCACGAGCAGGAAGTCGCCGACCTGTCCGACCGGCAGGATCAGGTTCTTCTGGCAGAACTCGAGGTCGATCTTCTCAAAGGTGTTGTTGTGAACCTTGTAGCGGGCGACGTTGAACGGCGCGAGGCCCCCCCCCCCCCGCGGCACTTGGCCAGCAGCAACTGGAAGGACGTGATGCGGTTCTCCGCCTGCAGGATCTGGTCGAGCTGGTCGCCCGTCGGTTCGTCGGGACGCGCCACGAGCACGGCCTTCTGCTCGGCGGTGAGTTTCCCCATCTCCTCGAGCTTGTCGATGATCTGCGTTTGGGTGCGTCCGAGGGGCATGGCTCAGGAGGGCGGCGTCAGGGGCGGGTTGCTGGCCACGCGCGGCCCGACGGGCGGGTTGCTGGTGGCCCGCGGGAAGGGCGGCACGCTGCCCGAGCTGGTCGGCGGGGCAAATGGCGCGGCGCTGCCGGTGGCGGGCGGAATGAAGGGGGCGCTCGTGGCGCCGGGGAACGGGGCGCGGGTGCCGGTCTTGTTCACGGCCGGGGCGCCGCTGTCGGCGCGCTTCGCGGCCTCGTTGCGCTCGACCTGCACGCGATCGAGGAAATCCGCGATGATGTCCATCGTGGTCGCCTGCCAGATGATCTGGCCACCCAGGGTCTTCTCCCAATGGGCGCGCACGGCCGGGCTCAGGTAGTAGGCGGTCGCGACGAAATGAAAGTCCTCCTCCCGGTCGAAGGGCACCGTCCAGGTCGCCCAGCAGGCGCCGAGATCGAGGCCGTTTTTCACGTCGTCGGGCACCTCGTAGCCCCGCAGGTCGATGACCCCCACCCCATGGTCGTCGACCACGTGGTGCAGCACGTCCTCCTCGCGCAGCACCTTCTTCTCGTAGACGAGCACGCTCAGCACGGAACTACGCCGCATGTCGCCGGTGGCGGCGATCTCGAGCAGGCGCTCGTTGGCGGCCTCGAGGTCCTCAAACTTCACCAGGCTGTGCTCAATCAACGCCGAGCCCAGCAGGCGGTTGGAGCGCATCAGCAATGGCCGGTGTTCTGACATGTGCCCGGAAGCCTACTCAGGCCTTGGCGCTTGGCGATTTCTTTTCTTTGACCCGCATCTTCTTAACCCGCTTCAGCAGCTCCTTCTTGAGCTTCGGGATCCCCACCTCCGTGAGGCAGGAAATCGGGATCAGCTCCACCTTCGGGTAGCGTTTCTTGAATTTCGGGAGGTTCACAATGGCGGCGTCCTCGTCCATCTTGTTCGCCAGGACGAGCCGCGGCTTCTTGAGCATCGCCTTGTCGTAGAGCTCGAGCTCCTTGAGCAACTGCTTGTAGTCGTCGCGCGGGTCGCGGGTGTCCGTGCCCGCCATGTCGAGGATGAGCACGAGGAGCTTGCAGCGCTCGATGTGTCGCAGGAACCGGTGGCCGAGGCCCTTGCCGTCGCTCGCGCCGGCGATGAGCCCGGGCACGTCCGCCAGGACGAGCGTCTCGTATTCCTCGCCGTAATCAATGACGCCGATCTGCGGATGCAGGGTCGTGAAGGGATACGGCGCCGTCTTCGGTCGCGCGTTGGTGATGAGGTTGGTCAGCGAGGACTTGCCGGCGTTGGGGAAGCCCACGAGGCCGATGTCCGCGATGCTCTTCAGTTCCAGCCGGAAGTCGCCGATCTCGCCCGGCTCGCCCGGGCCGGTCTTGCGCGGGGCGCGGTTGACGGACGACTTGAACTTGGTGTTGCCGAAGCCGCCCTTGCCGCCCTTGAGCAGCACGAACTCCTGGTGGTCCTCGAGGATCTCGACGACCTTCTCGCCCGTGTCGAGGCGGTAGGCGATGGTGCCGAGCGGCACACGCAGGACGGCGGGCCGGCCCTCGCGGCCGTTGCAATCGGCGCCCTGCCCGTGCTCGCCCCGCTCGCCGTTCCAGTGCGGCTTGAACTTGAAGTCGATCAGGTTGTTCTGGTCGTCGTCACCGCGGAGGATGACATCCCCGCCCTTGCCACCGTCGCCGCCGTTGGGCCCGCCCCAGGGCTCGTATTTCTCGCGGCGGAAGCTGACGCAGCCGCGCCCGCCGTCGCCGGCCCGGGCTTTGATCTTGGTTTCGTCGATGAACATGGGGGGCCTAACACGCTCAATCCGTACGATAAGTCAAAGGTTACTCAAACCGTCACCTTGATGCCCTTCCGCAGGTAGGTCGGGATGTCGAGATCCTGGCCCTCGAACAGGTTGCGGTCGGACTTGTCGAAGGCGCCGCGGTTCTCCGCCGGCGGGCCTTGGAAGCCAAACTCCTCCTGCAAGATGCCGGGCGCATGCACGGCCGGCGCCTTGCGGTTGCTGCGGGTGGACTCGGGCGTGACCGTCGTCGTGACATTCGTGTTGCTGTCGGGTTCGGCCGAGGTGGTCGTGGCGCCGGCCGGACGCTCGGGCCTGCGAGCGGCGGTGGCCGGCTTGGGCTCGCGGCGCGTGAAGTTGCGGCTGCCGAGGTCGGTCGTGCCGATGACGCAGATCTCCACCCGGCCCTGCAGGGACTCGTCGATCGCGGCGCCCATGACGACGTGCGCCTCGCGGCCGAATTCCTCAGTGATCGCCGTCATCAGCTCGTTGACCTTGGTCAGGCTGAGGTCGGCGCCGCCGGTGATGTTGACGAGCAGGCGGTCGGCCTTGCGCGCATATTCCGGCGTGTGGAGCAGCGGGCAGTTCTTGAGGTCGTCGAGCGCGGCCTGGGCGGGATTCTCGCCGTCGCCCACGCCGAGGCCGAAGAGGGTCTTGCCACCGCGGTGCTGGAACACCTGGCGCAGCGCCGTGAAGTCGACGTTGATCAGCCCGGTGCGCGAGAGCATCGCCCAGATGGACTTCACGCCGCGGCCGATCCACTGGTCGGCCTGCGCGAAGGAGTCGAGCACGCTGGTCTGCTCCGTGCCTTCCTGCAGCAGCATGTCGTTGGCGAGCGGGATGACCGCGTCGCACACGCGACGCAATTCAGCGAGAGCCTCCTCGGCCTGCTTGCGGCGGCGGCCACCCTCGAAGGTGAACGGCAGCGTGACGAACGCGATGACGACCGCGCCCGCCTCGGCCGCGATCTCGGCCACGACCGGCGCGGCGCCGGAGCCCGTGCCGCCGCCCAGCCCGGCAACGAGGAACACGAGGTCGGTGCCCTTCACGATCTCAGCGATCTTGTCGGCGTCGGCCTCCGCGGCCTTGAGGCCGAGCTCGGGGTCGCCGCCGGCGCTGAGCCCGCGGGTGAGCGAGGTGCCGATGAGGATCTTGTCCTGCACGGGCGAGGTACTGAGGGCCTTGAGGTCGGTGTTGATGACCGCGAGCTGCAGGCGGTCGAGGTTCTCCATCTTGAGGCGGTCGACGGCGTTGGAGCCGCCGCCGCCGATGCCGATGAGCTTGATGCCGACGTCGCGGTCGGTGAGCGCCTCGAGGGGAAGTTCGTGGGGAGGGAGGCTCATGGTCAGGAGGAGGCGAAGATTTTGGTGAGGTTGCTCAGCAGGCCGGTCTTGCGGCGCTGGGGCATGGCGTGCTCGTGCGCGGTGCGGAGGCCGAACTGGAAGACGCCCAGCACGGTGCTGAACATCGGGTCCTTCAACTCGTCCTTCACCCACGACGGCGGCTCGCCGCGACGGGCCGGCAGGCCGAAGACGCGCGCGGCGGCCTCCTCGATGCCGGGCATGCGCGAGGTGCCGCCCGTGAGGACGACGCCCGCGCCGCAGTGCTCGGCCAGGAAGGCCGGGCCGAGCTTGTGCTTGATGACCTCGAGCAGCTCGAGCGTGCGCGCGGCCGCGATGGTCTCGATCGCCAGCTTGGGCAGCTGGCGGTCGCCGAACGCGCCGTCGCCGTTGAGCCAGACCTTGTCGGCCTTGTCGCGGGTCTGCCCGGTGCCGCGCGCCCAGCGGAGCTTGAGCAGTTCCGCCTGCGCCGCGGTGACGCGGAGGCCGATGCTGAGGTCGTTGGTCAGATGCTCGCCGGCGACCGGCAGCGTGCCGGTGACCAGCACGTGGCCGTCGCGGTAAAGCACGTAGTCGGAAACGCCCTTGCCGATGTCCAGGACGAGCACGCCCTGCGTGCGCTCCTCGGCGGTGGTGAGCAGCGAACCGCTCGCGAGGCTGGCGAGCACGAGCTCGCGGACCTCAAGGTGGTAGCCGCCCACGACGTGAATGTTGTCGCTCACCTTGCTCTCGGGCCCGTGGACGATCCAGTAGCCCACCTCGAGCCGGCGGCCGGAAAGATGCTCGGGGTCCGGCACGGCGCGGCCGTCGAGGCGGAAGGGCCGGCGGATCTCGTGAATGCGCGAGCGGCCCGCGGGCAGTTCCTTTTCCTTCGCGAGGGCGCAGACGGAGGCGATGTCGAGCTGGGTCACGGTGTTGTCGGCGGACTTCACGTTGACCGACGCTTCATTGTAGAAGGCGTCGAGCTGGCCGCCGGTCTGGGCGAGCCAGACCTCCTCGATGCGGGCGCCGGCGCGCTTCTCCGCCATTTCGAGCGCCTGGTGCGTGGCCTCGCAGGCCGCCTTGTAGTCGACGACCTCACCCTTCATGACGCCGCGCGCGGGCGCGACGCCGACGCCGATGATGTTGAGGCTGCGACCGCGGGCGATTTCGCCCACGAGCACCGCGATTTTGCCGGTGCCGATTTCAACGGCCCCGACGATTCTGCTGCTGTTAGAGATCACGTTTCGCCTTGCGTGGTGAATGGTTGAGTTGGAAAGAGGGCTGGACGGCCTTCTGCAGCTCGTCCGGCGTGCTGGTCAGCCGCACGGGCACCTGGCCGTCGAGCGAGAGGTTGACGGACTGCAGGGTCGGCTCGGGCAGGGAGCGCGCCGCGTCGACCACGTAGTCGAGCTGGGCGATCTGCTTGAAGTAGTCGCGCTTTCGCGTGAAGACGATCTCGGGAATGTCCTGCGCCTTGACCACGATCTCGTCGCGGTCGGCCAGCCGCGCCAGCGAGACGATCAGCCAGTCGCGGTAGAGGTTCGGTGCCTGCAGCTGGGCCATGGAGAGCAGCGCGGCCACGTCGGCCATGCCGGCGATGGGCTCGAAGCTGCCGCCATGCCGCACGAGCCGCACGCCGTCGAGCCAGGGCAGGGTCGCCAGCATCTGCTTGTCGTAGTTCAGGCCGTCGTAGACCACGCCGTCCTTGGCCACAAGGAGCTGTTGCGGCGAGCCGGCGCCGGCGCTGACCTGCACGCGGGCAACGGGCGTGCGCTCCTGCACCGTGACCACCAGCGCATCGGGAAAATTCCGGCTTAGGACCGCGCCGCGCACCTGGCCGCCTTGCAGCAGGCGGTCGCGCAGGGCCGGCAGGTCGAGGGCCATCAGGCTGGCGGTCTTCGGCAGCGCGAGCGTGCCGTTGACCCATTGCTGGTTCAGCACCCCGTCGGTGATCAGCACGATGTCGCGCACCGGCTCGCTGTGCACAGCGGTGGCCAGGACGGCGCGGTCGGTCTCCCACGAGTGCACCACGACGTAGGTGCCCCACGCCGCCGCGGCGAGAAAAGTGCTGACCGCGCCCATCTTCACCCAGGCGTAAAGCTGCCGGCGCCGGCCCGTCCGCGACATGGCGGGCGCGCTCACCTCCTGGCGGATGTTGCGCCAGGAACGGCCCGGGGGGGAAGCGGTGGTGTCGGCGGCGGTGCTCATGGGCGGGAAGCATGGGCCAGGGCGAATCGTTCCACGGCGGGGGCGACCATCTCGCGGCACAACGCGGCAAAATCCAGCCCCACGCAACGCGCACTCATCGGCAGCAGGCTCGTCTCCTTCATGCCGGGCAGCGTGTTGATTTCGAGCAAATATAGCTCGCCCTCCGCCGAGAGCATGAAGTCGATCCGCGCGTAGTCGCGGCAGCCGCACGCGGCGAAGGCCGTCTCCGCCGCCGCCCGCATCCGGGCCGTCAGGTCGTCCGACAGCTGCGCCGGGGCGAAATACTCCGTCAGGCCCTTCGTGTATTTGCTGGTGTAGTCGAAGACGCCCGACTTCGGCACGATCTCGACCACGCCCATCGCCCGCCCGCGGAGCAGGCCGACGGTGAATTCCCGGCCGATGATCTTCTTCTCGACGACCCAGTCGCCCTGCCGGATGCCGCCGAGGGCGATCTCCAGGCCGACTTTCGTCGCGACGATCTGCAGGCCCACGCTGCTGCCCTGGCGGTTGGGCTTGAGCACGACCTGCTCGCCGAGCTCCGCGACGAGCGCCGCGGCGGTGGGCTTGTTCGCCATGGTGAAATTCCGGCCCGGGGCCACCGGCACGCCCATGGCGGACACCGCCTGGCGGGTGCGCCATTTGTCGAAAGTCAGATCGCTGCCCTTGGCGTCGCAACCGGCGTAGGCCACACCGGCCGCGTCCAGCAGCCGCTGCATGCCGCCGTCCTCGCCGAAGACGCCGTGCAGCGTCGAGCAGACCACATGCCGCGCCGGGTCGAGTTCCGCCGGCAACGCATCGGCCTCGATCGTGAAAAAACGCACCGGATACGAACAGGCCATGCCGAGGGCCACGGCCTTGCCGGAACCGAGCGAGACCTCGCGCTCGGGCGAGGTGCCGCCGGCAAAGACCGCGATGACGGGCTCCTTCATGGCCGAATCCTCCTGCTTCTCACCTTGGAGGGCTCGCGTCCCTGCGAGCCGTCCGCACCGGCAACGATCCCGGCCCGCAGGGACGCGGGCCCTCCAAGGCAGCGTCCGGCCAATCCAAAATCAAAATTTGTAAATCCAAAATTCACAGCACATCCCTCCATTCCTGCCCGTAGAGCAGCACCTCGGGCTCGAGGTCGATGCCGCGCGCGCTTTTCACGCGGGCCCGGATCTGGCGGACGAGGCCGATGATGTCGGCGCTGGTCGCATGGCCGCGGTTGACGATGAAATTGGCGTGCACGGTCGAGACCTCGGCGTCCCCCACCCGCTCGCCCTTCAGGCCGAGCTCGTCGATGAGCCGGCCCGCCGACGTGCCCGGCGGGTTCTTGAAGATGCAACCGGCGCTCGGCTCCCGCGGCTGGGACTCGACGCGCTTCTTCTGGTAGACATCGATCTGCCGGCGGATGTCCTCCGCCCCGGCCGTGGCGGCCGGCTTCAGGTGCGCGCCGAGCGCGATGCCGGCCTGCAACTCGGCGCAATGCCGGTAGTCCACGTGCATCTCGGCCTTCGGCATGACGCGCACCTCGCCGGCGAAACTCATCAGGTGGACCTCCTCCACGACGTCGAACATCCAGCCGCCCATCGCGCCGGCGTTCATGCGCAGGGCGCCGCCGACATTGCCGGGAATGCCCTCGAGGAATTCAAAGCCCTTGAAGCCGGCCTTCGTCGCGAGCCCGCAGAGATTCTTCAGGCGCAGGCCGGCTCCGGCCCAGATGCGCCCGTCCGGTTTCGGCTCGAACTTCTGCCAGCTCTCGTGCGCGAGGCTGAGGACGAGCCCGTCGACGCCCGCGTCGGGAATGATCAGGTTCGAGCCGCGGCCGAGCAGGAGCACCGGCAGGCCGCGGCGGTTCGCCTCCAGCAACAAATGGCGCAAATCGTCCACGGTCGCCGGCTCGGCATAGACCCGCGCCGGGCCGCCGACGCGCATCGTGGTTTTTGGCGCGAGCACCTCGCGTTCGGCGAGCTTCGACGCCGCCGTGAGGCGCGGCCGCACCGTGGCGATCAAGTCATGGAACGCCGCCTCGCGCTGCTCCCGGCCGATTTCATTGAGCGTGGCGTTCATGTGGCGGCCGGCGCGGGCGTGTGGCGCAGGTGCCGGCGCGGCGGCATGCGGTTGGCGAGGTCCTCGAGGTCCTGCACGATCGTGTCGATCGTGTTCTCCTGCGACATGCGGTGCAGGTTGACGCGAAATTTGTTCAGCAGCCAGTCGTTGAAGATGACATCGAGGATCTCCTGGCGCAGGGCCACGAGGTTGGTTTCGTCGATCGTCAGGCCGCCGCCCTGCTGCTCGAAGTAGGCGGCGTTGGCCGCCTGGTGGTTGTCGGCCGCGTGCGGGTAAGGGATGAGGATGGCGGGCGTCTCGCAGCGGACGAGCTCGGCGAGCGTGCCGGCGCCGGCGCGACCCAGCACGAGGTCGGCCGCCGAGAGCAGCGTGCCGACGCGGTCGGTGAACGGCTCGAACCACGCGCGGACAACCGTGCCGTTCTTCGTGTGCAATTCGCGGACGCCGTTCTCGCCCTTGCCGAGGCCGGTGACGCACCAGACCTGGACGCCCTCGCTGGCGAGCGCCTCGAGGTGCGCGAGGAGCCAGTCGTTGAGCGGGGCGGAACCCTGGCTGCCGCCGAAGAGCACGAGAAGCTTCTGCGCGGGATCGACGCCCAGCTGCGCGCGCGCCGCATCCCGCGGGATGCGGCAGACCTCCTTGCGCACCGGCAGGCCGGTGTGGCGGACGTCGAGGCCGAGCCGGCCGGGCAAGCGCACGCCCGGCGGCAGGTAGAGGCGTTTCGAGATGCGCGACAGCACGCGGATGGCGCGACCCGGGATGCGGTTGGCCTCGTGCAGCGCGACCGGCACGCCGAGCAGCTTGCCGGCCATGACGACGCCGGCGTTGGTGAAGCCGCCGAAGCCGATGATCGCGTCGGGCCGGTGCGCGCGGAGGAACTTGAGGCTGAAGAGCAGGCCCTGCGTCTGCCGCCAGTGAAAGCGCAGGTGCACATCGGGCCGCCAGCCGAACGGCGCGCCCGGCACGCGTTCGACCTTCAGCTCCGGGTAATGCTCGCACAGGCGCGCATCGACCTTCTTCTGGCTGATGAAAAGCGTGGTGGTATGCCCGCGCGCGTGCAGCGCCTCGGCCAGCGCGATGCCCGGCGCGAGATGGCCGCCGGTGCCGCCGCAAGCGATGAGGAATTTGCTCACGCGATCACCTCCGTCAGCGCGCGGCGCCGCACGAGCGGCTTGGGCCGCTCCCAGGTCCGCGCGGTGTTGATGATGATGCCGACGAGCAGGCCCATCAGCAGGAGGTTCGAGCCGCCCGCGCTGATGAACGGCAGCGCCATGCCCTTCGAGGGCAGCAGGCTTGTCACGACGCCGAGGTTGATGATCGCCTGCAGGCAGATGAGCAGCAGGCTGCCCGTCACGAGCAGGAACTGGAAAAGATTGGGGGCGCGGCGGACATGCATGAGACCGGCCACGAAGATAGTCACAAACAGCGCGACCACCAGCAGCGTGAAGATCAGGCCGAGTTCCTCGCCGAGGATGGCGAAGATGTAATCCGTGTGCGCCTCGGGCAGGAAGGCGTTTTGCTGGCGGCCGTTGCCGAGGCCGACGCCGTCGACGCCGCCGGCGGCAAAGGCGAGCAGCGCCTGCCACGGCTGGTAGCCGGTGCCCTGGCGGTTGGCCTCGGGCTCGAGGAACGACAGCACGCGCTGCAGGCGCACGGGATTGTTCATCACGAGCACGACGAAGCCGAGCAGCGCCGCGCCGATGGACGGCAGGAGGAACTTCAGCCGCGCGCCGGCGAGGAAGAGCATGAGCACGCCGATGGAGCCGATGAGGAACGCCGCGCCGAAGTCCGGCTCGACGAGCACGAGCAGCGCGAACAGCCCGACCCACGCGGCGGGTTTCACGAACCCGTGCCAGAAATCATGCAGCTTGCTCTGGTTGAGCGCGAGGAAGTGCGCGAGCGAGAACACCAGAGCGAGCTTGGCGAACTCGGACACCTGCAGGCGCACGCCACCAAAGCCGAGCCAGCGGCGGCCGCCGTTGACCTTGATGCCGATGCCCGGGATCAGGACGAGGACCAGGGCGAACAGGGCGATGGCCGCGGCAGGCCAGGCGAACTTCCGCAGCGCCTCCAGGTCCGCGATGGCGACCAGCCAGCCGGCGCCGATGGCGAGCGCGAGGAAGATGAACTGCTTGTAGAGGTAGGCGTAGGGCCCGCCCTTGATCGGCGAGCTCGCGCTGAACAGCACCGCGAGCCCGATCGAAACGAGCGCCACCACGCAGACGACAATGACGCTCGCGGGGGTGATCGTGAGAGGTCGGCGGGGAACAGCGGCGCTCGGCGAACTCACCATGGACATGGGAGTTTACTTCTTCGGCGGCTGGGCGTCTTCCACCTTGATGGTCGGCACCTCGGTGCCGGCGCCCTTCAGGCCGGAGTCAAGGTCCTGACCCGGCGGCGGGGCGGTGATTTCAAAATGCGGCGTGCTCGCCGCCGGCGTGGTGGCGGGGGTCGCGGGCTTGCCCGGGGCGGCGCCCTTGGCCGGCGCCGTGGCACCCGTCGCGGGCTTGGTGCCGCCGACGGCCTTGAAGCCGGGAATGATGAGCTGCTGACCGGCGCGGACCTTCGAGGGATCGGTGATGCTGTTGGCGGCGGCGAGCTCGCCGGTGGTCACCTGGTATTTGCGGGCGATAATGCCGAGGCTCTCGCCCGGCTGCACGGTGTGCTTCACCGCCTCGCCGGTGCCGTGGGCGGGCGCGGCGGCTTCGCTCTTGCTGGCAGCCGGCGCGGCCACGGTCTCCTTCGGCGCAACCGGGACCTTGCCGCCGGGAATCATGAGCTTGCGGCCGGGCTGCAACGCGGTGCCGACACCGAGGTTGTTGAACTTGGCGAGCTCGGCGACGGTCAGGTGGTTCTTGTTCGCGATGCTCCAGAGGCTGTCGCCCTTCCCGACCGTGTAGGTCGTGACGGAGGCGACATCGGCCGTGGGCTTGGCGGGCGTGACGGCGGCCGCGGCGGGCGAACCCGGGCGCGTCGGCGCGGCGTGGCCGGACTCGTTGACCGGCAGATAGGTGGTGGCGGGGCCCGGCGCCGCAGCGAGGTCGACCGGCTGCGGGATCACCAGGTTGGGCGCGTAGTTGACCGGCGCGGCGGACGAGCCGCTGACCACGGTGGCGTCAGGCGTCGGGATGTTGCGCGGGCCGGACTGGCAGCCAGGGCTGGCAAAAATGAAGATGAACGCGAGCAGGTGCACGGCGACAACTGCTCCGAAGATCTGGAGGATTTTCATGACGGTATATGAGGACTGAGGTTGGAGATTTGCTATCTAAAAATGGGACTTATTCACAGCTTTTCCCCAAGGCGGACGAGCGGGCGCCGGCCCGGGCGGGGCGGAACGCGGCAAGGATGGCGCAGAGGGGCGAAAGCATGGAAAAAGAGCAGGTGTTCGCTGACAGCAAATGGTAAGGTTCCGATTGATTGTATAAAGAACCTGTCAGCGAACTCCTGCGAAAGTCTTGGCGCTGCGCAGCGGTGCGCCCTCGGGGGGCACGGCCCCGCCCTGGCGGAGGCGGCGCAGCTTGGCAAGGGAGCGAACCACCGGCTGGCGCAGCAAAAGCAGGCTCGTGCGGGTGATGTCGCGGAAACTGGGCGTGTGCTCGAAATTGTAGTCGATGGGCATGGACGTGGTTGGTTAGCGAAGCTTGAGCGTGGCGAGACCGGCGAGGGCGAAACCGAGCGACAAGACCCAGAAGCGCAGCACGACCTTGGTCTCCGGCCAGCCGCGCTTCTGGAAATGGTGGTGGATCGGCGCCATGAGGAAGAGCCGCCGGCCGGTGCCGGTGCGGCGCTTCGTCCACTTGAACCAGCCGACCTGGAAGATCACCGAGAGCGCCTCCAGGACAAAAACGCCGCCGACGATCACCAGCGTGAACGGCTGGTGGATCATGAACGCCATGACGCCGATCAGCCCGCCCAGCGCGAGCGAGCCCGTGTCGCCCATGAACACCTCGGCCGGGTGCGAGTTGAACCAGAGGAACGCCATGCACGCCCCGATCAGCGCGCCGCAGATGATGGTCAGCTCACCCGTGCCAGGCACGTAGCTGATGAGCAGGTATTGGGAGTAGATGCTGTTGCCCGCGACATAGGCCATGATGCCGAACACCAGCGCGACGGTGATGGTGCAGCCGACCGCGAGGCCGTCGAGGCCGTCGGTCAGGTTGATGGCGTTGCTGAAGCCGACGATCCAGAGGTAGATGAGCACGAGGAGCAGCCACCACGGCATGTGCGCGATGAGTGCGGTCTTGAGGAACGGCACCCAGAGTTCGCGGATCTTGGCCGCGCTCTGCGGGTGCCACAGCAGGATGCCGAGCGCCACGACCGTCGCGAGCGACTGCCAGGCGATCTTCTCCCAGGATTTGATGCCGTCCTTGTTCTTGTGGACGACTTTCAGGTAGTCGTCGCGCCAGCCCGGCACGGTCAGCGCGGTGTAGACGAACAGGGCGACAAACACCCAGACATTCGGCTCGGCCCAGAGCACGGTGCTGGCGAATACCGAAATGAAAATGATGAGGCCGCCCATCGTCGGCGTGTGCTGCTTGTCGAAGTAGGTCGCGCCGAGCATGCCGGTGCGCTCGTCGATGTAACCGTGGCCGAACTTCAGCTCGCGGAACCGGTGGATGAGCCACGGCCCGATGATGAACCCGATGAGGAGCGCGGTCGCCGCCGCGCCGACGGTGCGCACGGTGATGTAGTGGAGCAGCCGCAGCGGGCCCCAGACATGCGCGTAGTTGGAAAGATAGCTAAGCATGGCGGGCCTGGATCTGCTGCAGCGCCTGCCAGATGCCGGTGCGCGCCCGGGTCGGCGGTGTGCGCCGCGGCCACTCGCACCAACGGGGCTCGAAGGGCGGCGCGGAGCCGGTGTTCGCCTTGGTCGGCGTGGCGGACGCGCAGAGGCGGCGCGCCGCCTCGAGGGTGGGACTGAAGTTAGTGCGCATGGTGGGCGACGGGTTTGGCCTTGGGGGCGGGCGTGGACGACGGGCGGCGGCGCGACCCTGACCGGACTTCTTGCGCCAGCGCGCTCCAGTGGCTGGACTTCAACTGCACCGCGACGGTGTGCTCGCCGTGGGGGCGCAATGCCTCGTCGCGGGCGGCGATGAGCCGGGCATTGTCGATGGCGGAACTGAAATCAATGTGCATGGATGACATCATGGGGGGTAAGGACGGTTTCGAGTTGGTAACGGCGGCTGCCTTTCAGGAACACGGCGCCCTTGAAGCCGGCGAGGCGCTCGCGCACGGGCGCGAGATCGCTGATCACCGCGACCGCCGCGGGATCATTGCCGTTCTCCAGCAGGCCGTCCTGCAGCGCGACGGCCTGGTCGCCGAGGGCGAAGAGGAAATCGCCGGGCCGCAGGTGCAGCAGGCGCCCGAGCTGGCGGTGATAGAGCACCGAGGCGTGGCCGAGCTCCTCCATGCAGCCGAGCACGTAGAGCCGCGGCAAGGCCGCCGGCACGGCGCCGTTGAAGGCGTCGATCGCGTCGGTCATCGAGGCCGGGTTGGCGTTGTAGAAATCGCAATAGACCGTGGCCGCGCCGAAGGTGCGCAGCTCGCCGCGCCATTTCGACGGCGTCCAGTCCGCGAGCCGTGTCTGCAGCGCGGCGTCCGTCACGCCGAGTTCGCCGCCGAGCGCGAGCGCCAGCGCGGCGTTCTGCGCCATGCCGCCCGAGACACGGCGAAGAACAAAGCGGCGCTTGCCGCCGAGCGTGACCTCGGTGCGGTCGGGCCGGTGGCAGACGTGGAACTTCATGGTGCGCGCCGTGCTATTCGTCATGGCCTCGTTCTCCGGCACCAGCACGAGCGGATTGGCCAGCGCGCGGAACGGCTCGAAGGCCCAGCACGAAACCGGAAACACCGCCTGCCCGCCCGCGCGGTTGGCCGCAGGCAGGCGCGATTTTTCGTGGGCGACGCCGTCGAGCGAGCCGAGTTTCTCCAGATGCGCCGGCCCCACGAGCGTGATGACGCTGTGTTCGGGCTCGATCATCTCGGCCAGCGGCCGCATCTCGCCCGGGCCGCTGATGCCCGCCTCGATGACCGCCGCGCGATGAATCGCCGGGTCGAGCCGCGTCAGGGTCAAGGGGACGCCAATGTGATTATTGAGGTTGCCCTCGGTTTTGAGCACTTGCTCGGCTCCACCGAGCAGCAAGCCCAGCAGGTCCTTGGTCGAGGTCTTGCCCACGCTGCCCGAGACGCCGACGACCGTGCCGTGAAATTCCCGCCGATGCTCGCGGGCGATGCGCTGCAAGGCCTCGAGCGTGTCGCCCACCACGAGCTGCGGCAGCGTCGCGGCCTGGTCCTCGCGGTTGACGAGCGCGGCGGTCGCGCCGCGTTGCTGCGCCGCGCCGAGGAAGTCGTGGCCGTCGCGCTTGTCGGTCCTGAGCGCGACAAAGACCTGGCCGGCGGCGAGCGACCGTGTGTCCTGCGTGAAGCCGACTACCGCGCCGCCCGGCAGGCGGGTCCAACGGCCGCCCGTCCAGGCGGCCATTTTATCTGCGGCGAAGGTTGGCATCGGCGGAAGTTCAGACTGACTTGATTTTCTTGATGGCGATCAGCTCGCGCACCACCGAGCGGTCGTCGAAGGGGACGATCGTGTCGGCAAATTCCTGGTAGGTCTCGTGGCCCTTGCCCGCGATGAGCAGGCAGTCGCCCTCGCGCGCGGCGTCAAGCGCGAGGCTGAGGGCACGGCGGCGGTCCTCCACGAAGGTGATCTTGTCCGGCGCGGTGACGCCGCCCTTCATGTCGGCGAAAATCTGGCCGAGCGCCTCGGCGCGCGGGTTGTCGGCCGTGGCCCAGACAAAGTCGGCGACCTCCTGCGCGGCGCCAGTCATGAGCGCGCGCTTGCTGCGGTCGCGGTTGCCGCCGCAGCCGAAGACCACGAACAGCCGGCCCGGCGTGACGGCGCGGAGCATGCCGAGGGCGTTGCGCAGCGCGTCGTCGGTGTGCGCGTAGTCCACGAGGACATTGTAGGGCTGGCCCTCCTCGATGCGTTCCATGCGGCCCGGGACGCCGGCAAAACTCCTGAGCCGGAGCGCGATGACCGACGGATCGCGGCCGAGCGCGTAGCAGGCGGCGAAGGCGGCGAGCAGGTTGCTCACATTGTAACTGCCAATGAACGGGCTCTCGAGCTCGAGCGCGCCCTCCGGCCAGACGAGGCGCAGCTGCGTGTTACGGAAATTCAAGCGGACATTCTCGGCGCGCACCGTGGCCGCGGGCGACTCGCCGAACGTGACGACCTTGACGTGTGGCGGCGTGGCGGCGGCCAGCTTCCGGCCGTAGGCATCGTCGAGGTTGATGGCGACGGCCCGCGGCGCGGCGCCGGCGCCGCCGTTGAACAGCCGGGCCTTCACCTCGAAATAGGCCTCCATCGTCTTATGGTAGTCGAGGTGGTCGCGCGTGAGGTTGGTGAAGACCGCGACGCCGAAATTCATGCCGAGCACGCGCTGCTGGTCGATGCCATGCGAGCTGACCTCCATCGCGGCCTGCCGGCAGCCGGCGTCGCGCATCTGCGCGAGCAACCCGAACAGCTCGAGCGACTCGGGGGTCGTGCGGTAGGACGGCACGACGCGCGCGCCGAGGTCATAGTGGATCGTGCCGATGAGGCCGACGCGCTGCACGGGCGTCGAGAGCAGGTGCTTGATGAGGCTGGTGACGGTGGTCTTGCCGTTCGTGCCGGTGACGCCGATGAGGTCGAGCGCCTTGTCCGGGAAATTGAAGAAGCGCTGCGCGACCTGCGCGAGCGCGCGGCGGGCGTCGGCGACCGCGAGGTAGGTCACGCGCGTGGCGGTGCCGGACGGGATTTTTTCCGCGACGATGGCGACGGCCCCGCGCTGGATGGCCTCGTCGATGAAGGAATTCCCGTCGGTGCGGCGGCCCGGGAGGGCAAAGAACAGGTTGCCCGGCATCACGCGACGGCTGTCCATCGCGAGGCCGGAGATCGGGCGGTCGAGATCGCCCTTGATCGCGAGATAATCTCCCTCGCGAAAGTAATCGGACAGCTGGGGGGCCATTTTGAAGATGCTCGGGATGCTGCGTTTGGCGCGGGTGCGGGTGGGCGGCAGGGAACGGAAAGCGGCGACGAGCGGATAGTTGGGTGTGAGATAGCCGATCACCGGACACCTCCCTGCATGGCGAGGAAGCTGCGGGTGGCGGGCGTGACGGGCTTGATCTCGAGATACTGGATCAGCTGCTCCGCGATGTGATGGAACGCCGGCGCGGCGACGGTGCGGCCGTAGGCAATGCCGCCGGAGCTCGCCGGGACCTTCGCGTCGTCCACGATCACGGAGAGCACGACCTCGGGGCGGCTCGCGGGGAAGAAGCCGACGAACGACGAGACGTGGTGGTTGGACGAATACTTGCCGTCGATGATCTTCTGGGTCGTGCCGGTCTTGCCCGCGACCTCGAAGCCCGGGATGTCGAAGCCCTTCGCGGTGCCCTCGCGCACGACGCCGGTCAGCAACTGCGCGAGCTGGGCGGCGGTGCTGGCCTTGAGGACCTGGTTGCGCTTCTCCGCGGGAAAGGCGCGGATGACGTTGCCGGCGGAGTCGCGGATTTCCTTGATGATCTGCGGGCGGAGCAGCACCCCGCCGTTGGCGACCGCGCTCATGGCCATGTGGATCTGGAGCGGCGTGGCGTCGACCGAGTGGCCCATCGGCATGCGCGAGATGGTGAGTCCGTCCCACTTCGCGGGCGGGGCCAGCGTGCCGCGCACCTCGCCGCCGAGCGGGAAGTCCGTGGCCGTGCCGAAGCCGTAGGCCTTCGCGTAGTCGTAGAAACGCTGCTCGCCGAGGAGCATTGCCAGCTGCGCGGCGCCGCGGTTGCTCGAGTGCGCGACGATGTCGGCCACGCTGAGGATCCCGAACGGCTCGTCCTCCTTCGGCAGCTTGATGGTGCGGCCCTTGTAATCGATGCTCGGGAGGCCGCAGTCGAAGCTCGAGAACGGTGTCACGAGCCCCTCGTTGAGCGCGGCGCCGGCGGCGACGATCTTGAAGGTGGAGCCGGGCTCGATGCGGTCGGTGACGGCGTAGTTGCGCTGCGCCTCGAGCGGGGCCTTGCTGTAATTATTGAGGTCGAAGCTCGGGTAGTTCGCCAGGCCGAGGATGGCGCCGGTCATCGGGTCGGTCGCGATGATGGTGGCGAAGTGCGGGTCGTATTTCGCCGCGATGGTCTTCAGCTCCTCCTCGATGATGTGCTGCACGACCGAATCGATGGTCAGTACGACGTCGTTGCCGTCCTGCCCGGAGACCTCGCGCGATCGGAACTGCGCAAGCTCGCGGCGGGCGCCGTCCTTCTCGGACTCGATCCAGCCGTCCTGGCCCTTGAGGTAGAGGTTGAGGTGGTGCTCGGCGCCGGCGACCGGCGTGCCTTCCTTGTTGAGATAGCCGATGACGTGGGCCGCGAGGCCGCCACCGGGATAGGTGCGGCGGTAGATGCGCTCCGAGGTGATGCCGCGGATGTTGAGGTCGGCGATCCGGTCGAAGGTCGGCTCGTCGACGGCCTCCTTGAGCTTCACCCAGCGATCCTTGGTCTGGCCGTCGACCTTGCCGTCGCGCTTGTCGGCCTCGGGCTTGATGGCGCGCATCGCGGGCGTGAAGGCGGTTTCGACGTCGGCGACCGGCAGACCGAGCAGCCCGGCGAGCTGCGCGCGCTTGGCCTGCTCCTCGGTGGCCTTGCGGGCGCGCTTGGCGGGGTTCTTCTCGATCTGCAGGTATTCGTCGAGTGCCCAGGCGTCCACCGCGACGGTGATTTCCGAGCGGCTGGTCGCGAGCAGGTTGCCGTGCGTGTCCAGGATGGTGCCGCGACGGGCGTGCTCGATGACGATCTGGCGGCGGGCCCTGTCGACAAAGCGGAGCAGTGCCTCGCGGTCCACGACCTGCAGGAACACCAACCGGACGCCCACGCCCATGAAGCAGGCGATGACGCCCATGGCCAGCAGTGTCATCCGGTTGTTGGCAAAACCCTTCGACATGGGATCAGCGCAGGGACGCGGTCACGACGCGGAAGGAGAGATCGTTGCGGGCGGTCACGGCGGCGGCCGTGAGGTTGAAGGCGTCCTGCGCGCGCTTCGACGCGAGGCGCAGCTCGACCGAGCCGGCGACGCGGACCACCTGGAGCTCGCGCGGGGCGGCGAGGCCGAGACGCATGGCCTGATTCTGCCGGAGGAGCGTGTCGGGATTCACGGCGGCGGCGACCTGGGCGTTGACCTCGTCGAGCCGGCGCTCGACGTCGGCGAACTTGCCCTCCAGCGCGCGGCTGCGATTGGCGGTCTGGGAAATTTCCTGGCGGAACCACACGGCGCCCAGGCCGAGCGAGCCCGCGAACACGAGGAGCAGCAGGGTCAGGGCGATGAGGCGGTTGACCAAGGAGTGGGCGGGAGGCGGTCTCATGGGGATGTCAGAGTTTGCGGAGGACGCGCAGCTTGGCGGAGCGGCTGCGGGGGTTGGTGGAAATCTCGGCGGCGGAGGGCGTGAGCGGCTTGCGCGTGAGCGGGTCGGCGAGCTTCACGCGGAGCTGCTGCGGCGTGGCGTCGTTGGCGTCGACCGGCTGGCCGCACTGCGCGCGGAAGAACTGCTTCACCGGACGGTCCTCGAGGGAATGGAAGCTGATGACCGCGAGCACGCCGCCGGGGGCGAGCCTGGCAAACGCCGCCGGGAGGGCGCGCTCGATGGCGCCGATCTCGTCGTTGATGGCGATGCGGATGCCCTGGAAGACGCGCGTGGCGGGATGGATGCGGCTCTCGCGCTTGGCGGCGGCGGGAATGGCATCGGCAACCAGCTGCGCGAGCGAGGCGGTGCGGCCGAGGGCCCCGGTGCCGCGGGCGCTCTCGATGGCGCTGACGACGCGGCGCCAATTGTTTTCCTCACCGAAATCGCGGACGGCACGCACGAGCGAATCGTGCGAGGCCGCTTCAAGCCACTGGCCGGCGGGTTGGCCGCCGCGCGGGTCCATGCGCATGTCGGCGGGAGCGTCGGCCCGGAAGGCGAAGCCGCGGTCGGCCTCGTCGAGCTGGAAGGAAGAGACGCCGAGGTCGAAGAGAATGCCGTTGAAACCGTCGTCCGGCAGCGTGGCGAGGTCGCCGAAGTTCAGGTCGACGAAGCGGAAGGTCACGGGAAAGTCGACGGTGAGCTGTTCCGTGCGGGTCAGGGCGGCCGGATCGCGGTCGAGGGCGGTCACCGCAGCGCCGGTCTCGAGGATGGCGCGGGTGTGCCCTCCCCCGCCGAACGTGCAGTCAAGGTGGCGCGAACCCGGCCGCGGCGCGAGGTATTCGAGGACCTCGGGCAGCATCACGGGTTGGTGCCCCGGGGTCATGGCGCGGGGAAGGATTTCAAGCGCGGGCGCGGGCATGGAGTTTCTTCCACGGCAGGGCGATGGCGATCGGCTCCCGGAGGAGGGAGCGACGGTTGGCGCAGAAAACCGGCGAGAGCTTCGGCAGCGGTTGCGGACGAATGAGCGTGGGGAGGGTCTTCATGGGATTAAAGTCCGACTCGGCGCATCATGTCGCCGAAGTTCTCCCCGGCCGTGCTGCGCTTCATCTCCGCGTCCCGCGACGGGCTGAGAATATTGAAGGTGTCGCCCATGCCCGACAGGACCGCGTCCTTCGCGATGCCGGCGTGGCGCAGCAGGTCGGGGCTCACGCCGAAGCGGCCCTGCTTGTCGAAGGTGAACGAGAGCGCATCGGAAAAAAGCCGGGCCTTCACGGCCTGCGCGTCGCGGTCCGACAGTTTCATTTCCGAAATCTGCGCGAGGAGTTTTTCCACGCGGGCCGGCGGCAGCACCGCGATGTAGCCGTCGGGGTGCGGAATCGCGAGGAACGTCTCGGTGTCCGTATGCACCCAGCGCCAAAGGGACGGAATCGTCAGACGATTCTTGTCGTCGAGCGTGTGCTCAAAACGCCCTGAATAAACGGTTGTGCCTGTTTGCGCCATTGGGTGAATTCCGAGGCTACTCCCCCAGAACGCCCCATTTCTCCCCATTCTCCACCCTGCAGTCAAGAAAACTCAGGGCGGTTTTCGTAAAAACTTACTCACAAGTTATTGAGCCGGTGATACCAGCCGATGTCAGAAACTGGATCTCACCCGGGCGGCCGTTAACTCAGGCTGACGCGTCTCACCTGCCCCGCAGCAAGTTCTCCCTGCGCTGTGCCGAGTTCCAGCAGATCGCTGGCTATCTCAGGCCACTGCGGTGTGCTACGGACTGGGTGGTTGCGGTGGCATCTTTGCCCCCACGCTATTTTTTGGCGGCATGGCTGGCGCGGCCGTCGCCGCCGGCGTCGGCCGTTTTCTGCCGCTCACCCCCGCTGATCACGTCACCCTCGCCGTCGTTGGCATGTGTGCCTGCCTTGGCGCGGTCGTGCGGGCCCCCGTCACCGGCATCTTGATCGTGTTCGAGATGACGCACGAGTTTGCCTTGGTGCCCGCCCTTATGATCGGCGCGTTGGTCAGCCAGATGATCAGCCGGAAACTGGCCCACGAGAGTTTCTACGAGGAAGTGCTCGCGCAGGACGGCCAGCACGTGGAGCGACTCGTGCCGCCGCGCAGCCTCCGAACCTGGATGGAACTGCCCTCAGCAAGGATCGCCAATTTCTCCCCGGTGGTCATCACGGACCTCGCCCCGGACGCACTGCGTGCCTTCATGGCCGGCCATACCCACGACCGTTTTCCCGTTGTCGTGGACGGCAGTCTCACCGGAGTGTTGACCCGCAAGGAGGCAACCGATGCCTTGGCGGAGTCCCGCCCGCCGCGGCTGGAACCAGCGGTCACCTGCACCCCGGCCACCCCGGTGCGTGAAGTGGCGGCCAAGATCGTCGACTCGCCCAGCGGACTGGTCATCATAGTCGGAAAGAATGGCGGCGTGAACGCGGTCATCACTCTGCATGACATCCTGCGCAATCAGATGAACTTCGCCCAGAACCAGCAGGACTGACCGTTGCACCCCGCGCAATAACCCGTAGCATAGCTCACGATGTTTCCGATTCCTTCCGGTCCCTACACAAACCTAACGCTGAAAATCCTCCTGGCCTTCGGGGCCGGTCTGGCGATCGCCGCGCTGCTGTGAAAAAGTTCGGCTACGCCCGCGATCCGGTGTGCGCGATCGCGTGCGCCTGCTACGCGATGAACCGCTGGCTGGTGCCATTCGCACTCAAGGGTCTTTTCCTGCGCGGCTATTTTGCTGACTGTCTGCTGATTCCCGCGGCGTTGCCACTCATGCTCTGGATCCAACGCCGCCTCGGCTTGCGCACGGATGACAAGCGCCCGCGCTGGGGCGAAATTTCCCTCCATCTGGCCGTTTGGTCAGTGGCGGCTGAGGTTGTCGCCCCGCACCTCTTCTCCCGAGCTACAGGCGATCCCTGGGATATCGTTGCCTACACTGGGGGAGCGTTGCTGTCCGGACTGATTTGGCAGCTCACATGAATTTTGACCGGCTGGCCCCGCATTACGATTGGCTGGAGACATTCACAGCCGGTGAGAAATTACAGCAGGTTCGCACCGCCTGGTTGCAGGAATTGCGTGGGTGCCGGCGAATTCTGAGCGTTGGCGAGGGCCATGGACGATTTGCGGAGGCTTGCGCAAAACGCTTCCCGGGTGCCCAGTTGACTTGCGTCGAGGCGAGTCCGCGAATGCTGGCGCGCGCCCAGCAAAGGATCGGCGCTGCGGCGCCGCGGATTCAATGGCAATGCGCCGATGTGCTGGCGTGGACGCCGCCGCGGGAAAAATACGATGCGATCGTGACCTGCTTCTTCCTTGATTGCTTTCCGCCCGACCAATTGGCCGCCGTGATTGCCAAGCTGGCTGCCTGTGCAGCGCCTGACGCGGTCTGGCTTGTCTCCGATTTCGCGGTGCCGCCGCAGGGACTGGCTCACTGGCGGGCTCGCGCCGTACATGCGCTCATGTATGGTTTCTTCGGCATGACCGTCGGTCTTCCGGCCAGACGCTTAACACCGCCAGATGAATCACTTTGTGCGCAGGCTTTCCGGCTGGAGGCACGGCGCGAATCCGAGTGGGGCCTGCTGCGCTCGGATTGGTGGCAGCGAGAGCCCACCTGAGCCGGCGCGTGTTGGTTTCTGAACAAATTGTCAGGGGGCGGCGGTTGCACGTCACTCGCGCATTCGAGGACAATGACTCGTTCTCCGGCAATCTGCCACCGTTCAGGGGCAGCAATTCACTGCTGCCGGACAACGCTACCACCATGAGCACAGACATTTTGTTCCCCACAAGTTCGCTACCTCGCATCGGTATGGTCTCCACCCATGGCTATGTCGCCGCCGATCCGCCGCTCGGGAAAGCCGACACCGGCGGCCAGGTCGTCTACGTCCTCGAACTGTCCAAGAAACTCGCCCAACTCGGCTTCGAGGTGGACATCTGGACCCGCCGCTTCGAGGACCAGCCCGAGATGGATGTGATCAATGATCGGGTTCGCGTCCTCCGCGTGCCCTGTGGCGGGCCCAACTTTCTCGACAAGGAATACCTCGTCCGCCACCTCGGCGAATGGTCGGAGAATGCCCTGCGTTTCATCAAGCAGCACGGACTCAAATATCAGTTCTTCAACAGCCACTACTGGGATGCCGGCTTTGCCACGCAGCGGCTCGCCGAAGCGCTCGATGTGCCGCACGTCCACACGCCGCACTCGCTCGGCCTCTGGAAAAAGCAACTGATGGAGAAGGATTACCCGGACGACGCCGCGGTCTTCGAGAAGAAATATAACTTCGCCCAGCGGATCAACGAGGAGACGCTGCTCTATCGGAATTGCGACGAGGTCATCGCCACCACCCCGCCGCAGGTAGACATGATCGTGAACGACTACAGCGCCCCGCCGGAGCAGGTCCACATGATCCCGCCCGGCTACGACGACAACCGGTTCTACTCCATGAGCGCCGCCTCCCGCAATGCCATCCGGCAGCGGCTCGGCTTCGAGGGGAAGGTCGTCCTCGCCATCGGCCGGCTCGCCCGCAACAAGGGCTACGACCTGCTGATCGACGCCTTTTCCATCGCGGCCTCGCGCCTGCCCGACGCCTGTCTTCATCTCGCCGTCGGCGGCACCTCCCTCAATCCGGCTGAGCAAAAGATTCTCGACGAGCTCAAGTCCCAGGCCACCGCCCTGGGATTGGCCGGGCGAGTCAAGTTCTCCGGCTTCGTCGCCGACGCCGACCTAGCCGATCACTATCGCGCCGCCGATGTCTTCGTGCTGAGTAGTCGCTATGAGCCTTTCGGCATGACCGCCATCGAGGCCATGGCCTGCGGCACCCCGACCGTCATCACCACGCAGGGCGGCCTCTATCGCGCCGTCACCTTCGGCCGCCACGCGCTCTACGCCGACCCGTTCGACAAGGAAGACCTCGGCATCGCCATCGTGAAAGTGCTCAAGCACCCGCGGCTTTCAATCCGGCTCTCCCGCATGGGTGCGCACAAGGCCCGCAGCCTCTTCACTTGGACCGGCATCGCCCAGCAGCTCATCAGCCTCATCGAGGAACGGGCCACCGCGCTGGCGTTCACCGACAACGAATGGGACGAGCCATGGAACGACGGCGATTGAGGCGCGTCCTGCACCGTCCTTCACTCCGTCAACCGCCCTCAATCCACATGAAAATCTCTGCCACTGAAATGACATCGCCCGCCGTGATGGGCCGCGTCAAGGCCTCCTATCCCCGCCTTCTCCACCTCCTCGTGCCTTTGGATTTCTCCGGAAAATCTAGGCAGGCCTTGCGCTATGCGATACCACTGGCGCAGAAATTCTCCGCCCGTATCCATCTCGTCCATGTGCTACCCTCCAAGGCCAAAGCCGACCTGGCCAAGTCGGCGCGCCTCCGGCACACGGCGATTAAGCGCCTAGGAGAAATGAGCGGCCTCCTCCCTCCGCGCCTTCGCGCCGGCAACGCCGTGCTGACTGGCAATCCCGCCGAGGCGATCCTGACTCTAGCGGCGAAGAACAACATCGACCTGATCGTGCTTACCACCAAAGGGAGAACCGGGCTCAAGCGGGTGCTCGTCGGCAGCACCGCCGAACACATCGTGAGGCATGCTAATTGCCCGGTAATGTCGGTCCGACGGCGCTGAGGCATGAATATCCCGGCCCCCATTCGACTTTTCAGTTCGGACCTCGATGGCACGTTGCTGGGAAATCCCGAGTCGACCGCTCGATTCAAGACGGTCTGGACGCTGCTCAACCCGGCGGCGCGACCGCTGCTGGTTTACAACAGCGGCCGGCTGGTGGATGATCTGCACCGTTTCGTGGACAGCGGCACGCTGCCCGAAGCGGACTACTACATCGGCGGCGTGGGCACCCAGATTTATGATGCACGTCAGCGTGTCATGCTGGAAGAGTTCCATGCTCACCTGCGCAGCGGCTGGGACCTGGCGCGGGTGTGCGAACTGGTCAGCCGGTTTCCGGGCGTCACACCCCAGCCGGACGAATTCCAAAACGAATTCAAATCCTCGTGGTTCCTGGACCGGGCGCCGCGAGGCGCCATCCGCCAGTTGCGCCAGCAGCTCAAGGACGCCGGACTGGAGGTAAACATTGTTTACTCCAGCGCCCGCGACCTCGACGTGCTCCCACGCAACGCCACCAAGGGTGGCGCCCTCGCCTGGCTGTGCGAACGGCTCAAGGTGCCACTCGACGCCGTGCTGGTCGCCGGTGATACCGGCAACGATGCGAGCATGTTTCGCCTGCCCGGCGTTCGCGGGATTGTGGTCGAAAATGCTTTGCCCGAACTCTACGAGGCCACGGTCGATATTCCCACCTTCAGTTCCCGGCAGATTCTCGCCGATGGTGTGCTCGACGGGCTCTGTCACCACGGAGTCGTCTGCCTGATTCCCACCAAGGAGAAAACCCGGCTCAAGCGCGCCGACATGGAACCGGGCTTCCGGATGCTCTTCACCGGCACCAAACTCGGCACGCTCACCGACAAGGAGAAATCCTTCCTCACCACCGGATACGAAAAGGCCCTCGCCACTCTCCGTAAGAATATCACCCCGCTGGGTTTCTCCGCCTGCTCCCTCACCGACAATACCGTCACCGGCACCGACGCCAACTACCGCAGCGTCTGGGCCCGCGACGGTGCCATCACCGTCTGGAATACCCTGCACCTCGACGACGAAGACATCCGGGCAGCGCAGATTCAAACGCTGGAAACGCTTCTGGCGGCGACCTCGCCCAACGGTCAGATACCGGCGAACGTCCGCATCGATGACGGCAAGCCGGAGTATTCGGGCGTAGGCAACATCGCTTCAATCGACAGCGGGCTTTGGGTCATCATCGCGCTCTACAATTTCGCGCAACGCACCGGCGATCACTCGCTGCTCTACCGCCATGCCGACCGCCTGCAATCAATCATGAACTGGCTCAGTGCGCAGGACAGCAACAACGACGGCTTGCTGGAGATTCCCGAAGCGGGCGACTGGACGGACCTGTTCGGCCGCAGTTACAATGTGCTCTATGACGAAGTGCTCTGGTTCCGCGCCAATGTCTGCTACGGCCGCATTCTTGAGCTGATGGGTCAGTTTGAGCGCGCCGCGGACTACCTGCGCTGGTCGCAAAAGATCCGCAGCCGGTTGCTCGATGTCTTCTGGCCTACGACCATGCCCGCACCCGGCGATGCCCAACCCGCCTTGAATCGTTTCGCCAACCGCCAGAGCAACCTCGGCGACACCCAATATCTTTTGGCTGAGATCACTCCGTTCGCCTTCAACTGGCGCTGCGACACCTACGGCAACATCCTCGCCTTCCTGATGAATGTGCTCGACGTGGACCGCGCGCGCACGGCCTTCCGCTTCATGTGGGGCGTCGGCGTCAACCAACCCTGGCCCGTCGCCAACCTTTACCCCGTGGTGCAGGCCGGAGATCCCGACTGGCGCGCCTATTACACTGTCAATCTGCTCAATTTGCCGCACCATTATCATAACGGCGGCGCCTGGCCGTTCATTGGCGGCATGTGGGTGCGCTTCATCCACCGGCTCGGTTTCCACGAGGTCGCCTGCCGCGAGCTCGTCCGCCTGGCCCAGCTCAACCAGCTCGGCCGCGACCACGAGTGGGAATTCAACGAATGGGCCCACGGCCAGACCGGCCGCCCGATGGGCAAGGCCTACCAAGCGTGGTCCGCCGCATCCTTCCTGCGCGCCTGCCACGAGGTCGGCGCCGACCCCGCCCGCGATGAATAGCCCCGCCCACCCATGATCCACTCCCTCTGGCCCCTCCTTTGCGCCGAGACCGAATTACCTTCGGTCCTCGATCATCCGCTGCTCAAACTCGGCAAGTCCTCGATCACGCTGCTCAACCTGATCTACCTGATGGTCTGGATCGTCGGTCTGGTCCTGGTCAACGGGCTGCTCCGGCAACTTGTGGTGAAACGGCTGCTGGCCCGCACGCACTTCGACCCCGGTCTGCAATTCGCCATCAGCCGTTTCTTCGGCTTCGCGTTCATGACCCTGGGGCTCTACGTCGCCCTGCTGGTGAACGGCGTGGACCTGAGCTCTCTGGCCGTGATCGCCGGCGCCCTCGGCATCGGCCTCGGCTTCGGCCTTCAGAACATCGTGGCCAACTTTGTCAGCGGCCTGATCCTGCTCGCTGAGCGTCCGGTGGCCATCGGCGATCGCATCGAGGTCGGCGGAGTGGCCGGAAAGGTGCACCGGATCAACCTGCGCAGCACGACGGTCATCACCAACGACAACATCACGATGATCGTGCCGAACACCGAGCTGGTCTCCAGCACCGTCACGAACTGGAGTTACGGCGATCCGAAGGTGCGGATCCGCATCCCGATCGGCGTGGCCTACGGTTCGGACACGGGAAAGGTGCGCCGCACGCTCGAGGCTGTGGCCGCAGCTCACCCCGATGTGCTCAAGGAGCCCGCCCCGGCGGTTTTCTTCATCGACTTCGGCGACAGCTCCCTGGATTTCGAACTCGCGGTCTGGACGGAGCAGCGCGCCCACAATCCCCGCCGCTTCCGCAGCGAGATCAACTTTGCCATCGAGAAAGCGCTCCGCGAAAACGCCATCGACATACCCTTCCCCCAGCGCGTCGTGCACCTGCGCCCGGCCCCGCCCACCGGCTGAACGCGCGGCCCTTTTCCTTTGCCGACGGCCTGCCTTCGCCTCTGACTCCCTCTCCGATGAAGCTCAAAACTATACTCATCCTCGTGCTGATGGTGCTGGTCGCAGTGTTCAGCGTACAAAACACCGCTGTGATCACCGTGCGCTTCTTTGTGTGGCAGTTCGTCCTGTCGCAGGCGCTGGTCATCCTGCTGGCGGCGATTTGCGGCGCGGTGGCCGGCCTGGCGATCGGCGCCTGGAGCCGGCCACGACGCGAACCCCGCCCGGCTCTTGCCCCCACCACGCCGGATACCCCGTGACCCCGCGCGCCTTCGTTAATATCAAGTGGCTTTCCGCCTTCCAACCACAGCGCAGTGATCCGGACCTGCGCTCGGTCCCGCTGGGGTTCATGGCCCTGATTGTCCTGGGAGCTGCCTCGCTGATGCTGCCCGCGGCCCGCGCTTCCGGCCACAGTCTGTCCTGGATCGACGCCTTCTTTCTCTCCACCTCCGCGGTTTGCGTTACAGGACTTACCACCGTCAATGTCGCGCTGCACATGAGCGGATTGGGCCAGGCAATCGTTCTCGTGCTTATTCAGCTTGGCGGCCTGGGCATTGTGACCGCCAGCCTCGCCTTGGTCATGCTCAGCGGCGAGCGGCTGTCGCTGGCCCATGAAGGGGCGGTGGCCGCCACGATCGGACGCTTGCAACGCTCCCGTCCCGTGGAACTGTTCCGCTATAGCTGTCTGGTGGTCGCGCTCTGTGAAGCCGCCGGGGCCACCAGTCTTTATACGAGGCTGCAAGCGCTGAATCCCTCGGCCGACCCGCTCGTCCTAATCTGGCAGGCGGTTTTCCATTCCGTCAGCGGATTCTGCAATGCGGGGATTTCCATCTTCCCTGAGGGACTCCAACACTGGCGGGGCGACGCGATATTGCTCGGCGTCGTGGATCTGCTCGTGATCGCGGGCGGCATCGGCCTGCTTTCGCTGCTCAATCTGCGCTACTATTATTTTTGGAAGCGTGATCCGCGGCGGAGGGGCCGCATGGCGCTGCAGACAAAGCTCGCCGCGTTGATTTCGCTCCTCCTGATAGTCGCGGGCACCGCCGCCACGCTCGTCTTTGAATGGAATCATACCCTAGCCGGCCAGCCTCTTGCGGAAAAGTTAACATGGGCAACCTTCCACTCCACCATGACCCGGACGGCCGGCTTCAATGTGGTTGAGGTCGGTAAGATGCACCCGGTGACCCTGGTCGTGAGCATGGCTCTAATGTTCATCGGCGGCTCTCCGGGCTCCATGGCGGGTGGCATAAAGACGGTGACGCTGGCGGTGCTATTCCTGACCGCGCGGGCCGCGTTACTCCGGCAGGAGACAGTGCAGGTCTTCCACCGGAGCATCAACCCCCGCATCATCGGCATCGCCATCATGATCACCATGCTGGCGGTGGCCGCGGTCGCCACGGGCATTGGGGCCTTGATGCTTTCCGAGTTGGGGGCAGCCTCTTCAACAACACCCACTGGCTGGTTAGGTCTGGCCTTTGAGGCCGTCTCCGCGTTCGGCACGGTCGGTCTCACTACCGGCGTCACGGATCTGCTAACGGCCGGCGGCAAATTGATCGTGATGACCCTGATGTTTACCGGTCGGGTCGGCCCGCTCGTTCTGGCGGTTTATCTCGCCCGCCCCGTGCATCCGTGGCACATTCGTCATCCGGAGGAAGACATCTCCATCGGCTAACAATCATCACTTATGGCCAAGCGCATCTTCATCCTCGGCGGCGGCCGCTTCGGCGTGCATCTTGCCACACGTCTTAGCGAATTCGGCTGTGAGGTCGTCATCGCTGACGACAACGCCGAGCGCGTCAAAGACCTCTCCGCCGACGGCTTCCACGCCATCGAGATGGATGGAAACGACGAATCTGCCCTCAAGGACTCCGGCGCCCTCACCGCCGATGTGACCGTGGTTGCGATTGGTGAGAACATGCAGGCCAGCATTCTCGCCACTCTGCTGCTCAAGCAACTTCAGGCGCACCGTGTGGTTTCCCGGGCGCTCGACGTGAAACACGCCCAGGTGCTCGAACGCCTTGGCGCCGACGAAGTCATCCTGCCGATTCGCGACATGGCCTATCGGCTCGCCGAGCGACTTCGCGATGGCACTGAAGGCGAGCGTTACCCGATCACCGGCTCATTTCATCTCGGCGAAATTACCCTGGGGCCGAAATTGGCCGGCCACGTGCTGGATTCCGCCCGATTTCGCGATGATTACGACTTAAACGCGGTGTTGGTAAAGCAGGCCAAAGGTGATCGCGCCGTGGTGCGCGAGGCCGGTTCTGGTGTGACGCTCAACGCGGGAGACGTGCTCTGGCTGATCGGTCCGCGGGAAAAACTGAACCGATTCGAGCGCGACTTCGGTCAAGCCTGTTGAAGCCCCCTAGGACGTTTGGATCTGGATCGCCTGGTAGCGCGGGAGAGCCATCACGGCGATCAGCGTGACCAGGAGCCCGGTCAGCAGCAGCCAACTGGCCATCTCAGGCTGGTGCGCGGCCAAGAGGGAGCTCGCCGCCAGCGCCACCAGAGTGAAATTCGGACAGAGCAGTAGGTAGGCATTACCGTCACCCCCGGTCGGGGCGAAACGAGCATGGAGAACGTGCCGGCAGGCGATGATCAAGGCCGCAGCGATGAGCCCAAGTAATGCGGTCCGCGAGAACAGGGCAACCAGCGGCATTTGTGTGCCGAGTGCCGTGAAGAAGAGCGGGATCAGGAACCGCTTGCTGATCGGCGCCATCCAATCCTCCAGATTGCCCCCATCGTGCCGGACGCGACTTGAGAAAAGTCCGAGAAAGAACGCCGTCTTCGGTCCCGACAAACCGAATCGCTCGCCGATGGCGCAGATGGCGAGCACCAGCAGGGTCACGAAGTGCAACCGCCAACGGGTGGCCTTCTCCAGCACCAGTTGCAGCAGCTTGGTCACATGCACGGCCATCCGGCTGCACGCGTAGACAACGAGCGCCATGCCCGCGAGTTTCAGCCCAAACAACCAGGTCGGGGCCCGGCCGAGCACGGCGGTTTCCACCGAGAGAAGCACGACGGCGAGCACCTCCAGGAGAACCATGACGTGAAGCACGAACGGCCGCGCACGCTCGTTCAAACCGGGGTAGGTCTTCCACGCGGCGTGGGCCATGCCGACCGAACAGGCGCTAAGCGCGGCGGCGGCGACAAATGACTCCAACCAAGGCAAACCGGCGAAGCGCGCCAAGGCGAGCAGCACCGGATATTGCGGCAGCACCCAACGCAACAGGTAGAGGCTGGGACGCCGCAGTTCTCGCCAGACCGGCAGGTCGATTTCCAGTCCCACCTCGAATAGGAGCAGCACGAACCCGATCTGCCCCGCCTCCTGGATCATATTGCCCACTTCGGGCCTCAGCATGGGACCGACCAGCAGGCCAAAGCACACGAACACCGGATAGGCCAGCGCCGGACGCCCTAGCCAGGCGCAGGCATCGGGCACAGCCATCACGAGCAAGAGCAGGATGACAAGCAGCTCAATACTGGTCATGTGTCGCGGAGTTCCGGCAGGATGATGCTGAAGCAGGTGCCCCTCGGACTGCTGGGGACACACTCAAGCTGGCCACCGAGCACACGGAGGTAGGCCTTGGTGATGGCGAGACCGAGACCAAATCCGCCCGGCCCACGCACCCTTGAGTCTCCCACCCGATAGAACCGATTCGCCAGTCTGGCCAGATGGTCGGGTGGAATTCCAGGTCCCTCGTCGGAAACCGACACCCGGCATTCGCCGGCCAGTGATTCCACTTGGACCCGGATCGTCGCGCCGATGGGACTGTATTTCATCGCATTGTCCAACAGGTTTTGCAGCACCTGGCGCAGAAGCACTGGATCGGTGTTGATGGTGCAGGCCTTCGCCACGATCTCGATGTGCTGGTTCTTATACTCGGCCAGGATGCCGATCTCGTTCACGCACGCCGTGACAAACTCGTCGAGGCGCAGCGGTTCACTATGCACGTTCCTGGTCCCGCCTTCGGCGCTCGCCAGCTCAAGCAGGCGCTCGACCAACTGGTGGAGGCGTTGCGCCTCCTCCAGCATGCTGCCGATGATTTCGCGGTATTCTTCCACCGTGCGGCTCCGGCGCAGGCCCACCTCGCCCACGCTGCGCAGCGTGGTCAGCGGCGTGCGCAACTCGTGCGACGCATCGGCGACAAACCGATCAAGAGTTTGAAATGAATCCTCCAGCCGACCCAAGGTGCTGTTGAAAGCGGTGGCCAGGCGGCCCAACTCGTTAATCTCGTCCGCCACCGGCAGGCGCTGGCTGAGATTATCCACGGTGATGCCCTCGGCCTGCCTGACCATCAGCTCCAGCGGCCTGAGCCAGTGCCGCGTGATCAGATAGCCGCCGGCCACCAGCAAGGCCACCGTGAGGGGCAGCGAGACGACAATGATCGCCAGCAGGGCAGACAGTGCGTCGGCCGCGGGCTCGTGAATGCGCATCACCCGGATCATCCAGTCGCCATTCGGATACGGGATTCGATATGGGGTGGAGTGGACTCGTAGCGGTATGTCCGGGGCGATCCGGAAGACGGAGAGCGTGTCAGAGCCTCGCACCGGCGACGCGGGCAGACGGTCAAGGTGGTCTTCATTGAACGGCCAGCACCGTCGCACCAGTTGTCCCTGCTCATCCCACAGCTCAAACCAAGGTTCCCGGGCATCCCAAGCCGTGCCCGCCGGCACTTCCCGCCCCTGCCAGGTTATCCGGCGATCGGGCAAGACGAGGAGCTTGGTTTGGATTTTCTCCAGATCCTGCCGTAGGGCATGGTTGAGCGGCTTGGCCATGCGCTGGGCGACGAAGCCGTAGATTGTCGCGCTGAAGACGGCCAGCAGCAGCGTGCCCCCAAAGGAATACCAGAGCGCGAGCCGGAACCGCAGGGTCCGGTGTTGCCACCAGGCTTTCACGCCGCATCGGGGCCCATGCGGTAACCGATACCGCGCACGGTTTGAATGAGCGGCGTCGTGCTCTCGGCGTCGATCTTTCGGCGCAGGCGCATCATCTGGACATCAATCACGTTGTCCAAGGAGGTAAAGCGCCGCGCCTGCTTCCAGACATCGCGCTCCAGCATTTCGCGGGAAACGACCTGGCCTTGGTAGCGCATGAGATATTCGAGGATATCAACCTCCCGCGGGGTAAGGGGAATTTCCTGCCCGGCACGCTGCGCGCTGCGGGTCCGGGTATCAAGCGTCAGGTCGCCGCAATTCAGGGCCAGCCCGCTGCTCAGCACCGGCCGGCGCAACAGGGCCCGGCTGCGGGCCAGCAGCTCGGCGAAGGCAAAGGGCTTCGCCAGGTAGTCGTCCGCGCCGCCTTCCAGCCCTGCAACTCGGTCATCAAGTGAACGCCGGGCCGTGAGCAGCAGCACGGGGGTTTGGTTGCCGCGGGCCCGGGCATGCTTCAAAATATCCATCCCGTCCGGCCCCGGCAGCATCCAGTCGAGAATCAGCAAATCGAAGGTCGCCTTCTCCAGGACAGAGATGGCGTCGTCCCCGGAGACCGCGGTTGTTACCTGCCAATTTTCCAGCCTTAGGCCCTCCGCGACTGAGTCGCGGGTCTTTTGCTCATCCTCAACAAACAAAACGCGAGGTGCCGCCATAGTGCCAGTTGCCATATCGGCGCTGATACTGCCCGTTTCAGTAGGGTCCATACAAGAGCAGGATTGGGGAAAGTTTATTGCTGCTTCCAGCCGTCCGGCTGAACGCCTTCCCGCTGACGCCGGCGCCTAATCCCCACGATTGCCAAGCCAGCCGCCAAGAAAACAGCGCCATAGGCGCCCGGCTCCGGCACGGGCGTGATCTGGTTATCGTAGGACTGCCATTTGGTGTCTGAAGTTGTCCAGCCTTGGAATTGCACCTGGTCGAGTGGCGCGCTCCCCTGGGCATATCCTGTCTGGCTGTAGAAATAGTCAGCCGCGTCCGCCCAGTTCTGCACGGTGAGCAACAGCCCTGTGTTGGCGAAACCCAAAGAGTTGGTTTGCAGGACTGAGTTCGAGGACGCTGAAAAATCGATCAACGAATTGCCCGAAACGTTGAGCGACCCGATGGACAGACTATGGCCACTTAAATTGAGGCTGCCGCCATCGAGAATGATGTTCAGGCTGGAGTTCGAGAAATCGGCACCGAGGGCGAGAGTCGCCCCCGCCCCGATGACGAGGCTGCCACTGCCGAGGAACGAACCGGCAAAGGTGCTAGTGCCTGCCCCGAGCGTCAACTGGCCGGTGCCGGCGGAGCCGAAGTCAATCGCTCCGGAGCCCGTCACGCCGCCGATGATGTCGGTTAGGTCGTTCAGCCGCAGGGTGGCCCCGGAGAAAATGCTGATCTGGCCGCTGTCCGCGAAGACATTTGCGGCCTGCAAAACAATGGCCCCGGCGCTGAGGGTGGTCTGTCCGGTGTAGGAATTGGCGCCCGACAGGTTAAGATTGCCGGTCCCCTGCTTGGTGAGGGTGCCACCGGAGGTCGTGATGTTGCCACTGACCGTGATGTCGCTGGTAGCGTCAAAGGTCAGGTTGGGGTTGTTGCCGGTGAGGGTGGAACTGATCGCCAGGGCCCCCGTTCCCGAGGTGCTGATCGTCGCACTGCTTTGGAATTGCAGCGTGGCGATGCTGATGAGCTGGTCGTTCCCGGAGAGGTTCTCGATAAATCCCCCCGAGCCGTTGCCGATCTTGAGGGTGCGCGAGCCGTTGTCGTCGCCCACAACATAGCTGCCCGCCCCCGTGCTGAAACTGATCCCACGCACGGTGTAGTTGTTGGCGTTAAGCTGGGGGTTCAGTTGCGAGCCTGTGCCAAATTCAGCGATCTCGTTGCTGGCATTGGGCGCATTGCTGCCCGACCAGTTCGCGTTTCGGCTCCAGCGCTGGTCGGAATTGCTCGTCCACGTGCGCACAGTCTGGCCGGAGGCAACACCGGCCAGGCCCACACAACTCACGAACAGCAACATGAACGATCGTGCTTTCAAGCCCCTGACCGTAACGCCCGCAAGACATCGGAGCCACGCCATCCAACTGACGTTTTGGACAGGTTTGCGGCAGCTTCCTGACCAAAATGTCAGGGTGGCATAGTTGCCTCGCTTGGAGCGGAAAAGCTATCGGTTACCTCAGCCCCCCGGTATGTAAATCCGTCGGGATGAGTCCCATCAGGTGCCTGTAAACTCGTTTGCCTGAGTTCAACGGCTCGTCGGCATGGGTCGCGCCATGTGCGACCGTAAAGGTCATTTCGGTAGGTGTGACTACCAGTTTCTTACATGAAGCCCTATCCAAAAGGCGAAAAGGCCAGTGTGCATTCTTGCCTCAGCCGTCCAAAACGGTGTTCACTGCCGTATGGCCAAGGCTACTTTCATTCACCATTTTCGCACGCCGCGCATCGCCTACGAAGGCCCGCGCTCCCGGAACCCGCTGGCGTTCCGTCACTACAATCCGGCCGAGGTGATCGAAGGCCGGACGCTGAAGGAGCACATGCGCTTCTCCATCGCCTACTGGCACTCCTTCCGCGGGACCGGCGCCGACCCGTTCGGGCCGGGCACGATCATCCGTCCGTGGGAGCAAGGCAAGGACCCCGTCTCCGTCGCCAAGGTCCGCATGGACGCCGCGTTTGAGTTCTTCCAGAAGATCGAGGCACCTTTCTGGTGCTTCCACGACCGCGACATCGCGCCCGAGGGGCGCACGCTCACCGAGTCGAACAAGATCCTCGACCAGATCGTCGCGCACGCCAAGCAGCACCAGAAGGCCACCGGCGTGAAGCTCCTCTGGGGCACGGCCAATTTGTTTTCCAATCCGCGTTACATGTGCGGCGCCGCGACGAATCCCGACGCGCACGTCTTCGCCTACGCGGCGGCCCAGGTGAAGAAGGCCCTCGAGGTGACCCAGGAACTCGGCGGCGAGAACTACGTCTTCTGGGGCGGCCGGGAGGGCTACGAGACGCTCCTCAACACCAACCTGAAGCGCGAACAGGAGCACTTGGCGGCGTTCATGCACCTAGCGCTCGATTACGCGAAGCGCATCGGCTTCAAGGGCCAGTTTCTCATCGAGCCCAAGCCGAAGGAGCCGACGAAGCACCAGTATGATTTCGACGTCGCCAGCGGGATCGCCTTCCTCCGCACGTTCGGCCTCGAGAAGCATTTCAAGTTCAACATCGAAACCAATCACGCCACGCTCGCCGGCCACTCCTTCCAGCACGAGATCGAGGTCGCCGCCGCGCAGGGCATGCTCGGCTCGATTGACGCCAACTCCGGCGACCCGCTGCTCGGCTGGGACACCGACCAGTTCAACACCGACGTCAAGGAACTGACGCTCGCGATGGTCTCGATCCTCCGCGCCGGCGGCCTCGGCACCGGCGGCTTCAACTTCGACGCCAAGCTCCGCCGGCCGTCGATTGATCCGGAGGATCTCTTCCACGCCCACATCGGCGGCATGGACGCCTATGCCCTCGCCTTCAAGCTCGCCCGCCGCATCCGCGCCGACGGCAAGCTCGAGCAGTTTGTCGCCGACCGCTACGCGTCGTTCGACGCCGGCTACGGCCGCGACATCGAGACTGGCAAGGCCACCTTCCAGTCCCTCGAGAAACTCGTGCTCACCAAGCTCGGCGAACCCGCGCCCCGCTCCGGCAAGCAGGAATATCTCGAGAACCTGCTCAATACCTACCTGCACGGCTGAGCGGCCCGCGCGCGCACTTTGGCCAAAGTGCGCTTTGACAGCGCGGCCGGCGCGGCAAGGTTAGCCGCGTGGCGCTGCGTTACCTCACGATCGACTTCAATTCCTTCTTCGCTTCGGTGGAGCAGCAGGAGCGGCCCGAGTTGCGCGGCCGGCCCGTCGGCATCGTGCCCGTGATGGCGGAGACCACCGGCTGTGTCGCCATCAGCATCGAGGCCAAGGCCGCCGGCCTGAAGCGCAACGTGCGCGTGGCCGAGGCGCGGCAGCTGTGCCCGGGCCTCGTCATCGTCGAGGCGCGGCCGGAAACCTACATCAATTACCACCGCCGGCTGGTGACGGTGATCCGGACGCTCACGCCGGAAACGGAGGTGCAGTCGATCGACGAGGTGACGTGCAAGCTGCACGACTTCATGCCGACCCGCCCCGCGGCAGAGAAACTGGCCAAGGCCATCAAGGCGAAGATCACGCACGAGGTCGGCCCCCTGCTCCGCAGTTCCATCGGCATCGCGCCCACGTGGCTGCTGGCCAAGCTCGCCTCCGACATGCAGAAACCCGACGGACTCGTCATCCTCGATGACGCGGACATCCCGGCAAAACTCCTGCACCTCGCGCCCGGCGACATCGCGGGCATCGGCCCGAACATGCAGGAGCGGCTGCGCGTGCACGGCATCACCACGATGGCGCAGCTCTATGCCGCCAGCATGGCGGAGTTCCGCGGCATCTGGCAGAGCGTGCGCGGCGAGCAGATGTGGCGGCTGCTCCATTGCGAGGACCTCGGATACTTCGAGCAAAGGGGCGGCCAGACCATCGGCCACGGCCACGTGCTGCCGCCGGCGCGCCGCAACCCCGAGGCCGCGCTCGCCGTCCTGCACCGCCTGCTGCAAAAGGCCGCGATGCGGCTGCGGCACAGCGGGCTCTGCGCCGGCGGACTCACGGTCTCGGTCGACTACGGCGACGACACGCGCTGGAGCGGCGAGGTGCGCCTGACCGAGACGCAGGACACCATCGAGCTGACCCGCGCCCTCAACCAAGCGTGGAAGAAACGTCCGCCGGCGGACCGCAAACGCGGGCCGTTCCGCATCGGCGTGCACCTCGTCCACCTGCTCGACCTGCGGCTGCACACGCCCGACCTGTTCGAGCAGAAGACCGAGGAGGTCCATGGCCGGCTGTTCAAGGCGATGGATCATCTCAACAAGGTTCTGGGCAAAAACTCCGTCTACCTCGGGGGCGCGCACGGCGCCACGTCGGACGCGCCGATGCGCATCGCGTTCACGCGCATCCCCGAGCCGGAGATCGAGGAGATCGACCGCAGCTTCCAGGGCCGGCTCAAGAAGCCGAAGCCGCCCGCGGCGGAACCCGAGGCATGGTAGGGCGGCGCGTCCCTGCGCCACCGTCCCGGAGGAATTTTCGAGGCTTCACTTCGCGCCCGACTTGCTAATAGCTCCTTTCATGCAAGCCCCCGTGGATGTTCAGTTGATCGGTGCCGAGGTCGCGATCCGGTGGGAGGATGGCGGCGAGAGCTTCATCTCGTTCGCCACGCTGCGGGCCGCCTCGCCCAGTGCGGCGGTGCGCGGGGAACGCGACATCTTCGGCTACCAATATGGCGGCGAAGTGCCGCAGAACCACGTCGGGGTCGAGGTGACCGGCTGGGAGCGCATTGGGAACTACGCGATCCGGTTCGATTTCAGCGACGGGCACCGCACGGGCCTCTACAGTTACGACCTGCTGCGCGAACTGGGCAATCCGCCCGCGCCGGAAGCCTGAACGCTCACTTCCCCGCCATTACGCCGCGTTCGCTGCGCTCGACGAAATTGAGGAAATGCTTGAAGTCGGCACTCTGGCTCAGCGCGTGGGCGTGCATGCGCTCGAAGGCCTGCGAGCGGTTGTGGCCCGCGCGGTAGAAGATGCGGAACGCCTGCTTCACAGCCTCGAGCCGCTCGGGCGTAAAGCCGAGGCGCTCGAGCCCGACCTTGTTGATCGAGCGGGCGATGGCGGGGTTGCCGTCGGCGATGATGAAGGGCGGCACGTCCTGCACGATCTTTGACATGCCGCCGAGCATCGCATGGGCCCCGATGCGGCAGAACTGGTGCACGCCCGTCCCCCACCCGATGTTCACATGGTCCTCGACGAGCACATGGCCGGCCAAGGCGGACTGCGCACTCATGACGAGGTGGTTGCCGACCACGCAGTCGTGCGCGATGTGGCTGTAGGCGAGCATGACGTTGTCGTGGCCCATGCGGGTGTAGTCGGTCTCGTTGGTCGCGCCGTGCACGCTGACGTATTCGCGGAAGACATTCCGGTCGCCGACGATCAGGCCGGGCTCGCCGCCCTTGTATTTCAGGTCGTGCGTCTTGGTGCCGACGCAGGCAAAGGGAAAAATCTCGCACGAGGCGCCGATGGTGGTGCGGCCCTCGACGTTGGCGTGGTGGTGCAGGACCGTGCCGGCGCCGATGACGGCCTTGCCGCCGACGTAGGCGTAGGCGCCGACGATGATGTCATCGCCCAACTCGGCGCCCGGTTCAACGATGGCCGTGGGGTGGATCTGCTGGGCCATGGCTTCAGTCCAGCGCGGTGCTGTCGACCGTGGCAAACATCAGGTCGGCCGAGCAGACCACCTGGCCGCCGACGCTGCACTCGCCCTCGGCGCAGGCGATGGTGCCGCGCACCTTGGTGAGCTTGACCTTGACGCTGAGCTGGTCGCCGGGGCGGACGGGCTTGCGCCACTTGACCTTGTCGCAGCTCATGAACAGGGCGGTCTTCCCCTCCATGCTGCTGCGCCGGAGCATGAGAATGCCGGCGGCCTGCGCCATGGCCTCGATCTGCAGCACGCCCGGCATGACGGGATTGCCCGGATAATGGCCCTGGAAGAACGGCTCGTTGAACGTGATGTTCTTGATCGCGGTGAGCGTGTCGTCGCTCATCTCGATCACGCGGTCGAGCATGACGAACGGGTAGCGGTGCGGCAGCGTGTCGAGCACGCGGCGGATATCGAGCGTGGTCTCGGTGGTGATGTCGACCTTGGGCGCGGCGGGCTTCGTCGCCTTTTTTCCCCCCTTCTTCCAGGCCTCGTATTTCTCGAACAGGACCTTGGTCAGCTCCGCGTTGAGCGCGTGGCCGGGGCGCGTGGCGACGATGTGCGCCTTCAGCGGGATCCCGAGCAGCGTGATGTCGCCGATGATGTCGAGGATCTTGTGCCGCACGAACTCATCGGCGAAGCGCAGCGGTTCCTTCGAGATGATCTTGTCGCCCTTGATGACGATGGCGCTGTCGAGCGAGCCGCCCTTGATCTTGCCGAGCTTCAGCAGCTCCTCGATGTCCTCATAGATGGTGAAGGTCCGCGCCGCCGCGATCTGCGTGACGTAGATGTCGGGGTCGAGCGTGAGCGAAAGGTGCTGCGTGTGGATGCCGCGGTCGTCGGCGGAGGTGCAGGTGATCTTCAGGCCGTCGAACGGCAACGCGATGATGGAGGAATTGCCGCGCGAGACCGACACGGTCTCGTTGAGGGAAAAATACTCGCGCTCGGCGGCCTGCTCGACGGGTTCGCCCTGCTGGATGAGCTTCACGAACTCGCGGGCGGAGCCGTCGAGGATCGGCGGCTCGCTGGCGTCCATTTCGATCGTCACATTGTCCACGCCGCAGCCGCTGAGGGCGCTGAGGACGTGTTCGACGGTGTGGATCTTGGCGTGGCCCTGCTGGATCGTTGTCGCGCGGACGAGGTCGGTGACGAGGTCGACGCGCGGCTTGATCTCGGGCTGGCCCTGGAGATCGGTGCGTTTGAACACGATGCCGTGGTTCGCCGGCGCGGGCTTGAGGGTCAGGTGCACGGCGTCTCCAGTGTGCAGGGCGTTGCCCTTGATGGAGACCTCGCGCAAGAGGGTGCGCTGCTTCATGGGTGTGTCGCGCAGTGTCGGAAACCTCTTGGAAATGACAAGCTTGGAGATGGGCGCGCCATTATTATCGGAGCGGCTTTATGCCGCGACGGGGTGTTTTGCTCGGGGCGTAAAGCTCCTCCGGCCGTTTCCGGCGAGCCCGGGGTTGACATCGGCAAAACCAGCTCCGTATTCCTATCCCCTTACGTAATCAAAACCTCTTAACTGTATCCGTCATGCCCGCAGCCAACGATCTCAAGAAAGGCCAAGTCATCACCTTCAACGGCGAGCCGCACCTCATCATGGAGACCCAGCACCGCACGCCGGGCAACCTCCGCGCGTTCGTGCAGGTCAAGATGCGCAACCTCCGCTACGGCAAGTCGCTCGAGCAGCGCTTCAACTCCCCCGACCACGTCGACGTCCTCAACACCGACCGCCGCACGCTGGAGTTCAGCTACGCCGACCGCGACACCTACTCGTTCATGGACCCGGAGAGCTTCGAGACCTTCGAGATCAACGCCGTCATGATCGGCGAGGCCAAGAACTACCTCGTCGCCAACGGCAAGGCCGACGTGCTTTTCATCAACGACGTCCCCGTCACCATCGACATCCCCTCCTCCGTGACCCTTAAGGTTGCCGAAAGCTCCGATGGCATCAAGGGCGACACCGCCAGCAACGTCCAGAAGCCCGCGACCATGGAGACGGGCCTCGTCGTCAACGTGCCGCTCTTCATCAAGGCCGGCGAGCTGATCAAGGTCAGCACCGCCGACGGCTCCTATCTCGGCCGCGCCTGAGTTTAGCCCCGGTTTTGCTTCCAGCCCGCGACGCCAGTCGCGGGCTTTTTATTTTGGAGGGCCCACGTCCCGGTGGGCCGAATCGTCAGACGGCACGCAGAGACGCGTGCCCTCCAGCCTTAACCCAGTGCCGCGACCGCCGCCTGGTGGGCCGCCGTCGCTTCGTCCAAACTGCCCGCCGACATCTTCAGGTCGCGCAACAGGCCGTCCTTCAGGCCGTAGATCCAGCCGTGCACCGTCAGCTCCTGCCCGCGCGCCCACGCGTCCTGCACGATGGTCGTGGCGCAGACGTTGGCCGCCTGCTCGATGACGTTCAGTTCGCACAGCCGCGCGCTGCGCGCCGTGTCGTCGGGCAGCAGATGCAGGCAGCCCTCGTGCTTTTCGCGGACGTCCTGCACGTGGCGCAGCCAGTTGTCGGCGAGGCCGACGCGCTCGCACTTGATCACGCGGCTGATGCCGCCGCACCCGTAGTGGCCGACCACCATGATGTGCTTCACCTTGAGCAGATCGACGGCGAATTGGATGACCGAAAGGCAGTTCAGGTCCGTGTGCACGACGACGTTCGCCACGTTGCGGTGGACGAACACCTCGCCCGGCAGCAGGCCGATGATCTCGTTGGCCGGCACGCGCGAGTCCGAGCAGCCGATCCAGAGGTATTCCGGATTCTGCTGGCGCGAGAGCTTCGCGAAGAACTCCGGGTCCCGGCGCTTGATCGCCTCCGCCCAGGCTTGGTTCTGGTCGAACAGGTTTTTCAGGCTGTGCATGTCGGCGCGATGCTTGGAAACCGGACCGAGTTGTCCACTCCTGAATCGCCGCTTGCCAAGCCGGCCCGATGCCGGTTTCCCTCGGCAGTCCACGCCATGCCGCAGCTCCTCCGCGCCCGCGACAACCGCAACGCCCCGCTCGTCGAGCCGGGCCGCGGGCTGCTCTCGCTGTGCTACTTCAACCTGCTGCGGCTCGGCGCCGGCCAGTCACACACCTTCGAGGCCGCCCGCTGCGAGATCGTCTGCGTCGTGCTCGCGGGCCGGGCGGACATCGCGACCGCCGGACAGGAATTCAAGGGCGTCGGCCGCCGCGCGGGCATCTGGGACGGCCCGGCGGACTCGGTCTATTGCGGCACCGGCTCGCGCGTGACGGTGCGCGCGACGCGCGATGACACGGAGGTCGCGGTGGCCGGCGGCGTGTGCGCGCAGCCGTTCGCGCCCTTCCGCATCACCCCGGAGGAAGTCGAGCTGGTCGAGGTCGGTTCGCGCGAGACGCACTCGCGCCGGCGGATTTTCCACCTCCTCGGGCAGAACGCCCAGGGCCGCGCCGGCCACCTGCTCGTGAGCGAACTCTACGGCGACGAGGGCTGCTGGTCGGGCTACCCGCCGCACAAGCACGACACCGAGCGCCCGCCCGAGGAGACCGACTTCGAGGAGGTCTATCATTACCGCTACCGGCCCGAGACCGGTTTCGGCGCGCAGTTCGGCTACACCGAGGCCGGCAGTGAACCGGCCGTCGCGATGACGCGGCACGGCGACACCTATCTCATCGACCGCGGTTACCATCCGACCGCCCGCGCCCCCGGCCACGAGGGCTACATCTTCACGATCCTGGTCGGCCGCCACCAGCGCTCGCTCGTGCAGTCCTTCGAGCCGGCCCACGCCCACCTGATGGCGAAGATCCCCGGCCTCCAGGCGATGCGCGACAAATTCAAGTAACCCACGACATGCCATCCACGAATCCACTCTTCGACCTCACCGGGCGCACCGCCCTCATCACCGGCTCGGGCCAGGGCCTCGGCCACGCGCTCGCGCGCGGGCTCGCGCAAGCCGGCGCCGCCGTCGTGGTCAACGGCCGCAACGCGCAAAAACTCGAAGCCGCCGCCCAAGTGCTCCGCGCCGCGGGCGCGAAGGTCGCGGTTGCGGCCTTCGACGTCACCGACGGCGCCGCAGCCACGCGCGAGATTGCACGGCTCGAGGCGGAATTCGCCCCCATCGACATCCTCGTCAACAACGCCGGCATCCAGCGCCGCGCGCCGCTGCTGGAGATGACCGACACGCAGTGGCGCGAGGTGATCGAGGCCGATCTGAGCAGCGCCTTCTTCGTCGCCCGCGCCGTCGCCCCGCGCATGATCGCCCGCGGCGCCGGCAAGATCATCAACATCTGCTCGCTGATGAGCGAGGTCGGCCGCCCGTCCACCGGCAACTACGCCGCGGCCAAGGGCGGCCTGAAGATGCTGACGCGCGCCATGTGCGTGGAGTGGGCGAAGCACAACCTCCAGATCAACGGCATCGGCCCCGGCTACTTTGCGACCGACATGACGCAGCCACTCGTGGCGGACCCCGCCTTCAGCAAATGGATTTGTGATCGCACCCCGGCCGGTCGCTGGGGCAAACCCGAGGAACTCGTCGGCGCCGCCGTCTTTCTCGCGTCCCCGGCCTCGAGCTTCGTCAACGGCCAGGTGATCTACGTGGACGGTGGTGTGCTGGCCGCACTGTAGGGTGGGATCTCCCCCGATGTCCCTGACCTGTCCCCTGTGCCGCGGAGAGTTGCTTCCGGGCGATAAATCCTACCGCTGCGCCCAAGGCCATGCCTTCGACGTAGCAAAGGAGGGTTATCTTTCGCTCCTGCATGGCCGGCAAAAGGGCGCCGGCCGGGGCGACAGCAAGTCCATGATGCTGGCCCGGGATCGTGTGCACCGGGCAGGCGTGTTCGATCCCTTGGTCGCAGCACTGGCCGCGTTGCGCTTCGAGACTCCGCCGCGCACCGCCGTGGAGCTGGGTTGCGGTGAGGGATTTTTTCTAGGCCACATGATGCGGTCGCACGGGATCACGACCAGCTACGGCCTGGATCTCTCGGTCGATGCGGTGAAGCTGGCCGCCAAAACTCTGAAGCAGTCACTCATCCTGCGCGCGGACTTGCTCACCGGCCTACCCTTTGCCGACGGCAGCCTGGATCTCGTCCAATCCATCTTTGCCCCGCGCCCCCTGGCCGAGATCAAACGCGTCCTGCGCGCCGGCGGATATGCCCTGTTCGTTTATCCCGAGGCCGACCACTGGCAGGAACTCCGTGCCTTTCTGCCGCTGGCCGAGATTGGCGCAGACAAACTCCCCATGTCCGATCTGGGAGGTTTTGCGCCCGTAACCTCCCTGCCTGTTTGCGAACCGCGGACCCTGAGCCACGCCTTGCTCGTCGACCTGGTGGAAATGTCCCCCTCCATCCACCGCCTGACGCGCGACGGAAACAACTGGCAGGCTCAGTTACCCGCCAGCTTGGTGGCAACGCTCTCCGTGCGCGTGGCGCTTTTCCGCAAGGAATAAGCCGCCCACTCTCACACCACCCGGGCCCAGAGCAGCTTGAGGTAGCGGCTTTCGAGGCAGTTCGAGAAAACAGGATGGTCCACGCCGGGGCCGGTGCGGTCGAAGATTTGCAGGCGGCGGTTGAGGCGGTGGGCGCCCTTGATGACGCATTCCTCGAACGTCTCGAGCGTCACAAGGCCCGAGCAGGAGCACGTGACGAACAGGCCGCCCGGCTTCACCAAGCTGGCGGCGATCTGGTTCAGGTCGGAATATTTCCGCATGCCCTCGGAGGCGCCGGCGGGCTCGCGCGTCATGACGAACTTCGGCGGGTCGCACAGCACGGCGTCGAATTGCTCGCCGTTTTTCTGCATCTGCCGCGCGTAGGCGAAGGCATCGGCGTGCACCCACTTCAGCTTGTTCGGCGAAACCTGGTTCAGGTTCGCATTGCGCCGGCCCTGCGCGATCGAGACCTCGTCGAGGTCGACCGCCGTGCACTCCGCGGCGCCGCCGAGGATGGCGTTGATGGAGAAACCGCCGGTGTAGCTGCAGAGGTCGAGCACGCGCGCACCCTTCACGAGGGTGCCGAAGCGTTTCCGGTTGTCGCGCTGGTCGCAGAAGAAACCCGTCTTGTGGCCCTCGGTGAAATCCACCTCGTATTTCACCCCGCCTTCCTTGATGCGCACCTTGTCGGGCGCGGACGCCGTGATGTCCTTCATCTGCGAGGGCTTGATGCCCTCGAGGCTGCCGAGGTCGTGGTCGACATGGACGCGGACGTGCTTCGTGCCGCACAGTTCGTGCAGCAGCGGCAGCCACTTGGGCAGGCGCTGGAAAATGCCGAGCGAGTAAACATCGCAGTAAAGCACGTCGGCGTAGCGGTCGATCGTCAGGCCGCTGATGCCGTCGCCGTCGGAGTTGATGACGCGGTAGGCGTCGGTCGTATCGTCGAGCTTGAACATGTCCCGGCGCAGCGCGACCGCGCGGCGGATGGCCATCTCGAAGTATTCCTCGCCGATGGGCTGGCTCGAATGAGTCACGACGCGCAGCGGCATCTTGGCGCGCGGGTTGAAGAGCCCGGTGCCGACGCGATGGCCGAACTTGTCGTAAACTGAAACGAGGTCGCCGGGCCGGGCGTCGTGCGACACGTCGCCGAGCATGCGCGGGAAGATGGCCGGCTGGAACGAGACGAATTTCAGCTGCGCCCACGGCTTGGACCACTGCGACGGCGGCAGCGGTTCGCCCAACTCGGGGCGGCCGGGATTGATCGGGGTCTTTTCGTCGGTCTCTTCCATGTCCGCCCACGCAATGCGGACCGGGCGCGGAGGGCGAATCTTTTGTAGGGGCGTCGCTTGACG
>JAQSCO010000008.1 GCA_029945445.1 Lacunisphaera sp. | reverse complement strand
GCTTGCGCGCGTCCAGCCGCCGCAGGAGATACATCGGCGTGGTCTCGAAATTCTTGGCCGTCGTGAGATGGCCGACGTATTCGGAGGTCACGCCGCTGTCCGGCTCCAGCCGTAGCAGCGCGGCGAAGCCGGTCGTCACGTAGACTTCGCCCGGCGGCGTGCGCGGCTCGATCCGCGCGGCACGGGTGAGACCCCGGCCCATGACCATGTTGATCCGCAGCACCGGATCATACACCGGGACCAGTGGCGCCGTGTGCCCGCCCAAGCGCAGGGCGAGATCGGCGGGCAGACCCGCCGCCGCGAGGTCGATCGACAGCAGGCGTTCCTGCAGGTCCAGCGCGCACCGCGCGCCGTTCACGGCGTCGTCCATCACCAGGAAAAGCCCGTCGCCCCACGTGTTGCGCACGATCACATGCGCGGCGTAGCGGTCCAGCACTTCCGCCACGGGCTGCATCACGGTCGAGAGGAAAAGCGGGATGTGCTCGTCGTGCAGCCGGCTGAAACCCTTGAAGTCGCCGAAGAGCACCGAGCGGATCACGCGCTTGGAGGCGATGCTGAAGGGCGCCACCGTGCGGCCGCGCGTCGCGGTGACCCGGATGATTTCGGTCGTGCCGCCGGCGTGCTTCCATTGCTGGATGTCGTGGGCGGTGCCGGCCTTTTCGTAGATCTCGTCGCCGTCAAACACCGCGAGCTGCCAGATCCGCGCGTCGATGCTCGCGGCGCGGTTCATGGCCTGGCCCATGGCGATGCGGGAGGCGTAGGCGAACAGCACGTCGTCCCCGTTGTAGGCGCTGTCACTGGCGATCGTGACCGACGTGGCCGCGCCCAGGCAGTGGCGGAAACGGGCGGGCCACTCCGGGCCGGCCGGCGCGACGCTGATGGCGATGAACTCGTCGAGGTCGAAAGGGATGACGAGATGAAGCTCGGCGCCGAGTTCCAGCGCGATCTCCGCGGTGATGATGTCGGCCCCGCTGGCCAGGGAACCGTGGGCGAAACCGACCCGCCGCGCCTGCAGGCGTTCACGGATCTGTTGGGCGACTGCCGCCTGTTGTTCGTGCGGAAACCGGGCGGTCACTCCGGGAGCGGCCGTCATGTGTCCGCAATAGTGCACGACATCGGGCTGGGCCAGGACCTCGAGGATCGGTTCGGGATCGGCGCCGACCGCGTGGCACAAAAACCGAAGCTGGCGGCGGGTGGTGGCGTGGGCCCCGAGGTCATCCTGGGCGCCGATCGCGGCGGTCTGCAGTGCGGCGATGGCGCCGTCCGTATCACCGAGCACGAGCAGCGCCTCGGCGCGGGTCACCCAGACCCAGTAGTAGTTGCCATCGGTGGGACCGGTGAGGGCCGCGGTTTCGCGCGCGACGACCTTCAGCACGTCGCGCGCGAGGTCGTGGGCCTGCGCGGAGCGGCCGGCGATCTGCCACAGGGTTGCGGCGTTGATGCCGGCATACGACCGGCCGAGGCGGCGATACACTTCCTCATAGGCGTGGGCGGCCGCCTCGGCCAGCCCGGGGCGCTCGGACGGGGAAGCCTGCATGGCCCGGTCCTTGGCGATGCGCGCGGAAAGGGCGGCGACGTCCTCGACCAGCGCGGGGGACAGGTCGGCGGGCAGGGTGGCCGCGAGGGCCGCCGCCTCCGCCGCCGCCCGCTTGGAACTGCCGGAACGCGCCAGCGCCAGCACGCGGAGATACTTGATCTCCGCCAAGGCCGGCGGGGTGATCGCCGGCTTGAACGGGTGAACCTCCGTCTCCTCCGCGATATCATAGGCCGCGAGAAATTGGCCTCGCCGGATCAGGCCGCGGATCGCGACAATCGCGTCGGCGCTGCTGGTCTCGGGTTTCAAAGCCGGCTTGGCGATGGGGGCGGGGGAGGACATTCGGCCTTAATAGGGTATTTCAACGGGTGGCACTGAGGGTTTGAGCTGGCAAGGTCTAAGCATAACTGGCATGCCCTACCGCGACTTATGCCGGATAACACACACACATCCGGTGCGGTGATTTTTCAGCCGCACCTGCGGAGCTATTGGGACGCTGCGTCCGGCCAGCGCCCGGCGAAATCCTGATTTTCTCCCTCAGTCCAACACCCACACTGATGCAATCTGAATCCCCCGAATCCGCCGCCACCCTCTCCTCGGCGCCGCTCCATGACGACGTGTGGGAGGACCTGCTCAACTACATCGAGGAAAAGCGCGTCATCCCCATCGTCGGCCCCGAATTGTTGAAGGTTGAAACCGAGACCGGTCCGCGGCTCCTGCTGGACTGGCTCGCCGAAAAACTCGCCGCGCGCCTCAACGTCGATCCCGCGCCGCTCGCGAAGCCCCTCGCGCTGAACGATGTCGTCTGCAGCTACCTCGCCAACCACGGCCGGCGCGAGGAGGCCTACACGCGCCTCCGCACCATCATGCGCGAGGCGGCGTTCGCGCCGCCGTTGCCGCTGCGCCAGCTTGCGGAGATCACCGATTTCAACCTCTACGTCTCGATGACCTTCGACCCGCTGCTCGAGGCGGCGGTCAATCAGGTGCGCTTCGGCGGCGCCGCCAACACCGAGGTCCTCGCCTACGCGCCCAACCGCGTCGTCGACCTGCCCGTCGAGCGCGACGACCTCCAGCGCCCCGTCGTCTACCACCTGCTCGGCCGGCTCTCCGCCTCGCCGACCTACGTCATCTCCGACGAGGACATGCTTGAGTTCGTCTGCGCGCTGCAAAGCGAGCACCTGACACCCGAGAAGCTTTTCCACGCCCTCGAGCATAACCACCTGCTCGTCATCGGCAGCGATTTCTCCAACTGGCTCGCGCGGCTTTTCCTGCGCATGACGAAGCGCCGCCGCCTCTCCGACCCGCGCGACGTGGGCGAGATCCTGGCCGACAATCACAGCCTGAAGGACGTGCGGCTGGTGTCCTTCCTCCAGCAGGTCAGCGTGCGCACCCGGATGTTTTCCGGCGCCGAGGAATTTGTCGCCGAGCTGCACCGTCGCTGGACAGCGCGCCGCTGCGCCGCCGGCAGCAGCGGGGGCGCGGCCGCACCCATGCGCTTCCTGCCCCCGGCGCGCGAGATGCCGGAGAACGCGGTGTTCATCAGCTATGCCCGCGAGGACCTGCCCGCCGTGCAGAAGATCAAGGCCGGCCTCGAGGCCGCCGGGATCACGGTGTGGTTCGACATGGACCGCCTCGAGAGCGGGGACGACTACGACCGTAAGATCCGCGGCAACATCGCGCAGTGCTCCTTCTTCCTGCCGGTCGTGTCGGCCACCACGCAGCGGCGGCACGAGGGCTTTTTCCGTCGCGAATGGAGCTACGCCGTCGACCGCACGCGCGGCATGGCGGACGGCGCCGTGTTCATTTTGCCGCTCTGCATCGACGGCACGACCGAGGCCGACGCCGTCGTCCCGGAAAAATTCAAGGCCGTCCACTTCAGCCGCCTGCCCGGGGGCGAGCCGCCGCCGGAGTTCACCCGCCGCCTTCAGGAACTCGTCAACGCCCGCCGCGCATGAAAACCAATCCTGTTCCCGCCGCCGCCGCGCCGGTCGCCACCGTTGACGCCCAGAATCCCTGGCTGGGCCTCGTCTCCTTCACCGAGGAGACGCGCAGCTATTTCCACGGCCGCGAGGAAGAGGGCGCCGAGCTCGGTCGCCGCGTCCAGCGCAAGCTCCTCACCGTCCTCTTCGGCCAGTCCGGCCTCGGCAAGACCTCCATCCTTCAGGCCGGCCTCGTGCCACGCCTCCGGCCCGAGGGCTTCTGCCCCGTTTACGTGCGGCTCGACTACGACCCGCATTCGCCGCCGCCCTCCGAGCAGATCAAGCGCGCCGTCTTCCGCGCCACCGAGGCCGCGGGCTCGTGGACGCAGAGCGGCACCGCCGTGGCGGGCGAATCGCTCTGGGAATTTCTTCATCACCGCGACGACGTGCTCAAGGACGCCAACGGCCGCACGCTCATCCCGATCCTCATCTTCGACCAGTTCGAGGAGATCTTCACCCTCGCACAGTCCGACGACGCCGGCCGCAAGCGCGCGCAGGAGTTTCTCACCGACCTCGCCGACCTCGTCGAGAACCGCCCGCCGGCGGCGCTCGAGGCCCGCATCGACCGCGACGAGGCCGACGCCGCCAAGTTCGACTTCGCCCGCGCCGACTACCGCATTCTCATCTCGCTCCGCGAGGACTACCTCGCGCACCTCGAGGGCCTGAAGGACCGGATGCCGTCCGTCACGCAGAACCGCATGCGCCTCGCGCGCATGACCGGCGCGCAGGCCGTGTCGGCGGTGCGCGCCCCGGCGCCGCACCTCGTCAGCGAGGCCGTGGCCGAGGCCGTCGTACGTTTTGTCGCCGGTGGTGCGCAGCTGACCGTGGCCGAGGTCGAGCCCTCGCTGCTCAGCCTCATCTGCCGCGAGTTGAACAACACCCGCCTCGCGCAGGGCAAGCCCGAGATCTCGGCCGACCTGCTCGCCGGCTCGCGCGACAACATCCTTTCCGAATTCTACGAGCGCACCCTGGCCGACCAGCCGCCGGGCGTCCGCATCTTCATCGAGGACGAGATGCTCACCGAGTCCGGCTTCCGCGAGAGCGTGGCCGAGGAACGCGTGCGCAAGGGCTTCGCCGCCGCCGG
>JAQSCO010000007.1 GCA_029945445.1 Lacunisphaera sp. | reverse complement strand
CACCCGGGACATCGCGGCCGGGGAGATCCTCGCCCTTACCTTGGCCCAGGCCGCCGGCATCCGGACGGCCAGCCACCTTCTCGTGCCCATCGGCTTGCGCCAGGTCTCGGCCCTCGCGCGCTTCGACCGGGCCGAGGGCCGGCGGATACCGTTCATCTCGGGCGCCACGCTCCTCGGCTTGGCGCCGGGCGAACCCGGCGCCTACACTCTGCTGGCCGACGGCATCCGGCAGTTCGGCCACGACGTGCCGGGGGACCTCCGGGAACTCTGGCGGCGGCTGGTATTTTCGCTGCTGGCCAGCAACTATGACGATCACCTGCGCAACCACGGCTTCCTCATGCGGGCACCCGGCCGCTGGGCCTTGTCGCCCGCTTATGACCTCAATCCCGTGCCGGAGATCGACCGGGCCCAGACGACCAAGACCCCGATTGCCGAAACCTCCGCGGAGTTTTCGATGGCCGCGGCCCTGACGGCCGCACCCCGCTTTGGCCTAAAGGCCAAGGAAGCCCGGCTGATCCTGCGGGAGGTAATCGGTGCGGTGACCAAGTGGCGGAGTGCCGGACGCAAGCTGCGGCTCCGGGCCGGCACCCTCGAGGCCTACGCGAGCGCTTTCGAGCACCCCATGATGACCGAAGCCCAGCACGAACTCGGACTCTGAGCAGATCAGGCGGCCCTACCCGACTCGCTCAAAAAATCGGGCCCCATTGACCAGCTGGCGGCGATATGTCGCAGGATCGGTCGTTTCAAGCCCGCCCCTTCCGGCCCTTGAACGTGAGTTCCGCGATGCCCGACTTGTCCAGCTCCCCCAGTCCGAGTCGGATCATCCTGACATACTGGCGGTAAGTTGCGCTCGCCAGTGGCAGCCTGAGTTTCGCGTTTCGTGCGAGAGCCAGCGCAATGTTGCTGTCTTTGGCTGCATGCCGCGCGCTGAAGAAACACGAATGTTCCCGGTTGACCATGTCGTCCCCGTCGGTGGCCAGGATGCGCGAGTTCGCCCCGGTTTGGGCGAACACCTCCATGACCAGCGGCAGGTCAAGGCCCAAGGCCGAGGCGAGACCCAACCCCTCCGCCAAGCCCGCCGTATTGATGTTCATGACCATGTTGACCAGCGCCTTGACCTTGGCGGCGTGGCCGGCCGGACCCATGTAGCGCATGAGTTTCCCGCGGTCACTCAGCTGCGCGAGCAGCGGCTTGATGCGATCGAAGGTCGATTTATCCCCGGCACACATCAGATAAAGGGTCCCGGCCCGCGCCTGGTTGATACTCGAAGCCATGCAGGCCTCGAGCGCCTGCGCCCCGGCTTTTTTTGCCAAGCGTGCCACCGTCATGTGGGTCGCGGGCAACAGGGTGGCGCAATTCACGAAGGTCTTGCCCGAGGCCCCGATCAGCAGGTTGTCCTTCGGATTAGAAAAGACCTGCAACTGGGCCCGGTCGTCGGTGACCACGGTGAAAATCACGTCGGCCGCCGCAGTCACCGCCGCCAATCGACTCTCTCGCTTGGAACCGAGTTCATGCGCGAGGCTGGTCGCGGCCGCCGGGCGCACATCGTAGACCGCCGTGACGGGGTAACCGACTTCCTTGAGGCGACGGGCCATGTTGGCGCCCATGCGCCCGACTCCGACAATTCCAATGCGCTGTTTCTTCATATTACGGTGGTTGGGATGGGGAAATGGCCGCGATCAGTCGGCCGGCTCACGAATCATGGGGAAACTGAGCGCCGGTCAACAAGAGGATTTTTTGGCCCAAGGATACAGCTTCAGCATTCGCGGCCACATCATGGTGGAAACGACATCGCCCACCCGTGCCATCCGCTGATTTCATGCGCGGTGATCCTTCCTACCAGGTGATCGACGGATCCACCTGGCGCATTTTTTCCGGCCGGAATACCATGGCCCACCCTTGCGACGGGCATGCCTGGGCGATCGGGATCGCGCATAATATAGTTTCCATTCTTCAGCCTAGCTGCGGCTCGTGGTTGCCGCGCTATTGCCGGCGGCTCGATTGCCTTCGTTGCTGAAGCCCCAACGTCCACGCGGACATTCGGCAAGATCCTCCGATGCCCTTGGTCGCGGCACCCTGTGAGGAAATCAGCGGGCAGTCCACCCTCCGTCCACTGGGATGGCGGCACCCGTGATCGAGCGGGCTTGCTCCCCGCAGAGAAAGACGGCGAGGGCGGCAATTTCCTCCACCTCAATGAAGCGCCGTGTCGGTTGCGCCGCGAGAATCACCTCACGAATGACTTGATCCCGCGAAAGGCCGCGAGTTTTGGCCTGCGCCTCCAATTGGCCCTCCACCAATGGCGTGCGAACATAGCCTGGACAAATCGCGTTACAAGTAATCGAAACTTCGGCGAGTTCCAGCGCCACCGTCTTGGTGAGACCAACGAGACCATGCTTCGCGGCCACATAAGCACTCTTGAAAGGCGACGCCACCAGGCCATGGGCTGAGACAATATTGATGATCCGGCCCCAGCCCCGCCGCTTCATGCCAGGCACCGCCGCCCGGATGGCGTGAAAACTGGAGTTGAGGACGATATCCTGAATCGCATTCCAGCGCTCCAAAGGGAATTCCTCGACTGCCGCTACATGCTGGATGCCCGCATTGTTGACCAAGATATCCAGCGAACCGAATAGCTGCTCGGTTTTGGCGACCAACCCGGCGACTTTCTCCGGGGTCCTTAGATCGGCATCATCATAACTTACCTTCACGCCCGTTTCCTCCGCTAAACTCTTTCGCAAGCGCTCCGCCTCGCCCGGCTCGCCCAAGCCATGCAGCATCACGTGGATCCCTTGGCGCGCAAATTCGCGCGCCAAGCCAAGTCCAATGCCACTGGTGGAGCCCGTAATCAGAGCCACTTTATTGGACAGCATGGGGAGTATTTAGCCCGAGTATTTTCCGAAGGCAGGAGCGTGGGATCTTCGCCGGGGAGAGTCCGATCAGGATCCCGTGCGAAAATCCCCCAAATCCTTCATCCAATCAGCTCTCGGCGTTCCCCGGGTGCGTTTTTGCGTGAGAAGCATTTTGTCTCCCTCCAAGTGGGCCAGCGCATGCACTTTCCGGCGCCAATGGTCGGGCGACACCCCAAAGGCTTTTTTGAAGGTCGTGGAAAAATGAAATCCTGAACTAAAGCCCAACCGGAGGGCGATTTCATCCACGGTGACGTCCTCATCGGCCGCCAGCTGCCGGCGCCCACGCTCGAGCCGCAGCCGCAGAACATATTGCCAGGGGGCATAGCCTGTATGTTGGCGAAACGCGCGGCGAAAATGCGAGTAGGCCACGCCCAGTTTACGCGACAATGCCTCAAGGTCGATCGACTCACTGAAATGCTCCGTCATGTGGCGCTCCGCTTTGAAGACGGCCTGCATCAGGGTCGTCGGCGCGGAGCACTCGGCCCCCATTAAGGCCCAACAGGCAATGACCGCATAGGCCCGCGCCGACATTTGCGGATCAAAGCCGGACTTCTCGCCGCGAGCGAGCAGGTGGACTTCCTCCAGCGCCTTGTCGAGTCCCACCGAGAAGGCCCCGCGTCTGACCGAGCTGCGGGCCTCGAACGCGCCCTGCCGCACCAAGCCATCCACCAAGGGTCCCTGCACTTCAATCCAACTCTCGTCCCAGCCCACGGCTGGATCAGGCCGGTAGCGATGCCAGGCGCCGGGGAGCACAACGAAAGCGCTACCGGCCTCAATATCGAGGGAAGCGCCCTTGCGCATTTCAAAGGTGCCGCGACCTGCCTCAATGAATACAATCTGCAACGCCTCCAACACCCGGCCACGCTCCCAGACAAAATGATGGTCATCAGGATGGCGCGACAGGGGGTAGGCTGATCCGGGGGGCACGCTGGTAAAGCCAGTGGCCGTTACCCCCAAGCCCCAGATCGCCTGGTCTGGGGAAGGCAGGAAATACTTGAAATAGTTCATGTTTCAGCCTGGGAATATACGCGTATACACGAGCATATATTGTATGGAATAGATCAATAATGGGATTCAAAGGGCTACTGCAATCAGATATTCTAACTTCTACATAAGACATGCCTGAATCAACCCTTCGACCGATCCGCCGAAGCAAACGGCCGCAAGCCCAGACCACCTGCTGTGCATACATGGCCTTGGGACTCGGCCTTGGCGTTAACATTTATGATTTCCGGGCCGCACTGGTCCCGTGCGAGTAGCTCAATCTGTTCGTTGTTCCTAAATCCACACACCATGATACCAAAACCCCAACACAAAGTCAGCCTGCTGCGGTTCGCCGTGCGAACCTTTTTGATCAGTGCTATTTCCACCACGCTTGGCCAGGCGCAGGTCGCCCCGGCTCCCGCCGCGACCGACAAGTCCACCACAGGCGAAACCATCCAGCTGCCGGCCTTTGAAGTCCAAAGCTCAAAGGACAAAGGCTATTTCGCCAAGAAATCCGTGTCGGGCATGAAGACCAGCCAGGACCTGCTCGACATGTCAGCTAATGTCAGGGTCATTCCGCGAGATCTGATCGATGACATCGCCGCGCCGGAGTCGGCCAGCGACACGCTGAAGTTTGTCGTCAGCGGCGTGAATCCCTATGTCCGTGGCGAGCAGATGCAGATTCGTGGCCAGCGCGTGGGCTTCACCATGACGGATGATATCCCCGACCTGAGTTTCTTTGCCGACAACGCCGGCATCGACACGTATGAAGTCCTCAAGGGCCCGCAGGCGCTGCTCTATGGTTCCAACCCCAGCCTCTTTGGCCTGGTCATCAAGACCACCAAGAAGCCCCAGCCGGTTTTCGGAGCCAATTTCGGCTTGAGTCTCGGCACCGATGGCTGGAACCGGGTGGACGCAGACATCACCGGGCCGATTGGGAAGGGTTTTTCCTATCGGGTCGTCAGCGCTTATCAGAAGTCCGACGGTTTTAGCTCGGCCTACCGCGATAATCGCCGGGTCGTCAACTCGAGCCTGCAATGGACCAACGGCAAGACCACTGTCCGTGCCTCATACGACTGGCACCAGCTGGAACTGGGCACCTTCGACGCCGCCAACGTGATCGATAACACGGGCCCGACGCTCAAGCAGTATGCCTCGCCTAAGGGCAAGAACTTCGCCTACAAGCCTGACTGGGGCACCTACGGCCTCTACTTTAACGACGTCCGCCTGAACGTGACCCATCAGTGGAACGAGAACTGGCAGACCCGCGTCAACTATCAGCGCGAGCGTGGCGACCGTCCGTCCATCGACTACTTGTATGTCGGCACCAAGGATTTTGTTAACGATGTCCTCACCCTCGACTACTTTGACTACGACGAGAACTTCATCTCCTACGTCTACGGCACGGACAACATCGGCAAATACGAGCTGGGCAAAGTGAAACTCCAGACCAATTTTGGTTACCTCTACGACACCCGCAAGGGCATCGGCGAAACTTTCACCTACACTCCGGCTTTCATCACCACCAGCCTGAAGAATCCGATCAACTTCAACACCATTGCGATCCCGACCTCGCCGAAGCACAAGCCGGCGCCCATCAACGAAGACGGCGTGACCCAGACGCTCTACTTCCTCGAGACCGCCAACTTCCTTGATGATCGGCTCATTGTGAATGCCGGCATGTCGCACATCAAAGCCACCAACACTCAGTCGCCGGCGAACAATACCAGCGACAACGTCAAGCGCGGGGGCATCGTGGTGAAGCCCGTGAAGGACGTCTCGATCTACTACGGCTACGCGACCATGTTCCAAGCGACCTCCTCCACCACGATCGACATCAATGGCAAGCGCCTGCCGAACCGGTCGGGCACAGGTAACGAAATCGGCGTCAAAACCGATGTGCTTGGCGGCAAGGTGACCGCCACGCTGGACTACTACTGGCTGACGCTGGCCAACATTCCGGTGAACTCCGGCTTCCGCAATTCGAGCGGCGTCGGTTACTACATCCTGTCTCCCTCCCGCAAATACACCGGCATTGAGGCCGACATCCAGATGCAGCTCACCAACAACTGGCAGCTGACCGCCGTGTTCTGGAAGGGCAAAACCCTTGATTCGGACGGCAAGCGCGCCAGCAACACGCTGAACGATAGCGCGGGCTTCTTCACCCGCTACAACTTCACGGACGGCGGAGCCAAGGGTTGGAACGTGGGTGGCGGCGCCTACTTCTCCGGCAACCGGTATTTCCGCGGCGGCAAGTCCTTTGACTCCTACACGGTGGCCAACCTCTTCGTGGGCTACAAGGTCAACAGCAACCTGAGCTACACGTTCCGCGTGAACAACGTCTTCGACGAGCAATTCATCGCGGGAGCCTGGAGTCCGGGCGATGCGGACGTGGGTGATCCCCGCATGATGCGCCTGTCTGTGAACTATAGCTTCCGGTAAGTTTACCGGTTAGCCTTTCAAGCAAGGAGCTCAGATTTTCAATCTGAGCTCCTTTTTTATTCCAACCTTTTTGCCACCAGCCGGGCGGAGGCATTAGCGTCTTCCCTTGGTTCGCCATGACCGCCAGAGTTGTCCGTGATTGTCCCAGACAAATCTGCCACCGAGATTCGCACCGGGCCCAAGCATCCCATCAACATGTCTCACCGCGCTCGTCGAGGTTGGGGCCTGCGTCCACCGCTATTCGACTCCGTGCATGCGCACGGTAATCACCACGTCCGTCCCGGCCGACTGGCGCGTCTCCCCGTGAGTTCAACCTGCACCCGCCCGCATCCTCAGCATCATGACTAAAAACACTGCCACTTCCGCCCCGCCCGCTGAGTCGGGTCACTGCGGGCTGGAGCCTCGCCTGCAGAACCGCAACGCCCTGATCTATGCGGCGCAGGTCTCGCTGATCTACCTGTCGGCCCCGGCGCTCTACGTCGGTCTCGTCCAGGCGGGGTTGTGCAAGCATCTGCACACGTCGGACACGATCGCCAATCTTCCCAGCACCGTGTTCCTGTTCATGGTGTGGGTTCCCATCGTCGTGGCCTGGCTGTTTCCCCAGGCCCGGCTGCTGAAGAAGTCGCTGACCTATGCCTATGGCCTGATGGCGGTCATGGGCATCGGGATGGCGGTCGTGCTGGTCGCAACGTCCTCCGCCAGGCTGATCATTGGAGCCCTGGTGCTGCATGCCGGTGTGCTCGGTGCGGCCAATGGTCTGGTCAACGTGCTGAGTTGGGAGGCCTTGGACCGGGGCGTTTCGCCCCAGTGGCGGGGCAAGGCGCTGGGATTGGCCTACGGCTGGGGCCCGGGGTTCGCGGTCATTGGTTCCCTAGGGGCCCAGTTGCTGCTCGACGGAAAACTTTTCGGCTGGGTTCCCCCGCTCTGGCTGGCGCCGGCCTATCCCTACAATTACGCCGTCCTCTTTGCGGGCAGCGCCGCCACCATGGCCGTGGCGGCGTTCCTAGTCCGCTTTTACACCATTCCGCTGCCTCGCACCGATGTCGAGCGGGAGAGCTTCCACTCCGCGATGATCGGCGGCTTCCGGTCCTTCGTCAGCAACCGCGTACTGCTCACGGTCAGCATCGCCTACCTCCTCGTCTACTGCGGCAACCTCGTGCAGGTGAACATGAGCATCTTCACGCATGAGGCCGTCGGGCAAATGTCGGAAAACCTGGCGGGATACCAGCTGACCCTCCGCTTCTCCTTCAAGATCCTCTGCGGCTTCCTGCTCGGCTGGCTGCTCACGCGCACCAACCCCAAGCTGCCCTTGCTGGTCACCGTCGGCCTCCAGGTCGCCGCGGTCGTCTGGATCTTGCTGGTGCCCGGTTACTGGTTCCTGCTGGCCTTTGGCATCAACGGGGCGGGCGAATTGTTTGGGGTTTACTACGTCAACTATGCCGTGCAGTGCTCGGCGAAATGGCAGGTGCGCCGCAACCTCGCCTTCCTGACCCTGATCGCCACCTTCGTGGGCGTGGCCCCCGTATTATACGGCCAAATCTCCGACCACTGGGGTCTCCGCACCAGCTTCGTGGCCGCGTTGATCTTGCTCCTGCTGACGAGTTCCCTTGTCGCGGCCAAACTGCCGGCCGTCCCCCGCCCGCGCGCCGAGGATCTGCGGGAGGATGACCGAGCCCCGGATGCTCCGGCCTGAGGTCACACGCCGCGCCCGGACGCCTACGTCTCAACACCCGCCGTCTTAAAGCTGCACGCCAATCAACTCACCTCAGCAAACCATCCACCGGACTGCAAAAGGAGAATAAAACTCATGAAAAATACGACTTCCATATTACTCGGGTTACTGGCGCTCATCCTGATGGTTGTCATCCCGTGCCCTGAATTAGGCGCCATGGTCTTCAAGCCGGAGACCGGGTCGATGTGGGATCCCACCATCCTTTGGCATGACGGGCAGTATTACGCGTACATGATGTACGATACCGAAGGCGACGACGCCTTCTGTCTCCTCGCCACGTCGCCGGACGGGGTGCACTGGCAGGACCAGGGCAAGATCATCAGCGAACATGACCGCACCGACGGCGCCTCGTTCTTCAAGTGCTTCGTCGTCAAAGCGGGTGACCGGTTCATCATGGATCACGGCGTGGGACATTTCGAGGGAAAGCATCAGCTGCCGCAGGACACGATGCGCTTCTTTCAGTCCAAGGATCTGCGCCATTGGGAATACATCACCTCGACTCATCCGGATGACCGCTGGTACCGGCAGGATCGCTGGGATCACATGTACATGTTACCGAAGGCAGAGGGCCACCCGGAGGCAGGCTACTGGGGCTATGTGGTGGCGGTACCGAAAGAGGGCATGGATCTGCCCGCAATGATGGAGTCAAAGGACGGCCTCAAATGGGACGTGCTCCCTCCGGCGAAAACCGAATGGGGCGACGTGACGCCAAGAAATCATTTCGAATACGGCGGCTGTGAGCGGATCGGCGGAAAGTACTACCTGCTGGGCGGGGCCAGTGGGTACAATGGACACAAAGGTTACGCGACCTACACCCTCATTGGCGACGGACCGCGGGGGCCCTTTCATCCCGATGCCGAAGCGTACCGCCTCTGCGGCAACACGGGCGAACATCTCACTTGGCTGGCCTCGTGGGTGCGGGCGAAGGACGAGCTGCTCATCGCCAACTACTCGTTGTTGCAGCATGGGCAACCCGGACCATGCATGCTGCCTTTGCGCAAGCCCATCATCGACCAGGCCGGCCACCTGCGACTCGGCTGGTGGAAAGGCAACGAGGCCCTGAAGGCTGGGCGGTTGCAGCCCAGGCAGCAGAATTTTGAACTCGACGGGGCGGGTAAACCGAATGGCGGCGAACTGCGTTATCTTGTCGATTCGTTCGATCTTGATCAGGGCATCATCATGGAGGGCCGAATCACCGCCCATGCCTTGACCAAGGGCGATCCCGCCGCGGCGCGGCCCGTGGCAGGATTTGTCTTCGAGGAAAAGCCCGGCCAAGCGATGAGTGTGCAACTTGGCGTCGGGCCGGCCAAGGACCGCGAAACCCATATCGGGCGACTCACTACCGGCACGGACGGCGGGATGGTATTTTCGTCCGAGGATGTGACCGGCAGAAACTGCGCCACTGTCACCGGCTTGGACGACGGCCGTGAACATACCTTCCGCCTCCTGTGCCGCTGGGAGTTGATTGAGTTATACATCGATGACCTGCTCATGCAGACCTACACCCACGAAAAGGGCAGTGGCCGGGTGGGCTTCCTCGTGGGCAATGCCAAAGCGGACTTCAGCAATGTCAGCGTGTGGGCCATGTCACTAACAAAGCTCAAGCAAGACCGAAGCATTCCCATCAATCTGGCTCACCCATAGGCCGCCTCTCCCGGTCAATGGAGAATATTGAACTCCACCCGTGCCACTTCGCTAATACACACCTTCGCTCCTGCCTGAGCTTCCTAAACGTCGCCGCTAAAACACCGCCGAACCGTCAATCGCAAGCGGGTCGCTCGTATGGGTCCCGTGCATCAGGCTTAAACCGTAAAGGGCAATTCACCATCACACCCGAATACCGCGAACCCATGCATCCGTCCCCACTGATCCCCGCAACCCCGCGTGCCCTAGGCGGTGATACTGCACCGGGCCATTTTTCACCGAGCCACCCCGTCACGCGCAGGCAGTCATTGAAAACGTTGAGCTTGGTAGCCGCGAGCCTGGCGCTGCCAAGGCTGGCCCGCGCCGAAAAGCCCGAAGACACGACCGCCATGCCCGAATCGGCGTGGTCGCGGATTGCCGGCTTCAACTATCAACCCAGTTACGGCAGCACGGGCCTTGAGCTATGGCAAAAGTTCGACGCCCGCACGATCGCGCTCGAGCTGGCCCGCGGGAAGAAATACTTCCCTCGGATGAACGCTTTGCGCTGGTGGCAGTCATGGAGTGCCTTCAATCGTGATCCCCAGGGCTACGCTCATAATTTCTCCACGACTCTCGAGCTCGCCGCGGAGATTGGCTGCAAGGTCATGCCCGTGTTGTTTAACCGCTGGCATGATCCCGTGCTCGATTACGGCGGCATCTACATCGATCATTTTTTTCCGGGGGACCGGTTCGGTTGGGTGCGAAAGCCGGAAATGTTCGATAATTTTATGGAAGCCATTGTCGGGGGGCATGCGCGGGATGAGCGCATCCTGGCGTGGGATCTTTGCAACGAGCCCTTCGCCTACATCCAGCGACCGGCCGAAATCCCGGAAATCGTTAATGCCGAGTTCGCGTGGCTAAAGGCCCTGCACGGCCGCTGCAAGCAACTGGGTGCGATCGCACCGGTTACCGTCGGGATCCATCCGGACCATGGGCTGGCTGGCATCGAGCAGATCGAGCCGATCAGTGATGTGCTTTCCATTCACCCCTACTGGATTCCTCAACCGGACAAACCCGACGGCGGCAAGGCGGACTACGAAAAGCGGCTCGATGTGTACGTCGGATTCGCGCGGCAGGTGGCAAAGCCGCTCCTGTGCTCGGAGACCTGCTGGGGAGAACGGGATGACGCCAAGCGGACTGAGATCGTCCGCTACACACTGACGCAGCTCCGGAAACGCAAGATCGGAAAACTCGTCTATCTGCTCCACCATAGCCTGATTGCGGACGCTCATCGCGCCGAGTTCGGCCACGTTGGTTTTCCCGGCAACCTTTCCTTCATTGAGGCCGACGGTTCGCTGCGCCCAGGCCATGAGATTTTCAACGAATTCTAAAACCTGTTCCGGGCTTGGCCTATCATCCTCCATGAAAGCTAAAGAGATTCTACCCATTCTCCTCACCTGCTTCGCCCTGCTCCGCGCCTCTGCGGCGCCCAGTGTCGGGGCGCTCAAAGTTGAGGTGTTGGACACCGTAAAGATCCACGAAGTCCGCAAATACGGCTTCTTCCCCTCGCTGCAAATGCTCTCCACCGGCGAACTGATCTGCGATTTCAGCCTCGACGCCGACGACCTGGAGGTGGAGGCGAATTTTTGGGCCTATGTTGTATCCAAGGATCTCGGACGGACCTGGAGTATGCGCAACACGGGTGGCATGATTTATCGGGAGGCCGCCTACACCAGGGATCCGGCGCTGCCCGACGGCAGCATGTTGATCGTGGCGGGTTATCCCCTGCCCGGGCCGGGTGACGACTACTGCAATCTCGAAACTGTCTCGGTGCGACTCAGCGACGGCGGCAACACCAGTCTCTTCAGCCGTGACGTGAAAATCCATCTCCCCAGGCCTGCAATGCGACAGCGACAGTCGGACAATCGGAAATCCTTTGGCGTGGGGAAAATCAAGGAGACCGCGCTCATGATCTTCAGCGGCACCATCACGGCCGCGCGGGACGGCGGATGGCTGACGACCATGTACGGGAAACTTGAAGGCGATAAATTCTACCGGACCATTGTGGTGAAATCCGACCCATCGGGAAAAAACTGGAATTATTTAAGCACCATCGCCGGCAATGAAACCGACCCCGGGATTGCGGATCCAGCGGGAGAAAAAAGCTACGAGGGACCCTGTGAGCCACGGATGATCCGACTGGGAGACGGCCGGCTATTTTCGGTCATGCGCCGTGGCGGCAACAACCTGATGAGCAAGGCCTGGTCGGACGACGATGGCAAGACCTGGACCAAGCCGGTCTCAATCGGCTTTCGCGGGGTGAAACCCGCCATGATGGAAATGAAGAGCGGGATCCTCGCCTGCTCCACTGGCCGGCCGGATTCCAGCGCCGTTCGTTTCAGCGTCGACGGTGGCGAGTCGTGGACCGACCCAACCGAGGTGACGAAGGGCAGCCAAGTTGACGCGCGGAACAGTTCGGGCGGCCAGCTGAGGAGCACCGCATACACCGGAATGGTTGAGGTCGAGGCGGGCAAACTGCTGGTCGTTTATGACCACCTTCCCTTCGTGGAGGGCTGGGGACTTAATCCTGAGACGGAACCTGCCGCGATGAACACGATTTTCGGGACATTCCTACGGGTGGGCCGCTAAGAGCGTCAACTGATCCGCGATTGATCAAGGTGATCCGGAAGTCATCCGAACAATGGTGGACCGCGAAACTTCACAGCTAGCGGCGTCCGTGCTGCGGAAAAACGCCTGAAATTCCAGGAATTTTTGGCGGCATTTTCGCGCGGAGCATATCCTGTATGCCAAAGATCATTGCGCCGATTCCCTCCCGGACGGCAATGCACTAGGGTGAAGCATGCCCTCGTCCCTCCGCATCGGTCTCTTCGGCATAGGACTCGACGCCTACTGGCCGCAATTCCCCGGACTCAAATCCCGCCTTGAGGGCTATGTCGGCAAAGTGGCGGGAAAACTGGCCCGGCCCGGAGTTGAAATCGTCAATCTCGGGTTGATCGACAACCCGGACCAGGCGTTTGCCGCCGGACACGAATTCCGCCGGCAGGATGTTGACCTGATTTTCCTCCACGTCACCACCTATGCCCTTTCCTCGACCGTCCTGCCGGTCGTGCTCCGGGCGAAGGTGCCCGTCATCGTGCTGAACCTCGCCCCGGTTCCGGCCATTGACTATGCAAAGTTTAATGCCCTCGGCAACCGGACGAAGATGACCGCCGAGTGGCTGGCGAACTGCTCGGCCTGCGCGATGCCGGAAATCGCCAACGTGTTCCGCCGGGCCGGCATCGGCTTCCACCAGATAAACGGCATGCTGGGGAACGATCCCTTGTGCTGGGGCGAAGTGGATGCCTGGGTTGAAGCCGGCAAGGTCGTGGCCGGCATGCAGGGCAACCGACTCGGGCTCATGGGGCACTACTACAGCGGAATGCTCGATATCTATGCGGACCTTACCGCCCAGTGCGCCACCTTCGGCACTCACATCGAAATTCTCGAGGTTGACGAACTGACCGCGCTCCGCCGCGAAGTCACCCCGGCCGCACTCAAGAAACGCCTGCGTGAGTTCAACACCGTCTTCGCTGTGCAGCCGGATTGCGCTGCCGACGACCTCAATGAGGCCGCCCGCACTTCGGTGGCCCTCGACCAGTTGGTTGCCACCCACCGGCTCGGCTCGCTCGCTTACTATTACAAGGGCACCGGCATTCCGGAAAACGTCACCACCATCGCCTCCATCATCCTTGGCACCTCCCTTCTCACCGGGCGGGGTGTGCCAGTTGCAGGCGAATACGAGGTGAAAAACGTGCAGGCCATGAAGATCATGAGTCTTTTCGGCGCCGGTGGTTCCTTCACGGAATACTACGCGATGGATTTCAAGGAGGATGTGGTGCTCATGGGGCATGACGGCCCCGGGCACTTCGCGATTGCCCAAGGGAAAACCAAGGTCCGCTCCCTTGGGATTTACCATGGAAAGAACGGCCACGGCGTATCGGTCGAAATGGCGGTCAAACACGGTCCGGTCACACTTCTTTCCGTAATCGAAGCGGCGGGCGGCAAACTGGCGTTGCTTTATGCCGAAGCCGAGGCCGTGCCCGGCCCGATCCTCCAGATCGGCAATACCAACAGCCGCTACCGGTTCGCCTGCGGGGCACGGGAGTTCGTCAAACGCTGGAACGCCCACGGGCCCGCCCACCACTGCGCCGTCGGCGTGGGACACATCGGCGGCAAGATCGACAAGCTCGCCACCTTGCTCGGCTTGGAGGCGGCGCGCGTTTGCTGACCGCGCTGGTCCGGATTGCTGCCGCTACTTTTACCCCATGAACGCAGATAAATGCCGGCCTGGTGTTTCCCAGCTGGCGCTGCTCTGCCTCGCGCTGACCGCCCCGGCCTTGTGGGGCCAGCCGGTGAAACCGCCGGTGGTCACGATTGACTGGGGCCATGTGCTCCGGGAGTCGCGCACCTCGCCAAGCCTGCAGGTGGTGGTGAATCCCCTGCTGCTGCGCGATTCCCCGATCCATGATGCTGCCTTCAAGGCCGTGCGGGAAATGGGAGCAGATTACGTCCGTTATGTGCCTTGGCTGCCCTACCCCAAGCTGGCGGTGGCCGAACTCGAACCTCCGGCCGGGGGCAAGACCTCGTGGGACTTCTCGCTGATCGATCCGCCCATGGTTGATTTCATGCAGGCCAACGGCGACCACCCGGCGATGATCAATTTCAGCACGATCCCGGCCTGGCTTTTTCGAACGGACCAGCCCGTGACCTATCCGCAGGATCCCAAGCAGGTCAGCTGGACCTACACGCAGGGCACCGAACTCCGTCCGGGCGGCTTGAAGGAACTTGGCGACTACTACGCGCGCCTCGTCAGCTGGTATGTCAACGGCGGCTTTGTGGACGAAAGCGGCCGGCAGCACGTGTCCGGTCACCGGTTCAAAATTCCCTATTGGGAAGTCTTCAATGAACCGGATCTGGAACACCACATGACGCCGCCGCAATACACCGAGCGCTATGACGCCATCGTGAGCGCGGTGCGCAAGGTTTCACCGGAAACCAAGTTCGTCGGCATTTCGCTGGCGCTGCCCAGCGTGGATCCGGCCATGTTCGAGTATTTTCTCAATCCCGCCAACCACCTGCCGGGCGTTCCGCTCGACATGATTTCCTACCATTTCTACGCTCTGGTTGATCCCGGCGAATCGGCCACGCACTGGCAATACACCTTCTTCGACCAGGCGGACCGGTTCATCGCCACGATCCGCTATATCGAGTCGATCCGCCGGCGCCTGTCACCCGGGACCAAGGTGGCGCTCAACGAGATCGGCGCCATCCTGCCCGGAGACCGGAATGCCGAGACCCGGGATCTGGCCATTGATCCGGCCATCCCTCCCGAATACTGGAATGCCGCCAGCGCGCTCTTCGCCTACATTTACGTCGAAACCGCCAAGCTCGGCATCGACGTGGTTTCCGCATCGCAGCTGGTCGGTTTCCCAACCCAGTATCCCAGTGTCACCATGATCGACTGGAAAACCGGAGAACCCAACGCCCGCTATTGGTCACTCAAGTTGCTGCGTGATAATTTCGCCCCCGGCGACAAGCTGATCGCGACGCCCCGGAAGGAAAAATACCCGGATGTGATCGCCCAGGCCTTTGCCACGTCGCGCGGCCGAAAACTCCTCCTCATCAACAAGCGTGATCATGTCTCAACCATTCGCCTAGGTGAACCGGTCGCCGGAATCTCGATCGAATCGGTCAACCCGACCACCGGGCCGGGAATCGCCCGGGTGGAACATTGGTCCGGGGCGGAAATTGAATTACCGCCTTTCGCGGTGACCGTGCTCAACCTCGGGCCATAGCGATATCATATCAATGAACCCCAATCCATTCCTCGGTGTAGTTTTTCATTGGTTGGGCGGCTTGGCCGCCGGCAGCTTCTACGTCCCCTACCGCGGGGTGAAGAACTGGTCCTGGGAGACCTTCTGGCTGGTCGGCGGTTTTTTCAGCTGGATCGTCGCCCCGTGGGCACTCGGCCTGATCCTCACCGAGGATTTGGTCGGCGTGATCCTCCGGACACCGCCCCACACGTTGTTCTGGTCATGGTTTTTTGGCCTGCTCTGGGGCTTGGGCGGCCTGACTTTCGGGCTGACCATGCGCTATCTGGGCATGTCGCTGGGCTATGGTGTCGCCTTGGGAATCTGCGCGGCCTTCGGCACGTTGATTCCGCCGGCCTTCAAGGGCACCCTCGCCGGGATCGCCGCCAGCGGCCCCGGCCGGATGACGCTCCTCGGCATCGGCGTTTGCGTTGCGGGCATCGCGGCATCCGCCCTGGCGGGACTCAACAAGGAGCGGGAGTTGCCGGAAGAGGCCAAGCGGGCGACGATCAAGGAATTCAACCTGAGGAAGGGCCTCGGCGTCGCATTGTTTTGCGGCGTGATGAGCGCCTGCATGGCCTTCGCGCTGGAAGCAGCGGATCCGATCGCCAAGCTTTCTGCCGCCGCCGGAACCCGCCCGCTCTGGACCGGCCTGCCCAAGCTGGTCGTTGTGCTGGCCGGAGGTTTCACCAGCAACGCGATCTGGTGCATCATCCTCAATTTCCGCAACCGCACCGGCGGCGAATATGTCGCGGCCCAGGCTACCGGAGGCGAACCGGTGCCCCGGCTGCGCAACCTCCTACTGTGCGCGCTAGCCGGCGTCACCTGGTATTTCCAGTTCTTCTTCTACACGATGGGCGAAACCCAGATGGGCCGCTTTGGTTTCTCGTCCTGGACCCTGCACATGGCGAGCATCATCATCTTCAGCACGATCTGGGGCGTGGCACTGAAGGAATGGCGTGGCACGAGCCGGCGCACGCACGGCCTGATCACTGCCGGCATCTGCATTTTGATCCTTTCCACTCTGATCGTCGGCTACGGCAACTATCTCGCCACCCTGCCCGGAGGCTCCTAGTCTCCGCTCGTGCCCCGCCCCCGGCCCCAGCTGTCGCCTGAAGGCGGGAACCCGCAACCGGCTGAACTCCGAAGCCACCCCACCATGACCAAACGTGAATTCCTGAAGTCGGTGACCTGCTCCGCGCTGGTCGCCTCCGTTGCCCGGAACCAACTCTACGGCGCCGCCGGAACCGTTCCCACCCCGCCGGCAGCGCCCGGTGCGGCCCAGGATTTCTGGACGGAAATCCGCCAGGCCTACCTCCTCGATCCGGCGCGGATCAACCTGGAGAACGGTTACTATTGCTGCCTGCCGCAGCCGACCCTTGAGGCCGGCTTGCAGCACGCCCGGGACATGAACCTCGAAGGATCGTATTACCTGCGCACCCGGCAATTCGACGACAAGCTGGCGGTGAGGAAAATGCTCGCGGAGTTTGCCGGTTGCGCCGCGGAGGAGTTGATCGTGACCCGGAACACCACGGAATCTCTCGACACGGTGATTTCAGGCCTCGACTGGAAGGCGGGCGACGAGGCGGTGATGGCCAGGCAGGATTACGGCTCGATGCTGGATATGTTCGAGCAGCAGGCGCGCCGCCATGGCATCGTCAACCGGATCATCTCGCTGCCGAATCATCCACGGTCCGACGACGAGCTGGTGGCACTCTACGAGAATGCCATCACTCCGAAAACCCGGCTGCTGATGGTCTGCCACCTGGTCAACATCACGGGCCAGGTGCTGCCTGTGCGGCGAATCTGCGACATGGCTCATGCCCGCGGAGTGCCGGTAATGGTCGATGGGGCACACTCCTTCGCCCACTTGGATTTCAAGATCCCCGACCTGGGTTGCGACTACTTCGGCGCCAGCCTGCACAAATGGCTCAGCGCCCCGCTCGGCACCGGCCTGCTCTACGTCCGGCGTGACCGGATCGCCGGCCTTTGGCCCCTGTTGGGTGATGCCGGCTACCCGGTCGATGACATCCGCAAGCTGAACCACATCGGAACCAATCCGGTTCACTCGGAGCTTTCCATCATCGATGCCCTCGCCTTTCACCGCCGCATCGGATCCGCGCGCAAGGAAGCCCGGCTGCGCTTCCTGCAGGAATATTGGACCCGTCAGGTGCGCGACCTGAAGGGCATCACCCTGAATACCCCGGCCGAGTCGACGCGGGCGTGTGCCATTGCCAATGTCGGCGTCAATCGGCTGGCTCCCGGCGATCTGGCCAAGGTCCTGCTCGCGAAATACCGGATCTGGACGGTGGCGATCGACGCGCCCGCCGCCGGCGTCCAGGGCGTGCGGATCACGCCCAACGTCTATACCACGACCGCCGAGCTGGACGCGCTGGTCAGCGCGCTCAAGGAACTGGCTTGAACTGAAATCCGGCGGGGAGTCTCAGTGCGGAGGAATCAGCGGCAGCTTCAGCCACGCCAGTCCGACATCGCGCTTCATGTGACTGAGGCTGTGCCCGCCCGGGGCATCATAGAGGATCGCCAGCCGGTCCTTGATCCTGACCACGGAGGGGAGCCCGACGCAAACCGTGCTCCATTGGCAATTCTTGCCATCGAGCACGACCGCCTTGTCGGCCGGATTCCAATGGTTGAGATCCTTCGTCCAGTAAACCCAGACCGAGTCCGTGTATTCCACGGTGCCCGGGCCGGTCTGATTGCCGAGTTCCGGGGGTAGGTGCGCAGGATCGAAGCCGAGCTCCTTGAAAGTGGAGATGCCAATGTGATTGGTGAAAAGAAACCAGGTCTGGTTGGCCGGCTCGAAATAAAGCGAAGAATTCTCCACCTGCTCCTCGGACGGCACGAGCGGAGCCGGGTCAACCTTCCAAGCCACGTTCAGGTTTTTGGTACGGGCGATGCCGAGCGTGCGGAGGATGGGTTTGTCCGTCGAGGCGGCGAAAAACATCATATACTCGTCCCCTTGGCGGATGATGTTTCCGGGACTGGCCGTGTCGGAGTAATATGTCCCCTTTTGCGGACTGAACGGCGTTACATCCTTTTGCTTGATCCAAGGTCCGGCGGGAGACACCGACTGCGCCTTCATGGTCGTGTAGGGAAACCACGGCACGCGATCCGGAGCCGGTGAGGTGTGGGGTGTCCCGAGATAGAACATGTGCCACGTGGCACCGTCCCGGTAGGTCGTGCCGTAGCTGGCCGACGCTGAATCCATCTCGCCGGGCTTTCCCAGCGCGAGCGCCGGGCCTTGCTTGGTCCAGTGGACCAGGTCGGTGCTGGTCGCGAGACAGGCCAGCCACCCCAGTACGCCTGCGCCGTCGTAGTGCATGTAATAGGTGCCTTCGGACTCAAAGACCCAGATATCGCGGGCGCCAAGGTAGTCACACTGATCCGGACCGTCGCCATGTTTCAGGACGACACCCTGGTCCTCAGCTTCCAGGCGCAAAACCGCCGCCGGCCGGCCATCGACATATTTTCGCACCTCCTTGGCCGGCACTACCCGTGAGCCTTTTTCACCCAGCGTAGGCGAGGCAGCGGCACGGCAAGACAGGATGCAGACGGCGCCGAGGGCGATCAGCAGGCGGGGAGTAAGGGTTAGGAGGCTCGTAACTATGGCTGGTGGGTTCATGGGGATCTTCGGGGTTTATGCTTAAAGAAATTGGATCGGTCGAATACGATCAGGTGACAGCGTGAAAATGGAGCGATGAAGCGGGCGCTGGCTTTCAGCTTTTCCCTCCGACGGTTGGGGAATACACGATGTTTCGGCTGCCCAGCAGGATATCGAAACCGTAATGGGTGTTCCGCACGTTGCGGTCGTAGAGGATCTGGCCCTGTTTCATCGTAAAGTAGCGGAGCGATCCGTCCGGGTTGGTTCCGGCCAGGATCTGCACGATCGTGTTTACCCGGACCAGATCACCGATCGCCCCAAAAACCGCAGGATCAGCGCCCACGTCCGCCCACTGCACATTTTCGCTGACCTTCGTGCCCGTGACCGTGTAATCGATCCCGATCTCGGATTTTTTCGCCGAGACATTGAGCTTGATATCGAACGTCGCGGTAGCGCGTCCTTCGCAGATATTCACAAAGGGGAATTTGCCGGTCACGCTCTTCATGCCCGCCAAGGCGTCCAGTTTCAAGGGCAGGCGTGCCGTCGTCTCCGGCGCGGCATAGGTCGCGGCCCGGCCTTCATAGGTGAGGTGCCGGTAGTGGTGGTCGATCTCGAAGCGAGCCTGGGGGCGCAGCGTCCTGAACAACTTTTCCGAGATGCCCTGATCGGATGTGCCGCAGCTCATATGCCCAAACTCAAAGCATTCGAAGGCCTTGGCCGGGCCGCCCGCCCAAGCCGGCGTCATGTCCTTGAACAATTTTGCCAGAAAGGCCGCGTTGTCGAATCCCGGGAAATGATACAGGCCGTTGCTCACCAGGCCGGCATCGCCGACGACCGCGATCTTCCCCCGACCCTTCCGGCTGACGAAACCGAACATCTGTCCCTCGTAGGTGAGAAGCGGTTCGGCTCCGACCGGAAGTCTCGCGTCCAGCACCCTCCCACCCTGCCCGTAGCCCACGGTCAGGTCTCCGTTCTTGGCCGGCAGGATATTCTGGTCGTCGGACATGAAGTTGTGATCCCAACGGACACCCAGCCGCTCCAAAAGTGGAGTGATCCGCTCGAAATCGAAATTCTCCTCCCAAAAATCACTTTTGGACAGGAACGAGTTGATCATGAGCACGACGCTGCCGCCACGCTCGAGAAAGTTGATCATTGCCTCGACGTCCGGCGCATCGATCCGGTAGGGCGACGCGCCCTCGTAGAGCGGGTAATCCGGATTCGGCACCAGCAGGATGTCCGCCTCGGCCAGCGTCATTTCACTGAAAGGCTGGTTCAGGAACTTGATGTCGTAGTCGGCCGAGAGATCGGAGTAGAGCATCGAGGCCCCGTTGGGGTGATACACGTCGAACGGGGAATAGCGGCCGTAGTTCGTGCGGTAGCCTCCCGTGAAGATGTTGCGACTGAGCCGGTGCCCAGGCATCATGTGGAAAAAACTGTCGAGGAGGATGCGATTCATGGTTGTTTGAAGTTGGGATGACAGGAGCCGCCGGGGCGATGGCCTTTAGCGTGAGACAGAGCGGAACGGAAATTCATTTGCCGGGACGGACCTCGGTGAGGGCCTTTTCCACCGGCGCATAATTGAGCGCACACTCGCCGGGTGCGCGGCCAAACTTGATGTAGCTGTTGACCTCGTAGAAGATGAAGCCGGCGAAGTGCCCGGCGGCCTTCACGCGCTGCAATTCGGCACTCAGCTCGGGAGATTCGACATACCGGTTGACCGTGACCGGCAGGCCCCGCTGCCGGGCGCTGGCTATCATCTTCTGCGCAATGTGATCCTCGAAGATGGCGCTGAACGGCAGGGCGAAAAAGCGCAGGATCACTCCATCCAGCAGTCCCTCGTCCAACCAGCGCTGCCACTCAAAGTGAACATTGGCGGGATAGGCCGGCAGGCGGTTGGGCGGCGGATCCGGACGAAAATAATCAACCTGCAGGTTGTAGCGCATGGCCTTGCCGGCCTTGGCCAACCGATGATGACATTCGCGCAGAAACTCGGTGTAAGCCTCGCCCCGCACCTCCGCGATGTTGTGCAGCAGGTCCCCTTTCCGCAGCCGCGCCTTTTCGAGGATCGCGTCATTGAAGCCGTAGTCCTCCGGGTGATCGGTCATGGTGCTGTGGTTTTCCTCCCGGAAGTCCACCCCATCCACCCCGGCGGCGATCATTTCGTCGATGCATTGCAGCCAGAAGGCCCGGACCCGTGGATCAGTTTCGCACAAGGCGCCGGGCAGATGGGAATTTCGGCCACGCGCAAAGGCGATGAAACCCTGCTTGCCCCGCGGCTTGGCGGCGGTCGGCGGCAGGACTACCGATTCATCCACCGGGGTGTTGCTCGCATCCATGATGATCGGCGCCGCACCCCAGCCGTAATCAAACATCAGTCCCGCCGTGCGGAAGTCCACCAAGTTGCCCGCCCACACGGCGCCACCGGAGGCAAACACTCCCGGGATCTCCCGTCCCTGCGCGTCGAGGGCCGTCATAAGCGCCAGGCCGGAGTTCACAAAGTCTGGTTTCCCGTCGGAGAAACTCGAAGCCACCAGGATATACTTATCCTCCAGGTTCAGCCCCGACAGGGTGAGCACTCGGACCGGATCACCGCGGCGGGTCAGGACATTACCGAAATGGTCACGAACCTCGCGGGCCGCCGGCTCCACCGATTCCGCGAACGCGAATTTGACCGGCTTGGGCTGATAACCGAAATTGTTCGGACTGGTCCAGATCTCCAGATGTGCCGCATCGAGACGCGTGGGGGCGGCATCACTTTTGGTCAGGCGGATCGTGTGAACCGCCGCGGGCCCCGCCCAGGAGGGAATATCGTCCGTGCGCCGTTTGATGCGCAGGTCGGGGTTCGCGAAGACAAACGGATCCATGCTGCTGAATTTTCCCCCGATGCAATCCATCCGCCCCCATTTCCTCGCGGGCTCGGAGCCTTCTGGAAACATGATGCCGCCGCCGGTCTCGTAGGGCTTGTAATAGGCATAGACCTCGAGGCCGTGCCGGTGACCCGCCTCAACCGCAACCTTCAGCGGATTGCCCAGCAACCGGTAGGTGGCATCGAAATATTTCCATTCAACCTTCGAGTCGGTGTGATAGGTGTCATCCTCGGAAAATCCCGATGGATTCAGGAATCCTCCGCGGCCGTCGGCGTAATAACCCCAGCTCACCCGTCGCACGCCCAATTCCGCCAGCTTGGCCATCAAGGCATCGATGTCCTGCGGCGTAAGCACCCGGCCGGCTGTGAGCGCATCATCGGGGAAATCCACCATTGTCTCGAGCATGAACTGGCGGGAGGCGCCGGTCACGGGGCTGGGTGCTTCCGCCGGTGAACCATGCAGGGAGACCGACGCCGCCATGGCCGCTAGCAGCAGGCTGCAGCGGACCGTGGTGAAGGATAGTCTCCTTGGCATCATGTGATTGCTCACTCGGTCGGATGCATGGCTCCAGAACTTCATCGGGCGTCTGAAATCGCCTTCACCACCGGCGGATACTTGAACGTGCACTCGCCGGGATGGGCCCCGAAATTAATGTAACTGTTGACCTCATAGAAGATGAACCCGCTGAAGCGTCCGTCCGACTTCACTCGCTGGACTTCATCCGTCAGTTTCTCCCCGGGGGTTTCGACATAGCGGTTGACCGTGATTGGCAGGCCCCGTTTCGCGGAACGGTTGATCATGTCCTTGGCGATATCGTCCTCATAGAGTGAACTGAACGGCAGGGTGAAAAACCGCAGGATGGATCCATCCAGCAACCCCTCGTCGATCCATCGCTGCCAGTCAAAATGGATGTGGGCGGGATAGGCCAGCAAGCGGCTGGCCGGCGGTTGCGGCCGGAAAAAATCCACCTGGAGATTGTAGCGCATCTGCTTACCCGCCTTGGCCAGCCGGTGGTGGCATTCGCGCAGGAAATCCGTGTAGGCCTCGCCGCGCACGGTGGCGATATTGGTGAGGAGGTCCCCCGGCCGCGCCCGCGCCTTTTCCAGTACCACTTGATTGAAGCCGTAATCGTCCGGATGATCGGTGTGGGTGCTATGCCCCTCCTCGCGGAAATCCACCCCGTCCACTCCCGCGTCGATCATTTCGTCGAGACACTTTAGCCAGAACTCCCGCACCTTCGGCTCCGTCTCGCACAATGCCCCGGCCAGGTAGGCGTTCCGTCCCCGGGCGAAAGCGATGAACCCCTGCGTCTCGTTGGCGTCCGCGACGTCATGCTGGGAGTCCGTGGCGAGTTTCTTGGCTTTGATCGTGGGCGCATCCAGGATCACCTCCGCGGCGCCCCAGCCATAGTCGAACATCAGCCCATTGGTGCGAAAATCGACCAGGCTCGAATTCCAGATGGCGCCACCCGAGGCAAAGGTTCCGGTAATTTCCCTCCCCTGCTCGTCCAACGCGGTCAGGAGGGCGAGGCCGGAATTGGCAAAGTCCGGTTTGCCCTCGGCAAAATCGGTGGTCACCAGGATGAACTTGTCCTCGAGCTTCAGCCCCGAGACCGTGAACACGCGCACCGGATCCCCGGGACGGGTCAGAACCGTGCCACGCTGGTCGTGAACCAACCGGGTGGAGGGCTCGACCGTTTCCTTGACGGTGAACTTCGCACTGATGGGCTGGTAGCGGAAGTTATCAGGACTCGTCCAGATTTGGATATGCTCCGGGGTCAGCCGCGTCGGTGCAGCGTCCTTCTTGGTCAGACGGATGGAGTGAACCACGGCCGTGTCCACCCACGCGGGAATATCATCCGTGCGCCGCTTGATTCGCAGCTCAGGGTTCGCCCGCACGAACGGGTCCATCCAGCCCAGTTTTCCACCGATGCAGTCCAGCTGCCCCCATTTCTTCGCCAGCTCCATTCCGGCGGGAAACATGATGCCCGGCCCGGTCTCATAAGGCTTATAGTAGGCATAGACCTCCAGCCCGTGCCGGTGGCCCGCCTCGACGGCAACCTTCAGCGGGTTGCCGAGCAGACGGTAGGTGCTGGCGTAATCGCCCCAATTGGTCCTCGCCGCACCCGGTGCCGCCTCTTTCTCCGCAAAGCCTTCGGGAATCAGGAAACCGCCGTGCCCATCCCCGTAATAGATCCAACTCACGCGCCGGATGCCGCTTTCCGCCAAACGGACCATGAGTGCATCGATGTCCGTCAGGGTCAGCACCCGGTCGGCCGAGGTGGTGTCGTCGGGAAAATCAACCAACGCCTCGAGCACGAAGGGCGATTTGGATGCAGTCACTGGCGAGGGCTCCGCGGCTTGGCTGGTTCGTGACAGCAGCGTTAATGCGCAGGCGAGCGACAATCTGATCGCGGACATCCGCCGGGTGAAATTTGTGTTTTTCATATGCTAATAGCGACGGGATTGATCGGGGATTCAGTGATTGCTCACGGCTTAAATTGACAGTTCCAGGGTAACAATCGCTGCAGGCGGCAGCGTAACGCAGAGCGTCTCGGTCTCCAGCTTCGCACCGGTGTATGGTTTCGTTTGCACGTTCGTTGGCTCATCAAAACTATTATGGGCGTCGATCGATGCGGCAGACAGAATGCGACCCGTGACGCTGCGCAGCTTTGCGCCTCGGACATTCACCGACAGGACGGTGTCGCGGTCAGGATCGGTATGCACTAACGATAGCAAAATCTTGCCGGCCTTGAGCGAGGCCGACGCGCTGACCAACGGAATCTTCCGGCCGCCCGCGGCACAGTCCGCGCACTTGAGGGTCTGTGGCAGGTAAGTCGCGTCCTGATGTGTTTTGAACATTTCAAACACATGATAGGTCGGCGTGAGGATCATCTGCGGACCGTTGGTGAGAACCACCGACTGCAGGACGTTGATGGTTTGGGCAAGGTTGGCCATGCGCACCCGTTCGCCATGGTGGTGAAACAAGTTGAGCGTAAGGGCGGCGACCATCGCATCGCGCATGGTATTTTGCTGGCGGAAATAATAGGCCGCGTCAGCCCCGGGCTCATCATCCCACCACGTACCCCACTCATCCACGATCAAGGCCACCCGTTTCTTGGGATCGTAACGGTCCATGATCGTGCTGTGGCGGGTGAGCAAATCATCCATCACCAGGGCCAGGCGCAGAGTCTCGAAATATTCCTCCTTGGTGAAGCGGGTGGCCCAGCCCTTCCTGTCGCCCCACGGCGGCATGGCGTAGTAATGCAGGGTCAGTCCGTCCATGTAATCAACCGCGCTCTGCATTAGCACTTCCGTCCAGGTGTAATTCGCGCCATTGGGGCCGCAGGCGATCTTGAAGACCTGGTTGCCCCCCAGATTGCGCACGTAGGTCTGATAGCGACGGTATTCGTCGGCGTAATATTCGGGGCGCATCGAACCGCCACAACCCATGTTCTCATTGCCCACGCCGAAATAAGGCAGCTTCCAGGGTTCCGCTCGGCCGTTGGCCGCGCGTAGATTCGCCATCGGCGACTGACCATTGAAGGTGCAGTATTCCACCCACTGCTGCATTTCCTGCACCGTGCCGCTCCCGACATTGCCGCAGATATACGGCTCCGCGCCCAGTTGGGCGCATAGTTCGAAGAACTCATGGGTACCGAAATGGTTGTTCTCCACCACGCCGCCCCAATGTGTGTTAAGCATCGCCGGGCGGTCCGCGCGCGGGCCGATGCCGTCCTTCCAGTGATATTCGTCCGCAAAGCAGCCGCCCGGCCAGCGCAGGACCGGCGGGTTCAGTTGCTTCAACGCGGCCACCACATCACGCCGGAGGCCGTTGGTGTTCGGAATGGGCGAGTCCTCCCCCACCCAAAATCCCTCGTAGATACCGCGGCCCAAGTGTTCGGCGAAATGCCCGTAGATGTTCCGGTTGATGGTGTGCGCGCCCTTGTCGGCATGGATGACAAGATTGTTCATGGTTCTGAGCTTGTTTTTGCTGAGCGCGTCCGGTGGGGCCCACTGTTCAGCTGGACTCCGTCAGCAACACCTTGCCGGTTTTCCCCGAGGCAAAAAGGCGAAAGGCTTCGGCGCCTTCGCGCAAGGGCAGCCGATGCGTGACGAGTTTGGCGATCGGCAGACCTTTACGATAGAGGGCCAGCATATCCTGGAATTCACTGAAATGATAAAACCAGGCGCCGAAGGCCGTGATGTCCCGGCGGATGAAATCGTCGCTCACGTTCAGTTCGACCGGACCCTGGTGCTCACCATTGAAAGCGATGACCCCGCCTTTCTTGACCGCGGCGAAGCACTGCTTGGTGGTCTGCGGTTTGCCGACGGCCTCAATGCACGCGTCGACCCCGCCGTCGGTGAGCGCCTTGATCTCCTCGACCGCCGTGCCCTTGCTGGCGTCGATCGTGCGCCACGCCCCGTAGGTTTTCGCCAGGGCCAGACGCTCGGGGGCGATGTCGACGCCGATGACCTTCTTCCCGAGGTAGGACTGCATGATGATATGGCCGAGGCCGATAGGCCCCAGTCCGATCACCGCAATTGTCTCGACGTCATACTTCGCCAGCATCTTCGAGGTGTGATACGGCACGCCCAGCGCGTCCCCCGTGATCAGTACGCCGACATCCCATGGCACATCGTCGGGCAGCTTGTGGCAGGCCAGCGCGGAGGTCACATAGGTTTCGGAATGCATGTTGCCGAAAAAAGCCCAAGTGGAGCACCAGGTGTATTGCCCGCGCTGGCAGTATTTGCATTTGCCGCAACCGGCGATGGCGCTCACGCCGACCCGGTCCCCGACCTTGAGGCTGGTTACCCCCTCGCCCAGGGCGGAGACGACGCCGGCGGACTCATGGCCGAAGTTGCCGCCGTCGAAACCGGCGCCGACATAGCCGTGCAGTTCGCTGCCGCACAGCGCCGAGGCCACCGTGTCGATCGCCACCTGGCCCGGCAAGGGAACCGGCGCGGGCATATCAATCACGTCAATCTGCGAATGACCTCTGAAGCATAGGCGTTTCATGGCACTGGTGGTTTTCTATGTTGGCAGCAGCGCGGCATCGATCGGGAACTCGGCCCTGACCTGCACCGGCCGTCGCTCGCTCGCGGACCGGCGCAACGCCGCCTCAAATTGCAGTTCCACCAAGCCGGCGACGCCCGGGATCGGCGGCGCCTTCTGCTGGCGTACGGTCTCCATGTAGGCGTTGATCGACTTGGCGAAGGTTCCCCGGTATTTGTCCCAGCGGGAGAAATTCATCGGAATCGTGTGAACCTCCTGCAACCCGCCGCGGTGGTCCCACACTTCCATCCGGTCGTCCAGGCAGCGCAGGTTGATGCGGCCGTGTTCAAACGTGAGGACCAGGTCGAAAAGCGGAAAACCAAAGTCCATGGACTGGGATCCGAGGATCGTCCCCGTCGCCCCCTGGGTGGTCTTGAAGGCCGCGGCCACGTCGACGGCCGTCGTGCCCCGCCATTCATGGGGCTGTCCGCCCGCGAGGGCCGAGATCACTTCGACCGGCCCGGCCAGCCAATGGATCAGGTCGATGCAGTGGCTCCAGCAGGCGTAATGGACGTGGCAGTTGATTGTCTGGACCGAGCCCAGCTTTCTTTCCGCAATCAAGCGCTTTGCCGCCATGGCATGATCAAAATAGCGGTAGTTGAAGATCATGGCCGTTTCGGTCCCCGCCTTGTGGGCCTGACGCAGCATCGCATGGCCATCGTGGAAATCCTGTTCGCTGACATTGGCCTGGCCATGCTTGGCCGTCAGTGGTTTCTCAAAAAACATCCGCTTGGGGCGGTGCTGCAGCATGGCCATCGTCAGGTCGGAACGGACGGTCTCGGCGGTCAGTTGGAATATGCTGTCGAGCGCATGGGCAGCGAGTTCGTCCGGTGAATCGCAAATCGTTCCACCATATTTTTCCACCGCCTGGCGGGCCTTCTCCTTCGTGCGGTTGAAATAATAGAACTGGACGTCACCCAAGGCTGAAAGCACTGGCAGGTAATTGTCAGTCACTACGACCCCCATGCCCAATATGCCTATCTTAATTGCCATATGCGTGTTTGGAGAAGGAGTCTTAACTCTTGTTGATCGATCTGAATACGCCGGGGGCTAAGGGAAATGCGGGACGCTTTCAGCCACTCCCCAAGTGAAAAAAATCACTCCGGTTACCTGTCTGGGGAAGGCGCAACGGCATGGGCTGAGGCTGCATCAGTGAAGCATAGGCCATCGAGCGGATTGAGGGAATCGGTCAAATGATCTTTGCTATATAGTAAATGCCCTGTTGGTCCGCCCGCCAGGTGCAATACCCCTAGTCTTTCCACCCTGCCGCGAATCGGTTGAGCTTGAAGGCACTCAAATCAATCCGGCTGGCGCCGTCGGCCGCGATCTCCGCCAGTGCCTCGCCCACCGCCGCGGAATGCTTGAACCCGTGACCAGAACACGGCGAAGCGAGGATCACGCCGGGTTGGTGCGGGAGCCGGTCGATGACAAACCCGAAGTCCGGTGTCACCGTATACATGCAGGTCACGGTCTTGACGCAGCGGTTGCTCAGGCCGGGCAGACATGGCGCGACCAGATGGTCGAACATCCATGTGATCTCTTCTTGGCTCACCACCCGGCTGATTGTATCCGGGGTGGTGCAGGATTGATACTGTCCGCTCGCGACCTTTACTCCGCCCCCGGCCCCATCCAACGCGGGAAAACCATATAAAGCCTGGGCAGAATCTTGGGGCTCCCAGATGAAGATCGGCATCGGGCCGGGTTGGAATGACTCCCCCGGCCCCTCGGGCTCAAACCAAAACAGAACCTGCCGCGTCACTCGAAAGAGTCCCGCCAGTTGCTTATCCAGCAGCGCCGGCAGCCAGGGACCGGCGGTGATGATAAGTTTCTCCGTTTCGTATTCACCCCGGTCGGTCCTCACCTTCACCTTGTCTCCCTGTTGCTGAAACGCCAGCGCCTGCTCTCCGGTCTGCAGTTCTGCGCCATACCGCCGGGCCAATTCCAATTGGGCCGCGACGCATGCCTCCGGTCGCAGGAAGCCGGCATTTTTTTCAAGGTAACCTGTTTCATTCTCCCTTACATTAAATTGCGGGAACCGCTGTCGGATCTGGGCCGCCGTCAGGATCTCGTGGGCGATGTTGTATTTCTTTGCCGCCCGGAGCGTGTTGCCAAAAAAATCCGCGACGTTGTTGCATCCCGCCTTGCCCGGACTGGAAATGATCAACCCACCGGTGACCGTGAGCAGCTGCCGGCCCGTCTCCCGTTCGATCTCCCGCCACAAGTCAAAGGACCGCAGTGACAGCGGGGTGTATTGCTCTCCCTCCCCGATCGCCTGCCGGGTGATCCGCGTGTCGCCGTGGCTCGAGCCATGCGGGTGCGGCGGGGAATGCCGGTCCAAGCCCAGCACCCGCAGGCCTCGTTTGGCCGCTTGGTAGACCGCCGCACTGCCCATGGCTCCAAGGCCGAGGACGATGGTGTGATATTTCATCGAAGAGGCTTACTCCGTGGGTTTCGCCAAATTGGGCAGTGCCATGATGTCATGCCTCGCCCGTGGTTCAGCGACCAGCAAAACTGGCCGGCAGCGGGCCGCTGGTGCCCGGATCGATCCTGAAGACAAAGCCCGCCTCGGGTTCGCCGTCCCCGCGGCTGTCATCAACCGCGGTGGTGATGAAGAGCTGGTCGCGCCGCTCGCCCCCGAAGGCGCAGGAAGTGACGTTACTGACCGGGAGCGCAACGGTGCGCAGGAGGCGGCCGGACCGCGGCTCCCATCGCGTCAGCTTCGCCGCGCCCCAATGCGCCACCCACAGGCAGCCCTCGACATCCAGGCAGCAACCGTCCGGCAAGCCGTCTTTTTCAACCAGCGAGATTGCTACTCGCGGTGGCCCGAGCGTGCCCGGCTCGGGATCAAAGGAAAATTCCTGCACGGTGCGCGTCGGCGAATCGATGTAATAGAGTGTCTGCGCATCGGAAGACCAGGCCAGTCCGTTGGAGATGCTGACTCGCTCCCGCATTACTCGCACCGCTCGATCCGTCCCGAAGCAATAGAGCCGCGACTCACCGGCCCGGCCATCCAGCGCCAGCGTGCCGGCCCAGAGCCGGCCGCGGGGATCCACCTTGGCGTCATTGAAGCGAAATTGCCGCGGGTCGTGATCAGCCGGAGTTGCGAACGGCACGGTGTTTCCCGAGTCCGGCTCAACCAGATAAATGCCGTCATGCATTGCCGCGACCAGCCCACCATCGGTTCTCGGGGCCAGCGCGCTGATCATTTGCCGCGACTCGAAGACGCGCGGCGGTCCGCCGGCTGGAGCCGATTCAAAATACCGCTGGCCCAGGATATCCACCCACCAGAGGGTTTGCCGCTGCGGATGCCAGCAGATGCCCTCGCCGAGGCGCGCGGGCACGGCTTGAAAGATTTCAACGCCGGGATAGCGGTCCATAAAGCGAGTGATTGCGCCAGGATGCTAACCGCCGCCGGGCGGCTTGTCCCGCGCGGCCCGGGCCCGCGCGGCAAGCAAAGCGATGATCATCTGGTCACGGTAAGTCTCGAGTTCCGCGATGGATTGTCCGGCCGCCGCCGTTTCGACTCCGGCGATCAGCTTGGCCTGGAGATCCGCGGTCAGTTCCGGCTTGCCCAAATCGGCCCACCAGCGCGAGAACGGGCCGGCCAAGTGGGCCATGAAATGCCTGATGCCTCCCGGCCCGCCACCCAGATGGAAAATCAGGTTCGGACCCATCACCCCCCAGCGCAAACCGGGGCCCCAGCTGACCGCGTCGTCCACGTCACCGACACTTATCACCCCCTGTTCGACGAGGTGCACCGCCTCACGCCAAAGCGCCGCCTGCAGCCGGTTCGCCACGTGGCCGGTGACTTCCTTGTGGAGCAAGATCGGTTTTTTCCCGACTTGAATGTAGAACGCGCAGGCCCGCTCCAAACAGGCGGCGGCCGTGGAGCGCCCGCCCACCACCTCGACCAAGGGGATCAAATGCGGCGGGTTGAAGGGATGCCCGATGACGCAGCGTTCCGGGTGGCGGCAGCCGGCCTGGATCGCACTCATCTTCAGGCCGGACGAACTGGAGGCGAGGATGACATCCGGCGGAACCAACCGGTCGAGTTCCGCAAAAAGCTTCACCTTGAGTTCCTCCCGTTCCGGGCCGTTCTCCTGCACAAAGTCCGCCCCGGCCACGGCCGCTTCCAGGGCCGGGGTGAAATGCAGGCGGTTGCGCGAGGCCCCGGGCGCCAGTCCGAGCTGCGTCACGATGGGCCAGGCGCGGTCAATCTGCTCGCGCAGTCCGCGCTCGGCGCCGGGCGCGGGATCGGTGACGGACACGTCCAGCCCTCGGGCAAGAAAATGCGCGGCCCAGCTTGAGCCGATCAACCCGGCGCCGACAACCGCCACCCGCTCGATGTTTTTCCCGGGGTCCATAGGTCAGCTCCGGGTAGGCTCGGCGATCACGGGATTGGTCAACTGCCCGATGCCCTCAATCTCAATGGTGACCACATCGCCCGGTTTCAACCACCGCGGAACCGGTTTCGCCGCCATGCCCACTCCGTGCGGCGTGCCGGTCAGGATGACCGTGCCGGGCAGGAGCGTCGTGCTGCCGCTCAGGAATTCAATGATCCGCGGGATATCAAAGATCATGTCGGAGGTGGTCCAGTCCTGCACCGTGACTCCGTTGAGGTGCGTGGCGATTTTCAGCGCGTTCGGCTTCGGAATCTCATCGGGTGTCACGAGGCGCGGTCCCAGCGGGCAGAAGGTGTCAAAAAACTTGCCGCGGCACCACTGGCCGCCGCCGAGCTTGATCTGCCAGTCCCGGGCCGAGACATCGTTCGCGCAGGTGAAGCCCAGCACGTATTCCATGGCGCGGTCGCGGCTGACATTCTTGCAGGGCCGGCCGATGACCACCGCCAGTTCGCATTCATAGTCGACCTCCTGGCTGGCGAGATGCGTCGGAATCTCGATCGGGTCGCCCGGATTCTGCAGGGTATTGAGGCCCTTCACGAAAAGGACCGGAAGCTCGGGGACCTTCATGCCCGATTCCTTGGCGTGATGCCGATAGTTCAGGCCGACCCCGAGGATCTGCGTCGGCACCACGGGAGCCAGCAACTTGGCCACGGCCGCCTTGTCCGGCGTCACCTGGTAGTCGCCGAAGATATCGCCGGCAATGCGCCGCACGCTGCCATCAGCCTGCTCGGCGCCGTAATGGTCCCGGCCGGCCGGGTCGCGGTAACGGACAATTTTCATGGGAGGAGATGTTCAGGCCTTGGCCACGGCCACACATTCGACTTCGTAGTGCAGCGTGGGGGGAAGGCAGTTGGTGATGGTGGTGCGGGTCGGGAAAGGCGCGGAAAAATACTCGCGGTAGAGCTCGTTGTAGTGCGGGACATTGGCCGCATCGCGGACATAGTTGCGGGTCTGGATCACGTGCTTCAGGTCGCTGCCGGCGGTCTCCAGGACCTTGCGCAGGTTGTCGATGGAACGGCGAAACTCGCCCTCGAAGGTGTCCGGAACGATCTTGCCGGTCGTGTCGACTGAAGCCTGGCCGGAGACAAAAATCAGGTCCCCCACCCGCACGACGGGGCTGAATGGCAGATGCGAGACCGGGGTGTCCTTGGCGATGGGATAGGTAACAGTGGTTTTCATGAGAATTTGAATTCGGGGGTGGTGATGGGATCGAGTGGATAGACCGGCCGGTGCAGATGCCGCCAAGGCAAGGCCGACAGGTTGCTCGTGCAGGGACCGGGGGTATCCACGTAATAGGACGTGCGGGAGATCTTGTCGTAAGCCCGCTTGTGGGCAACCGCCGCCTTGACCCCGATGATGGCATAATCCTTCGGCTCGATCCCCTGGCTGCGCAACTGACCGAGGTCAAAGGGCGCGGTCTTGCGGCTGGTGAGCAGGATGGTCACACCGGCGGTGCGCACGACCGCACAGGGCCCCATCTCGATATGGATGCCATTGATCGAGGCCAGATGACTTTGCTTGTCCTCGAGGTCGAATTTTCCCTCGCTGCGCGAGATGAAGCTGGCCGCAATCTCGACCGGGCCTGCATCCAATTTCGAACCTCGGCCGCCGATGGCAAGTTTGCGCGTCTCGCCTACGACGGCATCCCGCAGGGCGGACACGGCCTGCGGATCAGCAATGATGACGAGCGCCTTTTCGCACCCCTGTTGAAGCAGTGCACGCAACACCCCGGTGCCGTCACCGGGGGCGCCACCGCCAATATTGTCCGAGGGTTCGACCAGCAAGGTGGGGCCGGAAGCCGGCGGGGGCGACGATCTCACTCGGGCGAGAACCTCGTCCACCGGCGAATACTGCACGTTGCCCCGCGCCCGCAGAGTCCAGGCGAGCCTCACCCCGGTTTCCAAATGGGATCGCGCTTCATCTTCCGCCAGCGTGGTGATCAGGCTGAGTGAACAGCCCGTGTCCGGCGTGTCCGCGAAGGAATAGCCCGCGGCTACGTTGCAGGCCCAAATGGCCGGATGCAGCGCCTCCAATTTGTTGGCGAAGATTTTCAGCGACAGCATCGGGTCTTCCTGCGTGCTTGTGCCCGGCGGAGCCCAGATTACCGGAGGACGGCACCACCGCATGCGCGGAACCTGGCCTGACCGCAGGCAGCGACCCAGCAGCGCCGCACCCCGCTGGGCCGCCTGCTTGGCGTCCGTGTGCGGGTTTTCCCGATACATCACCAGGCCGTTGGCCTGCCGGCACATCCGGGCACTGACATTGGCGTGCAAATCCAGCACCCCGAAAATGGGCACCTCGGCGGCCCCGGGCAGTGCCCGGATCCGGGTCAGCAGTTCACCTTCCGCATCAGGCTCGGTCTGGGTCGCCATCGCTCCGTGCAAAACCAGGTAGATGCCGTCCACCCCGGCGGCCAGACTCGGGCGCGCCCTCTGCTCGAACTCGGTCCAAAAGCGCTCAAACATTGCATCCTCGACCGTGCCGCTCGGCGTCGCCCGCGCATCGAGCGTCGGGATCACCTCCCATTCCTGCCGCGCCGCTTCCTCCAGGAATCCGTCGGTGGGCGACGCATCGCCGAGTTTGGCCAAAATGTCCTGGCCGTAAACGACCTGGAAGTCGTCCCAGCGGGTCACTTCCTCAAGAAACGTATGGGTCTCGTGAAAGAGGCCGGCAAAGAGAATGCGGGGCTTCATCGCTTGGTCGTCTGCTCAGGCTGGCGCCTGCCATTCCGCGGCATGCCGGCGGAACGCGCCTGTCGCGCGTCTTAGCGCCTCATCAATGTCCGCCTCCGTGTGCGCGAGGCTGATCGACCACAGGCCGCGCTCAATGGCACGCACTCCTCCTTCCAGCAGGCACCGACGCAGGTGGGCCCAGCGCGGGGCATCATGACGACGCACGTAGTCGCGATAGTCCTTGATTGGCCCCTCGGTTGCTCCGGGCTTCAGCATCACCGCGTGGAAAATCAGCCCCGGACCCTGCGGTCGCAACGGTATCGCATTTTCGCGTGCCAGGACGCCCAGGCCGGCCATCAGGCGCTCACCCATCTTCTGGATTCCGGCGGGATGGGCTTTGCCCAAGGCGAGGATCTGGTCGAGGGACCATTTGCTTGCCGCGAGGCACAGCGGATTGGCGTTGAGGGTGCCGGCATGAACCGCCTCGCCGGAGAGAATTTTCGCCATCGCCGCCTTCGTGCCGGCCAAGGCGGCGAACGGGGTGCCTCCGCCCACCGCCTTGCCGAGGACCGTGAGGTCCGGTTTGAAACCGTAATAGCCCTGCGCGCAAGCGGCGCCAAAACGGAAGCCGGTGATCGTCTCGTCGGAAATCATCAACATACCGTCCCGGTCGCAGAGCTCGCGGATGGCGGCCATCAGCCCAGGCACCGGCTCAAGGCAGCAGGTGTTGCAAAGCACCGGCTCAAAGACAATCGCCGCAAGCTGCCCCCGGTATTGATCCACGCGTCGGCGGAGGTGGGCGAGATCGTTCCAGCGGGCGACCACAAATTGGTCCAAGACTTCCGGAATCACCCCCTTGCTCGGATGCAGGCGCGCCGGATTCTCGTCATCGCCCCATTTGTCCGCGGGATTGGCAAATCCGACCAAGCCTTCGTCTGACCAACCATGATAGTGGCCTTCAAAACGCAGAATCAATTTTCGCCCGGTGTGCGCGCGGGCCAGACGGAAGGCCGAGAGCACAACCTCCGTCGCCGAATTGTTGAACCGCACGAGTTCCGCCGAGGGAATCATCTGCTGGATCCGCTCGGCCACCTCGACCTCGAGTTCACATTGGGCCGCCCAATGCGTGCCCAAACGGGCCTGCGCCCCGATTGCCTCCGCCATGCCGGCCGGAGCATGGCCATACAGCAGCGCGCCCTGGCCGAGTTGGAAATCCAGGTAGTGGTTGTTGTCCACATCCCACAGATTTGGGCCACTGCCCCGGGTGAAATACAACGGCACCGGTGCCTCCATCTTGCGAATGCCACTGTTGACGCCCGCCGCTATGCTGCGGTTGGCGCGCTCAAACAGGGCCTTGGAACGATCAAACGTATAGGGCATGGGAGGAAGGAAATGGCCAGCTCACGCGCCTGCGCCGTGACTGCCGGCTCTTCGCGTAAGGGCCGCACCAGAGAAGACCTGTGGCCGCCCAATCAGAGAAGATATTGGCTTATCTAAGACGCCAGAGGTCATGTTGTTGCTTATTGCTTGACGACTAATACATATGTATACAACTAGAAAAATATCCCCCCGCCTCTGGACAGCCCCCTCCACGCCTTCCACCCCTTCCCTGCCATGATCATCGACTGCCACAATCATCTCGGCGTTGACCTGTATTTCTACCTCAATGGCTATTCTCCCTACGCTCAGGATCTGCCGGCGATGGTGACGGAAGGACGCCACTGCGGCGTGGATCGGTGGATCGTTTTCCCCATGGTGGCGAACCTGACCTTTGATGTCGCCGGCATGCGCCGGACCAAGCTGCTGCCCGGCGGCCCTGAGAAGGTTCCCTACGCTTTTGAAAACGAGCGGATGCTGCGCGAAATCTACCAGCTCTACCCTGATCTGGGCCGCGCGACCCTGCCGTTCATGATCCTCGACCCGATGCGCAAGCCGGCGGCCCAGATAGCCAAACTGCGCAAGCTGTATAAACAGTTCCCCTTTTACGGCCTGAAGATTCAGGCCACCATGATCCAATCGGACGTGGGCGCTCTCCTGAAAGAGGGTCGCGGCTTCCTGGATTTCGCCGAGGAGTTTAACTTGCCCTTCATCATTCACTCGAGTGTGGCAAAAGAGGACACTTGGTCGCAGGCCTCGACCATCCTGAAGGTTGCCGAAGCCACCCCTGGTGTTCGTTTCTGCCTGGCCCACTCCTGCCGCTACGACCGTGAATGCCTCGACCGGGTGGCCGCCTTGCCCAACACTTGGTTTGATTGCTCGGCCCACCGGATCCATTGCGAGGGGGTTATCCGCGGCTTGAGCTACGTCACGCCGAAGGCGCGGCGGTTCCGCGCCGACTACCGGGATCCCACCGCCGTGTTGCAGGCGCTGGCCGAGGCCTACCCAACCAAGCTGATGTGGGGTTCCGACACTCCTTTCCAAAGCTATGTCGCCGACATCGACGGCCAATACGTCTCCCTGCGGAGCACCTACGCCGCCGAGACCACCTGCCTCAAGGCGCTGCCGAAGAGATTGCAGCGTGCCATCGGCCAGGACAATGTGCTCGCCTTCCTTCAACTAAAAGATGCCCGCCGCCTTCTCGCTCGCAAATAACACCGCCCTGGTGACCGGTTCCTCGCAGGGCATCGGGCATGCCATCGCCCAAGGCCTGCACGCGGCCGGCGCCCGGCTTATTTTCCACGGCAAGGACACTCCTCCTCCCATAATGCCGGCCGGCTCGGTCTATCTGGCGGGTGATTTGCTGGATCCCCATGGCCCGGGTCAACTGGTGCAGGCGGCCTTTGCCGCCCGGCCGGAACTCGACCTGCTGGTGTGCAACGCCGGCAGTTTCTTTGATGTGCCGTTCCTCGACATGTCCCCCGAACTTTTTGAGCGGACGATCAACCTCAATGTCCGGGCCAATTACTTTGTCGCGCAGGCCTTCGCCCGTGAACTCGTGGCCCGGAAGCGCCCGGGAGCGATCGTCACCACCAGCTCGACCAACGGCTTCCAGCCGGAGGATGACTCTTCGGCCTACGACACTTCGAAAGGCGCGATGGTCATGCTGACCCGCACGCTGGCCCACTCGCTGGCTCCGCATGGAATCCGCGTCAATGGCATTGCGCCTGGCCTGATCAAGACCCCGCTGACCGCCGGCCTGCTGAACTCGGCCAAGCAGCAGCACTACGAAAAGAAAATCCTGCTCGGCCGCCTGGGCGAACCGGAGGATTGCGCCGGGGCGGTCGTGTTCCTGCTTTCGCCCGCCGCCCGGTATATCACGGGCCAGATCATCGTAGTCGATGGCGGCCTGACGCTGGGGCAGATCGGCCGGATTTGATCCACATGCCCACCTTGTCCACGCTACCCACCCCGGCGATCCTGATCGACCGGGTGAAGCTTGCGGCGAACATCCGGGACATGCAGGCCACCTGCGACACGCACGGCATCGAGCTGCGCCCGCACATGAAAACGCACAAGATGGTCGCCGTCGCCCGTCAACAGCTCGCGGCGGGGGCGCGCGGCCTGACGTGCGCCAAGCTGGGCGAAGCCGAGGCCATGCTCCCTTCCGGGGTCCGTGCCATTTTTGTCGCGCATTCGCTGGTTGATCCCGGCCAGGCCCCGCGGATCGCGGCGCTGGCGGATCGTCTCGACGACCTGCGCGTCGCGCTGACCAGCGAGGCCCACCTCGAGCCCCTGATCCGCCTCGCTGCGGCGGCGGGACGAAAATTGTCGGTGATGATGGCGATCGATACCGGCCTCGGGCGCGAAGGCGTTCGCGATCAACCCACCGCGATGAGCCTGGCCGCCCGACTGGCGGGCAATCGCCACCTCGTCCTGCGCGGCCTCTACTGCCACGAGGGGCACTTCTACGGCATCTCGCGGGAGGAACTTAAAACCCAGGTCACGGCCATGCTTGACCGGCTCGATCAGATCCGCCGCTCGATCGATCCGGCCCTTGCCTTTTGGCCCGGCTGCAGTGTCACGGCCCGGCTGGTCGCAGAGCTTGGCGCCGGCCGGGTGCAGGCGATTCGTCCGGGCGCCTATGTATTCGGCGACCTTTCCTTGTCGCAGACCACCGGCGTCATGCCCGCGGCCGCGGTCGCGGCCCATGTACTGGCCACGGTGGTCGATCGACCCGAGCCGGGGCTCGCGCTCATTGATGCCGGGTCCAAGACTTTTTCCTCCGACCGCACGCCGGCGAATATTTTCGGGCAGGTGAATGACGGACGCGATATTTCCGTGGTGCGCGTCAACGAGGAACATGGCTACCTTCGCGGGGCGGACGTCGATGCGCTGCGCATCGGGGAACGCCTCCAGATCGTTCCGGCCCATATCTGCACGGTCATCAATCTTGCCAGCCAGGTCACTGTCACCGACGGGCACGACGCGGTCGATGCCTGGCCGGTCGAGGCCCGCGGGCTGACCCAATAGGTCACACACAAATCCATGGCCCTTGATTCCAAACTGCCCCCGCGTGCCTGGCTGGTCGTCGCCTTGCTCTGGTTCGTTGCCTGTCTCAATTACCTCGACCGCCTGATCCTCATCACCATGCGCGCCTCCATCAAGGAGTCGATTGTGATGACGGATGCCCAGTTTGGTTTGTTGACGACGGCATTCCTAGTGACCTACGGGCTCTTGAGCCCGCTGGGAGGATTCATCGCGGATAAATTCAGCCGCAGCGGAATAATCATCTTTTCCCTTTTTGTCTGGTCCTTGATCACATGGCTGACGGCCCATGCGACTTCGTTCGGTGAACTCGTGTTCTACCGTTCACTGATGGGCATTAGCGAAGCCTGCTATATTCCCGCGGCCGGCGCGCTGTTGATGGACTACCATCGCCACGGCACGCGGGCCTTCGCCAATGGCATCCATTTGAGCGGGATCATTGCGGGGTCGGCTCTTGGCGGATTGGGCGGGTGGATCGCCGACAGCCACTCGTGGACCTTTGTGTTCAAGCTTTTCGGCCTGATCGGTGTCGGCTATTCCCTCGTGCTGCTGGCCCTGCTGCGGGATCGATCCACCGAGCCGGTTCCGGCCGGACCGGCGCCCGCACTCGAGTCCGTCGTTCAGCTTCGCGCCGCGCTCGTCAGCCTCTTTAGCACGCGGGCGTTTGTGGTCGCCTTGCTGTTCTGGGGCCTCCTCGGTCTGGTCAGTTGGGCCATCGTCGGCTGGTTGCCCGCCTACCTCTACGAACAGTTCAAAATGACACAGGGCCGCGCCGGCCTGACGGCCCTGGGCTACATTTATTCCGCCAGTCTCGTTGGCGTGGTGGTTGGTGGTTGGTGGGCGGATCGGCTGACCCTGCGCCATTCCCGCGGCCGAATCTGGGTCGCGGTGATCGGCGTTCTCGTCGCCCTGCCCGGAGTGCTGCTGTTGGCCAATTCGTCCGCTCTGCTGCTTGTTGTCGCGGGGATGGTCATCTACGGCTTCGCGCGGCCCTTTCCTGACGCCACCATGGTGCCGATTCTTTGCCAGATTGTTGACCGCCGCTACCTCGCCACCGGCATTGGCCTCCTGAATGCGTGCGCGGTCATGGTGGGCGGATTGACCATTTACGTCGGTGGTGCCCTGCGCGATGCGCATGTTAACATTGCCTCGGTCTTCAACTTCGGCGCATTCGGTCTCGTGTGCTGTGCCGGGTTGATGTGGTTCATTCGTCCGCGCCAAGATCCGCCTGCGCCCTTGGCGTGAAGGGGTGCAGTTCATCCGCCCCCATGGGCCGAGCAGCCGCAGCCCTCCGTGATAACCGCGCGAGGGGAACCGTCAGTAGACCGCCCGGCCGCCTGAGAGATCGAAAGTGAAACCGGTGGTAAAGCTGGCTTCCGGAGAAACGATGAAAGTAATCATCGCCGCGACTTCATCCAAGGTTCCGCAGCGCTTCATGGGGATCTTGTCGGTGTTGGCCTTAACTTGCGCAGGCGGCATGGCATCCACCATCGGGGTCTGGATTACGGCGGGGGCGAGCGCATTGATGGTCACGCCGGTCTCGGCGTATTCCTTGCCCTGGACTTTGGTCAGAGCAATGACCGCAGCCTTGGAACTCGAATAGGCGGCCATCCCCGCATTGCCCTCCTTGCCGGCCATCGACGCGAGGTTCAAGATGCGGCCATAACCCTGGGCGAGCATGGTTGGCAGCACATGCTTTGAGGTCAGAAACGTCCCGTAAACATTTGTTCGCAGGACGAAATCGAAATCAGCCAATGATACCTCATGGGACTTTACGTTTGTCTTGCCCGTCACTCCCGCGCTGTTCACCAGGATGTCGATGCGGCCAAGTTTTGCCAGGACCGTGGCAACAGCCTCCTGCACCTGAGCCTCGTTGGTCACGTCCACCTTTAATACCAATTCGTCCACTAAGGGCTTTCCGCCGGCTGCAGCTAGCGGCTTGGTCTCAAAATCGAAAATGGCCACCGTTGCACCTTCGCGGCGGAGTCGGCGGACCACGGCGAGGCCGATGCCGGATAACCCTCCGGTCACAATGGCAGTTTGATTGGCAAAGCGAGAGGCAGTGTTCATAAGAGGATCCTTGAGTCTGTTCCGTCGACAAATATTTTAGTGGAAGGCCTGGCAAAAGCAGCCCAATTCAAACGCGAATCGCCAGCAGTGGCCGAATCGCTTCTGCTGCCGGCTCGCCAGCAAAATGTCTCAGGGATTTCGTGGTGAATATGCATCATCTACTTTAACTTTAACTACCACTTTGAGCACCTCAGCCGGCGAATTCCATGCGCATCCGGGTATGTGTCCGTCTTCCGGGAGGAAAATCGCAAATTGGCCTGGCAGCAGCAGCACTGGTGTGTCTGTCCCGTCGAGGTTATAGAGCGCCGCATCCTCGGCTCGGTCATAGGGCCTCACGGCGCTTTTTAAGCGCGCAAGTGGTGCCCAATAGATCGCCTCGTGTCCGCGGTGGACATATTGGATGTCCATGTACCTGCGGTGCGATTCATATTTTTTGCCCGGCAGCGGAGCAGTAACATACTGCTGCACCAACGCGAATATTTCCTCTCCCCGGATTTCATGGCGGCCAAGTTTCGCCTCGCCGGTGAATTGCCGTAAAAAGGCGAAGGCCTCCGCGAAACGGGGTGAAATCGCATTGTATTGGTCGGCCTGGGCCAGGGTATCTAGGATCATGACGTTGGTGGTTTGTGCTGCTTCAGAACTGCATCAGTGGGCTGCGGCCATTCCCCCGGCGACGCGCCACTGCCGGCGTAAATCCACGGCCAATTGCTGGACATCCCGCCAAGTATCCCCGAAGCAACTCAGCCCGTAGGCTGGCTCGGCATGGCCCATCTCCGCGACAACCAGCAGGGGAGTGGCAGTGCGTTGGGCACTCAGGTAGGAGAATAAGCCGACCGCATAGTCCGCCAGCCAGTCCTGGTATTCAGGGGCTCTCCTGCCTCGCTGATTTAACACGGGGATCTGGCAATGATGCCCGTTGAACGGACGCAGGTGGAATTGCTCCGCGTTTGCGGACAACTCCAGGGGGTGACGCAGCCGGGCCCAAAAAGTCCCTGGAACGAGATGCCGAACAACGGCAAAATGGGAGTGATCAAGACAGAGCGGGAGCCGTTCCCCAGTCGCTCTCTGGAAGGCCATGCTCAATGCCAGCGTGGCCTCGGGCGTCTCAGTAAAAGTCCCGCGATGGGTCTCGATCGCAAACGGCAAGGCCAAATCAAGCGCTGTGTCCCGGATTTTTCGCACCAGCGTGAGAGCATCGGGCAAGGAAGTGGAGTAGCTGCCGAGTTGAATATCAATCGCCATGGCTCCAAGCTTCTTGGCTGCGCGCAGCGTCGGACTCACCTTCGCCGCTGCGTCCAGGCTGCTGCCGGCGAGATAACGCAGGGTGCCTCGTTCCGCCAGCGCTGGATTGGGTGGTGAGAATACACCGATGAAACCGGCCTTGCGAACGGCCGCAAATTTGTGCGCCCAGGTCCATTCCCGACTTGAGGAGGGATACCTTCGCAGCGACCAAAGTGTTGCAAAAAGCCAGAGGGGCCTATGCCGGCAACCCGGGGACGGAATCTTGGCAGCGGCGTGTTTCACTGCGCCACCCTCCGGCAAAACCGCGCGCGTTCCCGGACGCTTCATTGTCCAGCGATAATCTTTCTCCAGTCGCACGATTCTTTGCATGCGTCTGGCGCGGGAGGATACAGCATGTGGCAAAGCTGGACCCAGTTGAAGGCATCAGGACCGAGACCTAAGCAGAACCCCGGGTTGGTCGGATTTGGCATTTGAGAGTAGGATTCCTCGGCTCGTTATTTGTATACACACTAATACGCTTTGTTTAAGTCAATTGATTTCGCTGTGGCTGCCATTCGGAAAGCCCATGGTCAGCCTATCATCAGTCAGAAAACTTAAGGCCGCTGATCGCTGTGTCAGGCAAAGGAAGTAATATCAGGGAAGCTCCTGCCTTAATAGCTCTGCACAAGCCGCGCATGCTCTGGCGCCCTTACTCGACGAAAAACAGCCCGCGGACGAGCCGGGACTGCGGACCACCTTCAGGTCGACCGGTAAGCCAACTCCTCAGGCGTCAATTCCCTCGCGATGACCCCGCTTTCGGCTCGGGATATCAGCCTCAAGTTGTGGTCGATCAAGTCCTGCAGATGAAACTCCATTTCCTTTTTTGCCGCAACGGGATCAGAGGCGGCAATGGCCTTATAGATATCCTTATGCTTGGCTAACACGACCCGGTGACGCGCATCCATATCCGCCTTTTTGAGCAGACTCTGCTCACTCGGCGCACCCCAGACCACCCGATTGATCAAGTGCAGCCGGAGTATTTCCTTTTTCATCAGGTCATTCTTGGCTGCGGTCATGATGGCGACATGAAACCGCACGTCCTCCCGGGCTAGTTCGCCCAAGATTGGTTGTTCCTTATCTGCCGCAATGAGCTGGTCTGTCAGGCGTTCCATTGCACTCAGGGCAAATTTGATCTCGTGCAGGTCGCTTTCCGTTCGGTTCAGCGCCGCCAATCCGGCTCCATGGCTCTCTAGTGCCAGCCGCAGGTCGCAGGTTTCCCGAAATTCCTTGAGCTGCATCTGCTTCACGCTGGCTCCCACATGGGCCCGGATTGTCACCAATCCATCCGCCTCGAGCTTCCTCAGCGCATCGCGAACCGGTGTGCGGCTCACCTTGATGTCCTTGGCCAGGACTTCGGTCATCAATGACTGCCCCGGGGCGTATTCGCCGCTAAGTATTTTCTTCCGGATGTAATTGTAGGCCACATCAGTATTGACACTTCTCATATATAATAAGGGATACTATTGTATACATTGAACTCAACAACCATTTTCCCGTAAATCGAAGCCCCAAGCTGCCCACCATCAGGGACAACCAATTGAGTCATTTTCAACTACGCCAGTAAAACAGCCGTTCATGCACTCCACCTTAATTATTGGATGCGGCAGCATTGGCGAGCGCCATTTGCGCTGCTTTCAAAACACTGGCCGAAGCAAGCTTACAGCTTGCGACACCTCTGCTGGCCTCTTGGAAGAAATGGCCCGGAAATATAAGGTGCCAACCTCCAGTAATTGGGCCAAGGCTGTCGCCAGCGAGGAATTTGATACCGTCGTGGTCTGCACTCCGGCGCACCTGCACATACAAATGGCCCTTCTGGCTTTGCAGAGCGGCAAGCATGTGCTGATCGAGAAACCTCTTTCCCATACTCTGCAGGGGATCCCCGAACTTCTGCAGGCCCGCGATGCCCTGGGCCGCCAGGCTGCCGTGGCCTATGTGCTGCACCTCTATCCCCTGCTGATCCAGGCGCGTGATTTTCTTCGGAGCGGCGTATTCGGAGTGATCCGCCATGTGACCGCAACCAGTGGGCAAAATTTTCCCAGCCTGCGCCCTGCCCATGCGGTGCATTATTCCCAGACTTATTACCGCGACCGCCAGACCGGCGGCGGTGCCATCCAGGACGCCCTCACCCACACGGTCAACTGGGTGGAGAGTGTGGTGGGCCCGACCGACAGCGTGCTCTGCGATTGTGCCCACCAAGTGCTGCCGTCGGTGACCGTGGAGGACACCGTCAATCTCAGCGCCCGGAACGGCGAAGCGTTGGTGAACTATACGCTCAACCAGTTCCAGGCCCCCACCGAGAGCACCCTGCAGTTCAATACCGCCATCGGCAGCGTGAAGATCGAAATCCATAATGGCCGCTGGGGCACGTATCGTCTCGGCGATGCTGGTTGGACTTGGCGGGAGGTGCCTCCCCTGGATCGGGACGCGCCTTTCACCTCCCAAGCGAACCTGTTCCTCGATCAGGTCGAAGGCCAGCCGGGGAGACTATGCACTATCGAGGCGGCCGTGCAGACCCTGAGGTTTAACCTCGCAGCCCTCGCCTCCGGGGACAGCGGCCGACGCGTCCTTTGTGCTCAGCCTGAAAACTAGGATGGGCTGTTCGTAATGCATTTCGCAACCGCCCGACCACAACTTGCCCCATGAAAAAACGCTCGACATCGCGCGCCGCGCCCACCCGAAGGGCTCGAGCCAAAGGCCCGAGCGCCAAACCCTCGCGCGGCCAACGGGGGCTGGCCAAGGCAAACTTGCCGGCCACCGGGGCCGAACCGCTCGACATTGATGCCAACCGCCGGCTCCTGAATCGCTATCGCTTTGTCCTGCATGAATCGCTGCGCCTGCTCACCGGCTGGTTGCCGAAGGCCGCGACCTTTGAGCTTAAGTGCGAAATAGGACGCACGATTTGGGAAAACGCCCTGCACGTTAACGCGCTCTACCTCCGCCTGCGGGAGATTCAGTCGCCCGCCTTTCAAAAGCCCACGGATGCCGCGCTGGTCACCCTGATGGAGGAACTGCCGAACGCACCGGATGAATTTGCCCTTGCGCTCGGTCTCTATCGCGTGGTCACGCCCAGCCTGATCGCCGCATTGGAAAGCCACGAGACGGCAACTTTCCCCAACAGCGATCTGCCCAGTGTCTACGCCATCAAGCATGCGCTGCTTGACCTTCGCGCCCGGCTCGCGCGGGTGGAGCCGCTCCTTGAGCACGCCGCGAGGACGGGCAAGATCACGCCCGCCGCCTTAGCTTGGGCGGAATACATTTCACTCCTGCTCACCGCCTGCGGCGGCGTCAGCGGACTGGGAAAACGCCCGGAAATCCCGCTGGTCGCCCCGGTCGGTCGCGCAAAATTCCAAGCCCCCCGCGAAGCCAACCGCGACGAACGATTCAGCAATCTCGCGGCAGATTTTTCCGCCATGCCCGACGAGACGGATTACGCCGGGCACACCGTTGAGGAATTCGAGCGGTATTCCACGGAAATGCTGGCCGCCGAGACCGTCGGTTTGGTCATGTTCCTGGCGCCGAGCATGCCGTGGGAGTTTGAATTCGACTCGGCCCGGCATCTCTATGACGAGGTGCGCCACTGTCTCATGGGATACGAGTGGATGCGCGGACATGGCATGGACCCATTCAAGTCCCCGCAATACCTTCACGTTTTCAAGTGGCGCAGCCAGTTCCCTCCGGTGATGCAATACTGTCTGCTCACCATGGGCAATGAGGTGCATGCCTTCCCGTATCGCCACCGCCGCGTTGAGGCCCACAAGGAATCAGGCGACCGCTTGAGCGAGCAATTTGTCCGCTACGATATCGCGGACGAGACCCAGCATGTGCGTTTCGGCAAGCACTGGCTCCCGGAATTACTCAAGCAGGTCGGTGAGAAACGCTCGTTGGAAAAATACACGGCCGACGTGCTCAAGGTCTGGGAGAGTCAATATCGGACCGGGAAGCTGACCATTAACGTCGAGTAACCCTAGCCACGCGCCGCTGAAACAACCTTTGCCGTCATGAAACTGGTGAAAGACTCCAACGACATCCGGATTGCGCTGCTGGGCAGTTCACCGGGTAACGGACACCCCTATTCCTGGAGTGCGATCTTTAACGGCTACAATCGCGATCTCCTGACGCGGGAGTGCCCCTTTGCCGGCATTCCCCAATATCTGAACAAGCAGCCGGCTGACGCCCTGGGCATCAGGGGCGCCAAAGTAACCCATATCTGCTGCATCGGAAATGGCGGCTTTACCGCCGAACACGTGGCGAAATGCTCCCACATCCCCCACGTGGTGGCGGAGCCGGCTGATGTGATCGGACAGGTGGATGCGGTCATTATCGCCACGGACATCGGCGGTGAGCACGTGCAGCGGGCCCAGCCGTTTGTCGACGCCGGTCTACCCATCTTTATCGATAAGCCGCTGGTCGACAATGCCGCTGACCTGAAAATTTTTCAGAACTGGGTCGCCGGCGGCAAAGCGATCATGTCCTCGAGCAGCATGCGCTACTCGAAGGAATACCTGCCCTACCGGATATCCACCCGCGAACTCGGGGATCTGCGCTACGTCAGCATCACGACGCCCAAGAAATGGGAGAGCTACGGAATCCATGCGCTCGAAGGCATGTATCCGATCCTCGGGCCCGGTTTTCTCAGCGCGCGTAACACCGGGACCCCCGACCGTAATCTTGTTCACCTCAAGCACCGCAGCGGCGCCGACGTGATGGTTGTGGCCAACTCCGACATGTATGGCGGTTTCGGCTGCCTCCAGCTGATTGGCACCGCGGGACACGTGAACGTCACGACCAGCGACACTTTCTTCTCCTTCAAGGCGCAGCTTGAAGCCTTCATCAGCTACCTGCGCACCGGCGAGCGGCCGTTTCCCTTCGCGGAGACCGTCGAACTCATGCAGCTGCTGATCGCCGGGCTGCGCAGTCGCGAACAGGACGGCCGTGAGGTCGCGCTGTCCGAGATATGATTTTTCTCCCAACCCCGTCATCCCCTTCCCTCTTCCCTTTATGAAACTTCGCTCCAGCCGGGTGTTAAAACTCCTCCGTGAAAACCAACTGCCCACGGTGCTCAAAATCAATCTGTCCGATCCCCGCGCGACGGAGATTGCCGGCCTCTGCGGCGTCGACGCCGTCTGGCTCTGCAACGAGCATGTGCCCAACGACTGGATCGGACTGGAAAATCAGATCCGCGCGGCCCGCGTGCATGATATCGATGCCTTGGTCCGGGTTGGGCGGGGCAGCTACAGCGACTACATCCGCCCGTTCGAGGCCGGCGCAACCGGCATCATCGTGCCGCACGTAGCCAGCCGGACCGAGGCGCGCCAGATCGTCGACTGGGTGCGTTTCCATCCCATTGGCAAGCGCGCGCTGGATGGCGGCAATACCGACGGCCAGTATGCCCTTGTGCCGATTGAGGATTATATCCGCCACTCCAATGCCGAGCGCATCGTGATCCTGCAGATCGAATCGCCCGAGGCCTTGGGCAATGTGGAGGAGATCGCGGCGGTGCCCGGTTTCGACGGCATTTTGTTCGGACCGGGGGACTTCAGCCACCGGATCGGCAAAGCCGGCCAGCTTGATGCCCCCGAAGTGGTCGCGGCCCGCCAGCGCATCGCCGCCGCGGCGCGAAAACACGGCAAGTTCTGCATGTCAGCCGGCCTCTTCGCGCCCCTAGCCGATCTCGTCACCGAAGGCTACCGGGTGATCAACATTGGGGCCGATGTGGTCGCCCTCTCTGGTTACGTCAAACAACGGCTTGAGCTCATCCAAGGCCAGATCTCGGCCCTCCCCTCGGCCATCAAGCCGCCGGCCCGCTCGCCTTACGCCTGAACGGAGACCTGTTCGGGGCCTCCAACGCAAACTCTAACCAGAACCTTCCATGCGCCTTTCCAAAATGGTCGCGATCATCACGGGTGGAGCTTCCGGCTTCGGCGAATGCATCGCCCGGTATTTTGCCGCTGAGGGGGCCAAGGTCGTGATTGCCGATGTCAACGCTGACCAGGGAGAGCAAGCCGCCGCGACCCTGCGCGCCGCCGGTCATGACGCCCTGTTTTGCCCGACCGACGTGACCAAGACCGCCGACATGGGCCGCCTCGTGCAGACGACGCTGGAGCGCTTCGGCCGACTCGACATCATGGTCAACAATGCCGGCATCAGCCATGCCAACCAACCGATGCTGAACGTCTCGGAGGAGGCCTTCGACCGGATCTACCAAGTCAACGTCAAGAGCATCTACCTGTCGGCCATCCACTGTGTGCCGGTTTTCCGCCGGCTGGGAGGCGGTTGCTTCATCAACATCGGATCCACGGCCGCCGTGCGGCCTCGACCGGGCCTCGCGTGGTATAACGGCTCGAAGGGCGCCGTCGTTCTCCTCACCAAATCCATGGCGGTCGAGCTCGCGCCCGACCGCATCCGGGTCAATGCGATCAACCCGGCGATCGCCGAGACGCCCCTTCTCACCACCTTCATGGGCACAACCGACACCCCGGAGAACCGGGCGAAGTTCACCGCTTCGATCCCGCTCGGCCGCCTCGGGCGCTCTTCGGATGTCGCCCATGCCGCCGTCTTCTTCGCCGATCCCGCCTCCGAGTTCGTAACCGGGGTCTGCATGGAGGTTGACGGCGGTCGCTGCATTTGAGGCCCGTCCTCCGCTCTCGCGTTTTCCGCGCCTGATCTGATTTCCTTCCCCTATGGCCGATTCCTCCAGCATCTCCCTCCACGGCAAAGTGGTCATCCAGTTCGGCGGCACCGGCCTGCTCGGCCGGGCGCTCGTCAAGTCGCTGGCCTCCGCAGGCGCGACCCTGATCGTGGCGTCACGCAACCGCACCGCGCTCCAGTCCCTGGCCGGCTCCGAACAGGCCGCCGGCCGCCAGGTCTTCATCGAGGAGACCGACATCGGTTCCGAGGATTCCCTGCGCGCCTTGCGTGACCGCGTGCTGGCCCAGCACCAGCGGGTCGACGGCATCGTGTTCAACGCGGTGAGCCGTCCGATGCGCACGATGAACGATGATCTCGCGATCTGGCGGGCGTCGATGGAGACCAACGCCACTGGCTTTTTCGCCACCTGCCGGGTTTTCGGCGATGTGATGGCGGCGCGGCGGGCCGGCAGCATCGTCAACATCGGCTCGATCTACGGCATGGTCGGCAGCAACCTTTCGCTCTACGAGGGCACCGACATGACCGTCGCCCCCGACTACTTCTTCCACAAGGGCGGCATGGTCAACCTTACTCGTTTTCTTGCTTCGCACTACGGGCCTTCGGGCGTTCGCGTCAACGTCGTGTCTCCGGGCGGCATCTTCAACCCCGATGCCCCGCAGGCCCCCGAGTTCATCGCCCGTTACAACAAGATCACCATGCTCGGCCGCATGTGCGAGGCCCGCGAGGTTGGCGGTGCCGTGATTTTTCTGCTGAGCGATGCCGCGAGTTACATCACCGGCGCCAACCTGCCGGTGGACGGCGGCCATACTGCCAAATGAAAAACTGGCACACCCTTGCGCAGAAAAATATCTGGGTCACGGGCGGTGCCGGTTATCTGGGCTCGGCCATCACGCGGGCGCTCGATGCGGCCGGAGCCCGCACGCTTTGCCTTGATCTGCCGGGCAAGGCCGAGGCCCTCATCCGGCAGCACGACCTGCGCCTCACCACGGCGGCCTCCTTCGACTTGACCGATGTCGCCGGTCTGCCCCGTTTCATCGAACAGTGCGCCCACACCCACGGCGTGCCGGACGGACTGGTCCATCTCGCCTTCGCCTCGAGCGCGGGCCAGCGACTGGAAGAGCTGACCGCGGGCGATTTCCAGCAGACTTTCGCAGACGCCGTGTCCCCGGCGTTCGTGCTCAGCCGCGGTGTGGCCCAACTGATGAAGACCCGCGGTTCAGGCAGCGTGGTGCTCTTCGCGAGCATGTATGGGATGGTGGCTCCTGATCCCCGGGTTTATCGCGAACCGATGACGCCCAATCCGATCGACTACGGTGCGAGCAAAGCCGCGGTCCTGCAGCTGGCCCGTTACCTGGCGGCGCATTACGGCCCGTCCGGCATCCGCTTCAACTGTGTGACGCCGGGGCCTTTCCCCAATCCGGCGATTCAAGCATCACACCCGGGCTTCATTGAGGAATTACGCCGCAAAACAATGCTCGGCCGGATCGGGACCAGCAGTGAGGTTGTCGGCCCCACTCTCTTCCTGTTGTCAGATAGCGCCGCTTTCGTCACCGGCCACAGTCTGGTGGTCGACGGCGGTTGGACTGCTTGGTGATCATTTCCGTCTCCAGCGTGCAATAACCTGCGTGCTTACCGCCCGAATGACACCCTCTCCGGCTTCTCCCCTCTGGCTGGTTGAACCCTTGCCCGAAGAGTCGTGCCAGACAGGACGCCTCTCTCCTTCGGTGGTCGACCCGTGGTGGCGCCCGCTCGGGCAGGCTTGGCGGAGCGATGGAGCCGAGGCAGGGTTTCATCCCGGTTGGGCCCGTATCCGGGCATCCTCAACCGCGCTGCACTACGACGCGATATTGCTGGGCAGCAAGCAACATAACCGGGCCGAAGCCTTGAACCAACGCACCTGGGAGTTGGGCGACATCTGCGAGATATTCCTGCAGGCGGAAGGCCGGCCCGACTATTTCGAACTGCACATCACCCCGGAAAATAACCGGCTGCAATTGCACTGGCCGCCGGATGGCCTTGCGCGCTTTCGGGGGGAACAAGCACGCTTGGAGGATTTCACGATCTCCCAGCCAGACTGGGTGGAGAGTTCCACCGAGGCTGGTCCTGAGTATTGGGTCGCCCACGCCAAGATTACTTTCGACCGCCTCGGGATCGATCCCTTGGCGCACCCTCCCGCCCTGCGGACCGCCGTCTGCCGCTACGATTACGGCCCGAACCCGACGCCCGTGCTTTCGTCCACTGCACCACTGCGTGAGCCCAACTACCACCGGACCCAGGAATGGCAGCTTTTGAAGTTGCTGCCAGCGGGGGAAGCCCGGGCAGGGCAGCAAAAATCCAACGGAAGCACCTGAAGACGCCGAAGCGGGGTTCCGTCGTTGCCTGTCTATTTTCGCGGGACCACCAGTGGCAGTTCCAGCCAGGCCAAGCCGAGGTCACGGCCCAGATGCGAAGTGCCCACCCCGCCAGGTGAATCATAAAAGACGGCGAGCCGATTCCCGATCGGGACCACTGAAGGCAAACCGATGCATTTTTTCGACCAGCTGCAGTTTTTCCCGTCCAAGACCACGGCCTTGTTTTCTCGATTCCATTTGTTCAGGTCGGTGGACCAGTAGACCCAGATCGCATCCGTGTATTCATCGGTCCCCTTTTCCAACCCGATGTGGTTGGTGAAGAGAAACCACAGGTTGCTGGTCGGCTCGAAGTAAAGGGAGGAATTCTCAACCTGCTCTTCCACGGGGAAAATAGGCGCGGGATCGACCGTCCACTTGCCGTCCAGGTCTTTGGTGCGGGCAATCCCCAGGGTCCGTAAAATCACGGAAGGATTCCCGGGTTTAATCACCGTGCTGCTGAAGAACATCATGTATTCAGCTTTTGCCCTGACCACGTAGCCGGCGCTGGCTACAACCGAGTAATAAGTGCCCGGCTTGATATCAAAGGGGACTACCTCTTTTTGCTTTATCCATGGCCCGGCCAGCGAGCGACCCTTGGCCTTGAGTGTCAGATAGGGGAAGGAAGGAACCCCATCGGTCAGGTTGGGCGAGCCCACATAGAACATATGCCAATCATCCCCCTCTCGATAAACCCACGGCGAGTTGGCGCCCGCGGAATCCCGCTCGCCCGGCAGTCCCCGGTCCATCGTCGGCCCTTTCTTTTCCCAGTGCGTGAGATCCCGGCTGGTCGCCAGAAGGTTCAACCACCCTTTCTCTCCGGTCCCATCGTAGAAAAGGTAGTAGGTGCCGTTTTCCCGGAAACAGATGGCGTTCCGGGCGCCGAGAGTATCGCAGCCGTCGGGGCCATCACCGTGCTTAAGGATGACGCCTTGGTCTTGCGCCTCCATGCGGAGCGTAGCCGCCGGCCGACCGTCCGGATATTTCGTTTGTCCGCGCGCCGCGATTGCGCTGCTGCCTACCAGAAGGATGCTGAGCAAGAAAGCCGGCAACTGGCCGGACATTCGTTTCGGCATCAAAAAGCCAATCAATGCCAATTGGGGTTTCCGAAGGCCCTGTCGAATACCGGAGGGGCCGCGGGCCCCTGCTTGGTCACCCGATAATTTCTCGGGGCAGTTTTTGGGTCTACTGAGAAATGTCATGTCGTTGGTCATAGGCGGAATTGCTGAAGCCTTGGCAATTTCTGGAGCTAAAGGCGCAGGATTCGCGCCGCCGTCCCCCCCATGAGCTGGGCCATGTCTTCCGAGGATAACAGCTCCCGACCGTGTTTCTCAATATACTGGCGGGACTGCCGGTAGGTGCAGAAACGATTTTGGAATGGCATGTCGGTCCCCCAGAGCAAGCGGGCGGGCCCGATGTGCTTGATCATGCCTTCCAAGGCCGGACGGCACTCGACGTAGGGATAGTCAAAGAGATCCCCGATGCGGAAAGGAAACCCCACCTCCATGCAAAGTTTTGAATCGGCAAATGGCGCCCACATTTCCTTGGGCAGCACAAACCGGTTGCCCTCGATGAAATCGCGCCAGGGAAATCCGTGCGTGATGCTCACCGTGGCGTCCGGATAGCGCTCCATCCATTTCCGCAGCTCATTCAATTCCTGGATGAACCCCTGCCGCGGATCGGTTGTGCCGGGGCTGGCCCCGATCGTGAAGAAAAACGGGACCTTGAGTTGGGTCACGGCATCCCAGAACGGCCGCCACGCCGGCTCGTTGAAGCTGCGCGAGCTGGTCATCCGGTAGGCGTATTCCGGAATGATTTTCAACGCGTGAAGTCCGTTTTTCCCAATCGCATCCCGGGCCTGCGCGATGGCCGCGTCCGGGTTGACTGGAATGACCCATTCGTCGACCGGTGCCATCGCCCGGAGCCGGTGGGGGAAGGCCCGCACGCAGGCCGCCAGGTGGCCCAGGTCCTTGCCCAGTGTCGCGTCGACATGCAGCAGCGCCCAATCGACGCCGGCATAGTCCATCTCCGCGATCAGTGCGCCGGCACTGAATTCAATGACGTTGGGCGGCAGCTGCTGCTTGGTGTAATCCTCGCCGTCCACCGTCCACACCAGGCGCTTGGTGACGTGGTCCACCCGGAAGTTGCGCTTGGTGGACAGGCGCAGCGGATCTTCCGGCGTCGGATTCAGCAATAACCGCGAGTCACCCGCCGCCCGGTCACGGACACGATAGGCGGGTTGATGATGCAGGGCGTATTGTCTTTGCCAAAACTCGAGGTGGGCGGCCGCCGAGGGGTGCCCCGCCGGGGTATCCGGGGCAGTGAAACAATAGGCGTGGCTGTCGACGATCATGGTGCGAGCGGTCGTTCTTCGTGAGGCCAATGACGGAACTTAGAATTTCGCGCGGGGCGCTGGCCCGCGGGAGGACTCATTGCTTCACCAGTCGAAATGAATCCATGACGATTGACTGGTCTCCTTTGCCATAGGCATCGTCGCCTCCAATATGGCCAAAGACCAGGATCCGACCATCGGCGGCTTGGAGGGCATGAGGATAGTAAGCCGACCCGGGAATATCGAGGCGATGCCACGTCGCCCCTGCATCCAGGGTCCAATAAATCCCCGAGGTCGCGAAGTGCAGCACCGGCCCTTCGCGGGTGACGAGGAGCTCGGGGTGGCCGCTATGCGGAAACGGCGCGAGCCGGACTTCTCCGGGCGTCCAGGAATCGCCGGTTTTCTTGAGCACGCTCTGCATCCTGACTTCCGGGGAAGTCTTGTCCGGCGGTGTATCCCCCGCGCGGACCACCCATTCGGTCTCATGTCCGTTCAGGGCCGGATTGGGCCGGCGGAAAACGCATAACAGGTCGCCATTCGGTAATTCGGCGGCGTCATATTCCTCCCCGCCCCATTTGCCTTGGTTCTTGGGCGGCACGACCGGGATCGGCCCCTGCCACGTCCGGCCGCCGTCCGCGGAGACCATCAGCAGCGGGTCAATGTATTTGGCCATGGCCTCGCGGTGCAGACTGTTCGCCGGCACCGGAGCGACGCCCCCGAACAAGACCAACCGGCCGTCCCGGAGCAGACGCAGGCGCTTGGGGTAGGTCATGAATTTTTTCGCATCGAGGAAAACCTCCGGTGGCCCCCACGTCAGTGTGCCATCGTGGGAGCGTTGCAGGTAGCCCGTTTGGGGCAGTTCGGGATTGTAGGGCAGATAATTTCCCCAGACGCCGCGCACCACCGTGCCGTCGGCCAGCGCGACCTCGGCTTCGCCGGTGATGCCGTTCATGTTAGACTTGAAGGCATCGGCGCTGACGGTTTTCCAGGAGCGCCCGAGATCGGTGGAACGCAAGTGGACGTTCCTCAGGTCCAACCCGGTCATATCATAACCCGTGGGGAGACCCGGCGGTGGCCAATCCAGCAGGCGCTGTATTGCCTCCGGTGCCAGCGGGCGCCCTTCGGCCGGACCGGTCGCTTGCGTGAACGTCACCATGATACTGCCATCGGGCATTGGCCATGTCCCCACCCAACTGGTAAACCCGGGGGTCTGCGGAGAATGATAGATGACTTCGCGCCGATGCTCGATGGCCGTAAACTGGCTGGCTTGGGACAGCAGACTCGGATTATCCGGGGCCGCTGTCTTCTCCGCCTTCGAGGAACCGCAAAGCAACAGGCTGACAAACAGGCAGGAAGCCGGGCGCGACAGGTATAGAGTAATTTTCATTGGGGGTTTTGGAGAGAATAAGGGTGCCGGCTTGAAAGAAAATCGCCCACGCACTTTTCGCTACTGAATCCTTAGTTTGACGTAGCGAATACCATGGCCCGATGGCTGCTGCGCCCAAAGCGTGGCGAGGATTGTGCCGTCGGCCAGTGGTGTCACGGAAGGTTCGCCGAAGGCAAAACTCGTCCAGTCCTTGAAATCCGCCGAGGCGTCGTTGCGGGACGCGATCTGCGCGGCCCAAATGCGCTGGTTGAGGGCGATGCCGAAGTCGGTTTCGGTCGGCTTGACGAGGGCCAGCCACACACCGACGTCACCGTGCTTGCGCTGGTTGTAGATGAAGAGCGCGCGGCCATCCGGCATAGCCGCCAGCGCCGTGGACTGCCCGAGAATGCCGGTTGACGCGGTCGGGCCCCAAGTCGCCCCACCATCCGCGGAAACCGCATATTTGTTCGTCTGCGCATTGTCGCCCTGGATGTGCCAGCCGGCGCCGAGCAACCGGCCATCGGCCAGCTCGACGACCCACGATTCTGCCCCTTGTGAATCAGCCCCCGCAAAACGCAGCATGGCGCTGTGTTTCCAGCTCCGGCCTTGGTCGCGACTCGTCAGACAGATGACCTGGTTCTTTTCCACCCGCAGGGCGGGATCAAAGGTGTTGCACGGGGCATAGCAGCAGACCAAGTGACCGCCGCGGGTGATGCACATCGCGCCGGCTGCTTCCGCGCTGCCAGGAATCGGCATGGGTATTACCGAAAAGGGCGTCCAGGTTTCCCCTTCGTCCGTTGATCTCGTCCAGACCAAGTCATTTTCCTTCAGGCCGCTGGTCGCGGGCGACCACGCTTGCTCCCCCGGGTGGGCGATGGGCGTGCGCATCCCATAGAAATAGAGGTCCCCGGTGGGCCCGGCGCTGACCGAGCCGAATATGGAGAATTTATCCTGGATCTCCGGCCAGAGCATCCGGGCTTCCGACCAGGTCTTCCCGCCATCCTTCGACCGGGCGATCATCGGCTTGAAATCGTTGCCACCTGCCGCGGTCTGGGCGACGAAGGTGCAGATCAATTCCCCGCCCTTGGTCTCGACGCAGCGCGATCCGGCGGCAAGGCTGGTTGGCGTGCCGATCGCGCGCTCGGAAACGAAACCTTCGGCAATTATTTGGTAGTTCATGGAAATAATGATCCGGTTATTTTCCCGGGACCGGCAAGAGGGGGAGCAACTCCGGCGTGTTCTTCCGGCACCAAGCGAGCAGCCGTTCCACATGCTGCATCGTTCCGCTGCGGTAGGGCAACTGGCAGCGGACGCCGACATCGCCCCCGCCCGCCACCCGCTGAATGCGGTCTACCGCCGAATCCCAGAGTCCCTCGTCCTTGACCATAGGAATCAGCGCCTCGTGCAAAAGCCGATTGATGGATTCCGCCAGCGGCTTGGCTTCCCGTCGCTTTCCCGCGACGCAAAGCTCATAGAGCTCAACCACCTTGCGGGCATTGAAACCGGTGATTGAGCAATATCCCCCCCGGCCACCAGCAGGGATTCGCAGGTAGAAATCCTCCCCGCCAAAGATGGCGATATCCGGGGCGTGCCTGAGCATCGCCTTCACCCTTTTGGGTTCGGAACCGGTGTCCTTGGTCCCGATAAAAGTGGGCACTTCGTCCGCGATTTCGCCGAGCAACCGCGGCTCGATCTTGCGCTTGGACCTGCTCGTCAGATACAGCACCAGCGGTGTCTTACCGGCTTCATCCGCGATTTCCCGGACGAAACGCTTCACCTCGTCATCCTTAAGTTCGAGCCAGAACGGGAGCGCGATCTGGATGGCATCGGCCCCGGCCTTGAGGGCGATCCGGATGCGCTGCCGGGCGGTGCGCGTGCTCAGGCCAGTCGCCCCGATCTGGATGGGCAGGCCGACGTCATGGGCCTGTTCGCACGCTACGCGGGTGATTCGCTCATAGGTCTGGTCATCTTGCGCGTAGAATTCGCCCGTGGTCCCGCCTGTGTAAACCCCATGAACGCCGGTCCCGGCATAGCTGCGAACTTCCGCCTTGAATCGCCGTGCATCGAGTTCGTCACGATCCGTCCAAGGGACAATCAGCGCGCTCCAGACACCGTGAAGATTTTTTCGGCTAAGCGGTTTTATATTCTGGGCCATCGTGGTTGTTGGTCGAATTACTTTCGCCGGCTTGCGTCACTCGGGAGTGTCGCTTCATCAGATCAGACATTGCGCGTGCATTTCTAGCGAGCGAATGACCGCGTCGTGAGGGCCGGATCTAATTTGAAGAACTTCAGCGCGTTCTCCCGTAGGATCAGGCGCTTCGCTTTGGGCGGGATGCCCGCCGCCTCGATGCGCGCCCGCTGAACCGCTACATGATACAACGGCGTGTCACTGCCGAAGAGCAATCGCTCGGGGCCGACTTCGCTTACAGCCCATTCAATGAGGCCCGGGAGGATGCTCCGCGCACTGGAAGTGTCTACCCAAAGGTTGCCATGCCTCGCCGCTTGGATCGCGCGGACCTGCAGGTCGGGGCGCTGATTATCCCCATTGCCGTTGCCGAGGTGGGCCAGCAATAGCCGGACCGAGGGGAAATCGTTGGCGAATGGCACGAAATCCGCGGGCAGACTGTTCGGACAGCCGCTGTGGGTCATGACCGGCGCTCCAACTTCCTCAAAAAATTTATATAGTTCCCGGCCGTGATCGGCGATCTTGTAGCAGTGCTCCTCAGGGTGGACCTTGATCCCCACGCACCAACTGGCCTTCAACATCGCCCTAGCCTGATCGTATGTCCTCGGCTGAAGCGGATTGACAATGACATATTGCAGCAGACCGGGAACTTGCGGGATTTCCCGGAAGGCGGCCTCGTTGCCCGCAAACGCATCGGTGTCAGTCCCGCGCGGGAGCAGTCCGGCCAGGGGTGAAACGATGCTCCATTGCACCGATGCGGCGCCGGCACGTGAAGCGACCTCATTCGCCGACGCGCTCATAAAACCGCAGACCAGCGGGTTGGAGCGCTCCTGCGCAGAACTGGCGGGATAGGTCCCGTAATGTCCGTGCGCATCTATCGCTTGGATCTCATGCATGAGGATAAAGGTATCAGCTGATCAGAACTAAGAAATTGTTGTGTAATGATATACGAGAAGCCCGACCAAATGCTTCCGAGGGAATATGCAGCCGGCCGTGTAACATTTTTCTCTACTGCGTATTTTTGTATTATCAAATATACACGGATATTTACTGCGAGAATAAAATACAGCTCAGCAAGTTTTGGCGTGTAATAAGCCCCAATCGGCACCGAGGTGAGAAACCGGATGGGAACTGATTTTGTCACGGCGCTCGGCGGGCCTCCGTCTTCAAGCCCTGCTCTCGGTTCTGGATGCTCAGGATGCCCCAGGCGGCAGAAATTCGCGTATCGGTTTCTCCATCCTGCAGCATCGGCGCCAAACGAGGGACATCCGCGCGGCCATAGCCCGTCATGAGACATTGGATGGCTTCGAAGCGGGCCGAAGCCGGTCCGGTGGCGAGCACCTTCTCGAGCTTGCCCCGCCAGAGGCCCCTCTGGCTTGGATCCGCATCGAGCACGAGGGCCGCACTCAGCAGGTAGACATAGGGGTAGGTATCGACGGGCTCTGCCTGCACTGCACGCACAAGGCCTTGCTTGACAGGCATGGACTCGACGTGAAGCCAGCGCAGGGCATAGGCCGCGCGCTGCCGGGCGAAAATGTCAGTGGAGTCCAGCGCTGCGATGATGCGTTCGATCGCTCCTGGTTCTTCGGCCTTAGCCAGTGCCCAAAGGGCAAAGAGCTTATCACCTTCCGGCGCCGTTGCCGCGAGTTGACGCACCTTCGCCAGTGTTTCACCGCTGACCGCAAAGCCAAGTTTGGAGAGACTTTCAATGGCGTCCAGTCGGTCAGGGCTGCGCGGGTCGCAAAAGGCCGCCTCAATTTTGTTCAACCACTGCTTCCGCTCGGGCCTGGACAAGGCGATCGCCGCGCGCACCCGCCAAATACCGATGCGATAATCCGCCAGGTCCGCCGCCTCGGGTTCATTCGCAAAAACGGTCCGGACTGCCACGCTCTCGCCGACGGCAATCAAGGCCTCGGCCGCGTGGACCTGCTTCCAACTGCGCTCCTGCGTCATGACTTTCATCAAGACTGCCTTTGCCCTGGCCACCGACTCATCGTTCTCCGTGCGGCCGGGAGTTCCCGCCGTTGCTGGCAGGTCCGCGGTTACCGAGGCCTGAGTGCATGCCGCCTGCAGAAGCAGGCCGATGCTCGCCAAGGCCACGCGCGGAAACGATACCGCAGATCGGGGTGATTTAGTTTTCATATGATTCGGCTGGTTCAAATTGATACTCCGGCAGGGTTGGCACGGCGGCGTTCATCCAACAGGGCAAACAGAGCGGCGCCAAGCCAAGCCGTAGCCGCGAGTGTGATGGCTCCCGCCAAGGGGAAGGTCCACGCCTTCTCGGCGAGTGCTTTCATATTGGGCGCCAAGAATCCACCTAGCGCCCCGATGGAATTGATCAGGGCGATTCCGGCCGCTGCGCCCGGCCCGGAGAGTTCGTCCGTCGGAAAGGTCCAGAATATCGGCTGAACCCCAATGAAGCCAGCCGTCGCGAGGCACAGGCCAACCATGGCCCCCAAAGGTGGGCCCGCGGCCGACAGCCCAATGCCAAAACCCGCCATGCCCAGGCAACCGATGGCGACTTCCCGGCGCCGCCCGAGGCTGCCCGCGATTCTCGGGGCGAGGTAGGCCGCGGCCAAGGCAAACAGCCAGGGAATGGCACTCACCAGACCGACCAGCAGGCCGGTTTCCCGGCCGAGAAGGTGCGCCACTTGCGAAGGCAGGTAGAAAGTGACGCCGTAAACGCTCATTTGCACGAGGCAGTAGATCAAGCCGAAGAACAATATCCGCGGCTGCCTCAGCACGCGTAGCACCTCCGTCGCCTCCGGTCGCGCCTTGGCGGAGTCCTCCGCCGCCAGGGCGGATTGCAAGGTTTCCCGCTCGATCGCTGATAGCCACTTCGCCTCGACGGGACGACTCGGCAGATACCAGAAGGTCCACACGCCCACCCCGGTGGCCAGCAAACCTTCCACGAGGAACATCCATTGCCAGCCTTTCAATCCGGCTGCGTCATGCATCTCGAGCAGCAGGCCTGAAAGCGGTCCGCCCAGGATTTGGGCCAGGGGCGCCCCAAAATAAAACAGGCCCATCATCGGGCCGCGTTCCTTGGCGGGGAACCAATAGGTCAGATAAAGGATTACACCCGGGAAAAAACCGGCTTCGGCCACGCCGAGCAGGAAGCGCAGGGTATAGAAGACCGGAGCCTGCGTCGCAAAGACCATGGCCGCTGAAATCAATCCCCACGTGACCATGATCCGGCACATCCACACCCGCGCCCCGAATCGGTGCATCAGGAGATTGCTCGGCACTTCAAAGAGCGCGTAGCCGATGAAGAAAATGCCGGCGCCGAAAGCGTAGGCCCCCTCGCTCAAGCCGGTATCCCGCAAGTAGGCTTGCTTCGCAAAACCCACATTCACCCGGTCCAAGAAAGCCATGATGTAGAGCAACAGCAGGAATGGCAGCAGACGCCGGCCCGCCTTCCTGATCACCCCGGCCAGAACCGTGGTCGGCTCGTTTGGTCGCCGGGGGCTCAAGTGGGGAAAGGGCGGGTCCAGCTTAGCCCGGGATTGAGCTCGACCCCAAAGCCCGCCGCCTCTCCAACGTTTACCTCACCGTTGACCGGGACCGTCTCGTTGGTGAACAGCGGCGCGAACATCGGCACGACCCGCTCGGCCTTGGGATCCATCATCAGGAACTCGGAGAACGGAGTGGCGTCGCTCGCGATGGCAAAATGGTAGCTGTAAACGGAGGACGCATGCAGCACACAGAGCCGGTTCTTCGCCGAGGCCATGGCCTTTATTTTCAGCAGTTCCGTGAGACCGCCACACCAGTGGATGTCCGGTTGCACCATATCAACCCCGGTTCCCAACAGGTTCTCAAAACCCCAGCGCGTGTACTCATGTTCACCACTGGCGATCATAATCGGATGGCTGCGCTGCTCAACCAGCTGCCGGTAACCCGCATAATCGTCCGGCGGCAGGCACTCCTCAATCCAGCGAAAATCATAGGGCTTGAGCGCGTCGATCAGGCGCAGCGCGTAGGCCGGCGTGAGGGCCATCCAACAGTCGAATGCGAGAAAGAAATCAGGACCGCAGAGGGACCGCATGCGGGCGGCCAATTCGATATTCTTGCGCAGGCCCTCTTCCCCGTGACTAGGCCCGTATGGAAGCGGTATCTTGCCGCCGATAAATCCCATCTGTTTTGCCAAATCTGGCCTCGGTCCAGTGGCATACATGGGCTGTTTGGCGCGCACCTTGCCGCCGATCATCGCCCACACCGGTTCCTGTCGAATCTTGCCGAGCAAATCCCAGACCGCGCAATCAACCGCCGAGATGGCGTTGATCGTGAGACCCTTTCGGCCGTAAAAAAGCGAGCCGTGATACATCTGGTCGAACATGACCTCCACATTATGCGCCGGTTGTCCCACCACGAATCGGCGGAAATGTTTCTCGATCAGATAAGCCGCGGGGATGCCGCCGGTGGTCATGGCAAAGCCGACCGTCCCATCGGCGCATTCCACCTCGACCAGCACAGTGCCAAGCACGTCGATTCCGAACGACCGTCGCGTTTCAGCGTAGGCCGGATATTTGCTCATCGGTGTCGCGATGACCGTGCTGTTTATCCAATGGCCGTCAGGCTTTGCGTGATAGTCCGCGCCCTGATCCTCTCCCACTAGAACCAGGGCCCGAAGGTCAACGATAGGGTTAGCGGTCTTCATGAATTAGGTTTGTTCATCACAGGCCACCCGATTGGCCCTTGTTGCTTAGATGCTATTGTCCAATCGTGTATACAATGAAATAACGGAGGTCGTTTGTGAAAGAATTACCGTCGCACGCCATGGCCTGTGCCTACGATCAACAGCCCGTCACATTTGCTCCATACTCCCCGCAAAGTGGGCATTTCTCCTATTCCGCCTGCTTCGTTCGCCCGTCATGATAAATACGACGAGGCCAACATGTGCGTGACTAAGGGGTGCAACGGCACGAACCATTTACCGTGGTCGCTCCTGCTGCTGCTTGTCGCATGGTGGCCAAATTCGCACCAGACCTGAGTGTGTTAGACCCGAGGACGCCGCACATACGGCGCGAGATTATGGGCCGCTTTCCCCCGGGGCGAAGGCCCCCTGATAAGCTTAGCGCGCACTCGTCGAGGCCTATGCCCCGGGATAGCGCGACCGTATGATTACGGAGCGTGTGGCGTCTTGCAGCTTCAGGGAAAAATCAGGACAATTTCCCCATTGGATGAACACCCGTATCCTGACCGCCGACCTGATTGATGCGCATGGCGACAAGCTGCAGAGCTGCGAGGTGCAGTTCCGCCAGCTCGGCGGACGCCGGAATTTTCACGGCGCGGTGCGGACGATCCGGACCCTCGAGGACAATGCGCTCATCAAGCAACTCCTCGCCGAGCCGGGTCAAGGCGCGGTGCTGGTCGTGGACGGCGGCGGCTCGCTGCGCACGGCGCTGCTGGGCGACATGCTCGCGACGGCCGCACAGAAAAATGGTTGGGCCGGCGTCATCATTTACGGTGCCGTGCGCGATACC
>JAQSCO010000006.1 GCA_029945445.1 Lacunisphaera sp. | reverse complement strand
CGCCCCGACAGAAACAACAGGCCGGTCCCGCGGGACCGGCCTGAAAACATGCGGGACGAGGGCGTCCCGCCTCCAATGATGCCTTACGCCACGCGCTCGACGACGAGCGGGGGCGGGATGGGCCGCTTGGGCGCGAGGCGGTAGGCGTCCTTGAAGTAGTTGAGTGCCTGCTCGAGCTTCGCCTCGTCGTTGTAGTGGATCATCATCAGCGGCTCGCCCTGCTTGACCTGCGTGCCGACCTTCTTGATCTCCGAGACGCCGACGGCGTAGTCGATTTTGTTGTGATGGGCGGCGTCCTTGCCGGCGCCGAGGAGCGAGACGCCCTTGGCGATCATGGCGGCGTTGATGGTGTGCACGTAACCGCGCTTCGGGGCGGGCAGCTTGCGGATGTGCTTCGCCGTCGGGAATTTTTCCGGATGGTCGATGTAGGAGATGTCGCCGCCCTGGGCTTTGATCATGTCCTTGAACTTCTCGAGGGCGGAACCGTCGGTCAGGTGGCGCTGCACGGTCTGCTTGGCCGAGAGCGTGGAACCGGCGACGCCGGCAAGGCGGACGATCTCCATGCCGAGCTTGAGGACGAGTTCCTTCATGTCCTCGGGACCCTCGCCCTTGAGGAGCGCGATGGCTTCCTTGATCTCGAGCGCGGTGCCGACGGTGTCGCCGAGCGGCTGGTTCATGTCGGTCACGAGCGCGACGCAGCGGCGCTTCATGGAGCGACCGACGCGGGTCATGGAACGGGCGAGCTGCTTGGCCTGCTCGAGGTCCTTGATGAAGGAACCATTGCCCCACTTGACGTCGATGACGAGGCCCTCGGCACCCTCGGCGAGCTTCTTGGAGAGCACGCTGCCGGTGATAAGCGGGAGGCTCGGGATGGTGCCCGTCTCGAGGCGGAGATCGTAGAAGATCTTGTCGGCCGGCGCGAGCTCGGGGCTCTGGTCGGCGATGGCGCCGCCCACGCGGGCGAGCTGCTCGACGAAATGCTGGATCGTCATGTGGCTCTTGAAGCCGGGAACGGCGGAGAGCTTGTCGAGGGTCGTGATGACATACTCCTGCTCGACGCCGCACATCATGGGGACGACGACGCCGCTGGCCATGGCGAGCGGGGCGAGGACGAGGGCGGTCTTGTCGCCGACGCCGCCGGTGGAATACTTGTCGATCTTCGGTTTGGAGATATGGGACAAATCGATGACTTCGCCCGAGAGCATCATCTCCTCGGTCAGGATCGCCGTCTCCTGGGCCGACATATTGGCGAAGTAAATCGCCATCAGGAGCGCGGCCTGCTGGTGCTGCGGCATCTCTCCATCCAGCGTGGAGTCGATGATGTAGCGGATTTCCTCCTGCGTAAATTCCTGCCCGTCGCGTTTCTTCTCAATCAGGGAAGTAAACGACGGCTTAATGAACCGACGCGTGGGAATGGGACGTTTTCTCATGGATGTCACTGTGTATATCGGGGGGATGGCGCCATGCGGCGCAAAGCTCGTGGAGGCAATGGGTTTTGCCAATTTTGTCGAGACTAAAATAGCCGACTCCGGGGCCAATTCCAAGGTGTTGTCCATCGGGCAGGATACACCGTTTCACTTGGACCGCAACCCGCCAAAATCCTTCTTGCTCAAAGCCAAGCGCAATTCCTCAATCAGCCGATGTCCCTTCCTTTTAACATCGCGAGTCACCTCGACTCGGTCATCCGGATTGCCGCCGCCAAGCTGAATTTGGCGGAACGCGGCTTTCAGCCCGAGGTGCGCGTGGCCGACCCGGCGAATGGGGACTTTCAGGCCAACGGTGCCCTCGCCTTCGCCAAACGCGAAAAGCAAAATCCGCGCGCCGTCGGCCAGCAGATGGTCGACCAGCTGGGCGAACTCCAGGGTGATTTTGACCTTTCCCTCGCCGGTCCGGGCTTCATCAACTTCCGCCTCAAGCCCGCCGCCCTGCTCGCCTGGATGCAGACCTACGATTCCGAACAGCACTTGCAATCCGGTGCGGCCAGCGCGCGCCACGGCCAGACTTGGATCGTGGATTACTCCTCGCCGAACACCGCGAAGCAGATGCACGTCGGCCACCTGCGCTCGGCCGTGATCGGCGAGGCGATCTGCCGGCTGCTGGCGTTCAACGGCGCGACGGTGATTCGCGACAACCACATTGGCGACTGGGGCACGCAGTTCGGCAAACTCATCTGGGCCTACAAGCGCCACCTCAACCCCGCCGCGCTTGCCACCGAGCCACTCGAGGAGTTCGAGCGCCTCTACAAGCTCGGCCACAACGCCGCCGAGGCCGACCCCGCCGTGCTCACCGAGGCCCAGCAGGAACTCGTGAAACTTCAGGCCGGCGACGCCGAGAACCGCGCGATCTGGCAAAAGATCAACGACGTCTCCCTCGCCGCGTTCCAGCTCATCTACGACCAGCTCGGCATCAAGTTCGACGTCACGCTCGGCGAAAGTTTCTACAACGACAAGGTCGGGCGCATCTATCGCGAGCTCACCGACTGCGGCCTCGCCCAGGAGAGCCAGGGCGCACTCGTCGTGTTCCACCCCGAGCACCCGCGCTTCAAGACGCAGCCGTTCATGATCCGCAAGAAGGACGGCGCGGCCAACTATGCCTCCAGCGACCTCGCCACGCTGCTCCACCGCGTCGAGCACTTTAAGGTGGACGGCGCGGCCTACGTCATCGACTTCCGGCAGAGCGACCACATGGACCAGCTTTTCCTGACGGCGCAGAAATGGTTCGAGAAAACCGGCCGCAAGCTCCCGCAGCTCGAGCACGTGGACTTCGGCACCGTGCTGGGCGAGGACAACAAGCCGCTCAAGACCCGCAGCGGGGAAAACATCCGTCTCAAGGACCTGCTCGTCGAGGCCCGCGAACGCGCCTTCGCGCTCGTCAGCTCGAAGAACCCCGACTTCCCCGCGGCCGAGCGCCGAGCCATCGCCGACCTCGTCGGTGTCGCCTCCGTGCAATATGCCGACCTCTCGCAGAATCGTTCCAGCGACTACGTCTTCGCGTGGGACAAGATGATCTCCCTCGAGGGCAACACGGCCGCCTACCTGCTCTACGCCGTCTCGCGCATCCGCAGCATTTTCCGCAAGGCCGGGCTCGACGCCGCGTCGCCGCCCGTCGCCGGCGCGACCGCACCCGAGTCCGCCCAGGAACTCGCGCTGGCGCGGAAGCTCGTGAAGTTTTCCGACGCCGTGCAGCTCGCGACCAACACCCTGCGCCCGCACTTCCTCGGCCTCTACCTCTACGAGCTCGCCAGCGAATTCAGCACCTTCTACGCCGCCAACAAGGTCATCGTGGACGACCCGGCCGTGCGCGCGCGCCGCCTGCTGCTCTGCCATCGCACCCTCACCGTGCTGGTGACCGGCCTGCACCTCCTCGGCCTCCGCACGGACCTGGAACGGATGTAACAAGTTTCTTTACGGGCCGGCGGCCTTGGGGCGCCGCAACCCGTCCGGGCGCCTGCGAGCACTTCGCTCTTGCCGCGACCGGCCCGGCCCGCAACATGGCGCCATCATGTCGAGTGGCTCCCCAGAACCCGCCGGTCCGGAATATTACATCCGCGGCATCAACGACACCGAGGCTCGCGGCCCGTTTTCCCGGGACCAGCTGGCCTCCCTCGCCGAAAGCAACGACGCCACCAAGGGTGTGACGCCCGACACCTACTACTACGACACGGCCACCGAGCAGTGGCTCACGATCGGCAGCAATGCCGAGCTGAAGGCCCTCATCTGGCCCGAGAAGAAGAAAATGGGTTTCAAGCAAAAGGAATTCAAGGTCGTCAACGAGGAGAAGGCCGACAGCGCCCCCGCCATCACCGTTCAGGACTTCCTCGCCGCGGCCGAAGGCAAGACCGACGAAACGAAGGGCAAAAAGGACAAGGGCGACATGATGATGATCGCCTCCCAGTGGGGCACCCGCGCCGCCGCCGTCATCTCACTGCTCAGCGCCGTCGCCCTCATCCTGCCGGGCATCGACGCCCTTATGGCCATGGATGTGGCCAAGCTGATCGACAAGCCCTTCGTCATCCTCGGTGTCGCCGATGTCCTAATCGGCGTCCTGCTCCTGCTGGGGGTCATCGACATTTACCCGATCGTGCGCTTCCGGGCGGCCTTCGGCCTCGGGTTCCTCGGCTTCTTCTTCATGACGCAGGGCCAGCTCACCCCGATGATCGCCGTCGGTGCGGGTGCGATCGGGCTCTATTTCTGCACGATTTTCCTGAGCTATATCCCGCTGGCTGTCGCCGCGCTGCTCGGCCTCGGCGGCATGGCCATGCTGGCCACCATGTCGTATTCCTGAGCGCGGGCCGCCCCGCCCGGTCCCGTCATGCCGTTGTCCCCGCTCACGTCCCGGCTGCGGCGTCTCTGGACGCATGACATCTGGGCCGCCGGGTTGATTCGCGACCGTTCGCTGAAGAGCCGGTGCTTTGCGCTGCTGCGCGTGGTCTCGATCACCATCTCGGGCCTGCACGAGATCCACGTGGCCATCCGCGCCGCCGCCCTCAGTTACAGCTCGCTGCTCGCCCTCGGCCCGCTGGTCGCCATCGCGGTCCTCATCTCGGGCTTTGCCCTGGGCAACCGCGACCCCGCCCTCGTGGCCCAGAGCATGAACCGCGTCATCAGCTTCATCGCCCCGCAGGTCGCGCAATACGACAAGGCCGACGAGGCGGATCGCGCCCGGGCCGCGAAGACCGCGCCTTCGCCCGGGAATGCGGCGGAGCATGCAGTTCCCGGGACCATCGCCCCGGCGCAGGCCGGTGGACGATCCCCGGGATTCCAGCAGGAATCAACGGGGCACACCGGCCGGCCAGCCACCGGCCCGGCGACGGCTGGGCCCGCCGCCGACACTCCCGCCCCTGCGCCGGAGATGGTGCAGCTGCTGAATAACTTTATCACCAGCTCGCGCTCCGGCACGGCCGGCATCATCGGCATCCTGACGCTCTTCATCATCGTCATCGGCCTGTTCACCACGATCGAGAACACCTTCAACGACATCTGGGGCGTCCGCCGCGGGCGCAGCCTGCTGGCCCGCATCGTCTACTACTGGAGCGTCATCACGCTCGGCGCCCTGCTCTTCTTCACCTCGCTCACGCTGCTCTCGGCCGGCGCGTTCATGAACGTCTTCTTCGAGAAGATCCCGCTCGGCGCGCAGCTCAAGGAGTTCTTCACCTGGATGCTGCCGTCGGGCTCGGTCCTCCTCCTCGTCGCCATCCTCACGCTGTTCTACCGGCTTGTGCCCCACACCCGCGTGCGCTGGCGCGCGGCGCTGCTCGGCGCGGTGATCGTCACCGTCCTGCTCTTCCTCAACAACTACCTCGCGTTCCTCTATTTCAAGCGCGTCGTCCTCTCCAAGAGCCTCTACGGCTCGGTCAGCATCATGCCGGTGCTGATGATCGGCCTCTACATCTTCTGGTTCTTCGTGCTCGTCGGCGGCCAGATCACCTACGCCGTGCAGAACGTCCGCTACCGCAGCAGCCAGACCGCGTGGCACAGCCTCAACCACGCGACCCGCGAGAGCATGTCGCTCGTCGTGCTGCTCCTCATCGCCCGCCGCTTCAAGGTCGCCGCCCCGGCCTACGCCGTCAGCGAGCTCGCCGCGCTCATCCGCGTGCCCTCGCAGATCCTCAACGAGAGCCTCAACCGCCTGAGCGACATCAAGCTCATCACCGAGCTGCCGCCCGCCGAGGGCGCCGACCCCAACGACCTGCGCTACCAGCCCGCCCGCCCGCTCGACCAGATCACGCTCGATGAATTCCGCCGGGAGTTCGAGAACTACGGCGAGGCTCCCACCGCCGGCCTGCTGGACGTCGTCGACCCCGTGCTCGCCTACTACCACGAACGCCTGGCCAAGGTCCTCCCCGGCGCGCTTGCCGACAAGACCCTCGACCAGCTCATCGAGGAGCTGGCCCCGAGCGACACCTACGCCCCATTTCCAGTCAAAGCGGGCCGCTAAAGCCCGTCGGGGGCCCCGCCGCTTCGTGGATTGACAGCGGCGACCCCGTTTCTACGGTGGGCCGCTTCCCTCCATGATTTCCTGGATTCAACGTTACTTCCACAAGCACTTCCGCCTGGTCTTCGCCGGCATCCTCCTCGCCATGGGCCTGCCCATGGTGGTCATCTACAGCTCCTCCGGCAGCGGCATCGGCCAGGCGGGCAGCAAGCGGATCGAGCGCCCCTTTTTCAACGTCAACCTCGGCAACGAGGAACAGGCCCGCCGCGTCTTCACCGACGGCAACCTGAGCGCGCAACTCAAGGCCGGCTACAACGCCCTCGAGGGCGCCCAGCTCCAGCAGTATGCCCTCCAGCGCGTCGCCGGCCTCGCGGTCGCCGACGAACTCCATCTCCCGGCCCCGACCGCCGACCAGGTCGCCAAATACATCCCGACCCTGCGCTATTTCCAGGACCCGAACGGCGCGTTCGACCAGAAGCGCTACACCGCCTTCGCCGACTCGCTCAAGGCCGGCGCCACGATCACCACGGCCGACGTCAACCGCGTGCTCCGCGACGACGTCCGCCTCGACCAGCTCGCCAAGATCATCGGCGGCCCCGGCTACGTGATGCCGAACGACATCAAGCAGCAGCTCATCCGCGCCGACTCCAGCTGGACCGTGCAAGTCGCCTCGCTCGACTACGCGACCTTCGCGCCCACGATCCCCGTCACCGAGGAGATCCTCAAGAAATACCATGAGGAGAATGCCTTCCGTTATGACGTGCCGGCCCGGCCGCGCCTGAGCTACGTCGAGTTCAAGGGCGAGGAGTTCACGCCGCCGGGCGCCCCGAGCGAAGCCGACCTCCGCGCCTTCTACAAGGCCAACGAGGCCAGCTTCCCTCTGCCGGCCGACGCGGAGAAAAAGGACGCCGCGCCCGTCATCGCCGGCGCCGCCACGGACAACTTCCCGAAGGTTCGCGCGCAGGTCGAGGTCGCGATCCGCAACGCCGCCAGCGCCCGCGGCGCCGCCAAGGCCGCGAACGACCTCACTGTCGCCCTCTTTGAGAAGAAGCTCGCGGCCAACTCGCCCGAGCTGGCCGCCTTCCTCGCCGCCAACCGCCGCACCGCCGTCCCGGTCGCGCCCTTCGCGCCCGACACCACGCCGGCGGACCTGCCGTGGCTGGGCAGTTACGCCGACCAGATCGCGCGCCTGAGCCAGGAGCGCTTCTTCACCGACCCGCTGCCGACCACCAACAGCTTCGTTGTCCTGCTCTGGAACGACAGCCTGCCCGCCTACAAGCCCCTCTTCAGCGAGGTGCACGACCGCGTGGCCGCCGACTACAAGGAGAACGAGAAACGCAAGCGCTTCATCGAGCAGGGCAGGACCCTCCGCATGACCTTGCAAGCCGCCGCCGCGGGTGGTGCCGAGAAGTTCGCCAGTGCCGCCGCCGCCGAGAAGCTCACCGTCAAGAGCTACGCCAACTTCACGCTCCGCAAGCCGCCGCAGGATCTCCCCTACCCCGCCCTCAGCGCCCTCCAAGGCCTCGAGGCGGGCCAGGTCTCGGAGATGATGGCCACCGGCGAGCAGGGCCAGCTGGTCTACGTGCAGGACAGGAAACTGCCCGACCTCACCCCCGGCAGCCCGCGCTATGCCGAGCTCCAGAGCCAGCTCATGCTCTTCACCGCCGGCACCAACGAGAACTCCTACCTCGGCGGCCTGGTGGAGCGGGAACTCAAGAAGATCGAGCCGGCCAAGCCGTAAGCTGACCGGCCGCAGGGCCGTTCATCCTGTCATAATACCGCCCGCCCATCACAACGCTGCCACCGCCCCAAGCGGTGGCATTTTCTTTCCTGAAACCCGCAGCTTGCCGTCACCGTCACAAAAACCTTAAACTTTCGGCATTTTTCGCGTGTCCTTGACCTGACCCCACACCATTTTCCCATGACCATGACCTCCCGCCGCCTTGCCGCCCTCCTGCTGCCCGCCTTGCTCGCCTGCTCCGCCGCCATCGCCCAAGACACTGCGCCCGCCGCGGCACCGGCGGCCCCCGAGCTCACGCTCGAGCAATGCATCGCCCGCGCCCTGCAGAAGAACTTCGACCTCGAGATCGGCCGCTACAACCCGCAGATCGCCAAGGACAGCATCGACGCGGTCTCCGGCGGCTACGACCCGCTCCTGACGGTCAGCGGCTCGCACGGCAAAAGCACCACCGGGGCCACCAGCCTTTCGGCCGCCTCGGCCTCGACCACTTCCGACCTGCGCGTCGGCGTTTCCCAGCAGCTCTACTCCGGCACCACGCTGAGCGCCAGCAGCCGGCTCGACCGCTCCAAGCTCAACCCCGCCACCCTCGCCGGCTCGCTCAACCCCGCCTATGACGCCGACCTGACCCTCTCGATCCGCCAGAACCTGCTGAGCGGCTTCGGCACCGAGGTAAACGAGGCCTCGCGCAACCGCGCCCGCATCGGGTTCGACATCGCCAACCTGAACTTCAAGGCCGACGCCCTCACCGTCATCCAGGGCACCGAGAACGCCTACTTCAACCTGGTCTTCGCCCGCGAGCAGCTGACCGTGCGGAATTTCTCCCTCGCCCTCGCCAACAAGCTCTATGACGAGGCCAAGACCCGGCGCGACACCGGCGTCGCCACCGACCTCGACGTCCTGCAGGCCGAAGTCGGCGTGGCCAACGCCCGCCGCAACGTCCTCCTCGCCGAGCAGGCCGTGAAGGACCGCCAGGACGCGCTCCTCGCCCTCATCGGCCAGTTCGAGCTCGACAGCGCCGTCGGCTCGGTGCGCTTCGCCGAGGTGACCGACGCCACCCCGGTCTTCGCCTCGTCCTACCAGCTGGCCAAGCAGAACCAGCCCGATTACCTCGCCTCCGTCGCCACGCTCGAGCAGCTCAAGCTCGACCTCGTGGTCGCCAAGGACGCCACCAAGCCCGACCTCAGCGTCGGTGCCGCGCTCGGCCTCAGCGGGCGCAACGGCACCGGCAGCGACGCCTTCGGCGACGCCCTCGACCGGCAGAACCACTCGTGGCAGGTCGACTTCACCTTCAGCTATCCGTGGGGTCAAAGGTCCGACAAGGCGCGCTACCGCCAGAGCCTCTCCACCCTCAGCCGCGAGCAGGTCCGCCTGCACCAGATCGAGCAAACCATCGAGGTGCAGGTGCGCAGCGCGGTGCGCTCCGTCGAGACCAACCTCGAAAGCGTCAAGATCGCCACCCTCGCCTCCGGCCTCAGCCAGAAGCAATACGAGCTGGAGAAGGCCCGCTTCGACGCCGGCCTGTCCACCAGCCGCCGCGTGCTCGAGGCGCAGAACGACCTCGAGACCAACCGCGTGAACGAGCTGTCGGCGAAGGTCACGCTGCACTCCGCCATCGCCGCCCTGCACCGGATCGAGGGCAGCTCACTGCAGCGCTACTCGGTCAACCTGCCCTGACCAAATCGGCCGTTTGGCCTAGGCCCCACGGCGTGTTTTGAATGGCCGGCCGGCGGCCTCCGGAGTTAGCGTGCGGGCCAAACCCCATGCCCTTCCAGACCATCATCGAGCCGTTCCGCATCAAGACGGTCGAGCCCATCCGTTTCACCACGCGCGCCCAGCGCGAGTCCGCCCTCGCCGCGGCGCACCACAACCTCTTCCAGTTGCGCGCCGAGGATGTCATCATCGACCTCCTCACCGATTCCGGCACCGGCGCGATGTCGTCGGCGCAGTGGGCCGGCATGATGCAGGGCGACGAGTCCTACGCCGGCGCCCGCTCCTTCTTCCGCTTCGAGGCGGCCGTGCGCGACGTCACGGGCTTCACGAACATCATCCCGACACACCAAGGCCGCGCGGCCGAACGCATCCTCTTCACCAGCGCGTGCCAGCCCGGCGACGTCGTGCCGAACAACACGCATTTCGACACCACCCGCGCCAACCTCGAGGCCATCGGCGCCATCGCGGTCGACCTGCGCTGCGCCGAGGCCACGCAGCCGTCGCTCATCGCGCCGTTCAAGGGCAACATCGACCTCGCCGCGCTCGACCGCTGTCTCGCCGAGCACCAGGGCCGTGTGCCGTTCGCGATGATCACCGTCACGAACAACTCCGGCGGCGGCCAGCCGGTCAGCCTGGCCAACATCCGCGCGGCCTCTGCCCTCTGCAAAAAGCACGGCGTGCCGCTCATCCTCGATGCTTGCCGCTTTGCCGAGAACGCCTGGTTTATCAAGCAGCGCGAGCCCGGCCAGGCGGACCGCACGCCGGCCGAGATTGCCCGCGAGATGTTCGGCCTGGCCGACGGCTGCACCATGTCGGCCAAGAAGGACGGCCTGGTGAACATCGGCGGCTTCCTCGCGCTCAACAACGCCGCGCTCGCCGCCAAGTGCCGCAACAATCTCATCCTCACCGAGGGTTTCCCGACCTACGGCGGCCTCGCCGGCTACGACCTCGAGGCCCTCGCCGTCGGCATCAAGGAGGTGCTCGACGAGGACTACCTGCGCTACCGCATCCGGTCCGTCGCCTACCTCGGCGACAAGCTCACCGCCGCCGGCATCCCCATCGTCCAGCCGCCGGGCGGCCACGCGATCTACATCGACGCGAAGGGCATGCTGCCGCACATCCCGCAGCACGAATACCCCGCGTGGGCGCTGTCGCTCGCCCTCTACCTTGAGGGTGGCGTCCGCTCCGTCGAGATCGGCTCGGTGATGTTCGGCCGCCAGCCCGACGGCACCGAGAAGCCCGCACCCATGGAGCTCGTGCGCCTCGCCTTCCCGCGGCGCGTCTACACCCAGAGCCACGTGGACTACCTCGCCGAGGTGCTGCTCCACGTCAACGGCCTCAAGTCGCGCATCCGCGGCGTGAAGCTGGTTGAGGCGCCGGAATTGCTGCGTCATTTCACCGCCAAGGTTGCGCCCGCGCACGGAAGCCTTATCGCTTCCTGAGCCACATGGCCAAATCCAAGAACACCCCCGCCGAGACCGCCCAACCCGCCCAGAAGTCCTTCTGGCTGCCCTTCGCCATGGCGGGGCTCTTCGGCCTGCTCGCCGGCGGCACCGGCACCTACCTGGCCCTGCAGCCCCGGCTCCGCGCCCCGCCGCCCCCGTCGACCGCCGCCATGGCCGCGGGCCTTCCCGACGACCCGACACTGCACCTGCCCTCGCCCGAACTCACCGCCGGCCAGCCGCCGGCGCAGGCCGCGCGCACGCTGGGTAATTTCTACTACGACCACCAGAACTGGGCGCTCGCCATCAAGGAGTATGAGTCCGCCATCAGCCAGGGCTCGAACGACGCCGACATCCGCACCGACCTCGGCAACGCCTACCGTTTCACCGGCCGGCCGCAGGACGCCCTTGCCCAATACCAGCTCGCGCAAAAGATGAACCCCGCGCACGAGTTCAGCCTGTTCAACCAGGGCGGGCTTTACCTCGAGCAGCTGCTGCAGCCCGCCAAGGCCGTCGAGATCTGGCAAGAATATCTCGTTCGCTTCCCGCAGGGGCAAAGCGCCGCGGCTGCCCGCCAGCTCATCGCGCAGGCGTCGGGCGGCGCACCGGGATCCAACCTGCCCGCCACCGGCCCGGCCTTCGCGGCCCCGTCCACGAGCGAGGACCTGATCCTGCAGCGTATGAAGTCCGTGCAGACCGGCCGCGGCAAACCCTGAGCCCACTCCGGTGAAACCCGAATTGAAATACGGCCTGACCGCCGGCGCGGGCGTCTGCCTCTGGACCTTGGGCGAGTTCCTGCTGGGGTTCCACACCACGCGCCTCGCGATCGGCGCCTACAGCGGATTCCTCGCCGGTGTCATTCCGCTTGTGACCCTGTTCCTGCTGCTCAAGGCCAAGCGTGCTGCGTCGCCTGACGGCCGCCTCACCCTCTGGCCGGGCGTGAAATCCGGCCTGCACGCGGCCTTCATCTCCGGCGTCATCGTCTACGGGTTCATGTTTCTCTATAGCAATTTCATCAACCCCGGCTGGATGGACCACGCGCTCGACTGGCGCGTCGCCCGGCTGCGCGCCGACGGCGTGACGGAGATTGCCATCCGGGACAAGATCAAGCTCTACCGCCAGATGAGCAGTCCTGTCGGCTGCCTCCTCAGCATCGTCGGCGGCACCACGGTCGTGGGCGCAATCTTCGCCGCCGGGCTGACGCTGGTGCTCCGCCGCTGGCCGCGGAAGTAATCAGACGAACAGCTCGCGCACCTCGATGGTCGCGGCGGCGGGCTGGCGGTGCGGCGGGAGCTGGGTCTTGAACCACGTCCGCTGCTTCTTCACGAGCGCCCGCGTGTTCTTGGCGATCGCGGCCCCCAGTTCCGCCTCGGGCAGCCGACCCTCGAGAAAATCGACCGTCTCGCGATAGCCGATGGCCCGCGCCGCGCTGGGATTTTGCGTCAGGCCTTTCGCCAGCAGGCCGCGCACTTCCGCCACCAGTCCGTCGCGCAGCATCGCCGCCACACGCTGCTCGATGCGCTGGTCCAGCTCCGCGGGATCGCGCACCAGCTCGGTCAGCTTCACGGTGAAATCGGCAAACGGCGCCGGCTGGGCGGCGAAGTCCTTGCGCAGCTCCGCCAGCGTGCGGCCCGACGCCCGGCAGCGTTCCAGCGCGCGCAGCACGCGACGCGGATTCTGGACGTCAAGCGCCCCCAATCCTGTCGGGTTGAGCGCGTGCAGTTCCTGCACCAGCGCAGCGAGGCCTGCCTTTTCCAGCCGGCCACGCAATTCGGCGCGCAGTTCGTCCGGCACCTCCACCTCGTCGGCCACCGGCCCAAAGAACGCTCGCAGGTAAAACCCGCTGCCACCTGTCACGAGCACCGTGCGCTTCCGGTTGATGATGTCCTCGATCGCCGCCCGGGCCTTTGTAACGTAATACGTTACATCCATCTGCTCCGTCACTTCGCACACGTCGATCAGGTGGTGCGGCACACGGGCGAGCTCGGCCTTGGCCGGCTTGGCCGTGCCGATGTCCGCCCCGCGGTAGAACAGCAGTGAGTCGCACGAGACGATCTCGGCGTTGTTGGCCTCGGCCCAGCGCAGGGCCAGCTCGGTTTTGCCGACGGCGGTGCAGCCGGTGAGGACATGGAGGGGGTGGGACATCGCCCAGTGCTGGGGGCTGCGCGGAATTGTTGCAAAACTACTTTTGCCAAGTCCTGCTGAAAACACCCTAATTCCCGCCCTTGCCGCCCTTGAAAGTCCGGTTCATCTTCAACCCCTACTCCGGCAGCAACCGCCGCAACCCGCAGCTCCACGACCGCGCGGTTGAGTTCATTGCCCAGCACCGGCTCGACGGCACCGTGGTTTCCACTGAACGGCCGCGCCACGCCACCGAGCTGGCCGCGCAGGCCGTGGCCGAGGGCTGCACGCTGGTCGTCGCCATCGGCGGCGACGGCACGATGAATGAAGTCGCCACCGCGCTCGTCGGCACGCCGGCGGTTTTCGGACTGATCCCCTGCGGCTCGGGCAACGGCCTCGGCCGCCACCTCGGCATCCACAAGGCCGGCCACGGCGCGTTCCGCACGCTGCTCGAGGGCCGGCCGCGGGCCATCGACACCGGCCTGGTCAACGGCTTCGCCTTCTTCAACGCCATGGGCCTCGGCTTCGAGGCCGACATCGCCGTGCGCTTCAGCCGGCTGACCCGCCGCGGCCTCGCCGGCTATTTCCGGGTCGGCGTGCCGTCCTTCTTCTCCCATGAGCCTGAGATCATCACCGTCCGCCAGCCCGGCGGCACGACGGAACTAAAGGCCTTCACCCTCGCCGTCATGAACTCCGACCAATACGGCAACGACGCCCGCGTCGCCCCGGGCGCGAAGATGGACGATGGCCGGTTCAATCTCATCAGCATGCCGCAGGTCGGGTTCCTCGGCGCCTGCGGGATGCTCTACCGGCTGGGCACGGACACCTTTGATCAGGTCAAGGCTGTCACCCGGCTCGACGGTGCGGAGTTCGTTATCGAGCGCAGCAAGCCCGGCTGGATCCACACCGACGGCGAGCCGCGCGCGACGACGGCGAAGCTGGAAATCACCCTGAAGCCGCACAGCCTGCGGATCATGGTGCCGGCTGGTGGCGCGACCTGACCCCAAGGCGCTTCAGGATATCCGACCGCAAAAAAGAGCGGTGAGGTCACCGCGCTCCACCTCAGGTCACTTTGTATTGGAACACCCCGCCCGCCGAGGCGACGATGCAGTTGCGGCCGCCGCCCTTGGCGGCGTAGAGCGCCTTGTCCGCCGCCGCCACGAGATCAGCGGCGCTGCCGGCGTCGGTCAGGCTGGTGGCCACGCCCGCGCTGAGCGTCACGGGAAGCGTCAGGTCGGTCTTCGGCACATAGCAGGGCGTCTCGGCCAGCAGCAATCCCAGCCGCTGCATGCTCTCGATCGCGCTCTTGCTGTCGGTCTCGACCATGAGCAGGCCGAACTCCTCGCCGCCGTAGCGCGCGACGCGGTCAACGTTGCGCACCTGGCCGGCGAGCAGGCTGGCCACGTGTTTCAGCACCTCGTCGCCGATCTGGTGGCCATGGACGTCGTTGATCTTCTTGAAATGGTCGATGTCGACCATGATGAGCGTGAACGGCCGCTTGAACCGCACGCTGCGGTCCCATTCCTCGTCGAGGATACGCTGGAACTCGCGGCGGTTGTGCAGGCCGGTGAGCGCGTCGCGCTGGGCGAGCAGGCGCAGTTGGGAGAGGGTCTCGGACAGTTTCAGCGCGTAGCGCAGCGAGCGCTCGAGCAGGCGCGGGGTCAGGGCGCTCTTCACGAGATAGTCGGCGGCGCCCGCCTCCATCGCGGCGATGTCAACCACCTCGTTGTCGTCCGCGGTCAGGAAGATGACCGGCGTGTGGCACTCGGCGATCCGCGCCTCCCGCAAGAGGGCGAGTCCGTCGCGGTCATCCAGCTGGTAATCGAGCAGGCACGCGGCGTATTTGCCGCTGAGCAGCTTCTTCAGGCCGTCGGCGTAGGTGACCGCCTCCTCCAGCTCGAAGGGGCCGCTGCGGAAATTCTGGACGTGCTGCTGGAGCAGCCGCTGTTGCAGGCGGTCGTCATCGATCAGGAGGAGTTTGCGGACCTTGCTCATGCGGTTCAATTGGCTCGGCCGGTGCCGGCGACCAGCTCGGCGGCCATGATGCGCAGGCGGGCGGGCAGCCCGGCGCGGTTGTCGAGGTTCTCGCGGATGACGTTGACGAGCGCACTGCCCACCACGACGCCGTCCGCGGAACGCGCCACCTGCCGCACCTGCTCGGAGCTGGAGATGCCGAAGCCGACCGCCACGGGCAGCGCCGTGTGCTGGCGGATGCGGGCGACGGCCTCGGGGATATTGGCGGCCACCTGGTCGCGCACGCCGGTCACGCCCTCGCGGGACACGTAGTAGATGAAGCCCGTCGCCGCCGCGCCGATGCGCGGCAGGCGCTCGGCCGGGGTCGTCGGGGCGACGATGAAGACCGTCTTGAGGCCGTGCTTCCGGCAGGCCGCGAGCACCTCGCCGGCCTCCTCGGGCGGCAGGTCGAGCGTGAGCATGCCGTCCACGCCGGCGGCCTTGGCCGCGCGCACGTATTCGTCGACCCCGTTCGAGAAGACGAGGTTGTAGTAAGTGTAGAAGATGACAGGGACCTGGCTGAACTCGCGGATCTTCTGCACCAGCTCGAAGACCTTCGCGGCCGTCATGCCGCCGTCGAGCGCGCGCTGGGCGGCGAGCTGGTTGGTCAGGCCGTCGGCCAGCGGATCGGAAAACGGCACGCCGAGCTCCAGCACGTCGGCGCCGGCGTCCAGCACCGCCCGGCACGCGGCCAGCGAGGTGTTGAAGTCCGGGTCACCCGCGCACAGGTAGGCCACGAACGCCGCGCGTTTCTCCCGACCGGCACGGGCAAAGGCTTGGCTGATGCGATCCATGAGTGGAACAGGTTCGAAAGCTAGACGCCGGGGGTCGAGAGAAAATTAGCCCTCCCCCGTCACCCCAGGGAGAATTCCACCAGCACGGGCCGGTGGTCGGACAGCAGGCAGCGCACGACTTCGGCCTTCGGTTCGCGGCATTCCTCGGGCAAAAAGACGTAATCGAGCGCGAAGGCCGGCCAGGCCGACGGGAAGGTGCGGCCGGCCTTGGGCAGCAGCGTGTAGTTGTTGGCCTGTTCGAAGTAGCCCAGCAGCGTCGCCGTGGCGTCGGGCTTGTGCGAGGCGTTGTTGAAGTCCCCGCAGACCAGCGGCGGCGTGTGCCAGTGGGCGGACCGGTGCGCGTGCTGCTCGTCGAGGTAGCGCATCAGGTGGGCGATCTGCTTCAGCCGCTGCGGGCGCGAGCGGTGGTTCAGGTGGATGTTCACGAGCGGCACGCGGCCGGCGGGAGTGCTGATCTCGACGAACTGGAAGCCCTTTTCGCCCACGGTGCCGCGGCCGAAGGACACGGTGTCCTCATGGTGGACGGGCCAGCGCGAAAGGAAGGCGTTGCCATAGTTCAGGTGGTAGCGGCCGCCGCGGCGGTTGTGCACCCCGTGCGCCCCGTGGGCGAGGCCGGTGTGCTCGCGCAGGAAAGCCAGGTGGTCGAAACTGCCGCTCCAGCGCGAGTTCTCGTCGATCTCCTGCAGGGCGATGATGTCCGCGCCCAGCCGCTGGATGAGCCGGGCGATCTTAAGGAGGTTGGAACGCAGCTTGGCCGTGGTGCGCAGGCCCTGGTGCACCGGCATCGGCCCGCGCGCATGGGCGATGTTGAAGGTCAGCAAACGCATCCGGGCCATGGACCTTAGCAAGTGCCGTCCAGAGCCTGCCGCAAGGGGCAAATCCACGGGAGAAATAGTTGACACCCGCCGCTCCCGTATGGATGTTCGCCGCTCCCAATTTTACGGCGGTCATAGCTCAGTTGGTTAGAGCACAAGATTGTGATTCTTGGGGTCGCGGGTTCGAATCCCGTTGACCGCCCCATTTTAGATTCCCGCGGACAATCCGGCCTCGCGAACGCGTCACGCCACCGACGCCAGGCCAAGGAATGAGAACCCGCGCAGCGGGTTTTGGAGTGCTGCGGAATGGCCGGGCCGCCGGCCCGGGGCGCAGCCCCGAGCGCAGCGAGTCAATCCCGTTGCCCATCCCATTTTCCCGGAGGGAGGCGTAACTTTTGTAAATATCGCCTCGCCACGCCGCGCGCATCGGCTATCCGCTTTCAGGCATGATTTCCTTCAAAAAGCTGATGGGCCAGGAGGACAAATTCTACGACTTGCTGGAGGCGAGCGCCGAGGAGGCCAAGGTCAGCACCGACCTGCTGGCCAAGATCCTCGCCAATGACAGCGCCGCGCAGGCCTCGAGCATCCACGACATCATCCAGACGCGCCGCAAGGACAAGCGCATCACCCAGCAGATCACCGAGGAGCTCTGCAAGACCTTCGTCACGCCGTTCGAGCGCGAAGACATCGAGGCCCTCTCCCTCGCCCTGTACCGCATCCCCAAGACCGTGGAGAAGATCGTCGAGCGCCTGACCATCTGCCCGGCCCGCGTCCCGCGCGACAGCATGCAGCGCCAGATCGTCCTGCTCGAGGAGGCCGTCGAATCCGTCGTCTTCATGGTCAAGGAACTCCGCAAGGGCACCCAGATCGAGCGCATCCAGGACGCGCACTCACGCCTCCAATTCGCCGAGGGCGAGGCCGACAAGGTCATGCTCGCGCTGGTCAAGGACCTCTACAACGGCCCCTACGACGCCAAGGAAGTCGTCATCCTGATGGAGCTCTACGACCTCGTCGAGACGGCCGTCGACCGCGCGCGTGACGCCGGCCAGGTCGTCTTCCAGATCATGCTGAAATATTCCTGAGCCCGACTGCGCCTTGGCCGGGCGACCGGCCCGGACAAACACCGGCCGGCCAGCCGGCCGGAACGGCGCAAGCGGCCCCGAGCCCCATGACCATCTTCCTGATCGTCCTCCTGACGGCGCTGGTGTTTGAGTATATCAACGGCTTTCACGACGCCGCGAACGCGATCGCCACCGTCGTCTCCACCAAGGTCCTGACGCCGCGCCAGGCCATCGCGCTCGCCGCGGTCTTCAACCTCATCGGCGCCCTGATGGGCACCGCGGTCGCCAGCACCATCGGCAAGGGCCTGGTCGACACCAACGTCGTGACCATGGTGACCATTTTCTCCGGCCTCACCGGGGCAATCATCTGGAACCTGCTGACCTGGTGGCTGGGCCTGCCCTCCAGTTCCAGCCATGCGCTGATCGGCGGCCTGTGCGGCGCCGCCATTGCGTCGGCCGGCGGCGACTGGAAGGTGCTGCGCTGGGCCACGACCGACGCCAAGGGCGCGGCCGCCGGACTCTGGCCGAAGGTCGTGCTGCCCATGATCACCTCGCCGCTCGCGGGCTTCTTCGGCGGCATGTTGCTGATGATCCTGCTCACGATGCTGATCCACCGGCTCCGGCCGCGGACGGTGAACAATGTCTTCGGCAAGCTGCAGCTTGTCAGCGCCGGCTTCATGGCGCACAGCCACGGTTCCAACGACGCCCAGAAGACCATGGGCATCATCGCGCTCGCCCTGTTCACCGGCACCAAGTCCGGCGCCTTCGACCACCTTCCGGTCTGGGCGTCCTTCCTGCGCACGCCCGAATTTGTCGTGGATAAATGGGTCGTCGTCACCTGCGCCATCGTGATGGCGGCCGGCACCGCCGCCGGCGGCTGGCGCATCATCCGCACCATGGGCCACAAGATGGTCAAGCTGCAGCCGGTTCACGGCTTCGCGGCTGAGACCACGGCCGCCGCGATCATTCACATCGCCTCCACGCTGGGCATCCCGATCTCCACGACCCATGCCATCTCCACCTCGATCATGGGCGTGGGCGCCGTAAAACGCTTCGGGGCGGTCAAGTGGGGCGTGGTGGAGCGCATTGTCTGGGCCTGGGTCTTCACCCTGCCCGTCTGCGCCGTCCTCGGCTTCCTGACCCAAGTGGCCTGCAGCGCGTTCGGGTATCGCTAAACCGGCGGATTGGTGATCGCCGGCAGCACGTCCTGCTTGCCGATGTCGCTGTGCCGGATGTCCTGCCCCTTCGACAGGAACACCATCTCCTCGGCGATGTTGGTTGCATGGTCGGCGATGCGCTCGAGGGACTTCGAGATGAACATGAGCTCAAGCGCGCGCGCGATCGTGTCGGGCTTCTCGATCATGTAGCTGGTCAGGCGGCGGTAGACGGTCCGGTTCAGGTTGTCCACCTCGGGGTCGCGGCGAATGACGCTCAGGGCCTTCTGCTCGTCCTCCTGCACGAAGCAGTCGAGGGCGTCCCGCAGCATCTCCAGCGCAATGTTGGCCATGCGCGGCAGATCGGCGTAAAGTTCCAGCCGCGGCTCGATGGCGAGCTTGCGCGAGCGGCGGGCGATGCCGGTGGCCTCGTCCCCCACCCGCTCCAAGTCGTGGCTGGCCTTCATGCCGACCACGATCAAACGGAGCTCCGAGGCCACCGGGCCGCGCAGGGTCATGTAGCGGATGGCCTCGTCATCGATCTGGACCTCGAGCCGGTCGAGTTCGTCGTCGGCCGCGATGACCTTGTCGGCCAGGGCGAGATCCGCATCGGCAAGCGCCTTCATGGCGAGGCGGGTCTGGTCGATGGCGCGCTCGCCCATCTGCAGGAGATGGGAGCGGAAGGCCTCAAGTTCGGCGTCGAAGAATCGTTTCATGGGATTTGGGAAGTAGTGCGTAGCGGGTGGTGAGTAGCGAGTGGGTTTTGCGGGGCGCTGCGAGATGCTCGCTACTCGTTACACACTACTCGCTGCTGGAGGATTCGGCTCAGCCGAATCTTCCCGAGACATACGCCTCGGTCTGCGGATTGGCGGGGTTCATGAAGATGGTGCGGGTATCGGCGAATTCGATGAGCTTGCCGAGGTAAAAGAAGGCGGTCCGGTCGGAGCAGCGGGCGGCCTGCTGCATGTTGTGCGTCACGATGACGATGGTGAACTGCTTTTTCAATTCGTGGATCAGTTCCTCGACCTTGGCGGTGGCGATGGGGTCGAGCGCCGAGCAGGGCTCGTCCATCAGGATGATCTCGGGTTCGACCGCGATGGCGCGGGCGATGCAGAGGCGCTGCTGCTGGCCGCCGGACATGCCGAGCGCGCTCTCGTGCAGGCGGTCCTTGACCTCGTCCCACAGCGCGGCGCCGCGCAGGCTGCGCTCGACGACCTCGTCGAGCCGCCCCTTGTTCTTCTCGCCCTGGATCCGGAGGCCGTAGGTGATGTTGTCGTAGATGGACTTGGGGAAGGGATTCGATTTCTGGAAAACCATGCCGACGCGCTTGCGCAGCTCGATGGCGTCCACCCGCGGGTCGTAGATGTTCACGCCGTCGATGCGGATCTGGCCGGCGGTGACGCGCGCGCCGTCGATCAGGTCGTTCATCCGGTTGAGGCAGCGCAGCAGCGTGCTCTTGCCGCAGCCGGAGGGCCCGATGAAGGCCGTGACCTGCCGCTCCTTGATGTTGAGCGTGATGTCGTGCAGGGCCCGCGCCGGTCCGTAATGGAAGTCAATGTCGTCGATCTCGATGATGGCGCGGACCGCCGCGTCGACCGGAGCGGCCGGGGCCACGGAAATGGCGCGCACGGCAGTGGGGGGAACAACGGGTTCGGACATGGGGGAAAGAGTGGTGGTTACCATTTGTAGCGTTTGCGGAGGCGCTGGCGGAGGATGACCGCGGTCATGGCGATGGCCGCGACGGTGAAGAGGAAGACAAATGCCGTGCCATACTGGACATCGCGCGTGTATTCGTTCTGCGGGATCTTGGAGGCGACGACGTAGATGTGATACGGCAGCGCCATGACGCCCTGAAAGAAGAAGTCCGTCCACTTCGCCACCTGCCACGGCAGCTCGTCGCGCACGACGAAGGCGGCCGTGAACATGATGGGCGCGGTCTCGCCGGCCACGCGGGCGATGGACAGCACGGAGGAGGTCAGGATGCCCGGCAGCGCGTAGGGCAGCACGTTGGTGGTGATGGCCTGGAACTTGGTGGCGCCGAGCGCCAGCGAGCCCTCGCGGTAGCCGCGCGGCACGGCCTTGAGCGCCTCCTCCGACGCCGTGATGATGATCGGCAGCACCATGAACGCCATGGTCAGCCAACCCGCGAGCAGCGAGACGCCGAAATCCAGCGCGATGACGAACAGGCCGAAGCCGAACAGGCCGAAGACAATCGAGGGCACGCCGGCGAGGTTGATGATGGCGAGCCGGAGGAAGCGGATGAACGGGCCGTCGGTGGCATACTCGCTGAGGTAGATGGCGCTGAGCACGCCCAGCACCAGCGCGATGAGGACCGAACCGGCGACGAGGAGCACCGTGCCGACGATGTTGGGAAAGATGCCCCCCGCCGAGTAGACGTAGGTCTCGATGCGCACCCCCTTCAACTCGGCCTCGTGGGTGGCCTTGAACGCCCGGAAGGCGCGATCGCCCATCGTCCGCGGTTGGCCGTCGAGCGTGAAGACGTTCAGTGTCTCCGGCGCCTCGGTCAGGAAAGGCACGTTGAGGAACGGGGCCTGCGTCCGGAAAACCACCGACCCGCCCTTCCAGCCGATGTCGATGAAGATGAAGGCCGCACAAAAGAGCACAAAGTAGGTGGCCAGGCGCAGCAGCCAGAACACGACCGTCTCGGCGCGCTTGGCAGGCGTGGGCCGGTTGAAGATGGCCGCCGCGGTGGTGCTCATGTGGCGACGATCCGGTAGCGGCGCACGATTTTCTGCGCGAGCCAGTTGATGAGGAGGGAGATCAGGAAAAGCACGACGCCGACCATGAAAAGCGCCCGGTAGTGGATGCTGTTGCGCACCACCTCGCCCATCTCCTGCGCGATGATGCCGGTCATGGTGTGCACCGGCTGGAAGATGACGCCCACCCCGGCGCTGAAGTCGGGAATCTGGATGCGGTTGCCCGCGCAAAGCAGCACGACCATCGTCTCGCCGATCACGCGGCCGAAGCCGAGCAGGATGGCGGCCATGATGCCGGAGAGCGCGGCGGGCACGATGATGCGCAGCGTGGTCTGCAGCCGGGTGGCGCCGAGCGCCAGCGAGGCCTCCTTGAAGGAGCGCGGGACGTTGTTGATGGCGTCCTCGGCCAGCGAGAAGATGGTCGGGATCGCCATGAGCGCGAGCAGGCAGGCCGCGGTGGTGGCGTTGAGGCGCTCGGCCATCGGGAAACCCGGCACCCAGTCGAGCGCCGGCCACTGCGAGAGGCGGCGCAGCGTTTCGCCGAGCATCGCGATGCCGAAAAAGCCGAGCACCACGCTCGGGATGGCGGAGATGAACTCGATGTAGGGCTTGATGAACTTCTGCTCCGCCGGCCGCGCCACCTGATTCACGTAGACCGCCGCGGCGACGCCGAGCGGCAGCGCGATGAGCAGCGCGATGAAGGAGATGAGCAGCGAGCCGGTGAGTAGCGGTATCACGCCATACCAGTCCTGCCAGAAACTCGCCGTCACCCACTCGCGCCCGAAGGCGTAGGCGGTGAAGGATTCCCACCAGCCGATGGGCCGGTTCTGGTCCCACGCCGCCATCTTTTGCGCCGTGGTCTCCATTTCAGTGAAATAGCCGGCGACGAACCCCTGGAACTTCGCCATCTGGCGGTTCAGTTCCGGGTCGGAGAATTTCGGGGGCACCGCCACCAGCGCCTTCATGGCCGCCACCTGGGTGGCATTGGCCTTGGTGAGGTCGGGCTTCAGCGCCCGCAGCGGCTGGATCTCGGCCTTGAAGTCGATCACCTCGGGCGTGATGGCGTCGACCTCCTTCTGCAGTGCCGCGGCGCGCTCGGCCGTCGCCCCGCGCCGGGCGGCGAGCAGGTTCCGCTTCGCCTCGACCAGGTCCTCCGCCACCTTCTGGCGTTCCTTCACCGCCGTCACGAGGTCGGTCATGGTGCCGAGCAAGGTCTCCTGTTCGTTGATGGTGTCGGCAAAGCTGTTCGCAAACTGGTCGAAGCCCGCGAGGCGTGCCATGGCGGCGGCGGGCGCGAGGCCCTCCTGCTTGGTCAGAATGTCCAGCTGGTGCGACCGCACGCTGGCGAGGTAACGCGAGATGGCGCTGTGCGCCGTGACCTGAGAGCGATACAGGTCCACATACTCCAGCCCCGCGACGCGGTAGACCACGAGGTTGGCGTGGTTCATGGGCAGGAAGCCGACAGCGTCCTTGAAGATCGTGAAGGTAATGAGGCCGAGCACGATGATCGAGACCATCGCGTTGCCCTGGAAGACGTATTTGACGAACTGGTCGCCGCTCAGCCCGAAAAACCAGCCGCGGCGCTTGCGCAAGAGGGCTACGCGGGTCGGCAGGCGGACGGACGGGGTGGTTTCGACGACGACAGGCATTGCGATGGGCACTCGGAGCATCGGGCCGGCCCCGGGGGTCGGTCAACCGGGTCAGGTTACGGTTAGGTTACAAAAGGTCCGCCCGCAGTCCGGGCATGGGCTGCGGGCGGCGATGCACACTTAACTTAATCGGCTCAGTTCAGCGGGCGAACCGGCACAAAGCCGACCTTGCGGACGACCTTCTGGCCTTCGTCACTGAGGGTAAACTCGACAAACTTGGCCGCCTCACCGACCGGTTCGCCGTTCGTGTAGTAGAACGTCGGACGGGCGTAGGGATAGGACTTCGCGATCACGGTCTTCTCGGTGGGCAGGGAGCCCTCAATCGAGACCGTCTTTATTCCCGGGTCGGTCAGGTAGGCGAGACCCACATAGCCGATACCGTTGGCGTTCTTGGCCACCTCGGCGGCGATCTGCTCGTTGCCGGCCATCTTCTGGGAGGAAGGGGCGTAGTCGCGCTTCTTCATGGCGAGTTCCTTGAAGTCGGCGTAAGTGCCCGAGGAAGTGTTACGCGTGTAGACCGAGATCTTGCCTGCGGGACCACCGACCTGCGACCAATCAGTGATGTCGCCCGCGAAGATCTGTTCGACTTGACGCTTGGTCAGTGCGCCGACCGGGCTGGCGCCGTTGACAATCACGCCAATGCCGTCGTAGGCCACGACCGTCGGCTTGAGGGTGATACCTTTGGCGGTGCCGGCGGACATCTCGGTGGGCTTGGCGCGCCGGCTGGACATGCCGATCTGGGCCGTGGTGTCGATGATGGCGGCAATGCCGGTGGTCGATCCCTCGGCGGCGATTTCAAAGGTGACGCCGGCATTCCGGGCCTTGTAGTCCTCGGCCAGCATGGGCACGAGCTTGGCACCGAGCGTGTCGGAGCCCTTGATGACGAGCTTCTGGGCAGAGAGGGAAACGACCGCCAAGGCGGCGGTGGTGAGGAGGAGGAATCTTTTCATGTGGATGGCTGGGTGGAAGTTGATGATGAGGGAAGGATCAGAAGTTGACCTGCATCTGGCTGCGAACGCCTTCAGTCTTGGCGTGAGCCGTGCCGCCGATGATGGTCTCGTTGGACTCGCCCACGATATAGCCGAGCTGCCACTTCACATCGTTGCCGCGGAAGAAGCGGGTGAAACCGAAATACCATTCGGACATGTTGTTCATGGTGGCACCGCCCGGCGCGGAGCGGATGCCATCGCTGAGATTCACGCCGCGACCGTCGGAGTCGACGTAGGTGTAGCGGGTCGTGAGCTCCCAGAATTCACCCACCTTGTAGGACGGCTGGATCGAGTAGGCACTGCTCTTGGAATCCTGCGTGGCCGAAACGCCCTGCTGGTTGCTGCTGCCGAAATATTCCAACTGCAGATCCCAGGCTCCTTGGTTGATTTCCGCAAAGGCGTTGTAAACCGTGAGGTCGTGGCCGGTTCCGAATGTCTTGCTGCCCTGATCGGGTAGCAGGCCGGCGGAGGCACTGAACACATAATTAAGTCCCTCGGTCGAGGTCACTTTGTAACCGACATTGCCCCAATAGGCCAAGTTGTTGTTCGTGGCGGAGCCCGCGTTGGCCACACCCGCCGCGGATTCATCCCGCTCGGGGTTGGTCACCGCCACATTATAGAAGAAGCCTGCGTCATTCTTGCCACCGGCATAGAGGCCGATGCGGTAGCTGCCGGCACCAAGACGACGCCCATTGTTGCCCTCGACCCAATAGCGGGTCGCCGGAGAACGTTCGATGGCCTTCAGACTGCCGGAGGAGGTATACCATTCCTCGAGACCGAACGGCACCTTGCGGAATCCGATGTCCAAGTTGAAGGCATCGCTCTGGGCCCAGGTGATCTTCGCCTCGTCGAAAGTCGAGCCGGCGAAATCATAGTTGAGGCTCGAGCTCCAGCCGTTGCCCAGGTTGGCTTTGGCGCCGAGGTAAATGCGGCGCAGGAAAAAATGCGCGGTCGGACGGTTCGGATTCACCGCCACTCCGTCAACATTTGTACTCAAACCCGCATACTGGACCTGAAGGCGACCGGCAATCGAAAGCGAGGAGGTACTCTTGCCGCCCGAGATCGTAGCGGTTACGGCGGAGGCGGCATCGCGGGCCAGATCGGCGCGGAGATTCTCGCCTTCCTGATCGTTGATGAGCCCCTTCTTCACGAGCAGGTCAATGAGCGGACCGCTGTCTTGGGCGTTAGCGAGGCCGGCGCCGCCAAAAAGGGCGACCGCCGCAAACATAATGGATTTGAACTTAAACATGTGAGGAGTCGGTGGAGTGCTGGTTTGGTGAATCGCCCCGGCCGGAATGCCGGAGCGAAGCCGGCAGAGTAGCCGGCCTGTGTTACGGTTTCGTGACGCCTGTGTGACGAACGCGGAAAACGCGGCGTGCCCGCTACCTGCCCCGCCCCACCCGCTCAAATCCGCCACGGGGGCTGGCTGCCCTGCTTCTCGGCCGTGCGGCCCTCGAGCAGCGCCAGCAGAAGGTCGTTCTTCACCAAAATGCCCGCCAGCCGTCCGTCCGCCGGGTCGACCACGGGCAAAGTCTGCCCGGGATGCTGGGCGAACACGCGCAGCGCCTCGGCCAGCGAGGCCTGTTTCGCCACCGTCGCCACGTCGTCCCGCACCAGGTCACCCGCGATGACGTGCGCCGCCACCGACGCGTCGTTCAGGTAGGGCTTGATGTCGTGCAGCGAAATGGCGCCGGCGTATTTCCCGTCCTCCGCCGTGACGTAGATTTCCTCCTGCCGGGAATCCAGGAACTCGCGCGCGATGGCCTCAAACCGCGCGGTATCGCGCACGGGCGTGAGTTGGGCCTTGGCGAGGTCCGCCACCACGCCGGGCAGCCGCACCGGCTCGGGGGCGTCGGCGGCCTTCTTCTTGAGCACCTCGCTGTAGAGCGACTGGTCCTCGATGCCGCGCGCCGTGTAGTAGGCCACCACGCAGCACAACATCAGCGGCATGATGATGTCGTAGCTGAGCGTCATCTCGAAGAGCAGGATGATGGCCATGATCGGGGCGTGGCTGGCCGCCGCGAGCAGCGCGCCCATGCCCACGAGCGCGAACGCCTGCGGGTCCGCCGCCCCGAGCGGCCAGACGGCATGCACCGCGAAGCCGAACAGGTAGCCCAGCGTCGCGCCCATGAAGAGCGTCGGCGTGAACACGCCGCCCGGCGCGCCCGAGCCGAACGACGCCGCCGTCGCGACCCACTTGCACACGAGCACCAGCACGAGGAGCTGCCAGGCCAGTTGGCCGTTGAGGATCCCCACCACCACGCTGTAGCCGTTGCCGCAGACTTCCGGCACCCAGACCGCCAGACCGCCGACCACGAGCCCGCCGAGGGCCAGCCGCGCCGGCAGCGGCAGGCGGGTGGCGGCAAACACCCGCTCGGCCTGGCGCAGCGAGCGCAGGAAAACCGGGCCCACCATGCCGGCCAGCAGCCCGAGCACCACGAACGGCCCGATTTCCCAGAGCGAGTGCAGCGTGAAGTCCGGCACCTTGTAGAGCGTGTGGGCGTCCGACAGCGCCCGCATGGTCAGTGTCGCCGCGACCGCCGCCACGACGAGCGGCCCGAGGCTCTCCATGGCGATCGTGCCGAGGATGATCTCGGCCACGAAGAAGGATCCGGCGATTGGCGCGTTGTAAGCCGAGGCGATGCCCGAGGCCGCGCCGCACGCCACCAGCAGGCGCAGCTGCGGCGCCGAAAATTTCCGCCAGCGGCCCAGCCACGAGGCGGAGACGGCCGCCAGCTGCACCAGCGGGCCCTCGCGCCCGATCGAGCCGCCGGACGCGATCGAGCACATCGCCGCCGTGCTCTTCACCAGCGTGGCGCGCACCGGGATTTCGCCGCTGCCGATGAGGATCGCCTCCATGTAGTCGGTCGAGCTCTGCCCGCGGTGCAGGCGCTTGCCGAACAGCAGCACCAGGCCCGCCATGAGCCCGCCCACGGCGGGGACGGCCAGCCGCTGCCACCATTCCAGATCCCGGAACGAATCCACGATGCCCTCCCGGTTTCCGGTCAGCAGGCTGTGCAACAGGTCGATGCCACCCCGGAAGAGCAGCGCGGAGAGCGCCCCCAGCACGCCGGCCACCGCCGCCCAACACAGCGTTTCCTGCCACGGTGAGGGACTGAGTTTCTCGACGATCCACAGGCGCCAGCGCAGCAGGCGCAGCAACCGCTCATAGATTTGCGGCACTACTTCCTTCATGAGGCCTCCGGGCGGTGACGCGCGATTCGCACGGCTCCACGATGCGAGCCAGCGCGAAGCTGACAAGGATTGTTCCTGCTGGTCGGCCGCTGGTCGGTCGGCCGGCCCGGGGGCAAGCGCCGGCCCGGCCCACTGCATTACTGCCCGCCGGTCGGCGGCGTATCCGGGGCCGCGGGGGCCACGACCGGCACCGCCACCGCGGCGTTCAGCAGGTCGGTTTCGCCCGTGTCCACCGAACTGAGCTGGATGAGGTTGTTCAGCGAGGTGAAGTGCTTCGTCCACTCGAAGTCGCCCGTGTGGTTGCCGACCACCTGGTTGAAGAGCTGCTTCTTCTCGACCTTCAGCGCCTGGATGCGCTCCTCGATCGTGCCGGCCGTGACCATGCGGTAGACGAACACCGTGTTCGTCTGGCCGATGCGGTGCACACGATCGATGGCCTGGTCCTCGACCGCGGGATTCCACCACGGGTCGAGCAGGAAGACATAGTCCGCCGCGTGCAGCGTGATGCCCGTGCCGGCGGCCTTGAGGCTCACCAGCATCGCCGCCGCGCCCTGCGCCGACTGGAAATCCTTCACCGGTTTCTGCCGGTCGACCGTCATGCCGGTGATCTCGTAGCGCGGCAGATCCGGGTAGTGCTCGTCGAGCGCCGTGCGCACGCGGTCGAGCAGCGTCACGAACTGCGAAAAGATGACGACCTTGTGGCCGCTGGCCACGATCTCGCTGAGCTTCTCGACGAGCAGCTGCAGCTTGCCGCTGTCGGTGAGCGGCGAATTGAGCCACGGCAGCAGGTCCGGGTCGCAGCACACCTGGCGGAGGCGCGTGAGCAGCGCGAGGAAGCCGAAGGATTTTTCCCGCAACGCGAGGCCGATGTCCTCGCCGAGCCGGGCCAGGCCCTCGGTGCAGATGCGCGCATACTCGGCGCGCTGCACCTCGCTGAGCGGGCAGAGCAGGTCCATCTCGACCTTGGGCGGCAGTTCGGTGGCGACCTCGTTCTTGGTGCGGCGGAGGATGAACGGCGCCACCTGCTGGCGCAGGCGGTTCATGGTGCGCTCGCGGTCCTGGATCAGCGCCGTCTCGAACGTCGCGCGCGAGCCGAGCAGGCCGGGCAGCAGGTAGCGGAAGATGGACCACAGGTCGAGCTGGCGGTTCTCCAGCGGCGTGCCGGTGAGCACGAGGCGGTGCTGCGTCTTGATGGCGAAGCACGCCTGCGTGACCTTGGCGTCGGGATTCTTGATGAACTGGCCCTCGTCGAGGACCGCGTAGCCGAACTCCGTCGTGTCGAGCAGCGCGCGGTGCTTGCGGAGCTGCGTGTAGCTGGCCAGCCAGATGCAGGGGCCTTTGTTGGTTTTGAAATCATTGCCTGATTTCAGGATGTCGATCTTCGCCTCGGGGTAGAAGCGCGCGAGCTCCTCGCGCCACACGGGCACGACGCTCGCCGGGCACACGACGACGTGGCGGTATTTCGCCAGCGGCCGCGCCCGCAGCAGGGCGATGACCTGCGCGGTCTTGCCGAGGCCCATCTCGTCGGCCAGGAGGCCGTGGCACTCGGTCTCGCAGAGGTGGTGCATCCACTCGACGCCGCGGCGCTGGTAATTGCGGAGGAACTCCGGCAGCTCCGGCGGCGCGACGGGCGCGGTGAGGACCTTCTGCCGCCACGTGTCGAGCTCGGTGCCGAGCGTGACCTTGAGGCGGTGGTCGTTGAACAGGGAAAAGATGAGGTAAGGCGGGATCTCGCCGCCGACCTGCGACTCCTCGAGGTTGCGGCGCCACTGGTTGAAGCCCTCCCACTTCTCCGGCGTCATCGTGACGATGCCGAGGTCGGGCAGCAGCATCGGGGTGCGGCCGTGCTTGAGCAGCGCGGCGGCCTGCTCCTCGGTGAGCAGTTTCTCGCCGGCGCGGAAAATCCAGCGGAGGTTCAACCCGCCGCCGTTGCGGCGCTCGGCCACGGCCTCGATCTCGATGGCGCGGGCGCCCTGCTTGAGGTTGTCCACCTTCACGTCGAGCTCGAGGGCGAACTGCTTCTTCCAGTGTGGCAGCAGGTCGCGAATGAAGCCCGGAATGTCGGCCAGCGCGTCGAGCGCGTAGGCGTGCGTGGACTGGTTGTAGCGGAAGTGGGCCTTGCGCGCGTAGGTGGCCAGCGCGATGAGCTTGGCGCGCTCGGCGGCGGTCGGGTGGTTGGCGGTGTTGCCCAGCGCGGGGATGCGGCTGCGGCCGCTCTTCCAGTAGGCGAGGAACACCAGGCCGTCGGCGTTCGTGGTGAAGCTGAGCAGCAGGTCGCGCGCGGGCGCGTCGGCCTTCGCGCTGTTGTCGCCGTTGTCGCCGTTCGTGCCGCTGCTCGTGGTGCCGTGGCTCGGCGCGGCATGGCCGTTGGTCGCGGGACTGACCCGGGCGGACGCACTCGGCAACAGCGCCGTCATCTCGTCCACCAGCAGCTCCTCGATCTCATGCAACCCCGCGACCGCAATGGCATTGGCCAGCAGAAGGTCGGTGGAGGAGGAACGCACCTTGATCCGGTCCCCTTCCCACTCAATGACCGCGTATTCCTCCTTCTTCTCGACCTTCCGGTGGATGATCGCGTCCTTGGCCCCCAGCTCCAACTCGCGGATTTCCCCGTCGCGATACATGGCCTGGCCGCGTTCCACCTGATCGGCGCCGAATTGCCCCTCCCATTCAGCCTCCAGCTGGGCGAACCAGAATTCGAGGGACTGCGGGGTGTAGATGCGCTTGGGCCCGTGGGTTTGCATCAAATATAAAAGCGAGACGTTAAAAACTTCCGCGCGTGCCGCGCAACCTCAATTTAGCCTTTTTACCGGGCCGCTGCAGCGGAGTGTTTTACGCGATTGTCACCCCGCCGGCACGGGTTCTTCACACGGTTCACGCAGGCTGTCGACGCGCTCGACGGCTGGCCGGTGGCCGCCGCCCGGGCCAAACTGATTGCACCTTGTCCTTGTAACCGAAACCTACTCGCCCGAAATCAACGGCGTCGCCATGACGCTGGGTCACATTGTGCACGGCCTCGTGCGCCGCGGCCACCAGGTCACCATCATCCGCCCGCGGCAACGCGCCGAGAAAAGCGCCCCCGTCCTCCAAGTCAGCGGCCCGATCAGCCAGCACCTGCTGCCCGGCCTGCCCATCCCCGGTTATCCCCTGCTCCGCTTTGGCCTGCCGGCCGGCGGCCGGCTGCGCCGGCTCTGGCAGAAAAACCGTCCGGATCTCGTGCACATCGCGACCGAGGGCCCGCTGGGTTACTCGGCGCTGAACACCGCGCACACCCTCGGCCTGCCGGTCACGTCGAGTTTCCACACCAACTTCCACCACTACACGCACGACTACCGCTTCAGCTGGCTGTTCACCCTCACCGCCAAGTGGCTCCGCTATTTTCACAACCGCACCCGGCGCACTTTCGCCCCGACGCGCGAGTTGTGCGACCAGCTCGCGGCCGACGGCTACCGCAACCTTCGCGTGCTCTCGCGCGGCGTGAGCACGGAGCTCTTCTCCGCCGCCCAGCGCCGCCCGGACCAGCGCCAGGTCTGGGGCGTCACGGCGGATGATCCCGTCGTCGTCCACACCGGCCGGCTCGCCCGCGAAAAGAATTACGGCCTGCTCTTCCGCGCCTTCGCCGCCATGCGCGGGGCGAACCCGCGCTGCCGCTTCATCGTCGTCGGCGACGGCCCGCTACGCGCCACGCTGCAGGCGAAAAACCCGCACGTCCATTTCACCGGCTTCGTGGATCGCGACACCCTCGCCCGCCACTACGCTTCAGGCGACATCTACCTGCACGCCAGCCTGACCGAAACCTACGGCAACGTCGCCGCCGAGGCGCTGGCCAGCGGCCTCGCGTTCGCGGGCTACGATTATGCCGCCGCCCACGAACTCGTGCGCCACGGGGAGAACGGCCTGCTCGTGCCCGCGGATGACGAGACCGCCTTCCTCGCCGCCGCCGTCCGCCTCGCCACCGAACCTGCGCTGGTCGCCCGTTTGCGCGCCCGCGCCCCCGACATGGTCCGCGCCCGCTCCTGGGACGCCGTGGTCGGCCAGTTCGACCAGGATTTGCACGAAGCCCTCGCCGGGGACTCCGGCCCCCCGGTGAATCGGGAATCAAAAATCGAAAATAAAAAAATGCCCGCCCCCGCCCTACCATGAAGCCCACCCTCAAGGTCCGTTCGGTCATCCTGTCCGACATCCACCTCGGCACGCCGCACAGCAAGGCCGAGGAAGTCACGCACTTCCTCAAGCACGTCCGCTGCGACCGGCTCATCCTCAACGGCGACATCATCGACGGCTGGCGCCTGCGCCGCGGCGATCCGTGGACCAAGGCCCACACCAAGTTCGTCCGCCGCGTGCTCACCATGATCCAGAAGCGCGACACCGAGGTCGTCTACCTGCGCGGCAACCACGACGACTTCATCGGCCGCCTGCTGCCCATGCAGTTCGAGCACCTCTCGCTCGTCGAGGACCACATCCTCGAGACCGCGCGCGGCCGCTACCTCGTGCTGCACGGCGACGTGTTCGACGGCGTCGTGAAGAACATGGTGGTCCTCGCGCACCTTGGAGACCTCGGCTACAACCTGCTCCTCCGCCTCAACCGCGGCTACAACTGGTTCCGCCGCCTGCGCGGCAAGGAATACTTCTCGCTCAGCCAGGCCATCAAGGCCCGCGTCAAGCAGGCGGTCAGCTTCGTCGGCAAGTTCGAGGACCAGGTCGCCGGCCTCGCCCGTGACCGCGGCTGCGTGGGCGTCATCTGCGGCCACATCCACACGCCGGCCGACAAGATGATCGGCGAGATCCACTACCTGAACTCCGGCGACTGGGTCGAGTCGCTCACCGCCATCATCGAGCATCACGACGGCCGCTTCGAGCTCATCACCTACAAGCAGTTCACCGCGCAGTTCGCGCCGGCGGCCCCGGTCACCGAGGAGATGGAAGAGCCGCTGCAACTGCCCGTCCTCGCCTGAGCCATGGCCAAGGTCCTCATTCTCACCGCCGGCTACGGCGAAGGCCACAACAGCGCCGCCCGCGCCCTGCAGGCCGCCTTCAACGAGCAGCCGGGCATCGACGCCGAACTCGTCGACTTGTTCGCGCTGCGCGCCCCACGGCTCAACCAGATTTCGCGCCACGGCTACCTCCGGCTGATCAACACCGCGCCGAAGCTCTGGAGCCGGCTCTACCGCTGGCTCGACGAGTCGCCGCGCGCGCCGGGCTTCTTCCGTCTGCTCGCCAGCCACCGCCGGCTCCTCGGTCGCATCATTGCGGAAAAGCAGCCGGTCGCGCTGGTCTCCACCTATCCGGTCTATGCTTGGCTGCTCAACCAGCTCCAGCACGAGGGGCACCAATTCTGCCCGCACTACACAGTCATCACCGACGCCCTCACCATCAACTCGCTCTGGTATCGCGCCGGCTCCGCCGGCTGGTTCGTGACCGATCCCGATTCGGCCGCCTTCCTCCGCGAGCAAGGCGTGGCCGCGGACAAGGTGCACGTCAGCGGCTTCCCCGTCGCACTCGCCTTTGCCGACCGGCCGCCGGGGCTCGTCCCGCCCGAGCCCGCCAGCCCGGCACAACCCCGCCGCGTGCTGTTCATGATCAACACGGGCCGCACGAGCGCCCTCGCGATCACCCGCGCCCTGCTGCGCAATCCCGGCTGGCACCTGACCATCACCGCCGGCCGCGATGACAGCCTGCGCCGCGAACTGATCGCCCTCGCCGACGGTGCGCCCGCGACAGCCGACATCCTCGGCTGGACCGACCGCATCCCCCAGCTGCTCATGACGCACCACGTCGCGGTCAGCAAGGCGGGTGGCGCCACCACGCAGGAATCCATCAACGCGCTCTGCCCGCTGGTCGTCAGCCAGATCGTGCCCGGCCAGGAGGAGGGTAACTATGAACTGATCCGCCGCCACGACGCCGGCGCCCTCGCCGAGACGCCCGGGGAAATCGTCGCCACGCTGCACCGCCTCTTCGCCGATGACGCCAAGCTGTGGCGCCACTGGCGCACGAACCTCCGCAACCTCGCGAAACCCGACGCCGCGCGCACCATCGCCGCCACCGTGCTGGCGCAGCGCGAATCCTTCCTCGGCGCGACGGCGATCCCGCCGTCGTCGTCCGAACGCGGCGAGGTCGCCGCGTCTCCAGAAATCACCTTTGTAACGTAATACGTTACAAACGCCGCGTCACTAGCTGTGTCCTGATGACCGCCAGCGTGCGGTCGGTCGCCCCGCGGTTCACGGCGGTCCACTCGCGCGCGGCGGCCGACAGTTTCTCACGCTGCGCCGCGTCCTGCAGCAACTCCACCGCCGCGGTGATCAGCTCGCTGTGCGTCTCCACCTTGCGGACGGCGCCGGCCTCGGTGAGTGTACGGATGATCTCGCGGAAATTCGTCATGCGCGGCCCGTGCAGGACGGGCTTGCCCAGCACGGCCGCCTCAACCGGCGTCTGACCGCCCTCGTGCGGCGCGAGGCTCTTGCCCGTGAAGACCAGGTCGGCCAGCTGCGTGAACTTCCGCAGCTCGCCCGTCGTGTCGCCCACGGCCACGTCGACCGGGCCCGGCGCCGGGCCGGCCGACCGGAAGTGAAAGGTCAGGCCCGACTTTTCCAGCAGACTGCGCAGTTCCTCCCGGCGCTCGGCATGGCGCGGCACCAGCAGCAGCGAGACCGTCAGGCCGCGCTCGCGCGCCGACTTGAGCGCGGTGAGCAAGGCCACTTCCTCGCCGGCCCACGTCGAGGAACCGAGCAGCACGAGGCCCGCGCCGAGCCCAAGCTCGCGACGCAGCGCCGTCTGCTCGGCGTCGGCCAACAGAGGAATGTTCACGTCGAGCTTGATGTTCCCGGTGGTCTGCAGCCGCTCGGGCCGGAAACCCAGCGCCTTGAAGCGCTGCTCGTCGCGCTTCGACGAGCACAGCACCTGCGTGAAGCCCCGGGACAACGGCTGGATAAAGGGGCGGAAGCGCAGCGAGCGTTTGAAGCTGCGGTCGGACAGCCGGGCATTGACGCAGATGACCGGCACGCCGCGCGATTGAGCCTGGTGGACGTGTTCGGGCCAGCGCTCGCCCTCCATCAGGATGCAGAGATCGGGCGCCACCTTCCGCCACGCGCGCCGGCTGAAGGCCCAGAAATCCAGCGGAAAGTAACCGAGGCCAATCGTGAGCGCGGCGTATTTTTCCTTCGCCAGCTTGTAGCCGGTGCTGGTCGTCGTGGTCAGGTAGACCTCGGTGTGGCCCTCGCGTTGGAACGCCTCGAGCAGCGGCGCAATCGCAAGCATCTCGCCGACGCTGACGGCCTGCAGCCAGATGCGCCGGGCACCGGGGGCCTTGGCCGGCAGCGGATCGATGCCGCCAAACCGGTGGCCGAAGTTCTCCGTGTAGCCGCCGCGCCGGCGCATCCGCCACAGGTAATACGGCGTCAGCAGCAGCAGCAGCGGGAGGAAGAGGATTCGATAAATCCAGATCACAGGAGTAAAGAGCTCTGGTAAATCACCACGAAGGCACGAAGGTCACGAAGTTTTCCAATCCATCTTCGGGTGCTTCGTGCCTTCGTGGTGAAAATCCGGGCTTATTGTCCAAGGACCCACGCGAAGATCAGCGGCGCACAGATCGTGGCGTCGCTCTCGATGATGAACTTCGGCGTCTTCTCGCCGAGCTTGCCCCAGGTGATTTTCTCGTTGGGCACCGCGCCGGAATAGCTGCCGTAGCTCGTGGTCGAGTCGCTGATCTGCGCGAAGTAACCCCAGAGCGGCACGCTCGTAAGCTCGAGGTCCTGGTGCAGCATCGGCACGACGCAGATCGGGAAATCACCCGCGATGCCGCCGCCGATCTGGAAGAACCCGAGGGACCCCTCGCCGTTCCGCAGCCGCTTCGCCGTCTTCGTGTAGTAGTGCGCGAGCCACGTCATGTATTCGATGCCGGTGCGGACGGTGTGGACGTTCTTTACGTCGCCGCGGATGACCGCCGCGGCATACATGTTGCCCAGCGTGGCGTCCTCCCAGCCGGGGACGATGATCGGCAGGTTCTTCTCGCAGGCCGCCAGCAGCCACGAGTTCTTCGGGTCGATCTGGTAGCTCTTCTTGAGTTTGCCGCTGCGGAGGATCTTGTAGAAGAACTCGTGCGGGAAATAGCGCTCGCCGGCGCGATCGGCGCTCACCCACTCGGCGAGGACGACCTTCTCGATGCGGCGCATGGCCTCCATCTCGGGGATGCAGGTGTCGGTCACGCGGTTCATGTGCCGCTCCAGCAATTCCTGCTCGTCGGCCGCGGTCAGGTGGCGGTAGTGCGGCACACGCTCGTAGTAGTCGTGCGCCACCAGGTTGAAGACGTCCTCCTCCAGGTTCGCGCCGGTGCAGACGATGGCATGGACCTTGTTCCGGCGGATCATCTCGGCCAGCGAAATGCCCAGCTCGGCGGTGGACATGGCGCCGGCGAGCGTGACGAGCATCTTGCCCCCGGCCGCGAGGTGGGCCTCGTAGCCCTTGGCGGCGTCCAGCAGCGCCGCGGCGTTGAAATGCCGGTAGTTACGCGCAATGAACTGGGAGACCGGGCCTTTCTTCTTGGCCAGACGGGCATTGGCCAGCTCGGGCTTGGACTGGGGTTTCGCTTTCAGCATCCTCCAAGAGATAAAGGCCCGGTGCATTTGGCCACACTAAACTCGCCGCGGGGGCTGGTGCGGGCTCGGCCGCCCGCCGGTGTAAACTTGCAGTCTGCCCGCGGGTTGGAACACTTCGCCCCGCATGTCCCAACTCCGCCAAGCCCGTTTCCTGCGGGCCTTGCTCGCCGTCCTCGTTCTGGCCCCGCTGCTGGCGTTCGCCGGCGACTTCCCGCACGAGACCAGCGACCTCACCGTCGATCCGTCCATCACGTGGGGCCGGCTCGACAACGGCCTGCGCTACGCCCTGGTCCACAACCAGGAACCCAAGGGCCGCGTGAGCCTGCGCCTCGCCGTGAAGGTCGGCTCGCTTTACGAGAGCGAGAACCAGCGCGGGATCGCCCACTTCCTCGAGCACATGGCCTTCAACGGCAGCCGGCACTTCCCGGCGGCCAGCGTCGTCGAGTTCTTCCAGCGCCTCGGCCTGGACTTCGGCGGCGACACCAACGCCTCCACCAATTTCGACCGCACCATCTACCAGCTCGAGCTGCCCGACACCAAGTCGCAGACGCTGCGTGAGGGCCTGACCTTCTTCGCCGACGTCGCGGGCGGGCTCCGGCTCGACGAGACCGAGATCACCAAGGAGCGCGGCATCATCCTGAGCGAGAAGCGCGCGCGCGACTCGGTCGGCCTGCGCACCTTCCTCGCCGAGCTGGAATTCCTTGTGCCCGACACGCGCTTCCCGCAACGGCTGCCCATCGGCGAGGAGGACGTCATCCGCCACGCCCCACGCGAGCGGTTCGTGGAATTCTACGACGCATGGTATCGCCCCGAGCGGATGTTCGTCGTCATCGCCGGCGACATCGCGCCCGCCGAGGTCGAGCCGCTGGTGCAGGAGGCCTTCGCCCCGCTGGCCGCCCGCGCCCCCGCCCTGCCCGAGCCACGCCTCGGCAGCGTCCGCGCCATGGAACCCGTCGAGACCGACCTGCATCCCGAGTCGGAGGCCGGCAGCGTCAATGTCGCGATCGAGTCCGTCGTGCCCTACGCGTTCGAGCCCGACAACATCGCGCTCCGCCTGAAATACCTGCCGCGCACGCTGGCGTTGAGCATGCTCAACCGCCGCCTCGGCATCCTCGCCAAGTCGGAGGGCGCGCCGTTCCTCAGCGGCCTCGTCGGCGTGACCGAGCAGTTTGACTTCTTCCGCAACGCCTCCCTCGAGCTCAACTGCAAGCCGGACCAGTGGGCGGCCGCGCTGGGCGTCGCCGAGCAGGAGCTGCGCCGCGCCCTCGAGCACGGCTTCACGGCCGACGAGCTGGTGGAGTCCGTCGCCGAGATGCACAACAACCTCGCGCAGGCGATGCGCGCCGCCGCCACGCGCCACTCGGCCGCGCTGGCCGACGACGTGGCGAACGACCTGCTCGACCGCTCGGTGCCGACGCACCCCGCCGCCGACTTCGCGCTCTACTCGCCCGCCCTGGCCCAGGTAACGCCCGCCGACTGCACCGCCGCGCTGCGCGCCGTCTGGAACGAGGCGCCCGGCCGCAAGCTCTTCGTCACCGGCAGCCTTTCCCTGCCGCACGCCGGCCAGGCCATCGCCGCCGCTTACGCCGCCAGCCGCCGGGTCGCCGTCACTCCGCCCGCCAGGACCGAGACCGCCTCGTTCGCCTACACTGATTTCGGCAAACCGGGCAAGGTTGCCAAGACCGAGAAGATCGACGACCTCGGTGCCACGCTCCTGCGTTTCAAGAACGGCGTGCGCCTCAACCTCAAGGCCACCGACTTCGAGGCGGGCCGCATCCGCGTCGCCGTGCGCGTCGGCGGCGGCACGCTCAGCCAGCCGCCCCGCCAGCCGGGCCTCGGCCTCCTGGCGAATGTCGCGTTCACTCCCGGCGGGCTCGGCAAGCACAGCGTGGACGACCTCCAGCGCATCCTCGCCGGCCGGACCATCGGCCTCGGCTTTGGCGCCGGGGAGGACGCCTTTGTCTTCAGCGGCACCACCAACCGCGATGACCTGCTCCTGCAACTCCAGGTCATCTGCGCCTACCTCACCGACCCGGGCTACCGCGCCGAGTCCATGCGCCAGGTTGAAAAAGGCGCCGAGCAACTTTACGCGCGGCTCGAGCACACGCCCGAGGGCCCGCTGCAGCTCGAGGCCGAGCGCCTGCTCGCCAGCGGCGACGAGCGCTTCGGGCTGCCGGCCAAGGACGTCATGCTCGCGCGCACGCTCGCGGAACTGAAGGCCTGGCTCACGCCCGAGTTCACCAAGGGCCCGATCGAGATCGCCATCGTGGGCGACCTCGACCCCGACGCCACCATCGCCGCCGTCGCGCAGACCTTCGGCGCCCTGCCCAAGCGCGCGAACAAACCCGCCTACAAGGAAGCCCGCCGCGTCATCCTGCCCGCCGCGCCGATCGTGAAGCAATACACCGTGCCGACCGAGATTCCCAAGGGCCTCGTGCAACTCTACTGGCCCGCGACCGATTCGCTCGACGCGCACCGCGCCCGCCGCGTGCGGCTGCTCGCCGATGTCTTCTCCGACCGGCTGCGCGTGAAGATCCGCGAGGAGATGGGCGGCACCTACAGCCCCACCGCCGCGCCCGACCTCAGCGAGACCTATCCCGGCTACGGCTACATCGTCGCCGAGGCCACCGTCGCGCCCGACCAGGCCCGCACGGTCGCCGACGCCGTCCTGACCGTCGCCGCCGCGATGCAGGACAACGGCGTGACCGAGGAGGAACTCGTCCGCGCCAAGCAGCCCATGCTCACCGCGCTCCGCGAGAACGCCCGCACCAACGGCTACTGGCTCGGCACCGTGCTGGGTTCCGCTCAGGAATTCCCGCAACGCCTCGAGTGGAGCCGCACGCGCTACAGCGACATCGAAAGCATCACCGCCGCCGAGCTCACCGAACTCGCCAAGACCTACCTCGACCCCGCCCACGCGTCGGAGTTCATCGTGCTGCCCGAGGCGAAGACCGAGCCAGCAACTGCGGCAAAGTAATTTGTGGGCGGGGTGCCCTCACCCCGCTGTCTTGCGGTAGGGCGGGATATCACGAACCCGCCGCTCCCACGAATTGACACTCACCCGATTCATGGGCATCGATTCCCTCATGCAAACGCTGACCGCCATCGTTTACCCGACGCCCGACAGGAAATGGTTTGTCGCCTACAACCCCGAGACCGGCACGACGACGCAGGGCAAAGATTTTAATAAGGCCATGGCCAATCTGAAGGAAGCGACCGAACTCTACCTCTCGGAATTCCCCGCCAAGTCCGGCGGCCGCGCGGTGATGACCACCTTCGAAGTCACCGCCGCTCATGCCTAATCTGCCCGGAGTTTCCGGACGCAAGGCGGTCAAGGCACTGGAGCGACTGGGTTTTGTCTTCATTCGGCAGAAGGGCAGTCACGCCATCCTGCGCTGAGGCGGCCACGGCTGTGTCGTGCCGATGCACCGCGAGATCAACCCCTGGACCCCGAACGGTGTGCTGCGACAAGCCGGCGTGGAGCCGGAGGAGTTTCTCCGGGCGCTGAAATGAGACCGGCCCGCCGGGACCGCCGCTCCGCTCTGAAATCGAGAGTTGAACATCAGTTTCCTCTGTCGCTTTCTACCATGAATGACGGCCAGCCAACTTAGACTTTGCGCTGAGGCTGAATCGCACTGCAGACAAATGAAAGCATACCTTCTAGCCGTTATCTCCGGCACAGTTTGGACGGTTATCGCCGCGCTCATTCTCTGGCAGCCCGAATTTTGGGGACAATTGCATGAGATACGCTGGCTGGCCTGCGTCGCCGGGCCATTCATTGGACTCGGACTCTACTATTGCTCGCGGTGGTCTGATAAAAAGAAGACCGGCATCCGCATTGTTTGGTCGGTTGTCTCGCTTTATCTCGCAGCGGGAGTTTACGGTCTTGTGCTTGGGTTGTTGGTGTGGCCATCGCGCAATGCAAATACCACGCCAGAAGCGCTCCTCGAGCCGGTGATGGCGTGCTGGTATGGCATCACCCTCGTCCCCTTTCTGTGGCCATTTTTTGGACTGTCCTTCCTCAATCACCAAGTTCTTCGGTGTTATGATGAAAGATGCCAGAGCTGACACCAGTGCTGCGCACCATCGTGGCTAGAAAATCTCCTCCTGTGAACTTCGACTTCGCGGCCCCTCGCCCCCAATTCCCAATGAACATCCGCCTCCGCCCCGCCGCCCTTCTGCTCTTCGCCTGCTTGTGTCCCGTGCTGCGCGCCGCCGAACCGGCGCCCGCGGAGGGGACGGTCACCCTCCCCAAGGTCGAGGTGAAGGGCCAGATGGTCTGCAGCTACGGCATCGGCATCGTCGCTGCCTGGAGCGAGAAGACGCAGAGTATCACCCACGTCTATGTCGACGCGGTCGCCCCTGGCTCACCCGCCGACCAGATCGGCCTCCAGCACGGCGATGAAATCCTCGCCCTCAACGGCCGGAAGATCACCGACATGAAGGGCGGCATGAAGCGCGGGAGCGACTTGTTCGAGCTGCTGGTCAACCAGCCGCCAGGGCGGATGATCGACGTCGAGGTGGCCGTGCGCGTGGTGAAAAAGATCGTCCTGACCGCCACGCCCTGAGCGTGGCGCCCGGGAGCGCCCGCCAGGCAGCGCGAAAACCTCGCGGCTCGTCGCATTTTCCCCCAGCACGCGCGGCGTGTGATATAATCCGCCCAGCCCCGCTCCCCATGAAAACCACCGCGCGTGTTGCCTTGATCATGCTCGCCGGCCTGATGTTGGCCGGCTGTGTCAGCAAAACCGCCCAGCTCCCGCCTCCCGCCCCGCCCAAGGTCGCCGTCAGCTGGGGCGACCAGCCGTTGAGCGCGCGGGACTACTTCCTCCAGCAGGAATACGAGGACCGGATCGACCGCGCCCGCGGCATGAAGTAGGCCGGCCGGTTACACGCCCGGGCCGTTGGCCGGCCCAGCGAGCGACTCCAGCTTGAAGTTGAGCACCGGCACGAGCGCAAGGAGCCCGGCGCAGGTGAGGCCGAGCACGGCGTAGCCGGCGATGTCGTGCACCGCGCCGTTGATGGCGTCGGGTCCGTAGGCGTAGGCCCAGCCGGTCAGGAAGAGGCCGCGCACCAGGTTCATCAGGAACGCGAAGAACATCGAGGCGACGACCAGCACGACCTTCTTCCAAAAAACCTCAAAGAACGTCGCGCCGAGGAACGACCCCGCGAAGAGGCACGCCGTCAGCGAGCGGATGCCCGAGCACGCGTCGGCCACGCCGACCGAGCCCTTCGGCAGCAGCAGCACATTGCCCTGCTGCTCGAGCGGATAGCCGAGCAGGTCGAAGACAAACGCGACCACCGTCACGACCCGGCGCAGCAGGAAAAGGCTGACCTGCGACTCGACCGCCGACACCAGGGGTGCCGAGATCAGCCACACCAGCACCGGGAAGATGAAGACCGCCGCCACGCGGAAGCGCGCGTCGGCAAGGAGGGTTGCGATGCCTTTGGAGGCGGGTTGTAGGACGGGATCGCGCTTGTCGGCCATAGCCTTGGCGACGGCTGGTCCCTGCGAGCCGGCCCGCAGGGACGCGGGCCCTCCAATGGCCACGTTGAAGAAAATCAGCGGCAGCACGATCGCGACCATGCCGAACGTCAGCGCGAACGTGCCTGGCTGCGACGTGCCGGCGCCCGCGCGGTAGAATGCGCCGAGCAGGAAGAACAGCGCGCCGCCGAGCAGGCCGAGGCTCGCGGCAAGGTTGAGCGTCCACTGCGCCCACTTCGGGCCGGCCGGGGCGGTCTCGGCCTCGCGCAGCCGGACGATGATTTTCGGCCAGCGGTCGTAGACAACGTAGGCGACGAACACCGGCACCAGCCAGCCGAACGAATAATCCTCCTTCACGCGCCACCAGTGCGACTGGTCCCACGCCACGAACGCCATGAAGCCGGCTGACAGCCCGAGCGCGGCGAGGAACGGCGCGGGCGGGTTGGGGTTTGGCTGTGCTGAGTCACTCACGTTTGAGCGAGCAAAGGCAACGCCCCGCCGCGTGCAAGCCGGTAGGGGCCGTTGGATTGATTGTGGGTGGGGTGCCCGCACCCCGCTGCTTTTCGGCTGCGAAACCAGTGCCTCGCGGGGTGAGGGCACCCCGCCCACAATTTCAAAAATGCCCGCCGCGGCGGATTAAGGATAATCCGCCCTAGCCAATCACCTTCGCCATCGACCGGTCGTGCCAGCGCGACATCACGACCACCGCGACAATCGCGCCGACGAGCGCCATGGCCATGTCCGTCTGCGTGTCCCACGGGTCGCCCTGCGTGCCGAGGAAATCTTCCGCCGCCGCGCCCGACGTCACCGCCGTCAGCCACTCCATGAGTTCGTAGAGCGCGCTGAACGCCAGGCACACGCTCACGACGAGGAAACCGAGCCACTTGCTGCCTTTCAGGGGCGAGGTGCGGATCAGGAGCTCCCGCACGAGCAGCGCCGGCACGAAACCCTGCGCGAAATGCCCGAGCTTGTCGTAGTTGTTCCGCGTCCAGCCGAACCAGTGCATCGCCCAGTCCCCGAGCGGCACGCGGGCGTAGGTGTAGTGCCCGCCGAAGATCAGCAGGACGCTGTGCCACCACAGCAGCACCAGCAGGAGCGAGGACAGCGGAAAGCGGCGCTGCACCGCGAACGCCACCGGCAGGCCGATGAACACCGGGATGATCTCGAGGAACCACGTAAAGTAGTCGTGCGGCCGCACGGCGGACCACGCGAGCAGGGGGGCCAGCAGCAGGGAGAACCAGAGGAGACGGCGATCCACGCCGCCAGCCTGCCCGGCGGACGGCCCGGTGCAAGCCGTCGCGGGCAATCCCTGTTTTGACATCCCCGTCCCGCCGGCCAAGCCTGCCTAGGAACATGGATCATCTGCACGCCTACTGGCGCATGGAATACATTGAGGCGCCGCGCGAAAAGCACGGCGGCCAGCCTTTCACGGAGCTGCCGGCGCTCGGCGATGACGCCGCGGCGCTCATCATTCACCGCAGCAAGCTCTCCTACCTCGTCCTCAACCGCTATCCCTACAACGCGGGCCACCTCCTCGCCGTGCCGTTCCGCAACGTCGCCGACCTCGCCGAGCTCGACGCCGCGGGTCGCGCCGACCTGATGGACGAGATCATTTTCGGCAAGGAGGTGCTGCACGCGGCGCTGAAACCGAATGCATTCAACATCGGCTTCAATCTCGGCGAGGCCGCCGGCGGCAGCATCACCCACCTGCACGCCCACATTGTCCCGCGCTGGAACGGCGACACCAATTTCATGCCCGTCATCGGCCAGACCCGCGTGCTTCCGCAATCCCTCGAGGCGATGTATAAACGCCTGAAAGAATTCGCCGACCAACTCGCGGCCAAGGCCTGACGCATTTCCTGTCCTCTGTCTTCTGTCCCCTGATCTCCGTCCTCTGCTTAACAACGTGCCCGAATCCAAGACGCTCCGCTACCCCAACGCCCGCCACCTCAGCCAGCTGTATTGTGGCAGCGAGGACAACCTCACCCAGGCGGAGTCGGCGCTTGCCGTGCGCCTCGTCACCCGCGACGACTGGCTGAAGATTGACGGCGACGCGGCGGCCGTCGCGCGCGCCGAGGAATTCTTCACCCTGCTCAACGCCGGCCGCACCCAGGGCCTCGCGATGCGCACGCCGGATTTCCTGCGCCTGCTCGCGCTCTACACCAAGGACGCCGGCGCGAGCCTGCGCACGCTGTTCACCGAGCCGCTCGTCATCGCCACGCAGCGCAAGAGCGTCGTCCCGAAAACCATCGGCCAGAAACTCTACCTGCAGGCCATCCAGAAGAACCCGATCGTCTTCGGCATCGGCCCCGCCGGCACCGGCAAGACCTACCTCGCGATGGCCGCGGCCATCTCCGCTTTGCTGCAGAACAAGGTGCAGCGCATCGTGCTCACACGCCCGGCCGTCGAGGCCGGTGAGGCGCTCGGTTTCCTGCCCGGCGACCTGCGCGAGAAAATCCTCCCCTACCTCCGCCCGCTCTACGACGCGCTCCACGACATGCTCGACGCCGAGGATGTCGCCACCTTGTCCGAGAAGGGCGTCATCGAGATCGCCCCGCTGGCCTATATGCGCGGCCGCACGCTCGCCAACGCCTACATCATCCTCGACGAGGCGCAGAACACCTCGCACGAACAGATGATGATGTTCCTCACGCGCCTCGGCGACGACTCGCGCATGATCATCACCGGCGACATCACGCAGATCGACCTGCCGCGGAACAAGCAGTCCGGCCTCGTGCAGGCCCCGCGCATCCTGCGCAACATCCCGGGCATCGAGTTCCACCACTTCACCGCGTCCGACGTCGTGCGCCACCCGCTCGTGCAGAAGATCATCGACGCCTACGAACAGGCCAAGGCCGCCGAGCCCATCGGCCCGCAGTAGGCCATGCGCTTCTCAGCCAAATGGAGCGCCCGCGTCCCTGCGGGCCGTGTTTGGGGGCGGGCCCAGCTCCGGCTGGGCCGCGGTGCGCCGGGCCGCGAGCCCTCCACCGGAACCGTTCGATGAAACGCGCGGTCGCCATCAGCAACCGGCACCCCCGCCTGCGTTTCAACCGCGCCGCCGTGGCCCGCGTCATCCACACGCTGGACGCCAACCACTCCGCACTCCGCATTCCGCCGTCCGCCATTCCCCCGGGCGAGCTCTCCCTCGTCTTCCTGACCGACCCCGCGCTCGCCAGGATCCACGGCGACTTCATGGACGACCCGACGGCCACGGACGTGATCACCTTCGAGGGCGATCCCGCCGCCGGTCTCGCCGGCGAGATCTGCGTCTCGGCCGACACGGCGGCGCGGTATGTAGGATTACTGGAGGGCCGGTCTCCTGACCGGCCGCGGTCGGCCGGGAGGCCGACCCTCCAAGAAACATTCTCCACCGAACTCGCCCTCTACGTCGTCCACGGCTGGCTGCACCTCGCCGGCTACGACGACCTCCAGCCCGCGAAGAAACGCCGCATGCGCGCCGCCGAGGCCCGGGCCATGCAACTGTTGCGGGCGTGTCGGGCCCTGCCTGACTTCCGGCTTGGCTGATTTCCCTTTGCGTCCCCGCGAGTTTCCGTAGTGTGCCGCGAGACATGCCCGATTCCCGCTTCAAGTCCCTGCGCAACGCCTTCCTGACCGGCTTGCTGCTGGTTGCCCCCCTGGTCGTGACCGTCTGGGCGCTGCGCCTGCTCATCGGCTTCGTCGGCGGCTCCCTCACGCCTTTCTTTGCGCCCTACCTGCCGCGGGCGCTGATGCAGCTGCCCGCCCTTTTCTGGGATGTGGTGACCACGGTCATCGTCCTCGGCCTGATCACGCTGCTCGGCTACGTGTCCCATCTTTTCCTCGGCCAGTTTGTGGGCGCGCTGGGCGAGCGCCTGATCCAGGGCATCCCCGGCATCGGCGGTTTCTACAACAGCGTGAAGCAGTTCATCGAGACCTTCGGCGCCAAGGACCGCACCCAGTTCAGCAAGGTCGTGCTCGTCCAGTTCCCCCGCCCCGGCGCCTACACCATCGGCTTCGTCACCAACACCGGCCGCGGCGAGCCGCACAGCGTGGTCACGGGCGAACACTGGGCGGTCTTTGTCCCCACCTGCCCGAGCCCGGTCAACGGCTTCTTCATGTATCTGCCGCGCGCCGAGCTCATCGAGCTCGAGATGTCCGTCGGCGAGGGCATGAAGACCGTCATCTCCTGCGGCGCCGTCCTGCCCTCGTGGTCCGATCCCGCCGCCGCCAAGGCCTCGATCGGCACCCGCTGAGGGTCACAAGGTTTAAGCGCGATAAATTTTAAGGTGTAAGCCCGGAATCCGGTCCGCCTAAACCTTAAAACTTACTCCCTACAGCTATTCAGATGCCCGGCCAGCAGCTCCAGACCTCCGCGCTCGTCCTCGCGAAGCAGCCGTCCGGCTCCGATTCGTTCGAACAACTGACCGCCTACTCCGGCGAGCACGGCGTGTTGCACTGCCTGCGGCGCATCACCCAAAGCAAAAAGGCCGCGCCCACGTCGGCGCCCTTGGATCTCTTCGACGAGGCCGAGCTCTGGCTCGAGTCCTCCAACCAGGGCCGCACCTGGTTTATCAAGGAGCATCGGTTCATCGAGCAGCGCGCCGGCATCGGCCGCTCCTACGACACCCTCAAGGCCGCCGCCGCCCTCGCCGCGCTTGTCACACGCAACCCGGTGTCCGACGAATCCCGCCCGGCCATCGCCGACCTGCTGCGCTCGAGCTTCGCCGCCCTCGCCGCCGGCGGCCGGCCCGACATCGCATGGCTCAAGGCGCTCTACCGTTTCCTTCGCGACGAGGGCTACCCCGTGAAGCAACAATGGTGGCCGCAGCTCGGCGCGCCGGACCGCGACATCGCCGCGCAGCTCCTGAACCAGCCCCTCGCCGCGCAGACGGCCGACCCCGCGACGGTCGGCCACATCACGCGCCAGCTCGAGGACTGGGTCCGCGGCGAAACCGAAATCCGGCTGTAGCCGGAGAGCCCGCGTTCCCGTGGGCTGGTTCCTCCAGGATAAGGCGAAAACCATGCCGACCCCTCGGCCCGCAGGGACGCGGGCCCTCCAATGGGAACCGACCGGTTCACTCTTCCCTTCCGTGTGTTCCGTGTGTTCCGTGGTTCCCGCCGCATGGAATTTTCCCTCGCCAACCGCACCGCCAGCCTGAGCGTCGGCGAATTTGCCAACTTCGCCCTCGGCCCGCACGAGTCCGGCGGCGGCCCGTCGGGCCTCTGGCGCGCGCAACTCGGCCAGCACTGGCACAACGAGCTGCAAATACGCACGCAGGCCGAGGCACCGGCGGCCCAGTTCGAAGTCGTCATCGACGGCCGGCTCACACACCGCGGCTGGACGTTCCATCTCAACGGCCGCATCGACCAGCTCGTGGGCGACACGTTCCGCGAAATCAAAAGCGTCACGCGCCCGCTGCCCGCCGACGAAGCCACCCTCCGCGCCGACTACCCGCCCTACTTCCTCCAGCTTGCCGCCTACCTCGTCCTGTTTGCCGTGCGACGGCACGGACAAACACCGGGCGGGCAGCAGCCCGCAACGGTGCCGCGCTCTCACCCGAAGGCCGAACTCATCTTCGTTGAGGCCGGCTCGGGCCTCTCGCAGACGATCACGCTCACGCCCTTCGACGAGGCGCTCGTCCACCACCAGCTCGACGCGATCGTCGAGTTCCTCACCCTCCGCCAACGCGCCACCGAGCGCCGCCGCTCGCTGACCTTCCACCCGGCCTTTGCGACGCTCCGCCCCGGCCAGGAAACAATCCAAGCCGACCTCGCCTCCAGCCTCTCGCCTCCAGCCTCAGTCCTTTTCTTCGAGGCTCCCACTGGTTACGGCAAGACCGGCTGCGTGCTCGAGTTCGCGCTCAGCCAGATGCGCGCCGGCCGGTTCGCCCGGCTTATCTGGCTGACCGGCAAGTCCACCGGCCAGCTCCAGGTCGTGCGCACGCTGGAGCAGATGACCGCCGGCTCGCGCCTCGCGTTCTGGCAGGTGCGCAACAAGGCCGAGCACTGCGTCAACCACACCTTCCACTGCGTCCGCGACGGCTGCAACTACCTGCGCGACTGCGCCGAGCGCTGGCCGGGCAGCGGGCTCGCCAAGTTCTACCTCGACGACGCCCAGCCGCACGACCTCGCCACCCTGCGTCAGGCCGGGCGCGACGCCCTCATCTGCCCCTACGAGATCACCCGCACCGCGCTCGCCTTCAACGACGTCTGGATCGGCGACTTCAACTACGTGTTCGCGCCCGACAACCGGGGGCTGTTCTACGAGCAACCCGGCTTCGACCCGGCGGAGACACTACTCGTGATCGACGAGGCGCACAACCTGCCCTCGCGCACCGCCGACGCGCACTCGCACAGCGCCAGCCAGAACGACGCCCACACCCTGCTCGCCGAGCTGGATCATCTGCGCGCACCCTCGCCACTGCTGCTGGCGCTGGAGGAATGGACGCGCCTCCTCGCCTCCCTGCAGCCCGCCGACTCACTCGATCCGACACTGGAGGCGGAAGTCCACGACACGGTCGTGAAACTCGCCGACCTCGTCGCCACGCAACCGCTCGACTACGCCGCGCTCGGGCCGCATCACGCGGAAACGCTCTGGCAGTTCGCCGCCTTGGCCGAGTTCCTCGATGATTCGAAGCTGACGAAGCTCCTCTGGGTGCCGCGCGCCGGTGAGCTCAGCTTCACTTGCATCGACGCCGCGGCCTCGATCGGCGAAACCCTGAAAGCCTACGGCGGCGCGATCCTGATGTCGGCCACCTTGCAACCCTACGATACCCTGGCTGCGGCGTGCGGAATCGAGGTGGAACCTGACCTCCGGGCCGGTTCAGCCCGCCCGGAGGTCGGGCTCCATTCTTTTGCAACCCTCAGCGCCCCGACCCCGTGGCGCGCCGGTGCCTACGACGTCGCCGTGGACGTGCGCGTCGACACGACCTTCAAGCAGCGCGCCAGCTACTACGGCACGACCGCTGCGACCATCGAGTCACTGCACGCCGCCGCTTCTGTTGTGGGTGGGGTGCCCTCACCCCGCGCCGTCGCCGTCTTCTTCCCCTCCTACGCCTACGCGGAGTCCGTGCAGCGCGCGCTGGACAACTCCGGCTCGGTCCTGCGCGTGACACTGCAGCCGCGCGGCACCGACCTCGCCGCGCAGGCGGCGTGGGTCGAGGAGAACCTCGCGCTGGCCGACGTCCTGTTCCTCGTGCTCGGCAGCAGCTTCGCTGAGGGCATCGACCTGCTCGGCGGTCGCGTGACCCACGCGATGGTCGTCGGCCCCGCGCTGCCCGAGGTGAACGCCATCCAGAAGGCGCGCCTCGCGGCCTTCAACGAACTCGGCCGAGACGCGGCCTTCCGGCGCGTCTACCAGATTCCCGGCCTGCAGAAGGTAAACCAGGCCCTCGGCCGGCTCGTGCGCGCCCCGGGCCAGCACGCGAAGGTGCTGCTGCACTGCCGGCGCTTCGCGGAGATTTCCTACGCCTCCCTGCTCGCCGCCGACTACCAGCAATACCAGGAGATCGCCTCCGAGTCCGACCTGCGCGAGTGGCTTGGTGCTTAGTTTTTCAACGGCGGGCGCAACTTCTCCGGCTCCACCATCAGCGCGTCGCTGTGCACCGCCCGCTGCATCGAGCCCGCTTTTGCGTAGGCCACCTTCACCAGCACGGCATCCTTGATCCAGTCGCGTTCGCCTTCCTTGCCCAGACGCGCAGCTTCAAAGATCCAGTGGCGGCGAACGACGCCGACCGTGCCGGCCCGGGTGCCAAAGGTGTATTCGCGGTTGGACGCGGTAACCAGCTTGGTCCGGTCCCTACTGACCAGTGCATAGTAACTGTTCGCCATGGCGAACCGCGAGCCGGGCGCCAGGTTTTGCATATCGTCCGACGCGAATACCGGCATCGTCTCCGTGAGGGCGAGGTCCAGGCCGCCGTCCTTGCCAGCCTCGAGCGCGAGGATGCGCATGTGGTGGCCGTTGCGGCCGCCTTCCGCCCCGGCCTGCAGGGGCAGTTCGACGACGAGCTCCCCGCGCCAGACGCCTACCTCAATCGTCGCGTCCCAGGCCGGCGGCAGGGTCCGCATCTTTTCAGCCATGGAGACCGGCATTTCAGTGTTCGCGTTGAGCGTGATCGGGTGAGCGCCCTTCATGCCCAACAACAGCCAGGTGTTCGCGAAGGCAAAGCCGCCGATATAACCGCTGCGCTGCTCTTGGTGGACACCGTCCGGCCAGCGCCAGTCCGCGGTGAGCTTACCGCCAGTAAACGCGTATTGGGCGGGCAAGCCGTCGATATTCAAGAGCACCTTCACCGTCTTAAGCGGGATTTGATCCGCGGATTTCCGTGCGAAATCCATCAGGATCGCCTGTTGCGGCTGGATCGTGACCTGCCTCGTGCCCACCGGCTCGGACGCATTGAGGAAATTCCACTGCCCCCGCCACAACCGCACCGTCAGCGCGAGCAGCACGAGGCCCGAGACCAGGATGGTCCAGGAGCGCCAGGTCTTGCGCGTGAGGAACTGGTGGACGGTCACGGTCCCGATGATCACGGCCAGCAGCGTGAGGGATACCAGCGTGCGTGTATCGCTGTCCGCCGTGCTCAAGTTGGCCGGCAAGCCGAGTTTTCGCGCCAGCTCATGAATCGTGCCGTAAAGGAACATCCAGCCGGCCGTGAGCACCAGCGTGTAGAACAGGAAACGCGCCGCGCCCTCCGTGACCACGGCAATCACGAGCGCCACGGTTACCAGGGCCGCGTGCCAGCCCATCACCTCAAGGGCCGCCCGGAATATTTCCGCCGGACCGAAGCCGCAAAAGAGCCACCACGGCAGCGCCACGAGCGCGGGCAGCACGCAGAAGATCAGGACGAGCCCGAGCAGCTTGGCGCGCAGCAGCCGCGCCCCCGAGATCGGCCTAGTCATCCACCAGCTGGGCGAACCTGTGAGTGCGTCCTCGTGGATCAGCCAGGCCGACAGGACGTAGCAGGCCAGCAGCTGCATGGCCCACAGGATCTCATGGAAGGCGTCGAAGGCCTGGATCTGGTTGACCAGGTCGGTGAGATTCTCGTCCTCGCGGTGCAGGATCAGCATGCTGAGGATGAACTGCCCCGCCATCAGGGCGATCCAGAGGAGGAGCGGAATCCGCAGGCGCCGGATGTCCTTTTTGACGATGTGCCAGGTGAGGTTCATGCGACGGCTCCTTTTTGCGCCACGCGGCCGGCGCGGGCCAGGGTGATGAAGATTTCCCGCAGGGTCATCGGCGACGCGGTCACCGCGGCCTCGGGCCAGCGTTCGCGGCAGAGCCGCTCGGTCGTGTCGCGCTCGTAGCGCGTGGCGATGAAGCGCACGAGGTCGCCCTTCTGGTCCAGCTCCAACCAGTCCGCCGGCGGCGCGGCTGGCGTGGTTGTCCCGTCCGGCACGGTCACCTCCAAGCGCCGGAAACGCCCGAGCAGCGTGTCGGTGGACTCGGCGAACTGCAGCCGGCCCGCGTCGAGCACGGCGATCCAGTCGCAGAGCCGCTCGACTTCCTCGATGTCGTGCGAAGACACCAGCACCGTCCAGTCGCCGTGCTCCGACACCTCCAGCAGGCCGCGCACAAACTCGTCACGCACCAGCGGATCGAGTCCGCTGAACGGCTCGTCCAGCACGAGCAGCTTCGGCCGGTAGGCCAGTGAGGAGAGCAGCGCGGCCTTCATGGCCATGCCGCGCGAGAGGTTCTTCAGCTTGCGGTCGATCGGTAGGTCGAACTGCGCGAGCAGGGTTTTCTCCAGCGCGATGTCCCACGTCGGGTAGAACGGCCGGCAGTAGTCGAGGTATTGCCGCACCGTCATCCAGTCGGGCAGCTTCTGGTTCTCCGAAACGTAGCCGATCTGCGCCAACTCGCGCTCCCCGAGCCGGGACGAATCAACGCCCAGCACCCGCGCCGTGCCGCCCGTCGGCCGCAGCAGGTTCATCAGCAGCTTGATCGTGGTGGTCTTGCCGGCGCCGTTGGGGCCGAGCAAGGCGAAGACACTGCCCGCCGGCACCGCCAGCGTCAGGTCGCGCACGGCCTCCGTCCGCCAGTAGCGGTGGGCGAGATTCTGCGTTTCGATGATGTTCATGGGGGTTGAAATTATTTGCGCCCGAGCTTCTTCCAGTGGGCGGCCAGGCCGGCTTGCACCTCGTCGACGGTGAGCCCGAGCTTCTTGGCCTCGACCACGACGCGCTCGAGATCCGCGCCGAGGAGTTCCGCGCGCTGCGTCCGGTCACCCGCCGCGTGCTCGGCGACCACGCTGCCGACGGCCGGGGTCGTGACCAGCACGCCCTGCGCGACGAGCGCCGCCACGATCTTGTGCGCGGTGTTGGGGTTGATCTTCAGCTCCTGGCTCACGACCCGCACCGACGGGAACGGCTGGCCCGGCTTCAGCTGCCCGCCGACCACGGCCTTCTTCACCGCGAAAACCACCTGCTCCGCGATCGGCAGGCCGGGTTTCAGTTCAATCGAGAACGGGAGCATGCCGTCCTAGTTGCACTAGGACAGATGGGACGGCAAGGAAAAAGTTCCGAAGGAGCGATTCTTCCAAACCAGCTTGTCATCCTGAGCGCAGCGAGGGATGCACGGCCGCGAACGGGATGAGGCCTTCAAGCGCGTGGATCCTTACTCCACTCGGAATGACAGGCTTTCTGGCCGAAATCCGCGGGACTGACAGTCCCGCCTCCAGCCCTACCCCACCTCGGCCTCGCCGAGCAGGTTGGTGAAGATCATCTTGCCGCCGGCGCTGGGCAGCACGCCGATGATCTCGGCCGTCACGCGCTTGCCGATGAAGGCCCGGCCGTTGTTCACCACGACCATCGAGCCGTCGGTCAGATAGCCCAGCGCCTGCCCGTCCTCCTTGCCGACCTTGACGAGGTCGACGGCGATGCTCTCCCCGATGACGATCTCGGGCCGGAGGGCCGACTCGAGGGCATGGAGGTTGAGCCAGGACACGCCCTGGAACTGGGCCATCTTCGCGAGGTTGGTGTCGGTCGTGAGGAGCTTGGCGCGCATGGACTGCGCGAGGAAGACGAGCTTGGCCTCGATGTCCGACCGGCGGGCGACATCGCTCTGGTGGATGCGGATGTCGATGTGCTTGATCGCGCGGAGCTCGTTGAGCACCTGCAGCCCGCGGCGGCCGCGTGCCTGCTTCACCGGCTCCGTGGAATCGGCAATGGCCTGGAGCTCGCTGAGGACGAAGGTCGGGATGATGAGCGCCGCGCCGAGGAACTGCGTCTGGCAGACCTTGGCGATGCGGCCGTCGATGAGCGCGCTGGTGTCCACCACGACGAGCGGCACGTCCACCTCGTGCGGCACGAAGCGCACGTAGGGGATGACGAGGTTGAAGTCGTCCTTGCCGCGCAGGGCGATGACGGTGCCGAGGTAGGTGCAGATGACAAACAGCGCCATCTGCACGAGGTAGATGATCTGCTGGTCGCCCTTGCCGAGCGGGTTGAGCAGCGGCGAGGTCCCGATCAACCAGGCGATGGCCGCGCCAATCGCCAGCCCGAAGGTCAGGGCCGTCAATCCGCGCAGGGAAAAACCCTTGAGCATCAGGTCGACCAGCACGACCAGCACCCCGATCATCAGGCCGATCATGATCGCGAGGCCGCGCCGGTGGTCCCATTCCTCGACGGTGTAGCAGATGAGCCAGCTCCCGATGGCGCAGAGCGCAATGAAGACTATCCGGATGACGAGCAGCGTTTTGTTCATGGGTCGGGTCGACTCAGTGGAAGAATCCCTTTTTCATCAGCCACAGCAAGACAAAGGGCAGGAGGCCGAAGAGAAGCATGACCCCGTAAAGAATCAATTGTGCCCGGTGGGCTTTTTTGGCTAATTCCGGATCTTGCTCGCTCATTTCCTGCATGCGACCAAGCACGCTTTCCCATGAAAACGCAATACTGGCTGGTCAAATCCGAACCCGAAACCTACTCGTGGGACGACCTCGTCCGCGATCGGCGCACCGACTGGACCGGCGTCCGCAACTACGCCGCCCGGCTCCACCTCAAGGCCATGGCCGTCGGTGACGGGGTTTACTTCTACCACAGCGGTGAGTCCAAGAGCATTGTCGGCCTCGCCAAGGTCACGAAGACCGCTTTCCCCGACAAGACCGCCGACGAGGAAGGCTGGGTCGCGGTGGAACTCGCCCCGGTGCAGCCGCTCGGCCAGTCCGTCACGCTCGCGCAGATCAAGGCCGAGCCCGCGTTGCAGGACATGAGGCTCGTCCGCGAGAGCCGGCTGTCGGTCTCGCCGGTCAAGCCGGCTGAGTTCGCGCTGATCGCCCGGCTCGCGAAATAGGTTTGAGGTGGTCGCCGCTGTCCCCATCGGCGACCGCGTCGGTGTGGAAACCGACGCCCACCCTCACCGCCCCGCCGCGAGGTCGAACTCGACCACCACGCGGAAGCCGTTGGTGCGCGCCCGCTCGGTTTTCGCGGCGCGCCGCAGCGGCAGCGCCTGCAGCTGGCCGCGGCTCTCGGTGAAACTGCCGCCGGCCAGCACCGCGGTGTCGCCCGCGTCCGCCGCCAGCCATTCCGCGACGTTGCCCAGCAGGTCATGAAAGCCGAGGGCGTTGGCCGGCTTCTCGCCCGCGGGCTGGCTTTTGCCGGGACCGTTCTCCAGGCCCCACGCGTTCGCCGCCGTCGCGAAACCATCGCCCACCGCCGCGCGAAACTCCGCCGCCGCCGGCAGGCGCACCGTCGCACCGAGCACCCAGCCGAGCCGCCGGCAGAATTCCCCGGCCTCGGCATAGGTCACGGAATCCACCGGCAACGTCGGCCCGGGATTGCGGCTGGGATTGCCGTTCATCACCCGGACATACAGCGCCTGGGGCACCTCGGTCTTGAGCAGCGCGAACTGCTCGCGCCCGGGCAGCGGCATCAGCAGGTCGTAGGTCTGGTCCTGGATCGGCACGAGGTCGGCCGACCGCAGGTTCAGGTAACTGAGGCGCTGGCGCAGTTCTTCGTCGATCCCGCGCGCCTTCGGCAGCTGCACCACGGCGCTCGCCAGCTTCTCCAGCGCCAGCCCGAGCAATTGCTGCGACTGGAATAGTTCCCGCCGACGCAGGTGCCCGGCGGCCGTGTGATCGAGCTCACGCACCTCGGTGAGCACCGCGCGGGCCCGGAGGGTCTGCCGGTCCGCCTCGAGCTGCTCCAGCCGCTCCATCGACACGAAACGGCTTTGGGCGAATTGCTCGTTGATGAGCTTCTGCCGGGCGACGGCCTCCGCCAGCAGGCGGTCCGCCTCGTCCAGTTTTTGCGCCGTCGCCGCCGCAGTGGCCTGCGTCACGAGCGCCTCCAGCTGGTCGTGCGCCTCCGTCGCGCTCAGCGAAGCCATCTCCGCGTCGAGGCGGTCCACCGCGAGCAGGTCGGCGAAACGCGTGCGGGCGTATTCATGATTGAGCTTCAACTGGATGTCGCGCGCGCGGCCGTAGAGCTCCAGCGCCGCGGTCCAGCGGCCGGCCGCCACGCTCGCGCGGGCCTCGGCGAGCACGCGCGCGCCCTCCGCCCGCAGCGGCTCCGCGTCGAGCCGCTCGGCGTCCTGCTCCAGCCGCGCCTCGCGGCCGTAATTCTTCAGGGCCTGGTCCGCCAGCCCGCCGTTGACCTCCCGTTGCAGGCGCAGCGCCTCCTTCAGCTTTTCAACGACGCCCGGCTGCTTCTGCTTCTGCAACAGGGCGGACTCAGCCTCCAGTTCCTCGCTTTGCAGGTTCCATTCGCGGGCATAGGTGTCGCCGAGCTTGGTCTGCCACTCGGCCAGCCGCAGCTCGTCCGCGGCCAGCGGGACCGGCCGCAACCGGCGCAGCCGGTTCTGCCGTTCCAAGGCCTCTTCCAGGAGCTGGCGCCGGGCGGCCGGCGGACTCTTCGGGTCCAGTCGGGCCAGATCCGCCGCGATGATGTCGAGGCGGCCCTCCAGGTAGGCGATTTCCCCAAGGATTTTCTTCTGCTCGGCCGTGAGAGCCAGTGGCGCGGCCGGCGGAGCCGCGAATTGCCAGTAGGCGAAAAACGCCGCCGCCCCGAGCCCCACGACCGCGAGCAACCCCAGGAGCCAGCGGGGACGCGTGGAAACCGGCGGGGTGTCGGGCAGTTCGGGTTCCTTGTCGAAGTTCATGCGCGGGTTGGAAGGCTACCCACCGTGTCACCAAAAGGCAACGGGTTTGCCACACTGGCTCGACAATGCGGCACCGGGCCTTTTCGCTGGAACCGTGCTTGATCAGATCACCATCCTCGCCCCCGGTCTGCTCGGCGCCTCCGTGGCGCAGGCCGCCCGCCGGCTGGGCGCCGCGTCGCGCCTCACGCTCTGGGCCCGCCGGCCCGAGACGCGCCTGCAACTCAAGGGCCAGCCGTGGTGCGACCGCGTGGCCGACACCCCGGCCGACGCCGTGCAGGGCGCGCAGCTGGTCGTCATCTGCGCGCCGGTTGACCAGATCGGTCCGCTGATCGGGCAGATTGCACCGTACCTCGCCGCCGGTGTGATCGTGACCGACGTCGGCAGCGTGAAGGGCGAGATCTGCCGCGCCGCCGCCATCACGCTGAAGGGCCGCGCCCACTTCGTCGGTTCCCACCCCATGGCGGGTTCCGAGAAGACCGGCTGGGAGAACGCGCGCGCCGACCTCTTCAAGGGCCGCACCGTGTTTGTCACGCCGCTCCCCGAGACCGACGCCAAGGCCACCGAGCAGGTCGTGGCGTTCTGGAAATCGCTCGAGGCCGACGTCGCCACGGTGGAACCCGACGCGCACGACGAAATCGTCGCCCAGATCAGCCACCTGCCGCAGGTGCTCGCCTCCACCCTCTGCGCGGCGCTCGCGAAGCGCGACGTGCGCTGGCGCAACTTTGCCGGCGGCGGCCTGCGTGACACCACGCGCATCGCCGGGAGCGACCCGAAGCTGTGGAAGACGATCCTTGAGCAGAACCGCGACGAGGTGCTCCGCGCCGTCCGCGGTTACCAGGAGGAGTTGCACGGTCTCGAGCGCGCGCTCGCCAACCGCGACTGGTTAGAGGTGCAGGCCATCCTCGAGCGCGGCCGCGCCTACCGCGACCAGTTCCGGCCGATCCCTTGAAATTTCTCATCGTTCAACGTTCATCGTTCAATGTTCATCGGCCCAGCCGTCCAATGACCAATGAACGATGAACAATGAAAAGTGAACAATGCCTCCCTACCCGCCCACCCTCGCGATCCAGCCCTTCACCAAACCGGTGCGCGGCAGTGTCACGCTGCCCGGCTCCAAGAGCATCACCAACCGCGCGCTCATCCTCGCGGCGCTCGGCAAAAAGACCGTTACGCTGCACGGCGCCCTCTTCAGCCGCGACAGCCGCCTCATGGTCGCGGCGCTGCGGGCGCTGGGTTTTCTCATTGTCGATGACGAAAAGGCACTGACCATCACCATCGCCGGCCGCGGCGGCGAGATCCCCGTGCGCGAGGCCAAGCTCGAGGTGGGCAATGCTGGCACCGCCGCGCGCTTCCTGACGGCGTTCGTCTGCCTGCGGCCCGACGGCGTCTATCACTTTGACGGCGACGAGGCCATGCGCCGCCGGCCCATCGGCGCGTTGCTCGAGGCGGTGGAGTCGCAAGGCGCGAAGGCCAGCGCGCGCAGTTTTCCTTTCACGCTCAAGACCGCCGGTCTGTCCGGCGGCAACGTGGAGCTGGATGCCTCCGAAAGCAGCCAGATGCTCTCCGCGCTGCTGATGATTGCGCCCTGGGCCCGCCAGCCACTGACGGTGAAACTCAAGGGCGAGGCCGGCTCCAGGCCTTTCGTGACGATGACGGAGGAGATGGTGCGGCAATTCGCCGCCCAACCGGTGGATTACGCCATTGAAGGCGACGCCTCCGCCGCCAGTTATTTCCTCGCCCTGCCACTCGTGACCCAGGGCAGCCTCACGCTGCCCAACTACACCGGCACGCTCCAAGGCGACGCCCGGTTTCTCTCGGTCTTGCAACAGGTCGGCCTGCGCAGCGAAGGCCTGAATTTCTCCAGCGGAGCCCGCCACGCGGTGACGCAAAACTTCCGCGAGTTCTCCGACACCTTCCTCACCCTCGCCGCCCTCGCGCCGCTGCTCGACGGGCCGACGAAAATCACCGGCATCGCCCACACGCGCAAGCAGGAGACCGACCGCGTGGCTGGCATGGCCCGCGAACTGAAAAAACTCGGCCAGCAGGTCATCGAGACGGAGGACTCGCTCGAAATCCACCCGCGCCCGCTGGTGCCCGGCGGCGAGATCGAGACCTACCACGACCACCGTTTCGCCATGAGCTTCGGCGTCCTCGGCTGCCACGACCTGCTGAAAAACGGCCAGCCTTGGCTCACGATCAAGGATCCGGGCTGCTGTGCGAAAACTTTCCCCGCATTCTTTGACTTGCTGGCCGGCCTGCGCGCTGGCTCTCATTAACCCTTCCATGGCGCACCAGCCCTTCATCATCATCGCCATCGACGGCGGCGCCGCCTCCGGCAAGTCGTCGTCATCCAAGATCCTCGCGGACCGGTTCAACCTGCTGCACGTCGACACCGGCTCGTTCTACCGGCACATCACCTACGAGCTGCTGCGGCTGGGCGTGGCCCATGCCGACCTGCCGGCGATCAATGCCGCGCTGGCCAAGCTGCAGTTCACCACCCGGCTCAACGGCCGCTCCGCGCAGATGCTCATCGGCGGCCAGCCCGCCGGCGTCGAGATCCGCGGGCAGAACGTCAACGAGCACGTCTCCCACTACGCCGCCCTGCCCGAGGTGCGCCACGCGCTGCTTGGCTACCAGCGCGGCCTCGTCGACGTGGCGCAGGCGCACGCTTTCCGCGGCCTCGTGATGGAGGGCCGCGACATCGGCTCGGTGATCTTCCCGCACGCGGAGTTTCGTTTCTTCCTGCACGCCGATCCCGCCGAGCGGGCCAAGCGCCGGGCGAGGGAAGGCGGACAAGACTCGATCGCCGAGCGCGACCGCATCGACTCCTCCCGCAAGGCCTCACCTCTCACCTGCCCGGTCGGCGCGATCGACATCGACTCGACCCTGCTGACCCTCGACCAGGTCGTGGAAAAGATGGCCGGCCTGATTGCGGGGCAACTATCCGTCTAAAATGCTATTCTGAGCGCAGCGAAGAATCCACCACATGTCCGCCATCGCCCATCATTCTGGATTCTTCGCTGCGGTCAGAATGACGGGTTATGTTTATCGGCCCTCTGTTTTCTGTCCTCCGTCCTCTGTCCCCTGATCACGCCATGCCGCACTCGCCCGACCACCTGAAGATGCGACCGTTCTACGGTTTCTTCCATTATCTGTCAGGCGTCGTGCACGGCATGTGGTTCCGCGGCGAGGTGGTGGGCACGGAAAATTTTCCCAAGGTGGGGCCCTTCCTGATCGCCTCCAACCACGCCAGCCACCTGGACCCCCCGTTCGTCGGCAGCCAGATCGCGAAGCAGATGCGGTTCTTCGCCCGCAAGAGCCTGTGGAGCAGCAAACTCCTCGGCTGGTGGCTCGACCAGGTCGAGACCATCCCGGTGGAGCGCGACACCGGTGACATCGGCGCGATCAAGCGCGTGCTGCTGGCCCTGAAGGAGGACCGCGCCGTCGTGCTCTTTCCCGAGGGCACGCGCTCACCCGACGGCCAGCTGCAAAAACCCAAGGCCGGCGTCGGCCTCATGGCCTGCAAGACCGGCGTGCCCGTGGTGCCGTGCCGCGTCTACGGGTCGTTTGAGGCCTTCGGCAAAGGCCGGCGGTGGCCCAACTTTGGCGCGCCCGTGACAATTGTCTTCGGCGCTCCGATTCCCGCCAGCGTCTACGACGACCCGGGACTCGGCAAGGCGCGCTACGAGGCGGCCGCCCAGCGCATCATGGACCGCATCGCCGCGCTCCCGCGGCCGCACTACGCGGTGATCTGAAGCGCGCGGCGTGTGACTTCCCGCCGGCTTGTGCAACCCGCGAGGCCAAGCGTCAGGTCGAACTCCGCCAGCACGTTGCCGATGACTTCCTCCACGCCGCGCTGGCCGGCGACCGCGAGGCCGTAGACGTAGGGCCGGCCGAGGCAGACCGCCGTCGCGCCGAGGGCGAGGGCCTTAAATACATCCGCCCCGCCGCGCACGCCGCTGTCGAAGAGCACGGGAATTTTTCCGTTCACGATCTCGGCGACCGCCGGCAGCGCATCGAGCGATGCGATCGCCCCGTCGATCTGCCGGCCACCGTGGTTCGAGACGACCAGTCCGTCGATGCCGAGTTCGACCGCCTTCTTCGCATCGGCCGGATGCAGCACACCTTTCAGCAGGATCGGCAGCTTGGTGTGCTGGCGGAGAAACTTCAGTTCGTCCCATTGCAGTGACGGACGCGAATAGGTCGTCATGAACCGCTGCACCGCCGCACGCGGGTCGCCCGAGCCGAGGTTCTTCAACAGGCCGCCGGGAAAATTTGCCTTCTGCTCGAGCGCCGTCGCGATGGTCTGCAGGGTGAACGGCGGCTTGGGCGCGCCGCCCGTGTCGGCCGGCTGGGCGAGCTGCGCGCGGAAGACCGGGTCACTCGTGTATTGCGCGATACCCTGTCCCCTCATGAATGGCAGCGCCCCGAGATCGAGGTCGCGCGGCCGCCAGCCGAGCATCGTCGTGTCGAGCGTCAGCACGATGGCCGAGCAACCGCAGCCCTCGGCGCGCTTCACAAAACTCGCGACCAGCTCATTCGACCGGCTCCAGTAGAGCTGGAACCAGCGCGGCGCATCGCCCATGGCGGCGGCACAGGTTTCCATCGGCACGGAGGCCTGGTTGGAGAAGATATACGGCACGCGCAGCGCCGCCGCGGCCTTCGCGACGGCGAGGTCGGCCTCGCGGTGCGCCATCTCCAGCACACCGATCGGGCACAACAGCAGCGGCGACGGCAGCTTCTGGCCGAAAAGTTCGATTGAGAGGTCGCGTTGCTCGACGTCGCGCAGCACGCGCGGGACGATCCGCCAGCGTTCAAAGGCCGCGCGGTTGGCGGCCATGGTGGATTCGCGCCCGGCGCCACCGGCCACATAGGCCCACGCTTCAGGTGACATTGCCGCCTGCGCCGCTTCTTCCAATTTGCTCCACGCGACCGGCACCGCCGGCACATGGCCGGCCACACCGGCGATATAGATATCGCGCTGCCGTTTGCGTCCAATGTCGGCGTGGTCGCTCACGGCACGAAGACGGCAAACTACCGCAGGCCGCAGGCTTGGCGCGCGCGGGCCATCACTTGGTCGGCCACGATGCGGGCGCGCCCGGCGCCGTCATGGAGGACCTTCTCGACGTAGCTCGGATCAGCGACGAGCTCGGCGCGGCGGGCGCGATACGGGGCGAAAAACTCCCAGTAGTGCTCGAACAGCGCCTTCTTCAGGTCGCCGTAGCCGAGACCGCCGGCGCGGAGCCGGTTCTCGAAGTCGGCGGCGACCCCGACGGGCGCGACCAGCTTCAGGAGCTGAATGGCGAGGTTCTTCTCGGCGTCGGGCTTCGGCTCCTGCGGCGTGCGCGAGTCCATGACGATCCCCATGATTTTTTTGCGGAGGGCCTTCTCGTCGCCGAAGATCTCGATGGTGTTGCCGTAGCTCTTGGACATTTTCTGACCGTCGAGGCCGGGGATGACGGCCAGCGTCTCCGAGATGCGCTCCTCGGGCACGACCAAGGTATTTTCACCGTAGGTCTGGTTGAACTTGATGGCGATGTCGCGCGTCATCTCGAGGTGCTGCTTCTGGTCCTTGCCGACGGGAACGACGTGGGTGTCGTAGAGGAGGATGTCGGCGGCCATGAGCACCGGGTAGGCGAAGAGGCCGAAGTTGGGTGACATGCCCTTGGCGATCTTGTCCTTGTAGCTATGCGCGCGCTCGAGCAGGCCCATGGGCGTGAGCGAACCGAGCAGCCAGGTGAGTTCGCAGACCTCGGGCACGTCGCTCTGGCGCCAGAAGACGGCCTTGGCCGGGTCGAGGCCGCAGGCGAGCCAGTCGAGGGCGATGCCCTGCGTGTAGCCGCGGCGCTCGGCCGGGTCGGTGATCGCGGTCATCGAGTGGTAGTCCGCGATGAAGTAGAACGCGTCGCCGCCGGCCTGCAGCTCGATGGCGGGGCGCATGGCGCCGAAATAATTGCCGATGTGGAGGGTGCCGGAGGGCGTGATGCCGGTGAGGACTCTGGGCATTTTAGATTTTGGATGAGGATGTCGCTTTGCTCGGAACTCGATTTCCGATTAAACGGACTGGCATCTCGGCGGATTCTGCGCCGTGAGGGAAGCGTGAATTTGGGCGGCCGGCGGTTTAGTCCCGGCGCGGCACCGTGGTGATGGTCTGCCGGGAGTGGGCGATGGTGTTGGCCGGCAGGGAGCCGCTGAAGGACGTGCACGGCGTCACGAGCGCGCGCCGGCCGAGGAGCGAGCCGGGATTGAGCACGGCGTTGCAGCCGACCTCGGCTGAGTCGCCGAGCACGGCGCCGAATTTCTTCAGGCCGGTCTTCACGGTCCGCTCGCCCACCCGGACCGTCACCTCGCCCTGGTCGAGCCGGAGGTTGGAGCAGATGACGCCCGCGCCGAGATGCGCGCCGTTGCCGAGGATGGAATCGCCGACGTAGTTGAAATGCGGCGCCTGCACGCCGTCGAGCAGCAGGCAGTTCTTGAACTCGCTCGCGTTGCCCAGCACGCAGTTCTCGCCGACGATGACGCCGCCGCGGATGAAGGCGCCCGGGCGGATCTGGGTGTTCGCGCCGATCCACGCCGGGCCGATGATGGTGGCGTAGGTGGGCAGCTTGACCGAGGCGTGAAGCCAGACCTGGCCCTCGATCTGCACGCCGGGCGGGATTTTCGGTCCGGCGGGGTTGGCGGCGATGCCCGCCAACGCTGCGCCGATCTGCTTCAGCCAGTCCCACGGGGCGGCCGCCGCCGGGAAAAAGGGAGCAAACCGGGCCAGCGAAGGCGGCAGGGCGAAGTAATCGGAGGCTTTCACGACGGCATGGATAACAAAAAAACCGCTGAGTTACAGCGGTTTTTGAAATTGGAGCGGGAGAAGAGACTCGAAC
>JAQSCO010000005.1:292500-294531 GCA_029945445.1 Lacunisphaera sp. | reverse complement strand
GGAACTTACCCGACAAGGAATTTCGCTACCTTAGGACCGTTATAGTTACGGCCGACATTCACGGGGGCTTAGACGCGAAGCTTGCACCTCACGCTTTCACCTTTCCGCATTGGTCACATGTCACTCCCTATACGTCGTCTTGCGACTTAGCAGAGAGCTGTGTTTTTGCTAAACAGTCGGTTGACACTCTTATCTGTGGCCTCTTGCGAGGCACCCCTTATAGCTAACATACGGGGTCAGTTTGCCGAGTTCCTTAGAGAGATTTAACCCACGCGCCTTAGAATACTCATCTATTCCACCTGTGTCGGTTTACGGTACGGGCACCCTATCAAATAGCCACGAAGCTTTTCCTGGAAGCCGAGTATCACACGAATTGCCTCGGCCGTAGCCTCAGCTTTTCATCGTCTTTCAGATAGATCCGGTATTTTACTCCCGGACAACCTACGGACTTGAACGGAAATCAGCGCCCCGCTCGTGTTAACTTTCTCCGTCACTCCTTGGCATCGAACTCCAATAAGGTGGTGCTGGAATATTGAACCAGCTGTGCATCGACTACTCCTTACGGCCTCGTCTTAGCTCCCGACTAACCCTGGGAGGACGAACCTTCCCCAGGAATCCTTGGAATTGAGGCGAGATGGATTTTAACCATCTTTATCGTTACTTATGTCTGCATTCTCACTTCCAAGCGCTCCATGGTCGGTTACCCCTTCCACTTCGCTGCACTTGGAACGCTTTCCTACCACTTGGCCTTGCGGCCAAATCCATAGCTTCGGTATACGGCTTAAGTCCCGATCATTTTCGGCGCAATTTCGCTCGATGGGTCAGCTGTTACGCACTGTTTAAATGATGGCTGCCTCTAAGCCAACATCCCCATTGTCTAAGCAAAATCACATCCTTTTACACTGAGCCGTATTTTGGGACCTTAACTGATGGTTTGGATTATTCTCCTTTCGACTATGAAGGTTATCCCCCACAGTCTGACTCCCGGGCTTCACTCTGCGGTATTCGGAGTTTAATTAAGTTCAGTACCCCGGTAGGGGCCCTAGCTTATTTAGTGCTCTACCTCCGCAAATCAGCGCCCGAGGCTATACCCAAATATATTTCGGAAAGAACCAGCTATCAGGGGGTTTGATTAGTCTTTCGCTCCTAACCACAGCTCATCCGACAATTTCTCAAGATTGACCGGTTCGGACCTCCACTTCGTGTTACCGAAGTTTCATCCTGGCCATGGTTAGATCACCTCCCCTTCGGGTCTATTGCCGACAACTAAGCGCCCTATTCGGACTCGCTTTCGCTGCGCCTGCGCCGCTTAGCGGCTTAGGCTTGCTACCGACAATAACTCGCAGACTCATTATACAAAAGGCAGGCCGTCACCCCACAAGGGGGCTCCGACTGACTTGTTAGCAGATGATTTCAGTTACTATTTCACTCCCCTAACAGGGGTGCTTTTCACCTTTCCCTCGCGGTACTAGTTCACTGTCGGTCGTCATCGAGTATTTAGCCTTATGCCGTGGTCGGCATGGATTCACACGGGGTTTCACGTGTCCCGTGCTACTCAGGATACCACTAGGTCTGCTTCGGTTTTCGAATACGGGGCTATCACCCTCTTTGGCCCGACTTTCCAGACGGTTTTCCTAACCTAAGCTTTCCATATCGTGGTCCTACAACCCCGCCAGGATAAATCCCGACGGTTTGGGCTGTTCCGCGTTCGCTCGCCACTACTGACGGAATCGATTCTCTTTCTGTTCCTGCGGATACTGAGATGTTTCACTTCTCCGCGTGTTGCTCTATCGAGACTATGTATTCATCTCGAAGTGACACCGAATTACCGGTGCCGGGTTTCCCCATTCGGGCATCTCCGGATCAAAGCGTGTATGCCGCTCCCCGAAGCTTATCGCAGCTTGCTGCGCCCTTCATCGCCTGATGACGCCAAGGCATCCATCATCTGCTGTAACTGGTTTATGCAAACGCACAGTATTCTAGGCGTTTATCTTACCTTCTTACACAATTACATTTCTGTTTGTCTGAACT
>JAQSCO010000005.1:0-290000 GCA_029945445.1 Lacunisphaera sp. | reverse complement strand
GCTCGGCCACAATTTGGTAAATGGGCGACCAAGCAGGCCTATGCCACGTGGATTACCAACGCGCTCAATAGGAATTGCTGAAGGAGACCCAGCCAACTGCACTGGCTAAACCGTATAAGCACGTAGTATAGGCGCAGAATGCCTAAACTGCCGGCAGCCATTAAAAAAACGACTTCTGGCCTCACTTCACAAATTAATGATTACACAGTCCGTTTCGCACTGAATGACGCCTATTTTGCCTCCGATAAAGCATATCGGGATAGTCAATGTTGTGGGTTAAATTCCTAGATTTCACCCAGTTTTGCGGCAAAATTACCTAAAATATGCCTGTTTTTACACATACACATCTTCCCGGAAAATCAGTGATTGCTTTGCCTAGTCAAAGTTCTTTTGAACGCGGGCTCCGATAAGGGCACTAACCTGTGCCGACCTAACTCAACTAAGGCGAAAGCGTGGACCTAAAACAAATTAAGCAGATCATCGATTTAATGAAACGCTCCGAACTCAGCGAGTTCGAGTTCGAGGAGGAGGGTTTCAAAATCAAGATCAAGCGGGGCTCTGGCGGACAGCCAATCATCACCACGGGCCCACTTCCCGCCAACTCTTTCCCCTCTATTGCCGGTCCGACCCAGGCGACTACCCCAGCTGCGCAGTCCACTGTCTCGCAAGCCTCGGGAGCAGATGAAACGGGATTCACCTATGTGAAGTCCCCCATGGTGGGAACCTTTTATAGGTCACCTTCCCCGGAAAATCCAGTTTTTGTCGATGTTGGCGCCAAAGTCGAAGAGAAGACCGTGGTCTGCATCATCGAGGCCATGAAAATAATGAACGAGATCCAAGCTGAAACGAAGGGAGCAGTCGTGGAGATCCTCGTGGAAAATGGACAGCCCGTTGAATACGGCCAGCGGCTTTTCAAGATAAAGCTCGGCTAACGAGTATAGCTTTAAGAGCCGGGCAGGTCCTGTCCGGCTTAACTTTTTCACCAGTATGATCCAAAAGGTCCTCATCGCCAATCGCGGTGAAATCGCGCTCCGCATCATTCGCGCATGTCGTGAAATGGGTATCAAGACCCTCGCCGTCTATTCAGAGGCTGACGTTCAATCGCTCCATGTTCAGCTCGCCGATGAGGCGATTTGCATTGGCGGGCCCAAGAGCTCCGACAGCTACCTGCGTGCTGATCGCATCATAAGCGCCGCGGAGATAGCGGACGTCGATGCCATCCACCCGGGCTACGGCTTTCTTTCGGAGAACGCCAAGTTCGCCGAGCAGTGCGAATCGTGTAATATCAAGTTCATCGGCCCGAAGTCGAAAAGCATCCGCATCATGGGTGACAAGGCTATCGCCAAGGACACCGTGAGAAAAGCCGGTGTTGTTACTGTGCCTGGCTCTGACGGCCCGGTGGAAAACGAAACCGAGGCCGTGAAGGTCGCCCGCAAGATCGGCTATCCCGTCATCATCAAGGCCGTCGCCGGTGGTGGCGGCCGCGGCATGCGCATCGCGCACAACGACGTTTCCTTTGCGAAAGAATTCCATGTCGCCCGCAACGAGGCCGAGAAAGCCTTCGGCAATGGCTCCGTCTATATCGAGAAATACATCGAGAAACCACGCCACATTGAATTTCAGATTCTCGCGGACAGCCACGGCAAGGTCCTGCATCTTGGCGAACGCGACTGCTCGGTCCAGCGCCGGCACCAGAAACTGATCGAGGAGTCCCCTTCGCCCTTCCTCAATGCCGACCTGCGCAAGAAAATGGGCAAGGCCGCGGTCAAGGCCGCCGAGGCCGCCGAATACCAGAACGCCGGCACGATCGAGTTTCTCGTCGATGCCAAGGGCAATTACTACTTCATCGAGATGAACACCCGCATCCAGGTGGAGCATCCCGTCACCGAGGAAGTGACCGGCATCGACCTGATCAAGCAGCAGATCAACATCGCGAACGGCGAAAAGATCGGCTTCGACCAGGGCGACATCAAGTTCGAGAAGCACGCCATCGAGTGCCGCATCAACGCCGAGGATCCCGCCCGCAATTTCACCCCGTCCCCGGGCACCATCAGCCTCTATTATCCTCCCGGCGGATTCGGCGTCCGCGTCGATTCGCATGCCTACAGCGGCTACACCATCCCGCCGCACTACGACAGCATGATCGGCAAGCTCATCTGCTTCGGCCCCACCCGCAAGGTCGCCCTGCAGCGTTCGTATCGCGCCCTGAGCGAATTCCTCGTCCGCGGCATCAAGACCACGATTCCCCTGCACAAGGCCATCATGAGCGACCCCGTCTTCATCGAGGGCAAGGCCACCACGGCCTACATGGAGGACTTCATGTCCCGCACCCCGACCGACCTCTTCTGAGCCGGAACCGGCCCCTGTGCGCGCAACCTCGCCTAACCGCGATACCTCCGTCTCGCGGTTATTTTTTTAGCCCACCCGATGAGCCGCATCGCCGCCTGCTGGATCGTCTCGCTGCTCTTCGCCGCGCTGGTCCTGGCCAAATTCAGTCCGGCAACCGGCTTCACCGGCCTTATTCGTTTCGGAGAAAGCTGGCAGGAACGACGCCATCCCTCGCTGCAGAATCTGCCTATCGCGACCGCCTCGGAATCAAACGGCTATGACGGCCAGTTCTATGCGCAAATCGCCCTCGATCCCTTCCTCCGCAGCCCCGCCCTCGCCCAAGTCCTCGATAGCCCGGCCTACCGCGCCCGGCGCATTCTGACCCCCGGCACGGCCGCGATTCTCGGCTTGGGCAACCCTTGGTGGACGCTCCAGGCCTACGCGCTGCTCAACGTCCTTTGCTGGTTCGCCCTGGGTTGGTTGCTTTTCCGGCACATTGGCGGCGCCGACTGGCCGGCGTTCGCCCGCTGGGTCGGTTGCATGTTCAGCATCGGCGTGCTCGACAGTGTCCGCCAGTCCCTGGTCGATCTGCCTGCCGTATTGTTGCTCGTTCTGGCCGTCACCGCCTTCACGCAGATCCGCACCAGCCCCCGCACCACTCTTTGGCTCGCCTTGGGCAACCTGACCAAGGAAACCAGCCTGCTGGGCGCTCTCGCCCTCTCCTGCGACCCATCCCGGCGCCCGTTCCCTTGGAAACGCGCTGCCCTCTCCCTCGCGGCCGCCGCGCTGCCCCTTGCCCTTTGGTCACTCTACGTTGAACAGCGCTTCGCCGGCACCACTGGCGGCACCGGCCTGGGCAACTTCACCTGGCCGCTGCTCGGCTTGCTCAAGCAGGCTCGCAACTGCCTCCGCGAGGTGTCCCTCGGGAACCTCGATGGACGCTACAGCTTCTGCCTGGTCGCCATCCTCGGGCTCCTCACCCAGGCTTGGGTGCTCTGGCGCAACCCGCAGCCCGCCTCTCCCTGGTGGCGGATCGGCTTCGCGTATTCCATTTTGCTGCTGTTCCTCAGCTCGTGGGTCTGGTCGGGCTACTGGGCGGCCTGCCGGGCCGTCCTGCCGATGACCATCGCCTTCAATCTCCTCCTGCCGGCCAACCGGCTTTTCTGGCCACTCTGGATTCTGGGAAACCTTACCCTGCTCCACGGTGTCTGGCGATTCCTCTGATCCCATGCGCTCTTCCCTCCTGCTTGCCGCCTGCCTGCTCCTCTCTGCCCGCCTCCCCGCCGCCGAACCCAGCGCGCTCGAGCGGCTGGCCGCCTGCCTGACCGGCACCTTTTCGAGCGCCGATCAGGCCCGCGGCGATCAAAACTTCCGCAACGTCACCCTGCATGTGGCCCCCGTCTGGGCCGACCGCACCGACGGGCCCTGGCTCTACGCCGAACAGGCGCTTGCCGATGCGCCCGACCATCCCTACCGCCAGCGCCTCTACCAACTCGCCACGCGCGCCGACAGCTCGCTCGAGTGCCGCGTCTTCGACCTGCCCGATCCCATCGCCGCCACCGGCGCCTGGAAGGACCCTTCCCGCCTCGGCAGCCTCAAGCCCGCCGGCCTTGCGGCACAAGACACCTGCACCCTGATCCTCCGGGCGCAGCCCGACGGCTCATTCAAGGGCGGCACCGAGGGCAAGGGCTGGATCAACACCCTCCGCGGCGCCAGCTACGCCTCCGCCGAGATCACCATCACCGCCAAGGAAACGATCATCTGGGAACGTGGCTATAATGCCAGCGCCACCCAGGTCTGGGGCTCCATCCACGGCGGCTATGTTTTTATGCGGACCGAGTGACCACGAGGTCGCTCCACTCGCCCATCACCCGCGAGTCCGTTTCCCAGCCCGGCGGCATCGCCGCAAATACCGCCCGCACCTGCGCGTTCTCTTGCGCCAGGATCCCACTCAACACCAGCGCGCCTCCGGGAGCCACGGCGGCACACAGCTCGCGGGCAAACTTCATCAACACATCCGCCTGGATGTTCGCCAGGACCAGCTCCGCCTGCCGTCCGGTCAGTCCCGTGACGAGATCGCCTACATAATGATCAACCCGCCCGCCCAGGCCGTTGAGCTCCGCGTTCTCCTTGCTCACGTCGATCGCCAGCGGGTCGTTGTCAAAAGCCGCAATGGTTTGGTAACCCAGCTTTGCCGCCGACAGCGCCAGGATGCCTGAGCCGCACCCGGCATCGATCACGCGCCCGCCGGTGCCGTGCCGCTCCGCCAACGCCACCAGCCGTTCCACCACGAGTCGCGTCGTCTCGTGGTTGCCGGTGCCGAACGCCATGCCGGGATCCAGCCATAACACCTGCTCGCCCGCCGGCAGCTGAAAGGTCTCCCGCTCCCACACCGGCACCCAGTTAAGCCGGCCGAATTTCCACGCCTTGAAGTGCGCCTTGTAGCTGTTCTTCCAGTCCTCTTCCGGCAGCTCCCGCACCAATGGCTCGGCTCCCACCCATAAGGCGCTGTCCGCGCCCGCCAGTTTTTTCCAGGCGGCCACCGCATCGGCCCGCGACTCAAAATACCCCGCAAGCCATGCCCGCCCCGACACTTTGTCCTCCAACATCATCAGGCGCACATCCCCGTAATCGGCCAGACGCTCCTCCAGCAGTAGAGCCGCCTCACCGGTCACTTCAATTTTAAGCTCAAAGGTCGCCATGGTTACTTCGTTTCCCGGCTCAACCGCGCGATCACCGCCGGTAGCAGTGTGTGCTCGGCCGCGTGCATTTTCGCCGTCAGCTTCTCCAAGGTGTCTCCGGCCTCGATTGGCACCTGCGCCTGCTCGATGATTTTCCCGGCGTCCACTTCCAGCGTGACGTAATGGACCGTGCAACCCGTGACCTTCCCGCCGGCACGGAGCGCTTGGCCAATGCCGTCCAGCCCGGGAAACGCCGGCAGCAGGCTCGGGTGCAGGTTGATGATCTTCCCGGCAAACGCCCCGAGGAACTTTGGCTTCAGCACGCGCATAAAGCCCGCGAGCACCACCAAGTCCGGCTTTGCCGCCTGGATCACCTCGACGAATCGGTCCTCGCCGGCGCCCTCGAGCTTCGTCTTGAACGGCGCCGGGTCGATGAACGCCGCCGGCACGCCGAAGCGCGGCCCGAGCCCGAGGATGCCCGCGTCGGGCTTGTCGGAAAAAATCTGGACTACCCGCGCCGCGCCCAGCCGGCCGGCTGCCTGCGCCTGCAGGATCGCCTCTGCGTTGCTGCCGCGGCCCGAGCCTAGGATGACGACGCGCATGGGCCGGCTCAGAAGAACTTCTTCGCCTTCTCGAAAAAGCCCTTGCTCATCGGCTGGTCGGTGTCGCCGCTGACGCGCGCGAACTCCTCGAGGATCTTGCGCTGCTCGGACGAGAGGCTGTCGGGCACCTCGACCTGCACGCGGATCAGCTGGTCGCCGTGCGCGCCGCCGCGCAGGTGCGGCATGCCGCGACCCTTGAGCCGGAACGTCGTGCCCGACTGCGTGCCGGCGGGAATCTTCAGCGTCGCCTTGCCCGCCATCGTCGGCACCTGGATCGTGCCGCCGAGTGTCGCGAGCGTGAACTTGATCGGGATCTCGCAGAAAAGGTCGTCGCCCTGGCGCTCGAACACCTCGTGGTCCTTCACGTGGACCACGATGTAGAGATCGCCGGCCTCGCCGCCCATCACGCCGGCCTCGCCGTTGCCGGACGAGCGCAGCTTGTTGCCGGTGTCGACCCCGGCCGGGATCTTCACGTTGATCTTGGCGGTCTCGTTGACGCGGCCCTCGCCGTGACACTTGGCGCAGACTTTCTCGAATTTCTGGCCGGAGCCATGGCACGTCGGGCACGCCTGCCTGACATGGAAAAAACCACGCGAGGTCGTCACCTGGCCGGCCCCGCGGCAGGTCGGGCAGGTGGACTTCTTCGAGCCCGGCTCGGCGCCACTGCCGTGGCAGTGGTCGCACTCGCCGAGCCTGCGGAAGGAAATTTCCTTCTCCACGCCGTGCGCGGCTTCCTCGAGGGTGATCTCGATATCGTAGCGCAGGTCCGAGCCGCGGCCCGCGCCGCCGCCGTTGCCCTCGCCACCGAAAAACTGGTCGAAGATCCCGCCGCCGCCCCCGCCACCCTGCTGGCCGAAGACCTCGCGGAAAATATCGAACGGATCGTGGAAGCCGCCACCGCCGCTGGAGCCGCCCGGCCCGCGCGGACCGCCGCCCTGCTGGAAGGCCGCATGGCCGTAGCGGTCGTAGGCGGCGCGCTTCTCCGGGTCCTTCAGCACCTCGTAGGCCTCGGAGACTTTCTTGAACATCTCCTCCGCCTCCTTGTTGCCGGGATTCTTGTCCGGGTGAAACTGCACGGCCTTCTTGCGGTAGGCCTTCTTCAATTCCTCCTCGCTGACACCCTTGGCGACCCCGAGGAGCTCGTAGTAATCCTGCTTTTGTCCCGTGGCCATGGTCAGGCTTTCGTCTCCTTCGCCGGTCCGCTGGACACGATCACCGAGGCCGGCCGCAGCAGGCGGCCGTTGAGGGTATAACCGGGACGCACCACCTGCATGACGTTTTCCTCCGCCACGTCCGCGCTGGACTGGTGCGCGATGCACTCGTGGAAATTAGGGTCGAACTTCTGGCCGGCCGGATTGACCTCCTTGAGGCCGTGACGGGCGAGCGTGGTCTTGAACTGCTCGAGCACGAGCCCCACGCCGTTGACCACCGACGTCACGTCCGGCTGCAGGCGCGCGGCGGCAAGGCCGAGGCCGAGGTTGTCGAGGATTGGAATCACGTCCTCCATCACGCCGGTCGCGGCGAACTGCCGGAGTTCGTCCTTCTCGCGGACGGTGCGCTTGCGGAAATTCTCCAGGTCGGCCACGGCGCGCGTGAAGCGGTCGTAGTTGGCGGCCGCCTCCTTCCTGGCGGCGGCCAACTGCTCCTCCATGGCCGCCGGCGCGGCGGCCGCGGGCGTGGCCGGCTCGTCGGGCGGGGTGGTGGGCTTGGTTTCAGTCTGGCTGTTATCGGTCATGCGAAGCTGTTGAAGCTACCTTAAGGTTTCCGCTTTTCAAGCGATTGGAAGATACTTTTCAGGGTTTCGCCGGTTTTTTTGCCCGCCTCCTGCAAGGGAGCCACGGATTGCTCCAACACGCTGGGCGGTACCTTGAACAGGCGGCCGACCGCGTCGCTCATGACGCCCAGCGTCGCCCCGGCGAAGGGGCTGACGATCTTGGCGACACTGTCGACATTGGTCAGGTCGCGCTGGATGTTCAGGTCGTAGTCTTTCACGACCGGGCGCCGGCCGGAATAGTCGGCGTAGACCAGCTTGTCGAATTTCAGCACGAGATGGCGGATCAGAAACGTGGCCGCCTTGGCGTTGCCCGTGGGAGTCGAACCGGCCTCGTGGCCGCCGGTCAGGCCATCCTTGAAGGCCATGGCGTTCAGCACCCCGTCCTGGTTGCGCACGAGCGTGAGCTGCGCGATGTCGACGAGGATCTCGTCGGCCATGAACTTGTCGCCGAGTAACGGCAGCAGGTCCACGTCGGCCTGGAACTGCCGCAGGTTCACGAAGGCCGCCTCCGGCCAGCCGTCCGGATTCTTCAGCACGAGCCCGCTGATGCGCGCATTCGCGAGGAACGGGTTGACCGAAAGTTTCTCCACCTGCACCGCGAAGCCGGTCCGGGAGCGGATGGTCGACGCGACGATGGTCGGCAGCAGCACGACCCACAGGATCGAGCAGACAACCAGCAGCAGCCCGCAGACGAGGGCGCGTTTGACCAGCTTCTTCATGCGCGCGAAAAATCCTCGGTCACGAGGACGGTGACATCCGTCTTCGCGCTGAAGGAATATTCGCCGGCATAAGGCAGGAGCACATTGTCGCCGAGCCGGAGCCGGCCGCCACCTTCCAGTTCGCCCGCCACCACCGAGAGGATGCGCGCCTGCTGGCCGCGCGCGAACGCCAGCGTTTCGCCCGCGCGCCGCGCCTGCTGCCGGATGGTGAATTCACGGCCCTGCGCCAGCACGCCCGGACCGCGCACCAGTTTCGGCACCGGCGCGGTGTTGGCCTCGAGGCACGCGAGCGATTGCGCGACATGCAGCGCGCGCGGCTGGCCGTCGAGGCCCATCCGGTCCCAGTCGTAGACGCGGTAGGTCGTGTCGGAATTCTGCTGGATCTCGAGGATCAGGTTGCCCGCGTCGATGGCGTGCATCGTGCCGCTGGGGATGAGCAGCGAGTCGCCCGCGCGGACCGCCGGCCGCTCGAGACATCGCGCGACCGTGCCGGCCGCGAGCGCCTGCTCGAAACTCGCGCGCGTCACGCCGGCCTTCAGCCCGGCATAGACCGTGGCACCGGGATCCGTGTGCGCGAAATACCAGTTCTCGGTCTTGGGCTCGCCGCCGAGTTTCGCGGCGAGGTCCGCCGGCGGATGCACCTGCAGGCTCAGCCGGTCGCGGCAATCGAGCCACTTGACCAGGATCGGAAACGGCCGCGCGGCCGGCCACGCCGGTCCCATGACTTCCGCGGCGTGCCCGGCCATGACTTGGCGCAGGCTCTGCCCCGCCCACGGACCGCTGGCGACGATGGATTGCGCCTCGGGCCGGTCCACCAACTCCCAGCTCTCGCCGGTCGGAGTGTTGCCCGGCAATTTTCTCCCGAGAAAGGACTCTAGGGCGCGTCCACCCCACACGCGCTCCTGGTAGAGCGGCTTGAATTGGAGAAATGGCGTCATGCGTTGGGCGTAAGTGATTTGGACAATCCCGGTGGGGCATTTTACGTTGACCCTCCGTCCCGAAAGACTGCAATCAGTCGGACAACCACACAAATGCCCAAAGCGGAGAGTTCAAATCCAAAGGACAGGGACGCGCCTTCCTTCGATGGTGCCCGCCACCGTCCCCACTGGCTGGCCGCCTTCACCTGTCTCGTCGTCGGCATTCTGCTGCTGGTTGCCCTGCTCGACTATGAGCCCGCGCAAAGCGTGATGAACCAGGTCGCGGGCAAGAACGAGGTCGTCAACGGCGTGCTGAAGCAGTTTCCGGTCAACGCCGGCGCCAAGCCCAACCTCGTCGGCGTGGTCGGTGCGGAATTCACCGCAGGCTCCTACTATTTGATCGGCGTCTCCACCTGGCTGATCCCGATTTTCCTGCTGTGGATGACCTACGTCTACCTGCGCGTCGCGCGCAGCCTCGCCGGCACCCGGCTCGTCGCGATGCTCTGCTGCCTGGTCGCCCTGGCCGCCCTGGCCCCGATGCAGGATTTGTTTTTCGCCAAGGCCGCCATCTTTCCCGAGGGCCCGGGCGGCGTGATCGGCAAGTTCATTTACCGCGATCTGCTCAAGGACAGCCTCGGGGTCTTCGGCACCGCCCTCATCCTCGGCACCATCTATTTCCTCGGCATGCTGTTCATCTTCACGCGCGACATCACCGCGGAGTTCGGGCGCCTGCTGCACAACCTCGCTGAGTGGTGGGCCAAGCGCGCCGCGCTCAAGGCCGCCCAGGCCGAGGAACTGCGCAAGCAACGCGAGGAGGCCGCGAAGGCCCGGGCCGCCGCCGCGCTCGCCGCCAAGGCCACCCCGTCCTCCGCCACTGCGCCCCTCCTCCCCCCCGGCACGTCCAAGAAGCTCGTCGTGGCGAAAGGCAGCGACCCGTTCACCGACCCGCCCAGGCCGGCCACCGTCCCGCCCATGACCAAACCGGCCGCCGAGCCGGCCGCGCCCAAGGCCTCACGCCTGCCGGCCAAGGCGGCCGACACCGCCACCGACACGAAGTCGCTCGCTGTCGCCACGGGCAAGCTCGAGCTCAACATCGTCAAGCCCGAGGAGACCAAGAAGGCCAAGGTCACGCTGCCGCAGAGCGACGACAAGGGCTACGAGTTCCCGCCGCTCAAACTCCTGCGCGAGCAGGTGAAGCCCGACAGCGCGAACAGCGAGGAGGAGCACGGTCAGAATGCTGCGAATCTCCTCCGCATCCTCGGCGAGTTCGGCGTCGAGGTCACCCTTGGCGAAATCCACGTCGGCCCCGTGATCACGCGCTATGAGGTCGTGCCGGCCGCCGGCGTGCGCGTCGAGAAAATCTCCGGCCTCGACAAGAACATCGCCCTCGGGATGCGCGCGCAGTCGGTCCGCATCCTCGCCCCTATTCCCGGCAAGGCCGCCGTCGGCGTCGAGGTGCCCAACCAGAAATCCACGCCCGTCGGCATGCGCGAGATCCTCGAGAGCGAGGACTGGGTCGGCGCCAAGGCCGAGTTGCCCATTGCCCTCGGCAAGGACGTCTCCGGCAAGCCGCTCGTCTCCGACCTCACCAAGATGCCCCACCTGCTCATCGCCGGTGCCACCGGCTCGGGCAAATCCGTCTGCATCAATTCCATCGTCGCTTCCATCCTCTACTCGAAGAGCCCGAAGGATGTGCGCCTCATCATGGTGGACCCGAAGGTCGTCGAGTTGAAGGTCTTCAACGCGCTGCCGCACATGCTCATCCCGGTCGTCACCGAGGCGAAGAAGGTGCCGGCCGCGCTCAAGTGGCTGCTCACCGAGATGGAGCAGCGCTACCAGATCTTCGCCAAGGTCAACGTCCGCAACATCACCGGCTTCAACAACCGCAAGAAGGAGAAGCCCGAGCCGCCCCCGCCGGAGCTGCAGGCCGAGCTGGCCGGCGTGGCCGAGGAGATCGAGATCCCCGAGCGCCTGCCCTACATCGTGGCCATCATCGACGAGCTCGCCGACCTCATGATGATCGCGCCGGCCGAGATCGAGACCTCGATCGCGCGCCTCGCCCAGCTCGCCCGCGCCGCCGGCATCCACATCATCATCGCGACCCAGCGGCCGTCGGTGAACGTCATCACCGGCGTCATCAAGGCCAACCTGCCCTCCCGCATCGCGTTCCAGGTCGCCTCGCAGATCGACTCCCGCACCATCCTTGACGGCAAGGGCGCCGAGACCCTCATCGGCCGCGGCGACATGCTCTTCACCCCGCCCGGCACCTCGAAGGTCGTCCGCGCCCAGGGCGCGTTTGTCGCCGACGAGGAAATCCAGGCGATCGTCGAGTTCCTCAAGGTCAACGGCCCGCCGCAATACGCGCAGTCCGTCCAGCAGCAGATCGACCGCGCCGCCAAGGAGGATGACGAGGATGGCGACGGCGACGACGACGATCTGGGCGACGACGAGGAGCTGTTCCAGCAGGCGCTCGAGGTGCTCCGCTCCACGCGCCGCGCCTCCACCTCGATGCTGCAGCGCCGCCTGCGCATCGGCTATAACCGCGCCGCCCGCATCGTCGAGATCATGGAGGAGAAGGGCATCGTCGGCCCCGAGAACGGCTCGTCGCCCCGCGAAATCCTCGTCGATCTCGACACCTACCAGCCCTGACCCGCGATTAGACTTTCAAAAACCCGCCAAACCCTCTTAACAAAACCCCATGCAGACCATCGGCGAAAAGCTCGAGGAAGCCCGGAAACGCAAGGGCATCTCCGTCCGCGAGGCCGCGGAGACCACCAAGATTCGCGGCGACTACCTGCAAAAGTTCGAAGCCAACTCCTTCGACCTCGACCTGCCCCCGCTCTATATCCGCGGCTTCCTGCGCTCCTATGCCCGCTACCTTGACCTGGACGCCGAGCGCTTCATGGCGGAATTCGATTCCGTGATGGCCTCCGAGGGCCGGACCCCGCGCCGCGAATCGCGCGAGGTCTACGGCCGCGTCGAGTTCGGCGAGGGCGGCGAGGTCCCGGCTGCCGGCCGCACCGCGCAGGACCAGGCGGTGATGCTCAAGTTCGGCCTGCTCATCGGCGGCGCGGTGGTCGCGATCATCGTCATCATTCTTCTGATCAACGTGCTCTTCTTCCGCGCCCCGGCCAGGACCGCGGCGCCGGCCACCGGCCCCGCGCCCGCGGTGCAGGCCGAGGCGGACCAGACCCTCACGCTCACCGCCATCGAGGCCACGCGCGTCAAGGTTGTGCAGGATCTCGACGGCAAGGTGCTGTTCAACGACGCCCTCGCCCGCGGCCAGAGCAAGTCCGTCCGGAAGCAGGGCAAGCTGCTGATCACGGTCGAGGCCGGCAAGAACCTCCGCATGGAGGTCAACGGCCGGAATTACGCCGTGCCGCTCGAGGGCTACGGGCGCTTCGCGCTGGACTGAGCGCGGGTTGCCTTCGCTCCCAAATCCCGCAGGCCGACGTCCAGTCGGCCTTTTCATTTGTGCCTATCCGCCCTACCGCAGTGCCACCGGCGGGCCCAGCACCTCGCGGAGAATGAAGGCACGGCGCAGCGCCGCGGGATCCCGCATCTCGTCCCGCAATTCGCCCCGGGCCGTCGCATTGTCCGTCTCCTTGACGGACAGCTGGGCCTCAAATTCCGTCCGCTTCTGCGCCGCGGCCTTCAGCTCATCGGCCGCGCGCAATTTTTCCATTAGCGTTTTCTGCTGCTCGAGGATCTCGGCGCTGCGCTCCGCTTCCAGCCGCGCGGTCGCCGCCCGGGACAAGACCGGGGGTTCGGGCGCCCGCGTGACCACCACCTGGCGCACCAGCGGCGTGGGCACAGCAGGCGCAGGGCGGATCACCTTCGGCTCCTCGGTGGCGTAGCCCTTGGCCCGCTGCTCGATCTTGCGCTGGATCTCCTCGCGAATACGGCGCGTGCGCTCGGCCAGCGCGGGATCCTCGAAGGTTATGTCCTCGCGGGGCGGCGTTTCCGCCCCGCCATCCTGCGCCTCCGTGCGCTGCTTGAGCCACCACGCCACCGCCCCGGCGGCGGCGATGATGATCTGCAGATGGTCGGAAACCCAGTCCATGGGGGAAGTGAGAGTGCGGGTGAGAGCGGAAAAGGTTAAGAGAGTGAGACGAAGTGGTTGAGCACCTTCACTCTCAGATGCCCTTCATTATTTCTTCCCCTCCGGATGGGCGATCGACCCGCGCATGGCGGTGTCGGACTGGATGTTTTCCATCTTGTAGTAATCCATCACGCCGAGCCGGCCGGAGCGGAACGCCTCGGCCATCGCGAGCGGCACCTGCGCCTGCGCCTCGACGACCTTTGCCTGCATCTCCTGCACGCGGGCCTTCATCTCCTGCTCGACCGCGACGGCGGCCGCGCGGCGGATTTCGGCCTGCGCCTGCGCGATGCTCTTGTTCGCCTCAGCCTGCGCTTCCTGGAGCTTGGCGCCGACGTTCTCGCCGACATCCACGTCGGCGATGTCGATCGAAAGGATCTCGAAGGCCGAGCCGACGTCGAGGCCGCGCGCGAGCACGGTCTTGGAAATGCTGTCCGGCGCCTCGAGCACGTGCTTGTAGCTTTCGGCCGCGCCGATGGTGGACACGATGCCCTCGCCCACACGCGCGATGATCGTCTCCTCCTTGGCGCCGCCGACGAAGCGGTCGAGGTGCGTGCGCACGGTGACGCGCGCCTTGACCTTCACCTGGATGCCGTCCTTGGCCACGCCGTCGATGGTGGTGCGGCCGCTCTCGGGGTTCGGGCAGTCGATGACCTTCGGGTCCACCGAGGTGCGCACGGCCTCCACCACGGACTTGCCGGAGCCCTTGGTCGCGAGGTCGATGGCGCAGGCGCGGTCCCAGTCGAGGATGATGCCGGCCTTCTGCGCGGCGACGAGCGCCTGCACGGTCGGCACGACGTTGCCGCCGGCGAGGTAGTGGGCGGAAATCTTGTCGGTCGTGACCTCAATGCCCGCCTTCACGGCGGTAATGCGGGCGTCGACCACGAGGCTGTAGGGCACGCCGCCGAGGCGCATGCCGATCAGGTTCAGCCAGCCCACCGGCGCGCCGTTCAACCTGGCTTTCAGCCAGACGCCAATAAAAGAGAACACCAAGGCGGCGACGACAATGGCGGCGATAATGATCGGGATGAGGACGATGAGCGGGATGGAGTTCATAAGTGATCAGGTTTGAGTTACGATAACGCGGAAATTGTCGATGCCAATGACGCGGAGCACCGCGCCCTTGGGCACGTGGCCCGAGCGGCAGAACGCCTCGTAGCGCCGGCCCTCGACGAGCACGTAGCCGCTGGGCGCCAGCGTGGTGACGGCCTCGGCGGCCTTGCCCACCACCTCGCCGGGATTGGCGAGCGGCGGCTGGCTCACGGCGTCGACCTTGGATTGCACGACGAGCCGCTTGCCAAAAGCCGTCTTCGGCAGCCAGACCAGCTCGAGGTAGAGCGTCAGGCCCAGCAGTGCCAGCGCCACGACGGTCGCGAGGGTGCCGCCGCCGGCGCCGAACTCGTTAAACGAAATCACGCAGCCCGCCAGCATGCACAGCGCACCGATGATGCCGGCGATGATGCCCGGCAGGAAAATCTCGGCGGCCAGCAGGGCCACCCCGGTGACGAAGAGCAGGATGATCGCGTTCATGATACGGCTTTTTGCACAATCAGGGCAAAGTCGTTCCGGCCACGGACCACCACGGCGTCGCCGGCATCCACCGCGCCGATCTCAACCGTTGCCTCATAGCGTCGCCCGGCAATCTCGACCTGCCCGCTCGGCCGGAGCACCGTGACGGCCACGCCGCGCTGGCCGATCAGCGAGCCCACCGCGGCAGCATCCTCCTGGGACACGCCGGCAATCTGGGCCGCACCGCCGATGGTCGAACCGACCACCATCTTGTCCCACATCCAGCCCTTGGGCAGGAAGCGGAGCAGTGCCGCCCCCAGGACCAAGGACAGCACTAGTCCGAGGCCGAGGTTCTGCAAGGGGGTGACAAACGCGTCACCCGACCACGCCACGGTCAGCGGTTGGCCCGGCCAGAGGTCGGTCATGGCCCAGACCAGCGAGCCGAGCATGAGCCCGAGACCGGCCATGGCCACAATGGCCACCCCGGGAAAGAAGAACACTTCGACGGCCACCAGCAGCAAGCCGAGCGCAAAGACCAGCACCGGCTCATGGCCGGAGAAGCCCGCGACGTAGCTGCCAAAAAAGACCACTGCCAGCAGCACCGCCCCGATCACCCCGAACACCCCGTGACCGGGCAGCTTGAACTCGATGAACAGCGCCAGCAGGCCCAAGCCCATCAGGACGGGCGAAAAAGCCGTGAGATACTGCGCCAGCTCCTCCGACCAGGTGACCTTGAAGTTGCGCACCTCGTAGCCGTTGGCGCCGAACCGGGTGTTGAGCAGCGCCTCGATGTCCGCCGCCTTGCCGGCACCGAGCAGCGCCTGCGGCGGTTCGCCGTATTTTTCCAAAGCCTCGGTGGCGGTGAGGGAGAGCAGTTCGCCCTTCGGCTTCAGGACCTTGTCGCCGATCTTCAGCTCGTAGTCCTCGTCGATCATCGCGGAGATGACCTGCCCGCGGTAGCCCTTGCCCTCGGAGTTCGCGCGCATCCGGGCGCGCAGGTAGCTGACGATCTTCTGCTTCATCGTCTTGTCCACGTCGCCGCCGGTCGAGAGGACCGGGGCCGCGGCACCGATGACGCCATTGGGGGTGAAGTAGATCTCGGCCGTCGAGGCGGAAATGAATGCGCCCGCGGACATCGCCTCCTTGTTCACGAAGGTCATCGTCAGGCCGGGGAACTTGCCGAGCGCCTCCATGATCTCGAAGGTCACGCCGAGCTCGCCGCCGGGCGTGTTCATGTCGAGCACCACGGCGTCGGCCTTCTGCTCGATGGCCTCCTTGAGCCCGCGGCGCAGGATGAAGAGCGTCGGCTTGTTGATCTCGTCGCGGACCGGAATGACGTAAACCACCATCTTGTGGGCGGGGGCCACGGGCGCCGGATCGGCCGCGAAGGCCACCCCAACCACGGGCAGCAGGAGACAAAGCAGGCGGACGGGCTTGAACATCAGGCCCGGAGGATTGTGCTTCCCGCGGCGGACTACAACCGCGGAGTGACCGGCGGTGAATGGCCCGGATGAGCGGGTGTTTTCATGCGGCGTAGAGGGCGTAACGATAATTTATCCGACTTTGTCTTGGAACGCGGCGGTCTATTTGTTTTACCAAGTGAAATGGAACGCATCCCGTATCTCGGGCACACGATTTTCAAGTGGCAGGTCGGTGCCTCGTCCTTCCTGGCGCTGCCGGAAAAGGGCGCGCGGCTCATGAACTGGAACGTCACCCTCGGCGACGGCAGCGTGCGCGACATCATCTACTGGCCCGAGGTCGACAACCTCGACAACATCGCGGGCGTCCGGGGCGGCAACCCGATCCTCTTCCCCTTCGGCGGGCGCAGCTACGACAAGGGCGACATCCATTTCTGGCGCGGCGAGGACGGCGTGCGCCGCCCGATGCCCATGCACGGCCTGGCCCGGCAGGGCTCATTCCAGACGATCCGCCTCGACGAGGGCGGCTTCTCCGCGCAATTCGTGCCCGACGACGCCGCGAAGGCCGCCTATCCCTACGACTACGAGTTCGTCGTCAGCTACCGCTTCGAGCCCCTCGGGATCTTCGTGGAGCTGCAGCTGACCAACCTCGGCACGACCCCGATGCCGTGGTCGGCCGGCCACCACTTCTATTTCACGCTGCCCTGGAGCCGGGGCCGCACCCGCAAGCACTACCTGCTTGAGACCACCGCCACCAAGTATCTGTCGCGCGACGAACAGGGCGGCCTCGTGCCCGGCCCGCTGGTCGGCAACCGGGAGACGCTCGACAACAAGAACCTCATCGACCTCATCCACACCGGCCTGCGCCGCGAGGTCTTCGCCGTCACCGAGGTGCCCACCGGCAACCGCCTGCTTTTCCGCTCCGGCATGGCCAACAGCAACCCGCGCGATCTCGCCGTCATCACCTGGACGGCGGATGAAAAATCGCCCTATTACTGCATCGAGCCCTGGATGGGCCCGCCCAACGCGGCCGAGACCAAGGTCGGGCTGCACACCGTCGCCCCGGGCCAGACCCAGAAATTCTACGTCGAGATCACGCTGGGCTGAGCCGCGGATTTTTCCCGTTACTTTTCCCGCCGGCCCGCGTCTAAACCTCCCATGAATCTTTCCCCCGCCTTTATCGAAGGCCTCGGCGGCCCGGAGATGCTGCTGATCATGTTCATCGTCCTGCTCCTTTTCGGCGCCGACCGCCTGCCGGGGCTGGCCAAGGGCATCGGCAAGTCCGTGCGCGAATTCAAGAAGGCCGCCAGCGGCGTGGAGGAGGAGGTCCGCCGCGCCATGGAGGAGGAACCGGCCAAGCCGGCCGCCCCCAAGCCCGCCGGCACGATCCAGCAGCAGGCCGACGCGCCGAAGCCGGCCGCCCCGCCGCCCGCGGCCGACTGATCCGGCGCAATGGAGGCGGGACCAGCAGTCCCGCCCCCAGGATTCTCAGTCGAAGATCGGGCCGCGGTTGAACCGCCACACCGCGACGGCCATCACCGCCGCGCTTAACTTCCAGCGATATTCCGTCGAGCGCCGTGATCGACCCGTCGCGTTTGATGACATCTTGGATGAGCAGCATGGGATTCTCCGTGGGATTTGCTGCGGGCAGTTCGCTCGCGGCACAACCCGTAAGCTCCGGATGGAAGTCATAGTCAGGCCCGACCCGGAATTTTCCCATTCGCGGGATCGGCAAATTTCGCCGGCGCGCCAACAGCGCTGCCTCCGCGAATGCGAAAATGGTGAAGAAAACTTTTTCTGCCTGTGTGTGCGCCACTTACGCACCCGCCTGCAACTTGGCACAACCCTTGCGTGTAAGTAGGGCAACAACAGTTCAACCATGAAAAAGACCACTCTCCTCTTCCTCGCCAGCCTCGCGGTCCTCACCACCGGTGCCAGTGCCGCTGCCAACAATCAAAACGAGTCCGACGTCGTCGTGCTCCCCACCTATGTCGTCACGATCACGCGCCTCCAGGCGGCCGAGCAGCGAATCGACGCGAGCCTGCAGGAATTCACGCAACAGGCCGCAGTGCCGATGGTCATCGCCCCCGAGCTGACCCTGCGCAAGGCCCAAGCCGCGCCCAACTCGCTCGTCGAGTCCGCCCGTGCCCCGCAGGCCGTGCGCCTCGCGAAATCATAACTTTGGTAGTTCAACTACTGTTCTTTGCTAGTGTGTGTGTCAAAGGACCCGTCCCGCAAGGGGCGGGTCTTTTGTTTTTTATTCGCGCGGATTCCCGCCGGAAGCAGAATTGCACCATGCCCGACGAGCCGCCCGAGGAACCGGTCGCCATTCCCATCACCGGCGAGCTGGACCTGCACACGTTCCGCCCGGACGAGATCGCGTCCCTGCTGGATGATTATTTTGCCGAGTGCCGGAAGCGCGGCCTCGGCCGCGTGCGCGTCGTCCACGGCAAGGGCACCGGCACGCTCCGCGCGACCGTCCACGCGCACCTGCGGCGCTCCCCGGCGGTCGCTGGATTCGCCCCCGGAAATGAGACGTCCGGCGGCTGGGGCGCGACCATCGTGACCCTCAAGCCGGCCGGGCCGGGCCCCTGAAACCGCTTATCCCGCCGTGCGGCCGCTGATCATTCCGCGGTTGTAGTCCCCGCAGCCCGGCGCGAATCTGCCCGCATGAGCACCAAATTCATCTACGCCCTGACCCTGACCATTTGCGGAGCCGTCCTCAACCTCCTCCTGTTCTTCACCGGCTTCCAGACCGAGAAGCTGGCCCAGGGCCAGTATTTCCAATGGCTCGGCATGGTGCTGATGATCGTGATCCTGTGGCTCGGCATCAAGGCCGTGCGCGAGGAGAGCGAGGGCAAATACCTCAGCTACGGCAAGGGCGTCGGCTCCGGCGTGCTGATCTCGCTCTACTCGGGCCTGATGAGCTCCGTCTACACTTACATCCACTTCAAGTTCGTGAACCCCAACTTTGTCGACTACCAGCTGGAGCTGATCCGCACCAAGTGGGCCGCGGCGGGCATGAGCGACGCCCAGATGGAACGCGCCGAGGGTTTCACGCGCATGATGATGGGGCCGGGCGTGCAGGCCTGCCTGGCGCCGATCTTCGTCACGATTTTCGGCCTGATCATCTCGCTCATCATCGCCGCCATCCTGAAGCGGCCCCCGCCGCCGGAGAGTGCGGCCTGAAGCAAGCGGGGCCGCGTTTGCACGCGGCCCCGGCACATTGCGGGCACACACACGGGCGCGGTCGCAGGCCGCGCCCAAATGTTTTTCAGAGCGGACGCAGGCCCGGGCGGGCCGTCTGACCCAGCGCGCGATTGATCTTGGTCTTGGCCGGCTCGGGCGGCAGCGGCACCGTCTCGGGCTTGAAGTCCTTCCCCACCTCGAAGTCAAAGGTGTCGCTGTCCAGTTTCTCGAGACGCTGCTTCACCTCGGCCGGGAGCTTGTCGCGCTCCTCCTCAGTGTTGATCGGCCCGGAGAACGCGACTTCGCCCTTGGCGTTCCTCACCGTGAGGCTGCGCTGGGTATCGTTGGACTTGATTTCGATCGAGCCCTCGTCATCCGAGTAGGAAATATTGCTCTTGGGCAGGTCAAGGATGGTGGAACCCTTGCCCTTGCGGCCGAGGATGTGCACGCCGGGGCCGTTGAGGAGCCCGCCGTGCGCGCGCGCGCGACCGATCATGCGCAGGACGTCCCGCGCCTCGTCTGGGCCCATGCCGGGCAGGTCGTGCAAGCGCTCCAGGCCGGCCAGGGCATCAGGCGGCAGGAAGCCCTGCCAGTCACCCCCGCCGGGGCCGCCGTTGCGGAGAAAAAAAGTGTCAGCCATCCGGGGCACCTCGTGCACGGTGAGCTTGGCCTTCACGGTGAGCTCCTTGCCGCCGCGCATGAGGGTCAGCTTGATCTCGTCGCCGTCCTTCTTGCCGCGCACGAGGACGCCAAGCTGCTGCGTGTTGACGAGCAGTTGGTCGTCGAGCCTGATCAGCACGTCGTCCTCCTTGAGAACCTCGGCCGCGGGACTTTTCTCCAGGACGTTGGTCACGATCAGGCCGGTATCGCGCGGCAGGCCAAGCTGGGCGCTGAGCGTGCGGTTGACCGGGGCGGTCTCGACGCCGAGGTAGGTGACCTTCTCCTTTTCAACCTTGGCGTCGTCGTGTTCGTGGCGGACCACGACGCGGGGCGTCTCGACGTCGAGGCGGCGGATAACAACGTCTTTCTCGGCCCAGGCATGCGGCACGAAGGCGGCGAGGGCGAGCGACGGAAGCAGGTATTTTTGATGGGATTTCATAGGGGGATGTTAACGGGAAAATCAATGCAGGCTGGCGGGCAGGACGCGGACCTCGTCGCGCGGCACGCTCCACTTCAGCGAGGAGTTGTGGCGGGAATTCGTCCAAGTGTAGGTGTCGAGGTAGCGCGCGCGGACTTGCCGGGCGGGCGCGCCGCCCTCGACGTTCACCAGACCCTCGTCCTTCAGGTCGTAAAGCACATTGGTCGCGGCCACGGGGCGGAATTCATCGCGGGTGGCGGGAGCCGCCACCTCGGGATTGACCGGCGCCGGATTGGTCACGGCGACCTGACTGGACGGCGGTGCCGCCGGCTGCGACTTGAAGGCCACGAACGCCACGCCCGCCCCGAGGGCGAGGGCCGCGGCCAGTCCGGCAGCACGCCAGCCGAGCCACTGCCAGGAGCGGAGCGTGCTCGCGGTGGTGTAGCGGCGCACGGGCGCGGCCAGCCCGTCGGTCTCGGCGGTCAGCTCGGTGGTGAGCCGGTCGACCAGTTGCGGCGACGGGCCGCGCAGGCGCAGCGACTTCAGTTCGTCTTCGAGTTGTTGGAGGGACTCATCCATGGTGAATGGGCTTCAATTCCTTGCGGAGCGCGGCCAGGGCGTAGCGGTAGCGCGAGGCGGCGGTGTTGGGCGGGATGTCGAGCGTCGCGGCGATTTGCTCAAAGGTGAGCTCGTTCCAGATCTTGAGCACGAGGACCTCGCGCTGCTCGGTGGGCAGGCGCTGCAAGGCCGCCTCGATCTCGCGGCGGCGTTCCGCGGCCTCGCCCAGCTGAGGGGCGAAGAAGGCCTCGCGCTCCTCAAGTCCGCCGTCGGCCTTTTCCTCGCGGGCGGTCCGGCGGGATTCGCGCCGGGCGTGGTCGATCGCCGCGCGGCGGATGGACGTGACCAGCAGCGCCTGCGGATCACCGGGCAGTTGCCGCTGGTGCCGCCAGTAACGCACAAAGGCTTCCTGCACCACGTCCTCGGCATCGGCGAGCGAACAGGTCCACTGGCGGGCACAGAGCAGCAGCTTGGGGCCGTAGGCTTCGAACCAGTGTTTCCAAGTGTCAGTTGCATGCGCGGCCTCCATGAAATCCGTGGGTGGTTGTTTCCTGAAGAGCGTCACGGGCGGCGGGGTTTGTCTATTTGGCACCAAGAGACCCGCATGCAGACATAAAAAGAGGCCGGGGGTTCATACCGGGCCTCTGTTACGACTGACAACTAACGTTAAATTGGGTCAGCGAGCCGCGTAGTTCTTGGTGTTCTTGCGGTAGTCGACTCCAGCGACGGCGGCGATGATCGCCACTGCGGTGTAGCTGACAGCAGACGCCAGGAAGCTGAAGTCGACCGCACTCTTGCTGGTCGCGATCAGCGTGATGACGCCGACGAAGACTGCGGTGAGGATGACGTGGATGGTGTTGGTTTTCATACGGTAAGTGTTTTGTGGCTTGTTTTGATCGGCACCTGATTTGGTGTTGCCGGAGTATACGACACCTCTTGCAATAGTTTAAATACTTAGTATCTATGTTATTCATCTGTTTTAACTATGGAATTATACCAACTCCGTTACTTCTTGGCAGTGGCTGAGACAGGTAACTTTACCAAGGCCGCGCAGCGCTCATTCATCTCCCAGCCTTCGCTCAGCCAGCAGATTCTCAACCTCGAGGAGGAGTTCGGGCAGAAGCTGTTTCACCGCCTCGGACGCAAGGCCGTCCTGACGGAGGCCGGCAAGACCCTCCTGGACGGCGCCCGTCGGATCCTGACCGAGGCCGACCACACGCTGGCGGAATTGAAGAACGATCCGTTGCTGGGTCCCGAGGTTCATGTGGGCGCGATCCAGACCGTCGCGCCGTTTTTCATTCCCGCCGTGCTGGCCTACTGCCGCGCCAATGACGTGCGGCTCAGCCTGCACACGCACGAGGATTTCCGCCGCTCGCTGATCGAGGAGGTCTACAACGGCAAACTCGACTGGGCCCTGGTCTCGCTGCCCCTGAACGAGCCCCGGCTGCATATCGAAAAGCTCTACAGCGAACCACTGTGGCTCGCGATCGGGGCCGGCCATCCGCTCGCCCGCGCCGAGCACATCAAGTTCGCCGACCTGCGGAACGAGACCTTCATCCTGCTGGGCGAAGCCTCCACCCTCGCCTTGCAAATCCAGCGCTTCTGCGGCGAGCACGACTTCGAGCCGCGCATCGGCCACCGTTGCGGCCAGCTGGCCACGGTGAAGGCCTTCGCGGCGATGGGCCTCGGCGTGAGCGTGCTGCCGCAAAGCGCGCGCAGTGCAACCGACCCCGAGGGGCTCGTCTTTCGCAAATTTTCCGGCATCGCCCCGTCGCGTGACATCGCCCTCGTACGCCACCGGGGCCGCCATCTTGGCGCTGGCGCCAACCTGTTCGCCGAGATTGCCCGGGCCGTGGTCGGGCCCGTGCCGGTCACCGGTTCCACCGCGCCGTTCCAACCGGCCGCGCCGGCCGCAACCTGAGTTGCGCGCCGGGATTATCTGTGAAAACGTCACCGCTTATGTCCGTCCACGCCCAGCATCACGAATTGCCGCCCGGCCGCGAACGCGCGACGCTGGTCACGCTGGGTGCCGTGCAATTCACGCACATCCTGGATTTCATGATCATGATGCCGCTGGGGGCGCAGCTCATGCAGGCGTTCCACATCACCCCGGCGCAGTTTTCCCACCTGGTCGCGTCGTATGGCATCGCGGCCGCGGTGAGTGGCTTTGCCGGCGGATTTCTGCTCGACAAGTTCGACCGCAAACGCGCGCTGCTCGTCCTCTACGCCGGCTTCGGCCTGGCCACGATCGCCTGCGGCCTCGCCCCGAACTACCAGATGCTGCTGCTCGCGCGGCTGGCCGCGGGCGCCTTCGGCGGACTCGCGAGTTCACTGGTCACGGCGATGGTCGGCGACTTCATCCCGCCGGTGCGCCGCGGCCGGGCGATGGCCTTTGTGACCGCGGCGTTTCCCGTCGCCTCGGTGCTTGGCGTGCCCGCCGGCCTGATGCTGGCGGGGCATTTCGGCTGGCACGCGGCTTTCTTCATGCTCGCCGGCTGCGCCGCGCTGAATCTTGTGATCGCCTCGCTGGCGCTCCCGCATCTGCGCACCGCCGTGCACGGGCACGAGCCGTGGCGGCAGATGAAGGAAATCATGACCCACGGGGTGCACCTGCGCGCGTTTGCCGTCGGCACCATGCTGGGCATGGCCGGCGGGATCCTCGTGCCGTTCCTGGCGCCGTCCTTTATCGCCAACCTCGGGCTCAACGAGCAATTCCAGCTGCCCCTGGCCTACGCGGTCGGCGGCACCGCCACCGCCATCAGCACGCCGATTGTCGGCTGGCTCAGCGACCATATGGACCGGCTGCGGTTGTTGATCTATATGTCCATCGGCGCGGTGGCCGTCACGCTTGTCATCATGCAACTCGGGATCACGCCCGTGGCGGTCGCCTGCATGATGATGGCGCTCTTCATGGTCACGATGTCCGGTCGCTACGCCCCGGCGATGACGATGATCACCAACGCCGTCGACGCGCGCTACCGCGGCGGGTTCATGAGCATCATCTCGGCGCTGCAACTGGCCGCCAACGCCGTCGCGAGCCTCTTGGCCGGCTGGTTCGTCACGCGCGGTCCGTCCGGCCGCCTGCTCGGCTTGCCGATGGTCGGCTATGTCGCGACGGGCTTTTTCGCCCTGACCATCCTCTTCGCCATCCAGCTCCGCAATGCGGCGCCGCATGTCGCGACCCACCACAAAAAGGACGTTGTCCCGCCGCCGCCGCCGCCTGACGTTGCCTGACGTCCTCCCGTGCCCATGTCCACCGCACCCACCACCCAGACTCCCTCCGCCCCGCGCCCTGCGCCGGCGCGGCCGGAATTGCTGGCGCCCGCCGGCGACTGGGAGTGCGCCAAGGCCGCGGTTGAGAACGGCGCCGACGCGATCTACTTCGGCCTCGAGCGCTTCAACGCCCGCATGCGCGCGAAGAACTTCACCAGCGCCGACCTGCCGAAGCTGATGGAATTCCTCCACCGGCGCGGCGTGCGCGGCTACGTGACGTTCAACACGCTGGTCTTTACCGACGAGCTCGCCGCCGCCGAGGATTATCTCAAGGCCATCATCACGGCCGGCGTCGACGCCGCCATCGTGCAGGACGTCGGCATCTGCCGGCTCATCCGCTCGCTCTCGCCGGATTTCCCGATCCACACCTCCACCCAGATGACGGTGACGAGCGCCGCCGGCGTGGACTTTGCGCGCGAGCTCGGCGCCAACCTCGTGGTGCTCGCCCGGGAGAACTCCCTCAAGGAAATCACCGCCATCCGCGACGCCCAGCAGGCCGCCGGCTATGCACTGCCGCTCGAGGTCTTCGTGCACGGCGCGCTGTGCGTCGCCTACTCCGGCCAGTGCCTTACGAGCGAGTCGCTCGGCGGCCGTTCGGCCAACCGCGGCGAGTGCGCCCAAGCCTGCCGCATGCCTTACGAATTGGTCTCCGACGGAAAAACGGTCGACCTTGGCGACCGGCGCTACCTGCTCAGCCCGCAGGATCTTGCCGGCCTCGACGTCCTCCCGGATCTCGTGCGCTCTGGCGTGGCCTCGCTCAAGATCGAAGGTCGGCTCAAGAGTCCGGAATACGTCGCCAACATTACGCGCGTCTACCGGCAGGCGCTGGACAAGGTCATGCTCGAGGTCTTCGGCCCGGCGCCCGCGCCCGAGGACAAAGTGCTCGCCGAGGTTCGCGGCGAATCACTCTACGACTTGGAAATGGGTTTTTCGCGCGGCCTCTACACCGGCTGGTTCCACGGCATCCAGAACCAGGAGCTGGCCCACGCGCGCTTCGGCACGAAGCGCGGCGTCTTCCTCGGTTTCGTAAGCCGGGTCAGCCAGGACAGTGTGACGCTCAAGCTCGAGGGCCCCGCCAAGCCGGGCGACGGCATCGTCTTCGACGCCGGTCGGCCCGACGAGAAGGAGCAGGGCGGCCGTATTTACTACGTGGACGAGCGCCACGGTGAGACTGTATTCCGCTTCGGCCGGGGCGACATCGACTTCTCCCGCGTGCACGCCGGCGACCGCGTGTGGAAGACCAACGACCCCGAGCTCGACCGCCGCGTGCGCCAGACCTTCGAGGGCGACCAGATCCGTTTTCGCCGCGAACTCTTTCTCGAGGTCCATGGCCATGCCGGCTCTGCGCTCACGCTCATCGCCCGCGACAAGGACGGGCACACGGCCAAGGTCGAGTCGGCCGGGCCATTGGCCCGCGCCGAGAAACAACCTCTCACGACCGAGCGCCTGACCGACCAACTCGGCCGGCTCGGCGGCACGCCGTTCAAGCTGGGCGCGCTGGAGAATCACCTCGAAGGCGACGTCATCCTGCCGGTCAGCGAGCTCAACGAATTGCGCCGCCGGGCGGCCACCGCGGTCGAGGCGCTGCGGGCGGCGCCGCTAAGGTGGCAGATGAAGCGGGTTTCCGCCCGTCCCGTATTCAAGCCCTCGGCCCCGACGACCGAGCCTGAGATCATCGCCGTCATCCGCGAGCTGCATCAACTAGAGGCGGCTTGGACCACCGGTGCCCGCACCATCTACTGCGAATTCGAAAACCCGAAAGTCTACCGCGAGGCCGTCACCAAGTTCCGCGAACTGCAAGCCAGCGAAACCGCACCAATCGAGAATCGAGATTCGAAAATCGAAAATTCCTCGATCTGGGTCGCCGCGCCGCGCGTGTTCAAGCCCGGCGAGGAGTGGATCATCCAGCAGGTGCTTTCGTGCGAGGCCGACGGCTATCTCGTCCGCAATTACGACCACCTGAAGACTTTCGCCGGCCGGCGCCGGCGCGGGGATTTTTCGCTCAACGTCGCGAACCCGCTCACGGCGGACTACTTCATCAACCACCACGGCCTCGAGCGCGTGACGGCCTCCTACGACCTCAACATCGGCCAGCTCGAGGCGCTGCTGCAGGGCGCACCGGGCGCGTGGTTCGACATCACGCTGCACCAGCACATGCCGATGTTTCACATGGAGCACTGCGTGTTCTGTGCGTTCCTTTCGACCGGCAAGGACTACCGCGACTGCGGCCGGCCGTGCGACACGCACCGCGTGGCGTTGCGCGACCGCGTCGGCGCCGAGCATCCGCTCAAGGCCGACGCCGGCTGCCGCAACACCGTCTACAACAGCCGCGCCCAGACCGGCGCCGAGTTCGCGGCGCGCATGGTGGCCCTCGGCGCACGGAGTTTCCGCATCGAGTTTCTCAACGAGACCGCCGACGAAGTGCGGCGCACGGTCGAGAGCTACCGGCAGCTGCTGGCCGGCCGGCTCAGCGGCGCGGAATTGTGGCGGGAGCTGAAGCTGATCAACCAGCTGGGCGTCACCCGCGGCCAGATGGAAACCCCGGCGCGCGTGCTGCCCCGGAAGGGCGCCTGAGCCGGGTTCCGCAGTTCGGATGTAGGGCCGCCGCTTGTCGGCGTGCCGGCTTGCGCAATCGCCATGGCCCGGCGACGAGCGCCGGCCCTACATTCCTATCCGCCCCCTACGCCGAAGAGAGCAATTCCTTACGGTCCGAACCATATTTTGTCGCCTCGGGCGAAAGCCCGCCCCTAGGCTCCGCGCACCCTGACATGAGCGAGCCCGTGAAAACCTCCGCCCCGGTGACCACTCCGGCCACCGTCTCCCCCGCGCCTGCGCACGCCCCCGCGCCGGATCTCGAGATCAAGGACGCCCGGATCATCTTCGAGCCGATCTGGGCCGACCTTGAGGCGCACTTCGGCCGCGAGCACCTGCGCTTCCCGAAGGAGATCATCCTCCTCGGCGGCGCGCCGGGTGCCGGCAAGGGCACCAACACCGCTTTCATCGCCAAGACCCGCGGCCTCACCTGCGCGCCGATCGTCATGAGCGCGCTGCTCGACACGCCGGAGATGAAGCGGATCAAGGACGCGGGCAACATGATCGGCGACCGCGAGGTGCTCGCCGTGCTCCTGCGCCGCCTGCTCAAGCCCGAGTTCCGCGACGGCGTCATCCTCGACGGTTTCCCGCGCACCAACACCCAGGTCGAGTGCCTGAAGATGCTTTACGAGAAGATGACCCAGCTCTGGCGCGAGTTCTATGGCACGCCGCTCGCCATGCATTTCCGCCAGCCGGTCATGCAGATCGTCGTCCTCTTCATCGATGAGAAGGAGTCCGTCGCCCGCCAGCTCAAGCGTGGCCGCGAGACCAAGCTCAACAACGACGAGGTCCGCCGCACCGGCCAGGGCAAGCTGTTCGAGGAACGCGTCACGGACTTCGACGAGAAGCTCGCCCGCCGCCGCTACCGGGTGTTCAAGGAGCAGACCTGGGACGCGCTGCTCTCGCTGAAGGACCTCTTCCACTACCACCTGATCAACGGCCAAGGCACGTTCGCCGAGGTCGAGCAGAACATCGTCGAGGAACTCGAGTATCAGAGCTCGCTCGAGCTCGACCCCCGCACCTACGACCGCCTGCGGAACCTGCCGCTCGCCAGCGAGATTGTCGTCCACGCCCGCCAGGAACTGGTCAAGCGCCTCGACGGCTACGAGCTCGGCAAGACCGATCTGTTCCAGCGGGTCGTCGGGCTCATCGACAAGAAGATGATGCCGATCATCACGCGCCACGCACTCTCCGGCCATGCGAACATCAACAGCGAGGACCCGGTGCTCAACGAGCCCGAGGCGCTGGCCATGCTCATCGACATCTTCTCCGAGCGCGGCTACCACGCCGTCGTGGACATCCATCGCATCGAGATCCCGGAGTCAGTGGACCTCGCCACCGGCAAGATCATCTGCCGCGTGAAGAAAGTCTACCGCACGATCATCCGCTTCAAGGGCTCGGAAATCCGGCGCGGGTAAGCGCCTGATCCTTGCACGGGCTATGCATTTCTATAGCGCCAGACTACTCTTCGTCATTCTTGTCGCCGATAGTCTAGCAAGGAAACGCAACCTCTACGACGAATCAGTTGTTGTTTTTCGCGCCAGAAATCCAGCCCACGCCTTCAAACGAGCACTTACACTAGGACGTCAACAGGAAACAAATTACAAGAATGACAAAGGGCAGGGAGTCCGCTGGGCCTTCGTTGAGATTATGAAGCTGGATTATGTTGGTCGGACAGTTGACGGCAAAGAGGTCGCCTCGGTGTTACATGATCGGACGACAAAAAAGCGGATTTCGGCCGGTCATGTTTTTCACCCGGAACTTTCGAAACCCGAAGAAAGTTTTTAATCCGCCGGCCTCGGGGTCTCGGCTTCCTTGACCAGGCGCGTGATGGCGGGGTCGCCGGGGAGGAGCGACAGGATGCCCGGGCGGTGAGAATGGCATTGCCCGCTTGCCAAAACCCCGGCCCGGGCTAGACAGGCTTCATGCAGGTTGAAGTAGAACAGGAAGCCGACGGCCGCTGGATCGCAGAAGTGCCCAGCCTGCCGGGAGCCATGGCCTATGGCGCAACCCGCAAGGAGGCCATCGCCAAGGTGGAAGCGTTGGTGCTGCGCATTCTCGCGGACAAGGTGGAGCACGGCGAGGATACTCCCCAGCTTTCCCGCGTCTTTTCCGTGGCGATATGAGCGTGTGGGGCGCACGCAAGACGAAGCTCGTCCTTGCCGCCCTGCAAAGCATCGGCTGGCGGATCAAGCGGCAGACTGGTTCGCACAAGGTCTTGGAGCGCGCCGGCTGGCCCGATTACGTCTTCGCCTTTCACGACGGCGACGAGATCGGCCCGCACATGCTGGCTCGCATCGCCCGCCACACCGGCCTGCGGCCGGAAGATCTCTGATTTTTAATCCCAACTAATCCGCCGGGCGCGGGGTCTCGGCTTCCTTGACCAGGCGCGCGGCGGCGGGGTCGTCGGGGAGGAGCTTCAGGATTTCGCGGGCGACGAGGGCGGCGTTGTCGCGTTCGCCGCGGGCGAGCTGGTCGCGCACGAGCTTGAAGGCGAGGCTGCGCGGCGCGCCGCCCTTGATGACAAGTTCCTTGAGCGCGGCGAGGGCCAGCGGCCGCTGGTCCAGGCCGAGCCGGACCTGCACCTCGCGCACCTTGACGTCGGCCGCGCCGGTCGCGAGCCACGCCGGCGGCTTGTCGCGAAGTGACTTGAGCAGCCGCTCGGCCTGCGCCCACTCCTGGGCCAGAATCCAGCGGTCGAGCTCACTCACCGCGGCCGCCTGGTCCGCGACGAGGGCGGCCAGGTCGTCGGCGAGGTTGAGATCGTGCAGCGCCTGCTTCACGCGGGCCGTCGCGGTGGGCGCGGCGGCGATCTCGTCGGCCAGCAGGCGCGCGTCGGCCAGATGGTCGCGGGCCACCAGACGCGGCACCAGTGCGACCAGCCGGAGCACGTCGTCATCGGTCCGGTAATGGTCGAGGTAGGCGCGGGCCGCCGAGCGGCTGGCGACCTGGTCGAGGGTGAGGAACGCCAGCTCGACCTCCCGGAGCGAGACCTCGGTCTCCACCAGCGACAACCACGCGGGCTTCTGCGCGCGGATGGCGCGCAGCAGGTCGCGGGCTTCCGCCAGGGAGTCCTTTTGCAGCAATTCATCCAGCTGCTTGCGCGCCTCGGCGGGGGTGCCCGGCAGAATGACAAAGGCCGCCGCCGCCGGCGTCGCGTCGACGGCACCTGCCCCCTTCTTCTCCGTCGCGGCAGGCAGCGCCGCGGCCACGCGCGCCGAGGCGGTGAGCAAGGGGTCGCTCAGCGGATAAAGCTGCAGGCCGGCGCGCAGGACCTGGTCGGCGCCCGCCAGGTTGCCGGATTTTTCCAGCACCATTGCGGCGAGCTGGTAGACGGGCAGCAGCATCTGGCCGCGGCCGGCCGCGAGGTGGGCCAGCAGGAAGTTCACCTGCTCCGGCGTGCCCGCGAAGGCCGCGCGCGCGAGGCGCTTGATGAACTCGGGGTAGAAACGCTGGGGGTTCTTGAGGGTGTCGATGGTGTTCTCCCAGTCGCGCAGCCGGCGCATCGCCGTCTCGATCTCGCCGCGGCGCAGGGCGAGTTCGGTCAGGTGGACGCGGTAGGCGAACGCGCTGAGGCGGTTCGCAACGGCCACGCTCCGGGCGCGCGACACGATCTCCGGCAGGTCGAGGTTGACCGCCAGCGCCGCCAGCGCCTGCAGCGCACCGTCGTTGCCCCCGAAGGATTGCAGATACTCCTGCTCGGCCGCGTCGCGGAAGCTGAGCCGCTTCATCCGGTGCCAGGCTTGGAAGGCAAAGAGGTAGGCGCCGGGGGTGTCGGGTGACTTGGCCTTGAGGCGGCGCAGGGCGCTCTGCAGCGCGTCGGCGTCGCCGCGGGCGATGGCGATCTCGGCGGCCTGCCGCAAACGGCCGATGTCAGCGGCATCTGCGGCCGGGTGGGACTCGGCGTATTGGCGGGCCCCGGCGGCGCGACCGGAGCGGAGCAGCAACTCGATCTGCAGGCCGTCGAAGCCGGCCCGTTCCGCGGGCGTCGTGGACGGTGCCATAGCGGCCAGGGTCGCCTCGGCCTCGGGGTAGCGCGCGGCCTGCAGGAGCAGCGCCACGCGGGCCCGCTGCACGGCGGACCGCGCGCCGGCGGGGAGGCTAAGGTCCTGCAGCAGGCGGTCGGCGACCTCCAGCGCGTGCGCCTGGATCTGCTGGCTGGCGTAAATGGAAAACAATCCCGCAATGAACTTGGGGTCGTGACCCGCGACCGGGATGCCCTCCTCCATCAGTGTCACGGCGCGCGCGGGGTCATAGCCGGCCTGCAGGCGGGCCAGGGTGAACCGGCCGTCGACGTTGCCGGGCGAGCGGGAGAGGCCGACGCGCAGGTTGTAGAAGGCGCTGGGGTAATCCTGCGCCTTGAGCTCGTCGAGGGCCGTCAGCACCGCGGTGTCGCCGCGCCTCGCGCGAAGGCCGGACCAGCGCCACGGCGCGGCGAGGTCAAGCCAGCCGACCTGGTTGCGCGGCGCCGCGTTGAGCCAGAGGAAAAGCGCGGAGGCCGCCAGCAGCCAGCCCGCGACCGCGAGGGCGCCCAGGGCGATGAGCAGCCGACGGTGAAAAATCTCGAGGCGCCAGACCGGATTGGCCTGCCGCTCGATCCGCAGTGCCACGGCGCGGAGCAGCCAGAACCGGCGGTCGCCCGGCGCGAGCTCGCGGTGCAGCGAGGGGTTGAACTTGAACTGCAACTTCAAGGGGCGCAATCAAGCGCAACGGACCCGCAATCCGCAACCCGCAATTGATCGCCGAGCCGGCCGAACCCGGAAAATTAAACGCAGAGGCCGCGGAGAGTGCAGGGCAAGGACGGGCTGTTGAATTCGGAACCGGACTGGAGTCTCTGTGTTCTCTGCGAACTCCGCGTTTGAATGCCCTCCGTCCGGGCCCGGGCAAGGAATGCCCTGACCTCACTCGTAGCGCAAGGCCTCGATCGGGTCGAGGGAGGCGGCCTTCCAGGCCGGGTAGAAGCCGAAGCCAACGCCGATGCCGGAGCAGACGATCAGGCCGATGGCGGCCCAGTTCCAGGGAAAGACCACGGAGGCGCTCAGCAGCATGGCCAGGCCGTTGCCGCCGGCCACGCCGAGGATGATGCCCATGACGCCGCCGGCGAGCGAGATGGCGACGGCCTCGATCAGGAATTGCGTCAGGATGTTCTTTTTCCGTGCGCCGATGGACTTGCGGATGCCGATCTCCTTCGTGCGCTCCGTCACGCTGACGAGCATGATGTTCATGATGCCGACGCCGGCCGCGAGCAGCGCGATGCCGCTGATGACGAACGAGCCGGCCGCGATGACATCGGCGACCTTGGCGAAGGCGGAGATGAGCGAGTCGTTGGAGTAGAGCTCGAAGTCATTCTCGTTCTCCGGCTTCAACTCGCGCACGATGCGCATGGCGGTGATGCCCTTCTCGATCGTGTCGTTGTAGACGAGCTGGCTGGAGGCCTGCGTGGCGATGTTGATGCTCACGCGCTCGCTGCCGAAATCATTCAGGAACCTCGTGACCGGGATCAGCGCGATGTCGTCCTGGCTCTGGCCAAAGGCGCTGCCCTTCGATTCAAAAACGCCGATCACCGTGTAGGTGTGCTCACGAATCTTGATGACCTTGCCCAGCGGATTCTCCGAGGGGAACAGCTTGGCCAGAATGCCCTGGCCGATGATGATGACGGGGCGCGCCAGCTCGCAATCGTCGGGCGTCAGGTTGCGCCCGCTTTCGATGCTGAACTGGTTGGCCGTCACGAAATGCTCGTTGCTACCGGCGAAGGTCAGGCCCGGGGTGGTCTTGCGGCCGTTGTAGACGGCCTGGGCGTTGCCGCTGCGGTCAAAGGTCTTGAGGCAGACGACATTCGAGGCGCCCTCCATCAGCTGCTGGTAGCGCATGGCCTGCGCGAGCGTGATGTCGCGCCGCAGCTCGATGCGCCGGCGCTGGGGGCCGTCGCCGCCGCCGGTGACGGGGAACTTGGCGAACTGGAACATGTTCGTGCCGAGGAAACTGATGCCGGTCTCGATGGAGCTGCGCAGGGCCGTCACGGCCGTCATCACGCCGATGACGGAGAACACGCCGATGGTGATGCCGGACATGGTCAGGAACGACCGGAGCTTGTTGGCGCCGAGGGAGCCGAGCGCCATCTTGAGAATTTCGGCGAGGTTCATTCGTAGCGGAGGGCGACCACCGGATCGAGGCGCGAGGCGCCCCAGGCCGGGGCGAAGCCCGAGACGATGCCGGTGACGACGGACACCAGCATGCTGACGACCACGAGGTCGGGGGAGAATTCAACCGGGAAGCTGGGCGCGGCGGAGCGGACGCCCAGGAACATGGCGAAGGACACCACCATGCCCGCGGCCCCGCCGATGAGGCAGATGGAGACGGCCTCGATGAGGAACTGCAGCAGGATGCTGCGGCGCCGGGCGCCGAGGGCCTTGCGCGTGCCGATCTCCTTGGTGCGCTCCTTCACGCTGACGAACGTGATGTTCATGATGCCGATGGCGCCGACGAAGAGCGACAGGCCGGTGATGAACAGGCCCGCCAGGGCGATGCCCGACTTGATCGGATCGAGCTGGGCCTTGAACGCCTGCTGCTCGTTGAGGGAGAAATTGTCGCGTTCGGCCGGCAACTGGCCGCGCACGCGGCGCATCGCCCCGATGAGCTCCTCCTTGGCCGCAGAAAGCTGCGTCTTGTCCTTCACCTTGACGCGCAGCTCGGCGCCGCGGCGCGCGCCGAAATATTTCTGGAACGCGGCGATCGGGATGATGGCCTGGTTGTCGAAGCTGAACAACCCGAGGAACTCGCCCTGCTTGACCACCACGCCGATGACCTGGAACGGGTGGCCGCCGACGAGCACAGTCTGGTCGAGCGGAGAGCCGTTGGGGAAGAGCGCCTCGGCGACATCGTAACCAAGCACGACCACCTCGCGGCCGGCCACGGCCTCGGTGTCATTGAAGAGACGACCCTCCTTGTAGTCGGCGCCGCTGATGCGCGCGTATTCGGCGGTCGTACCGATGGTGAAGACGGAGCTGACCTTGGCGTCGTCCTTCTTGACCGCCACGCCCCGCGCGACGACAGGGACCGCGATCTCCAGGAGACTGTTCGGCGTGTCTGTGATCACGCGGTTCAGGGTTTCGGCATCCCGCGGGCGGAGGTTGGGCCGGTTGGCGTAGTTCCACCAGTCCTCGACGTTGCCCCACGGCCATTTCTGGACGTAGATGACGTCGTCACCGAGCATGGAGAGGCTGTTCTGGAACCCGGTGTCGATGCCGCGGATGGCGGTGCCCATGAGGGTGACCGCGACAATGCCGATGATGACGCCCAGCGCGGTCAGGACCGAACGCATCTTGTTCGCGCGGATCTGGGTGATCGCGATGCGGAAGGACTCGATGAACTCGTTCCAGAGGCGTTGCATGGCGGGCGGGGGTTAGTGCTGGCGGGAGTCGCTCTCGATCAGGCCGTCGCGCAGGCGGACGATGCGGCGGGCGTGGCGGGCGATGTCCTCCTCGTGGGTGACGACGATGATGGTGTTGCCCTGGGTGTAGAGCTCCTCGAGCAACTGCATGATCTCCTCGCCCGTGCGGGAGTCCAGGTTGCCGGTGGGCTCGTCGGCGAGGATGATGGAGGGATTATTGACGAGGGCGCGGGCGATGGCGACGCGCTGGCGCTGGCCGCCGGAAAGCTCGTTGGGCTTGTGGCCCATGCGATCGCCGAGGCCGACGCTGCTCAGCACCTGCACGGCCTTCTCGCGGCGATCGGAAAGCGAAAAGCCGGCGTAGATGAGGGGCAGCTCAACATTGGCCAGCGTGGTGGAGCGCGGCAGCAGGTTGAAGGTTTGGAAAACGAAGCCGATCTCGCGGTTGCGGATGTCGGCCAGCTCGTCGTCGGTCATGCTGGAGACGTCCTTGCCGGTGAAGTGATATTTGCCGGTGGTGGGGGTATCGAGGCAGCCGAGCATGTTCATCATGGTCGACTTGCCGCTGCCGGACGGGCCCATGACCGCGAGGTATTCGTTGCGCCGGACATGGAGCGAAACGCCGCGGAGGGCGTGGACGATTTCCTCGCCCATCTTATAGAGCTTGGTGACGTTCTCGATCTCGATGACGATGGGACCGGGCTCGCGGTAAACACGCTGGGCGGCGGTAAGGGCGGGAGAGGAAGTCATGTGGGGCGGACGGGCGTGGGGCCGGCGGGCTTACTTGGCGGTCTCTTCCTTCTTGGGCTTGTCGAGGATGACCTTGCTGCCGTCCTTGAGGCGGCGGCTGATGGCGGCATAGCTGCCGGCAACGACCTCCTCGCCGGCCTTGATGCCCTTCTTGACCTCGATGGAAGTGTTGTCCGCCAGGCCGGTCTCGACCGGGCGCTGCTTGACGGTGTCGCCGGATTTGATGAAGACCACGCGCTGCAGGTTGTCGCGGTTGCGGCGGGCATCGGTGCGCTCGCTGGTGACCTCGAGGTCGTTGCCCGAACGCTCCTTGGCCTCCTTCTCCTTGGCCTGCTGGACTTCCTCGGCGGTCTTGCCGCCCGCGGCGCGGACGGTGACGCTCTGAATCGGCACGGCGATGACGTTCTCGACGGTCTGGGTCTCGATGTCGACCGTGGCGCTCATGCCCGGGCGGAGCTTGGCGTCCTTGTCCGTGATGCGGATCTTGACGAGAAAATTGGTGACCTCGTCGGAAGCGGAGGCCGCGGCGGACTGGGCGCCGATGGTGATGGCGGAGCTGCTGATCTCGTTCACGGCGCCGGTGAACTTGCGGCCGGGGAAGGCATCCACGGCGACGATGGTGTTGTCCCCCACCTTGACGTTGATGATGTCGTTCTCGTTCACCTTGACGCGCACCTCCATGCGGTTCAGGTCGGCGAGGCGCATGATCTCGGTGCCGGCGAAGGAGCCGGTGCCGACGACGCGCTCGCCCACCTCGCTCGTCAGCGAGCTGATGCTGCCGGCCACCGGGGAATAGATGGTGGTCTTGGCCAGCGAGTCGCGGGCTTGGGTGAGGGAGCCTTCGCTGCGGCGGATCTGGGCCAGCGAGGAGTCAAAGTCGGCCTTGGCGACATCGATGTTGGTCTTGGCGGCGGTGTAATCGGCGTCGGATACGAGCTTCTTGGTGTAGAGTTCCTGCGCCTGCTTGAAATCCTGCTCGGCCTTGGTGAGGCGGGCCTGGCTGAGGACGCTGGCCGCCTTGGCCGAGGCGAGCGCGGCCTCCTGCTGCTCCAGCTGGGCCTGGTAGAAGTCCGGCTTGATCCGGACGAGGAGGTCGCCCTTCTTGACGGTCTGGCCCTCGATGACGGGGATCTCGATGAGTTCGCCGGCGACCTCGGGGGAGATCTTGACCTCGACTTCCGGTTGGACCTTGCCGGTGGCGGTGACGACGTGGGTGATGGTCTTCACGACGGCCTTCTCGGTGGTCACCGGGATGGGGGCATCCTTCTTGCGGGAGGCGGCGATGCCCACCACCACCACGAGGGTGAGCAGCACGGCACCGAGCACGATATAGAGCGTGCGCCGGGATTTCTTCTTCGGGGTGACGGCGGCCGGCGCCGGGGCGGTGAATTGGTTCGTAGGGGCGGACATGGTTGGTCAGTAGGTTGGAGAGATTTGGGCGAAAGAAACGAACTTGGCCAGCGCTTTACACACCCTATTTCAGGTTCCCCAAAACACAGAGGGGCCCCGCGAAGGACCCCTCTGCAACACAACTGATAACTACGAACGAACGCAGTGAAGCGGGGGTCGGGAGGGAGGTGAACACCAGAGCGATGAAGCAGGGATTTGCCGCGTCCAGCCACCCCGTTACGGGGGTCAAACGGTCATGATGCGTGGGTGTGCCGGGCATGGGGTTACAACACCCGGTTTTGGCCGTAAGTTGCAGCCAGTTTTGATGAACGGGCGCAGGGCCCGGATGAATGGTAAGGCAGGCACCGTGACGAGGGCGCGTCAGGCAGATCGGCGCAGGGTCCGGAAGCCCGGTCAGCGGCCGGCTTCCTCCCAGGCCAGTGCCGCGCCGACGATGCCGGCGTCATTGCCCATCCGGGCGGGGACGACCTTGGCGCGGGCCTTGATGTATTTGAGCCACTTTTCGGACTTCTTGCTCACCCCGCCACCGAGGATGATCAGCTCGGGAGAGCACAGCCGTTCCACGACCGCGAGGAAGAGGTTCACGCGCTTCGTCCACTCGAACCACGAGAGGTCGCGGCGCTTCCGCACGGCGGCCGAGGCGAAGCGCTCGATGGGGTGGCCGTGCCACGGGATGTGGCCGAACTCGAGGTTGGGCATGAGCCGGCCGCGGTAGAACAGCGCCGAGCCGATGCCCGTGCCAAGGGTCAGCATCAGCACCGAGCCCTGCTGCCCCTTCCCGGCCCCAAATTTCATCTCCGCGAGCCCCGCGGCATCGGCGTCGTTGAACAGCTTGACCTTGCCGCCGGTCGCGCGGCCGAACAGCGCCGCGCCGTTCTGGTGCTCCCAGTTGCGGCCGAGGTTGCCGACCACGCCGATCTGATTGCCCAGGATGACCGAGGGGAAGCCCACGCCGACCGGCCCGCGCCAGTCAAAATGCCGCGCGATCGCGCGCGCCGCCGCCAGGCCCTGCGCGGTCGGGCAGGGCGAGTCGATCTCCACGCGGTGGCGTTCGCCGAGGAGGCGGCCCGTCTTGGTGTTCACGGGCGCGCCCTTGAAGGCGGACCCACCGACATCGATGCCAAGGACAATCATGCGGTCGCAAAACTAGGACGCCCCCGGTGCCGGTGGCAACTCTTCCGGTGCGGCGGCGCGCACGGCGACCACCTCGACCTCGAAATGCAATTCCTGCCCCGCCATCGGGTGGTTGGCATCGAGCAGGACCTCGTCGCCCTCGACCGCCACCACGGTCACGATCGGCGCCGACCGGTCCGGCCCGGTCTGGAACTGGTCGCCAACCTTCAGGTCGGCCACCGGCAGCCGCGCCCGCGGCACTTTCTGCACGAGGCTGGCATCGCGCGCCCCGTAGGCCCGCTCCGGCGGCACCACGACCGTGCGCTTCTCGCCCGCGGCCATCAGCAGCAGCTGTTCCTCGAGCCCCTCGATGATCTGGCCCGCCCCCTCGGTGAAGGGCATCGGCGCGCCGCCGCGCGACGTGTCGATCAGGCGGCCGGTGCCGTCCTTGAGGATGTAGTGAAAGGTGATGGTGCGTCGGCTCATGTTTCCTGGCGGAGGATCTCGAGCGGAGGCTGGCGGGTCACCCCGCGGTTGGCGAGCCAGCCCGTGACAATGGTCAGTACCGCGACCGCGCCCACGCCCGCCGCGAGCAGCGGCAGCGAGGGGATGATGGAGACCTTGAAGAGGAATTTCGCGAGCAGGGCGTTGGCGCCGACGGCCAGCACGCCGCCAGTCAGCGCCGCCAGCACGCCCAGCACGGTGTATTCGGCGAGCATGATCTGCTGCAGCTGCGACCGCTGCGCGCCGAGCGTCCGCAGCAGCACCGCCTCGCGCACGCGCTGGTGCCGGCCCATCAGCACCGCACTGGCCAGCACGACGATGCCGGTGATGACGGTGAAGCTGGCGAGGAACGAGATGGCCCACGCGATCTTGGTGAAAATGCCGTCGAACAACCGCAGCACGAAGCCGAGGTCGATGGCCGAGATGTTCGGGAGTTCCTTCGCCACCGCGCGCTGGAGCCGCGCCGTGTCCTCGGGCGTCTTCGCCTTGGCCGCGGCGGCGAACGTCACCGGGGCGCTGTCGAGCGGGCCCTGCGGGAACACGAAGAAGAAATTGGTCTGCATGCGCCGCCACTCGACCTGCCGGATGCTGCCGATGACGGCCGGGATCGGCACGCCCTGCACGTTGAATTCCAGTTCGTCGCCCACTTTCAGCTGGAGGTCCTTCGCGATGCCCTCCTCGACGGAAACGGGCGCGCGGGCGACGTCGGGCGCGACGTGGCCGACAAAGGTCCCGGCGACGACCTTCTCGGCGTCGTCGAGCGTGGCGCGGTAGGTGGAGCGATATTCGCGGCGCAGCGCCCAGTTCGGCAGACTGCTGTTCTTGTCCGCCGCCAGCTCCTCGGCCGTGCGGCCCTTCAGCCCGGCGAGGCGCATCGTGATGATCGGGGAGGTCTTGGTCAGCGGCACGCCCTCGCGCTGGGCGATGGCTTCGAGCGGCGCGAGCTGGTCGGACTGGATGTCGAAGAACATCAGGTTCGGCCGGTCGCCCGCGTTCATCTCCTGCAACTGCCCGAGCAGCGCGGCGCGGGTCAACAGCAGCGTGAGCAGCATGAACGTGCCGAGCCCGAGCGACATCATGAGGAGCAAGGTGCGGTTGTTCGGCCGGTGGACGTTGGCCACGCCCTGCCGCCACGTGTAGGGCAGCCAGCCGGTCCATCCCCGGCGCGCGAGCCAGATGAGGCCCAGCGCCGCCAAGGTCAGCACGCCAAAGCTCACCCCCATGGCCGCGGTGAAGGCCAGCCCGGCCTGCCAGAAACCCGTCTGCAGCGTCGCAAACCCGAAGATCGCGAGCCCGATCGCGCTCATGACCAGCAAGCGCAGCGGGTCAGGCTGCGCGGGTCCGTCCTCCAAACCCGAGCGCAGGACGTGCAGCGGCGACACGCGCCGCACCTCGAGCAGCGGCAGCAGCGTGAAGAGCCCGCTCACCCCCACCCCGGCGCTGACGCCCTTCCAGATCGCTGGCCAGGACAGAATGAACTCCAGATGATACGGCACGAAATTCTTCAGCAGCACCGGCAGGGCGAACTGCAGCGCCAGGCCCAGCCCGACGCCCAGCACGCTGCCAACGACGCCGAGCCCGAGCCCCTGCGTCAGGTAGATGGCAAAGCTCGTCCGCGCGCTCGCCCCGAGGCAGCGCAGGATCGCCACGGTGGCGAGCCGCTGGCGGATGAACACGTGCATCGCGCTCGCCACGCCGACCGCGCCGAGGAACAGCGCGAGGAAGCCGACGAGGCTTGTGAAGGAAAACACATTCTTGAGCACCTCGCCGATCTGTTCCTTGCGCTCCTCGGCCGTGGCGAAATTCATCCGTTCGCCGCGCAACTCGGCGCGGAGCGTTTTCTCGAGCGCCCGGGCGTCGGTCTCCGGCGGCAGCTTCAGGTAGAACGTGTGCTGGGAAAGGCTGCCCTTCTTGAGCAGACCGGTGGCTTCCAGCCCGGCCATCGACACCTGCACCCGCGGCGCAAACATCGAGGCGAACGGCGACTGCCCGGGATATTTCTTCAGCACGCCGACGATCGTGAAATTGACTAGGCCGAGCTTGATTTGTCCGCCGACAGCGAGCCCGGCCTGCGTGAGCGCGGTCTCCTCGACGATCGCGTTGCGCCCGTCGGCCAGCTGGGCGAACGCCCCCGCGGGGGCCGTCTCGACCTCGCCATAGAATGGAAACCCGCCCTCCACGGCGTTCAGCTGCATGAGGCGCCGCGCGCCGTTGCCGAAGGTCGCCATGGTCGTGGTGGAGACACCCTGCGCGGATTCCCCGCCCGCGGCGTGGAGCCGGGCCAGGGCCTTGTCGGAAAAAGTCTGCCGCGCAGTGGCCGAGAGATCGGCGCCGAGCAGGCCCTTGGCCTGCGTGTCGACGGCCGCCCGCATGTTATCACCCAGCGAGCTGATTCCTATCAGGGCCGCCACGCCGAGCACGATGGACAGTGAATAAAGCAGCAGCCGGCGCCGCGCCGCGCGCGTGTCCCGCCAGGCCATTTTCAGGATGAAATTCATTTTGCCCGCGAATGACGCGAATTCACACGAATCATTTTGATGCCCTCACGATTCGTTTCCATTCCAGGCCCGGGTAGTGACCAAAATTGATCAGCACCCCAAGTTCGTAGCCGGTTGCGTGCAAATAACTGAGCACTTGTGCCACGTGCTCATCGGTCAGCTTCTCGACCGCCTTGAGTTCGACCACAATCTTATCCCAGCAGGTAAAATCAGGCGAATAGGTGCGTTTGATTGGTTGGCCCTTGTAGGTGAGGTGCAAGGGTGGTTCATGCAAAAAGGGCATCTGCTGCAAACCAAACTCCAGCCCGAGACAGTCATGATAGACGGGTTCCAGAAACCCGCAGCCTTTGTCGTTATATACTTCAAAGCATGCCCCAACTATTTGGTAGCACTCCTTGGCATGGATCAGGTCATTCATAGGGCATTCCTTTTATTCGTGTCGATTCGCGTTATTCGCGGGCCCAGGGTTGGTGGTTGGGTGACCTTAGGTTTTTTCGTCGGAAATCACGGCGCCGCTGCGCAGGCGCAGGATGCGCTGGGTGCGGCCGGCGAGCTCGAGGTCGTGGGTCACGAGCACCAGCGTCGTGCCGCGTTCGCGGTTGAGGCCGAAGATGAGGTCCACCATCGCGTGCGCGGTGTCGCCGTCGAGGTTGCCCGTCGGCTCGTCGCAGAACAGGATCTGCGGGCGGTTGATGAAGGCCCGGGCCAGCGCCACGCGCTGCTGCTCCCCGCCCGAAAGCTTCACCGGGTAGTGGTCGAGCCGCCCGCCCAGGCCCACCCGATCGAGCAGGGCGCGGGCGTCGGCCTCGTGGCCGGTCTCGCCGCGGAGCTCGAGCGGCACCAGCACATTCTCGAGCGCGGTGAGCGTCGGGATGAGCTGGAAGTTCTGGAAGACAAACCCGACGGCCTCGTTGCGCACGCGCGCGCGGCCGTCCTCATCGAGCCCGCCGATTTCGCGGCCGGCGAGTTGCACGGTGCCGGTCGTGGGCTGGTCGAGCCCGGCGCAGAGGCCGAGTAGCGTGGTCTTGCCGCTGCCGGACGGGCCGACGATGGCGCAGGTGTTGCCCGCCGCGAGGGCGAACGAAACCTCGTGCAGGACGGTCAGCGGGCCCGCCGCGGTCGGATAAGTCTTGGTCAGCCGCTCGACTTTTAGGATAGATTGAACACTCATTGCAATACGATGGCCCTGAAGAAGAGTGAACTTGCCCCAAAGCGCAAAAACCAAACATGGCGAATGGTCGCATTGGCCCTGTGGCTGGTCGCCGGGCTGGTCGGGGCGGAAAAGCGCACGATCGTTTTCTTCGGCGACAGCCTCACGGCGGGGCTCGGGGTGGACCTCGACGACGCCTTCCCCGCGGTCATCCAGCGGAAACTCGACGAGGCCGGCCGGCCGTGGCGGGTCGTCAACGCCGGGCTGAGTGGCGAGACGACCGCCGGCGGGTTGCGCCGGCTCGACTGGATCCTGCGGCAACCGGTGGATATCCTCGTCCTCGAACTGGGCGGGAACGACGGCTTGCGTGGAATCCCCCCGGAGTCTTCGCGCGCCAACCTGCAGGCCATGATCGAGCGCATCCGGGCCAAGCAGCCGCACGTAACTGTCGTGCTGGCAGGCATGCAGATCCCGACCAACCTGGGGCCGGAGTATACCCGCCAGTTCGCCGCCATGTATCCCGAGCTCGCCGAAAAATACCACGCCCCGCTCATCTCCTTCCTGCTTGAAGGTGTCGGCGGCGTGGCCAGCCTGAACCAAGCCGACGGCATCCACCCCACGGCCGAGGGCCACCGCAGGATTGCCGAAACGGTGTGGAAGACTATCAAGGAACTGCTTTGACCAAACCCCACACACTCCTCGCCGCTCTGCTTCTGATCGGAGCCGCGGGCTTCGTCCGGGCCGGCCCGACCACCAGCGCCAGCTTATCCGCGGCTTGGGAGGAAAACATCACCCACACCACGTTTGAAGCGGAAGCCTACGACGCCATGCTCTACGAGGGGAACTTCGAGGGCCAGTGGCACAGCCAGGTTTCGCACGACGTGCTGCTGAACTTCGGCGCGAACGCGGGCTTTGAATCCTGCCCCCGCTACCACGATCTGGATCGCGTCCTGCTGGGAGCGGAGGTTGGGATCCAGCGCAAATTCGGGCTCGGGCCGCTCGCCCCGGTGCTGGGCGCTGATCTTTCGTATACCGGCAGCGCCTCCCGCGGATCGGAGCGCAGCGGGGCCCGGCTTCTCGCCGGTCTGAAGTGGTCCCGGCGCTGGAACGAAAGCTGGCAGACCGTGGTGGCCGCCGACTACATGGCCAACACCGGCCGCGCCCGCGTCTACCATTACAGCAACCATGGGCTGTCGCTCGAAACGCACTACGATTTTGCCGAACACTGGCAGCTAACGGCCGGCTGCAAGCGCGAGTGGGGCGAACAGGTGGCCTACGCCTGGATCGGCGGCCGTGGCGCCAGCTACCCCTACGCCTACGCGATCTGGAAAAACACCACCGACAGCGGTACCTTTGGCAAAAATTGGCAGGTCTACACGATGGACGCACACGCTGACATCGCGTGGATCTCAATCTCCCCGGTGCTCGCCGGCGACCGTTCCCTGCCCCTCCGCTACGAGCAGACTTCCGTCGTCGGCCGGGGGGAGAGCTACAAGGTCCGCCTGCTTTCCCTGAGCTTCGTCCAGCGCTTTTGAACATGCGTCCCTTCCTTTCAGTGCTGCTGGTGGCCGGCCTGTTGGCTCCGGTCGGCGCGGCCGAGCTGACCGTGACCGTCAAGGCCGACAAGGCCGCGAACGTGGCCGATGCCGTCGTCGCCCTGATCCCGCTCGACGCCCCCGTCCCGCCGCCGGTCCCCGCCGCGCGCAACGAGATCGCCCAGCAGAACCAGGAATACACGACCTACGTCACCATCGTGCAGGCCGGCTCGACCGTCTATTTCCCCAACAAGGACACGGTGCAGCACCACGTCTACTCGCTCTCCAAGGCCAAGAAATTCGAGCTGCCGCTCTACAACCCCGGCCGCGCGGAGTCGTTCGTGTTTGACGTGTCGGGCGTGGTCACGCTCGGCTGCAACATCCACGACTGGATGATCGCCTACCTTATCGTGGTGCCGACGCCCTATTTCGCCAAGAGCGACGGCTTCGGCTCGGCCGTGGTCACGGCGCCCGCCGGCCGCTACCGGCTGCAGCTCTGGCATCCGCGCATGGCGGCCGCCATCACCGAGGAGATCACCCTCGCCGAGCGCCCGGACAACAAGCGCGAGTTCACCGTCACCCTCAAGCCCGACCGGCGCGTCAAGCGCGGCCCTGCGGGAAAAACCAGCGGGTATCGCTGAGGCCGTGCCCTTCCGGGTTTTCCGCTTCCGCCGTTTCAGCAGCCAGCTGCTGTTGCTGCTGGCCGGATTGATCGCCCTCGTGCAGGTCGCCGTCTACCTGCTCATCTCCCGCGCCAACGAGCGCAACGCCGTCGAGCACATCGACCAAAGCCTGCAGACCGGCGTACGCATTTTCCAGCAGAACCTCGCCGAGCGCATCGACTACCTCGCGGGCAGCGCCAAGGTGATGAGCAGCGACTATCCCATCCGGCAGCTGATGATGCAGGAGCCCCTTGATCGGAAAACGCTCCGTTCCGCCCTCGTGACCTACAGCGAACGCGTGAAGGCGCCCGTCATCACGCTGCTTTCCCTCGAGGGCGAGGTCGTCGCCCTGACCGATGACGAACTGGGGAGCGAAAACACCGGCCCGTTCAGGGAATTGGTCCGCCTGGCCACGAAGGACGACCTCGAGCAGATCAGCGGCTACTCTTACCTCGCGGGCCGGCTGCACGTGCTCGTCGTCGTGCCGCTCTACGCGCCCTATCCGAATGTGGCCGCATGGTTCGGCGTCGCCTACCCGATCGACACCAAGTTCGCCCAGGCCATCAAGAGCACCACGCGGCTCGACGTGACCTTCACCTCCGACGACCCGGAAGTGCAGCCCCCGCGCGTGCTCTCCACCACCCTCGACGGGCCGATGGCCCAGGCCGTCGCCCGGCACGTGCCCGCGCCCAAGAACGGCCCCCTGCAGAGCGAGACCGTCACGCTCAACGGCGAGGACTACGTCACGCTTTTCCAGCGGCTCGACCTGCTCGGCGAGGCCCCCGTCCGCATCGCGCTCCAGCGCTCGCTGCTGGCCGAGCTCGCCCCGGCCCGGGAGCTGGAAAACATCGTGCTGCTCATCTCGCTCGCCGCCCTCGCCACCGCCACCCTGGCCGCCCTGTGGATCGCCCACGGCATCAGCCAGCCGCTCCAGCAACTCGCCGCCCACACCGAGTCGGTCGCCACCGGCGACTACACCCGCCGCATCGACCTGCCGCGCGAGGACGAGCTCGGCCAGCTGGCCACCGCGTTCAACCACATGACCGCCGGCCTCGCCGAGCGCGACCGCGTGCGCGACCTGCTCGGCAAGGTCGTCTCGCCCGAGATCGCCGCGCAGCTGCTCCAGTCCGACCTCAAGCTCGGCGGCGAGGAGCGCGAGGTGACCATCCTCTTCTGCGACCTCCGGAACTTCACCGGCATGAGCGAGCAGATGAACCCGACCGACGTCCTCGCGCTGCTCAACCGCTACCTCGACCGCATGAGCACGATCATCGAGCGGCACGGCGGCGTCATCGACAAATACATCGGCGATGCGATCATGGCCCTCTTCGGCGCACCCGTCACCGACGCCGGCGCCGCGGGCAAGGCCATCGCCGCCGCGCGCGAGATGGCGCAGGCCCTCGAGGTGCTCAACCGCGAGCTGGTGGCGGAGGGCCAACCCGCGCTGGCCTTCGGCATCGGCATCAACACCGCGCGCGTCGTCGCCGGCAACATGGGCTCGAAGACGCGGCTCAATTATACCGTCATCGGCGACGGCGTGAACCTCGCGTCACGCCTCGAGTCGCTGACGAAGGAGCCCGGCTACGACACGCCGATCATCATCAGCGAGGCGACCCTGCACGCCCTGCCGGTCCCGCCGTCCGCCCGCGCGCTCGGCGAGGTCAAGGTGAAGGGCAAGGCCGACGCCGTGAAGATCTTCGCCCTCACCGCCAAGGGCCAGTCGCACCCGCCCTACGCGGTTTAGGCAACCGTCACCCCGCCGGCCTTCGCTCCTTTCCTCCGGCGCCACCCGAGGAAGCACGGCACCTAAGTATACTATTAGTTGACAAATGGACTAACAGGAAGATGTCAACCAATAGTATACTATGGTCTGGGATGGGCGCCGGCCAGTGGCGCCCGGCGGGCGAGGCTAGCTGGCCCACGCCGCCGGCGGCGCCACCTGCAGCTTGGCACGGACCTCGGCGGGAATCGGCGCGGACACCATCACGCCCTTCTCACCCGCGGTCACGCACACTGCGGTGACCTCGCCCTCGGCGCAGAGCACGCCGGCCTTGCGGAACTGGAACAGGTAGACGACGGAGCGGGTGCCGAGTTTTTTCACGAAGAGCTTCACCTCGACGGTGTCGTTGAACCGCAGCGGCGCGCGGTAGGAGCAGCTGACATTGACGCGGGGCCAGCCGACGACCTGCCCCGGCACGAAGGAGATCAGCGGCAGGCCGAGCGAGCGGTAGAGCGCGGTCTCACCCGCCTCCATCCAGCGGAAGAAATTCGCGAAGTGCATGATGCCGGCCATGTCGGTCTCGGCGAACTCGACCGTGCGCGTGATGCTGAACTCGGAAGGCATGACGGGGAGGATTCCCCAGCCGGCGCCGGGTGGCAATGCCGTTCAACGGCGGCTTGAATCCGGACGGCGGCCCGGTAGGCTCCCCGCCCATGAACTCCCTAATCCGTTTTCTCGTCGTGGCCGGCCTTTGCGCTGCCGGCCATGTTTTCGCTGCCGACAGTTTCGAGGGCAAAGTAACCCTGGCCATGACCTCCGGCAAGGGCCGGGCCCAAGACATGACCTACTCCATGAAAGGCCAGAAGATCCGCATGGACATGAAGGCGGAGGGACACGAGATGAGCTCAATCATGGACCTGGCGAAGCTGGAAATGCTGATGCTGATGCCCGAGCAAAAAATGTATATGGTTATGCCAATCAAGAAGCCGGTCGAGCAGGCCATGGAGAAGCAGGGTGCCAGCACGGCCGAGGTCGAGGTGACAGGCAAGACCGACACCATTCTTGGCTACAAATGCAGCCAGATCCTCGTGAAGGACAAGGACACGGTCACGGAAATGTGGGTCGCCGAGGGCTTGGGCATGTTCATGGGCATGGGTAGCGGTGGTGGCGGCGGCGGTCCCTTTGGCGGGGGTCGGAAACCCGCCGCGGCCAAGTGGGAGGAGGCGCTCAAGGGCAAGGGTGGTTTCCCGCTGCGCGTGATTTCGCATGACCTCAAGGGCAAGGAGACTTTCAAGATGGAGGCCACCAAGATCGAGCCCGGGGTGCGACCGGACTCGGATTTCGTCCCGCCGGCCGGCTACCAGAAATTCCAGATGCCCGACCTGGGCGGCTTGAATCCTTTCAAGCGAAACTGAGGCACGCCCTCTCGCAGCACGGAGAAGGCCGGGCGCATGCCCGGCCTTTTTGTTGCCCGACTCTTCGACTGACGCTTACTTGACCTGCTCGAGCTCGGCGGCGGTCCAGTAGGTCTTGCGGCCGGCCGTCTCGGCGCGGACCTTGGCGACGGCCTCGGGCGTGACCTCGGGGGCGTTGTTGCCCCAGCTGGCCCGGACGTAGGAAATGGCGTTGGCAATCTGCTCGTCCTTGAGCGCCTCGCCGAGCGGGGCCATGACGTTATTGAAATCCTTGCCCTCGACCTTGATCGGGCCGTTGAGGCCGTGGAGCACGATGCGGATGACGCGCTCCTCGCTGCCGGTGGCCCACTCTGAGCCGGCGAGCGGCGGATACTGGCCGGGGAGACCGAGACCGTTGGCCTGATGGCAGGCGATACAGGTGACGTCGAAAACCTTCTTGCCGAGCTGGGCACGGGTGAGCGGGACGATCTTCTGCGCGCCGGGTTTATCGCGGCTGGCATGCTCGTTGTAGACGAGCGGGTCGAACCGGATGGAATTGTGCGCGAGGTAGATCGAGCCGAAGAAGACGGCGGCGCACATCAGGCCGAGGATGCCAAGCGGCAGCAGCGGATAACCGCCCGTCTTCTCGGGCTTGGTCTTCTGCAGCTGGGCGTGGACCTGCTGGATGCTGTCGTCGGTCGCACAGGCCTGCTCAAGGCGGAAATTCTTGTCGGGTTCGGCGCTCATTATTTACCGCCCTCCTTGGGCTTTTCCCCGTGCTTTTCCTCGGCGGCGGCCGCGTTGCGGGTGCGCTCGATGGGATAGTCGTAGGTGTCCTTCAGGCTCATCAGGTAGGCGACCAGGGCCTGCGCGCGGGCGGTCGGCACGACCTCGAGGCCGGGGCCCGGGGCGAACTTCGACGAGAGCTTGAGCGCGTGCTCGGAGGGCTGGCGGCCGGCGACCGGGTGGATGTCAAAGAGGAACGCGTGGGCGGGCATCATCGAGCCCGGGGCGCCGGACGCCGGGGCGTAGAGCAGGCTGTAGAAATAATCGGCGTCAGCGTAGGGGTGCAGCTCGGTGTTGCCGGCGTTGCGCAGGTCGGGGCCGAGGCGGCTGGCGCCGATCAGCACGGTCTGGTCGCGGATGTAGTCGCGGGCATAGCCGCCGCGCGCGCCCCACTTGCGGGCGAGATCCGTGCCAAAGCCCTCGCGGCGCACCTGCTGCGTGTGGCAGCTGACGCAGCCGAGATCCTGGTAGACGAGGCGGCCCTGGTTGGCCAGGCCCGACATCGGCTGCGGGTAGAGCATGTCGTCGGCCGGATCCTTGAACTGGCCGAGGCTGCCGAACTGGCGCTGGGCGGTCAGCAGCAGGCCGGCCCAGGAGAGCGCGAGGGCGGCGAAGACGCCGAGGAAGAGGGCGAGACCGTTTTTCATGCCTTGAGCACCTCCAGGGCGGGCGGAGGATTGATCTGCGCCGGCGCGGTGTGGCGGGAATCGAAAGGCCAGGCGATCCAGATGAAGTTGACGAGGAAGGCCACGTGGCCGAGGAGCAGGAGCGCCAGACCGCCGGTGCGGACGGTGAACCAGAAGGTCATGGCCTTGGAGAGGTCGGTGAAGCCCACGGCGGGATCGGCGAGCAGGTGGCCCTGCGTCCAGCCGCCCCAGGCCAGGCCGAGCGTGAGCAGGCCGGTGCCGAGCACCGTCGCGCCGAGGTGGATCTTCACCAGCGCGGGCGAGCGCCACTCGAGGCCGGTCAGGCGCGGCAGCATGAAGTAGGCGGCGCCGAACATGGCGGTCGAGAAGCAGGCGTAGAAGATCAGCCAGTCGCGCAGGCTGGAGAGCAGCGTGAACTGCACGACCTCGGCGACGTCCCGCAGCGAAAAGGCGAAGTTGAGCGCCGACGCCAGCACGAAGGCCAGCAGGCTGATGAAGACGAAGCGCAGCGAGACACTGCCCTTCAGCGAGGCGTAGCGACCGGCGAGCGTGCCGAAGAGGTTGAGCCCGATGAGCACGACCGGGACCACGAGCATGAAGTTGGCGACGGTGCCGAGCGTCGGGATCCAGACCGGCACCGGGGCGCCGATCAGCCGGCTGCCGCCGGCGAAGGCGGTCGTGATCGCGAGCCACCAGAACGCGAGGGGCGCGAGGTAGTAGTTCGAGATGGGTTTGCCGAGGATCTTGGGCAGGAGGTAATACGCGGCGGCCAGCGCGACCGGCACGAACCACAGGCCGTAGAGGCCGTGCACATACCACGCGTTGACGACCGGCTGCATCACGCCGCGCACCGGGGCGCGGAAGAGCATGATCTGTGCGATGGCGTAGAGCCACGGAAACCAGAACGCCGCGCCGAAGAGATACCACTGCGAGGCGAAGACATTCTCGGTGTTGCGGATGCTGAAGGTCGTGACGCCCCACACGCCGATGAGCGCGTAGGCCGCGAGCAGGAGGAAGGTGACGAAGCGCGGCATCTCGAGCAGCTCGAAGGAGGTCGAGTAACCGGCGAGGATGCCGGCCACGCCGAGGAAGACGCCCACGTTCCAGAACTTGGCGGCCACGAAGAGCCAGCCGCCGTGGCGGAGCGTCGTGGCGGACAGGCGCGCCATCAGCCAGAGGCCGAAGGCGAAGGCGGCGTTGAAGCCCCAGCCGTAGACGAGGGCGTTCGACGCGGCGGGCGCGAGCCGGCCGTGGGTGAACCACTCGCAGGTCGCGAGGAAGGTGGGCGTGTGCAGCTGGATCGCCGCCGCCAGCTCGAGGGCGCCGCCGACGATGAGCCAGGCCAGCGCGTGGGCGAAAATGAAGAGCACCGGCCACTTGGCGGAGGCGTCGATCTCCATCTGCTCCGTGCGGTTGTTATCGGGAGAATTCATCGGCGGGTCACTTTTGGGCGTGCTCCTGCACGGTCAGCTCCACGGCGCGGTCGAGCGGCAGGCGGACAACGCCGGCCTTCTGGTCCACCCAGCCGTAGGTGGTGGCTTCGGCGTGTGCCTTGGTCCGGTGCTCCGCCAGCAGGGCCGCGCGGTCGGCGGGGGTGCGCACGCCCTCGATCTTGTCGACGGCGCGGGCGTGCGGCGCGTAGACCTTCCGCGCGAGCCAGCCGAACACGGCCATGCACACGAGCACGAGGATCGTGGTGAACACGGGCGTGCGGTGCGGGAAGGAAAAATGGGAGGAGGAGTCGCTCATGGCTTAGTGGGCGGCCGGCACGGCGCCGGGCTCCGACGCGGTGGCGGGATGGTGCGTGAGGGATTCCACGATGCGCGGGTCGCGGATCGGGATCAGCTTGGCCGTCGGGAAGCTCTTCAAATAGGACCAGACGCAGATGCCGCCCACGCCGACCACGGAGGAGAGCACCCAAAGCAGGTTGATCGATAGGAACGGCAGCGGCTCCCCGTGCGTATCCTTCAGGGCCGGGAGGACGTTGTAGCAGAGGTCGACGAGGATGATGATCGCGATCCAGGCGCTGATGATGGCCGCCGGCTTGCGCTCGGCCTTGTTGCGGTAGACCAGCCAGGAGAGGAACGGCACGAAGAAGTGACCGAACAGGAGCAGCATGCCGATATACCACCAGTCGCCGGTCTCGCGGATGTTATACCAGAAAGTCTCCTCGGGAACGTTGGCGTTCCAGATCAGGAAGTACTGCGAGAAGGTCACATAGGCCCAGAACACCACGAAGGCGAAGGCCAGTGCCACCAGCGCGTGGAAGTGGCCGGTATTGAAGATGCCCTTGTAGTCGCCGCGGGCGTAGAGCCAGCAGGTGATGAAGACCGCGAACGCGAGGCCGGCGCGCACGCAGTTCGCGAAGAACCACACGCCATACATCGTGGAGAACCAGTGATACTCGAGGCTCTTCATCCAGTAGATCGCCGCGAAGCTGAGGGCGAGGGCGGTGAGCGGAATGCCAAAGGCCGCGGTCTTGCGGTTCATGAAGGTCCACTTCGCATCGCCGTCGCCATCCTGCGCGAACGAGGCCTTGCGGAGCCGGGCCGAGAGCCAGATCCAGATCGCGAAGAACGCCACGGTCATCCCGGTGAACATGTTCCGGCTGAGGAAGCCGGCCTTCTTGAGGTAGAGCGGGTCTTCGCCGACCGTGTGCGTGCCGTGGAGCACATGCCCGAGGTCCATCCAAGGCCACACCAGGCCGGGATTCATCCAGGCCGAGAGGATGAGCGGGATGAACAGCACGCCGAGCCAGAGGAACGCGGAGATCCCGTGCTCATACTGGCGGCGGATGACCGTGGACCAGCCGGCGTCCGTGATGTGATGGATGAGAATCAGCAGCAGCATGCCGATGCACACGGTCGTCCAGTAGGCCACGCCCACCAGGTAGGAAAGGGCCACGCCCTGCTGGTTGCCGGTCGCGAAGTAGCCGAGCGCGGTGACCGCAAGGCCCGCGAGCCCGGCGATCAGGAATTTGCCCGCGAGCGCGGCGGTGGATTGGGGAGCGGCACTCATGTCATTTCAGCCCTCCGCGCTGGTCGGCCGGGACATCGGCGATCGTCGCATGGCGGGCGCGCTGCAGGGCGCGCACGTAGGCAACCACGGCCCAGCGGTCGTCCGGCGAAAGCTTGTCCGCATAGGACAGCATCGTGTTCTTGCCGTTCGTGATGGTGTTGAAGATCTCGCCTTCGGCCATGCCGCGAAGGCGGTCGTCGTGGTAGGTCGCCGCCGCGAGCATGCCGTAGGGCTTGGTGATGCCGTTGCCATCGCCGAGCGCACCATGGCACGGCGCGCAGTAAATCGCATAGCGGCCCTGGCCGCGCTGGAGGAGTTCCTTGGTGACCGGCACCGGGAAGCCGCGGGCGAAGGAACCGTCGGCGGCCTTGCCGGCGTAGCGGAAGTCGTCGGCGCGGAGGAAGGCGGGGTCATGGAAATCGCGGCCGGGCTCGACGCCGGTGCCGCGGCCATACGGCACGGTGCCGGCGGGCATCGGCCGGTCGGCGCGGGCGTCGGCGAAGAACTTGGACTCGGCCTGCGGCTTGTATTTGGCCTGATGGTCCATGTCGGGGAACACCTCGATCGGCGGCTGGGTGGCCTTCATGCCGCGGAAGCCCATGACCGAGATCAGGAGCACGACGACGAAGGCGAGCGTGTAGTAGGCGTAACGCATCTTATTCGTCGAGTTCGGCGAGGTCCTTGCCACCGGCCTGCTCGAGCAGGGCGCGGGTCTGGGCCGGGTTGAATTTCGGGTCGTTGGCCTCGATCACAATGTAGAAGCGGTCGTCCATGGCGCGGACGAACTGCGGCGCCTTCAGCACAGGATGGTAGTGCATCGGCAGCTGGTTCAACAGGAACATGCCGCCGATGGTCGCGAAGGCCGTGAAGAGGATCGTCAGCTCGTAGGCCACGGGAAAGGCGAACATCGGGCTGAACATCGGCTTGCCGCCGACCACGAGCGGATACTCCACCCACCCCAGCCAGGCGATGAAGCCCATGCCGGTGAAGAAGCCGGTGATGCCGCCGGCGAGCGAGAAGCGCGGGACCTTGGAGCGGCGCATGCCCATCGCGGCATCGAGCCCGTGGACCGGGAACGGCGTGAACGTGTCCCACTGCGAGTAGCCGGCGTCGCGGACCTTCTCGCAGGCGTGGTAAAGCGCGGGCACCGTGTCGAAGGCGGCGATGAGGCCGTAGGTTTTTTTCATGGCGGCCTCCTTAATGGTGGGACGACCCATGGGGATCGGCCGCGGGGATGACCGCCTTGATTTCCGACATCGGCATGATGGGGACAAAGCGGATGAAAAGGAGGAACAGGAACGAGAACACGCCGAACGTCCCGAAGAACGTGAAGATCTCGACGACCGACGGCGAATAATAGCCCCAGCTCGAAGGCAGGAAGTCGCGGGCGAGCGAGGTGACGATGATCACGAAGCGCTCGAACCACATGCCCACATTCACGAAGATGCAGAGGATCCAGACCAGCGTGGTGTTTTCGCGCACCTTCTTGAACCAGAAGAACTGCGGCGTGATGACGTTGCAGCTGATCATGATCCAGTAGGCCCAGGCGTAGTGGCCGAACGCACGGTTGATGAACGCGAAACCCTCGTAGGGGTTCGCACCATACCACGCGATGAAGAACTCCATCGAGTAGGCGTAGCCCACCATGGTGCCCGTCGCCAGGGTGATCTTGCACATGCAGTCGATGTGATACTGCGTGATCAGGTCCTCGAGGCGGTAGATGGCGCGCAGCGGCAGCATCAGCGTCAGCACCATGCCGAAGCCGGAGAAGATGGCGCCCGCGACGAAATACGGCGGGAAGATGGTCGTGTGCCAGCCCGGGATGAGCGACACGGCGAAGTCGAACGACACGATCGTGTGCACGGAGAGCACGAGCGGCGTGGCGATGCCGGCGAGGATGAGGTAGGCCATCTCGTAGTTGCTCCAGTGGCGGTTGGAGCCGCGCCAGCCCATGGCGAAGAAGCCGTAGATGCGCGCCTTGACCACGTTGCCCGCGGCGGTGAAGCGGTCGCGCATCGTGCCCAGGTCGGGGATGAGGCCGACATACCAGAAGAGGACGGACACCGTGCCGTAGGTCGAGACCGCGAACACGTCCCACTCCAGCGGCGAGCGGAAGTTCTGCCAGATGCCGTTCGAGTTCGGGAACGGGAACAGGTAGCCGGGCAGCACGGCGAACCAGATGCGGCCGACGTGGAAGACCGGGAAAATCGCCGCGCACACGACCGCGAAGATGGTCATGGCCTCGGCCGGGCGATTGATGGACGTGCGCCACTTCTGGCGCAGCAGGCAGAGGATGGCGGAAATGAGCGTGCCGGCGTGGCCGATACCGATCCAGAACACGAAGTTGACGATGTCCCACGCCCAGTTGACCGGGTTCGCGTGGCCCCAGACGCCAACGCCCGTGGAGACGAGGTAGGTCAGGCCGGCGACGGTGAACGAGGCGATGAAACCCGCGACGCCGAGGCACACCCACCACCAGGTCGGGGTCGGACCCTCGACGAGGCCGCAGATCTTCTCGGTGATCCAGTGGAAGTCGCGACCGTGCTCGACGAGCACGCGGCGCGGCACGACGGCCGGCTTGACCTCGGCGAGAATGGCGGGCGCGGAAGTATCGGCGGAGTGCGCGCTCATCCGGCATGCCCCCCGTTCTTTTCGTCGTGCCCGTGCTTCTCGGCCCCGTGGCCGTGCTCGGTGTGGCCGTTCTTCTTGTTATACTCGACGCGGGAAAGCGGGAGCGCGGCGTAATCGGGCATGGACGGGTTCGGGTTGCGCAGCTTGCCGAGGTAGGTCGTGCGCGGGCGAATGTTGAGGTAGCCGAGGACGGCGTAGTCGCGATCCTGAGCCTTGGCCTTCGAGACGGCGCTGTGCTCGTCCTTGATGTCGCCGAAGACGATGGCCTCGACCGGGCACACCTGCTGGCAGGCGGTCTTGACCGTGCCGTCGGGAACGCGGACGTCAGCCAGGCCCTCGAGGGGTGAGCCGGCCTTGCGCTTCTGCGCGATCTTGGCCTGCTGCACGCGCTGGACGCAATAGGTGCACTTCTCCATGACGCCGCGCATGCGCACGGTGACGTCGGGGTTCTTCACCATCTTGACCAGCTCCGGCATCTCGCTCTGGTGGCCGAGCGGGCCCAGGTAGAGGGCGTCGGTGGCGCGCTTGTTGTAGTCGAAGAAATTGAAGCGGCGAACCTTGTAGGGACAGTTGTTCGCGCAATAGCGGGTGCCGATGCAGCGGTTGTAGGCCATCACGTTGATGCCCTCGTCGTCGTGCACCGTGGCGTTGACCGGGCACACCGTCTCGCAGGGCGCGAGTTCGCAGTGCTGGCAGGTCATCGGCTGCATGGAAACCTGCGGATCCTCGGGGAGGATCTTGTTGCCCTCGGCGCCGAAGGCCTCGGGGTCGGCCTGGCCGTCGGAATAATAGCGGTCGAGACGGATCCACTGCATCTCGCGACCGCGCATGACCTGTTCCTTGCCCACGATCGGGATGTTGTTCTCCGCCTGGCAGGCGACGATGCAGGCGTTGCAGCCGATGCAGGTGTTGAGGTCGATCGACATGCCCCACTGGTGCGTGCCGGTGAGATTCGGGGTCTCGTAGAGCGAGTTGCCGCGCGGGGTCTCGATGGCGCGGGCGATGGCGAGCTTGCTGCGCTCGGCGGCGGGCAGCGCGGCGAACTGCTCGGGCGTGTAGTCGCCGTAGACCGCGGGCGAATGGCCTTCCATGCCGATGCCGGTCACGAACGCGGGATTCTTCTTGTAGCCGAATTCACCCTCGAAGTTCGCCTCGCGCACGATGTCGCGGCCTTCCATCGACCAGTGCTCCTGCGTGTTCGCGAGCTTCATGCGCGTGCCGGTGTCGCGCACGGTCGCGCCGGTCACGAAGCCCAGGCCGTCGCTGGTGCGGATGGCGTAGGCGTTGAAGCCCGTGCCCGTGCCGATGTGGCCGGACTGGCTGCGGCCGTAGCCGAGCGGGAGGACGATCGTGTAATTGGCCAGACCGGGCTGGATGTGGACCGGGCCGCGCACGGTGCGGCCGTTAACGGTCACCTCAAAGACATGGGCGTTCTCTTTGCCTTGGGTAAACTCGGCTTCTTCCTTGCGCGCGACCTGCAGCAGGCTGCCGGCGGGGACAATGCCGAGTTCCTTGGCGAGGCGCGGGCTGACGAGGATCGCGTTGTCCCACGAGATCTTCGTCATCGGATCCGGGCACTCCTGCAGCCAGCCGTTGTTGGCGAAGCGGCCGTCGTCCATCTTGTGGTCGGTGGCGAAGCGAACCTCGAGGTTGTCCTTCGAGAGCGCGGTGGAAGCCGGGCTCTGCGCCAAGACGGAAGCGGCGCGCTGCGGATCGAACGCCACGGAAACCACCTTGTAGGCCGAGCCCTCGAGCTGGCCGTCGTGCAGGAATTTCTCGAAGACCTTCTTGTCGCCGCCAAGGGTGATGAACACCTCGGCGTAGGCGTCAGCCTTGTCGTCGCCGGCGACGCGCGCGAGCAGCTCGACCTCGGATACGCCGTTGAAGAGCGGCATGATCATCGGCTGGACCGGCACGATGGTGCCGTCGACCGTGCGGGCATCGCCCCAGGACTCGAGATAGTGGGTCGCGCCGATATTCACGCCGGCCAGGGCCGCGGTCTCGTCCACGGAGTAACCGTGGCGGATCACCTGCGGCACCGACTTCAGCAGCACGCCAAAATTGAGATCGGCCGGCGCGTTGTAGGCCGGGTTGCCGCCGAGCACGAAGAGCGTCTTGACCGCACCAGCCTTCATCGCGGTGGCGAGCGCCTGGATGGTGGAGGCGCCGGCCGGTTCAACCGCCACAAAGTCGATCGTCTTGCCGACATTGCCGAGCTTCGCGTTCATCGCGTAGGCGAGCACATGGACGGCGACGGGCTGGTGGGCGCCGGCAACGACGAGGCTGGCGCCGGAGTGCTCGAGCAAATCCTCGGCGCACTGCGCGATCCACTCGGGGTTGATCTCGAGGCCCTTGGTCAGCGGGGCGAAAATCTCCGTCGCGAGCACCTTGTTCGCGACCGCCGCCGCGAGCGAAAGGATCTGGCTGCTGGCGATGCGCAGGCGGTGGTCCGCCATGCTGCCGGTGAGCGAGAAACCGCTCTCGGCGACGTAGAGGCGGTTCATCTCGTCGTCCTTGCTCCTGACGCGGCGGCCCTTGGCAAACTCGCGGGCGTAATAGAGCGAACCGGCCTCGGCGTGGAAGAAATCCGCATCAAGCGAGAGGATGCGCTTGGCCTGGGCGAAGCGGTAGACGGGCTTCACGTTCTGGCCGAACGCGGCCTGCGCGGCGGCGACCGGCGGCTCGTCCTGCACCGGCTCGTATTCGGCCCAGATGGCGCGCGGGAAAATCCTCTTCAGCTTCGCGACGAGGCGCGCGCGGGTCGGCGAGGCGGACTCATCGGCGAGGAACGCCAGGCCCTCGCCGCGGCCCGCGTAGGTCTTGTTGATGTCCGCGAGCAGCTTGTTGACCGCGTCGTTCGTCAGCACCATGCCGCCCTGGGTGTGACCGGTGGCGCGCTCGGGATCGTAAAGGTCGAGGACCGAGGCCTGCGCCAGGAGCGAGCTGGCGCCACCGTGCGGCAGGTAGCTCGGGTTGCCCTCGAGCTTGGTCGGGCGGCCCTGGTGCGTCTCGGCGAGCAGCGGGATGGCGGACTTGCGCAGCGGCATCGCGGTCGCGAAATAGAGCGGGAGGCCGGGAACGGTGTATTCGACGGACTTGCCGTAGGGCAGGATGTGCTTCTCGGGGCGGCGGCAGCCGGCGAGACCCAGGCCGCCAAGCGCGAACGAGGCGGCCATCAGCTTCATGAACTGCCGGCGATCAACGCCCTCGATGCTGGACGCGCCCTCGGGGAACTCGCGGGCCATGTGCTCGCGGAAGCCGGGCGTGTCGGCCAGCTCGTCGAGGCTGCGCCAGTATTTCGGACCGGCGGATCCGGACGGCGCGGGAGCGGAATGATCAAATTTGCGTTTCATCAGCGATGGCAGCCGGAGCAGCTGGTGGGCGGTTTGACATTCCAGTCGTGGATGTAGCCCTGGGCCTTGGCCAGCTTGCCCTGCTCGGCGAGCGTTTGGGAATCGAGATTGTAGACGTCACCCGGCTCGCGGATGCGCGCGGCGGGATCGCGGTGGCAGTCGAGGCACCAGCTCATGCTGTGGGGCTTGGCGTGGTAGACGGCCGTCATTTCATTGACCTTGCCGTGGCACTCGACGCAGCTCACGCCGCGATTCACGTGGACGGAGTGGTTGAAGTAGACGTAGTCCGGCACGGCGTGGATCTTGACCCACGGCACCGGCTGGCCGGTCGCGTAGCTCTGGCGCACCACCTCGAGCAGCGGGCTCTGGGTCTTGATGATGCTATGGCAGTTCATGCACGTCTGGGCGGCCGGCACGCTCGAGGTGGCGGACTTCTCCACCGAGGCGTGGCAGTAGCGGCAGTCGATGCCGAGCTGCCCGGCATGCAGGCTGTGCTCAAACGGGACGGGCTGCACCGGCTGGTAGCCAACGCGCAGGTAGGCCGGTGTGGCGTAATAGGTGATGCCCGCCGCCGCGACGCCGCCAAGGACGGTCAGAAAAATCACGATCTGCAGCGGCAGAGCGTTGGCGGATTTGGGGAAAATCTTGGACATGGGCCCGAGGGAGGATGCGTGGTTCGCCGGACCGGCGGTCAGCAGCTTCCGTCCTTGCGCGGGACGGCGCGCGGTTCAACCCGGAGGGAAACGGGGACCGCAGCCGGCGCCACCACGGACCGCCCAAGGAGCGCGGGAACCAGCCCGCCTAGGGCGAGCAGGCCGCCCAATCTGGCGAGGAATGATTTGCGCGAACAATTCGGACTCACGGTGTGGGTGCGGTTCAAATTCCCGCCAAGGGAAGTAAGGCGCTCCACCAATGTAAAACAAAATTTCCACACTGGTCAGCCGGTGGGTGAATATTAGCTCGGTCCGGGGGGCTCAATTTTCTCGCTAATCGGAAAAATATCCATTTGGCGCACCTTTATCCCGCTTACAAATCAGCCGATTTGACCACCAACCAGGGCGCCATCCCCACATCCGGGGACCCGCCCCCCGGCACCGCCGGCAATCCTAGCAGAATTCGCCGTCGCGCATCGGCTTGATCTCGTCGCAGCGGTGGGCGATGTCGGGATTGTGCGTCACGAGGACGACGGCCTGGCCGTTTTCCTTGGCCAGCCTGGTCAGCAGGTCGAAGATGATCGCGGAATTCTTCACGTCCAGGTTGCCGGTGGGCTCGTCGGCGAGGATGATGGCCGGCTGGTTGGCGAGGGCCCGGGCGATGGCCACGCGCTGCTGCTCGCCGCCGGAGAGCTGGGTGGTCAGGCGGTGGGTCTTGTCCCCCAGCCCGACATCCTTGAGCAGCGCCCGGGCCCGGTCGGCCATCTCCGCGTCGGAGAGCCGGCCGAGTTTGCGCATCGGCATCATCACGTTGTCCAGCGCCGAGAACTCCTGCATGAGGAAGTGAAACTGGAAGACAAAGCCGATGTGCTCGCAACGCGCCGCCGTGCGGTCGAGGTCGCTGCTGTTGGACATGAGCCGGTCGCGGATCCAGATGGAGCCGTCGTCCGGCTGGTCGAGCAGGCCGAGGAGGTAGAGGGTTGTGCTCTTGCCGCAGCCGGACGGGCCGACAATCGCCGTGACCTTGCCGGGCCGCGCCGCGAACGACACGCCGCGCAGCACGTGCACCCGCCCCTCGCCCTGCCCAAGGTAACGGTGCAGGTTTTCGCAGCGCAGGGCGAACTCGGTGGAGGCCTGGACCGGCGGGCTCATTGGGAGGTCCCCCGGATGATGTCGCCCGGCTCGAGCCGCGCGGCGCGGCGGGCCGGGATGACGGCCGCGGTCATCACCACGACCGCGGCGCACAGGGTGGCGATCAGGTAGTGGTTGATGGACCAGTAGACCTGGAAGGTCTCGGCGGTGAAAATACCCGTGATGTGGATGGGCCACTTGGAAACGCCGTAAGTCACGGCGAAGCCCAGGATCCACCCGCCCACCGTGCCGATCCCGAGCACGATCGCGCCCAGCCAGAGGAAGATCTGCGAGATGTCGCGCCGCGAGTAGCCCATGGAGCGCAGGATGGCGATCTCCTTGGTCTTCTCGATGACGAGCATGGCGAGCGTGTTGAACATGCCGAGGCCGGAGATAAGGATGATGGTGGAGACGGTGAGCGCGGCCGAGACCTGCAGGGCCTTGAACGCGTTGAGCCACGACACCTCGCGTTCCTGCCAGCTCTTGGCCCCGTGCCTCAGGATTTCCTCCAGCTGCACCGCATCCTGCGGGGCCCGGTCGCGGTCAAAGAGCGACACCTGGATGAAGGAGGCCCCCGTCGCCTTCTTGAGCAGCGAACGCGCCTCGCCGAGGTGCATGTAGATCCGCACCTTGTCGATGTCGCTGACGCCCGTGACATAGATGGCGGAAACACGGTAGCGGCGCTGCTCGGTGCCGGCCTGCAGGATGAGCGAGTCGCCCACGCTCAGCAGCAGGCGGTCGGCCAGCACCTTGCCCACCAGCAGGCCCTGCGGCGTCGTGCGGAAGTCATCGAGCGAGCCGTGGCCGCGGGCCACCTGCTCCGCGAGGTCGGACACCGCGAGGTGGTCCTCCAGCTTGATGCCGTAGACCTTGGCCGAGTCGTTCTTGAAGGAACTGTCGGCAATCACCGAGCCCTCGAGCACGGTGGACGCGCCCGCGACATTGCGGAACCGGCGCAGCGCCTCGATGATGAGGCCGGGATCCTCCACGCCCGCGATGTATTTCCGGCCGGTGCGGTCGGTCTCCACCTCGAACTTGCTGGCGTCGGGGTCGTGCCCGGCGGCCGCGAGCGTGAAGGTGGTGGCCTGGATCTTGTCCTCGATCCGGATCGCGCCGTTGGTGCCGAGGATGACCTTGATGAAGAACTGCTCGAAGCCGCTCGTCTGCGCCTGCGTGACGATGAAAAATCCCACGCCAAAGATGATGCCCGCGAGGCTCATCAGCATGGAGCGCTTGCGGGCCGTCAGGAAACGGAGGGCGATGCGAAGGTTGGTGGACACGGCCGCGGGCCCGGCAGGGGTCAGTTGGTCAGGAGCCGGCTGCGCACACGGTCTCCATCGCGGAAGCGGTCCTGCTGCTCGACGACCACCTCGTCGCCCGCCTGCAGGCCGGTGAGGATCTCGACCTTGTTGAAGCTGTCAAAGCCCTTGGTGACCTTGCGCCGCTCGAGCGCGCCGCCGGCCGCGACATAGACGTAATCGCCGACCAGCGCGCGCCGGGGAATGATCAGGGCGTCGGCCCGCTCGGCGATGATGATGCTCACCTCGCCCGTCAGGCCGGGCAGGAGCGTGCGGCCCTCCGGGAGAAAGATGTCGAGGAAGACGGTGTAGCGCTGGGTGGCGGCATCAGCCGAGGGCAGGATCTTGGAGATGACGGCATTGTATTGGTCGGCCCCGAAGGTGAGGAAATGCACCGTGGCCTTCTGGCCCAGCTTGATCGCGGCGAAGTTCTCCTCGCTGATCTTCGCCTCGATCGTGCGGCCCACGGCGATGATGGTGGCGATGGGGGAATTGCTGCCGATCAGGTCGCCCACGCGCGTGGTCACGACGGTCACGACGCCGTCCGACGGGGCCGTGATGGTCATCTTGGACTTCTCGCGCTCCTTGGCGCGGAGGCTGTTCTCGAAGTTCTCCAGTGCGAGGCGGAGGTTGACCTCGTCAAGGTCCATCTTCTGCTGGAGCTGCTGGTGGAGCCGCTTCTGCTTCTCAAATTCGGCGACGGGATAAGACCCGGCCTTGGCCTGGCGCTCGAGGTTGTCCAGCGTGTCGCGCGAGTTGAGCACCTCGGGCCGGAGGGTGGAGCCCAGCTCGACCTTGCGCTTGGCGGCCGTGATCTCGTTATGGATGCGCTCGATGTCGAGATCGACGTCGCCGGTGTCGATCTGCACGAGGGTGTCGCCCTTGAAGACATGCTTGCCCACGTCGAGTTCGCTGGAGCTGACGCGGCCGCCCACCTCGCTCTTGAGCTCGATGGCGAATTCCGCCTTCACCTCGAGGGTCCCGGGAACGGTGCGCACCGCCTTGCCCCGTTCCACCGGGGCCACGAGCGCGACCGGCCGGAGGGCATACAGGCCGCCGTAGACGGCGAGCCCGAGGAGGACGGCGGTGAGGACGAGGCGGAGCGGCCAGTTGGCCTTGGCGGGGGAGGAGGTGCTCATTTACTTGTCGGAAACATTCGCGACGACCGGATCCTCGAAAACGATGCCGAGAAATTCGACCATGCGGCCGAGGTATTCGTTGCGGTTGTTGCTGGCGTTGATCCGGGCGTCATACAGGGCGAGGCGGGCGGCGTTGACATCGGACTCGGAGGTGACCCCGCGCGTGAAGTCGTCCTGCCGGGTCTTCAGGCTGCCCTGGCAGGCGACCACGGAACGGTCCGCGATCGACATCCCGCGGGCGGAGAAATTGAGCTGGCGCACCGCGGTCTGGGCCTGCTGGGCGAGGCGCGCGGTCAGGTCCCGGTAGTCGTTGTCCATCTGGCGCAGCCGGGCCAGCGAATTGCGCACGGCCGCCTGCGAGGTGAAGCCGTCGAAGATCGTCCAGTTCGCGGTGACCCCGGTGAAGCGCGAATTCACGCGGTAGCGCTGCGCCACGTTGATGGTGTAGCTCTGGTCATCCTGGCTGACGCCCAGCACGAAATTGAACTTCGGCAGCAGCCGCTTCTTCTGGTTCGAATAGTTGAGCTTCTCGCTCTCCCACTGCTGGCGGAAGGTGTAGGCCTCGATCGTGGGCGGATCCTTCTGGCCCAGGAAATCCGCGAGCAACCGGTCGAAGGGCGCCGGACCGTAGGTGAGCACCGGGACATCGTCGGGGATCTCGTCGTCGCCCAGCATGGGGGTGCCGGAGAGCCGGGCGAAGGACTGCCTGGCCATCTCAAAATCAAACTGCGCCCGCTCGCTGATGAGTTGCGCCTGCTCCGCGGCCAGCCGGACGGCGGAGATCTGGTATTCCGAAATCACCTTCTTCGTGAGCCGTTCCTCCTCCTGGGCCAGCTGGTTCTTGGTGAATTGCACGTAATAGACCCCGCGTTTGCTCGCGAGCTTCAGCACGATCAGGCGCAGGTAGTCCGAGCGCAGCGTCTGGGCCAGGGCGCGATAGCCGTCGCGGTATTGGCCCTTGACGATGTCGGCCTGAATTTCGCCGGCGCGCGCATTGTTGCGGCGCTCACCCCAGTAGAAGAGCGGCTGATTGAGGGAGAAGTTATAGGAGATCTTGGTCACATTGAGCCGCCCGGACTGGTCCGCCCGGGTGTCCCGGGCCTCGAAATAATTGGCATAACCGCCCAGGCTCGGCAGCAGGTTGGCCCGCGCCTGGATCCGGTTGTTTTCGGCGATCTCGAGGTCCAGTGCCCGATTCAGCATGCGGGGGGACTGTTGCACCGCTTTTTTCAGGATGCCGTCGAGCTGGGGAAAGATTTTCTCGGGCAGCGGCAAATCCTGCACGGCGGGTGACGCGGCCCACAAATTGACGGCCAGCAACGGCACACTGGTTAGCAATTTCCAGATTTTCATAAAGTAAAGGACAGGGCGTCCCAAAGTAAGTGCTTTGGCAATCAGGAATTTTTACGGGCGGCCCCGCCCAAACCGTCGCCGCGGGACCCGGATTTACCTTTACTTGCCCAAACGCCCAAGGCTTTAAACACCAACCACTCTTCGCTCGTAATGTTGCGCCAATTCCTGCCCTTCACCACGGACCTTTGGGTGCATCGTGAACTGCTCCGGCAATTCACCCTGCGCAACGTGGAACTGCGCCACAAGGGCAGCCATCTGGGCCTCATCTGGTCGTTCCTGAACCCGCTGCTGCTGCTCGGGCTTTATGTGCTGGTGTTCGGCTATATCTTCGGCGGCCGCTTCGGCGTCCTGCCCGACGAAACGCGCCTGGACTACGCCCTGGGAATTTTTCTCGGCCTGACCCTTTTCCATTTTGTGGCAGAAGTGCTCGCGATCGCCCCCACCCTCATCGTGGGCAACCCCAACTTCGTGAAGAAGGTGGTCTTCCCCCTCGAAATCCTGCCGGCCGCCAGCGTGGGCGGCGCGGTCTTCCACCTGCTGATCAGCCTGGGGCTCGCGCTGGCCGCCCTGCTGATTTCCGGCCACGGCATCCCCCTCTCCATCCTGTGGCTGCCGGTCATCGTCCTGCCGCTGGTCCTGCTCGGCCTGGGCATCAGCTGGTTCTTCTCCGCCCTCGGCGTGTTTTTCCGCGACATCGGCCAGGTCATGCAATTCCTGTCGATGTCCCTCATGTGGGCGAGCGGCGTGTTCTTCACCGCCCAGAAATATCCCGCCGCCTGGACCTACCTGCGCCTCAATCCCCTGCTGCTCGCCATCGACCTCACCCGCGATGCCGCCCTCTGGGCCCGGCCGCTCAACTACCACCACCTGGGTTACCTTTACCTCACCGGCTTCGTGGCCTGTTACCTCGGCCACCTCGCCTTCCGCCGGATGAAACCCGCCTTTGCCGATGTCCTCTGAACCATGAGGGATGCGCCCGTCATTTCCGTCGAGAACGTCAGCAAGGCCTACCGCATCTGGGCCACCCCGTCCCGGCGGCTGATCAGTCCGCTCTCCGAGGAGGCGGCGCGATGGCTGCCCGGTTCGCTCGGTGACGGGCTGCGCCGGCACGCCCGCGCCGGCTACAAGGATTTCTACGCCCTCGAGAAAGTGAGTTTTGAAGTGAAGCGCGGTGAAGCCGTCGGCATCATCGGCCGCAACGGCGCCGGCAAAAGCACGCTGCTCCAGATCATCGCCCGCACGCTGCAGCCCACGTCCGGCAGTGTGCGGATCAACGGTCGCGTGGCCGCGCTGCTGGAACTCGGCGCGGGGTTCAACCCGGACTTCACCGGCCGGGAAAACGTCTTCCTCAGCGGCGCCGTGCTGGGCCTGTCCCAGAAAGAAGTGGAGTCGCGCTTCGCGGAGATCGCGGCCTTCGCCGACATCGGCGACTTCATCGAGCAGCCGGTGAAGACCTATTCGAGCGGCATGCTGATGCGCCTGGCCTTCGCGGTGAACACCTGCGTGGACCCCGATATCCTCATCGTGGACGAGGCGCTCAGCGTCGGCGACGCCCCGTTCCAAGCGAAGTGTTTCCGCCGCCTGCGGCAGCTGATCGACAAGGGCGTGAGCCTGCTCTTCGTGTCCCACGACATCGGCACCGTCCGCTCGATCTGCTCCCGCGCGCTGTGGCTGAAGAACGGCCGCGCCGAGATGTGGGGCGAGGCCAAGCCGGTGGCGCGCGAATACGAGAAATTCTGCTGGCAGGAGCAGGGCGTGGTGCTGGACCAAGGCAATGAACCCGCCCCGGCTGCGACAGCCCCCGCCCCGGTCGCGCACGTTGCCGTGGCTAGCCGGGAGGTCGCGGACGCGGAATCAACCGGCGCCTCCGCGATCAGGGCCGACCACGCCGAACCCCCGCCCGACTTGTTTCGTTCCACCCTGCAGCACCTGCTACACAACGACACAGCGCGCTATGGCACGCGCGCGGTGACCATCGAAAACCTCCTGTGCACCGATGTCCGGGGTGAACCGGCGACCCAGTTTGGTTTTAACGACACTGTCACCCTGCACTACCTGCTGACCGTCCATCAGGAGGTGGACTCGGACATCGTCATCGGCATCCGGATCAAGGACACGAAGGACAACTTCCTCTACTCGGTCCAGGACATTACCCGCCAGCACCGGCTCACCGCTTCCCCGGGCACACGGCTTTATGCCCGCACCTCGTTCCGGCTGCCGCTGACCCACGACAAATACCTCATCAAAACCGGCATCTTCGGTTTTGCCGAGGGGGAGAGCCGGCCCGGAGGCCAGTATGATTACTCACGCGCCGTGCTCTGGGACATCGTCGAGGATGGCTGCGTGATTGAGGTGATGGTGCATCCCGCGATGCCCCTCGTGGGCCCGGTGCACGCCCATGCAGATTTACTCGTCAAGCCCCTACCCGAGGTTTCAGCCTCCCCCTCCGCCTGATGCACACCAACATACCGGGGCGCCCCCCCATCGATCTCCCCGCCTCCTACGAGAGTTTCGCGTGGTATTACCCCAACTGCGAGCTCCAGACCAAAGACTGGTTCGTGCGCCACGCGGGCCCCGACTGGACCTACCTCGATTGCGGCGCCAACATCGGCTACTTTTCCATCCTCTTCGCCCAGTTGTCCCCGCAGGGCCGGGTGCACGCCATTGAGCCCACCGCCACCGCGGACATGTTGGAAACGAACCTGCGCCATCATGGCTGCGCCAACGTCACCGTGCACCGGCTGGCCATGGGCAGTCATCCCGGCCGCCGGGAAGAGAAGATCTTCCGGCTGTGGGGTCAGCCGCCGGATGTCATGGAATATGATTTCGCCACGGTGGACAGCTTTGTCGCGGACCAGCAGCTCAGCCGGGTGGACTGCCTCAAGATCGACGTCGACTCCTTCGATTTCGAGGTGCTGCAGGGCGCCGAGCAAACCCTCGCCCGTTTTGATCCCTGGCTCGTGGTGGAGCTCAATCACGCGCTGAGCCAGCGCGGGCAGTCCAACATCGCCGCCCTCGACTGGCTGCTCGCCCGGGGCTACCGGCACAGTCTGGTGCTGGACCATGATAATTTCATCATGCGGCGTTCCGCGCCCCCCGAGGCCTTGGCCTCTTCCCGCAGCCTGATGCTCGACTTCCCCGCCCTCACGTGAACGTCGACGATTTCAACCACGCCCCGCATGCCTGTGCCTTGGCCGACCTGCCGCAACGGTTGCACTGGCCCGGCGGCGCCCCGTCCGCGAGCGCCCGCTCTCTCGCGGATTGGCGGATGGAGGATGATGACGCACCCATTTTCTCCTACCTTTACCGGCAATTCCAACCCCGGCGGCACCTTGAGTTCGGCACCTGGCAGGGCTTTGGCGCCAGCCTCTGTCTCGACGCCTGCGCGGCGACGGTCTGGACCATCAATCTGCCCGAGGGCGAATCCAAGCCGGATGGCTCGTGGGCTTACAGCGAAAAATTCGCCCCGGACGAACCGGTTCCCAGCGTCACCCAGACGCAGGTGTTCGGCTCCAAGGAGACCGGCCCCGTTGTCTACCACCGCACCGACGCCCAGGGTTTTATCGGCCGCCTCTACCGCGCCCGGGGCCTGGGGCACCGCGTCTGCCAGATTTATTGCGACAGCCGCAATTGGGACACTACCGCCTATCCGCCCGGCTTCTTCGACAGCGCGCTGGTGGACGGCGGGCATGCCCCGGAAGTGGTCATCAGCGATACCCGCAAGGCGCTGCAGGTTCTCCGGCCCGGCGGCCTGATTCTGTGGCATGATTTTTGCCCGGTTCCCGAAATCCGGACCGGGTTTGAATCAGTCCGGGGTGTCACGTCCGGTCTCGAAACCTTGCTGCCGGAACTGTCCCCGCAAATGCAGACCCTCCTCTGGATCAAACCCAGCTGGATTCTGCTTGGCCTCAAGCAATGAAACCCGGCCCGGCGCACAAAGTGCCGTTGACTTGGCAAGGCACATTCCGCACTTCTTGCGGCTCTATTTTTCCATCACATGAAGGATAAGCTTATAGTAGTCTGTGGCGCCGGCGGGTTCATCGGCGGCCACCTCGTCGCCGCCCTGCTCCAGCAAGGCCACACTCGCATCCGCGCCGTGGACCTTAAGCCCCTGGACCGCTGGTATCAGAAATTTCCCGGCGTCGACAACCTCTCCCTCGACCTGCAGGAGCTGCCGGCCTGCCGCACCGCCACCCAGGGCGCCCACTGGGTCTACAACCTCGCCGCCGACATGGGCGGCATGGGCTTCATCGAGAAGAACAAGGCGCTGTGCATGCTGACCGTGCTCATCAACACCCACCTGCTCAAGGCCGCGCGCGAAGCCGGCGTGGCGCGCTTCTTCTACGCCTCCTCGGCCTGCGTCTACGCCCACGACAAGCAGACCGACCCGAACGTCACCGGCCTCGTCGAGGCCGACGCCTACCCCGCCATGCCCGAAGACGGCTATGGTTGGGAAAAGCTTTTCAGCGAGCGCATGTGCCGGCACTTCACCGAGGACTTCGGCCTGGTGACCCGCGTGGCCCGCTACCACAATGTCTACGGCCCGCACGGCACCTTTGACGGCGGCCGCGAAAAGGCCCCCGCGGCGGTGTGCCGCAAGGTCATCGCCGCCAAGCTGGCCGGCACGCGTGAGATCGAGATCTGGGGCGACGGCCACCAGACCCGCAGCTTCATGTATATCGATGACTGCCTTCACGGCACCCAAGCCATCATGCGCAGCGAGAACATCACCTTCCCCATCAATCTCGGCAGCGAGGAGAAAGTCTCCATCAACCAGCTGGTCGATCTCGTCGAGTCCATCGCCGGCGTGAAACTGAAACGGAACTACAACCTGACCGCCCCCAAGGGCGTGAACGGCCGCAACTCCGAGAACACCCTCATCCGTAAGATGCTCTGCTGGGAGCCCTCGATTGCGCTCCGCACGGGCATGGAAAAGACCTACGCTTGGATTCACGATCAGATGAAATCCGGCCGGTCCAAGGACTCCGTCGTCAACCAGAGCTGAGCCATGAGCAGTCCCGCCTCACTCGACACGGTCCGCGATTATTGGAATCGCCGCCCCTGCAACCTGCGCCACGGCACGGCGCCGGTCGGCACCCGCGAGTATTTTGACCAGGTCGAGGCCCGGAAATACATGGTTGAGCCGCACATCCCGGCTTTCAGCGAATTCGAGCAATGGCGCGGCAAGAAGGTGCTCGAGATCGGCTGCGGGCTCGGCACCGCGGGCGTGTCCTTCGCCCGCGCCGGCGCCGACTACACGGCCGTGGAACTCTCCGACGAGTCCCTCAAGCTCGCCCGCCAGCGCTTCGATATCTACGGGCTCAAGGGCCGGTTCTTCTCGGGCAATGCCGAGGAACTTTCCTCCTTTCTGCCGGTGGAAACCTACGATCTGGTCTATTCCTTCGGCGTCATCCACCACGCCCCGCACCCGGAGAGGATTGTCGCCGGGGTCCGCCCATATCTGGGACCACAATCCGAATTCCGGCTGATGCTCTACGCAAAAAATTCGTGGAAGAACATCCTGATCGAGGCCGGCTTTGACCAGCCCGAGGCCCAGACCGGCTGCCCGATTGCCTTCACCTACACCCAGGATGAGGTCCGCGCCCTGCTGCAGGACTACACCGTGATCGACATCCGGCAGGAGCACATCTTCCCCTACGTCATCGAGAAATACGTGCGCTACGAATACGAGCTGCAGCCCTGGTTCAAGGCGATGCCCCGGGAAATGTTTCGCGCCTTGGAACAGAAACTGGGCTGGCACATGCTCATCCGGGCCAAGCGCAGGGCCTGATCCAGTTCCATGCTTTCCCCTATGATCCAGCACGTCTCAGTCATCGGCCTCGGCAAACTCGGCGGCAGCATGGCCGCCGGCCTGGCTTCCTGTGGCCTCAATGTCATCGGCGTCGACGTCAACCGACACGCGGTGGAGGCCGTCAACGCCGGCCGGGCCCCCGTGCATGAGACCGGCCTCGGCGAGATGATCGCCGCCAACCAAGCGCGCATCCGCGCCACCCTGAGCACGGAGGAGGCCGTGCTCGGTTCCGACCTCAGCTTTGTCATCGTGCCGACGCCCAGTGATGAGCGCGGCGCTTTCACCCTCCAATACGCCTCCTTTGCTTTCAAGGCGATCGGCCAGGCGCTGAAGAAAAAGCCCGGCTACCACGTCGTCGTGCTCACCAGCACGGTGCTGCCCGGCGCCACCCGCCAGGGCCTGCTGCCCATCCTGGAAAAGGAGTCAGGCAAGAAATGCGGCCCGGACTTTGGCCTGTGCTACAACCCGGAGTTTATCGCGCTCGGCAGCGTCATCCGCGACTTCCTCAACCCCGATTTCTATCTCCTCGGCCAGTTCGACCAGCGTTCCGGTGACCGGCTCGAGGAAATCCACCACCGCGTCTGCCAGAACAACGCCCCGGTCCAACGCATGAGCCTCGAGAACGCCGAGCTCGCGAAGATTGCCGTCAACAGCTACGTGACGATGAAGATTTCCTTTGCGAACATGCTCGCCGACTTCTGCGAGCACCTGCCCGGCGGTGACGTCGACGTGGTCAGCGACGCGCTCGGCCTGGACAAGCGCATCGGGCGCAAATATCTCACCGGCGGCTTCGGCTTCGGCGGCCCCTGCTTCCCCCGCGACAACGTCGCCCTCAACTTCATGGGCCAGCAGCTCGGCGTGGACAGCCGCCTGCTGAAGACCAACGACGACTACAACCGGAGCCTCTCCAAGCGCTACGTGGAAAAACTGCAGCCGCACCTGCCCAAAGGCGTCAACGTCGCCGTGCTGGGTCTGGCCTACAAGCCCCTGTCGCACGTCATCGACGAATCGCCTGGCATCTACCTGTGCCGCGCCCTGTCGGAAGCGGGCTACCGCGTCATTGGCCACGACAACCTCGCCGCCGCCAACGCCGAGGTCGCGCTGAAGATGAGCGCGCTGGTGACCGATTCGCTCGACGAGGCGCTGAAGGATGCCGACGTCGTGCTCGTGACCACCACCGACAAGAGTTACACCTCCCTCACCGCCGACCAGCTGCTCCGCGGCCGGCCGGCCCTCACCGTCATCGACTTCTGGCGCTGCCTCAAGGGCCTCGCCGCCGATCCCCGCATCCGCTACGTGCCCATCGGCCTGTGCCGGGACGACTCCGGCGCGGCCGCCGGCCTCCAGCCCCTCTGGGCCTGACGCAAGCCGGCGGCCGATTCATCAGCGTCATGCCCGCCCCTCTTCGTCGCTTCCTCGATGATCTCAACCGCCGGCTAACGGCGGGGCCGGGAGGCGGCATCAACGCCCGGCAGCTGGCCGGGCTGGTCCTCACTTGGGCCGCCGGCACGCTGGCCCTCCTGCTCTTCCGGCCGGGCTACCCTTTCCCTCCGTTCGATGTCCTCGATAGCTGGTTCTACACCGGCTACCAATGGAACTTGAAAAACCATATCGCCGACTTCGGGCCCACCTATTACGGGTCGCGGCTCTCGTGGATTCTGCCCGGGGCGTTGGTGCAGAGCCTCCTGCCGCCGGTCGCGGCCGAGATTTGTTTCAAGCTCATCGTGTCGGCCCTGTTTGCGGTCGCTTGCGGGTCGATCCTGTTTCGGGCCGCCGGGATGCTCCCCGCCCTGCTGGCGGTCACGCTGAGCGTATTTGCGCCCCAGTTTATCGTCGGACTCCATGGCGACTATATGGACACCCCGGTGCTCGTGTATGCCACGCTGGCGCTGGCTTGCATCACCGCGGCCCGGGATTCGCGGCGCTGGGTGGCGTGGATTTTCCTGGGCGGATGTTTTTTCGCGGGCATGACGGTCGCCAACCTCGGCTCGTTCGGCGCTCCCGGGCTCGGCATCGCGGTCTTTCACCTGCTCTGGCTGCGCTGGGGTTTCAAACGGCAGCTGGCCAGCGTCGGGCTCTATTTGCTGGCGGCCGCCACCGTGCTTCTGGTCATTGCGGGGATCCACGTCCGGCTGGGCGGCGCCTTCTATTTCCTGAAGCCGCAGGTCGACATGATGCTCTATTTCCATGGGCTGAAGACCAATCCCTGGACCGCGGCGAACTGGCTTTGGCTCTACGGGGCCAACTGGCTGGTGCTGCCCGCCGGCACCTTGCTGTGGGGCGCGCGATGCTCCTTGGCCAAGCCGGTCGGAGATCGCGAAGCCCGCCGGCTCATCCAGGCCCTGACGGCCGCGCTGTTTGTTTCCCTCGCTTGGGCGCTCCTGCTCGAGTTCAAGGGCATTGGGGTCCTGCTCTATTTCTACTACGCCTCCTTTCATCTTTGTTTTGCGCTGCCGTTGCTGGCCGCCCTGTGTTGGGCGAAGACCGATCCCGCGGAAAAATCAACGGCTTGGGCCGGGCTCCTGATCGCCGCCCTCATCACCTTTAGCTTTGTCGGCAAGCCCCCGGCTGGGTGGCATACCCTGGTTCCGCTGCACAAGTTGGTGCCGACCCCCGGGGCTATGCCCCTGCTCGGAGCCGGCGTTCTCCTTTTGATCGGGCTGCTGGCCACCCTCCGTGTGCTGCCTGGTGCCATCCGGCGTTGCTGTCGCCCTGAGTTCATGGTGCTGGGCCTCTTCGCCTGTTCCACCCCCACGTGGTTTCATGGCCCAGGGATTTCCGATCGCCTGAAAGAAAGATATTCCCTGGTCAACACCGCCTTCTGGACCTTGGCGCGGGAGTTTCCCCGCAACAGCTATGTTTTTTGGATCAATCCGGATGACCGCAACGGCATATCTTTGTGCTCAGCCAATCTTTGGAGCTTCCGGATGTTCACCTTAAAAATATTCCCTGAGCTGGAGCCGAGCCGTTTCACCGACAAGACTATCGTCCTTCCCTGCTCGCCGAACCGGGGTGCGCCAGCCCTGATCACGGCCACCAAAGCCCTGTCCGATTCGGGCATGGATTTGATCAATCCGCGGATCATTCCGGTGCCTGGTGACGCCGGATTGGGGTTTGACCTGGTCTGCTTCTCGCTGCGCAAACAGCTGATCGACCCGGATTCCCCCCCCCCGAACATCACGCAGCCGCTTTTGCTCATGGCGTTTCTGGCCGGGGGAAATGCCCCTTACACCAGCACGATCGGGTGGGTGCGCCACGATCCGGCGCGGGGCGAGATGATCGACTTGTCCCGCGGCTATCCTGTCTTCACTCCCTCTGATCACCGGGATCACGTGGCGACGCAATATCACACCGGTCCCGCGCCCGGCAAGGAACGCCATTTGTCGATTGTGACCATCATGCCCGCCGACGGCGATTGTTCCTGCACGGTCCAGGATGAAAAATACCACCCCATTTTGCGCTTCACCCTCACAAAGGCCGGCCGGAAAGTGCATCAGGCCGCGCTGCCGCCGGACTCCACCATGCTGCGCGTCGTCTTCGAATGTCTCGAGGCCCCCGCCACGCCTCTGCCGACGCAAATTCGCATCTACGAAGTTCCGGAGTAAACCATCATGGCCCCACCTGCGCAGCCCCGGCCGGTTATCTGGCGCCCGCCTTCTGATCATCTCCGATTACGCGAAGGCCTGTGGCGGGCGGAATCGGTTTCTCCGGTGGCGTATCCGGAAGCGGGCAACGAAATCTGCTTCCAGGTGGAGGATGAGAGCTATTGGTTCAGGCATCGGATGGATTGCATCCGGGCGGTGGTCCGCCAATTTCCCCCTGCCGGCACTCTCTATGACATTGGTGGAGGCAACGGCCAGGTCGCCGCAGCCATGCAGGCCGAGAATTGGGATGTCGCCTTGGTGGAACCGGGTAACGGCGCCCGCAATGCCCTGCGCCGGGGCGTGCACAATGTGCTTTGGGCCACGCTGGAGGATGCCCGGCTTTACCCGGAGTCACTGCCCGCCGCCGGGGCGTTCGATGTCCTTGAACACATCCCCGACGATCTTGCCTTTCTCCGCCGTATCCGGGCCAGCCTGTGCCCGGGTGGCCGGTTCTATTGCACCGTGCCGGCTTTCCCCGCCTTGTGGTCGAATGAAGACGTGCACGCCGGCCATGCGCGGCGCTACACGCGCCGGACCATCATCCAAACCCTGAATGCCGCCGGCTTCACCGTCGAGTTCACCTCCTATTTCTTTGCCTGGCTCACGCTGCCGGTCTTTCTCCTGCGCACCCTGCCGACGCGGCTGCACCTCAGCAACAAGCCGAGCGGAAGAACCGCCGAAACCCTCCGCGCTGATCATCACCTCCCTGCCCTGCTTTCGGGCCTGGTCGGCCATGCCCATGAATGGGAAGTCGATCGCCTCCGGGCCCGGCGCCCTTTGCCGTTTGGCAGCAGTTTGCTTTGCGTGGCCCGCGCCAATCTCTCTTAGTCTTTCAAACCGCTTACTTATGCCCCCGCCCGACAAAGCCCACCCGCTGCCTGCCGGCCTGTCTGTTGTCGTGCCCGTTTACAACAGTGCCGCAATCCTGCCCCAGCTTGTCGCCCGGCTTGGCCCGGTCCTGCAGGCCACCGGGTGGGCACCCGAGCTGATTCTCGTCAACGATGGCAGCCGCGACGACAGCTGGGCCGTCATCCAGAACCTCGCCACACTGCACCCTTGGGTTCGGGGTCTGTCCATGATGCGGAACTTCGGCCAGCACAACGCTCTGCTGTGCGGGGTCCGGTCCGCCCGTTTCGCGGTGATCGTTACGCTCGACGACGATCTCCAGAACCCGCCTGAGGAAATCCCCCTTTTGCTGGAAAAACTGGAGGCCGGATACGACGTGGTCTACGGCGCGCCGAAAAAAAGACAGCATGGGCCTTGGCGCGACCTGGCCTCCATGCTGACCCGGTTGACGCTCCAACCGATGATCGGCGCGGAAAACGCCCGCAACGTCAGCTCTTTCCGTGCCTTCCGGACTCATCTGCGCACGGCGTTCGGCCAATTCCATGGTCCCTTCGTTTCCCTGGACGTCCTGCTGACCTGGGGAACGCAGCGCTTCGCCAGTGTTCCGGTAATGCACGACCCGCGGTTAAGCGGCGCCTCCAACTATTCTTTCCTCAAGCTGGCTTCCCATGCCCTGGACATGGTGACTGGCTTCAGCACCTGGCCCTTGCGGCTGGCCAGCCTGGTCGGCCTGACTTTTACCGCCTTCGGCGGCCTAGTCCTGGTTTACGTCGTGGTCTCGTATATCGTCCATTCCGGCAGTCTGCCCGGCTTCCCCTTTCTAGCCTCGATCATCGCAATCTTTTCCGGCGCCCAATTGTTTGCCCTCGGGGTTTTCGGCGAATATCTCGCCCGCATCCATTTCCGCTCGATGAACCGGCCCACCTACGTCGTGAAGGCGGAAACCCATGCACGATAAAATCCCGATCGAAGTGTCGGAATTTTCCCGCATCGAACTACCCGCGCTCGGCTTGCTTCTGGCGCAGAGCGATTTCCTGCCCTGGCGATTCCTGAGCCACGAGCCACGGGAACGGGCCGAGCGGCAGTTGCTGGAATCCCTTACCGCTAAGCTCACCGCCGAGGGTTCGGGTGTGCTCGCCGCCCATGCCGGCGGAAAATTGACCGGCGTCATCGCCTACGAACCGCTCCCTTGGGAGTCGAAAACCCTCGGTCGGAAAGCCGCGGCCCTCAGCGTGCTGCTGGCCGCGCCGCCCGCCGGCGCGGCCCTTGATCAACTGATCGGCGCCGCCTTGCCGATCCTCCGGGCTGACGGCAGCGAACTCGTGACGGCCAAGACCTACACCACGGACCTGGCGGCCGTTCACGCCCTGCAAAAACAGGGATTCCTGCTCATGGACACCATGGTCGACGTGATCTGCCGGTTCGAGGACAGCACCAGTCGCCTGCTGGCTGAAGCCGAGAAGCCGTCGGACTTCGTGATCCGCCTGGCCCAGCGCTCCGATACGGACGCGTTGCGCGCCGTGGCGCGCGCGGCTTTTCCCCGGCACTTCGGCCGATTTCATTCCGATCCGAAGATCGGGCCCGAAACAGGATCCAGGCTCTACGAGGAATGGATCCAAGCCTGCGTGGAAGGATGGTGCGACTGGATCTTCGTGGCGGAAAAAGATGGCCGCATCGCCGGGTTTTCCGCGTGGAAAAAGCCCACCGCGGCCGAGTCCCGCCAGGGGCTCCGCCTCGGGCATTACAGCATCGGGGCCATCCATCCGGATTTCCAGGGACGAGGCCTGTTCAAGCGGCTCACCCTGGCCGGCATGCGGACCCTGCGGGAATTCGCCGATTGCGTCGAAGGACCGACCCATGTCCACAACCTGCCGGTCCAGCGGGGTTACCTTAAACTCGGCTGGCAGATCGCGGACAGCCGGCACTCCTTCCACAAATGGATCCGGTAAAACCTGGCGTTTTCATGCCTGCCGTCCCCTTCAACTGCTCTTCACTCCAAGGGAACGAACTGGCCTACATCCGGGAGACCATCGCGATCGGGCAGATCGCCGGCGACCAGGCTTTTTCCAAAAAGTGCCAGGCCCTGCTGGAAGGGACGCTGGGGGTGCCGCACGCGCTGGTGACCACCTCCTGCACCCACTCGCTCGAGATGGCGGCCCTCCTCCTCGACATCCAGCCGGGTGACGAGGTCATTGTCCCGTCCTTCACTTTCGTCTCCACGGCCAACGCGTTCGTGCTGCGCGGCGCCCGGCCGGTCTTCTGTGACGTGCGGCCCGATACCCTCAATCTGGACGAGACCAAACTCGAGGCCCGCCTCACCCCGCGCACCAAGGCCATTCTCCCGGTGCACTACGCCGGTGTCGGCTGCGAGATGGACGCGATCAATGCGCTCGCCGCCCGCCACGGGATCGCGGTGGTCGAGGACAACGCCCACGGCCTGTTCGGCAAATATCGTGGCCGCTGGCTGGGCACGCTCGGCGCGCTGGCCACCCAGAGTTTCCACGAGACGAAGAACATCACCTGCGGCGAAGGCGGCGCGCTGTTGATCAACGATGTTCGTTACGCCGGGCGCGCCGAGATCATCCGCGAGAAAGGCACCAACCGCGCGCGCTTCTTCCGCGGCCAGGTGGACAAATATTCGTGGGTGGATCTCGGCAGCAGCTACGTGATGAGCGACGTGCTGGCTGCTTTTCTTTTCGCCCAGCTGGAAGCCTGGCCGGCGATCCAGGCCCGGCGCCGTGATATCTGGCAGAACTATCATGGGCAGCTCGCGGATTGGGCCCGCGCCCAGGGCGTCACGCAACCGACGGTGCCGGCTCATTGTGAGCAGGCCTGGCACATGTATTATCTCTTGCTGCCGTCCTTGGCCGCCCGCACCGCCCTTCTCACGCACCTCAAGGCCCGCGGCATCCTGGCCGTGTTCCATTACCTGCCGTTGCACCTTTCAGCATATGCCCGCCGCTGGGGTGGCCGGCCCGGGGATTGCCCGGTGACGGAGCGGGTAAGCGACTGCTTGCTCCGGCTGCCGTTTTTTAACTCGATGACCACCGACCAGCAGGCAAAAGTCATTGCGTCTGTTCTCGAATTTCAAGTCCCCGCATAAATTTCATCCTCGCAATGGTTTCGCCCTCCAGTTCGCGCCCTTACCTGTCCGTCGTCGCCGCCTCGCGCAACGACGACCACGGCGGTGATCCGCTCATCCGCACCCAGATTTTCCTCAACACCTTCGCCCGCCAGTGCGAGCACTACCGGCTGCCCGCCGAGCTCATCCTCGTGGACTGGAATCCGGTCGCCGGCCGGCCGGGCCTCGCCAACGTGCTGCAGCTGCCGGCGGAGGCAACCTATTGCTCGGCCCGGGTCATCACCGTGCCCGCCGTGCTGCACGATCGCCTCAAATACGCCGACCGGCTGCCGTTTTTCCAAATGATCGCCAAGAACGCCGGCATCCGGCGCGCGCGCGGACAATTCATCCTGGCCACCAACATTGACATCATCTTTTCCGACGAATTGATGCGGCACATTAGCCGGCAGCAACTGGATCCGACGAAAATGCTGCGCGTTGATCGCTACGACATCCAGCAGGACATCCCGCCGACCTTCAGTGTCGAACAAACGCTGGATTACGCCTGGAGTCATCCGGTCCGCAGCCATCGCCGCCTGGCCCCGCTCGCGCTGGTGGAACAGCTCTACGGAGCAGACTGGTTCAAGCGCACCGTGGTGCCCGACCCCAAGGCCAGCCCGCCCATGACAGGCATCACCGTTGGGCGAGAGGGCGAATTCTGGGCCGTGCGGTCCGACCGGGACAGACCCATTGACAATCTCCACGCCAATGCTTGCGGTGATTTCACCCTGCTGGCCCGCGAAGGCTGGGAGGCCATCAGCGGCTACCCCGAGTTCCATGCGTTCTCCATGAACATCGACAGCGTGGGCCTCGCCGCGGCGCACTACGCCGGGTTCGAAGAGGTCGCCTTGCTGCCACCTTGCGTGTGCTTCCACATTGAGCACAGCCTCGGCTCCGGCTGGACGCCGGAGGGCGAGGAGAAACTCTTCACCCGTCTCCAGCAGGGAAACATCCCGAATCCGGATTGGGATGTCATTTCCTATTTGACCGAGGCCATGCGGCTGCGCGAGTCACCCGTGGCCATGAACGGCCCGGCGTGGGGCCTGGCGGGTTTCGAGCTGCCCGACGAACCGCTGCTGCCCGGCCGGATCGTGCCGGGCCCGGCGCATCCGCGCAGTTACCGCGCCCCGTCTGATCTCCCAGTCAGCGCCCTGTTGCCGGAATTCGACCTGGATGTCATCTCCCTGACCCATGCCCGGCACACGGTGCGTCTCCGCAAATTGTTCAAGGACAGCCAGACTGCGCTGAAGCAAGCCGAAGGTTACCTTCGCCTGGTCGATAAGGACAGCGCCGACCGACTGGCCGCTCTGGAGCAATACGGGGTCAAGATGAAGGAATGCGATGCCAGGATGAAGCAGATGGACGCCTATACCCTCTCGATCGAAAAAGACCGCGCAGAGCGACTTGCCTCCATCAATCACTACCAGGAAAAATTGAAAAAAGCGTATGAGGATCACGCGCACAACGTCGCCTATATCGAAAGGCTGCACACCGAGATCGCGCTCCATGTGAAGATCGCGGCCGAGCGGGACGCCATCATCGCGCAGCTCAACGAACAGCTTCGCGTCGCGACGGAACGCCGGCCGGCCGGCCCATGAGATATTTCTGCACGCAACTCGACGCGGACCGCCTGACCCAGGGCCTGGCCCTGCACCAGTCGCTGCTGGCCCACGCGGGCGAGTTCCAGCTGATTGTGCTGTGTCTGGATGAAGTCGCGATGGCCGGACTGAAGCAAAAGGCCCTGCCGCACGTGCGCGCGCTCCCGCTCGCGGATCTGACCGGAAAATATCCCACGCTTGCCGCGGCCCGCTCCGATCGGACCGCCGAGGAATTTGGACTTACCTGCAAGTCTTGGCTGTTGCACCACGTCCTGCCGCAGATCCCCGCGGGGGAGCTGCTCACGTATCTGGACGCCGGCCTGTATTTCTTCGACTCGCCGCAGCCGGTCTACGACGAGATCGGCCACGCCTCCGTCGCGATCACGCCGCATCGTTACCCGCCCGTCCTCGCTCACCGCGAGCGCCAAGGGAAATTCAGCACCGGCTGGATTTCCCTGCGCCATGATGCGACCGGCCGGGCCTGCGCCGCCGAGTGGGCCGCGCAATGCGCTGCGTGGTGCTTTACGCTCATCGAGTCCGATCGGTATGCCGAGCAAAATTATCTCGACGCGTGGCCGCGCAAATATCCCGGCACAGTCAGCCTCGCCCATCCCGGGCTGAATGTGGCGCCGTGGAATATCGCGGACCGGGCGATCACCTTGACCAAGCAGGATCTTTCGATCGGCGGGCAGCCGCTGGTCTGCTTCAATTTCCAGGGCCTCACGCATCTGGTCGGTCAGCTCTACGATCCCGGGCTGCACGTGCATGGCATCGTGCCGTCGGCCGCGTTGCGCGAGCTCGTCTACCTGCCTTACCTGCGGCAGCTCGCGAGCCAGGAACCGCCCGCGCACGTGACCCCGGACATCGTGCCGCCCGCCCTCGCCGACGACCCGCGTTGCGGCCGCGCCGTGGCACTGTTGGTGGAGAAGCTGCGCGCCGCCGAAACCGAACGCGCGGCGTCCGTCCAGGCCATGGACCAGAATCACGCCACCGCCCAGCGGCTCCTCGATGACACCCGCGCCCAGCTGTCGAGCACGACCCTTTTCCTGCACGAGATGGAGCAGGACCGCAACGAGCAGCGCAAATCCCTCGTGGTCCATCAGGAGAAACTCAAGAAGGCCTACTCCGACCTCGAGCGAAACGTGGCCTACCTCAAAAGCCTGCAGGCCGAGCTGGCCGCACTCGGCGCCGACAAGGACGCGCAGATCGCCAGTCTCAACGCGCAGCTGGCCCGGCAAGCGCCGTCGGCCGCCGCCGATCAGGCTGATGCTCACGCCGCCTTCGCCCCGCTTGCCCGGCGTATTCGCCGGCTGGTGGTTGCCCAGTATCATCCGCGCCTGCTCCCGGAGATTCTCTGGTTTTCGCTGCTGGGCATCAGCATCGAGGTCCTGGCCAGCCCGCCGGAATATGTCGAGGCCCCGCGCGGCCTGGTGGCCTTCCGGCGGGAATCGCTGTGGGAGTGGCTCGGCCAGATTGACAGTCTTTTCAGCGAGCAAGCGTATTTGCTGGCCAACCCCGATGTCGGGGCCGCCGTGGCGCAGGGCGCCGTGCCGAGCGGCTGGCACCATTACCTGCTGTTCGGCCAGAATGAGCGGCGGAACCCCGGCGCGCCGGGCTATTGCTCCGGCCTGGCGGAATTCGACGCCGTGGCCTTCGACGGCGCAGACGCCGCGCAGTTGCTGCCCAGCCTCGTCGGACGCCTCCAGCCGCACCACCGGCTTTTCATCAGCGGCTTCACGCCGCCCACCGACTGGCTGCCGGCCGGCGAAGGGCGCCACTACCTTTTGGGTCACACTCTGTTTTGCGAACAACCGCCGGTCGCCTGGCTCGGACCGCGCCAGCCGGCCAATCAGCTCGCCCCGGACCTGCCCGCGGTCACGCCCCAGGAACTCTATCCGGTCGCGCCCGCGCAAAAGGCGGACTGGCCGCTGATCTCCGTCGTCACCGTCAGCTACAACCAGGGCGCCTACTTGGAGGAGACCATCCGCTCCGTCCTCGACCAAAATTACCCGAACCTCGAATACATCATCGTCGACGGCGGTTCGACCGACGGCTCGGTCGACATCATCAAGAAATACGCGCATCGCCTGAAGTGGTGGGTCAGCGAGAAGGACCGGGGCCAGTCGCACGCCTTGAACAAGGGCTTCCAAAAAGCCACCGGCCGGATCCTGACCTGGCTCAACAGCGACGACCGCCTCGCGCCCGGCAGTCTCTACACCGTCGGCCAGACTTTCCTTCTGCATGGCACCGACATGGTGGTCGGCCGCTGCGCGCGCGTCAGCGACCGCGACGCCCGACCACGCCACATCCACCGCAGTTCACTCCCGCTCGGCCAGCTCGGCCCGCTCCGCCTGGACCAGCTGCTGGAACTGGACGGCTGCTGGCTGCAGGGCTGGTTTTTCCACCAGCCCGAGGTGTTCTTCACCCGTGAGATCTTCGACCGCGCGGGCGGCTCGCTCCGCGAGGACCTCTATTTCAGCATGGACTACGACTTGTGGGTGCGCATGGCCAAGGCGGGGGCGAAGGCCTTCGCCATCCCCGAGATCCTCGCGCTCTTCCGCGAACACGAAAAACAAAAGACCGGCGGCCCCGACGTGCCTTATCTCCCCGAACTGCGCGCCGTCAACGCCGCCCACCGCTCCGCATGACCCCCGCCGCCAATTTCTCCGACTGGATTGATCGCCTCCCCAAGTGGCGCGGCTGGCTCCAGCTTTCGCCGGCGCGGCCCTACATGCACACGGAGGAGAACTACAACTCCCAATATGGCCTGACCGCGCCCGAGCCCGAGGAAGGCCAGGGCCTGTGCAACCTGCTCCAGACCCACGGGGTCGACACCACCGGCCCGGCGCTGGAGATCGGCTGCGGCACGGGCTATCTCACCTACGGCCTGGCCCGGCATTACCCGGGCCCCGATTTCCTGATCACGGACCCGTCGCCGGCGTTCCTGCGCCTGACGCAAAACCAGTTCGACCAGTCGGCCGGGTTCGCCGCGCGCCGGCACTACGCCGTGCTCAACGCCGACGATCTTGGCGACCTGCCCGCGGGCATGTTTTCCGTCATCGCGCTCCGCTCGACGCTGCACCACATCCTGAAGGTTGAGGAGTTCATCGCCGCCTGCGCGCGCAGCCTCCGCCCCGGCGGGGCGCTGGTCATGGGTGCGGAACCATGCGAGAGCGGCTACCTGCTCATGGCATCCGTCGCCCAGTCCATCCCCAACGCGCTGAAGGCCGCCGGCATCGAGATGCGCCCGGCATGGACGGCGCGGCTCGACGACTTCACGGCCACCGTCAAATTCTGCTGCCTGCGCGACATCGAGAAGGCGACGGCGGAGGACAAGCATTTCTTCAGCCCGCACCAGCTCTCCGGAATGGGCGCCGCGCACGGGCTGCAGCTGACGTTCTTCCCGACCGCCTCCTTCCGCGACTTCGCGCCGCCCTACATCCATAGCTTCCACTGCTTCAGCCATTTTTTCCTGATCTACCTGCAATACTGCATGAGCTTCCCGGAGGACTTCATGGCGCTGATCCGCGTGCACCTGAAGGACCAGCTCAAGTTCATCGACGAATGCCACCGCAGCCACGCCGGCCCCGACATCACCGGGGTGTTCCTGCTGAAAAAGACCCCGTGAATCAGGGTCGGTTTTTCAAGCTGGCCAAGTCCGGCATAACTCCTTCCTTTTGACCGGATTTCCGGGTCACTTTGATGCGGCTTGAGCGGACATCTCTTGATGACCTTTGAGCTTAGCGGCAACGTCCGGAACTCGACTGTCATCCATGCGCTATTTCTGCACCTCCCTTGAGTCATCCGACCTGCCCCGCGGCTTGGCGCTGCATCAGTCCCTGCTGGCGCATGCGGGCAAGTTCGAGCTGGTCGTGCTCTGCCTGGATGAAGCCGTGGAAGGCGCCTTGCGGGAAAAGTCGCCGGCTCACGTCCGCCGGCTCGCCCTCAAGGAGCTGGTCGCAAAGCAGCCCGCCCTCGCGGCCGCCCGCTTGGACCGGACCGCGCGGGAATTCAAGCTGACCTGCAAGTCCGCCCTCCTGCTGCATGTGCTGCCGCAGATTCCGGCCGGAGAACTGCTCACCTACCTCGACCCTGAGGTCTGTTTCTTCAGCTCGCCTGAGCCGGTCTTTGAGGAGATTGGCGCCGCCTCGATCGCGATCACGCCGAACCGCTTCCCGGCCGCCCTCGCGCACCTCGAGCGCTACGGCAAGTTCAACCCCGGCTGGATCTCGCTGCGCCACGATGCCACCGGCCTGGCCTGCGCCGCCGACTGGGCGGCGAAGTGCGCCGCGTGGTGCTTTGCCCTCCTCGAGTCCGATCGTTACGCTGATCAAAAATACCTCGATGCCTGGGCCAGGCGATTCGGGAGCACGGTCGCCCTCACCCATCCCGGCATGATGGCCGCGCCTTGGAACATCGCCGACGCCAAGATCACCGCGTCGAAGCAGGGTCCCCGTCTCGGCAAGCAGCCGCTGGTCTGCTATCATTTTCACGGCCTCACCCACCTCGGCCGCCAGCTCTACGACGCGGCCCTGTATCAATACGGCGTCAGCCTGACCCCGGCGCTGCGGGAACACGTTTACCAGCCCTACCTGCAAGCCCTGCAGGCCGGTGCCGCGTCCGCCGACGAGGCGCCGGACCTCCTGCCGCCCGCCCGCGCCGATGATCCGCGCGGCCCGCTGGGCCTCAACCATCTGCTCGAGCACCTGCAGACGGCCGAGCCGGTCCGCGGCAAGCGGCTGCTGGCGATCGAGGAGAACCGCGCCGCCGTGGAACAGGCGGTGGTGGAATCCCGCGAGGCCGTGAAGGAGGCCCGCCTGGCCACGAAGCGCCGGCTCGAGGAAATCGACGGGCTGAAGGCCGAGGCGGCGCAGGCCGAGGAAAAGTTTCAGGAGCTGCTGGCCGACAACACGGAGAGGCTCAAGTCCATCAGTTTCCTCCAGGGCAAGCTCAAGGAGTCCTACTCCGACCTGGAGCGGAACGTGCAATACCTGAAGACCCTCGAGGCCGAGATCGCGGCGCACGTGAAGGTCGGGGCCGAGCACGCCGCCCTCATCGCGAGTCTCAGCGCCCAGCTGGCCCAGCAGGCCGCCGTCCACGTCCCCCCGGACCTCGAGGAGGTCCGCGCCCAACTCCACCCTTTCGCCAGCCACCTCCGGAGGGTGATCATTGCGAAGTATCACCCGAAGCTGCTGCCTTATATCCTGTGGCTGGCGAGCACCGGCACCCAAGTCGAGGTCTACTGTAGCCCGCCGGAATACGCGGTGGGCCGGCAGGGCCTGTGTCATTTCTGGTCGGAATCGTTGTTGGAATGGCTCGGCCAAATCGACAGCCTTTTCAATGAGAAGGCCTATCTGCTGGCCAATCCCGATGTCGGCGACGCGGTGGCCAAGGGCGTCCTCCCGAGCGGATGGGATCACTACCTGATGTTCGGCGAGCGCGAAGGCCGCGGGCCCGGCACGGACAGCTACTGCACCGGGATCGCGGAATTCGATGCGGTGCTCTTCGACTGCTCGGACGCGACTGAAGTGCTGCCCTGCCTGCTCGGACGGCTGCAGCCGCACCACAAACTTTTCCTGAGCAGCTATCAGGCCACGCCTGAGTGGTTACCCGAGGATACTGCCCGGACCACCATCCTGGAGGACACTCTCGTCTGCTATCGTCCACCGCCGCATTGGCAGGGACCGCGCCGACCGACCAATACCCTGGCCATCAACTGGCCGTTGCCCCGGGCGCAGGATATCTACCCCGTGCGGCCCACCCAGAAGACCGAGTGGCCGACCATCTCCGTCGTCACGGTCAGCTACAACCAGGCGGCCTACCTCGAGGAAACCATCCGCTCGGTGCTGGACCAGAATTACCCGAACCTCGAATACATCATCGTTGACGGCGGCTCGACCGACGGTTCGGTCGAGATCATCAAGAAATACGCCGATCGCCTGAAGTGGTGGGTCAGCGAGAAGGACCGCGGCCAGTCGCATGCGCTCAACAAAGGTTTCGCCCAAGCCACCGGTCGCATCCTGACGTGGCTCAACAGCGACGACCGGCTCGCGCCGGGCAGCCTCTACACCGTCGGCCAGACCTTCCTCCTGCACCGCACCGACATGCTGGTTGGCCGCTGTGCGCGCGTGGCCGACCAGGACGCGCGGCCCCGCCACATCCACCGGAGCTATCTCCCGCTGGACCACGTCGAGGCCATCTCACTCGGCGACCTGCTCGACCTCGACCGCTGCTGGCTGCAGGGCTGCTTTTTCCACCAGCCGGAAGTCTTCTTCACCCGGGAAATATTCGATCGCGCCGGTGGCCAGCTCCGCGAGGACCTCTACTTCAGCATGGACTACGACCTCTGGGTGCGGATGGCCAAGGCCGGCGCAAAAATCTTCGCCCTGCCCGAGATCCTGGCGATTTTTCGCGAGCACCCGAAACAGAAAACCGGCGGCGCCGACGTGCCCTACCTGCCCGAACTCCGCGCGGTCAACGCCGCCCACCGGTAAACCGCGCCACCTCGCCCTTCGCCATGCCGACCGCCCCCGATTCATTTTCCGCCTGGATCGCCCGCCTGCCTCAGTGGCACGGGTGGCTCCAGCTCTCGCCGGAACGGCCGTATGCGCACGCCGAGGAGGAATACGACAACCAATACGGCGTGACGGCGCCCGAGCCGGAGGACGGTGAGGGGCTGTGCAATCTGCTCAAGACGCATGGAGTCGATACCCGCGGCCCGGCCCTCGAAATCGGCTGTGGCACGGGGCGCCTGACCTACGGCCTCGCCCGGCATTATCCCGGCCCCGATTTCCTGGTCACGGACCCGTCGCAGACTTTCCTGCGTATCACGCAGACCCAGCTCGGCGACCCGGCGGCGGCCTCCACCCAGCTGCATTTCGCCATGCTCAATGCGGACGACCTCGGCCAGCTGCCGCCGGAAATGTTCTCGGTCATCGCCATGCGCTCGACCCTGCACCACATCCTGCGCGTGGAGGAATTCATCGCCGCCTGTGGCCGCACGCTGCGCCCCGGCGGGGCGCTGGTCATGGGCGCAGAGCCGGTCGAGAGCGGCTACGTCCTGATGGGCGCGGTGGGCCAATCCATCGCGCCGGTGCTGCAGGCCGCCGGGATCACCGTGCGGCCGGAATGGACAAGGCAGATCAATGACCTCACCGACACCGTGAAATTCTACTGCCGACGCGACATCAACAAGAAGACGGCCGAGGACAAGCACCTCTTCCGCGAGCACGAGATGGCCGACCTCGGCCAGCAGCACGGCCTGCAATTGAAGTTTTTCCCCAACGCCGCCTTCAGCAATTACGTGGCCCCCTACGTGCCCGAGTTCGAGACTTTCAGTCATTTCTTCCTGAACTACCTGCAATTCTGCATGCTCTACGACGCCGAATTCCTCGAGCTGATCCGCCGCCACCTGAAGCCCCAGCTCAAATACCTCGACGACTGCTACCGCAGCCATGTCGGCCCCACGATCACCGGGGTGTTTCTGCTGAAGAAGAACGCCGGTCAGGCTTGATGTCATGAATCCCCTCATCGACAAGCGCCGCACCGCCGACCTGCCCAGGCGCGTCCTTTTTCTCAACGACGTGGCCTTCCAATACGGCGCCGGCGTCGCGCAGGCCCGGCAGGTCGAGGCCTTTCTCGCCCTCGGCATCGAGGCCGGGGTGCTCGCGTGGTCGCCGGGCGACATCAGCCTGGAGTCCGTCGCCACGCGGCCGATCGACCCCGATCTCTGGCTCGGCGTCCGCCAGGTCAACCACCTCGAAGGCGGCCTGGCCTTGTCCGATGAGGCGGTCATCGCGGGCCTGCTCATGGAGGTGGCGCGCTTCAATCCCACCATCGTCCTTGTCGGCAACCTGCACGCGGCCCGCTGGCCGTTCCAGCTGCTGCCCGCCCTGACCCGCCTCGGCTGCCGGGTCGTCGCCTTCCTCCACGACGCCTATCTCTACACCGGGCGCTGCGCCTACCCCGGCAGCTGCCGGCTCTATCTAACGGGTTGCAACGAGACCTGTCCGACCGCGACACATTATCCCGCGCTGGCTCCGGCCTTGATCGCCGGGGCCTGGCAGATCCGGCGCAAAATCTTCGGCGGCCCGCAGGGGATCGAGGTGGTGGCGAACAGCCACTGGAGCCGGGACATGTTCAAGACCGCCCTGCCCTCGTGCCGTTGGGCCGAGACCATCGAACTCGGCGCCGACGAGTTTGTCTTCACGCCCGGCGACAAGCACGCCGCGCGCCAGCAACTGGGCCTGCCCGACGACAAACCGCTCGTGCTCTGCGCCGCCGTCAATTTCCAAGAGGACCGCAAGGGCGGCCAGCAGCTGCGCGACATCGTCGCCGCCCTCAAGGACGAGGTGAACTTCGCCGGCTTCGGCCACAACGCGGACGAGATTCCCGGCCTGATCGGCCTCGGCTACCATCTGCGCGCCGAGAAACTGGCCACGTGCTACCAGGCCGCGGACCTGTTTCTCGGCACCGCCACCGAGGAGGCCTTCGGGCAGACCGTCATGGAAGCACAACTCTGCGGCATCCCGGCCGTGGTCTTCCAGACGGGTGGGGTCGTGGAGATCGTGCGCAATGAAATCACCGGCAAGCTCGTGCGCAACGGCGACGCCACCGAGGCCATCGTCGCGCTCCGGAGCGCCCTCGGGGACGAACGCTTCATGTTGGTGGCCGGGCCTTGGGCCCGGCAGTATGCCCTCAGCCGTTTCTCGCAGTGGGCCCACGAGGAGCGCTGGCATGTCTTCCTCAGCGGCCGGCCGCAAAAGGGCACCGGCCACAATCCGCCCATCCTCACCTACCCCTTGGATCCCGCGCAGGATGTCCGGCGGATGGATCAGCACCGCCCATCGTGGCCGACGAAGGGCGGGCCTGGGACGTTTATTTCCGAGGAACACCGGACCATCTACGAGCGAACCAAGCACCTGCCCGGCTGGCAGACCGAAGGCGATTCGTTCAAGCTCTACGAGATGGCCTTTCACGCCGGCGACGTGATCCTCGAGATCGGCCCCTTTGGCGGCCGGTCGGCCACGGTCATGCTGATGGGGGCGCTGGACAACACCACCCGCACCTGCCAGCCGCAGTATTACGGCATCGACATCAGCGCCGATTCCATCTCCCGCACCCGCGGGATGATCGCCGAATCCAAGATCGGCGACCGCTGCCACCTGTTTCATGGCGTCCTGCAGGATTTCGTCCAGCGCTGGGCGATCAGCCCGACCATGGTGTTCCTCGACGGCGATCACCGCTACGAAGGCGTCGTCGCCGACCTGCAGACGCTCAGCGCCTACCTGCGGCCGGGCACCCCGATCCTCGTGCACGACTTCCTGAACGAGGAGAACGCCACGGGCAAGATCGGCGTGCAACGCGCCGCCCTCGAATGGGAGCACGCGGGCCACGGCCGGTTCATGGGCTGCTTCGGCTGCTGCGCGCTCTACCTGGTGCAAAAGCCTTCCGGGCGGCCATGACGCTGTTGCTCGCCCATTTTTCGCTCCTGACGCTGCTCTCGTATGCGACGGCGCGCCGGCTGGCCCAAAACCTGGCGGACCGGATCGTGGCGACGGCGCTGCTGTTCTGGGGCAACATCGTGGCGCTCTGCCTGCTGCTCTCGGGCTTCGGCCAGCTCGGCGCGACCGTCTGGTTTTTCCGCGGCTCCGTGCTCCTCGCGGCCGCCACTTTCCTGCTCACGTGGCGTTTCGCCGGCCGCGGCTCAGCCCCCGCCGTCGAGCCCGCCACCTGTGGCGACAACCAGCGCAGCCGGCCGCTGATCATCGCCGCCGGCGCCACGCTGCTCCCGATCTTCCTCGGGAACCTCGCGATCGCGTGGACCTACGAACCCAACAACTATGACTCGCTGACCTATCATCTGCCGCGCGTGATTTATTACCTCGGCCACGGCTCCCTGTCGCACTTCGAGACGGCCGACTTCCGCCAGGTCAACTATCCGTTCAACTTCAACCTGCTCCAGCTCCTCTGTTTCATCTACGACGCGCCGCCGCAGGCCATCAACTTTCTCAACGTCGCCTCCTGGGTGGTCACGGGCTTCGGCGTCCACCGCGTCGCCCGGTGGGCCGGCTGCAGTTTCAATGCCTCGCTGATCACCGCGTGGCTCACGCTCACCTCCACCGAGGTCCTGGCCCAGGCCACGAGCACGATCCTGGACCTGCCGGCCGGCGCCGCGCTCGTTGCCGCCCTCCTCTTCGCGCTGCGCTGGCGCGAATCCCGCCGGACCAGCGACGCGCTGCTCGCCGGCCTCGCCGCCAGCCTGAGTGCGGGCACCAAGCTCACGGTGGTTTTTTTCGGCCCCGCCGCAGTGCTGCTGCTGGTGGTGATGGCCTATCAACACTGGCGGCGGCAGGACACCAAGCCCTTCCTCACCGGCGTGCGCGCGTGGATCGGCCCGGCCGCGCTGGCCGGCATCCTCAGCGCGCCCTTCCTCATTTTTAACCTGCGGGCGACCGGCCAGCTGATGACCCACCGGATGGACTTCACGCTGAACCGGCCCTTCAGCCTGGGTTGCGCATTGCAGACGGCGCAGGGTTACCTGGTCCAGATCTTCTGCGATCCGATTGCCCGCTTCACCTTCGACCCCGACCAGGTCAACGCCTTGAACCTGTGGTTTAGTAGGCACGTCTTCGCGAACTGGAACGAGGCCTACGCCTTCTCCCCGCTCTCCACCATTCTGCCCGGCGCGAACGAGGATCATGTGTTTTTCGGCTTCGCCGGTCCGCTGTTCCTCATTTGTGGGATCCTCTGTCTCTGGCGGGACCGCACGCTCCAGCGGCCCATGAGCTGGATCGCCCTGCTCGGGTTGGGCTGGTTCGCGGCCTATTTTGCGCTGAACAAATGGTCGTCCTACAACCAGCGTTACTTTGTGCCGCCGTTTGTGCTCCTCGGGCCCTGCGCGGCGGCGGTCCTCGAGGGCGGCCGGTCCGGTCTCCGGATCCTAGGCCCCGGCAAGCGGATCGCTTTCTATGCAGTGGCCGGCTGCGCCCTCTGGTTCGCGGTCCACTATCTCCTCTGGAACACCATGCGCCCGGTGCCGTTCACCGGCGTCACGCAACCGAAAATCATCCCCAACCTGCCCCCCACCCTGGTCGAGCGGCTGTCCGGCCAAGCCCGCATCAACTTCAGCTCCTACGGGACGAACGAGCGCATTTATCCCCTGATGCACCTGGGACCGCACCAGCAAATCACCTCCGGCTCGGAGATCAATCCCGCCAACTACAGCGTGTTTTCCTTCTGGGGCGCCACGCGGAACACCATTTACAGCAACCTTGCCTATTACTCCTCTTACACCGTCGTGCCGGTCCCGGCCAAGCGAACAGCCGGCGTCGAGTTTCTGGGCATCATGCCGGGAAACAACGACACCTTCGATTATCTCGGGCTTCCGCCCCACGCCGATGACCAGCCGGCCACCCCGCAGAACAGCAACCTTGCGATGATCGTGGAATACAACACCGACACCAACGATCCCGTGCGGCTGGGCGAGGGCCGCATCCGGATCGTCGGGCTCAACCCGCGCGACGCCGCGCACGCCCGGATCAGCGCGGAACTCGCCGACGGCACCCGCCTCCTTGTGTTGAACGTGGCCCATTCGGACTGGAACAAGGTCGCGCTGAAGCAGCCCTTCAAGCGCCTGGTCCTCGAGGTGGTCGCCGACGCGGATGGCCGGAGCCTCGGCCTCGGGGAAATGCCCTTCACTGTCCGGCACAGCGAAGCCGAGTCCGTGCCGTTGTCCAATCCTACCTCGGTGTTCACCGTTGATTTCATTGCCCGAGAGCCCGAGCACAACCTGTCGGTCAGCGGCCTGGCCGTGCTGGAAGGACCGTATCCGCAGTGGGACCTGCCGCTTTTCCGCTGGGCCAAGCAACCCGCGGTCCGCATCACGGTCCCGGCCGACGCCCGCCTCAAGGAGTTGCAGCTCACGTGCAGCGTGCGCCTCCAGATGAGGGAACAGGCCATCCTCGACGTGCGGCACAACGGCGAACTGGTGCAAAGCTTCAAGCTGTCGGGCCGCACGGACTGGCATACCGAGGTCGTGAAGGTGACCGCCCGCCCTGGGGAAAACGTCTTCGAGCTGAAGGATCACTCGGGCACCGCGGCACCCGACTGGCTGGCCTACCTCGAAAAAAATCCGGACGTGAAGCAATACGTGATCGCGCAAGGCCAGCCCTTGGAGGAAGGCGCGCGGCTGCATTACGAGAGCCATGGCCGGGCGGAGGGCCGGGCCTTGCCCATGACCGCGAATTCTGCTTCCTCGCCGATCCCGCCCGATTCACTTTACTACATTTACCGCCGTCTTCGCGTGGAAGGCCTGGCCAACCCCTGAGCGCATTCCGCCCCGGAAATTGGCCGCGCTGCGCACGAAAACCACATGTATCTCTTCCTCCTGCACAGCCTGATCCTGCTGGGGGCGTCCTTTGGGGCCGCCCGGCATCTGGCCGTGCGGTCCATCGACCGTTTTCTGGCCGCCGGCCTGCTCGCCTGGGGCAACCTCGTGGTCACCTGCCTGCTGCTGGCCGGCCTGCACCGGCTCGGCGACCCGGCGTGGTTCTTCCGCACGTCGCTGTCGCTGGCGGCCGTCACTTGGTGGCTCCTGCGGCGGCTCGTGCCGCCGGCGCCCGGCCCGGCCGAAACCGGCGACGACAAATTTTCCGGCCGGCTGCTGGCCGGGTTTTTCCTCACGCTGGTCCCGCTCGCCTATGCCAGCATCCGCATTGCCGGCACCTACGAGCCGAACAATTACGACTCGCTCGCCTACCATCTGCCCCGGGCGATGTTCTACATGGGCCAGAACACCCTCGCCCACTTTTCCACCGGCAACGACCGGCAGATTTATTTTCCGTTCAATTACAACCTGCTGCAGCTCTTCGGCCTCATCTACAACCCGCCGCTGCAGACCCTCAACTTCTTCAACCTGGCCGCGTGGGCCGCGGCGGGGGTCGCGATCTACCGCCTCGGCCGCCTGGGCGGCTGCTCGGCGAATGCCGCGCTGATCGCCGCCTGGGTGGCGCTCACCTCGACCCAGATCCTCGCCCAGGCCACCGCGACCACGAACGACCTCCCGACGGGCGCCGGGCTCCTTTGCGCGCTGGTATTCGCCCTGCGGTGGCGGCAATCCCGGCTGACGCGCGACGCGCTGCTGGCCGGTCTCGCCGCCGGCCTCACCGCCGGTTCCAAGCTCACCGTCATTTTCTTCGGCCCGGCCGCCGGCGTGATCGTGCTCGTCCTGGCCTGGCAGCACGGGCGGCGCAGTGAGACCCGCGTTTTTTTCCGCGGGGTGCGGGCGTGGCTCGTTCCCGGCGTGCTGGCCTTCCTCCTGGCGGCGCCCTTCGCCCTGATCAACCTCGCGGAAAAGGGCCACTGGATGAACAAGACCTATGACTTCACCCTCAACCGGCCGTTCACCTTCGCCTGCGCCGCGCAGACCGCGCAGGCCTACTTGGTGCAGCTCTTCCTCGAGCCGCTGCACCGCTTCACCTTCAACTTGAACGTCACCGCGTGGCTGAATGAGTGGGGCGAACACGTTTTTTTCCCGCACTGGAACGGCGCCTACGCCTTTTCCCCCTTCTATCTTTTCCCGCCCGACCTGAATGAGGACCATGTGTGGTTTGGCTTCGCCGGTCCTTTCATTCTGCTGTGCGCGGCCTTCTGCCTCCTGCGTTTCCGCAAGTCACCCGCGCCCGTGGTGTGGCTGGGCTGGCTGGGGCTCGGCTGGTTTGGGACTTATTTCCTGCTGAATAAGTGGTCGCTTTACAACCAGCGGTATTTCGTCCTGCCCATCCTGGTCATGAGCCCCTGCGTCGCCGCCTTGGTCCAGGCCGGCTGGACCAGTGCCTTTTTCCGCCGCATGACCCGCGATCTTCTGGTCGTGCTGGCGCTCACCTCCGTCTGGCTGGCCGGGAATTATCTGCTCAAGAACACCAGCCGGCCCTATGCCCCGCTCTGGGCGGGCGACCCGGCCCCGCCGGTGCTGCCGGCCTTGCCTCCGTTCATGGGCCTGCGCCTGGCAGAGCAGCCGAAGGTCAACATCCACTCTACTGACGGCAACGAGCGGGTCTTCCTGTTCATGACGCAAGGCCACCAGCAACGCTTCATCGCTTTCGACGCGGTTGTGCCGGATGCCTACAATGTCTTCTCCGAATGGGGTTTCCCGCGCAAAGTGGCCTATAGTAATATCGAGCAACTTTCCTCCTATGCTGTGGTGGAAATCCCGACCAAGAAAACGGCCGGGGTGGAATTCCTCGGCACCATCGGCCGGGGCCAGCCCGCGCTGGATTACTATGGGCTCGCCGCGCATGCCGGCCAGATGCGTTCGGCCCCCGGCAACCGGAATGTGCTGGCCGAGTTCTACTACGCGCCGCGCGAGCCCAGCCGGTATTCCAACATGCGCGTCAAGGTGATCGGGCTCAATCCGGAGGATGAGGCCCGAGTCACCGTCGGGATCGAATATGAGGACCGGACTACCGCCACACTGGCTACTTTCACGCAGACCGGCGCCGCTCCCGTTCCGGTGACCAAGCCGTTCCGCCGGCTCACCATCCGGGTGGACGACCAGGTGAGCGGGGCGAAAATCGGGGCGGTCGACCTGCCCTATCTCGTTCGGACCCTGCCGCCCGAGGTCGAGGCACCGGACGATCCGTCGCTGCTTTTTGCCGATGAATTGGTCATCCCCGCCCCTCCATCCCACCTCCTGACCGAGGGGCTGGCTGTGCCGGAAGGACCATATCCGCAGTGGAACCTGCCTGTGATCCGCTGGGCCAAGTCTCCCGTGGTCCGCCTGGAGATTCCCGCCATGGACCAGCTGGCGCGACTTGAACTTGTCTTCAGCGTTCGCCTGCAGACCCGCGATACCGCCCACCTCGACGTGGTTCTCAACGGCCAGCTCGTGCAGGACCACCAGCTGGACGGATCCCAGAGCTGGTCCGACCAAACCGTGAAGCTCACCCCGCAGCCCGGCAAGAATGTGCTGGAATTCAGAAATGTCTCCGTCGGCACCGAGCCGGACTGGCTGGAATATCTGGAACGTTATCCGGACGTGAAGGCCTATGTGGTCTCCCAGAAAATTCCCTTGGAAAAAGGCGCGCGGGAGCACTACGAAACGTTTGGCAAGAAAGAGCATCGGGTCCTTAATCTCCAGCGCCGGACCGAATCCCTCCCGGGCTCGACGCAACTCTACTACCTCTTCCGTAGCCTGCGCCTGAACGGCTTTCGCCAACCATGAACCCAGCCACATCAACCCCAGCTAGTCCACCGCCGGCCAGCCCCGGACGCAATGCCTACATCGACACGCTCCGGGGCGGGAGCATCCTCGGGGTCGTCTGCATTCACTTCGCCGGCAGCTTTGTGACCACCGACCGCTTTGCCTGGAGCCCGTCCTTCTACCTCGGGCTCACGCTGAACCAGGTTTTTATTTTCGCGGTCCCGCTGTTCATCTTTCTCTCCGGTGTGCTAGCCGGCGCCTCCACCAAGGTGCAACTCTTGAGCGATTACTACCGCAGCCGGCTCTGGCGGATCGGCTTTCCCTATCTGCTCGCCAGCATCGCCTCGTTCTTCCTGCTGAACCACTATCCCGAGTGGCTGGCCGTGCCGGGCTTCGGCGGCCGGCTGAGCTGGCTCGCCTCGCGGTTCTTTCTCTCCGGCATCGAGCCCACGCTCTATTTCATCCCGCTGATTCTCTACCTGTATCTCCTGCAACCCGCCCTGAAGGCCCTGCCCGGCTGGCTCAACCGCCTCGTCCCCGCCGTCCGCCCCCAACACTTTGTCCTCGCGCTCAGCGGCCTGCTGCTGGTCCTCCACCTCACCCTCGGCCTGCTGTGCTACCGCAGCACGCTGAACTACTACACGTGGGGCCGGCCGGATCCGCTTTTCTGGATGTTTTATTTCTTCAGCGGGCTGCACTACCGGACCATAGTTAGTTTGCTGTCGCCGCGCACCCTCCGGATGGGCAGCGGGCTCGCCCTGGTGGTCGCGGTCATCGCCATGACTTGGAATTTCATCCGCAATACCGATATCGCGGTCGTCGGCGTGAATTTTGAGCGCAACGTGCTCGACTTCGCCTACGTCCGGCCGGAGATGCTGGTGTATGACCTCGCCATGGTGTTTAGTCTGGGCGCCGGCATTGCGCTGGGCTGGAACACGCGGGCGACCCTCGTCTCCTGGCTCGGCCGCTACACGCTGGAAATCTACCTCTGGCACATCCTGGTCCTTTACTACGGCGCGTGGCGCTATGCCGACGCGACGGCCTCGTGCCGGCAGTTGCCCGAGGTCATGGTGCTGATCAGTATCGCGGCCGCCCTGCTGATTGCCGGGCTGGCCGACGGCTGGGACCGGTTGAAGGCTTTCTTCCGGCACCACCGGCTGGTGCTCGTGAAAGTGGACGCCTAGGGCCGCTGCGACCGCCGGCCCGGGGGCAGAAATCACTGTGGACATACCGAGCCAAACAAGGCTCTTTGTGAACCCACTAAATCCTCCTCCTTTCCCCGTCCCCGACTGCCTCATGGCCAACCCGAGCCCCACCTCTTCCCCCAGTATCGCGATCACGATCCCCTGCTATCAGGAGGAAAAAACCATCGCGCAGGTCGTGAAGGATTTCCGCGCGCAGCTGCCCGCCGCCGCCATCTACGTCTTCGACAACAACTGCACGGACCGCACCGCCGAGTTCGCCCGCGCCGCCGGCGCCACCGTCATCCGGGAAAAACGCCAGGGCAAGGGCCACGTCGTCGCCAGCATCTTCGAGGTGATCGAGGAGGACATCATGGTGATGGTCGACGGCGACGGCACCTACGACGCCACCGCCGTCCACCGGCTGCTCGAGCCCATCCTGAAGGGCGAGGCCGACACCACCGTCGCCGCCCGGCTGCAGCAATACAGCGACAAGTCGTTCCGCAAATTCCACGTCGCCGGCAACCAGCTCGTGTGCTGGATCATCAACCGGATGTTCAAGTCGAACATCTCAGACATCTTCTCCGGCTACCGCGCCTTCACCCGCGAGTGCGTCCTGCTGATTCCGATCACGTCCCACGGCTTCGACGTCGAGACCGAGCTGACGATGCAGAGCCTCTACCGCGGCATGGTGATTAAGGAAATCGAGGCCCCGTATGGCGAGCGCCCGTCGGGCAGTTTTTCGAAGCTCCGCACCCTCCCCGATGGCATGCGCGTGCTGCTGCGCCTGTTCCTCCTGATGCGGTCCTACAAGCCGCTCACCCTCTTCGGCTCCGTCGCCATCGTCCTCTTCCTCGGCACGCTGGCCGCCGGCGTGCTGCCCGCGATCGAGCTGGTCGAGACGCACCGGGTGGCCAGCCGCGCCTGCGCCATCCTCGCCCTTTCCGGTTTCATGCTGACCTGCCTGAGCCTGTCACTCGGCCTGGTGCTGAGCTCCGTCAACCTGCGTCTGCTGGAACTTGAACGCGTGGTCATCAAGCGCATCAAGCGTTCACGCGCGGACTGACGGAGGGGGCCGCACGCATGGGCACCAAGGATTTCAACGCGCTCGACCTGTTCATCTGCCGCTGGCGCTCGCGCATCGTCCGGCGGCATATCCGGCCCGCCGCCACCGTGCTGGATTTCGGCTGCGGCCACCAGGCCATGATCCTGCGCGCCCTCCAGCCGGACATCAAATCGGGCATCGGCCTCGACTACGATGCCACCCCCGGCCGGCTGGCGCCTAATCTCGAGATCCGGCAGTTTCATTTCAAGGACCGGTTCGAGTTTCCCGACGCCTGCTTCGATCATGTGACCATCCTTGCCGTGCTAGAGCACATTCCACTGGACCTGGTCGACACTCTCTTCCGTGAGTTCAGCCGAATTCTGACCAAAGGAGGTCGGATTTTGATCACAACTCCCACGCCAGCCGCCAAGCCGGTCTTGGAATTTCTCGCCTTCAACCTGAAGATCATCTCTGCGCCGGAGATCGCCGATCATAAACATTACTATAGCGAGGCCGACCTGCGGGCGCTGGCCGACCGGCATGGCTTGGAGTTCACCGTCTACGATAAATTCCTGTTCGGCTTCAATTGCTTCGCGGCCCTGACCAAATCAACGGCCGCCAGCCCCGCCTCGCCCGGCTGACCACCAGAATTCCCCGTCAGGCGCCATGGATTTTTTTACCCTCCATTGCCACTTGGTCATCCGGGCCGCCTGCGGCGGCATCCACCCCCCCGCATGACCGCCAAGCCCACAAGCTTCCGGGCCCGGCTGGTGTTGCTCCTCGCCTGTGTCCTGATCGTCACGACATATGCCCTGCTGATGGACCTGAAAGGCATCAGCACCGACGAGGGCTTCCGTCTGTGGATTATCAATGGCGGCCATTCGTTCGCCCCGGCCGAAGGTTCCTCTGACACCAGCTGGGCCCGGGTGCTTGAGGCCTGCCGGCCCCATGCCTACCAGCCCCTTTATTTCCTGATCCAGAACTCGGTGATGCGAATCACCGGGGGCCACAGCTTGATTTTTTTCCGCTCGGTCAACCTGGCGTTCCTCGGTCTCTGCCTGCTCGGTCTGCTCGTCTTGTCCCGGGAATGGCGGCTGGCTCCCCGGCTGTTCCTGCTCGGCGTGTTCTCGTTCAACGCCTACCTTTTCATGCATGTCCTGCAAATTCGCGAATACATCGCGGGAGTTGCGTTCTACATCTGGTCCACCTGGGTCGTGCTGGAGCTGGAACAGCGCCCGCTCGCTCGCCCGCGGGACGAAATGCCGTGGTTCGCCGGCTATGGCGGGTTGCTCGCCCTGGGCTTCTATGTGCAGAGCTGGGTGGTCTTCCCGGCCATCGGGCAATTCCTGTATCTGCTTCTGCGGCGAACCGGCCAGCGGCCGCGCTTTTATGCGCACCTCGCGTTCAGCTACGCGATCGTGCTGGCCGCGACCCTGCCTTACCTGGCCTCGCATCGGCAAAAGATCGACGTGGGCCTCTGGGCCAGCGATTCGGACTCCTTGGAGTCCCATCTCTCGGACGGCTTTCATCTCGTGCTGTCCGGCCACCTCGCCGGTCAGTCGCGTTTCACCGATTTTTTGTTCTACTTCTGGCCGGCCGTGATTGCCGGCGGCGCGTTCCTGTTCCTCTGGGATAGGACGTCATCGCCGGCCCCGGTGGCCGCGGCGGAGTCCCGGCGCCAGGGTCTGCTCATGATCCTGTGCGTGACGGTGTCGCTGGCATTTCAAATCGGCTACACCCTCCAGGTCGAAAACCTGGCGGTCTGGCCACGCTACTTCGTCATCCACTATTTTTTTCTCACCTGGCTGATCGCGCTGGCCTTCCGGTATCTCTGGGAACTCCGCGGCGCGGCGGCAGGCTGGGCGCGCCGCCTCACACTGGCAACCGGGGCTCTGGCGGCCGTGCTGGCCATCTCGGCGGTTTACCAGATCCGCAGTTTCCGCCAGGATCCCTTCCTGGACACCGGATTGAACACGGTCTCCAACTGGCGCAATGTCGGCGCGGAGCTGGCTCGCTTCCTTGGGCCGCGGGATGTGGTGGTCATGTCCGACTACATCACGCAATCAACCCTGACCGCCACCCGGCCGATGCCCAACGCGGTCCTGCTGCTGCCCGACCTGGAAACCAGCGACCTGCACTCAGCCGACCGCCTCGTCTACATCGAACCGGACGGGACCCAGACCCAGCGCGGCGAATTGGCGGAACGACTGCAGGCCCTGGGCTTCGGGGCCATGCAGGAAAGAATCCTGCTGGCTCCCGACGGAAAGACCGTGGTGCCCACCTGGCGTGCCTTGATTTTCCAACGGCCCTGAGCGACCGGCCCGGCCCGGTCGAGTATAGGCTTCACATCCCGCGGCCGGACACATTGAGTGGCGCCGAAAATGAGCCCTTCTTTTCCGGACCGCCCGCGGGACCATGCCGCATGACCGACCTGTCCGACATCACCCGGCAGCACTTGGAGAAGATGCGCGACTTTTATGAGGCCGCGCCCGTGGAGCTGAACTGGGCCGCGCGCAGCTACCGCCGCCTCCTCGCGGGTTACTACAACCTGCACATTCCCGCCGAGGCTTCCGTGCTCGAGATCGGCTGCGGCTCTGGTGAACTCCTTGCGGGGTTGCGCGCCGCGCGCAAGGCGGGCGTCGACCTCTCCCCCCGCCAGATCGCCGCCGCCCAGGCCCGCCTGCCGGAGGCGGAATTCCATGTGCAGGCCGGCGAGGCGCTCGCGCTCGCGGGCCCGTTCGACTACATCATCATCTCCGACACGCTGAACCTCGCCGCCGACGTCCAGCAGCTGCTCGAGCGCCTGCACGTGGCGGCCCACGCCAACACCCGGCTCGTCTTTAATTATTATTCCTCGCTCTGGCGCCCCGTGCTCGCGGTGGCCGGCTGGCTCGGTCTCCGCTCCCCCCAGCCGCAAAGCAGCTGGATCAGCACCGCCGACGTCCGCAATTTCCTCGCCCTCGCCGACTGGCAGCCGGTGTGGAGCCAGCTGCGCCTCCTGCTGCCCGTCCGCTGCCTGGGCCTCGAGGTCCTGCTCAACCGGTTTGTGGCCCCCGTGTCCGGCTGGTTTTGCCTGACCGTCTTCTGCGCCGCCCGTCCCGTGCGCGCGCGGCCAGTGTCCGCGCGCACCGTCTCCGTCATCATCCCGGCCCGGAACGAGGCGGGCAACATCGAGGCCGCCGTGCTTCGCACGCCCGATATGGGCGCGGGCACCGAGCTCATCTTCGTCGAGGGCCACTCGAAGGACAATACCTGGGCCGAGATCCAGCGCGTCGCCGCCGCCTACCCGGCGCGGAAGATCAAGGTCATGCAGCAGACCGGCAAGGGCAAGGGCGACGCCGTGCGCCTGGGCTTCGCCGCCGCCACCGGGGACATCCTCATGATCCTCGACGCCGACCTCACGATGCCCCCCGAGGAACTGCCGAAATTCTACGACGTCCTCGCCGGCGGCCACGCCGAGTTCGCCAACGGCTGCCGGCTGGTCTACCCGATGGACGAGGAGGCGATGCAATTCCTGAATCTCTGCGCGAACAAGGCCTTCGGCATCATCTTCACCTGGCTGCTCGGCCAGCCTGTGAAGGACACGCTCTGCGGCACCAAGGTCCTCAGCCGCGCGCACTACGAGCAGATCGCTGCCAACCGCGCCTACTTCGGCGACTTCGACCCATTCGGCGACTTCGACCTGCTCTTCGGCGCCGCCAAGCTGAACCTCAAGATCGCCGACGTGCCCATCCGCTACAAGGAGCGCACCTACGGCTCCACCAACATCCAGCGCTGGAGCCACGGCTGGCTGCTGCTGCGCATGGTGCTGTTCGCCGCGCGGAAACTGAAGTTCGTCTGACCGCGCGGCACCCTGTCCTTCGCCGTGCCCCTGCAGTCCCACATCGATCAGCCCAGTGACTGGAACCAGCCCTCGCGCTGCGTCATCATCCGCGGCTGGGGCTTTGACCCGGCGAGCGGTCCGATCGCCGGCATCCGCCTGCGCACCTCCGACCGCACCCTGACCGGCGTCGTCGGCCTGCCCCGGCCCGATGTGAAGGCCGCGCTGCCCGCCGCGCCGGACAATAACACCGGCTTTGAAATCCGCGGCACACTGCCGGCTGGCCGCATCGAGCTCACCATCGAGGCGCGGCTCGCCGACGGCACCTGGGCCACGGTCATGCAGCGCACCGTGCGCATCAAGCGCCAGCTCCTCCCGCTGTGGCTCGGCGGCGGCGAGTGGACGGAGCTGATGTTCTTCCAGATGCCGGCGCACATGGCCTACCCCGCCCGCGCGATCCGGCCCGAACGTTTCCCGCCGGAACGACGGGCCGCCGCCCGCCCGCGGTTCTCCATCGTCACGCCGTCCTACCAGCAGGCGCAGTTTCTGCCGGAGACGATGCGCAGCGTGCTCGAGCAGCCGGGCGTGAGCTGCCAGTATGTGGTTCGCGACGGCGGCTCGACCGACGGCAGCGCCGACCTGATCGAACAGGCCGCGAAGGAATATGGCCCTTCCTCCCGCCTCCCGCCTCAAGCCTCCCGCCTGGTTGCCTGGGCCAGCGGGCCGGACGGCGGCCAGGCGGACGCCATCGCCACGGGCTTCGCGCAGACCTCGGGCGGACCCGACGACCTCATGGCGTGGCTCAACTCCGACGATTTCTACCTGCCCGGCACCCTCGCCTTCGTCGCGGATTATTTCGCGCGGCATCCCGACGTCGACGTGGTCTACGGCAACCGCATTGTGGTCGACGAGGAGTCGCGCGAGATCGCCCGCTGGTTCCTGCCCGCCCACGACGACGAGGTTTTGCGCCTGAATGATTTCGTGCCGCAGGAGACGCTTTTCTGGCGCCGGCGAATCTGGGACCAGGTCGGCGGCCTCGACCGCTCGTTCAAGTTCGCCGTCGACTGGGACCTGCTGCTGCGCTTCACGGCCGCCGGGGCGCGGATCGTGCGCGTGCCGCGGTTCCTCGCGTGCTTCCGCTCCCACGCGGCGCAGAAAACTTCCGCCGTCATGCACAGCACGGGCCAGCAGGAGATCACCCTGCTGCGCGAGCGCACCCAGGGCCGGCCCTACCCCGCCCGCGAGCTGGAGCAAAATCCCGTCCTGCTCCGCTACCTGCGCCGCAGCGCCTTCCTCGAATTTGCCTGGCGGTTCGGTCTCCGCCCGCGCTGACGACCGCCCTGAATGGTGGAACCCGGCCTCCAGCCGTCGCCAAGGCTATGGCTGACAAGCTGGACAGGGTTGTTTGCCTAGCGCAAAGGAAAGCGCGTCCAGAGGACACGCTCCACCTCGGCCAACTGCAGGAGCGCACCAGAGGTTGATTTTTTACGCGGAGCCGCGCTGAATAGGGCTTTATGCAGCTGTCCATCGTCGTCCCCGTTTTCAAGGAGGAAAAAAATATCGCGGAATTTCTCCGCCGGCTGCAGCCCATTCTCGCCCCGATCACGGACGACTATGAGATCATTTTCTCGCTCGACCCCTCGCCGGACCGCACCGAGGAGGTCATCCTGGAAAAGCGCGTGGCGGACGAGCGCATCAAGCTCCTGAAATTCTCGCGGCGCTTCGGCCAGCCGATGGCCATCCTGGCCGGCCTCGAATACTCGCGCGGCGACGCCGTCATCGTGATGGACGTCGACCTGCAGGATCCGCCCGAGCTCATCGGCGAGATGGTCGCGAAATGGCGCGAAGGCCACGAGGTCGTGCTGCCGCAGCGCCGGCAGCGCACGGGCGAACCCTGGCTCAAGAAACTCGTCTCGCACGTCGGCTACCGCGTCATCAACCGGATCGCGGACGTATCGATTCCGCCCAACACCGGGGACTTTCGCCTGATGTCGCGGCGCGTGGTGCAGGAGCTCCTGCGGCTGCGCGAGTCGCACGGCTTCCTCCGCGGCATGGTCGCCGTGGTCGGCTTCAAGCAGTGCCTCCTGCCCTTCGACCGGCCGGCGCGCCACAGCGGCGACACCCACTATAACCGCTTCTTCGGCTCCCTGCGCATCGGCTTTAACGGCATCTTCTGCTTCAGCACCTACGCCCTGCAGCTCAGCACGCTGATGGGCTTTGTCATCGCCGGGTTCTCCTTCCTGCTGACGATGATCTACCTGTTCTACAAATTCATGGGCTGGCAGATCCTGTGGGGCAATCCCACCCTGGTCATCCTCGTCTCCTTCCTCGGCGGCATCCAGCTCATCAGTGTGGGCATCCTCGGCGAATACATCGGGCGCATCTACGAGGAGGTCCGCGGCCGGCCGCGCTACATCCTCGAGCGCTCCGCGGGCTTTGAACCGCGCTCCTGACCCGCCGCCATGCCGACCGCTTCGTGGCCCAAGGTCCTCCCGCCGCTCACCCCCGAGCAGCAGCAGCGCAACAACGAGTTCATGCGCCTCTGGCACGAGGAACTCGCGGGCCGCTCCCGCTACGGCCTCGTCGAGCGCTTCAACCACACCTTCCCCGTGCGCCATTCCCCGCCGGGTTTCCGCACCTCGCTGGAGATCGGCGCCGGCCTTGGCGAGCATCTCGCCTACGAACAGCTCACGGCCGAGCAGGAGGCGAACTACTGGTGCAACGAATACCGCGAGAACATGGCCGCGGAAATCCGTGCACGCTTCCCGCGCGTCCGCACCGTCGTCGGCGACTGCCAGCAGCGGATGGATTTCCCCGACGGTTTCTTCGACCGCATCCTCGCCGTGCACGTGCTCGAGCACCTGCCCGACCTGCCGGCCTGCCTGCGCGAGCTGCACCGCCTGGTGAACAAGTCGGCCGGCCGGCTCCTCGTGGTCATTCCCACCGAGGGCAGCCCCGCCTACGGCCTCGCCCGCAAGCTCTCGGCCGAGCGCCTCTGGTATCGCCATTTCACCGCGCCCTACGTGGAGTTCTACGGCCGCGAGCACATCAACCTCGTGCCGGAAATCCTCGCCGAGCTGGAACCTTTGTTCACCATTGAGCACCGCTCCTGCTTCCCCCTGCCCTTTTTGCCCTTCGTCTTTTGCAACCTCTGCATCGGCTACGTCCTGAAACCCCGCGCCTGACCCGCCCCGCGACCTTACCCATGCAACATGTCTTCATCACCGGCGCCGCCGGGTTCATCGGCTCCAGCTTCGTGGACCGCCTGCTTGCCGACGGCGTCACCGTCACCGGCTGGGACAACCTCAGCACCGGCCAGCTGCGCTTCCTCGACGGCGCTAGCGCGCACCCAAAATTTCGGCTCGTCCGCGGCGACAACCTCGACCTCCCTGCGCTGACCACCGCGATGAAGGGTGCCGACTTCGTCCTCCACCTCGCCGCCAACGCCGACATCAAGGACGGCTGGGCGCACCCGGAGAAAGATCTCCAGCAAAACACCGTCGCGACCTTCCACGTCCTCGAGGCCATGCGCGCCAACGGCGTGCGGCGCATCGCGTTTTCCTCGACCGGCTCGGTCTACGGCGAGGCCGTCCAGATCCCCACGCCCGAGGACGCGCCCTTCCCGGTGCAGACCTCCCTCTACGCCGCCAGCAAGGTCGCGGGCGAAACCCTGCTCTCGGCCTACGCCGAGGGCGGCCAGCTCGACGAGGCCTATATCTTCCGCTTCGTCTCCATCCTCGGCGAGCGCTACACGCACGGCCACGTCTACGATTTCTACCAGCAGCTCGTGGCGCATCCCGACCGGCTCCGCGTCCTCGGCGACGGCCAGCAGCGCAAGAGCTACCTCTACGTGCAGGACTGCGTCGACGCCGTGCTGCACGTCGCCCGCACCCACACGGCGCGCGACGCCAAGCACCGCACGCAGGTCTACAACCTCGGCACCGCGGAGTTCGTCCAGGTCAACCAGAGCATCGGCTACCTCTGTGCCGCGCTCGGGGTGAAGCCGAAACTGGAATACACCGGCGGCGACCGCGGCTGGATCGGCGACAATCCCTTCATCTTCCTCGACACGAGAAAAATCACGGCCACCGGCTGGAAGCCGCAGCTCACCATCGAGCAGGGCATCGGGCGGACCCTGCGCTGGCTCCAGGCCAACCGCTGGGTCTACGGAGCCCGCCACCCCGCCCCGGCGGCTCCGCGCTGATGAACGCCGTCCCCAAGATTTCGCTCAGCCGCTGGCTGTGGGTGGCGGCCGTGCTCCTGATGCTGGCGGAGTTCCTCGTGTTCGACCGGATGACATCGCGGCATCATGCCTGGATCTATCCGCGGTGGAACGACCAGATCCAATATCTCACCGACGCCTACACCGCCTATGACTACATGCAGGAGCACGGCCTGCTGGCCGGCCTGAAGTTCGCGCTGGGCAAGGAGGTCGTGCAGGGCACGCTGCATGACACGTGCGCGATCGTGATCTTCAAGCTGGTGGGCGCGGCCTCGCGCAGCGCCGCCCTCAGCCTGAACATGCTGGTCTTCCTCGCCTGGCAGGCGGCCGTCCTGTTCACGATCCCGCGGGTCACCGGCTCCCGCGCCCTCGGCTGGATGGGTTTCGGCCTGTTGCTTTGCCTCGCCGGGCCGTGGTCCAACGAGGCGGGCTCGGCGGTGGATTTTCGCCTCGATCATGGCGCGATGTGCTTGCTCGGAGTGACTTCATGTCTGGTTCTGCTGTCCGAGGGTTTCCGTCGCACGGGCTGGTCGCTGGCCTTCGGGGTCGCCCTTGGCGTGATGCTGCTCGAACGGTTTCTTACGGGTGTCTACTTCGTCCCGATTTTCGTCGCGACGGCCGCGTGGATGCTGATCGGTCAGGACCGTCTGCGGCGGCTGCGCAATCTGCTGCTCGCGGGCGTGGTGGCCACGGTGCTCACCGTGCCCGTCCTTTGGCACAATCGCGTCGGCATCTACAATTACTATTGGGTCGGGCACGTCGGTAACGCCGAAAGCGCCGCGCGGCTGCGCGGTTTTGATTTCGCGCAATCGGTCGAGTTCGTCGTGCGGAACCTGGGCGTCCTGCACCTGGGCCCGTGGTTTGGCTGGACGGTCACCGGGCTGACCGGACTGCTGGTGCTGCTGTTGCTGTCCGGTCCCCGTAAGGCCGGCCATGGGTGGCACGCCGACTGGCTTTTCTGGAGCCTCGCCACCCTGCTTCTGCCCGGTCTGATCCTCACGCTTCACCCGCAGAAATCTGAGGTCGTCCTCGGCATCCTCTCGCCCGGCGTCGTGCTGCTGGTGCTGTGGATCTGGCAGGCACTGTGGAGCCGGATCGAGTTCCCGGCCGGCCGGCCCTGGCAGCGCGTGCTCCCGTGCCTGCCGGCGCTCGCCGCGCTTGCGGCCGGCGGCACCTATTTCGCCCGTTGCGAGTTGCCGTCGCCGCATCATCCGCAGTTCGTCGAGGGCGCCAACCGGGTCAACTGGCTCGCCGACTATGTATTCGCCAAGGTCCAGGCCCGGCATCTCACCCACCCCAGCGTCGGCGTGGACCAGATCGTGGACTTCGTCGATGGGCGCATCCTCCGGGTGATGTGCTACGAGCGCCACAAGACCTGGATAACCTTCGGGGTGCACCTGCCCGACAGCATCCTCGCCGGGGATGACGAGACGGTTTTTTTCAAGCTGCGGGACACTGATTTCATGCTGCTCACCGACCGGATGCTGGGCGACGGCCATTGGCCCTACGACAAGCAGATGCGGCGCCTTTACCCGGAGCTGAAGGACTGGTGCAATGAGAACCTCATCTCCGTTGATAGCTTCTCCGTGTTCGGACGGAACATGACACTATATATGAAACCCGCCAACCCCTGAGCCTTCCTTCCGTCGCATGCTGAACGTCACCATCCTCGGCCTCTGGCACCTCGGCAGCGTCACCGCCGCCGGCCTGGCGCGCCACCACCGCGTCACCGGATTGGATTTTGATGAGACGGTGATCGCCGGTCTGCGCGCCGGTCGCGCACCACTGCACGAGCCGGGGCTGGATGCGCTGCTCGCCGCCGGCCTCGCCGCCGGCCGGCTGGTTTTTTCCGGTGATGCGGCCGCCGCCGCCAACGCCGACGTGCTCTGGGTCTGCTACGACACGCCCGTCGACGCCGACGACCGCTCCGATTCGGATTGGGTGCTGGCGCGCGTCGCGCGCGTCCTGCCGGCGCTCCGCCCCGGCACCGTGGTGCTGCTCTCCTCCCAATTGCCCGTCGGCACCTGCGCCCGGCTCGCGCAGCAGCATTCGTCGCTCCAGTTCGCCTGCTCGCCGGAGAATCTCCGCCTCGGCAAGGCGCTCGAGGCTTTCGAGCAACCCGCGCGCATCATCGTCGGCGCTTCCTCCGCCGCGGCCCGCGCGACCTTGGAGAAAATGCTGGCCCCGCTCGGCGCGCCGCTCGTGTGGATGCGGCCCGAGTCCGCCGAGATGGTGAAGCACGCGCTCAATTCCTTCCTCGCCCTCTCCGTCGCCTACATCAACGAGATCGCCGCCCTGTCCGAGACCGTCGGTGCCGACGCCCAGGAAGTCGCCACCGGCCTGAAGAGCGATCCGCGCATCGGCACCCGCGCCTACCTCGGGCCCGGCGGCCCGTTCGCCGGCGGCACGCTTGCCCGCGATGTCGTGACGCTGAGCCAGCTCGGCCAGACGAAAAACCTGCCGCTCGCCCTCATCCCCGCGATCAAGGAAAGCAACGACCGCCACCGCGGCTGGGCCTTTCGGAAAATTTCGGCCGCGCTCAAGGGCGTGCCGGCGCCCGTGGTCGCCGTGCTCGGCCTCGCCTACACGCCCAACACCAGCACGCTCCGCCGCAGCGCCGCCGTCGAGCTTTGCCGGCAGCTCCTCGGCGCCGGCATGAAGGTGCAGGCTTACGACCCGCTCGTGCGCACCGCCGACGCCGAGCACCGCGATATTCCCCTCGCGGCCACGGCCGCCGACGCGCTGCGCGGCGCGCACGCCGTCGTCCTCTGCACCGAGTGGCCCGAATTTCGCGACTACCCGTGGCCCGCCCTGCTCGCCACCATGGCCCGGCCGGTCGTCGTCGACGCCAACCGCCTCGTGGAAAAAGCGGTCGCCGCCGCCCCCGGCGCGGTTTATCTCACTGTCGGACGCCCATGAAACTTCCTGGACACAACACCCTCATCACCGGCGGCAGCCAGGGCTTTGGCCGCCACATCGTCGAGGCCTTCCTCGCCGCCGGCGCCAATGTCGTCTTCTGCGCGCGCACCGCGGCGGACGTGACGAAGACGCAGGCCGCCCTCGCCGCCTCGCTCAAACCCGGCCAGCAACTCGTCGGCGTAGCCTGTGATGTCGCCGATCCCGCGAGCGTCGCCGCGCTGTTCGCCCGCGCCGCCCGGCTCGGCCCGCTGCATGCCGTCGTCAACAACGCCGGCATCTACGGCCCCATCGGCCCGACCGAGGAGCTCGCGCTCGCCGACTGGACGCAGGCGTGGGCGGTCAACGTTACCGGCACGCTGCTCGTCTGCCAGCACGCCGTGCGCGCCATGAAGCCCCGCGGCACCGGCAAGATCATCAACATCTCCGGCGGCGGCGCGACCAATCCCATGCCGCGCTTCGCCGCCTACGCCGCGACCAAGGCGGCGGTCGTCCGCCTCACCGAGACGCTCGCCGAGGAATACCGCGCGGATCACATCGACGTGAACGCCGTCGCGCCCGGCGCGCTGCGCACGCGGCTTACGGAACAGGTGCTCGCGGCCGGACCGGAAAAAGCCGGCGCGGAATTTTTCGCCAAGAACAAGAAATGGGCCGACGAGGGCGCCGTGGACCCGAAGCTCGGCGCCGCGCTGTGCGTCTGGCTCGCCAGCGCCGAGAGCGACGGCATCACTGGCAAGCTCATCAGCGCGCAGTGGGACCCGTGGAAGGATCCCCAGAAATTCCGCGCGCTCGCGACCGGCGATGTTTACACCTTGCGCCGCATCGTGCCCGAGGACCGCGTCAAGAAAACCACGTCCTGATGGCCGCACCGCTCCAATACGCCATCGTCGGCTGCGGCCTCATCGGCCGCAAGCGTGCCGCCAGCCTGCAGCCCGGCCAGCTGCGCTACGCCTGCGACCTCGATGCCGCCCGCGCCGCCGGCCTCGCCATGGGCGGCGCGACCGCCATCACCGACTATCAGCCGGCCCTCGCCGATCCGGCCGTGGCGGCCGTCATCATCGCCACGCTGAACGGCGCCCTCGCCCCGATCGCACTTGCGGCCGTGCGCGCCGGCAAGCACGTGCTCCTGGAAAAACCCGGCGCGCTCAACGCCGCGCAACTCCGCGAGGTGCACGCCGCCGCGGAAAAGTCCGGCGTCCGCGTGCGGCTCGGCTACAACCACCGCTTCCACCCCGCGCTGCAGAAGGCGCGCGAGCTCGCCGACGCCGGCGCGCTCGGCCCCATGATGTTCCTGCGCGGTCGCTACGGCCACGGCGGTCGCAAGGGCTACGACCGCGAGTGGCGCGCCGACCCCAAGCTCTCCGGCGGCGGCGAGCTCATCGACCAGGGCGTGCACCTGATCGACCTCGCGGGCTGGTTCCTCGGCGAATTCCCGACGGTCGAGGGGCATGCCGCGACTTATTTCTGGGACATGCCGGTCGACGACAACGCCTTCCTCTCGCTGCGCACGGCTGCTGGCCAGACCGCGTGGCTGCACGTGAGCTGCACGGAATGGAAGAACCTTTTCTCCCTCGAGCTCTACGGCCGCGACGCCAAGATCGCCATCGACGGCCTCGGCGGCAGCTATGGCCCGGAACGCTGCACCTACTACAAGATGCTCCCGCAAATGGGCCCGCCCGAGACGACGGTGTGGGATTACCCCGCCGGCGACCAGTCGTGGGCGCTCGAGCTGCGCGCGTTCGAGGAGGACATCCACACCGGTCGCACGCCCACTCCCGGCTTGCGCGAAGGCATTCGCACCCTCGAAATTGTCGAGCAGATTTACCGGTCCAGCGGTTATTCCGTCTCCACCGCTGCGGTGAAGGGAAAGTGAGAGTGAAAGGGAAAGTGAGAACCAAGCCCCAACATGCCGGAGAGTGAAAGTTTGAGACGGTTCGGCGCCCACCAAAAGGCTATTGCGCTTTTTGATTGGGTCGTCGCTGATTTGGCTCCGTTGATCCACGAGCCCGCGCTTCAACGCTTGATTTCCCAACAATACGCCAGCGCCGATTCGATTGCCGCCAACATCGAGGAGGGCTATGGACGCAGCTCGAAACGCGAATATGCCCAATTTCTCATCATCGCCCGCGGGTCTGCCCAGGAAACCCGTGGCCGCTATGAGCGCATGAAACACTGGCTTCCACCCGAGGTCATCGGCCTGCGGATCTCGCTCTGCAACGAGATCATTGCCATTCTCACCACCACCATCAAGACCCTGCGAGACCAAGACAAACGATAGGGCTCCCTTCCCCCTTCCCCCTTCCCTTTCCCTCTCACTTTCACTTCCGCCCCGCATGATCATCACCCGTTCCCCCCTGCGCATCTCCCTCGGCGGCGGCGGCACCGACCTGCCCTCCTACTACCGCGAACACGGCGGCTTCCTTGTCGCGGGGGCGCTCGACAAATACGTCTACCTGACGCTGCACCGCACCTTCGTGCCGGACCTGATCGTGAAGTATTCCAAGCTGGAACGGGTCGCCACCGCCAGCCAGCTCGAGCACCCGATCATCCGCGAGGCGTTCGCCCTGCTCGGCATGGATGGACGCTCGCTCGAGCTCACCTCGATGGCCGACATCCCGGGCGGCACCGGCCTCGGTTCCTCCGGCAGCTTCACCACCGCGCTGCTCAAGGTCCTGCACGCCGCCAACAAGAACCTCATCTCGCCCGCCGAGCTGGCCGAGCAGGCCTGCCGCATCGAGATCGACCGCCTCGGCGAACCGGTCGGCAAGCAGGACCAGTATATCGCCGCCGTGGGCGGCATCACCGCGTTTACCTTCCACCAGGATGGCCGCGTCGAATACCGTCCGTGCAAGATCTCCGAGGAGACGCTCTTCAACCTCGAGGACAACCTGCTGCTGTTCTTTACGGGCTACTCGCGGTCCGCTTCCGCCATCCTCAAGGACCAGAACGACCGTTCGAAGCAGCACGACAGCGAGATGCTCGATCACCTGCACTTCACGAAGGACCTCGGCCACCAGTCGCTCGCCGCGCTGGAGAGCGACCACCTCGGCGAGTTCGCCCGCCTCATGGACGTGCATTGGCAGCGCAAGAAGGCGCGCAGCTCCGGCATGAGCAACGATCGCATCAACGAGTGGTATGACCACGCCATGGCCCATGGCGCGCTCGGCGGCAAACTCATCGGCGCGGGCGGCGGCGGCTTCCTGATGTTCTACGCCGCCGACAAGACCAAGCTCCGCCACGCCATGCGCGAGAAGGGCCTGCAGGAAGTGCGCTTTCGCTTCGACTTCGAGGGCACGAAGGTGGTCACGCAGAATTGAGCCGGAAGGCGAAAATCGAAAAGCGAAGGCTTAAACCGTGAAAAACGAGCTCGAAGGTCGCACTCTTCAGTTCGCCCTCAAGGCGAACACCTTCGTCGATTCGCTGCCGCGTAATACGGTCGGGACCGTGATCGGCCGGCAATTGCTGCGCTCGGCGACCTCCGTCGGCGCCAACTATCGCGAAGCCCAGAGCGCCGAGTCGAAAGCCGACTTCATTCACAAGGTCGCCGTGGCCGAGAAGGAGGCCGCCGAAACCGAATATTGGCTGATTCTTTGCCTCGAAAGTAAACTGGCGGCCACGGAAGCGACCAAGCTCTTGACCGAGTCCCGCGAACTCCTCGCCATTCTCGTCACCATCGGCCGCAACGCCAAACGGAACCAGAAATAGCCACCTTCCGCCTTTCGCCTTTCGATTTTCCCGTGCCACCTTCCGCCTTCCGCCTTCCACCTTCCGCCTTGCCCGTGGCCATCCTCGCCGGCGGCCTCGCCACCCGCCTCCGCCCCATCACGGAGAATATCCCCAAGCTGCTCGTCGAGGTCGCGGGCGAGCCTTTCTTCTCGCACCAGCTGCGGCTGCTGAAGCAGAACGGCCTGACGCGGATCGTGCTCTGCGTCGGTCACCTCGGCGAACAGATCGTCGCACACTACGGCAACGGCGCCAAATGGGGCGTGCAGATCGACTACTCCTTTGACGGCGCGAAGCTCCTCGGTACCGGCGGCGCGCTCATCCGCGCCCTGCCGAAGCTCGGCGGCGCGTTCTACGTCCTCTACGGCGACTCCTACCTGCCGGCCGACTACGCGGCCGTCGGCCGGGCCTTCCTCGACTCCGGCCAGCCCGGCCTGATGACCGTGTTCGAAAACCACGGGGCCTACGACACGAGCAACGTCTGGTTCGAGGCCGGCCGCATCCGGCTCTACTCGAAGACCGAAAAGCCCCCGCAGATGCACCACATCGACTACGGCCTCGGCGTGTTCCGGGCGGACGCCTTCGCTACCTGCCCGCGCGACGCCGTGGTCGACCTTGCCGCCGTGCAGGGCGACCTCAGCCGCCGGGGCCAACTGGCCGGCTTCGAGGTGCGGGAACGTTTTTATGAAATCGGCTCGCCCGCCGGCCTGAGCGAGCTCGACGGCCTGCTAAGAAGGAAGGGATGAGGCAGGAGGCTTGAGGCGCGAGGAAAACAGACCCGCTTCCGACTCGCCTCACCCTGCCTCACTCCCCATACCTCAGGCCTCACGCCTTTAAAGAATGTCCTACGCCATCCAACACCTCAAGGAAACCGCCGAGATCGTCGCGAAACTTAACGCCGCCGACTGCGAGAAATGCGTCGCCGAGCTCCGCGCCGTGCGCGAGCGCGGCGGCCGGCTCTTCATCCTCGGCGTCGGTGGCAGCGCGGCCAACGCCTCGCATGCGGTGAACGATTTCCGCAAGATCGCCGGCCTCGAGTGCTACGCCCCGACCGACAACGTATCCGAGCTCACCGCCCGCACCAACGACGAAGGCTGGGCGAGCGTGTTCATCGAGTGGCTGCGCGGCTCGCGGCTGAACGCCAAGGATTGCGTCATGGTCCTCTCCGTCGGCGGCGGCAACCTCGAGAAGAACGTCTCGCCCAACCTCGTCACCGCCCTCCAGCTCGCGAAGCAGGTCGGCGCGCGCGTCATCGGCATCGTCGGCAAGGACGGCGGCTACACCGCCAAGGTCGCCGACGCCTGCGTCATCGTGCCCGTGGTGAACCCCAACAACGTCACGCCGCACTCCGAGGCGTTCCAGGCGGTCGTCTGGCACCTTTTCGTTTCGCACCCGGACCTGAAGGTCAACCAGACCAAGTGGGAATCCGTCACGCCGAAAGCGTGACGAAGGCATGAGGCTCAAGGCATGAGGCTTGAGAGGAATCCGTGCAATTTTTCTTCATAGCCAAAGGGTCGCTGGCCGAACTGGCCGCCCAGCTGGACATCGCAATGGAAGTTCATGGTCGCTCGCGGGCAGAGATCGACAAACTCACTGCCGAGTGTGAAGAGATTGCCGCCATGCTACGCGGCCTGGTCAATCACCGGCGCACCTAATTTCTTACGCCTCAAGCCTCATGCCTCAAACCCCACGCCTCCCTATCCAGAAAAACCGCCGGCCGGCGGTCTTTCTGGATAGGGACGGCACGTTGAATGCCTCCGTCGTGCGGGACGGCCTGCCCTACGCTCCCGCTTCCGTGGCCGAATTCCAGTTGCTGCCCGGCGTGGCCGAGAGTTGCCAGAAACTGCATGCAGCGGGCTACGTGCTCGTGGTCGCCACCAACCAACCCGATGTCGGCCGCGGCACGCAGACCCAGGCCGCCGTCGAGGCCATCGACGACGCCCTGCGGGCGCTCGTCCCCGAGATCGCGCGCATCGAGGTCTGTTACGATCCGGGCCGCGGCGAACCCTCGCCCCGGCGCAAGCCCGCGCCCGGGATGCTGCTCGATGCCGCCGCCGCGCTCGACCTCGACCTCGGCCGCTCCTGGATGATCGGCGACCGCTGGCGCGACATCGACGCCGGCCATGCCGCGGGCTGCCGCACCGTCTTCATCGACTGGCACTATGCCGAGGCGCTGCGGCAGACGCCGGATTTCACCGTCCGCAGTTTTGCGGAGGCCGCCGGGATTATCCTTGCCCGGCCCTGAGTGTTTACCTGACTGGCGCCATGCTGACGCTGAATACCCTCAAGATCCAAATCTACGCCGACGGAGCGGACAAGGCCGGGATCCTCGACCTCTACGCGAAGCCCTACATCAAGGGCCTGACCACGAACCCGACCCTGATGAAAAAGGCGGGCATCAGCGACTACGAGGCCTTCGCGAAGGACATCCTCCAAACCGTCACGGCCAAGCCGATCTCGCTGGAGGTCTTCGCCGACGAATTTCCCGAGATGAAGCGCCAGGCCCTCAAGATCGCCGGCTGGGGTCGGAACGTCTACGTCAAGATCCCCATCACCAACACGCGGGCCGAGTCCGCCGTCCCGCTCATCCGCGAGCTGGCCGACGAGGGCGTGAAGCTCAACATCACGGCCATCCTCACCCTCGATCAAGTGCGCGGTGTCGCCGCCGTGCTCAACCCGGCCGTGCCGTCGGTGGTGTCCATTTTCGCCGGGCGCATCGCCGACACGGGCGTCGACCCGATGCCACTCATGCGCGAGAGCCGGAAGATCCTCGCCGACCAGCCCAAAGCCGAGCTGCTGTGGGCCAGCGTGCGCGAGGTGCTGAACATCGTGCAGGCCGAAGAGTGCGGCTGCGACATCGTCACCGTCACCCACGACATCCTCGCCAAGGCGGCCAAGATGTTGGGCCAGGACCTCGCCAGCCTGTCGCTCGACACGGTGAAGATGTTCGCGAGCGACGCCGCCTCCGCGGGCTACCAGCTCTAAGCCGCCCTGCCGCGGACAATAGGCTTCACATCCCCGCGGCGGCCCGGCTTGATGTTGCCCTCGCCATGAAGCCCGATTCCCAGGAGCCGGCCGACCTGCTCAACCTCCTCCGCCAGCAGCTCATCCTGGCCCAGGTGCGCATCATGGAGCTGGAGGACGAGCGCGACGGCCTGACGCCGCGGCTCGCGGAATTGACCCAGCTCTTGGCGGCCGCGCAAACCCTCGCCGACCGCAAGCTCGATGAGGCCGCCCATCTGGAAAAAGTTTTGACCGATACCCGCGCGCACAGCGAGCACCTGCAGGCGCTGCAGCTGCAAACCGCCCGGGAACTCGTCACCGCCCTCGCGGCCCGGGCCGAGGCCGAGGCCGGGATCGCCCGGCGGCAGGCGGACGCGGACCGGCTCAGCGCGGAATTGCTCGCCCTCAAATCCTCACCCAGCTGGCGGTGGACGGCCTGGCTCCGCAAGCTCGGCGGCAAGCAGGCATGACCGCGATCTTCGCACCGGTGCTGCACGGCGAGATTGAAACGCCCCGCCCCCTGCGCGCGGCCGGCGGAAAGATTTTCCTCACCGGCTGGTGCCTGGCCGCGGGCGTCACCGCCGCGCCATCAGTCCGGTTGGTAACGGACGCCGTCACGCTGCCGATGTCGTCCCGCCGCGAACGGGCCGACGTCGCGCAACTGCTCCCCGCCGAACCGGCCGCGGCGCAGTGCGGCTTCACTATCGAGGGCACCCTGCCCGCCGGGGTTCATCTCGCGCGCTTCGAAGCGCAATTGCCCGGCGGCACGTGGCAGGCTTTCAAGCAGCTCACGATTGTCGTCGAGGCCGTCCCGTTCGGCGCGGTGCTCGACGAGCCCATCAGCGAAGGCACCCTGCGCGACCGCGTGAAGGTCGGCGGCTGGGCCCTCGATCCCGCGTCGCCCGTGCAGGAGCTGACTTTGCGCTACGGCCACCGCCGGATCGCGTGCGTGCTGGACCAGCCGCGCCGCGACGTCGCCGCGGCCTTTCCCGCGATCGCGCACGCCCCGCGCTGCGGTTTCGTCAGCGAGGATTTCCTTGTGGCCGGCCACGGCCCGGTCCGGGTGCGCGCGCGACTGGCCGACGGCCGCACCGTGATTTCCCCGACCAAGGTCACCTTCCGCGTCGACCGGGACGAGAACCACGAGCCGGCGCTCAATCTCACGGCGGCGCGCATCGGCCTGGAGACCGGGCGGCGCGCCCGCGCCCCCGGCACGCCCAAACCCGCGGATCGTCCCCTCAACATCCTTTTCATCCTGCCGGGCAGCTTCGCCTCCAACAGCGCGCTCCACGTCGCCGCGCTGGCCGATGAACTCGTGGCCGCCGGCCACGCCGTCGCCGTCGCCGTGGCTCACGACAAGGAGACGCTCGCCCACCTCGACCGGCCGAGCTTCCGCGGGCTGACGCATGCGATGGCGGAGAACGACCCCGCCTACGCCAACAAGCGCGGGCCCGACGTCATCCACGCCTGGACCACGCGGGAAAACGTGCGCGTGCTCGCCGATAAGCTCCGCTCCCGGCACCGGGCGCGCGTCATCGTGCACCTCGAGGACAACGAACAGCAGATCCTCGCCCTGACCACGGGCCGCCCGCTCGCGGAGCTCGCCCTGCTGTCCGACGCCGAGCTCGACCGCCTCGTGCCCGCCGACCTGTCGCATCCCCGCCGCAGCCGCGGCTTTCTCGTCAAGTGCGACGGGGTCACGGTCATCATGGACCGGCTGCGCGAGTTCGTGCCGGCCGGAAAACCCTGCGTGACGCTGATGCCCGCCGCGGATGCGCGCGCGTATTTCCCGCGGCCGGTCCCGGCGGAATTCCGCGCCGCGCTCCGGCCGGCCCCGGGCACCACGGTGCTGTTCTATCACGGCAACGTCCACGCCTCGAACGCCGCCGAGATGCGCGAGCTCTACGCCGCCGTGCTCGCGCTCAACCGCGCCGGCCATCCCGTCACGCTGATCCGCACCGGGCTCGACCGCGTGGATTTCCTCAAGGAGCTCGCCGGCGAGGTCGCCCCCTTCGTGCTCTCGCTCGGGCTGGTCCAGCACCACCGCCACCTCGCCCCGCTGCTGGCGCTGGCAGATATTTTTGTCCAGCCCGGCGCGCCCGACGCCTTCAACGACTACCGCTTCCCCTCGAAGCTCCCGGAGTTCTTCGCGATCGGCCGGCCCGTGATTCTCCCGCGCACCAATCTCGGCACCGCCGTTCGCCACGGGACCGACGCCTACGTGCTCGACCGCGCCGATGCCGCGGGCATCGCCGCCGCCGTCAAGGCGCTGCGCGGCGACCCGGCCCTCGCGGCCCGGCTCGCGGCGGGCGCGGTGGCTTTCGCGGAGAAACATTTCAGCTGGCGGCGGAGCGCGGAGACGCTTGCCAGTTTCTACGGCACCCTGACACCGTCGTGACCATGTCCGCCCCTTCCGCCCAGCGCATTTTCGTCACCGGCGGCCGCGGCCGACTGGCCTCGCTGGTGGCCGATCATTTCCGCGCACCTGCGCACGCCGTGACATTGTTCTCGCGCCAAGGCGGCCATGGTTTCCACCCGCTCGAGTCGCTGCTCGAACCGGCCGTGCTCGCGGGCGCCGACACCATTTTTCACCTGGCGTGGAGTTCCCTGCCCGCGACCTCGGAGCAGCAGCCCGGCATGGAGCAGCAGCACGACCTGCCGTTCCTGGAAAAATTGCTCGCCGCCCTCGCGACCAACCCCGCCACCCGCCGCGTGCGGCTGGTTTTCTTTTCCACCGGCGGCGCGGTCTACGGCAACGCCCCCGGCCGGCCCAGCCGCGAGGACGATGCCTGCCAGCCCGTCGGTTCCTACGGCCGCGCCAAGCTTGCCGCCGAGCAGCTGATCGCGGAGCGCGCGGAGCGCGACGGCCTGCACTGCACCGTGCTGCGCATCTCAAACCCCTACGGTTATCCGGTGCCGAGCAGCCGCGCGCAGGGGCTCATCCCGCACGCCCTGCGCTGCGGCGTGAACGGCCAGACGCTCACCCTCTGGGGCGACGGCTCCGCCCGGAAGGATTTTCTCTACTACACGGATTTTCTCTCGGCGCTGGAAGCGGTGCTGGCCGGCAGCTTCACCGGCACGTTCAACCTCGGCGCCGGCGAATCGCACCGGATCGACGAGGTGATCCGCCTGATCGAAGGCGAGGTCGGGCGGCCGATTGCACTGCAGCACAGCCAGGCGCCGGCGTGGGACGTGCATGACAGCCGGCTCGACCACGGAAAATTCTGCGCGGCCACCGGCTGGTCGCCGCAGGTGCCGCTGGCCGAGGGTCTGCGGCGCGCCGCCGCGGGCTACGCCGCGCACTAGCATGCACCGGTGCGCAAAATCAACCCGGCCGGTTTTGCGTCGCTTGGCCGAAACTGTAGGGGCGGACCTTGTGTCCGCCCGTGACGGGCGTGGTCAAGCCACGCCCCTACATAAAACAGGCCCTGACCGACATGACTGACCCCAAGTCATCCTCCGCCCCTGAACGCCGCTCCGATGACCAGTGGCTGGGATTGATTTTCCTCTCCATGCTGGGCGTCGCGGCCTGGATGGTCACGCGCTCGTGGCACGCCTCCATCCTCGATCGCTACGAATTCCGTCAGCTGCAGACGGCGCTCAGCGCGTTCTGGATGCAGCAGGATGGTTTCCATCTCGACTACCTCACGCCGCTCTTCGGGCCGCCGTGGTCCATCCCCCTCGAGTTTCCCACTTACCAGGTCTGCGTCGCGGGACTGTCGTCGCTCACCAGCCTGCCGCTGGAACAAACCGGCCGGCTGGTCAGCATCCTGTTCTTCGCCGCCACGCTGCCCGCCATCTACGGCCTGCTGGAACTCGCGGAGCTGCCGCCTACGCGCCGGCTGCTGGTGCTGGCCGTGGTGCTCAGCACGCCGGTCTACCTTTTCTACACGCGGGCGGTGATGATCGAGACGACCGCGCTATGCTTCGCGGTGTGGTTCGTGTTTGCGCTGCACCGCACGCTGGCTGCCCGCAGCTGGGGCTGGCTGGCTGCGGCCATCGCCTGCGCTGTGCTCGCCGCGCTCACGAAGATCACCACCCTGGCCGTCTACCTGGTGCCCGCCGCGTTTCTCGCCCTCGCCGTGATTCACCAATCCGGGCGGCGCGAAAACGGCGGTTTTGATCCGGCGGCCGCCCTCCGGCCGGCACTGCTCGCCGCCCTGCCGGTCGCCCTCGCACTCGGCGCCGCGCTCTGGTGGATCGCGCGTGGCGACGCCCTCAAGCACTCGAATCCCTACACCGGCTTCCTCGCCTCCACCGAACTGCACCGTTGGAACTACGGCACATGGTCACTGCGCACGGAGCCGTCGTTCTGGCAGCACCTGTGGGAAAACCTCACGCAGAACATCCTCAGCGAGGGCGCGCTCGCGCTTGCGCTCCTGTGCGCGACCTTTGCCGCGCCGCGCGCGCGCCGGGTTGCCCTGGCTTGCGTGGCCGGATTTTTCGCCGGGCCGCTCGTCTTCGCCAACCTCTACCACATCCACGACTATTACTACACGGCCAACGCGCTCCTGCTCAGCGGCGCCGCCGGCCTGCTGCTCGCCTCTGCGTGGGACAACCCGCGCCTGCCCGCCGCGCCGCGCTGGGTCGCGCTCGGTCTGGTGCTCGCGCTGCAATACCACGCCTTCGACCGCGGCTACCATTATTACTACTGGAAGGCCGCGCCGCCGCCGCCCGACCTTGCCACCGTCATTCGCGAAACCGTGCCGGCCGACGGCGTCGTGCTCATCTCGGGCGACGACTGGAACCCGCTCCTGCCCTACTATGCCCAGCGCCGCGCCGTGATGGTCGCAGGCGGACGCGACGCCGAGACCGGCGTGCTGGAGGACGTCATTGCCCGGCTGCCCCCGCGCCGCATCGCGGCGATGGTGCTCGTCGGCGACCAGGTCCGCCAGGACGCCGCGCTCGTGGCCGCGCGCGCCGCGCGCTTCGGCCTCGCGCCCCGACCGTTCGCCACCAGCGAAGCCGCCGATCTCTATCTGCCCGCAGACGTGGTCGCACCGTCCGCGGTGCGACTGCGTGGGCGCACCTTCGCGACCGCCCGCGTGCTGGTGGCGCCGACGACCGAGCTGTCGATGACCGACGCCAAGGTGGCCGATCTCGCCGCGCAGGATTTCCCGATGTGCTCGCCCGCGCCCGGCCGGGCCCGCAGCCAGTTCGGCGTCAGTCGTGGGACGCTGGACGGACGCGAAGTGATCCAGGCCCACGCGCCCTCCGAGGTTTATTTCCAGCCGCCCGCCGGGGCACACCGCCTCGCCGCGGTCGCCGGCCTCCCGGCCGCCACCTACGCGAAGCCCCTGCCGGAAGCCACGGACGGAGTCATCGTGGAAATTTTCGAGCAGCAGCCCGGCGGCCTGCGCCGCTCCCTGCTGCGCCGCGAGCTGACTCCCGTCACCCGTCCGGTCGACCGCGGTCCGCAGGAACTGGCTTACGACAACGGCGCGCCCTTCACGGGGGAGCTGGTGTTCACGATCGCGCCGGGGCCGGCGGGGAATTTTGCCTACGACCAGGCCTACTGGGCGCGGATCGAGATCCGCTGAGGATCAGTCGAACACGACCGGCCCGCGGAGCCAGATCCAGTCGCGCGTATCGCGATCCATCGGGCCCGGCCCGAACAGCAGCTCCACGTCGCCCTCCTCCGCAAGTTCAAAGCGAAACTCGACCGGCACCGGGCCGCGGTCGGAAAGATTGGCCAGCGGATCGATCAACCGCGAGGCCAGTTCCCTCGGTTCAATCCCGCCCCCCAGGAGCGACAGCCGCAACTCCACGCCATCGGTGGGCCCGGGGGCAGAAGTCACATTGTAGGCATCAGGATTGAACCACACCACCTGCCGCAGGATGTGCGCGCCACGGCCCAGGTGAAAGACCAGGCGCGTCAACGGATGGGCCCCGAAGGAGGACACGTGCGCGATTACCTGGCGGGCCGGCTCGAAGGTGCAGAAAAAGCGCACTGGCAACGGGTGCATGGAGGCAAACAGCGCCTGCTGATAGCCGGGCAGGTCCGCGAGTTCGTGCCACCGGCCGGCCAGCGGTTCCGCCGCCGGCTCGGCGCCGGGCGCCCACGTCACTCCCGCGATCGCCCCGTTCCGCATCGCCCCGACCACCCGGGCCTCCCGCTTCTTCGGGAAAAACAACCACGTGCCCTGGCCCTGCAGCACTGGCCGATCACTCAACCCCCGCGCCGCCAACCGGCCGATCAGCACCGCCGCCTCCGGCCAGGCCTTGCCCGTGACGAGCAGCGCCCCCACCGACTCTTCCCGCAGATTGGCCAGCGCCCGGTCGATCCTGCCCGCATCCGCCTCGACGTCTCCGCGCAACATCAGGACGCGGCGCTGCGCGTAGTAGGCGGTCATCGAATTCCAGTCCTCGCCGACGATCACCAGCACATCCCGCGGTTCGGTGAATTCCTTCAGCACCTCCGTGAGCAGGCTGCCGCCGGCCGTCACCCCCTGCTGCATGGGGTAATAATGCCGGCCATACCAGTGCATCTGCCCGGCGACGATCAGCGCGGCCAAGGTGAGGCCGAGCCAGCGCCAGCGCGCGTTCTCGGCGAGAGCGACCAGGGCCAGGCCCGCGGCCAGCAGCAAGGCCACGGCACTCGCCACGTAGTAGTAGTCGTGGTAGGCATAGAGCACGGGGAAAAGCCACAAGGCCGAGACAAAGATCAGCCCGCAAAACAGCACGGCCCGCACCCGCGACCACCCGGCCAGCAGCAGGCCCGCGAAACTCAGGGACAACAGCGGCAGCCAGGTCAGTTCATCGCGGATAATCCGCCATTTCATGGCCCAGATCTCCGGCGAAAAGCGCAGCGCGTCGTTGCCGAGGTTGAAATCCCGCATGTGCGCCGAACCGAGGAAATCCGCCACCGGGTTCAGCGCCTTGATCTGGTCGGCCTGCCAGACCCACCACAGGGCCGCCGCGAGCGGCACGACGGCCGCCGCCGCCATCCAGGCCAGGTCGCTCCGCCAGCGGCCGTTCGCCCGACCCCGCCACAACCGCGCCAGCGCCCATGCCGCCACTGGCAGCAGATACAGCAGCAGGGTCGTCACCTTCACTAATCCCGCGCCCGTCCCGGCGATCATCGCGATGGCCAGCCAGCGGTATTCCCGCGTTTTCACGGCACGCTCGAATCCCACCCAGAACCAGACCGCAAACATCAGCGCCATCGTCTCGATCAGGAAGGCGCGGCTGTAGAAAATGTAGAACGGACAGCTCACCACCAGCGCCAGGACCAGCCACCGCCGGCCCCCGGCCACCTGCCAGCGGCCCAGCAGGAGGAAAAGCGCCGGTAGCGTCAGGTAGAAACAACCCATGCTCACCAACCGGCCCGCCTTGGTCAGCCCCAGCCCGGTCGCGTTGCTCGTGCCCACCACGCTCCACTGGTAGAGCGGAAACTCCATCGGGATGGACCACGGCTTCCCCAGCACCGGGGTGGGATACGCCAGGGAAAAATCCGCCTCCTGCTGGATCCAATAGGCCGACAGCGCCGTCTGCGCCTGCCGGTATTCCACTCCGGGCAGATTCTTGCTCTGCCAGCCCACCGACATGCCCCAGCCATGGAAAGCCAGCGCGCCGGCGAACAGCAGGATGGCCATGATCGACTCGCGCCGGCTGGGCCCGGGAGCCGGCGTTGATGGGGGTGACATCCCGGCCAAACAACCCGAATCACAACCACAGGCCAGTCGATAATTTCCTCCCGGCCGCGCCGGTTCACTCGATCACCAGCGGTCCGTAAAGCCAGATCCAGTCGCGCGTGTCGCGACCCTGCGGGCCGGGACCGATGAACAGGTCCACCGCCGTGGCTTTGGCCAGGGTAAAGGTAACTTCGATCGCCTGCTCCCCGCGGTCGTCACTGCGCCGGAACGGATCGAGCAGCCGCTCATACAGCACCCGGGGCTGGGCGCCGCCTTCCGGGACGGTCAACTGGAGGATTGCTCCGTCGGTCGGCGGCTCAGACGCGCTGAAGCTGCCCCGATAGGCCTCCTCCCGGATGACGACCCGCATGCGCAGCCGGTGCGAACCGGCCGCCAGCTGGAAACGAAGCCGCGTGGTCGGGTGGGCGTTGAACCAGGGCTCGCCCGCGCGCAGCTCCAGGCTCGGCCCGAAGCTGGAGAAAAAACCCACGGGTTGCGGAGTCATCGCCGAGAAGTTCGCCTGCGCTTCCGGCGTCAGTTCCGCCAGCAGCCGCCACTCGCCCCCCAGCGCGCCGGGCGGGGGCAGCACCGCGCCTTCCGCCAGCTTGACGTCATTGAATGACGTGTGCTGCAGCTGCCGGATGACCGTCTGCCGCTGCTCCACCGGCACATAGACGGTCGCGTCACGCCAGGAAAATACCGCCCGGGGGTCGAGGGCAAAGGCGGCCTGCAGGCGGTCGCGCAGCTGGCTGCTCCCGCGCACCGGCCCTTGCAGCACCACGGCGCCCACGCGCTCATCGGCCAGCGTGGCGCACGCCGCCTGCAAATATTCCGGCTGATCCTGCAGGCCGTCGCGGATCATCAGCGCGCGGCGCCGGGCGAAGAACGGCGTGATCGAACTCCAGTCGTCCCCGGCCACGACGAGCACCTCGCCGGGACCGGTGATCTGCCGCAGCGCGGCGGTCAGCCCGCTGCCGCCAGCGCTCATCCCGCGTTGCTCGGGATACAGGCCGCGAAGATAGCACAGCCCCTGCGCCGCCCACACCCCGAGCACCACGATCGCTACCACCGCCCGTGGCAGGCGGGAGTCCAGCAGGCCGGCCAACGCGAAGCCCAGGGCGGCGAGGAGGAAGACGGCGTTGGCCACGGCATAATATTCGTGCAGGGCATACAGCGTGGGAAACAGGACCAGCACCGCGAGGTAGCACCCGAGGCAGAGCAGTGCCGGCCGCCACCACCGCCGGCTGACGGTCAGGGCCAGCACGACTGCGCACCCGAGCAGGGGCGGCCACACCACGGTCTGCGAAATATGCTGCCAGTGCTGCTGCCATGTGTCCGCGGCAAACCGGTTCGCCATCGTGCCGAAATTAAACCCGGTCAGATGGTCCGACTGCAGGAAACGCGCATTGGGGTTGAGCTGCTTCACCGCGTCGGCGAAACGGATCCACCACCACGTCGCGAGGAACGGGACCGCGGTCGCCGCCGCGATCCAGCCCGTGAGCACGCCGCGGCTCCGGGCCGGCCGGGTGCGCCACAGCCAGGCAGCCGCGATGAGGCCCGCCGGCAGGAGGAAGAGCATGAAGGTGGTGACCTTGACCAGACCCGCGCCGAGACCGCAAAGATTCGCCAGCACGAGCCAGCGCCGGCTCCGCGCCTCCACCGCACGCAGGAACGCGAGCAGGAACCACGCGCTGAACATCAGCGCCATCGTCTCGATCAGGAAGGCCCGCGCGTAAAAAATGTAGAGCGGACAGGTCAGCACCAGCCCGAGCGCCACCGCCCGCTGCAACCGGCTGAGGCCGCACCGGCCCAGCAGCAGGAAGATCACGGGCAGCGTGAGATAAAAGCAGGCGAGACTCACCGCCCGGCCGGTCTGCGTCAGTTCCCAACCGGTCGCGGTGCCCAGCCGTGCGACCGTCCACTGGTAGAGCGGAAATTCCATCGGGATGGACCACGGCTTGCCCAGCACCGGCGTCGGGTAGGCCAGCGAGAAATCATTCTGCTGCTGGATGAAGAAGGTGGAGATCGCCGTCTGCGCCTGCCGGAATTCCCCGCCGGGCAGGTTGAGGCTCCGCCAGGCCACGGTCGCGCCCCAGAGGTGGAACACCCCGAGCAGGACGAGGAGCCCGAGCGCCACGCGGTCTTCGCGGCGGGCGGAAGCGGACGGCGGTGCGGCGGGCATGCCCCAAGGCAGGACAAGATTCCCGGCCTTGCCAATCTGCATTTGCCCGCGGGCGTCAGTCGAACTTGATCGGCCCGAGCAGGGCCCAGTCGCGAGTGTTCCGCCCGTTCGCCCCCACGCCGACGAACAACTCGACCGCCGCCGCCTGCTCCAGGGTGAAGTCGAGCGTGATCGTCACCGGGTTCCGGTCCGCCGGCAGGTTGATCGGGTCGATGAGGCGGGTGAACAGTTGCTGCGCCGTGCCGTCGGGCCGGATCACATTCACGTCGAAGTTCACGCCGTCGGTCTGCTCCATGGCCGGGATGTTGGAATCGTAGGAATTGGCGTCCATCAGCAGTTCGGCGCTCAGGTGATGGGCTCCGGCGGCTAGGGCGAAACGCAGCCGCGTGACGGGATGCGAATTGAACCAAGTGCGGCCGAGGCGCGAACCGAGTCCCGGCCCGAACTGGCTGTAGAAACGCACGGGGCGCGGCTCCATCATGGCAAAGCTGGCCCGCTGCTCCCGCCGCAGGTGGGCCAGCTCGATCCACTCGTCCGCCATCCGCGCCACCTTGGGCTCCGAGCCGGGCATCCATTTGACATCGTGAAAGTTCGTCTGGCGCAGATTATTCAGGATCCGGGTGCGCTTCTCGGCGTTCAGGTAGACCCTGACATCGCGCCATTGCAGCACCGGCCGGGGATCAATGCCCAGTTCGCGCGCCGCGAGATCCAGCAAACCGGGGAACCCCGGTTTCTCATGCGGCAGGATGAGCGCCCCGACATGCTCGCCCTTGAGCGTTCCGATCGCCGCCGTGAAGTAGGGCTCGTCATATTCCTTGCCGTTGCGGATCATGAGGGCCCGGCGGCGGGTGTAGTAGGGCCGGATCGAACTCCAATCGTCCCCCGCCACCACGATGGCCTCGTCCGGCTGGGTCAGGTAGGTGAGGGCTTCCGTGAGGCCGGAGCCGCCGGGACTGACCTGGCGCTGCGTCTGGTAAAGCTCGCTCCAATAAAGCCAAATCTGTCCGGCAAAGACCGCCGTGATCACCAGCAGCACCAGCGTGCGGGGCAGCCGCGATTCCATCAGCGCCAGCAGGCCGAAGCTGAGCGCGGCCATCAGCAGCACGCCACTGGCCACCGAGTAATAGTCGTGCCACGCATACAGCTGGGGAAACAGCAGCTGGACCCCCAGGTAGACCCCGAGGCAGATGGCCGCCCGGCCCCACCAGCGCCGGCCGAACACCGCGAGCGCAACCAGGCACACCGCCAGCACGGGCGGCCAGACCAGGTTGAGCCGCAGCACCGCCCAGAGGGCGTGCCAGATTTCCCCGGAGAGCCGCGCGCCCGCAAAGCCGAAATTAAACCCGTTCAGGCTGGCCGAGAGCAGAAACTCCGCATTCGGGTTCAACGCCTTCGTGGCGTCGGCGAAATGCATCCACCACAGGGTCACGGCGAACGGCAGGACCGTGGCGAGGGCGATCCACCGGACCAACAGCAGGAATTTTTTCCAGCCCGGCACGTGCTCGGTCGAGCGCGAGTGATAGAGGATCCAGAGGCCCCAGGTCCCCGCCGGCAGCAGGTAGAGCATGAAAGTCGTCACCTTCACCAACCCCGCCCCGATGCCCATGAGGTTGGCCAGCAGGAGCCACCACCGCCCGCCCGCCTCGACCGCATCGATGAAGGCGAGCAGGAACCAGACGCTGAACATCAGCGCCATCGTCTCGATCAGGAAGGCCCGCGCATAGAAGATGTAGAGCGGACAGGTGAGGATCATGCCCAGCACGACCAGCCGGCGGATCCGCGGAATGTTCAGGTGGCCGAGCAGGAAGAAAATCCCGGGGAGCGTGAGATAAAAACAGGCGAGGCTCACCGCCCGGCCGGCCTGCGTCAGGTCCAAGCCGGTCCGGTTGCTGAGCGCCACGACGGTCCATTGGTAGAGCGGGAACTCCATCGGGATGGACCACGGCTTGCCCAGCACGGGCGTCGGGTAGGCCAGCGAGAAGTTATCCTCCTGCTGGATGAAATAGGCCGAGATCGCCGTCTGGGCCTGCCGGAATTCACCTCCGGGCAGATTGTTGCTCTGCCAGCCCACGGTCGCACACCAGAGGTGGAACAGCCCCAGGAGCACGAACGCGACGACCACCACCCGGTCGAAACGCCGGCCGCGCGCGGCAATCTGGTCAAGGGTCATTGCCTGATGCCAGATGCTTTGACCGGGACTGGCAACAGGCATCTCTGCCAGCTCACCTGATCGAGATCGCCCCGAGAAAGGCCCAGTCGCGGCTGTTGTTTCCGTTCGGCCCCGGCCCCGTCTGGATCAGCACATCGGCCCCGGCCGGGATTTCCCCGCGATACTCCAGGATTTGCCGGCCCCGGTCAGCCGCCTGCCGGCGCGGGTCCAGCAGGCGGGAGACGAGCGGGATTATTTTCCCACCGGCCTGCTGGAGGAAAATGGAAAATTCCACTCCGTCGGAAGCTTCGCCGTCCGCCAGACTGGCGGCATAGGCCCCGGGGCTGATGAGGCATTCGACGGCGATCGTGCGGACGCCCGCGGGCACCTTGAACCAGAGCCGCGTGTCGGGATGGGCCGTGAAAAATTCGCCACCGGATTCCGCCACCAGGTCCGCCCCGAAGGACGTGTAGTATTTCCACGGGAGAGGCGTCATCCGGGAAAAATTCCGGCGCAGGTGCGCGGGCAGCGCGGCGGTCTCGACCTCATGACCCTTGAGCTTGCCCAGGTCCGGGAGCGATTCCGGCGTCAACGTGATGAACCGGCTGTCGCGCGCATCCTTGATCCCGGCGATCGCCGCCAGCCGCAGGTCCGCGCGCAGGTAGACCAGCACGTCCTGCCAGCCGAACACCGGCCGGGGATCGAGCCCGAAGGTCCGCACCGCCGCGTCGATCAGCCGGCGGTTCTGTTCCTCGGGCGCGCGGAGCACGAGGGCCCCGACCGTTTCGCCCCGCAGTTGCCCGAAGGCCCGGGCCACAAAATCAGGTTCGCTTTCCCGGCCGTGGGGCAGCATCAGCGCCCGGCGCTGCGCGTAGTAGGGCTTCATGGAATTCCAGTCATCCCCGGCAATGACGAGGATGTCCTCCGGCCCGGTCACCACCTTGAGCGCCTCGGTCAACGGTGTGCCGCCAAAGCTCCAGCTCTTCATGTCGGTGTAGTGCACCTGCACGCAGTGCCGGATCTGGCCGGCCTGGATTGCCAGCAGGAGCCCCCACGCCACGACCCGCGGCAGGCGCGAATCCAGCACCTCGCCGAGCACCACGCCGACGGCCAGCATCAGCAGGAAGCTGTTCGCGACGTAATAATACTCATGGTAGGCATACAGGACCGGGAACAACACCTGCGCGGCCAGGAAGAAAAACACCAGCAGGCCTGCAAGCCCACCGCGCCGTCGCAGGAACAGCGCGGCCAGCAGGCCCACCGCGGCCAGCAGCAACGCCGGCATCAACTCGGCCTGCCAGATGGCCCAGTGCTGCGCCCAGATGCCCGGGTCCCAGCGCTGGCCAAGGCCGAGATTGAAGCTCGTGAGATTGTCCGAGACCAGAAAAGCCCCGACCGGGTTGAGCGCCTTGACGGCATCGGCGTAGCGGATCCACCAGACCGCCAGCACGCAAGGCAGCGCCACCGCCGCCAGCGCCCACGCGGCCACCCGCAGGATTGCCCGCGGGCCGCCGCCGGGCTGCCCCGGGCGCACCCGCCACAACCAAACCAAGGTCCAGGCAAACGCCGGCATGAGGATGAAAAGAAAGGTGGTCACCTTCGCCAGCCCCGCCCCGATGCCGCATAGCATGGTGAAGACCAGCCAGCCGGCGTGGCGTTGTTCCACCGTGCGCACATAGCCTAGCAGGAACCACACTGCGAACATGAGCGCCATGGTCTCCATCAGGAAGGCCCGGCCGTAGATGACGTAGAGCGGACAGGTCAACAGGAAGCCGAGCATCACCCACCGGCGCGCGGGCGGTACGCCCAGCCGGCCCAGCAGCAGGAAGAGGGCGGGAAAGCTAAGATAGAAGCACGCTAGGTTTACCCCGCGGCCGGTCTGCGTCAGCGGCCAGCCGGTGACGGTGCTGAGTTTCGCGACCGTCCACTGGTAGAGCGGAAATTCCATCGGCACCGACCACGGCTTGCCGAGCACCGGAGTCGGATAGGCCAGCGCATAATTGTTGTCGTGCTGGATCCAATACGCCGACACCGCCGTCTGCGCCTGGCGGAATTCCCCGCCGGGCAGGTTGAAGCTGGTCCACCCGACGCTGACGGCCCAGCCATGAAAACCGAGCAGCGCCACGAAAAGGATGACCGCCTGCCGGCCTTCGCGACGGTCGATTCCAGGGACTGGGGCGGCGGCAGGCATCGGGCAATGGAGCCGCACCATTCCCCCAATGCCAATGCATTTTCCCGGAACCCCGGCACGCCACCGCACGGGCAATGGGCGATCTGCCTGAAGTCAGCCGGAAAGGTCAGCGCAGGGAGTTGCCGGTCCGATCCAAGAGAATCAGACTCTTGGGGTTGGGGTGGCCGCCAACGGGCAGGATTGACGGTTCCGCAAAAGCAGGCGGAGGCCGGCGGTCGCCGCCAGCAGGGCCACGAAGAAAAGACTGGGCGCACCGCCGCCTCCCCCCCCGCCCCCACTCGAGTTTGAGCCCGACGGCGTCTGCGGCGAGGACGGAGGCGGGGTCGCGGAAGCCACCGCGAGGTTGGCGCCGGCACTGGAGGCGGAACCCCATGAATTGGTGACGACCATGGTGTAGCTGCCCGCGTCCACACTCGCGAACGAGGCCAGCGTGTAGGTGTCGCTCGTGGCACCTGAAATGGCCGCGCCATCCTTCTTCCATTGGTAGCTCATGGGGCCGTCCCCGCTGGCTTCGACCGCGAAGGTCACCCGGGCCCCGACGGCAAGGGTCTGGCCAGCTGGCTGTGTGGTGATGATGGGAACACCGCCGAGAATGGCCAGGGTGGTGACCTGGCCGGCCGGGGTTATCTTGCGGATCGCCGAGTTTCCTGTGTCGGTGACGTAGAGGTTCCGGTCGTTGTCGAAGGCGAGGCCCTCCGGCTCGTTGAACAGGGCCGTCGCGGCCGCGCCGTCCATCAGGCCGCTCACCGTGGGCACGCCGGCGTAGGTCGACACGAGGCCGGTTGGCGTGACCTTCCTGATCGTGTGGTTGCCCGTGTCGGCGATGTAGAGGTTGCCGTCGCCGTCGAAGGTCAGGCCGGTGGGACGGTTGAACCGTGCGCTGGTGCCGAAGCCATCCGCGCTGCCGGCAAGACTGGGCTGGCCGAGATAGGTGCCGACCCGGCCGTTGGCGAGAATGGTCCGGATGGTGTGGCTGCCCTGGTCGGAGACAAAGATGGTGCCGTAGCCGTTGTTGTGCCCGTTCCAGCTGATGGAGCCGAAAGGATCGCGGCGAATCGTGATGCCCGTCGGCAGGTTGAAGCTGGCCGTCGCGCCGTCCCCGTCGGCGACGCCGGGCACGCCCGCCCGGCCCGCCAAGGTCCTGACGCGGCCGCCCGTGATCGTCCGCACGAGGTGATTTGTCTGGTCGGTGACGAGGTAAACGCCCGCCAGATCGGCGGACATGCCGACCGGGGCGCTGAACAGGGCGCTCGCGTTGTCACCGTCCACCGCGCCGGTGCGGCCGCTCTGGCCGGCCAGAGTGTTCACCACGCCGGAAGCGGAGATCGCGCGGATCGTGGCGTTGGAAGCATCCGCCAGCACCATGCTCCCGTCGTCGGCGAGGATGAACCCACTGGGCTCGTTGAAGCGTGCGTTCTCCCCCTGCCCGTCAGCACTGCCCGCAACCCCGCTCTTGCCGGCGATGACCGCCAGCTTCAGATCCGGCGTGATCCTGAGCACGCGTTGGGCGGCGACGTCCGTTACATAGAGGGTGCCGGTCCGATCCACGACGATGCCGGAGGGCAGGCGGAGCGGCGACGTGATCAGGTGCAGCGTCGCGGCGCTGCTCGTCACGGTCTGGCTGCTGTCGGTGACCGAGTAGCGATAGCGGTGGTTGTTCAGCGCGGCCGTCGCCTGCGTGATCTGCAGCATGACCGTGTTGGTGCCCAGGTAGGTCGCGTTGTCCGCCAGCGTGGTCCAGGTCGCGCCCTCGTCCGTGGAGACCTGCCACGAGACGGTGCCGGCCCCGCCGGTATTGGCAAAGAAAGTGACCCCCTTGCCGTTGATCGCCGTCTGCGCGGAGATAAACGTCAGACCCAGGCTGAGGGCCGCCGGCTGGCTCGTGACGGAGCGCGCCGCATTGGTGACGGTCACCGTGTAGTTGCCGGCCTTGGCGATCGAGAACGCGGAAACGGTATAGCTGGAGACGGTCGCTCCCGCGATCGCCGCGCCGTCCTTATACCACTGGTAGGTGAACGGAGCAGTGCCCGTCGCGGTCACCGCAAGATTGCTGGTGCCACCGGGGCTCACGAGCTGGGAGGCCGGCTGCGTGGCTATCACGGGGGGCAGGATCACGGTAAGCACCGCGGGATTATCCCCCGGACACAGCACGGGAAGGGGCGTGGCGCGGGAGTTTGACGAGCCATCGCCGAGCTGGCCGCTGCTGTTAAAGCCCATGGCCCAGAGCGTGCCGTCGTTGCGCCGGTATTGGCTGAAGTCGCCACCCGCCGCCACATTGGCGACCCCGGTGGCAATCTGGGTGGGCGGACCCGAGTAATAATAATAGTAATAGTAGTAGTTGTAGTAGTAAGCGCTGCCATTGCCCAGCTGGCCGGAATTGTTGTTTCCCGCCGTCCACAAGGTCCCGTCGGTCTTCACAAACAGGGTGTGATTGGCGCCGGCCGCGACGGCGGCGACACCGGTCACCACCTGCCCCGGGCTCGTCCTACGGTTCGTCGTGCCATCAGCCAGTTGACCATATCCGTTGTAGCCGGTCGCCCACAGGGTCCCGTCCGTTTTCACAAACAGCGTGTGATACCCACCCGCCGCCACGGCCGCCACCCCCGTGGCGATCTGCACCGGCGCATAGCGGACCGACGTCACGCCGTCACCCAGCTGGCCGTCATAGTTGTAACCCATGCCCCAGAGCGAACCGTCGGTCTTGATGAATAATGAGTGGTTGGAGCCGGCACTCATGGCCTGAACGCCGGTGGCGATCTGCACCGGCGACACCCGGTTCGTCGCCGTGCCGTCACCGAGTTGACCGGCCGAATTGCTGCCCATCCCCCAAAGGGCTCCGTCTGTTTTCAGGAAAAGGCTGTGATAGCCGCCCGCAGCCACCGCGGCGACTCCGGTGGCGATCTGCACGGGCGTCGCCTGGTTGCTGGTCGTGCCGTCGCCAAGCTGCCCGTAGCCGTTGTAGCCGGCCGCCCACAGGGTCCCGTCGGACTTCACGAAGAGGCTGTGGGAGCTTCCCGCCGCCACCGCTTTCACTCCCGCGGCGATCTGCTCCGGCGAGAAACGGGTCGAGAAACTTCCGTCGCCGAGCTGGCCGTAGTTGTTCAGCCCGGTCGCCCACAGCGTGCCATCCGCCTTTACGCACAGGCTGTGGGAATAGCCCGCGCTGAACGCGCTGCCATAGGCGGTGAACGTGCGGACCGTGCCCGCGCCATTGCTCACCGTCACATTGTAGGCCCCCGCATCGGCGGGCTGGACGTTCGCCCGGGTATAGCTGGCGGCGGTGGCCCCGCTGATCGGGGTGGCGCCGATATACCATTGGTAGCTCAAGGGCGCCGTGCCGGTGGCCTCGACCGTGAAGGTCGCACTCTGGCCGGCCACAATGGTCTGGGACGCCGGAAACCGGGTGATGGCCGGCGCCGTGTCCGCCCGAAGGGCCGACGCCGCAAGGACCCCGGCGAAAACCGCGAACCCGCGCCGGCCGGCCCTGAACCGACCCCAAGCGGTCAGCGAAAAGAAATTCCTGTGCGACGACTGGACCCGGGTTGGCGATTTCATGGCAAGTGGAGAAGTGCGCACACCTCATGACAATCCGGCGGCGGAATTCCGCTACTCCCGTCAAGGATTTACCGCACCGGACCCGTGGCCGGAACAGGCTTTACTGCCATCCGGCGCGACCGCTTAATTCCGGCCCCTGCATGACCGCCCCGGCCGCTCCCCCATTCCACATCGACAGCCCCGCTTCGTGGCGGCCGGAAGTGGCCGGCCTCGAGGTCGTCGGCTGGCTTTACCCGGGCGAAACCGCGCTGTGCGTGGACCTGCGCGCCCGCGTCGACGGCCGGTCCTACCTCGGCCTTTACGGCCTCGAGCGCCCGGACGCCCAGCAGGCCTTCGGCGGCTCGCTGGCCGCGCGGCGCACGGGTTTCATCCAGCGGGTGCAGGTCTGGCGCGGGGCGAAGGAACTCGCGCTCGACTACCACGACGGCACGCAGTGGCGGGAGTTCTTCCGCACCGCACTCGACACCACCGCGCTGCCCGCCGCCGCAACGAAACCGAAGCGCCTGCTTCGCGCCGCCCTCGTTTACCAGACGCTGCACTACCTCTACCGGCATTTCCACCGCGCGTCGTGGGGCGAACTCTGCCGCGAGACCGACCAGGTGTTGCGCGAGGTGCTCCAGCCGACCACGGATGTGTTCATCGGCGACCGCTTCATCGGCCACATCGAGAATCCCGGCTACTGGATCAACGCCGGCTACGGCAAGTTCCGCCTCACCGGCTGGATCTTCGGCGTCGGCCGCACCATCAGCCAGCTCAGCGCCACGACGGGCGTCCTCACCGAGAACCGCCTCGTCTACCCGAAGGACCGGCCCGACGTCGCCGCCCACCGCGCCGACCACGCCAACGCGCTCAAGTCCGGCTACTACGGCCTCGTCGACATCCGCCCCGACACGCCGAATCCAGCCAACCTGAAGATCTTTGCGGAGACCGGCGACGGCACCCGCCCCCTCGCCTTTGCGCGCCGCATGTATCTCGACCGGCGTGACGAGCTCTCCGGCCCGATTCCGGTCTACCGCACATTCCTCTTCTGCAAGGTCCTGCTCGCCTTGCTCCGCGGCCGCCTGCTTGGCCGCTACCAGTTCGACAGCTGGCCGCAGGCCCACGGCGAGATCAAGCGCCTGCAGGACCACCTCGCCGCCACCCTCGGCCGGGGCGAGCCGGAAAAACTTCCGCAGGACATCGTGCGCCGCCGCGACCAGGATCCCTACACGCGCTGGTGCTGGCACAACCGCCTGACGCCGCGCCTTCGCGCCGTACTGCAAGCGGACGCCACCGCGCTCGCCGCGGCCGGCGGCCCGCTCATCAGCGTGGTCGTCCCGGCCTACAACACGCCGGAGAAATACCTGCGCGAACTGCTGGCCTGCCTGCAGGACCAGCTCTACCCACGCTGGGAACTCTGCATCGCCGACGACGCCTCGCCCAAACCGCACGTCCGCGCCATGCTCGAAGCCGCGGCGAAGAACGACCCGCGCATCAAGCCCGTCTTCCGTCCGGAGAACGGCCACATCGCGCGCGCGACGAACTCCGCGCTCGATGGCGCGACCGGCGAGTTCATTGCGCTGCTTGATCACGACGACCTGCTGCCGCCCGATGCGCTGCTGCACATCGCGCAGGCCATCGCCCGCCAGCCGACCGCCGGCTACCTTTACACCGACGAGGACAAGATCGACGACCGCGGCCGGCGCTTCGACCCGCAGTTCAAGGGCGACTGGAGCCCCGAGATGGCGATCACGCACAACTACACGCACCACCTCACCGTCATCCGCCGCGCCATCGTGGAAAAAGCCGGCCGGCTCCGCCCCGAGTTCAACGGCGCGCAGGACATCGACCTCTTCCTCCGCTGCTGGGAGCTGATCGACGCCAAGGACGTCGTCCACGTGCCGTTCATCGGCTACCATTGGCGCGCCCACGCCGAGAGCACCGCGACGCGCGGCGACCAGAAGGGCTACCTCTTCGAGGCCGCGCGCAAGGGCATCGCCGAGGCCGTCGTGCGCCGCCACCTCCGCGCGGAGCCGATGCTGCCGGAGTTCGCAAAGAACTACGCGCTGTGCCTGCACCAGTTGAAATGGAACGCGGACATCCTCCGCGAGAATCCCGTCACGATCGTCATCCCGACAAAGGACCGCGCCGACCTGCTGCGCACCTGCCTCGACTCGCTGGCCCGCACCACGCCGCAGGAATCCGTGCAGGTCGTCGTCGTGGACGACAACTCCACGGACGCGGAAACGCTCGCCTGCCTCGCCTCCCTGCCCGCGCGCACCGATCTGCGCGTCGAGGTGATAACAGCCCCGGCCACGTCCGAAGGCTTCAACTATTCCCGCCTCGTGAACCTCGGCACCGCGCGCGCCGCCACGCCGCTGGTCCTCCACCTCAACAACGACGTCGAGGCGCTCGCGCCCGGCTGGCTCGAGGACCTCGCGGGCTGGCTCAGCGTGCCGGGCACCGGCGTCGTGGGCGCCAAGCTGCTCTATCCCGACGGCACGCTCAACCACGCCGGCATTTCCATCGGCCGCGAGGACGGCCTGCCGCACGTGCTCTTCGAGAAGGAGCCGGCCGACGACCTCGGCTACCTTTTCCTCCCGCATACGGCGCGCAACGTCGCGGCCGTCACCGGTGCGTGCCTGCTGACCCGCACCGACCTCTACCGCCAACTCAACGGTTTCGACGAGGCGAAGCTTCAGGTTGCCTACAACGACGTGGACTACTGCCTGCGCGCCGCAGCCGCCGGGTTCCGCACGGTCTACTCGCCGCAGGCTGTCCTCCGCCACGTCGGCAGCGCCTCGCGGGGCCGCACCTACGCCGAGCGCGAGCACGTCGAGTATCTCGCGCGGCACGGCAATTACCGCGATCCGTTCCACGGCGAGGCACTGGACTTCCCACCGCGCAACCTGCCGCTCAATCCCTACCAGCAGCGCTACGCGCAGACCGCGCGGCCGTTCCGCGCCACCATCGTCACGCACAACCTCAACTTCGAGGGCGCCCCGATCTTCATCTTCGAGCTCGCCCGCTACCTCGCCGCGCAGCCGGGCGTGCAGCTGACTGTCGCCTCGCCGGCGGACGGCCCGCTGCGGCCGCGCTTCGAGGCCGCCGGCCTGACCGTCGAGATCTGGGCCGTCGCGCCGTTGATGGCGGCGAAGACCCCGACCGAATTCGCCGCCGCGCTGAAACAGTTCGCCGGCACCCGGTCGTGGGACGGCACCGACCTCTTGGTCTGCAACACCATGCTGACGTTCTGGGCCGTGCATCTCGCCGCCCACGTCGGGAAGTCGTCGGCGCTCTACTGCCACGAGAGCAACGCGGTGAAGCGTTTCTTCGCGCCGCTGCTGCCGGCGCCGCTCCACGCGACGGTCGAGGAGGCCTTCCGGCTCGCGACCCGCGTCGTGTTCACCGCGCAGGCCACGCGCGACATCCACGAGCCGCTCAACGGCAACGACAACTTCCGCACGCTCGCCAGCTGGGTGGACTTCGACCGCATCGGGCAGTTCGCCGCCGCGCACGACCCGCGCGCGCTGCGGCTCAAGCATGGGCTCGACCCCGACGCCGTGCTGGTCGTCAACATCGGCTCCGTCTGTGAGCGCAAGGGCCAGCACATCTACATCCGCGGCATCGACCTGCTCGGCAAGGAACTGCCCGTCCTTTTCCCCGGCAAGAAGATCCAGTGGGTGATGGTCGGCGCCCGCGAGGGCCTCTACATGGAGACGCTGTCGGAGGACATCCAGCTGATGGGCCTGCACGACGTGAAGATCTTCCCGGAGACGCCTGACATCTACGACTTCTACCGGCTGGCCGACATCCTCGTCTGCACAAGCTTCGAGGAATCCTTCCCGCGCGTGCTGCTCGAGGCGATGGTGTTCGGCACGCGCATCGTCAGCACCGACGTCAACGGCATCACCGAGATGGTGACCAACACCGACGAGGCCTGGCTCGTGCCGGCCGGCGACCCGTTCAAGCTGGCCGCCGCCCTCAAAATGGCGCTCGCCGATCACTTCGCCGGCAATCAAAAGATGCTCTCGATGGCCCACGCTCGCGCCGCCCGCAATTACCACCACGCCCGCGCCCTGCCCCGGCACCTGCAGGTGGTCCGCGAGGCCTGGCTCGGCTGAGGTCACCGGATGCCCGAAACAAATTTCAGTCACTCACACGTCGATGCCCCCGCGGCCGGTTCCACCGTCGCCCCGGGCCGGCAGGTCCTGCGCGGCTGGGTGTGGCCCAAGCCCGGCGGCCACTTCGTCGATGTCCGCGCCCGGATCGGGGAAAAAATCTTCCCCGGCATGCACGGTCGGCCGCGCGCCGACATCGCCGCGCACTTCAAGACCGGCCGGCCGTTCGCGCTCGCCGAATTCAACGTGACGGTGGAACTCGCCCCCGGCCCGGTCGAGGTGGTGCTGGAAGTGCTCACCCTCGAGGGCGCCTGGGCCGTCTTTCAGACGGTCGCCTACCGCAGCGAGGGGCGGGCCGCGACCGCCGGGCCCATGCCGGCGCCGCACCAGTTGCGCTGGCACGACTTCACGCGCGGGCTCGACCTCATCCTGCGCACGCGCCGCGCGCGGCTGACTGCCTCATGGCAAACGCTCGCCGACGAACTCGCGGATGATCTCCCGCCCAGCCACGACCTGATGATGCCGCCCCAGCCGTTCATCGGGCACGCGGACGAACCGTCCGTAGTGGACGCCAGCCGCTTCGGCCTCGTGCTCGTGGTCGGTTACCTGTTCCACACCGCGGGCACGATCAAGCGCCTCTGGGCCACGGCCGACCTGCAGACGATGGAGCCGCTCAAGCTGGGCCGTGCCACCGCCAACCTTCTCCCGCATTTCCCGCAGTATCCCGTCGCCGGCGTCTCCGGCTACGAGGGCTACGTCTACGTGCCGGCCCAGCTGCCCAATCCCGTCGCCGTGCGAATCTATGCCGAGACCGCCGACGGCGCGCTGCAGCTTGTGCAGATCCGGACGACGCGGTGCCATGATTCGGCCGTGGAAAAATATCCCTGGGCGGGCGCGACCCCCGCGGACTTTGCCGCCGCGTTCGCCGCGTGGCGCGGGGCGCTCCAGTCGCGCGGCCTGCCGCTCATCGAGGACGACGAATATCGCGCCGCCGTCGAACGCCTGCGGACCAGCTATCTCCGGCCCATCGCCCGCAGCGCGGCCCCGCGGCGCGCCCCGACGGCCCTGCCTTCGGCGGTGCGGCCCCCCGCGCGCATCATCCTCGCCAGCCACAACCTCAACCTCGAGGGCGCCCCGCTCTTCCTGCTCGATCTCGCGCGGCATCTCGCCGCCCACGGCGCGGCGCTGACCGTGGTGAGCCCGAGTGACGGCGTGCTGCGCGAGCCATTCGCCGCCTGCGGCGCGCGCATCGTCATCGTCGACGCCGGGCCGGTCTTCCGCGCAGCCAGCGACGCCGCGGCCCAAGTCGCGCTCGCGGCGCTGGGCCGCGCGTTCGACTTCGGCGCCGCCGACCTGGTGATCACGAATACGTTCACGGCCTTCTGGGCGGTGCACTGCGCCAAGGCCGCCGGCGCGCGCGTCCTTTCCTATGTGCACGAGAGCACCACCCCGGCCGCGTTCTACCGCGAGCACGTGCCGCCCGCCGTCGTGACGCTCGCCGAACAGGCGCTGGTCCTGGCCGACGCCGTGAGCTTCACCAGCGAGGCCACGCGCCGCCACCACGCGGGCCCCGGCCTCTCGGTCAACGCCGTGTTGTCCCCCGGCTGGGTTGATGTCCACCGGATTGACGCATGGCGCGCGGCGAATCCGCGCGAGGCGCTCCGCGCGCGCTTCGGCGTGAAACCGGACGAGCTGCTCGTCACGAACGTCGGCACGATCTGCGACCGCAAGGGCCAGCTGAGCTTCGTGCGGGCCGTGGACCTGTTCAACCGCCGCCAGCCGGCGCTCGCCGCGCGCACCAAGTTCATCCTGCTCGGCGGCCGCGACTCCCCCTTCGACGACCTGCTGAACGCGGTGCTCGCCGACCTGGCGCTGCCGAATCTCACCGTGCACCGGGAGACGCCGGATTTTCTCGGCTATTATGCCGCCGCCGACCTGACCGTGTGCTCCAGCTACGAAGAATCCTCCCCGCGCGTCGTGTTCGAGGCCATGGCCTGCGGCACGCCGCTGCTGGCCTCGGCCATTCCCGGCATCAGCGAAATCGCCCGCGACGGCATCGAGGCCGTGTTGGTCCCGCCCGGTGACACCACCGCGTGGGCTGAGGCGCTGGCCCGGCTGCTCCACTCACCCGGCCTCGGCCGCGACCTCGCGCCGCAAGCGCGCGCTCGCGTCGAGGAGGAGTTTGCTGCCGATATCGTCCTGCCGCGCCACACCGCCGTCGCGTGCGCCGTCGCCGCCGGGGAATTCTCGTCATGAACGCCGCTGCCAGCTGGCAGTTCGAGGTCGAAGTGTATCCCGCTGATTGGAATTTTCCCGTCGAGCCGGCCTGGGTCGCCGGCTGGATCCAGACTGCCGCGGACGAGGGCATCACGGATGTCAGGGCGCGGCTGCACAACCGGATTGTTCTCGGCCTGGCCGGGCTGTCGCACCCTTCCGTCAAGGCCAGTGCCCCGGGCCTGCCCGCCCCCACCCGCTCCGGTTTTTCGTTTCTTCTGAGTCCCCATCCCGGCGCCGTCCTGCTGCAGCTCGAGGCCCGCAATGCGGCCGGGCAGTGGATCGAGTTTTTCCGCAAAAAGATTTCCGCCTCGCCCGATGCGGCGCAGTCGCCGTTGCTCCCCAGCCTGCGTCAGTCGCTCGGCCGGCTGGTCACGGCCCTCCTGCGCCGCCGGCTGCGTCATCCCACACAAACCTGGCTCGCCCAGTCCGACGAACTCATGGACACTTTTGTGGCCGAGTCGCTGCAAGTTTACCCCAGCAAGCCATTCAGCGGGGCGCTGGAAGAACCGCACGACATCGGCCGGCTCCACCACGGACTTATTCCCGTGACCGGCTGGCTGGTTCACGCCGGTGCCCGGATCACCCGGCTCACGGCCGTAATCGAGTCGCTGCCGGCCGTCGTCCTGCCGCATGGACAAGCGCGCTCCGATATCGCCACAATTTTCCCCGGTCTCGGCGATCAGGCCCATGCCGCTTTTGTCGGGCAAATCCCCCTGCCGGCCGGTCTCGCGGCCCCTGTCCTGCTCAAGATTTTCGCCGAGCTCGACAATGGCGAGCGGCACCTCGCGTTTGCCCGTCGGTTTACGCTGCCCTATCATGAAGGCACCGGCGAAATGCCGCCCCAGGTCACCGGCTTCACCATCGCCCGCGCCACCTGGTCGCTGTTTCGCTCCGCGGGGACGCTGAACCTGCCCCGCGAGGGCCTGCTGCGCGCAGCCTGGGCAATCTGGAGGAACGACCGGATCAGGCCGGCTTACCGGTCCGCGAGATATTTCCCGCTGCTGGGCCAGCTCGCGGCGCGCTCCCGTCAGGGACTGCCGCGCCAGGATTCCCCTGTGACGACTCCCGTCTGCCCGATCATCGCGTCCGCCGACGACATGGGTGTGTCCGACACCGCGCAGTATTTTCTTCTCGGACGGGAAGCGTTGATCCTGATCCAGCAGGCCCGCGCCCTGGCCGGCGGCGCGCGCGTTGACTCGATCCTGGACCTGCCCGGCGGTTTCGGACGCGTGGCCCGCTGGCTGCGCGTGGCATATCCAGCGGCGCAACTCACGGTGTGCGACATCCAGCAACCGGGCGTCGCGTTTTGCGTTGAACACCTCGGCGTCAACGGCGTGACGGCCGCGCTCGACGGCAGCCATTGGGCCACCCTACCCGGACCCTATGACGTCATCTGGTGCGGCTCGCTGCTCACCCACTTGGACAGCGGGCAATGGGTCGACCACCTCCGGCGCTTCGCCGAGCGGCTGAGTCCGCATGGCATCCTTGTGTTCACCACGCACGGCCGGCTCGTGCTGGATAAACTACAATGCGGCGAAAACGACTACGGGCTGCCGCCGGCCGAGATCACCCGGCTGTGCGCCGACATCGTGACGCACGGTTTTGGCTACGTCGATTACCCCGCCACCCCGGCGTATGGCATTTCCGCGGCGCAACCCGCGTGGGTCCTGGAACTGATTGCGCGGGAGACGAAGCTCCGCGTCCTCGACTACCGCGAGTCCGCCTGGGACCAACATCAGGATGTGGTGGTGTGCGCCCTGGCGCCCGCGGTCGGGAAATAATTCACGCCACACGGCGCCGGCGCGATTCAGCGCGGCCGGTCCGCCGGCGTCTCCAGCAGAAGATCCCGGTAATAAGTCCAGTCGAAGTTGTTGTTGCCGCCTTCCCCCTCACTGATGGTCAACTCCACGCGCCCGGCGGCGGTCGCCGCCGGCAGTTCCACCCGAAAGAGCTGCGTGCCACGATCGCCCGGCAAGAGCAGCGGATCCAACATTCGTTTTAACAGCGTCGTGCTTTCGCCCGTCGCACTGACATAGGTGATTTCAAACTCCGCTCCATCGGTGGCATCGGGCGGGGAGGTATAGGCCCCGTCGAAGAAACCGAACCCGCCCGACAGCCAGCGCTCATTGCGGTTGACGGGGAAAACGATCCGCGCCGGCGCATGCAGCCGCAAAGTATACAGGTTGTCCGCCGGCGGCTGGCCGAAGCACTCCCGCACCGTCAGATCGACCAGCGTGATGGGCCGCAACCTCGAGCCGGACGGCAAACCGGGTTTCCGGCGGTAGACTTCAAAATAGGCATCGTTAGTGATGTAGCCGCGACCTGGCAGAAACGCCACTGCCGCGACCTGGGCCCGCACATCAAAGATCTTCGCCAGTTGATAATACCGCGTCAGCACCTCGGGGTCACGCGCCATGATTTTCTCCCGCTCATAACCACGCAACACCACCCAGTCGGGCTGCAGGTCCATGATCAGTTCCGTCCAGCAATCGGGGTAGGCCCGCGACACGACCCGCCGCCGCGACGCCACCACTTCCGGGGCGCTCAAGCCCGGATAATCGAGCATTTTCAGGCCGGAATAAAATCCGATGTAGCCCAGCGGCTCGAGAAATACGGTTTCCCGCACCGATCCCGCCTGCGCTTTCAGCCACACCCCGATCTGTCGGCGCTGGCCCTCCTCGATGAGACTTTGCTGGCAGCGCAACTGCCAGGAGGTCGCGGCGGCCAGCACCGCGGCCCCAAGCAGCAGGCTCCCGGCCAGCACCCGCGAACCCCAGCGCAGTCCCGCCGCGTTGGCCGGAGCCGCCAATTGCGCCAGTGTGAGGCTAAGGGCCAGCAGCGAGAGAAAGGCAACCGCTGGCAAATACCACGGCGTGGGAAACCCCACGAAGGTGTGCAGGTAAAATTGCCCGACCAGCGCGGCGAAGGACAATACCCGCGCTTCCCAACGCACCCGCGGCACCAGCCAAAGCAGCATGGCGGTCAACGAAAGCCCGATCGCCACCCCGCTGGCGGCGGTTGGCCAGCCGGTGTTGTAGCTGTAGGCCGGCATAAAAATGCCCGCGAGAATGGAAGGATCCGACCACATCCGTCCCGGGAAACCCTGCAGCCAATCCAGCACCACCGCCGGCGCGAGCGGGGGCATCCAGAAGCCCTTCGCCGTGATGGTGTGCGGCACCGGCGTCCCGTAATAGCGCCACGCCCACAGCAACCACGGCAGGTATAACCCCGTCGTCAACGCCCCCGCACGCAGAAAGGCCGCGAGTTCCGCCCCCCTTTGCCACCAGCGCCCCGGCCCCGGCCGAAAAATCAACGCGCCCGCCGCCAGCGCGCCGACATAGATGAATCCATCCGGCCGGGTCCACATCAGGCCCGCCCAAGCCAGTCCCAGATGCATCCACGCCCGCGGCGGTTCCGTGAACAACGCCCAGCAGGTCCAGGCGATGAAGAGTAGCAGGAACGGCGTCTCCATCCCATTGATCGTGTAGTCCAATATCTTCGCATCCGTGAGAAGCAGGCCCGCCGCCAACGCCCCGGCCAGAGGCCCGGCGGCACCCGCGGGGCGCAAGCCGGCCCGGGCCAGCACGACGGCCCCGCCCAGCGCGGCCGCCGCCAGCACCCGGAAAATCCACAGCGCCGCCGTATCTGACCGGTTACCCGTCAGCCAGCTCGCCCCCGCCGGCAGCAACACCCCCAGCGGCGACGTGAAGGAATGCACCCGCTCCCCCGCGGTGAAGGTCAACCCCTGGCCCGTCGCCAGATTTTTGGACGCCCGGTAAGTGATGTAGTAATCCTCCCACACGTGCCGGGTAAAGCCCGCCCAAAGCAGGGCCATTACCACCGCGAGCAAAAATAGCCTGCCCGCCCGGGCTTGAATTAGCATAGACGGCAAAAAGGCGCTTTATCAATAGTCACGCAAGCCCCCTTCCGCGACCAAGGGTTGACGTGTCACGCGCGCCTCACAATTTTAGACCTCTGCCCCATGGCCGCCACCTTCGTCTCCCTTGTTCAACTCGCCCCCGGATGAGCGTACCCCCGGAGTGGCAATTTGACATCGAGGTCCGGCCGCCTGGCTGGTCTTTTCCCGCCGGCAAATCCTGGCTCGCGGGCTGGATCTTCGCCGGGGAGAGCCGCTTCGTCACCGACCTGCGCGCGTGGATCGACGGCCGGCCCTTCCTCGGGCTGCCCGGCCTGCCCAAGCCGGGCCTCGACGAGAAATTCCTGCATAGACCGGGCCCGCCGTATTCCGGCTGGGTGATCCAGGTCGAGCCCCACCGCGGCGCCGCGCTCTTGCGCCTCGAGGCCCGCGACCCAACCGGGACTTGGACGGAATTCTTCCGCACCGCCATCACAGTCGCGGCCGATGCGCCCGTCTGCCCGCCGCCCGCCCCGCTCAGCGGCCGGCTGCCCGAACTCGTGCCGACCCTGCTGCGGCTGCGCACGCAGCGGCCGCGCACGCCGTGGGCCGCGCTGGCCGACGAGGTTGTGTCCGCCGCGCTCTCCGTCCCGCTCAACTCGCTGCCGAACCCGCCGTTCCACGGCGCGCTCGAGGAACCGCGCGACACGGGCTGGCTGCGCTACGGCCGCCTGTCCATGAGCGGCTGGCTCGCGCACCGCACGGAAAAGATCAAGCGCCTCACCGCCCTCGCCGACGCCGTGCAGGAATCCCCGATCCTGCACGGCCTCGCCCGCCCCGACATCGGCGGGGTGTTCGCCGACCTGCCCGGCCGCGAGCATTCGCAGTTCGTCGGCCACGTGGACCTGCCGGCCAACCAGAGTGCGCCGGCGCTGCTGAAGATTTTTGCCGAGCTGGAGAACGGCGAGAAGCACCTCGCCTTCGCGCAGCGCTTCACGCCGCGCGTCATCGCCGGCGCCGACACGCCGCTGCCGCCGCTGTCCAAGCAGATCTTCGCCAAGGCGCTGTGGGCGCTGCGCGGCTCGGCCGGACGCCACGGCCTGCCCACCGGATCGCCCGGCGCGTTGCTCGCCGCCGCCCGCGCCGCGTGGGCCGCCTACGTGGCCGAGGCCCCAGCCAAGGTCCGGCGCCACCGCGCGGCGCCGCTGCCCGCCGTGAGCGGACCCGCGGACGAGACGCCACTCCGCGTGCTCGTCGTGACGCACAACCTGAATTTCGAGGGCGCCCCGTGGTTCATCTTCGAGCTCGCGCGCTTCCTGGCCCGCCAGCCCGGCGGCAGCGTGCGCGTGCTCTCGCCGCAGGAGGGCCCGATGCGCCGCGTGTTCGAGGAGGCCGGCATGCCGGTCGAGGTCGTCAACCTGTCCGCTGCGCTCGCCGCCACTTCCGCCGGGGAATTTGACCCCGCGCTGCATGCGGCCGTGAAAACCGACTGGAGCCAGGTCGACCTGCTCGTCGCGAACACGATGGTCTCGTTCTGGGCCGTGCAACTCGCGGCGGCCGCGCGGAAACCCTCGCTGCTGTATGTGCATGAGAGTTCGTCCGTGCGCCGCTTCTTCGAGCCGCTCCTGGCGCCGGCGCTGTTCCCGCTCGTGGAGGCCGCGTTCCACGCCGCGACCCGCGTCGTGTTCACCGCCGACTCTTCGCGCACGGTGTTCGACTACCTCGACGAGGGAAACTTCCGCCTGCTGCCGAGCTGGGTGGACGTGGCCCGCATCGACGCCTTCGCTGCGGCGCACGAGAAAGCCGCGCTGCGCCGGAAGCACGGGCTTGATCCCGCCGCCATGCTGCTCGTCAACATCGGCTCGATCTGCGAGCGCAAGGGCCAGCACATCTACCTGCGCGCCGCCGAGCTGCTGCGCCAGGAGTTGCAATTCACCTACCCCGGCAAAAAAATCCAATGGGTGATGGTCGGCGCCCGGCCGGGCGTCTACCTCGACACGCTCAAGCAGGAAGCCGCGCTCCACGGACTCGACAACGTGGTGTTCCTGCCGGAGTCCGGCGAGATCTTCGACTTCTACCGGCTCGCCGATGTTTTTGTCTGCACCAGCTTCGAGGAATCCTTCCCGCGCGTGCTGCTGGAGTCGGCGGCGTTCCGCCTGCCCATCGTCAGCACCAACGTCAACGGCATCGCCGAGATGCTCGCGCCGGACGAGGCCTGGTTCACTGCCCCCGGCGACCGCTACCAGCTCGCCGAGGCGGTCAAGGCCGCGCTCGCCGCGCATTTCGCCGGCGACACCAGCCGCGCCGAGCGGGCGCGCGCCGCGATCGTGCGCCGGTTCCACGAGGCCGATTCCCTGCCGCAGCACGCCGCCCTCGCCCGCGCGGCCGCCCGGCGCAGCTGAACGGCGCACGGCCGGACTTGCGCTCCCCGCCGCGGCCGGCCTTAGTGTCCCATCGCCTTGTGAACGAAAACGACGCCTACATCTTCGACGTGGAGGAACCCCGCGACTGGGTGTTTGCCGGCGAGCCCGTGTGGGTCGCGGGCTGGTTCATCTCGAAAAACGGCGCCGTGTTCTCGGACATCCGGGCCGTCATCGAGGGCGTGCCGCACCTCGGCATCCTCGGCGTGCCCCGCCCGGAGATCGAGCAGCGCCACCGCGGGTCCACCGGCTTGCCGCACGCAGGTTTCCTGCTCCGCCTCCAGCCGCCAGCGGGCGCCCGCGAACTGCGGCTCGAATTGCTCGACGCCGGCCACCGCTGGGTCGAGATCTGGCGGACACGCATCAAGGTCTCGCACGGGCCGGCGCGCGCCGGGCGCTACGAGCTCGGCGTGCTGCCCGACCACCTGCACCGCCTTCTGCAGGCCCGCCGGGCCGGGGCCGACCTCGCGCCGCTCGCCGATGAACTGCTGCTCGAGGGCGCGGCCGTCCCACTCGACACGCTGCCCAACCCGCCATTTTTCGGCGCGCTGGAAAGGCCCGGACTCGTCGGCGGCTCCCAGTATGGCAAGGTGCGCGTCGAAGGCTGGCTCATCCACCGCGAGCAGCGCATCGTTCGTCTGATTGGCAGCACGCATCCGCTCGTCGAAAACGAATTTGAATACGGCAGCCTCCCGCGGGCGGACGCCGCGAAACTTTTCCCCGGCCACCCGCACGCCGGCCTGTCGCAGTATTTCGGCATGCTCGACATCGATGAGACGGCGCCCGGCCCGGCGGTCATCAAGCTTTTCGCCGAACTGGAGGACGGCACGCGGCACCTGGTCTTCGTGCGCCGCTTCCATGTGCGCGGCTGCCTAGTGTGGGAGCAGCCGCTGCCCGCGTTCAGCCGGAGCGAATTCTTCCACTGCGCCCGGGCCCTGCGCGCGGCAGCCGGCCGGCACGGGATTCCGCTGGGTTCGTGGGCCCGGCAGTGGACGGCACTCCAGTCCGCCTACGCTCTTTTCCAGCGGGAAGCCCCGGCCAAGCTGCCGCCCGCGACCGCTGCCGATCCTTACGAAGCCTGGCAGCACAACAACCACCTCAGTCCGCGCCTGCGCGAAATCCTCGCGGCCGCGGCCCGCCAGCTCCAGTCCGGCGGCCCGCGGTTCGCCCTGCTGGTGGACACGCACGGCTGCACGCCGGAGCAGGTCGCGCAGCTCGCGGTCTCGCTGGCCGCGCAAATTTATCCGTATTGGGAGGCGCACTTCGTCGGCCCGGTCGCACCGCCGGCCGGCAACAAGTATCAGCCCGCCGCCTCGCCGGCGGAGCGCGTGCAAAAAGCAAACGCCGTCGCACAATCCTCGACGGCTGCCCTGCTCACCTGGTTGCCCGGCCATGCGCGGCTCGCGCCCGATGCGTTGCTCGAGATCGCCGAGCGCTTTGCCGCCCGCCCCACGCTCGAACTTGTCTACACCGACGAGGACCGCATGGACGACGCGGGCCGGCGCAGCGCACCGGATTTCAAGCCCGAATGGAGTCCCGCCTTCGCGCTCTCCGGGCTTTTCCCCGGCCAGCTGTGCGTCGTGCGCCGGGCGCGGTTCGCGGAACTCGGCTCGTTCCGCGAAAATTTCTCCGCCGTGGCCTGGTATGATTTGCTGCTGCGCCTCGGCGACCGGCTGACCGCCGCGGAGGTCGCCCACGTGCCGCTCGTGTGCTACCACGCCCGGGCCGGCGTGGCCCAGTTGCCCGCCCCCGGCGATCCGGCCGGCGAGCAGGCCCGCTGCGCGCTCGTCGAGACCATGCAGCGGCGCGATTGGGCCGCCGCGCCGTTCGTGCCGGAGGCCGCCCACCTGGACCGCGCCTGTTTCCACCAGCTGCACTGGTCGCGCGACCTCCTGGCGCGGCTCCCGGTGACCATTGTCATCCCCACGCGCGACAAGCTCCACCTGCTGCAGGAGTGCATCGAGCTGCTGGAAGAGACGGTCGACTGGGCGCACGTGAAGCTCGTGATCGTGGACGACCATTCGCGCGACACCGACGCCGTGCGCTACCTCGCGCGCATCGCGCAGCGCACCGACCTGCGCTGCACGGTGGTGCGGCTGACCGACCCGCATGCACCCTTCAATTATTCGCGGCTGGTCAACGCCGCGCGGCCGCACCTCGCCACACCGCTCGTGCTGCACCTGAACAACGACGTCAACGCCCTCGAACCCGGCTGGCTTGAGGAGATGGTGGGCTGGTTCACGGCGCCGGATGTCGGCGTGGTCGGCGCGAAGCTCATCTACCCGGACCGCACGCTCAACCACACGGGCATCGTGACCGGCCCGCACGGCGGGCTCGCCGACACGCCGTGGGCCCGGGTGGCCGAGCGCGCCGTGCCGTCGCGCTGGCACGCCGCGGCGCGCGAGGTCGCGGCCGTGACCGGCGCCTGCCTGCTGACCCGCACGGACCTTTACGCCGAGCTCGGCGGCTTCGACGAGGCGGACTTCGGTGTCGCCTACAACGACGTGGACTACTGCCTGCGCGTGCGCGCCGCCGGCCGGCGCGTGCTCTACACGCCGCAGGCGAAGCTCATGCACTGGGGCAGCGCCACGCGCGGCGTGACCTTCGACGAGGCCGAGCACGTGGCCTGGCTGCAGCGCCACGCCGGGCGGCCCGACCCGTTCTTCAGCCGGCACTGGCGGCTCGACGGCGCGCTGGTGCAATGCGCGGCCGATCGCGGCGCGCGCCCCGAACGGGCCAAGCCGCTGCGCGTGCTGCTGCTCACGCACAACCTCAACCTCGAGGGCGCGCCGCTGTTCCTCCTCGAATACGCCACGCACCTCGTGCGGACGGAGGGCTTCGGCCTGGAAATCCTCGCCGGCACGGACGGCCCGCTGCGCGCGGCCTTCGCGGCGCTGGGCGCGCACCTCACCGTCGTCGATCCCGGCCCGCTGCTGCACTCGCGCGACGACGACGAGTTCTCGCGCCACCTCGCCGAGATCTCCGCCAAGGTGGACTGGGACCACGTCGACCTCGTCGTCTGCAACACGCTGTTCAGCTTCTGGGGCGTGCTGCTCGCGCGCTGCGCCGGCTCGCCGTCGCTCCTCTATATCCATGAAAGCACGTCGGTGTTCCGCGCCTTCGAGACGCGGCTCGCGCTCGGGCTGCACCACCTCGTGCACGACGCGCTGCGCACAGCCACGCGCACGCTCTTCCTCTGCGCGGCCACGCAGGCCTATTACGCGGACGACGATCGCGGCAACTTCCGGATCGTCCCGAGCTGGATCCGGCTCGACGAGATCGCGGCCTTCCGCGCCCGGCACCCGCGCGCGGAGCTGCGGCGCAAGCACGGCCTGCGCGACGACGAGGTGCTCGTCGCCAACATCGGCACCGTCTGCGAGCGCAAAGGCCAGCACATCTTCATCCGGGCGATCGCGCACTTCAACGGCCTCCACCGCGGCGGGCCGCCCGTCCGCTTCCTCATGGTGGGCGCGCGTGAGGGCATTTACCTCGACCTGCTGCGGCGCGACATCGCGCGGCTCGGCCTCGCGAACCTCACGCTCGTGCCGGAAACCCGCGAGGCGCTCGACTTCTTCGTGGCGGCGGACCTCTTCGTTTGCACCAGCTATGAGGAATCCTTCCCGCGCGTGGTGATGGAGGCGATGGCCTGCCGTACGCCCATCGTGTCCACCGACGTGCACGGGATCGCGGAACTCATCGGCCAGCGGCAGGACGGCTACCTCGTCAAGCCCGGCGACGCAGCCGGGCTCGCGCGCATGATGCACACCTGCCTCGCGAAGGAGCGCAGCGGAAAATCGCTCGCCCCGCCGGCCTACTCCCGGGTTCTCCGCTACCACGACGCCACCCGCGTGCTGCCCGGCCACGCCGATCTCGCCCGCGCCGCATGGCTCGCCGGAGAATAGGATGAGTCTCCGCCCCGTCGTCCGCCTCGGGTTTTTTCTGCTCCTGCTCGCGGGCACCGTCCTGCTGCGCTGGCCCGGGCGGGAGACAAGGTTCTGGAACGTGGACGAGGCGGTGACGTTCACCATGGCCGAGCAGATCCGCGCCGGCGAGGTGCCCTACCGGGATGCCGTCGACCAGCGCAATCCCCTCGTGCCCTACCTGCAGGCCGCCGTGTTTGCCGCCACCGGCGACTGGAACCTGAAGGCGCAGCACACCGTGCTCACTTTCATGATCGGGCTTACGGCCGTCCTGCTCTGGCTGGCCGCGCGCGCGATGAACGAGGCCGCCGCCGGCGCGGCCGGCGCGCTGTGGTTCACGCTGCTCGCCTTCGTGCTGCCCTCGGTGCGCGACACCATGCCCGCCCACACGGCGTGGTATCTGATTTTCTTTTCCACCGCGGGCTTCTACGCCCTCGCCCGGGCCTGGAGCTCGGGCCGCGCGGGCTGGGCCGCCGTAAGCGGCGCGGCCTTCGGCCTGTCCGTCCTGGCCAAGCAGCCCGGTATCCTGGATTTCGGCGTGGCGCTCGTGCTGTTCGCGCTCGGGTTCTGGGCCGAACCGGCCAACCGGAAAAAACTGACCGGGCTGCTCGCCGGTCTCGTCGCCGGATTCGCCGTGCCAGTGATTGGCACCGCGGTGTATTTCGCGGCCCACGGAGCGTGGGCGGATCTCGTCTATTATACCTGGACCTACAACAACACCCTCTACGTGCCGGAAATTCCCCGACTCGAACGGTGGCAGACGATCCGGGTGCCCTTTGAACTGGCCTGGGAATTCAGTCCGCTCGTGGTCATCACCGGCGGGCTGGCCGGCTGTGCCCTGCTGGTCCACGTCTTTGTCCGCGTGATCCGGCGGCCGCGGCCGCTTGACCTGCCGGCCTGGCTGATCCTCGGCTGGTGCGCCGCCGGCTTAGTCTCGACCACGCTCAGCGGCCGGGGCTTTTCGCATTATTCGATCCAGCTGATCCCGGGCCTGAGCCTCGCCTGCGGCTGGCTGACCGTGCGGCTCGGACGAATCGGCTGGGGCGGTGCCGACGCGGGCCGGTTCCGGCGGACACTGACGGCGGCGGCCGCGGTGGTGCTCACGGTCTCGCTCCTCCAGCGGCTGCCCGCGCGCATCCGTGAGCTGGACCTGCCCGACCCGGGCAGCGACACCGTCACGCAGCTGGTGCGCCGGCACACCGGGCCGCACGACCGGATTTTCGTCTGGGGTTACAACCCGGAAATCTACGCGCTGGGCGAGCGGCTGCCGGCGACGCGGTTCCTCTACTGCACGTTCCTGACCGGCCTCATCCCGTGGACCAACCTCGATCCCCTGATCAACACCGACTATGCGGTCGTGCCCGGCGCGTGGGACAATTTCCTCGCCGACTGGAAAAAACATCCACCCAAGCTGATCGCCGACGGCCGCGGGCAGCGCGGCTTCCTCAAATACCCGCTCGACCGGCAGGCCCGGCTCTGGCCGTTGATCGAACGCGACTACGCGGAGGTGGAAATCGAACCGGCGGCGCTGGTCGGGTTCTGGATGTTCCGACGGCTGGAGCACACGCCGCCCCGCCCGTGGCCGGCCGGCACGCAACCCGGCGGCGACAACGTGACGATCGCGACGGAACCGGCGCTCGCCGGACACACCGCGCGCGTAGCCATCCACGCGCCGGCGGGCACGCGCTTCGTGGAACTGTATCTCGACGGCACGCTCTACCGCCGGCTGCCCTGCAGCGGTGAGGCGCCCGTCTCGGCGGTTTTCTTCATCCTCGCCGCCGACCGCACCGCGCCCAGCCACCGCGTGCAAGCCGCCGCGATTCTCGCGGACGGCACGCTCGCCTCGCCGGAAGCCGAACTCGGCACCAAGCCGCCCGTGACCATCATCGGCGGGCCAACCCTCGATTTCAACGGCCACCCCATCGCCGCGCTCGAGTCGAGCAAGATCACCGGCGAACCCATCCTGCCCAACAAGGACGTCCCCGATCACTGGGACGCCCACGCGCCCTCGCGGCTGGTCTATCCCTGGCTCCCGGGGATGAACTCGCTGGCTTTCGCCTATGGCATCGAGGAGATGGCCCTCGAGCGCGGGCCCGCGCCCATCACCGACGGCGTCGAGGTCGTGGTGCAGGTCGAGGACGCGGCCGGCCGGCTCACCCAGATTTACCGCCGGTATTTCCACCGCGAGGACGCGCGCCGGGTCAAGGGCCGCGCGGTGGACTATGCCCCGCTGCCGCCGCATCCCGGCGGCGAAGGCCGCATCATCTGCCTGATGACCCCGGGCCCGCGAAACGACCCGGTGCTCGACTGGAGCTACTGGCTCTGGCTGCGCGCCGCGCCGTCGCCGATCGCGCTGCTGGCCGACGGCGCGCCGCGGCAACCCGTCAAAGTCGAATCGGCCGCCAACCTGCGGCAGGCGGAGTTCAACGGCCGCTTCATCACCGTCGCGCTGGCTCCCGCCCTCTTTGAATTCACGGCGACACCCGATCTGTTCGAATTGTCCGGCGGCTTCGGCCTGCTGGACACTTCCTGGACCGGTTCCGATAAAACCGGGCCGGTGGCTTTCGTCGTTTCGCTCCGGGCGCCGGACGGCAAGGAGACCAAATTGCTCGAGCGCACACTGGATCCCGCAAAGGTTGCCGCGGACCGGGGCGTCCAATCTTTCAACTTCACCGTGCCCCAGCCCGCGACCGGCACACTGCGGTTCGTCGCCAAGCCCAGGACCGGGCGCGGCAAAGCGGAGGCATTCTGGAGCCAGCTCTCCGCGACGCTGCTGCGCACGTCGCTGCGGTTCCATGACGAGGTGCTTCCCGCGCTGCCGGAGAGCCGCGGTCAGTTTGGTTTCCTCAACACCGATGAAGGCGGGCGCGACTGCCTCGTGGCCCACGCGTCATCCACTCTCGTCTACGCGTGGCGCGAAGGCCTCACGCGGCTGACCGCCGCCTACGGTCTCAAGGCCGCCGCCTACACCTCGAACGACACCGAGGGCGTGATCTTTGTCGTCGAGACCGAGGACGCGCAGGGCGTCCGCCGGGAGCTTTTCCGGCGGCACCTCGCGCCCAAGACCCGCGCGGAGGACCGCGGCGACCAGCCGCTCTCCGTCGAAATCCCGCCGCTGCCCGGCGGCCGGATCTTCCTGCACACCCTGCCGCCGCCCTCGGGACACCTGAACGCCGCCTGGAGCTACTGGCGGGAGTTGCGCGGCGACCGCTGAGCGCGGAGGCCGGACGATCCGCGCCCTGCTGGAGGCTTGCGGCGCCCGGGCTATCGGGTCTTAGTGCGGCCTTTGTGTTGCGCATGAGTCTGCCCAAGAAATTTCCCGCTCCGGTCGTCGCTTTCCTGCTGACGGCCGCGCTGGCGCTGGGTTTCGCGCTCTACACGCGGCACGCGTGGGAGGATTACTACATCACTTTCCGCACGAGCAAGAACCTGGTGCAGGGCCACGGGCTGGTGTTCACGCCCGGCGAGCGCGTGCACAGCTTCACCTCGCCGCTGGGCGTGCTGCTGCCCGCGCTGGCGTGCTGGGTGACCGGCGGCAATTCGGATGACGCGGCGCTCTGGGTTTTCCGCGGGATGGGCGCGGCCGCGCTCGCCGGCGCCGCGAGCCTGCTCTTTCTCGGCACGTTCCGGCTGGGCGGCAACCGCACCGCGGCGTGGCTGGCGGCGGGGTTCATGGCGCTGGAGGCCAAGACCCTTGATTTCAGCACCAACGGCATGGAGACCGGCTTCCTGCTGCTGTTCATCGCCTACACGTTCTGGGCGCTGGCCGCCGCGCCGAGAAACCAGTCGCGCCACCTCGGCGCCGCGTGGGCCGGCATCATGTGGACGCGGCCCGACGGCTTCATCTACATCGGCCTGCTCGGCGCGGGCTACTGGCTGTTCAACCATTTCGCGCGCGAGCGGCAGGACCGCCGCGCGGCCTTCCTCCTGCTGGTGAAGGCGAGCCTGATCTGCACCCTGCTCTACCTGCCCTGGTTCGTGTGGGCGTGGGTCTACTACGGCTCGCCGGTGCCGCACACGATCATCGCGAAGGCCTCGATGAACGCCGGCCGGACCCCCGGCGGTTTTCTCACCACGTTTGTGCTGCTGCCCTTCCGGCTGTGGACCGGACAGACGACGGTTGAGGGTGCGCTGATGCCGACCTATTATCAGGCCGTCGGGTGGTCCTCCGTCTTGTTATATACGGCCCGCGCCCTCGGCGCCGTGGCCACGCTCGCCTGGTGCTGGCCCGGGCTGAAGCCGGCCACGCGCGCCGCGTCGCTGGCTTTCCATGGGGCACACGCCTACCTCACGTATTTCCCCTACTTTCCCTTCCCGTGGTATTTTCCCGCGACCGGCATCCTTGGCGCCATCGTCTGGGGCGGCGTGGCCGGCCACGTGCTGGACCACCTCAAGGCCGGGCCGGGCTCCGCGCCGCGGCGGGCCGGGCGATATCTGGTCGGCGCCGCCGCCGCGTGGACCCTGCTGCTCGAGGGCGGCTTCATGGTCGCGTCCGCCGTGCAGATGAAGGCCAAGCAGGAGATCGTCTACACCGGCAACCTCCGCCGCATCGGCGAGTGGCTGGCGAAAAACGCGCAGCCGACGGACTATGTCTTCATGGAGCCACTCGGCTACATCGGGTATTTCTCCCAGCTGAGGACCGATGATTACCCGGGGCTGTCCTCGCCGCGCATGGTCGCGGCCCGGCGCGCGGGTGGCAACGGCTGGTCGGGCCTGCTGCTGGCGCTGGCGCCCGAATGGGCGGTGCTCCGCACCTCCGAGGCCGAGCGGATCAACTCCGAAATCCCCGAGCTGCTGACGAAATTTTACGGGGCGGTGCAGGTGTTTGACGTCAGGCCGCAGGCGGCCGCGGCCCGGGTGCCGGATCATTTCATGCTGAATTTCGACTCCTATTTCACCGTCTACCGGCGGATATTCCAGAGCTTTGAGGATGTGGAGGTTCTCGGCATCCAGCACCAATTCGGAACCGACGCGCCGGTCATGTCCATCGACGGCACCCGGGTTCGCCTCCTGCATGCCACCGGCACCATGTCGCTGCGCGTGCCCGCCGGTTCCACGCACTTTGAGATCAGCTACGGTTTCCCGGCCAACGCTTACCAAGGGGAGCCCAAGACGGACGGAGCCACCTTCCGCGTGCTGTGGGCGGACGGCAGCCAGATCCGGACCCTGGCCACGCGTACGCTTGATCCGGCGGCGGAACCGGGTGACCGCGGGCTGCAAACATTTGCCGGCGATCTGCCACCCTCCAGCACGGGCCGGGCCCGGTTGCTGCTGCACACCGATCGGGGCAAGACCGCGACCAATGACTGGACCTGCTGGAGCTTCTGTGTGTTCCGCTGATCCGCACACCCGTTTCCATCTGCCACCCGCCATGCTTCCCGACGCCCTGCGCCAACCCTCCGCCCGCCTGGTCTGTCTCTGCACGCTGACCGTGGTGCTGTTGTTCGCCCTCTACACCAACCACGTGTGGGAGGACTACTACATCACCTACCGTTCCAGCAAGAACCTGGCGACGGGCCACGGCCTGGTCTTCAACGAAGGCGACAAACTCCACACGTTCACCTCCCCGCTCGGCGTGCTGCTGCCCGCCGTCGCCTGCCTGCTGACCGCCAACACCTCCGATCCGGCCGCCCTGTGGATTTTCCGGCTGATGTGCATGGCCGCCCTCGCCGGGGCCGCCGTGCTCCTCCGGGGCGTGGCGCAGCGGCTGCACTATGCGCGCGTCGCCAGCTTCTTCCTCGTGGCGTTGCTCCTGACGGACGCCAAGATCGTCGACTTCACCATCAACGGCATGGAAACGGCCTTCATGCTGCTGTTCCTCGCCTATGCCCTGTGGGCGCAGGTCAGTCCCGGCCCGCGGCAAGCGCGGCATTTGGGCGCGGCGTGGGCCGGCCTGATGTGGACGCGCCCGGACAGCTTCGTCTACATCGGCCTGGTCGCGGCCGGTTTCTGGCTGTTTCACGACGCCCGGCAGCAGGACACGACGCGCCCCAAACTGCTCGGCTTGTATCTCCGGGCCGGGCTGGTGACCACGGCCCTCTACCTGCCGTGGCTGGTTTTCGCCCACGGCTATTACGGCACGGCCGTGCCGCATACCATCACGGCGAAGAGCGGCATCGGCGACCCGCGCACCGTGGCTGGATTCCTGAAGAAGGCGGTCCTGCTGCCCTTTACCCCGGCGGACGACAGCAACACCCTCGCGCACACTTTCCTGCCCTCGTATTTCATGATCGGCGGCTGGCCGCCGGCCCTGACCATCGTCGCGCGCGCGATCGGCGTCCTTTGCAGCCTAGCCTGGCTGTTGCCCCGGCAAAGGACCGAGACGCGCGCCGCCTCCTTCGCCTTTCTCGGCGGGCACGCCTACCTCAGTTACTTCCCCTACTTTCCATTCCCTTGGTATCTGCCCAGCACGACGCTGCTCGCCTTTGTGACGCTGAGCGGCCTCGCCAACCAAGCCGCCGGTATCGCCTCGCCCGCCGCCCGGCGGTTGATCAGCCGGGGCCTGGTGCTGCCGGTGCTCACCGGCCTGCTCGCCATGGCGGCCTGGATCACCGTGCAAGCCGCGCGGGAACAGCGCGCGCAACAGACCTACATCGAGAACGGCACCCGCCGGAAGATCGGGGAATGGCTGCACGACCACGCGCGACCCGGCGATACAGTGTTCTTGGAACCGCTCGGCTACATCGGCTTTTTTTCCGGCCTGAAAACCTTTGATTTTCCCGGCATGTCGTCCCGGGAGATGGTCGAGGCCCGCGCGAAGGTCACCAATGATTGGGGCGCGCTCATCCATTACCTGCAGCCAGACTGGCTGGTGCTGCGCCCGCATGAACTCGCCCGGTTGAAGGAGCGCCATACGGATTTGCTGACCCGCGTCTACCTCCCGGTCCAATCGTTCTCGACCCTGGAGGCGGTGCAAGGGCTGGAGGTCTACGGGAAACCCTTTCTCGCGCACGATGCGAGTTTCGTGGTGCTCAAGCTCGACCGCAAGATGACCTACCGCGGCACGGTGGAGGAAGTCACCAGCCTGTCACCCGCCTCCCACCTGCCGGTGGAAGGGAAAGAAGCCATCCTGGTCCACGCCCCCAGCCGCATGGTCCTGCACTCGTCCATCCACACCGCCACGCTGGAGGTCAGCTATGGTTTTCTGCCGGGCGCCTACACCGGCGAAGGCGACCTCACCGACGGCGCCACCTTCCAGATTGAATGGCAGGGCGACGGCAAGTCGGTGCTCCTGCTGGACAAGGTGCTAGACCCCGTCACCTATCCCGATCACCGCGGGTTGCAATTTTTCCGGGGCGACGTGCCGGCGACCAAGGACCGGAACGCGCGCCTGATTTTCACCATTCAGCCCGGCGCCACGCTCACGAAGGACTGGACCGTCTGGACCCAACCGGAGCAATACGCGGCCCCATGAAGGTGCCGTTTTCAGCCCGCCGCTGGTTCCCGTGGATCGTAGCGGTCCTGCTGATTCTCGGCAGCCTGGCCCTGCGCTGGCCGACGCTGGACTTCAAGGTCTGGAACGTCGACGAGGCCATCCACGCAGCGATTGCCCGCACCCTCCTCGATGGAGGCGTGCTCTACCGGGACGCCATCGACCAGCGCACGCCGCTCACCTACTACGCGGTCGCGGTGCTTTTCCGGATCGGCGGCGAGAACAACATCCGGGCGATGCACCTCCTGGCTGTCGCGCTGATTGCGGCCACGGCCTTCGGGCTTTTTCTGCTGGGCCGCCGCTGGCGGGGCCCGGCCGCCGGCCTCTGGGCCGCCCTGCTTTTCACGGTCCTCGCCACCGGCCTGTTTTTCCCGGGGGATGCCTTCGCACTCAATACGGAATGGTTTGTGGCGGGCTTCACCACCTGGGCGGCCTGGTTTTTCTGGCGCGGCTCGCCGGCAGGGGCCGGTGCGCTGCTCGGCTTGGCGTTTCTCTCCAAACAACCGGCGTTGCTGGACCTCGGCGCCCCGCTCGCCGTGCTGGTCTATCTCGCCCGAGACGAAGGCGGGCCCAGACGCCGGCCGGTCCTGCGCCTGGCGGTCGTGCTGGCGGGCTTTGCCGCGCCGGTCCTGCTGGTTCTCGCCTATTTCGCGGCCCGCGGCGCGCTGGCCGATTTTTATTTCTACGCCTGGCGCTACAATCTGGACTATTACGCGCCGGCGCTCGGCGCGGGCGATCGCGTGACCTCGGCCCTCCAGCCGTTCCATTTGCTCGCGGCACGGTATCCCCTCGTGCTCGCCGCCCTCCTAGGAACCGCCGGCCACGCCCTGTTCCGCGTGCTGCCGGCGCGGCCCGCGGCCGGCGAGAAAACGGACAAATCCCAGCTGCTCTATGTGCTGGTCTGGGGCTGCACCTCGCTGGCGGGAGCGGCGTCGGGCGGCCGCGGCTATGACCATTATTTCATCCAATTTCTGCCGGCCGGCTGCCTGCTGGCGGGACTGGGCCTGGCCGGGCTGACCGCCTGGGCCGGACGTCACCGGGCCCGGCGCTTCCTGCGGCCGGCGACCCTGCTTTTGTCCGCCGTCGTCCTGCTGCAACTCGGATTCGGGCTGGCGCAACAGCGGAGACAGTCGCACCAACCCGTGGACCCGTCCCTTCGCGCCGGGGAATTCATCGCGGCCAGCACCCGGCCCGACGAGCGTATCTTTGTCTGGGGCTACCATCCCGACCTTTATCTTTTTGCGGACCGCAAGCCGGCCTCGCGCTTTGTCTACGGGTCGTTCCTGAGCGGGCTCATCCCCTGGACCAACACGGCCCCGGCGCAGGACACCGCCTACGCCATCGTCCCGGGCGCAAGGGAAACCCTGCTGCGCGAACTCGCGGCCGTCCGGCCCGCCTTTATCGTGGACTGCAGTGCCGGGCCGAACCGCTTCTGGGACAAATACCCGCTGACCACGTTTCCTCCGCTGCAGGCCTATGTCGCGGAAAATTATTTCACGGCCGAGGCCGACCGGTTCGCAGGCCAGGGCTTCCGGCTTTATTTGATCAAGGACTCTGCACGCCGCGCGCCGCCGCCTTTGGCCGGCGGCGCCGCCGAATCCCGCCTCGGCGTCCCCTCATTGGCCGTGACGCCGGCGATCACGGACCCGCCAGCGGTCCGGGTGAACTTCGGCGGCAGCAGCGCCACCGGGCGATTGCAGCGGCTGGAACTGCTCCTCGACGGCGCGGTGCAGGCAGCCGCGAGTTTCCCGCCCACTGCGGCCCTGAGCCTGAGTTGCGCGGTGCCCTTCGCCGGCCTAGGTGCGGGCGAGCACCGGCTGTCCGTCCGGGCCACTGCCGCCAATGGCGAGACGGTCACCGGGGCCGAGCAGCCATTCCGGGCGGCGGCGGACCAGTTGCCGGCGGCCCGCTTAGCGGAGTTCGCCCTGCCGCAAGCCGGGTTGGCCCAGCTTCCGCTCACCGTGCGCGCGCCCTTTGGGGCGACCGTCGGCGAGGATGGGGGCCACCGGATTTTTCAAATGCATGCGCCGGCCCTGGCCCGCTATGCCCTGACCGGCCAAGCCATCCGTTTGCGCGGACAATTCGGCATTCTCACGGAGGCGTATGCCGCCACCAACCCGTCGCCGACGGACGGCGCTGAATTCATGGTGGTGTTCGTGCCGGCGATCGGCGCCCGCCAGACCCTCTGGCACCGGCTGCTCCGGCCCGCCCGGGAACCGGCGGACACCGGGCCGCAGCCGTTCAGCGTCACCCTGCCCGCCGGCGTGCCGGGCACCTTGGAGCTGGAGATCACCAACGGGCCGGCGGGCCAGGCCAGTAGCGACTGGACCTACTGGTCGGACCTGCAACTGGAAACTTCCCGCTAGACGGCGGGCGTCCCGTCCACCAAGTATCTTAGCAGCGATGACCACTTCCGAAAATTCCCCGGCCCCGGCCGAGCGCTCCGGGCTGGGCCGCGGACTGCTCTACCTGCTGCTGGTCGTCCTGCTCTTCACCTTCCCCAACAAACCGGTCGCGGATCTCGACAGCTCGTGGCGGATGGCGCTGGGCCAATTTCTCCTGGACGGCCTACAGTTCGGCCACGACGTCGTCTTCACCTACGGCCCCCTGGGCTTCCTCATGGGAAAGACATATTACGGCTCGGTGCCCCTGTTTCACGCCCTGCTCGCGTGGCAGCTTCTCGCCGCCCTCTGCTTTGCCGGCATCATCATGATGTGGGGCGAGCGGCTGGCGGGGCGGGCGCGCTTCTGTTTCTACGCGTTCTTCGTGCTCTTCGGCATCCCCTATGAGGACGCGCTGCACATGCTGATGATCGCGCTCATCGGCTTCGAACTGCTGCGGCGGCTGGGGCTGCCGTGGACCTGGGGCACGGCGCTGCTCCTCGGGCTGCTGGGCGTGCTCGGCGACATCAAGTTCACCAACCTGATGCTGGGCCTGTTGATCGTGGGCGTGGGCGTGGCGCACGAAAGTTGGCACCGCCGCTTCCGCGAAGCCGCCCGGCTGTTCGCGTGCTATGCGGGCGCCTTCCTCGCGGTCTGGCTGCTCTGCCGGCAGAGCCTGCTCCATCTCCCGGAATATTTCGTCAACTCCTGGTTCGTCAGCCAGGGCTACCAGGCCGTGATGGGCATCGCCACGCCCGCCGCGCCGCTGGCGAAGGGCATCGTCGTGGTCGTCGTGCTCGCCGCCTATGCCCTCGGCAATCTGTCGGGCCACGAGGACCGGCCGCGCACGCTGGCCCGCACCGCGCTGCTGGGCGCCTTCATCTACCTGAACTGGAAGCACGGCTTCGTGCGCGCCGACGGGCACATGATCGGGTTTTTCTACTGCGCACTGCTCCCCATCGTCACCTTCCCTCTGCTGCTGGATGATGCCGCCGGTCGGTTCCGGCTCAAACGCTGGGTGCTCGTGTCCACCGGGGCGCTCTGCCTGCTCGGCTTGCGGGACGCGCTGCCGGGCGTGATTGATCAGGCCCTCGGCGGCATGCAGGCGAAAATCTGGGACAATATCAGCCGGGTCTCCCGCTGGTCCACCCTGCGGGACGATTATGATGTGGCGCTGGGCTATGCGCGCACCGGCACCGAAATGCCGCGCACGCTGTCCATCGTGGGCGCCGGCTCCCTCGATGTCATCGGTTACGACCAGGCCTACGCGCTGTTCAATTCCTTCCATTACCGGCCCCGCCCGGTCTTCCAGAGCTACAGCGCCTACACGCCGGAACTCGCCCGGCTCAACGCCGATTTCTACCGCTCGGACCGCGCCCCCGACTACGTGCTGCTGCGGGTGAACTCCATCGATGAGCGCCTGCCGGGCATGGATGACTCGGCCGTGCTTTATATCATCTCCCACCGCTACGAGTATGTGCTGTCGGAAAAAGCCTTCCAATTGTGGCACCGCAAGCCGGGGAAGTTTGATTACGCGCCCCTGACGCCGCAACCGCAACCAGCCCGCGAACTCGCGCTGGGGTCGCCGTGGGCAATCGGGGATTACGGCGACCGGAAACTCTGGCTGCAGGCGGACCTCGCCCCCTCGCTGCTCGGCCGGCTGCGCAATTTCCTCTACAAGCCGCCGCACCTTTACCTGGAACTGCGGGACACCTCCGGGAAAACCAGCACCTACCGCATGGCGCCGCCGATCGGCCGCGCCGGTTTCATTCTCAGCCCCATGCTCGAGGACCTGATGGATTTCATCAACTTCAGCGCCGGCGAACCCGGGCGCGCCGTCAGCCAGATCACGATCAAGACCGCCCCGGGTGACGAAAAATATTTCGCCCCGCGGGCCCGCGTCCAGTTGTCCACCCTGATCCCCTCGCTCGCCGGGCGCGCCTTTTTCGACCAGATCAACCGCGACCGCTTCTATATGTTCAAATCGGTGCCCATCGCCTTCGAGGCCAAGGCCAACCCCTCGGTGGAGACGATCGATGGCCAGCCCGTGATGCTCCTCCACGCGCCCAGCCAGATGACCTTCGACCTGCCCGCACAGGCCACGGAGATCACCGGCCAGCTTGGTTTCCTCGTGGCGGCCTACACCAACGGTAACCACACCAACGGGGCCGACTTCATCATCGAGTGGAACGACGGCAAGGACTCGCGGGAGCTCTACCACCGGTTTCTCGATCCCCTCAACCGCCCGGAGGATCGCGGCCTGAAGACCTTCAAGGTGGAATTGAAAAACCTCTCCGGCGGCCGCCTCTATTTCAAGGTCGGGCCTGGCCCCTACAATGACCCCGCCTGGGACTGGGTGGGGTGGACGGGCATCGAGATCAAATAGGCGCGTGGCTCCGGCCCCGGAAAGAATGCTCCCGCGGCGGGCGGGTTGGACCCGCTGGCTTGTCTGTAGCGCTGACCGAGCGTGAATTCTTGATTCCCGCTCCGGCCTCGGCCAAGAACGTCCCGCCTGTCGCGCCGCCCATTTCCGTATGAACAAAGTCCTGCCACGCCCATCTCCCGCCCTTGTCTTTAGCGTGGTCGTCGGACTCGCCCTGCTTTTTGCGCTCTACACGAACCACGTGTGGGAGGACTACTACATCACCTACCGCTCCAGCAAGAACCTGGCGACGGGACACGGCCTGGTTTTCAACGAAGGCGACAAACTCCACACGTTCACCTCCCCGCTCGGCGTCCTGTTGCCGGCCGTGGCCAGCCTACTCACGGGCAACAGCTCCGACCCAGGCGCGCTGTGGATCTTCCGCGTGATGTGCGCCAGCGCCCTCGGCGGCGGTGCGGTCCTGCTGCTCGCGCTGGCGCGGCGCCTGGCCTACCCGCTGGCCGCGGTCGCGTTCCTCGCCGTGTTCGTCGCCACGGATGCCAAGACCCTGGACTTCACCATCAATGGCATGGAAACCGCGTTCATGCTGCTGTTCCTCGCCTACGCGCTCTGGGCGCATTATGCCCCGGGCCCGCGCCAATGGCTGCACCTCGGCGGCGCGTGGGCCGGCCTCATGTGGACCCGGCCGGACAGTTTTATCTACATCGGGCTCGTCGGCGCCGGCGTCTGGTTGTTCAACGCGCCCGCGCGCACCGGCGGCAATCGCCACCAGTTGCTTGGCCTTTATTGCCGCGCCGCGCTGCTCACCACGCTGCTCTACGGCCCGTGGCTAGGGTGGGCGAAATGGTATTACGGCTCGCCCGTGCCGCACACCATCGTGGCCAAAGGCGCACAGAGCGGCGGGTTCGACGCGGCCCCGCGATTCTTCGCCAACTTCTGGCGGCTCCCGTGGCTGATCTGGCAGGGTAAGGCCGCCGCGGAAGGCGCCTTCCTGCCCTCCTACTATGTTTTCCCAACGTGGCCGGTGTGGATGCTTCCCCTCGGCCGCACCCTCGCCACGATCTGCAGCGTGCTCTGGCTCCTGCCCCGCGTGCGACCGGAGGTGCGAGTCACGTCGCTCGCCTATTTCGGCGGTGCGGCCTACCTGTCCTTCGTCCCCTATTTCCCCTTCCCATGGTATTTTCCCAGCACCTTCCTGCTCGCCGCCGTCGCCCTCACCGGGATCCTGGGCCAAGGCTGGAACAGTCCCCACCGCTGGCTGCGCGGTTCTTGCTGGGCCGCCGCCGCCATTATTCTAGCCGGAGCGCTGGCGCTCACCGCCGGCAGCGCCCGCCAGGTCCGCGCGCAGCAGCTCTATATCGAGGACGGCAACCGACGCGTCATCGGCGAATGGCTGAAGGTTCACGCCCAGCCCGGCGACTCCGTCTTCCTCGAGCCGCTGGGCTATATCGGTTTTTTTTCCGGCCTGAAAACCTACGACTGGCCGGGCATGTCCTCGCGCGAGCTCGTCGCCGCTAAACTCGTGGTCGGCACGCACTGGGGCGCGCTGATCCGCTACCTGCAACCCACGTGGCTCGTCCTCCGGCCGGACGGCGAGGGCGACCTGCCCTTTCTCTCCACCGACATGGCGGCCACCAACTACGAGCTCGTGCGGGAATTCAACCGGCTGGACGAGGTCCGGCGGCTGGACATCCCCGGCCGCAAGATGCTGGAATTTGACGGCCGCTTCCGGGTCTACCACCGCAAGAGCGCCACGCGCCACGATGTCGCCGGCCTGGAAATCTCCTGCCCGTTCCCCTCGAGCACCCGCCAGATCGGCCCGGAGCTGGTCCGGTTGGTGCACGCCCCCGGCGAAATGATTATCGAGGTGCCGGCGGCGGCGACGGCGGTAGCCGGCCGGTTTGGCTTCCCGCCCGAAGCCTACGAAGGCGACCCGCGCACCAGCGGCGCCACCTTTCTCCTTGCCTGGACCGATGGCACCCGGCGGGTCGAACTGTTTCGCCGCGAGCTCAAGCCGGTGGAAAATCCGGACGACCGGGGCCTCCAGTCCTACCAACTGGATCTGCCCGTGCCGCGCCACGGCGCGCGGGTCCGCCTGACGCTGCAATCCGACTCCGGGACCAACTCGATCAAGGACTGGGCTTGCTGGTCCGCGCCGGAATTTCATCACTGATGATGCGTCTCCGCCCGCAGTTCTTCGCGTGGTGCGAGGCGGCCGGGGCCGCTGGGTTGGTTTTCTTTGCGCGCTTGGGGGAGATCCACCGCCACACGGGCGACGTCGCGCTCAACGACCAGTGGAAGATCGAGGCCGCCGACCTCCTCGCGCCGTGGGTCGACGGCACGCTGCGGCCCGGGGCGTTCTTCGCGCCGCACTTCGAGCACGTGCCGGTCTGGACACGCCTGACCACCTGGCTGGAGGTTGTGCTCACCGGCCGCTGGGACCCGTTCGTCCAGACCACGGTCAATGCCGTCCTCTACGCGGTGTTCGCCGCACTGTTCGTGCGCTGGATCGCCGGGCATCTGCGGGCGGCGGCCGCGGCGGGCGTCACGCTGTTGTTCGTGATCGGCTCCGCGCTGCCGCACGCGTGGGAGAACATCACCTGGGGCTTCCAGTCCCAATTCCCCTTCGCGCTCATTTTTCTCTTCCTGCATGCGGTGGGCTCGTGCGCGCACGCGCCCGGCAGCCGCCGGTGGTGGTGGGCGCAGGCCGCCGGAGCCGCGGGGCTGCTCACGCTCGCCGGCATGTGGATCGCCCCGCTCGCCGTCGTGTTGGTTGGACTCTGGGTCCAGCCGCGCGGGCCGCGGCTGCGGCTGTTCCCGCTGGTCCTCGCTGCCGCCGGGCTGGGCATGATCGTGGTCGTCCGCGCGACCGCCCCGGTCGAGGGCGCCTTTGCACAGAACGCCGGCTCACCGCTGCATTTCCTGCACGCGCTGCTCGATCTCCTCAGCTGGCCCGCCGGCTGGCCGGGCGCGCTCACTATCCTCAATCTGCCGCTCCTGCTGCTGGCGCTGCAACTGCGCGGGCGCGCCGCAGCGGGCGCCTTTGACCGGACAGTGCTCGCGCTCGGCGCCTGGGCCATCGGTCAGGTTGCCGCCCTCGCCTTCGCCCGCAGCTCCGACTACAGCGGCTACGTCTCGCGCTATGGTGAATTGCTCATGCCGCTCGTGCTCGCCAATGCCCTGGCCCTCGCGCGGCTTGGCGTCGCGGCCTTCCGTTGGCGGCCGGCGGCCGCGGCCTTCGCACTCATCTGGACCGGCCTGGTGCTCACCGGCTGGTGGAATTTGTCCACCGGCGGCCATACCGCGTATTTCCACGAGCACTCCGGCCCGAACGCCCGGATCCGCCGCGAGGCGGTGCAGGCCTACCTGCTCCGCCACGACCGCACCCAGCTCGAACTGCCGGGCACGCGCTGGGTGCTCTACCAGGGCGTCGAGCAGGTCACCAGCCTGCTCGACCGGCCGGGCTTCCGCGCGCTGCTTCCGACCTCGGTCAATCCCGCGAATCCTCCGGACCCCGCCGGCCGTGCGGTGCGCTGGCTGCAGGCCCGCGCGCCGCTCTGGGCCGGGCTGGCGGGCGTCGTTCTGGTCGTTGGTGTCGTCGCTTCGTGCCGCCACCGGGAAGAGGAACCGGCGCGGCCGGACCTCGACCTCCGGCCTGAGCCGCTGCTGCCCTGGTTTGCCGGGGGCATGATGGTCGCCGCCACCGCGCTGCTCTTTTGCTGGCCGCATCCATTCACGTTCGGCGCGGCCGCCCGCTGGCGGCAGTTCTTCCTGCCCCCCGGCAGCGTCGGCCCGCTGAATCTCCACATCGTCACCGGTTCCGAAATGCGGACGGACGACCGCCTTGTCGGGGCCGCCCCGCTTTCGCCGGAGGAACTGCGCGCGGTTTTCAGCGGCACCAGCTCCGAGGAAGAGGCGCTGACCTGCACGGCGTGGAGCAAGGTTTTTCCCATCCGCGCGCCGTGGTTCGTCGTTCCCCACGCCGGCTTCCCGATCTCCATCGGCAACGGCCTGCGCCTCCGCATCGAGGAGACCGACGGTCGCCTGGTCACCGAGGTGTCCTGCCCCGGCCCCAACCCGCGCGAGATCGGTTTCTGGGCTGCGGATGTCCGGTCTTTTCAGGGCCGGAATGCCCGGCTCGTCCTTTACGACGGGCGCACGGAAACCGAGGCCTGGGTCGCCGCCGCCCCGCCCATCGCCACCGACGATCCCGCCCTGGCCACCCGGCTCGCCACCGAGCTCGCCCACGAGCGGCTTGCGGCCACCCACCTCGCACTGGGTTGGATCGCGGTGGCCGGCGTCATTCTGCTCGCGGCCGGCCGGCTCGACCGGGCCGGCCCCCGCCCGCCGGGTTGACAAGCCGGGCTGGCTTCGCCCGGGCGAAATGGTATGATTGTCCGCTCAACCAAGCTTGGCGGAAAAATATCTGCTACCGAGTAGCGGATCACCCTCCGCCGCTTGTCTAGAGAGAAGCAGCCCTCCGCCTTCCATGTCCGTCGAACCACCCCACCGCTCCGACCTGAGCAGTCTCTACCGCGCGACCATCGCGCCGTTGCGGAACTACCTGGCCCGCCTGCTGGGCAGCGAGCAGGACGCCGCGGACGTCGCCCATGACGCCTACCTGCGGGTGAAGGACAACGTGGACCGGCACACGGCCGCGAATCCCAAGGCCCTGCTCTACACCACCGCGCGCCACCTCGCCCTCAACCAGATCAAACGCCGCCAGCACTCCCCGATCGCCGGCACCACCGGCGAGGCCGACCTCGCCCCCGCGCCCTCGCCGGGCGTCGTGCAGACGGTGATGGCCCGCCAGGAATTAGCCCAGCTTGAGGCCGCCATCAGGGAACTGCCCGCCGGCTGCCGCTCCGTCCTCCTCCTCCGCAAGATCGACCTTCTCTCCCACCAGGAAATCGCTGACCGGCTCGGCATCGCGATCAGCACCGTCGAGAAGCAACACGCCCGCGCCCTGCGCCTGCTGCGCGCCGCCCTGCAACCCGCCATGTCGTCCGACCTGGAGCACCTCCCATGAAAACTTCCCCGGGCCATCCCGATCCCGTCACCGACGAGCAGGCCGCGCTCTGGGCCGCCCGGCTCGACGGCTCCGTGCTGTCTGCTGCCGACCGCACCGCCCTGGACGCGTGGCTGGCCACCGACCCCGCGCACCGCACCGCGCTCTCCGCCTATTGCCAGTTTTCCGCCGACCTCGAACAGCAATTGCCGTTGATTGAAGGGATCAAGGAAGGGCCGGCGGAAAATCCAACAGCGCTTACGACTGCTCAGCCGCGCCCTTGGCTGCGCCGGCCGTTGATGGCTGGTGCGGCGCTGTCCGCGGCTGCTGCAGTCGCGCTGGTCCTTTGGCTCGGGCGGACGCAAGCACAGTTCGAGAACATGGCCACCCCCGTCGCCCAGCGCTCGGCCCTCACGCTCGTCGACGGCACGCGGGTCGAACTCAACGCCCAGACCAGCCTGCTGGTCGAGCTCGACGGCCGCGGCCGCCATGTGCGCCTCGCCAGCGGCGAGGCCTTCTTCACCGTGGCCAAGGACGCGGCGCGCCCGTTCACCGTCGAGACGCCGGCCGGCGCCGTGCGCGTGACCGGCACGCAGTTCAACGTCCGCACCGAGCCTGCCATGCCCTTCGAGGTGACCGTGCGCGAGGGTTCCGTGTCGGCGCGCCCCGCCGGCGCGAACGGCGCCTCGCCCGTCCCGCTGGCGCTCACTGCCGGCGACCGGCTCGCGGGCGGCCTCGTGGCGCGGCTTTCCCCCGCCGCGCTCGAGAACGCCCTCGCGTGGCGCGCGGGCCAGCTCGTCTTCGTCGACACCCCGCTGGACGAGGCGCTCGCGCGCTTCGCCCGCTACCATGGCCGCGGCATCACCGCGACGCCGGCCGCTGCGGGGAAACGCATCGGTGGCCGCCACAGCCTGGACGACCTCGACGGGTTCTTCGCCTTCCTGGAGGCGGCGATGGAACTGAAGGTCACGCGCAACCTGAACGGCACCGTGCTCGTCAGTGAACGGGCCGGTCACTAATTCCGCGCCACCCTCGTGCGCTCCGCGCCGTTTTTTCTCCGTCTGCTCCTCGTGGGCGCCGGCGGCCTGCTGCCCGCGTGGCTGCCCGCCGCCCCGATCGACTTCGATCTGCCGGCCCAGCCGGCGGCCGAGGCGCTGCTGGCCTTCTCCACGCAGGCGAAGGTCGAGGTGCTTTATTCCTTCGACGAGCTGCGCGCCATCCGTTCCGCCGCAGTCATCGGCCGCTTCGAGCCCGAGGACGCGCTCGTCCACCTGGTTCACGACACCGGCTTCACCGTCCGCCGCAACGCGGCCGGCAAGTTCGTCGTCCTCGCCCTGGCTAAACCCACCGGCGCGGTGCGCGGCCGCCTCGTCGGCCCGGACGGCGGCGGGGTGACCGGCGGGCGGATCCGGCTGTCCGCCGGTCCGGTGGCCGCGATTACCGACGAGACCGGCGGGTTTGTCTTCAGGCGCGTGCCGCCCGGCGCCTATCAGTTGACCGCCCTCGCGCCGGGTTACCAACCCCTGCGGCTCGAGCGCGTGCTGGTCGAGGAGGGCCGGGAAGCCGTCCTGGAGCCGCAGACCCTGCAGCTCGACGAAAAGTTGACCCAGCTCGAGCCGTTCGTCGTGCGGGACAAATCAATCCGCATGAAGCTGCTCGACGACAGCGCCGCCCTGCTCGGGCCGCGCCGCGCGACCGGCAACCTGGACCTGCCGCGCAGCGAGAACGACGCGCTGCCCTACACGCTCTTCACGCGCGACCAGCTGGTCCGCAGCGGCGTGGTCGACCTGAACGAGTTTCTCCGGCGCACCGTGCTCGAAAGCGATGCGGCCTCGCCCACCCCGGAGCAAAGCGGCAGCGCCGCCGGCCCCGTCGCCGGCAGCACCAACCTCAACCTGCGCAGCTACGGCGCCAACGAAACCGTGGTGCTCGTCAACGGCCGGCGGCTGCCGGAGATCCTGACCAGCGACGACTCGGGCGTGCTGCCGCCCGATGTGAATTTCATCCCGCTCAGCCTGATCCAGCAGGTGGAGGTGCTGCCCGTCTCCGCCTCCGCGCTCTACAACGGCAACCCGGTCGGCGGCGTCATCAACATCGTGCTGCGGCCCGACATCACCGCCACCGAGCTGACCACGGTCTACACCAACGCGGCCTCCGGCTACGATGCGCCGCAGCGGTCGGTCTCGCTGCAGCACGGGCTCACGCTGCTCGCGGGCCGGCTGCGCCTGCGCTTCAACGCCGTGTTCACCGCCGCGCGCCCGCCCGTCGAGTCGGAGCTGGGCCTGCGGCAGGCCGAGGCCGCGAAGCGCCCCGTCAGCGATGACCAGCTTTACCGGGCCACGCCGAATGTCCGCAGCTCCGGCCGGACGCCGCTCTTCGGCGCGGGCAGCGCGACCTTCACCTCCGTGGCCCCGGGGGCCGACGGCACGGGCGGCCTGGCGGCCTTCGCCGGGCGCGCGGGCGGGCGCAGCCTCGGCTTCTTTGACGCCCCGGGCGGGCTCGCCAGTTCGCTCTTCAGCCTCGATTCGCCCTACGGCCGCGACCAGCAGCGGGCCACCTTCTTCGCCTCCGCCACCTACGATCCGCGGCCCTGGCTCGAGGTCGGGTTCGACGCCACCCATTCCCGCACGCTGATCCGCCGCGGCTACCAGTTGCTGACCGGCAACCTGAACCTGGCCGCGACCTCGCCCCTGAATCCTTTCGGCCAGGCCCTGGATGTCTCGCTCAACGAGGCCGCCCCGCTGCTCGGCGCGGACTACAGCCAGTCGCGCATCGACTTCACCTCGCTCGTCGGCGGCGTGCTGCTCAAGCTGCCGGCCGAGTGGCGGGTCTCCTTCGACGCCCAATACGCGCACAATGTCGTCAAATACCGCGGGCTCGCCGGCGTCGATGCCACGCGCTGGCAACAACTCGTAGACCAGGGGCTTTACCAGCCCCTCCGCGACACCCAGGGACACGGCCCGCCGGCCGCCTTCTACGACCAGGTGCTCATCTACCGCAACGGCCGCGACCATTTCGTGACCCTTGGCAACTACGACACCCTCGACGCGGCGGTGCGCGTCACCAACCAGCAGCTGCACCTGCCGGCCGGCCGGAGCACGGTGCTGTTTGGCGCCGACTACCGGCGCAACCACCTCTCCGACTACGCCGAGACCCTGCGCTATGGCGACGGCTCGCCGGCGGGCGATCCGGTCCTGCGCAACGGCCGCACGCTGCAGCGCTACAGTTTCTTCGGCGAGCTGCAGGCTCCGCTGCTGCCGGTCGGCCTGCTCCCGCGCGGACTGCGCGGCATCGAGGGCGACCTCGCCGCGCGTTACGTCGCCGCGGACACCGCACAGGAGGCCAACCTCGCGCCGACCTTCGGCCTGAAGGTCGACTTCGCGCGCGGCTTCACGCTGCGCGGCAGCTCCACCATTTCGAAGCGCTTCCCAACCCCGCAGATGAGCCTGCCGGTGTCGGGCACGGGCGGGGGCGGCACCGGCATCAACCAGGAGCTGGTCTTCGATCCCGTGCGCAGCGCCCAAGACGCCGTGCAGGCCGACGAGCTTGTGAACCCCGGCCTCCTCCCTGAGTCCGCCGTCACGCAGACCGCCGGGCTGATCTGGCAGCGCGGCACCACCTACCATGTCCGCGCCGCGCTCGATTTCGTCGACACCCGCAAGTCCAACGAAATCCTCTTCCTCGACGCGCAGAAGATGGTGAACGTCGAGGCGGCCTTTCCCGGCCGGGTGCTCCGCGCGCCGCTTGCCCCCGGCGACGCGCACACCGCGGGACTGATCACCCGCGTGATCACGGGCAGCGTCAACGCCTCGTGGCGCCATTCGCAGAACTGGAACGCCGCGGTGGACTACGCCTGGACCGGCTGCCTCGGCGGCACGCTGGAACTGCGCAGCCGGCTGGTCTGGTTTACGCGCTATGACCAGCAACTTTTTTCCAGCCAGCCGGTCATCGACCAGGTGCGTCGCCCCGACGGGACCTTCCCGGGCCTGCTCCGCTACCGCGCGAACCTCGGCGCCAACTGGTCCAACCCGCACTACAGCTTCGGCGTGGACGGCCAGTATTTTTATACCCGCCTGCTGCCGTTGGCCGAGCAAGCCGCCCAAGGCGGCCGCGAGATCCGGCCCTACGTGCAATGCGACGCCTACGTGCAGAGCGACATTACCCGCTGGTTCCCCTGGCGGAGCCCCCACTTCGGCCTCCGCGCGCAGCTGCGGGTGAACAATGTCCTGGACGCCGCCTATCCGCGCTACGCCAACGAGGGCACCGGCGCCGGCGTGCAGCCCTACGGCGACTGGCGCGGCCGCACCTACTCGCTCTCGCTGACCGCGGCGTTCTGAGGCGGCCGGTTGTCAGGTCTCGTAGAAGGCGCGCAGCTCAATGTCGGTGCGGCGGAGCCGCACGGCCAGCGCCCGCGCCAGCCGGGCGAACATCTTCACCCCGACCAGCGGATGCGACCGCGAGGTGGCGTCAAACTGCGACCGCTCGATCACATAAAGGTCGGTGGCGGTGATCGCCACGGCCTCCGCCGAGCGCGCCTCCCGGGTCAGGAAGGACATTTCACCAAAGAAATTGCCCCGGCCGAACGAGGCCAGGTTGTGGTAGCCGCCGTCCTTGAGCGGCAGCCGCACGCGCACGATGCCGCGCCGGACCAGGTAGAGCTGGTTGCCGGTGTCGCCGCTCTTGAAAATCACGTCCCCGGCGGCATGGGACCGCTCGGTGACGCAGGGCGTGAACGGCGCCATGGTCTGGTCGGTGTCGAACTCGCGGAGGAGGTCGAATTCCCCGAGCGGAAGCGGCGTGTCGGCGCCCGCACCCGCGCCGGCATAGTCGGCCAGGATCCGGTCCTCCGTCCAGATGAGCGCGTCGTCCAGCGAGGCGCAGACCCGCACCCGTCGCTGCGCGCCGACCACGCCGAGTTTCGCAAAGTAATCATGGAGATTGCGCCCGCTCGGCAGATGCGCGGGCACCCGGCTGAAGAGCAGCCAGCCGTCACGCCGCGCGAGGTCCTTCTCGAAACGCTCGAGCAGGTGCGCGGCTGTGAAGTCGACGGACTGCACGCGCCGCAGGTCGAGGATAAGGTAGCGACAGGTGCGCAGGGGCTCTTCAATCTCAGTGAGCATCTGGTCCGTCGTGCCGAAGAAGAGACTGCCCTGCAGTTCGCAGACCAGCACCTCGGACCCGTGCTGCTCGATCACGGCCTGTTCATCCGGCATGCGGTGTTGCGTGGACGAAATCTGCCGGCCCGAGACCCGGCGCCGGATGACCGAGCCATGGATCTGCTCCCGGATGAAAAGGATGATGGCGAGCGCCACGCCCGCCCCAGAGGCGGCGATGAGGTTCGTCGTCACCGCCACGACCACGACGGTCGCGATGACGGAGAAATCCAGCACGGTCGCTCGCTGCCGCAGCAGCAGCAGGCTGCCCCAGTCGATCATCCGCACGCCCACGACCAGCAGGATGCCGGCGAGCGCGGCGACCGGCACCCACGCGATGGCGCGACCAAGCACGAGCGCGGTCATCAGCATGAGCCCGCCCTCGATCAGGCCGGAGCGGCGGCTGTGGCCGCCGGCCTCCACGTTGACCAGCGTCGGCCCCATCGTGCCGGAGCCGGCCATGCCCCCGAGGAAGACGGCGGCCACATTGCCCGCGCCCTGCGCGAGCAGCGTGCGGTTCGAGTCGTGCCGGCCCTGCGTCAGGGCGTCCACCACGACGCCCGTCTTTAGCGTGTCCACCGAGAGCAGCACGGACAGCGTGAGCGCCGGCACGATGAGCGCGCGCAGGTCGCCGGCATGCAGTCCCGTCAACGCCTGCCAGGGTCCGGCGAGGCCCGAGAACAGCGCCAGGCCGCCACCGACCGGGCCGATGACGAGGTGATTGTGCTCCAGCGAAAGGAGCTCCGGCTGCCGCAGGCCGAGCAGGAAATAGGCGGCGACGCCCGCGGCCAACCCGATGATGGGCGCCGGCACGACGCGGGTTATGCGTTTCGCCAGCAGGACACCCGCGATGGTCGCGGCGCCCACGACCAGCGCGGGCACCTGCCAGCTCGCCGGCGCCAGCAGCCCGGTGGCAAGCTTCACGCCATGCGCGAGTCCGAGGAATTTCGGCAACTGCCCGATGAAGATGATGGCGCCCACCGCGCTCAGGTAGCCGGAGACGACCGGATAGGGAATGAACTTGATGAGCCGGCCGCCGCCCGCGAAGCCGTAGCCGAGCTGCAGGACCGCCGACATCAGCGCCACCATCGTGAGCAGCGCGATGATCCGCTCCGGCGAGGCCGGGACGGGCGTCCCGCCCAGCAGCTGGCCGACCAGCGCCGCAAGCACGGCGGCGGCCGGCGCGCACGGCGCGGAGATCAGCCGCGGCGCCCCGCCGACGATGGCGGTGACGATGCCGAGGGCAATGGCGCCCAGGAGTCCCGCGCGCACCCCGTGGGCGATATAATCCCCGCCGAGCAAGCCGAAGACCGCCACGCCGTAGGCGATGGACGACGGCAGCGCCACCAGCATCGCGGCCAGGCCGCCCCACGCATCACCCGCGAGGCCGGCGCGCGGCGGCAAGGAGGACGGCGGGGAGGACGGGGTGGACATGGGCGGGCGAGACGGCGGCCGCGCATCCCGGAAGGGAAACTCAAAGCGCGGCCTCGAGCCGTGTCACAATGGTCTGCAAAATCTGGATGCGGGCAAACCTCTTATCGTCGCCCGCGACGAGCGTCCAAGGCGCATATTCCGTGCTGCATTGCCTGACCATGTCGTCGACGGCCTGCTGGTAGGCGGGCCATTTCTCGCGGTTCCGCCAGTCCTCCTCGGTGATCTTGTATTGCTTGTAGGCGATGGTCTGGCGCTCCTTGAACCGGCGCAGCTGCTCGGCCGGGCTGATGTGCACCCAGAATTTCCCGAGCACGATGCCGTGCGCAGTCAGCTGCTCCTCAAAGGCGTTGATCTCGCCGAAGGCCCGGCCCCATTCGCCGGGTTTGGCGAAGCCCTCCACCCGCTCGACCAGCACGCGGCCATACCAGGAGCGGTCGAAGATCGTCGTGTAGCCCGCGCGCGGCAGGTGCCGCCAGAAACGCCACAGGTAGTGCTGCGCGCGTTCCTCGTCCGTCGGCGCCGCGACGCCGACGACGCGGTAAAGCCGCGGATCCATCGCCTGTGTCACCCGGCGGATCGCACTGCCCTTGCCAGCGGCGTCCCAGCCCTCGAACATCAGCACCATCGAGACGCCCTTGCGCCGCGCGGCCCATGCCAGCCGGGCGAGCCTGCCCTGCAGTTCCGCGAGCTGCCGCGCGTAAACGGCGGGGCGCAGCCGTCCGGACATGTCCAGATGGGAGAGAATGGAATTGGCCCGGCCGAACTTGCCCTTCCCCTGCTTCGCCGGGGCGCCGCCCTCCGCGGCCTTGGGGGCCAGCGGCTCCTTGAGCCGCGCCTCGAGCGCCTTGAGCAGGATGTCGGCGGCCGTGATCTCGCGGTAGCGCCGGTCGGTGGCCTCGATCACATGCCACGGGGCCTGCGGCGCGTCGGTGCGGCGCAGCGCGCGCTCCGAGACGCCCGTGAACTTGTCGTAGAGCTTGTAGTGCTTCCAGTCGTCGGGCGCGAGGCGGCCCGCGTCCTCGAGTTTCTTGAGCCGGCGCTTCTGCTCCTTCTTCGGCAGGTGCAGCCAGAGCTTGATGATCAGCACCCCGTCGTCGGCCAGCATCCGCTCGAAAGCCGTGATGCGGTCGAGCGCGGCGTCGAACCGGACGCCCCGGGCCTTGCCGTAGACGCGGCGGATGATGGGCCGGGTATACCACGAACCGAAGAAGATCCCGATGCGGCCCCGGCCGGGCATGGCGCGCCAAAACCGCCAGAACTCGGGCCGCTCGCGCTCCTCGTCGCTCTCCTCCCAGAAGGCGTGCGTCGCCACGCCCCGCGGGTCGAGCCACTCGTTGAGGCAGTGCACGAGCTCGCCCTTGCCCGCGCCGTCCGCGCCGGACACGATCACGATCACGGGAAATTTCCGGCTGCGCAGCTCGAGGTGGGCGCTCAGCAGGCGGGCCCGCAGGTCCGGCAGGCGGGCGTCGTAACGGCGGGGCGTGAGGGTTTGTCCCAATTCGGCGGCTTCAAACATAAGGAGTCTCCCAGGTTCAGGTTGCGGACGCCGGCGCGGGTGCCCCCGGAACCAGCGGACGGAGGGCGGCCAGGCTGCGCGCGCTGACCTTCGCCAGCGGGCCCTCGCCGTCGATCTCATGCAGCAGGCCGGCCGGCCGGTAATAGGCGATGAGTGGCTCGGTCTGCCGGTGGAAGGTCACCAGCCGCGCCCGCACCGTGGCGGGATTGTCGTCGGCCCGCTGGTAGAGTTCGCCGCGGCAGGAATCGCAGACCCCGGGCTTGTGCGGCGGCTTGAATTGCAGGTGGTAGGGTGCCTGGCAGGCCCGGCAGATCATCCGGCCGGAGAGCCGCCCGACCAGCGCCTCGTCCGACACCTTGATGTAGAGCACGGCGGCGATCCGGCGCCGGAGCCGGGTCATCATTTCGGTCAGCGCCCCGGCCTGGGACACGGTGCGCGGAAAGCCGTCGAGGATGAAGCCACCCTGCGTGTCCGGTCGCGCGAGGCGTTCCTCGACCATCGCCTCGGTGACATCGTCGGGCACGAGTTCGCCGCGGTTCATGTAGGTCTGGGCCAGCTTGCCGAGATCGGTGGCCTGCCGGAGGTTTTCCCGGAACAGGTCGCCGGTGGCGATGTGCGGCAGCCCGAGCTCGGCGCACAACCGCTCGGCCTGCGTGCCCTTGCCGGAACCGGGCCCGCCCAACAGCACGAGGTCGGGCGTGGCCCGCTCGAGCTGCGCGGCCGTCAGCGCCGCGGTCTCGACCGCCACGCTGAGCGCCGTCTCCTCGCGGGTCGCAAAGGCGGCGGTGCCCTGCCGCACCGCCGCGACGAAGTCCAGCAACCGGGTGTCGACCTCGGCGAGCGAACCCTCGCCGCTGATGATGGCGAGCCGGCCCGCCGCCGCGTAGTGCTCCAGCACGGGGCCGGTCATGCGGTGGAAGACCCGCAGCCGCGCCTGCACAAGCCGGGGGTTGTCGTCAGGCCGGTGGTAGAGTTCGCCGCCGCAGACGTCGCAGACGCCTTCCTTCCGGGCCGGGTGCAGCGTCCGGTGATACGGCGCCTGGCACTTGCGGCAGATCAACCGGCCGGCGAGGCGGTCGATGATCATGGCGTCGGGCACGCGCAGGTAGATCACCGCGGCCATCGGGCGGTGCAGCGTCTGGAGCAGCCCGTCGAGAAACCGCGCCTGGGAGGCGGTGCGGGGAAAGCCGTCGAAGAACGCGCCCTCACTCGGCTTCCGCTTGATGCACCATTCCTCGATGATCGCATCCACGATCTCGTCGGGCACGAGTTCGCCCGCCTCCATGTATTTGCGCGCCAGCAGGCCGAGCGGACTGCGGGTCTGCAGATGGTGGCGGAACAGGTCGCCGGTGGCGACGTGCCGCAGCTTGAAGCGGACGCAGAGACTGGCCGCGTGGGTTCCTTTGCCGGCGCCGGAAGGACCGATGAGCGCGATATTCATGGGGTGGAGCGTTGGCCCGGCGGCCCAGGCGGGATATCAATGCCCGCGGGCGCAAAAGCAAGTCGGGCGAAGCGGGCGCACTCCGACGGACGGACGGCCCAAGCCGCCGCCCGTCCAGCAGAACCCGGGAGGGCCGGGGAGCCGACCACAGCGCCGCCGTGCAGCCAGGCGGGGTGATCGCGCTGCGGGGTCATGGCCGCATCTTGCGCCTGCGCGGCGCCCGCTGCACCGCCATTCTTGGCGAATATTGCGCAAATCTTGGTGGCGCATATCTTGCGATTGACCCGCGCCGCCGGCCTTCCGCCGGCCAGCCGGCCGGACCCAAGATTGCACTCGCCTCCCCCAAGTCGGCATCTTTTGTAGGGTCTTCCTATCCCCATGGCCAAGACCATCCTAGTCACCGGTTCCTCGGGCCTCATCGGCTCGGAAGTCTGCGTTTATTTTGCCGCCCTCGGCTACACGGTCCACGGCGTCGACAACAACCAGCGCGCCGTCTTCTTCGGCCCGGCGGGTGACACCCGCTGGAACCAGTCGCGCCTCGCCGCGGACCTGAAGGGCTTCGTCCACCACGAGCTCGATATCCGCGACCGCGCCGGCGTCCTCGCGCTCGTACAGTCGGTCAAGCCGTCCGTCATCGTGCACACCGCCGCCCAGCCCTCGCACGACCGCGCCGCCGCGATCCCATTCGACGACTTCGACACCAACGCGACCGGCACGCTCAACTTCCTCGAGGCCGCGCGCCAGGCCTGCCCCGAGTCGCCCTTCGTGCACATGAGCACGAACAAGGTCTACGGCGACGCGCCGAATTCGATCAAGCTGGTCGAGCTCGCCACGCGCTGGGACTACGCCGACCCGGCCTACGCGCACGGCATCCCGGAGACGTTCACCATCGACCAGTCGAAGCACTCGCTCTTTGGCGCGTCGAAGGTCGCCGCCGACGTGATGGTGCAGGAATACGGCCGCTATTTCAACCTGCCCACCTGCGCGCTGCGCGGCGGCTGCCTCACCGGCCCGAACCACAGCGGCGTCGAGCTCCACGGCTTCCTCTCCTACCTCGTGAAGTGCAACCTCGAGGGTCGGGAATACAAGATTTTCGGCTACCAGGGCAAGCAGGTGCGCGACAACATCCACTCGCTCGACGTCGCGCGCTTCATGGCGGCGTTCGTCGCCAGCCCGCGCGCGGGCGAGGTCTACAACCTCGGCGGCGGCAAGGCCAACAGCACCTCCATCCTCGAGGCTTTCAAGCTCACGGAGAAGTTCACCGGCAAGGCGCAGGTCTCCACCTACGTCGACCAGAACCGCGCCGGCGACCACATCTGCTACTATTCCGACCTGCGGAAAATGCGCGCCCACTACCCGGCGTGGGACATCACGCAGTCGCTCGAGGAAACCATCCGGCAGATCGTCGAGGCCTGGAAGAAGCGCACCGCGGGTTCCGCCTGATGCGCGACTGGGTCGACCTCCGCGCCCTCGCCCTGGCCGCGCTGCTGGCCCTCGCCGCCGCGCTGCCCGTCCTCACTTCCAGCGTCGAGTCCCGCGACTACTTCTTCTTCGACGTCACGCTCACCAGCACCTCGGCGGGCACGACCCAGTTTTTCTGGGACCTCGGCCGGGGGCTCAACGAGGATGATTCCTCGCGCCAGCCCATCAAGGTCGAGGGCACGCCGGTTGTCTACCGCTTCATGATGCCGATGGGCCGCTTCAAGGCCCTCCGCCTCGACCCCATCGACGGCGCTGGCGTGTTCCTGCTTTCCCACGCGCAAATCGTGGATCGCCGGGGCCGCATCGTCCGCGTCTTCACTTCCGCCGACCTCATCCCCGGCGGCGGCATCATCCGGGCCACGCCGCGCGGCAGCGCGCTCGAGGTGGTGACGGACCCGGTTTCCAACGATCCCAACCTCAACCTCCGGCTCAACGAGCCGCTCGTCCTCCGGCCCGACGCGCGCATCTGGTGGGAGCAAAGCTGGCCGGTGGCGGTGCCGGTCTTCCTTCTCGGCCTCCTGCTGGGCCTGCCCGTTGTGGCCCGGCGGCTCTCCCGCGCCGCTGCGGCCGTGGCCGCCGTCGCGCAGCCCCGGCCGGTCCTCACGCTCATCGTGGTGACGACCGGGGTGGTCGCGCTGCAGTGCCACCCGGTGATCTTCCAAGGCCGCAGCTTCGCCTCGGGCAACAACGGCGGACACATGCTCTACGACGCCCTGCCCACGCTGCCGGGCGACACCGACCCGATGTCGACCAGCACCGGCAGTTCCGACACCGGCGCCCTGCTCTACCAGCATCTCTATTACCCGATGGTGCAACGCGACGCGCTTGCCCACGGCGAGCTGCCCCTGTGGAACCGCTACTCGCTCGCCGGCGAACCGCTGCTCGGGCAGGGCCAGTCGATGTTCGGCGACCCGTTCAATTTCATCACCATCGTCACCGACGGGGCCGGCTGGGCGTGGGATATCCGGTTCGTCGTCGCGCGCTGGCTCCTGGCCGCTTCGCTCGGCGGCACGGTGTGGTTGCTGACGCGGCATCTCGGCGCCGCGACGCTGACCACCGTGGGCGCCGGCTTCCTCGGCTTCTTCACCTTCCGGCTCATCCATCCGGCCAACTTCAGTGTCTGCTACTCACCGCTGATCCTCCTTGCCTGGGCCGGGCTGCTCACGGCCGCCACGCCGCGCCGCCTCACCGGCTGGCTCGCCGGCCTCGTCGCCGCCAACTGGCTCGTGCTGACCAGCGGCACGGTGAAGGAGGCCTACATGCTGCTGGCGGGCCTCAATTTCGCCGGCGCCGTGCTCCTGCTGCTCCGGCCGGAGTGCGCGGGCCGGCGCAAGTTCCTGCTCGCGCTGACGGTCGCCGCCGGCGCGGGCTTCGTGCTGCTCGCCGCGCCCGGCTGGATCTCGTTCCTCAGCGCGTGGCACCACTCGATGACCGGCTACGACATCCCGCAGGCGCAGACGCTGCCATGGGCGCACTTCATCGGGTTCTTCGACGACATCTTCTACCGCCAGACCACGAAGGATGAGATCATCCTCGCGCCGGCGTTGAACTTCCTGTTCCTGACCGGCGTGCTGTGGTGGGCGGTGCAGCCGCGCGCGTGGCGGAGTCCGCAACTCGGCCGGGCGTTCCTGCTGGCCGCGCTGCCGCCGTTCGCGCTCGGCTTCGGCCTCGTGCCACACGCGGTGATCCTGAAGATTCCCTTCGTCGGCAACATCGTGCATGTCGGCAACACCTTGTCGTGCGTGCTGCTCAGCCTGTTCGCCGTGCTGGCCGGCCTCGGCTTCCGCGACGCGTGGGACCGGCTCCGCGACCCGGCCGCCCGCGGGGTGTTGAACCGGTTCTGGCTCGCGGGCCTCGCGCTGGCCGGACTGTATTTCCTGACGACGCGGCAGTTTCCGAAAAGCCCGTTCTTCACCGGCTACGCGACTGCGCTCGGCCTCACCGCCGCGCTGCTGCCGCTCGGCCTGCACTGGGGCCTGCTGCGCCCCAATTCGCCGGGTCCGATCTGGGTGGTACTGGTGCTGGGCTTGCCGTTGCTGTGCTGGCGTCACAGCCAATACCGGGAGAACCGGTTTGACCGCTACGCCTTCGTGCCCGGGCCGCGCTCCAATCTCCACGCGCCCTCCCCCGCGGTAGCGCTGCTGAATTCCCATAAAACCGAACCCGGTCGCGTCGTCGGCTGGGGCTCCAACCTCTACGCCTCCTACAACACCGCCCTGCGCTGGGAGGGGCTCTACGGCGTGGACGCCGTGCGCAGCCGCTATTTCCACGAGCTGGCGGAAGCCCTCGGCCTGCGCCGCGTGTGGGATTGGGACTGGCCGAACCGCGAGGCGGACGCCCGCGACCTCGTCCGCAAGTTCGACCTCTACAACATCACCCACTCCGTCGCCTCGCACCGCGACGGGCCGCATCCGATCGACGGGCTGCAGCTGCTCGGCCAGGCGGACCTCGACGTCTACGCGAGCCCGACGGCGTGGCCGCGCGCTTTCTTCTGCGATCGCGTCGTCGGCTACGCGACGCCCGCCGATTTCGCCAAGCTGCTGCTCGCCGGCGACGGGCGGCCGTTCGCGGCGGTGCAGGCGGGCGAAACGGTTCCGCTCGCGCCCGCGGCCGCGGTCATGGCGGACCGCACGATCCGCCCGGCGCGCAACTATCATTTCACCCCCAACCGCACGGCGTTCACCGTCGAGGCCACCGGCCCGGGCGTCGCCGTGCTGACCGAGACGTATTACCTCGACGATTTCGCCGTGACCGTGAACGGGAAGCCCGCCGACTACTTCCGCGTCAACCACGCCTTCCGCGGTGTCGCCCTGCCCGCTGCCGGCACCTACGAGATCAGCTACACTTACGCGCCGCAGTATTTCCCGGCCGCCCTCTGGCTCGGGCTGGCGGGCGCCGTCGCACTGGCCACCGGCGCGGTTTGGCTCTGGCGTCGTCCCGCCCTCCCGGCCACGGTCGCGTTGACCGCATGAGCCAACCTTCCCCTGTCTTCGCTCCGCTGCCCGACCGCCCGAAACTTTCCGTCATCGTGCCGGCCTTCAACGAGCGCGGCACCGCGCGGGTCGCGCTCGACGCCATCACCGCCAAGCGAATCGCGGGCTGGGAGCTCGAGATCATCATCGTCGAAAGCAACTCGACCGACGGCACGCGCGAGATCGTGAACACTTACGCGTCCCTGCCCCACGTGCGGATCATCCTGGAGGAACGTCCCCGCGGCAAGGGCCATGCGGTGCGCAACGGCCTCGGCCACGCCACGGGCGACGTGATCCTCATCCAGGACGCGGACCTCGAGTACGACCTCGCCGACTACGAGAAGCTGCTGGTGCCGTTCACCGCCAATACGCACACCTTCGTGCTCGGCTCGCGGCACGGCGACAGCCTCTTCATCCGCAAGTTCGACGAGCAGGTGCTCCACGCCTTCGTGCTCAACGCCGGCCACTGGTTCTTCACCGCGCTGGTGGACGTCTCGCTGGGCCTGACGCTGCGCGATCCGTTCACCATGTATAAGGTGTTCCGCCGCGAATGCCTGACCGGCCTGACGTTCGAGAGCAACCGGTTCGACTTCGACTGGGAGCTGCTGATCAAACTCGTGCGCAAGGGCCACATCCCCGTCGAGATCCCGGTGAAGTATACCTCGCGGTCGTTCAAGGAGGGCAAGAAGGTCTCGATGTTCCGCGACCCGCCGAACTGGCTCTGGGCTTGGGCGAAATACCGCTTCCAGCGGCTCTGAGCGGCCGGCCAGCGCGCAGTTTCCCCACTTCCCCATGTTGAAATCAATCTTCGACTGGCTCGATCTTCACCCGGGCAGCTACTGGCTCCCCGTCGTCGCGGCCACCGGGCTGCTGGTCGCCCGGCTCGGGGTCATCATCGCGCGGGAAGTCCGCGGAACCTCCGCTCCGCCGCGTGGCGCCTGGTGCGATGCCCTTGTGTTACTCCTGTTCCTGCTCGCCTGGCGCTGGCCTTTTTTGCTCGTCGCCGACGAATACAACCCCGACGAAAGCCAGCTGCTCGCCGGGGCCTTGACGCTCGTGCGCGACCCGGTGTTCTGGCGGTCGGTGGACGGCGGCAGTTCGGGTCCGCTCAACTACTATCTCCTGGTGCCCTGGCACTGGGTCGGCGCGCCGCTGGATTATTTCACCGCGCGACTGACCTGCCTGCTGCTGACCTGGGGCGCTTTGTTCGCCTGCCTCCGGACCCTGACCCGGGCCTTCGGGCGCACCGCCGCCTGGCTCGGCCTCCTGCCCGCGGCCGGCTTTTTTGCGACCGTCAACCACGCCGAGCTGACCAATCTCTCGACGGAACACCTGCCCCTGCTGCTGACCGCCGTGGCCTTTGGCTTGCTGGCCGGCCGCGCGCCCCCGGATCGTTTCCGGCGGTGGGCCGGCTGCTTTGTCGCCGGCGCCCTGCCCTGGGCCAAATTGCAATCCGCCCCCATCGGCCTCGCGCTTCTCGGCTGGGGTTGGTGGCAGGTGCTGCGCGAGCCCGGGCTCACGGCCCGGCTCCGCTGGCGCCGTTCGGCGGAAGTTTTGCTGGCGTCCGCCCTGCCCACGCTGCTTTTCGCCGGCCTGGCCGCCGCCACGGGGCAGGTGGAAGCGGCCTGGCGGAGATATATCCTGCAAAACATCCTGTATGTCGGCACCGGCACATCCCCGTCCGTCGGCGAAGCCATGCGCGCCATGTGGCAGCATGCCGGGGACGACGGCCGCTTCCCTTTGTTCCTCGCCACCGTGGTCGCCGGTTTGCTGGCCGCCACCGTTTATTTTGCCTGGCGCCGCGTGCGTCCCTCCGCGCTGCTGGCGGCCGGGGGCGCCGTGACGCTAGCGGCCCTCGCGGCGGTCATCGCTCCCCGCCGCGACTACCTGCACTACCTCTTGCTGCTGCCGGTGCCACTCACCCTCTGGTTCGGGGCGGCGCTGGGCGGTTGGTGGCGGCAATTGTCGGCCGCGCGCCCGCGCTGGTGGCTGGCCGGAGGGTTGCTCGCGACGGGTTTGCTGCCGCTGATCACGCGCAGCCTGCAAGCGGACCCTCCCGTCTACGGCGGATTTGTCCACCATTGGAAGTATCCCCGCTCCAGCGCGGCCATGGTGGTGCACGCGCTGGCCGGGCGCGACGACACTCTCGGCATCTGGGGCTGGGCCTGCTTCCTCCAGGTGGAATGCGGCCTGCCCCAGGCCACGCGCGACGGCACCACCCTCTGGTCGATCGTGCCCAACCCGCAGCAGGCTTACCACCGGGCCGTTTATCTCGCTGATCTGAAAAAGAGCGCCCCCGCCGTTTTCGTCGATGCCGTCGGTTTTAGGGCCTTCACCTTCCTGAACCGGGCGCGGCAGGCGCATGAAAGTTTTCCGGAACTGGCCGACTACATCCGCCAGCATTACATCCTCGTCATCGACCTGCAGAGCGCGCGTGTCTACGCCCGCCGGGGCCTCGCCACCCTCACCGGACTGAACCCCCTGCGCCTTCAGGAATTGGTGGCGCGGGGCCGCGGGGTGGACTGGCTCGGCCTGCTGCTCCCCGTCACGCCCCTGGACCAGCTGCAGCACAGGGTCATCGCTCACCGCGAAGTCATCATGCTGCTGCCCCCGACGCGGTTGAAATTGTCGCTCAACGATGACGTCCGCGAGGTTTCGGTCGAGTTTGGTTTTGATCCCGTCGCTTACGAACAAGGCCGGAGCAACGGGGCGGAGCTCATCCTCGAGCTCGTCGGCCCTGAATCCGCGTTCCCGGTCTATCAGCGCTTCCTCGATCCCGCCCGCGAGCCCGGGGACCGCGGCCTGCAGACCGCCCGGGTGGACCTGCCACCCTACCCGCCCGGCTCCATGCTCGTCCTCCGGACCGACCCCGGCCAATATGGCGACGACGCCTGGGACTGGGTGTATCTCGCGAGCCTGAAGCTCCACCACGCGTCCGACCTCGGGCCCAGGTAGGGCGCCGTGGTTTTCCCGCTTCACCTGGCGGAGTGAGTCTGCTTCCCTCGTCTTATGCGCATTCTGATTTCCGGCATCTGTGGCTTTGCCGGCAGTACCCTCGCCCGGGCGCTGCACGCCGCCGGTCACACGGTGTGCGGCTTCGACAATTTCATCCGCCCCGGCAGCCAGACCAACCGCGAGCCGCTGGAAAAACTGGGCATCAAGGTCATCACCGCCGACCTCCGCTTCGCGCCGCAGATCGACGCGCTGCCCGCCGCCGAGTTCGTGCTCGACGCCGCCGCCAACCCGAGCGTCCTCGCCGGCATCGACGGCCAGACGAGCTCGCGCGAGCTCGTGGACCACAACCTCAGCGGCACAGTGAACCTGCTCGAATACTGCAAGGTCCACCGCGCGGGCTTCATCCTCCTCTCGACCAGCCGGGTCTATTCGATCGGCCCGCTCGCCCGCTTGGAAGTCGTGGTGGGAAACAATGCCTTTCGCCTCTCGCCTCTGGCCGCTCGCCTCTCGCCTGGCCTGAGCCCCGCCGGCCTCGACGAGACCTTCGCCACCGCGGCGCCCATCTCGCTCTACGGCGCCACCAAGTTCGCCTCCGAGGCGCTCGCGCTCGAATACGGCGAGACGTTCGGCTTCCCCGTCTTCATCAACCGCTGCGGCGTGCTCGCGGGCGCCGGCCAGTTCGGCCGCGCCGACCAAGGCATCTTTTCCTTCTGGATCAACAGCTGGCTGCGGAAGCGTCCGCTGAAATACCTCGGCTTCGGCGGCCTCGGCCACCAGGTGCGCGACTGCCTCCACCCGCGCGACCTTGTGCCGGTGCTCGAAAAACAATTCGCCGCACCCAAGCTCCCCGTGGGCGACCGGCTCGCCAATTTCTCCGGCGGCGCCGCCTCCGCGATGTCGCTCCGGCAGCTCAGCGACTGGTGCGCGGCGCGCTTCGGCCCGCACCCCGTCGTGCAGGACGGCACCCCGCGGCCGTTCGACATCCCGTGGATCGTGCTCGATCCCGCCAAGGCCCGACGCGTCTGGGACTGGTCGCCGGTGACCCCGACCGCCGCCATCCTCGAGGAAATCGCCACGCACGCGGAGCAGCACCCCGGCTGGCTCGAGTTGTCCTCGCCGTCGTAAGCCTTGTTCACCACGAAGGCACGAAGACCGCATGGAATTCGATCCTGTTTCAAATCGCGTGATCGGCCTGATGCTCGAAGTGCATCGTGAGCTTGGTCCGGGTTTGCTCGAATCAGCCTATCCGTCCTGCCTGGCCTATGAATTGAAGGCGGCAAATATTCCCTTTGAGTCCGAGGTGCCATTGCCGGTGCGCTATAAAGGCTTGGCCCTCGATTGCGCCTACCGGATGGATTTCGTCATAGAGAAAAGTCTGGTGCTCGAGCTCAAGTCGGTTGATGCACTTCTGCCCATCCATGACGCCCAGCTCCTTACCTACCTGCGACTTTCCGGCCTCAAAATCGGCTTGCTGGTCAATTTCAACGTGCCGTTGCTCCGGCAAGGATTGAAACGTCTCGTCCTCTGACCTTCCCTGTGTTTCTTCGTGCCTTCGTGGTGAATCCCTAATCTACCCGTGCAACCGACCACCCAGCCCGCACCGCTCAAGCTCTACAGCATCGTCATCCCTGCGCACAACGAGGAGGAGTCGCTGCCGCCCACCGTGGCGGACATCTACGCCGTGATGCTGCGCGAAGGCGTGCCGCATGAGATCGTCGTGGTGGACGATGGCAGCAAGGACCGGACCTGGACCGTGCTGCAGGAGCTGAAGCAGAAATTCCCCACGCTCGCGCCGGTGCAGAACCCCGGCCCGAACGGCTTCGGCCGCGCCGTACAATACGGCCTCAACCACATGGCGGGCGACGCCTGCACCATCATGATGGCCGACGCCTCCGACTCGCCGGCCGACGCCGTGCGTTACTGGCGCCTGCTCAACGAGGGCTGGGACTGCGTCTTCGGCAGCCGGTTCGTCAAGGGGGGCCAGGTCATCGACTACCCAAGGGTGAAACTCTACGTGAATCGCCTCGCGAATTTCCTCGTCCGGATCGGCTTCAACATCGCGCTCAACGACACGACCAACGCCTTCAAGGCCTACCGGCGCACGGTCATCGACGGTTGCCGGCCGCTGATGGCGCCGCACTTCAACCTCACCGTCGAGCTCCCGCTCAAGGCCATCGTGCGCGGCTTCACCTGGACGGTCATCCCCATCTCGTGGCAGAACCGCAAATACGGCGAGGCCAAGCTCAAGATCAAGGAGATGGGCAGCCGCTATTTCTTCATCTGCGCCTACGTCTGGCTGGAAAAGTATTTCAGCCGCGGCGACTACCGGAAAAAGTGACCGGCCGCCGGTCGGAAAACTGCAGATTGACCTTCGGCCGGAGCCTCATTCCCTTTGCCGGGCGACCGGCCCGGACAAACACCGGGCTGGCCGCAGCCAGCAATGGTGCCTTACTCTCATTTTAATTTCCCATGATTTATCTGCTCGGTGGCTCAGGTTATGTCGGTTCGGCCTACCAGGCGCTGCTCACGCGCCGCGGCCTCCCCTTCCGCAACGTGCGGCGGGCCGACTTTGACTACACCGACCGGACCGCGCTGACGGAGCTCCTGCGCCGCGAGCAGCCCGCCTTCCTCATCAACGCCGCCGGCTATACCGGCAAGCCGAACGTCGACGCCTGCGAGCTGCACAAGGCCGAGTGCCTCGCCGGCAACGCCGTCCTGCCCGGCACCGTCGCCGCGGCCTGCACCGACGCCGGCGTGCCCTGGGGCCACGTGTCCTCCGGCTGCATCTACACCGGCGCCCGGCCCGACGGCACCGGCTTCAGCGAGACCGACACCCCGAACTTCACCTTCCGCACGGACAACTGCAGCTTCTACTCCGGCACCAAGGGCCTCGGCGAGGAGGTGCTCGCCGGCGTGCCGAATGTGTTCATCTGGCGCCTGCGTATCCCGTTCAACGAGGTGGACAATGCGCGCAACTATCTCAGCAAGCTTATGCGCTACGCGAACCTGCTCGAGGCCACCAACTCCATCTCGCAGCTCGACGAATTCGTTGCCGCCACGCTCGCCTGCTGGGAGCAGCGCGTGCCGTTCGGCACCTACAACGTCACCAATCCCGGCCAGGTCACCACGCACGAGGTTGTCGAACTCATCAAGAAGACCGGCGTCTCGCAGAAGGACTTCAAGTTCTTCGAGAACGAGGCCGACTTCATGAGCAAGGCCGCCAAGACGCCGCGGTCCAACTGCGTGATGGACGCCCGCAAGCTCGCCGCCACCGGCATCAAGCTCACCGAGGTGCACGAGGCCGTCGAACGCGACCTCCGCCGCTGGGTCAAGGCGGTTTAACCGCGAAGGACGCGAAGTATCGCGAAGACCATGCCGGACGACCTGCTCTACCGCGACGAGGTTCGCATTATCGGCGCCTGCATGGCGGTGCACAAAGACAAGGGCAACGGGTTTGTCGAACCGGTTTACCAGGATGCCCTCGAGATCGAACTGGAACTTTTCGGCATACCGTTCGATGCCCAACGGAATTACCAGATCCACTACCGTGAGCGGCCTTTAAAGCATAGCTATACCCCCGACCTGCTTTGCTTCGACAAAATCATCGTCGAGCTGAAAGCGGCCAAAGCCTTGACCGATGAGCATCGGGCCCAATTAATGAATTACCTCAAAGTCACCGGTTTGCCCCTCGGCCTGCTGGTCAACTTTGGCTCCTATCCCCGCCTCGAATGGGAACGGATCATCCTCTCCCACTCCTAACCTTCGCGTCCTTTCGCGCCCTTCGCGGTTAATTATTTTCATGAACTTACTCGTAACAGGAGGCTGCGGCTTCATCGGTTCTAATTTCATCCGGCAAAGGCTCACCGAGAAAGGCTGCGCGCTGGCGAAACTCGTCAACCTCGACGCCCTCACCTACGCGGGCAACCCGGCCAACCTCGCGGACCTCGCGGGCGACCCGCGCTATGTTTTCGCGCACGGCGACATCGGCGACCCCACCCTCGTGACCAAGCTCCTCGTCGAACACGCGATCGACGCGGTCGTCAACTTCGCGGCCGAGTCGCATGTCGACCGCTCCATCGACTCGCCTGAGCCGTTCCTCCAGACCAACGTCATCGGCACGCTCCGCCTGCTCAACTGCACGAAGCAATACTGGACGAAGCTGACCGAGCCCAAGAAGTCCGTCTTCCGCTTCCTGCATGTCTCGACTGACGAGGTCTACGGCTCGCTCGCGCCCGGCGCGCCGGCCTTCACCGAGAACCATAACTTCGAGCCCAACTCACCTTACGCCGCGTCCAAGGCCGCGAGCGACCACCTCGTCCGCGCCTACCAGCACACCTACGGTCTGCCGACGCTCACCACCAACTGCTCGAACAACTACGGTCCGTATCATTTCCCAGAAAAACTCATCCCGCTGATGATCCTCAACGCCCTCGAGGGCAAGCCGCTGCCGGTCTACGGCGACGGCATGCAGATCCGCGACTGGCTCTACGTCGAGGACCACGCCGCGGCCATCTGGCTCGTGCTGAACAAGGGCCGCGCCGGCGAGACCTACAACATCGGCGGGCTGAACGAAAAACCGAACCTCGAGATCGTCCGGACGATCTGCGCCCTGCTCGGCAAGAAGGCCCCGCGCGCCGACGGCAAGTCTTACGAATCCCAGATCACCTACGTCACCGACCGCCCCGGCCACGACCGCCGCTACGCCATCGACGCCGCCAAGATCAACCGCGAGCTCGGCTGGCAGCCGCGCGAGACCTTCGCCAGCGGCATCGCGAAGACCGTGGATTGGTATTTGCAGAACCGCGCGTGGGCGGCGGACATCACCGCCAAGAAATACTCCCGGGAAAGGTTGGGGACCGGAAAGTAATCAACCGCGAAGGGCGCCGGACGGAAGATGATTAACCGCGAAGAGCGCGAAGTTTCGCGAAAGTGGCAAGGCAACATGCAGCCAGGGCCTGCTCCTTCCAGCCCTTGGGATACCTTACCTTGGTTATCTGCCTCCCGCATTTAAACCTTCGCGTCTCTTCGCGCCTTTCGCGGTTCACCGTCTTTATCTCCTGATTTTTTCAGGTCAGCTTTGACCTTTCGTGCGTTTTCGTGTGTTTCGTGGGCACCCCTCATACATGAATCGCAAAGGAATCATCCTGGCTGGCGGCTCCGGCACGCGCCTCTATCCCCTCACCATCGCCGTGAGCAAGCAGCTCATGCCGGTCTACGACAAGCCGATGATCTATTATCCGCTGTCGGTGCTGATGCTCGCCGGCATCCGCGAGATCCTCATCATCTCCACGCCGACCGACCTGCCGAATTTCAAGAAGCTCCTCGGCGACGGCGCCAACCTCGGCCTCAAGTTCAGCTATGCCGAGCAACCCAGCCCCGACGGCCTCGCGCAGGCCTTCACCATCGCCGGCGACACCGGCTTCCTGACCGGCAAGGAGTCCTCCGCCCTCGTCCTCGGCGACAATCTTTTCTACGGCGCCGAGTTCGTGCACTCCCTCGCCGAGGCCAGCGCCCGCCCCGACGGCGCCACCATCTTCGGCTACCATGTCGCCAACCCCACGGCTTACGGCGTCGTCGAGTTCGCCCCGGACGGTCGCGTGCTCTCACTCGAGGAGAAACCCGCGCAGCCCAAATCCAACTACGCCGTGCCCGGCCTGTATTTCTACGACCAGGATGTCGTCGCCCTCGCGCGCGGCCTCAAGCCCTCGAAGCGCAACGAACTTGAGATCACGGACCTCAACCGGCTCTACCTCGAGAAAGGCAAGCTGCACGTCGAGGTTTTCGGCCGTGGCACCGCGTGGCTCGACACCGGCACGCACGACTCGCTCATTGAGGCCGCCCAGTTTGTCCACGTCCTCGAGAACCGCACCGGCCTGAAGATCGCGTGCATCGAGGAGATCGCCTACAAGCAGGGCTGGATCGACCGCGCCGGCCTCGAAGCCAACATCAAGAAGCTCGGCAAGTCCGCCTACGGCGAATACCTGAAGCGGCTGCTGGCCTGAGATTCTGCGTGCGGCGCGCCGGCCGGCCGGCTACACCATGAACCGCCCGGCATGAAGGTCTCGTTCATCATCCCGCTCTACAACTGCCTGCCACTGACACAGGCCATGCTGGCGAGCCTGCGCGCGACCCTGCCGCCTGGACTGGAGCATGAGATCATCCTCGTCGACGACGGCAGCACCGACGGCACTCAGGAGTGGTTGCAGGCTGTAGGGTCGGCGCTAGTCGCCGGACCTGGTCCGACCGGTAATCCCGGCCTGCCGACAAGCGGCAGCCCTACAATCCGCACCATCCTGCACGAAAAAAACCTCGGCTTCGCCGCCGCCTGCAACCGCGGCGCCGCGGCGGCCACCGGCGACTTCCTCTTCTTCCTCAACAACGACCTCGTCCTCCTGCCGCGCTGGCTCGAGCCGATGCTCGCCGCCTTCGACCGCTTCCCGGATGCCGGGCTCGTGGGCAACGTCCAGCTCAACGCCGCGACCGGCGCCACCGACCACACGGGGATCTTCTTCAACCACCAGGGCAAGCCGGCGCACGACACCGGCGTGCCGTGGAGCTTCCGCTGGCTCGGTGTGCCCGCGTGTCGCGCGGTCGACGCGCTGACCGGCGCGTGCTTCGGCCTGCGCCGCGCCTTGTGGACGCAGCTCGGCGGCTTCGACGAGGGTTTCATCAACGGCAGCGAGGACATCGACCTCTGCCTGCGGGCGTCCGCCGCCGGCCTGCAAAACTTCGTCGCGCTGCGCAGCGTCGTGCGGCACCACATCAGCGCTTCGTCCGGCCGCAAGCTGCGCGACGAGCACAACACCTTCCGGCTGGTGTCGCGCTGGCGGGAAAAAATCGCCGTGCTCGCCGCACGCGACTGGAGCCGGCGCTTCATCGAGCGGCACTGGGACCAGTCGTTCGTCTTCGACTATCATCTCGGGCAAGCCGCGCTGCTCTATTGGTTGCAAGTCCTGCCGGCGCCGCCCGCGGCGATCCGGTCCAGCGTGGCCGAAGCCCTCGGCGGGGAGCAGCAGCGCTGGCGCGAACTGCTGGAAAACGCCGCGCCCCGCCCGGTGCCCGTGCCCGTTTATCCCGCCCGGATCTGATGGGTTCATTTGCGGGCGGGGTGCCCACAACCGGACAAGATCCAGCCTACCCCGCGCGCTCGACCGAGCGCACGACCGACTGCGGCCGGCGGTTCACCGTCAGGAACATCCGGCCGAGGTATTCGCCGATCAGGCCGAGCATGACCAGCTGCGCGCCGGAGAAGACCAGCAGCGCACCCATCAGCGAGCCCCAGCCGTAATCCGGGCCGCGGTTGGTCGCCCAGAGGAAAAACACGATGCCGAGGCCGGCCAGGCCCACGGCACCCATGACCAGCCCGAGCAGGGTCGCGAGTCGCAGCGGCATGACGGAGAAATTCACGAACGTGCTCAGCCACAACCGGAGCAGCCGCCGCAACGTATAGCCACTCTGGCCGGCGGCGCGCCCGGCATGGTGCACCTCGATCGCCCCGATGTTCTGCGTCACCTGCAGGATGAGCCCGTCGATGTAGGGATACGGGCCCTCGTGCGCCGCGACCTCCTTCGCCACGAACGCGCTCACGCAGCGGAAACTCGAGAGATAAAAGCCTTTCGGCTTGTCGAGCACCCAGTCCGTCATCCGGTTGGTCACCCAGCTGCCGAAGTTACGGAAGACCGAGTGCTCCTTGTGCGCGTAATGCCCGTAGACCACGTCGAGCCCCTCCGCCTTCGCGTGCGACCAGAGCCTCACCGCCTCTGCCGGCGGGTTCTGGCCGTCGTCGTCGAGGTTGACGATATAGGCGCCGCGCGCGTGCCGGTAGCCGGTGAGCACGGCGTTGTGCTCGCCGAAGTTGCGCGCGTGGTTGACGAAGGTGATCGGGATGCGCGCGTCGCGCAGTAACTCGCGACAGAGGCCGGCCGTGGCGTCGCGGCTGCCGTCGTTGACCAGCACCAGCTCGTGGCCGCCCTCGATGACGAGGCCCTCGATCTCCTTGACGAGCGGCGTGATGGTTTCCGCGCTGTAATACAGGGGAATGACGAAGCTGAGGGAGGGAGTCATGGGTGCGGCGCCAGACTGTTATGATTTCCGGGCGACAGTCAGCACCGAATTGCCGAACGGCAACGGCGCCCCGAGGCCCAGCCAGGCGTGCTCGAGCGCCATCAGGCCGTTGAAGAACGCCTCCACCGGCGCGGGGAAAAGCCCGACGTCGCTGGCTGGCGCGGCCGGCGGGAAGACCTTCCGGCGGAGCACCGCGAGCGGGAACGGCAGCATGTTCCAGTAGGTGTTGCCCGTGACCGTGAAACCCGCCGCGCGCAGGAGTTCGCCCACCTCGCCGCGCGTGTAGCGGCGCAGGTTGCCGACCTCCCTGTCGTGGTAGGAAAACATCCACGGGTAGGCGGGCATCGTCAGCACTACGGTGCCGCCGGGCTTGAGTACCCGGTGAAACTCGCGCACGGCCTGCGCCGGCTCGGTCACCTGGCAGACCACGTCGCACGACACCACGGCGTCGAAGCTCGCGTCTGCAAACGGCAGCGCGGCGATCGAGCCCTGCACAATCTCGCCGCCGGTGCGCTCGCGGGCGAGCTCGCCGGCCAGCGGCGAAAAATCCAGCCCGGTCAGTTTCCAGGCGGGCTGCGCCTCGTGCAATCGCCGCAGCAGCCCGCCGGTGCCGCAGCCGGCATCAAGCACCGCCGCGTTCGGGCCGAGCGACCGCGCCAGGCTTCGGGTGACATGCCGGTGGAGTGCGCGGTAATACCACATCGCGTCCTCCACGCCGGCCATCTTGCGATATTCGTCTGGTTGCACCGGGGCCATTGAGGCCGTCTCCGGAAAAAGTGGCGAGGCGAAAGCCGCGCTCAGGGCTCGGCCTGCACCGACAGTCCGTAGAGCGCCACCGCGAGCAGCCGCGGGTCGCTGTCCGCCGCGTGGGCCGCCGCCTGGTCGGTCGACAGAATCAGCACCGAGGCCCCCGGCGGTAGCACGACGTCCTTGTATTCCAGCCGCTGGAGATTGCCGTTCAGGAGACGCGGACCGCCCAGCCGCGCGTCACCGAGCTCGAGCTGCAGCCGGCCGGGCTGGAGGGCGCGCACCCGCAGCGCCAGGTTCACCGTTTGCGGCCGGGCGCCCGGATTGAACACGGTGATGGTGGCGGGACCGGCGCTCCACCGCCAGCGGTTGATCCCCTCCGCCTCCTGAACGTGCCAGCCCGACCCGAAGGCCAGGTCGACGCGGCCGGGCGCCTTCACCCGCACGGCATGGAATTGGGGATTGAGATCAATGAAGTCCGCCTCGCGCAGCGGCAGGGAGCGCAGGAGGCTGTCGCTCAGGTCCCATTCGCCCTTAAAGGCGGTGTTGAGCCGGCCCTCATAAGTGTGGACGGAAAAATACTGCGGCTTGCGCAGCAGGAACGCATTCGCCCACAGGCGCGCCCAGAAGTCCTCGATACGCAGGTTGACCGACGTGACGCGGGGGATGCGCTCCAGCCGCCGGATCTCCAGCAGGGACCGCTCCACCCGCAGGGGCGGCAGCGCCATCTTCCGCGCAAACAATCCGGCGGCGTGGCCATTCAGGACCAGCACGAGTGCCACCAGCGCGAGACTGGCGCGCCGCCACCACGTCGGCCGCGCCGGCCATGCCACCGCCAGCCAGCAGGTGAGGCCCGCGAGCAGTTCGGGATAGAACACGGAAAAGAGCTTGAATGCATCGTAGCTGGCGTTGGCGCGCGTCCGCGCCTCCCATACCAGCAGGCCCCAGCCCGCGAGCACCGGCAGCACCAGCGCCACGGCCGCCAGCGCGCGGTCCCGTTGCCGGCGCCAGAGCAGGATGACGCCCGTCAGCCAGATGCCGACCGTCAGCGCGCTGAGCAGCAGGCGCACCGCCCGCGGCCAGGCGTGGAGTTCCGTGTCGCGCAGCATACCGAACCAGCCCTCGGGCGAGAGCAACGGCACCGGCCAGCCGAAATCGTATTGGTCAAACAGCCGGAAGCGTTCGATCAACCCGTCGAAGCGGCCCCAGAAAAGCACCGCGGACACCGCCAGCATCGCCAGCACCAGGCCCGCGACCCGGGCGGAGCCGCGCCAGTCGCGCCGCGCCCACAATTCGGCCAGCAGCCAGGCGCCGGCGGGCGCGAGCGCCACGGTCAGGATGAAGTTGTAACTGCCCGCCAGGATCCAGATCGCCACCAGCACGAGTGGCGCCCAAGCCCACACGCTGCCGCCGCGGAGACCGGCCCGCCACGCCCCGAGCACCGCCAGCGTCAACACCGCGATGCCGTGCGCGGCGTAGAGCTGGCCGAGCGCGCCGTGGTGCACCGCGTAGGCACCGAGCGGCGAGAAAAGATAGAGTGCCGCCGGGATCAAGGCCGCGGAGCCGCGCAGGCCGACCGCCACGCGGGCCAGCAGCAGCACCAGGCAGGAGTTCAGCAGCAGGAGCACCACGCCGGTCAGGCTCACCAGCTGGTAGGGCTGCAGGCCGAGGATGGTGCCGTTGTGCGCCAGCAGCGCCGAGGGCGTGAAATGGTTCAGCCGGAGCCAGAAATCGAAAAAGTAATCCGCCGAGCCGACTTTGGTGACTTCGCTCAGGCCGAGAAACCCGGTGCGGTCGTCGCGCGAAAATTCCCCGAGCACCCGCGCGCCGGCGGCATAATCGGCCTGGTCGCAGCTGCCGAGCGAGGACGCGGTCAGGGTCCAGCCGCCGCGTTGTGCCATCGGCCAGAGCAACACCGCGCCCGCCAGCCCGGCCAGGAGCAGCAAGCCCCGCGCGCTCCACGCGGCCCGCAGTCGCGTCCCGATGGCGGGTGCGCCGTGCCGCGCGACCGCGGCCACGAGCAGGCCCAGCGGCAGCAGTTCGCTCCACTGGGCGTAGACGTTGGTGCCGGCCAGCGGCGTGTGCGCGCCCAGCCACACGACCGCCGATTGCAGCGCGATGCCGAGGCCGGGGGCGAAGGCCCACCACCAGCGCCGCCAGACCCGGGGCAACACCAGCCAGCTCAGTCCGATCCCCCAGAAGGCCGTGTGCAGGACCACGACCGCGGCAATAAGGTAATAGAGCATGGGGTGCTCTCATCTCAACTTGGCCGGATTGGCTTGCAAAGCGAAAAGACGCCGCGGCAGTTCCAGATTTACAAGCCCGGGCGCCTCGGCGTTAATCCGCGCCCACGCTCCCGCCGCATGCCGCCCCGCCGCCGCCCCAAGTTCACCGGTCTTTTCCACGACGAAGTCGTGACCGATTCCTATTGGATCCGTGAAACGGGCGCACTGGCCCTGCCCCCGCTCCGCGGCGTCAAACAACTGAGCGTGATCGGCGAGCTGCGGCCCGCCGCCGCCACTGACGCCACTTCCGCCGGCGAAATTGGCCTGCTCATCGCGCTCGACGGTTGCCTCCTCGCCCAACCCGCCGCCCTGCCCGCCGGACCGTTCCGCTTCGACTTCGCACTGCCCGTGGCCGACTCATCCGCCGGCCATGTGCTGGCGCTCGACCTGACGGGGGTCCGCGGCAGCAACCTGCTCGCGTGGCTCGGCCGCGTCACCGGCCTGGGTTTCCTGCAGCCGTGGCGCGCGCAGGCCCGGAATCGCCGGCTGCGCCTCCAACGCGTGGAGGCCGACGGCGAAGTGCTCTTTGATTTCGCCAACCGCGCCGCGCCGTGGAACACCACCTTCGCCCGCCGCTTTCTCAAGCTCGGCGTCAACCTCGTTGGCTGGTTCCGCGCCGACCTCGGCCTCGGCGAGTCCGTCCGCTGCATGGCGCGCGCCGCCGCCGCCGCCGGGATCAACACCGCGCTGGTGGACCTGCGGCTGCCCTGCAAGAATTCCCTGAGCGACGACACGTTCACCGCCCGCCTGTCGCCGGACCACCCGTATCCGGTGAATGTGTTCCACCTCGACCCGCCCGGCATGCGCGACCTCGACCACCACCACGGCGCCGGTTTCCGCCGCGGCAAATACAACATCGGCTACTGGGCGTGGGAGCTGCCGGAGTTTCCCGATGCGTGGATCCATTTCGCCGACTACTGCGACGAGGTGTGGGCGCCCTCGCGTTTTGCCGCCGAGGCCATCGCGCAGAAGGTGCCGGTGCCGGTGCTGACCATGCCGCACGCCATCGCCTTTGCCCGGCCCGAGGGCGACTGCCGCCCGAGGTTCGGCCTGCCGGCGGACCAATTCCTTTTCCTCTACCTTTACGACCTCAACTCCTACTCGGAGCGCAAGAATCCCGCCGCGGTGCTCGAGGCGTTCCGCCGCGCGGGGCTCGCGGGCCATGGCGCCGCCCTTGTCATCAAGGTGCACAACGTGCCGGGCAATCCCGCCGACTTCGAGCGCCTGCGCGCCGCCGCCGCCTCGTTGCCGGGCACGGTGCTCATCACGCAGACGCTCAGCCGGCAGGAAATCTACGAGCTGGAGTCCGCCTGCGACTGCTTCGTCTCGCTGCACCGCTCGGAGGGCTTCGGCCTCGCGATCGCCGAGAGCATGTATCTCGGCAAGCCCGTCATCTCGACCGACTGGTCCGGCACCGCGGAGTTCGTCCACGCCGGCAACGGCTGCCCCGTGCGCTGCACGACGGTCACGCTCGACCGCAACCACGGCCCCTACGCCAAGGGCCAGACGTGGGCCGAGCCTGACATCGACCACGCGGCGGAATGGATGCGGCGGTTGCACGACGATCGCGACCTGGGCCGCCGGCTCGGCGCCGCCGCCCGCGCCACCATCGAACGGGACTTTTCCCCGGCCGCCATCGGCGCGCGCTACCGCCGCCGGCTCGAGGCCATCGCGGGCTGGTAACGGCTACTTCGTCGCGCCGGGCGGCAGCATCCGCTGCAGGTCGATCCGCAGGTTCACCAGCCGGAACATCAGCACGCGCGGATCCTCGCCGATCTGCTTGCCCTCGGCATCCGTGACCAGGTCGAGGCGCGTCGTGCCGGGTTGCAGGACAATGTTGTTGAGCACCACGTTCACCTGCGCGCTCTCGGTGAGGTAACCGCCCCACGCGTCCTCCCCGTTGATCTTCAGCCAGAGATTGCGGCTGCCCCGGACGTTGACGGCGAAGCGCAGGCGTCCGACCAGCGGCTGGTGCTGCGGGTTTTTCACCAGCAGGTGCCCCGACTCCGCCGCCCAGCACCAGTAGTCCTGGCGATAGCGCTCGGCGGGATACCACGCGTCGGAAAACTCGATGCGCAGGATATCCCCCGCCGTGCCGTAGACCAGTTCGGCCGGCCCGGTCACCGTGTAGCCGTCGCCGCGCGGCGCCTCGAGGGCGGTCGGCGCCGCCAGCAGCGTGAGGTTGCCCAGCAGCAGCACAAGCGTCCAACCGCGGCTCCGGGGCACGAGGATATTGAAGGCCAGCTGCATCGGCAGCAGCACCCGTGAAGCCGCGCCCGGATACCCCTCCCACACGGCATCCCCGAGGAAGATCATGAGCAGCGCATAGGAGGCGCCGACCCGCCACCACGCCGCCGACCAGTTCGGTCGCGCCAGCAGGAACACCAGCTGGACGGTCAGCGCGACTAGCATCAGCAGGCTCCAGACCGCGCCCAGGTCCGGCAGCGAGGCCTCCGGCAACGCGGCCAGCACCTCGCGCCATTTGTGCAGGTAGGCGGCAAACGGCAGGTCGAAATTGCGGTAACCCACGTCGGCGGCCGGGCCGACCACGCGCGAGATGTAGAGCAGCCAGAGCGCCAGCGGCGCCGCGACCAGGCTGCCGCGCAGCACCGCGCGGCCCCAGGCGCGGCCGCCTTCGCCCCGGCCCGGCAGCAGCGCGGCGGCCGCGAGCAGGCTGGTCTCCTTGCCCAGGCCGCCCAGGGCCAGTACGGCCGTCGACCAGGCCGGCTTGCCCTTTTCAAAAAGGTAGAGCCCGAACGCGACCAGCAGCAGCGCGGGACCGTCGACCAGTGAATTGCGCAGGCTAACGCACAGGCCGAAAGAGAACAGCACACCGGCCCAGCGGATGAAATTATCCCAACTGCGCGGGGGAAACCAGTGGAGCAGCAGCACCGCGAGCAGCAGCCATGCGGCGGCGTTCAGCAGGGCGTAGGCCTGCAGGATCGCGGTGGGCGTGCCGAAGCCGAGGCCATACGCCACCGCCGGGAACAGGATCCGGCGCGCGCGGTAGGGCAGGCTGTCCACCGCCTTGCGCAGCTCCCGGTTCTGCAGCGACGGGTCCATGGCGATCTGCGCGTAGTATTGCGCGTCGTAACCCGCCGAGGCCCGCTCGACATGGAAGTCCACCTTGCGCAGCTTGGACAGCCGCGCCGTCTGGCTCTGGTCGCTGAAACTGATCAGGTAGGTAAAGCCCTTGCCCGGGATGTAGAATTGCCCGAGCGCCACCAGGAAAACCGCCACCAGGCCGCCGTAGGCCAGCAGCACGCCCGGCGCCAGGCCGCGTTGCTCAAACCAGGCGCGCACCTGCACCCATTTTTGCCAGGGCGTCATGCGCCGGCCTTTGAGCGGTCCGCCCCGCGGCCGCCGCGGGGTTTTTTAGTTTGTGCCATTTCTGCAAGCAATGGCACCCTCCGGCACACGACAACGCTAAATAATGGAACCTGCCACGCACCGCCCCACCCCGCCCGCCGGGCTGCCGCGCGCCGTGGTTTTTCTCCTGCTGGCCGGCGCCCTCGGTTACGCCGTTTTCCTGGCGCGCTTTTCCGCCTCCTTCGCCGGCGGTTCGGACTCCTCGGGCTATTTCAACAGCGCCCGACTGCTCGGCGCGGGACTTTTCCACGCCCCGCTGCGCATGCCCGCCGGCCACCCGCACCCTGAATTCGGCCTGATGGCCTTCCAGCCGCTCGGCTTCATCGCGGACAAAAACGCCCCGCGCATGGCGCCCACCTACCCCATCGGCCTGCCGCTGCACCTGCTCGCCGCCTCCTGGGTCGCCGGCTGGCGGCACGCCTCGACCGTCGTGAACATCCTCGCCGCCCTCGGCACCGGTGCCCTGCTCTGGCACCTCGCCCGCCGCCTGCAACTGTCCCCGGGCTGGGCGGCCGCCGCCGTAGCCTGGCTGTGGCTGTGCCCGCTGGCCCTCTTCGCGGCCCTTCAGCCCATGAGCGACCACCTGGCCCTGCTGTGGTCGCTGGCCGCGCTCGCCGCCGCCTTGCGCAGCGGCGAACACTGGCGCTGGAGCGTGCTGGCCGGCGTGGCGGTCTCGCTCGCCGTGCTGGTGCGACCGACGAACGTTCTGCTGGCCTTGCCGCTGGTGGTGGCGCTGGGTTGGAATTATCGTGGCTACCTCGGCCTCATCCTCGGCGGGCTGCCCGGCGGAATCTTTTTTTGCTACTACAACTGGCGGGTCTACGGCGGGCCCCTCGCGACCGGTTACGGGGAAGTCTGGTCCGCTTTCAGTGCCAGCTACGCGTCCCCCAACCTCGCGCACTTCGCCCGCTGGATCCCCCGCCTGCTGACGCCGTTCGTCGGTGCCGCGCTCGCCGTGCCGTTCGTGCGCGCGGCCCGGCGGCGGGACTTCGCCGTGCTCGGCCTCTGGGCGGTGCTGCTCATCGGCTTCTATGCCTTCTACTATCACTCCGGCGAGACGTGGTGGTATCTGCGGTTCATCCTGCCCGCCTTCCCGGTCCTGATCCTCGCCGCCCTGCTGGTCGCCCAGGCCGGACTCGCCCGCCCGGGTGCGCCGCGCTGGGCCCGGGCCGGGCTCCTTGTCCTGCTGGCACTGGGCGCGGGCTGGCAGCTGCGGCTCGCGCGCCAGCTTGAGGTGTTCGACATCGCGCCCGGCCAGGCGCACTACCTCGAAGCCGCCAACTGGGCCAAGGAGCACTTGCCGCCAGACTCCGCCGTATTCTGCATGCAGGTGAGCGGCGCCCTCCATTTCTACACCGACCTGATGGTGGTTCGCTGGGACCAGGTCACGCCCGGGCGGCTGCCGGATCTGCTCGCCGCGCTGGCGGAGGAAAAGCGCCCCGTCTACGCCGCGCTGTATGAATTCGAGACGCCCGACGCCCAGTCGCGCATGAGCGGCCGCTGGGTCAGGCTCACCACCGTCGGCGAAACCACTTTCTGGCGGCTGGCGGACGCCCCGCCCAAAGGCTGAACATGCTGCTCTTCGACGCCACCCACACGAGCCACACGCGCGCGCAGACCGGCATCCAGCGCGTGACGCGCTCGCTCTTCGCGGAGCTGGCGAAGCTGTCGCCGGCCACCGCGGTCTGCCACGATCCCTACCTCGGGGCATGGCGCGCGCTCGACGCCGGCGAACTCGACCACCTGCGGCCCGGCCAGACCGCCACCCGCTCGCGCGGCGCGAAATGGCCGCTGCACAAACGCCTCGCGGGCCACGCCCGCCGCCTCGCCGGGACGAAATCCGCGCTGCCCGCGGCCGACGGCCTCGTGTGCCCCGAATTATTTTCCGCCCAGCTCGGGGCGCACCTGCCGGAAATCCTCGGCGCGGTCCGCGGTCCGCGCGTCGCAATCTTCCACGACGCCATCGGCCTGAAGCTGCCGGAGCTCACGCCGCCCGGCACCGTGGCGCGGCTGCCCGGCTATTTGCGCGAGCTGCTGTTGTTCGACGGCGTCGCCGCCGTGTCGGCGGATTCCGCCGCGAGCTTGCGCGATTACTGGCAGTGGCTCGGGTTGACCGAGACGCCGCCGGTGCAGGCGATCCCGAACGGCGTCGATCCCGTGCCGGCGGCCGCCACGGAAGCAGCGCCCGCCACGCCGCGCGTGCTCTGCGTCGGCACCATCGAGGGCCGCAAGAACCACCTCGCCCTGCTCGAGGCCTGCGCGGCGCTGTGGGCCGAGGGCTTGAGATTCGAATTGCAACTGCTCGGGCTCGCGCGCGCCGACACGGCCGGCCGCGCGCTGGCGAAGATCGCCGCGCTCCAGCGCGCGGGCCACCCCCTCCTTTACCACGGCGCGGCGGCCGACGCGGAACTGCACGCGGCCTACCGGCGCTGCACGTTCACGGTTTATCCGTCGTTCACCGAGGGCTTCGGCCTGCCGGTCCTCGAGAGCCTGCAACACGGCAAGCCGTGCGTCTGCTCCGCGCTCGGGGCGCTGGGCGAATCGGCCCGCGGCGGCGGCTGTGTGGCGCTGGCGTCGGTTGACGCGGCCAACCTGGCCGCCGCGCTCCGGCGCCTGCTGCAAAACCCGGTCGAGCTCGCCGCGCTGGGCGTCGCCGCGCGCGCGCGCGCTTTCCGTTCCTGGGCCGATTGCGCGCAAGAACTGACGACGTGGATGCGCACCCTGCCGCGCCGCGGTTGACCGCGGGGCTTTGCGGTTGCTAAGGCTGGTTTTCTGACCTCTAGTCAGCCCGCAACTCCATGGCCCTGTCCCTGTTCACCAAGACCAAGAAAGCGATCATCGAACGCGCCCAGGACGACTACGCGACCAAGTTGCGGCTGAAATACAAGCCCTACTATCACGCGATGGAGGCGCAGAAGGGCACGCACATCCGGCTGCAGGGGCGGGACATGATCATGCTTTCGAGCAACGACTACCTGGGGCTCTCTTTTCACCCGAAGGTCATCGAGTCCTGCGGCACCGCCGCCAAGACCTGGGGCACCAGCACGACCGGCGCCCGCATCTCCAACGGCTCCCGGGCCTATCACGTCGCGCTCGAGGAAAAACTCGCCGCCTTCCTCGGCCGCGAGGCCTGCCACGTCAGCGTCGCCGGCTACGTCGCCTGCCTCTCGGCCGTCGCCACCTTCGCCCAGAAGGGCGACATCGTCCTCGCCGACAAAAACATTCACTCCTGCCTCTGGGACGGCATCCGCCTGTCGATGGCCGCCGTCGAGCGCTTCTCGCACAACAACCCCGAGGACCTGCGCCAGATCCTGAAGGATGTGCCCCACGCCACCCCGAAGCTGCTCGTCGTCGAGGGCGTCTACTCGATGGAGGGCCACGTCTGCCGCCTGCCCGAGCTCGCGCAGATCGGCGAGGAGGCCGGCTGCTTCACCGTGCTCGACGACGCCCACGGCTTCGGCGTCCTCGGCCGCCAGGGCCGCGGCACCGTCGATCACTTCAAGATGAACGACAAGGTCGACATCCTCTGCGGCTCGCTCTCGAAGTCCCTCGCCAGCACGGGCGGCTTCGTCGCCGGCTCGCGCGATCTCATCGAGTATCTCCGCACCAATTCCAAGCAGACCCTCTTCAGCGCCGCCATCAGCCCGAGCATGGCCGCCGTCGCCTCGACCTCGCTGGACGTCATGCAAACCGAGCCGCAACACCTCGAGCGCCTCTGGAAAAACACCAAGCGCTACCGCGAGATGCTCAAGGGCCTCGGCCTCGATACCTGGGGCAGCGAGACGCCCGCCGTGCCGATCGTCCTCGGCTCCAAGGAACTCGTCTACCGCTTCTGGCAGGCGCTGCTCGAGAAGGGCGTCTTCACCGTCATGTCGATCGCGCCGGCCGTGCCGCCGGGCAAGGATCTCATCCGCACCGCCGTCTCCGCCCTGCACAGCGACGAGGATCTGGAAAAAATCGCCGCCGCCATGGCCTACGCGGTAAAGCAGATGTGATCAGGTGGTCGCCGATGTCCCCATCGGCGACGGCGTCGGTGCGGAGGCCGACGCCCACCCTCAGCAAAGCGCCTTGCGGATCGCCTGCGCTGTGTCCGCCCAGCGCGGCAGCGGCCGGGCCATCGCCTCGGTCTGCAGCCGCCGGCATTCCGCCGCGTCGGTCAGCACGGTCCGCAGTTTCGCCGACCAGTCGGCCGCATCGTTGAGCTTCGCCACGAGGCAGCCGCCGCCGTCTGCGTTTTCGCGCAGCACCGGCAGGTCGCTGCACACGCAGGGCACGCCGCGCCAGAGCGCCTCGAGCAGCGGCAGTCCGCAGCCCTCGGCGATGGTCGGGAACACCACAGCGCGCGCCTCGGCGTAGAGCCGGCCAAGTTCGTCATCGCCCGCGGCTTCATGAAAGTGGAAGTGATTGTTACGCTTCTGCAGCGCGCGCATCCGCGCCTGGATCGGCTTGCCGAAGTGCGGGTTCACGCGGCCGATGATGTGCAGCTCGAAATTCACCCGGTCACGCCAGAGCGTCTCGGCCACGTCGAGCAGGAGCGTCTGGTTTTTGCGGGGCTCGACAATACCGACGCACACCAGCGACGGCCGTGTTTTTGGCAGCAACGGGTCGCGCTGCACGCGGTGGCTGCCGTCGAAGTCCGCGCCGAGCTCGATCACGTCCACCTGCGTCTTCTGTGGCGTGCCCTGCCAGCGCCAGAAGCCTTCAAAGTCGCGTTTCGTCGCCTCCGAGATGGCCCAGCCGCGGTCGAAGCCGGCGAGCAGTTTCATATATTCCGGATGCCGCTGGACGCTCTGCGGCCAGGTGATGTGCGGGAATTTCACTGGGATCGCGTCATGAAATATCGCCGCCAGCCGGCACGGCGGGTGGCTCACAAACTCCGTGAATCCCGGCCGCTCCGCCTCGCTGAACTGCTCGACCGAGAGCAGCCAGTCCACCGGCGCGAATTTAACCGCCGCGCGGTTCTTGCCTGCGGCGAAGGTGAGTTGCTGGCCGTCCCAGGCGACCGGGGTGACGACCCCGCCAAGTTCCTCCATGATGCGCGACGTCAGGCGCGTCAGCCCCGACCGGTGCCGCGCTGCGCCCATCTTGGTGGTGTCGTAGTAGATCATCGGACTAATTCTTACAGGAGGTAACGGAGAAAGCGGAGCATTGGTCAAAACCCTTCTCCGTTACCTCCGTTTCCTCCTGTGAAATCTGGATCGAGTGAATCATTTCATGGTCTGCTCAAAGCACTCGACCAGGCGCGCGGTGTTCTTGTGCGCGTCGTAGTTCTCTTCGACCCAGCGCCGCGCCGCGAGGCGGAAACTCTCCGCGGACTTGTCATCCTCGGCCAGCCGGCGCAGCGCGACGACCCACGCCAGCGGCAGGTCCACGTCCGCGACGAGACCCGTGCGTTCCTGGCTGATGGCCTCGGTCGTCGCGGAGATCGGCGACGTCACGACCAGCACGCCCGCGGCCATCGCCTCGGGGATGACATTCGGCAAGCCGTCGCGGTCGCCGCTGGCCGCCACCACGCCCGTGTGCAACAGCACATCGGCCCACGCGAGCTGCTCCCAGACCTGCGGCGGCGGGAGCGTGCCGAGAAATTTCACCGAACCGTCCAGGCCGAGCGCCGCGGCCATCGACTCAAGTTCGACGCGCAACGGGCCGTCGCCGACGACGCGCGCCTCAAACGCCAGCCCGGCCTCCTTGAGTGCCGCGTAGATGCGGAGCTGGTGGTCGAGGCCCTTCTTCGGCACGAGCCGGGCGATGCAGAGCAGCCGCAGCGGCGTGCGGGGTGAGCGCAGCGGCTTGAACGCCGGGAAGGTGTCGAGCCCGCGGCGAACGCAGACGATCTTTCCCGCCGGCACGCCGCGCTCGACGAGTTCGCGCCGGCCCATGTCGGTCGAGGTGTGAATGAAGCGGGCGTGCCGCAGTTTCTCCAGCAGCCACCAGTCGCCCCCGTGCTCGTAGAGGTCGTAGGCGTGTGCCCCGCAGCTGTAGGGCCAGCCATACATCCGCCAGAGGATCCAGCCGGCAGTCGCGGGTGCCCCTGCCCAAGCGCCATGCACCAGCGCGGGCGGATTTTCGCGCAGCTCGCGGTGGTAGCAGCCGGCGAAGCCAGCCCCGAGCATGTTCTCCCAGAAATTCAGCCACGACGGCGCGACGCGGGTGAAAACGCCCTCGAAAAGATCCCGCACCAGCCGCGGCCGGCGGACGCATTGCCACGGAATCTCGAACAGGAACAAAGGAATGAGCCGCCACTTGGGAAAACTCCGCACCGGCAGCCCGCGAAATTCACCGCCGCCACCCCAGAGCGAGTAGAGCTTCAGGTTGAGCCCCTTGGCCTGCAGCGCCGCGACATCACGTTGGAGGAAGGTCTCCGAGGTTTTCGGGAACGTCGTGAACAGCAGGGCGATGGTGGGCGGGGAAGAGTCCAAGGCTGGAAATCAAATAGCCACGAAGCGGTCAAAAAAGACACAAAAAAGAAAATACTCCTGCCAGCACTGCCGGCCCATTGTTACCCCTTCCGCGGTTTCGGCGGGAACGGGCCGGGCTCGAGTGCCGTGCCGCTGGCCTCCTGCGCGAGGTCGACGAGCTCCTTCACGACCAGCGTGGTGTCCTCCTCGTAGCGGAGCTTGAGGAAGTTGGCGCGCAGGCGGTCGTAGTTGCGCTCGTTCGCCATCCACGCATCGATGACCCGGCCGAAGTCGTTCGCGTTGGCGATGAGCTCGGCGCCGTCGCCGTTGCGGAAATATTTCACCGTCAGCTCCTCCTGCGGCATGATGCCGCCGATGACGTTGAAGATGATCGGGCAGCGGAAATGCAGGGCCTTGGCGCAGGTGGTCGTGCCGCCGCGCGTGACGATGGCGTCGCTGACCTGCATCAGGAGGTGCACCTCGTCCGAGAAACCGTCGACGAAGCAGGTGAACTCCGGGTGCTCGGTGCGCCAGTGGACGAGCTGGTTGTAGGTCTCGCGGTTCTTGCCGCAGATGACGATGGCCTGGAGGCGACCGGCGTGGGGCAGCAGCTTCGGGAGCAGCTCAAGGTGGTTGTTGGCCCCGTTGCCGCCGGTGGCGAGGAAGACGGTGAAGAGGTCGGAGCGCAGCTCGAGTTTCTCCTCGATGAAGGCGGTGCGCGCCTCGCCCTTCAGCACCTCGGTGTGGTGGCGCGGCTGCATGAGGTGGCCGCGCACGCGGGTGCGCTCGCGCGCCATGCCCAGGTTCACCGCGTAGTCGCGCGCCGTGGCCGTGCGGGAAACGTAGAGGTCGGCTGAGGGCTCGACCCAGTTGACGCTGTAGCCGAAGCCGCCGGAGAACTCGCCGCAGTAGGTGGCGCAGCGGACCTTGTCCGGCCCGAGGACCTGGCGCGCCAGCTGGAAATAGCCGCGGTTAAGGCAGTCGTGCACGCTGAAGACGAGGTGCGGCTGGTATTCCCGGAGGACCTGCTCGTAGTAGGCGCGGCCGAAGCTGACGGAGCGCTTGTTCAGGAAGCTGAGCAGCTCGACGAACAGGTAGAAGGCCTTGTGGAGCCACGGAGATTTTTTTTGGATCCAGTTGTAGAAATCCACGCCCAGCCGGAAGAAGCCGGAGGACTTCTCGAGCATCTGCTCAATACGGACGTCGACGTCGTGCCGGTAGAGCTCGAAGCACCACTCGGCGAAAGCCTGCGCGCGCGCGTCGTGGCCGGCGCCGGTGCTGGAAGTGAGGACGAGGATACGGACGCGCGACATGTCAGAGGCCGAAATATTTTTCCTGGATACGCCGCTTCAGCGCCAGCGAGCCGAACCGCGCGAGCAGGGGTGCGAGCACGGCCTGGAAGAAACGGCCGCTGCGCACCGTGCCGCTGCGGCCGCGGAGCAGGGCGCGCGACAGATCAACGGCGGCCCCGGCCGGCGGCGGGCCCGACTGCATCATCGCGGTGAAGGCGGCCCAGGCGTTCTCCTGCCCCGGGCCGGCGGCGCCGGGCGGGCGGCGGACGGAGCCCTCGAAGTCGGTGCGGTAGTCGCCCGGGCGGAAGTCGATAATGATGACGCCGGTGCCGCGCACCTCATACATGAGGCTCTCGTTGAGCGCGGAGAGACCGGCCTTCGTCGTGTTGTAGGTGGCCTGGTAGGGCATGCCGAACTCGCCGGCGATCGACGAGATATTGACCAGCGCGCCGCGTTTCCGCGCCAGCAGGCCGCGGAGCGCGGCGTGGCTGAGGCGCGCGGTGTTCACGAGCATCACGCGAAGCTGCTCCTCCCAGACGGAAAAGTCGGTGTGGGCAAACGCGCCGAAGGTGCCAAAGCCAGCGTTGTTGATGACAATATCGAAGCCGCCGGCCGCCTGATCCGCGTCGAGGAACGCGCGCTCGGCTGCCGGGCCGTCGCCGAGTTCGAGCGCGACGGCGTGGAAGCGGGCGCGTGGCGCGAGTTTTTTCGGATCGCGCGAGGTGCCCCAGACCTCGACGCCCGCGGCGAGGAGCATGTCCGTGAAGGCGCCCCCGAGGCCCGTGCTCGCGCCGGTGACGAAGGCGGTGCGGTAGCGGGCGGACAGCGGGGTGCTCATGCGTGAACCGACTGAATCAATTCACGCTCTTGAAGACGAGGACGACGTTGGCGCCGCCGAACCCGCTGCTGTTGCTCAGCACGACGTTCGGGCGGTGCGGGAGCGTGGAGCGGATGATGTTCAGCCCCTCGCAGGCCGGGTCGATCCGCGAGATATGCGCGGAGCCGGGCATGAAGCCCTGCTTGATGGCCAGGGCGCAGAAACCGGCCTCCATCGCGCCGGCGAGCGACAGGCCGTGGCCGGTGAGGGCCTTGGTGCTGCTGACGGCGGGGCGGGTCGGGGAACTGTGAAAGACGGCCTTGAGCGCGCGCGCCTCGGAAAGGTCGCCGATGGGCGTGGAGGTCGCGTGGGCGTTCACGTAGTCGACCGACTCGGCCGGCGTGTCGGAATACTTCAGGGCGTTCTGCATGGCCATGCGCAGGCCCGCGCCGTCGGGGTGCGAGATGGCGACATTGTAGCCGTCGGAGGCCTGGCCCCAGCCGGCGACCTCGCAGTAGACCTTGGGGCTGCGGCGCTGGACCTCCGCCTCGCTTTCGAGGACGAGGACGGTCGAGCCGCCGGTGCCGACGAAGCCGTCGCGCGCCACATCGAACGGCCGCGACGCGATGGACGGATCAGTCTGCAGCGAGAGAGCGCGCATGCCGGCGAAAGGCAGGATGCTCTCGACGTTGCCATCCTCGGCGCCGATGACGAACATGCGCTTCTGGCGGCCGAGCGCGATCTCGTCGTAGGCAAACCCCAGCGCATGGGCCGACGAGGCGCAGGCCGAGGAAAAGCCGGTCGACGCGCCCTTGATCTTGAACTGCGAGACGAGGTTAAAATTGACGGTGCCGGAGATGGACGCGACCACGCCGAGCGGCGGGCAGCGCATGACGCCGAGCTTGCGCATGCGCTCGAGATGGTGCCCAAGCAGGAAAGGCGAGCCGGCGGACGCGGCGTAGAGGCCGGTGTCCGGGTTGGACCAGTCGGCCTCGGTGAGCTTGGCGTCCTCCACGGCCTGCTGCATCGCGCAGTAGGCGTAAATGCCGTGCGGGGCCATGCCGCGCAGCGTTTCTCGGCGGATGCTGTAGCGGGCGGGAAAAATCCAGTCCTCCTGGTCGGTGGTGTCCGTCGTGAAATCGCGGATCGGCGCGGCAACCTTGACCGGCACATCGGCCTTCTGGAACGGCGGATACTGGATCATGCCATGGCGGAGCTCGCGCAAGCTCTCGGAGACGGCGATGGCGTCATTGCCGATGCTGGAGATGAAACCGACGCCCGTGATGTATACTTTCCGCATGGGGTTTAGACCGCGGGGGCGGCGAACGGGGCCGCGGCGAGGTCGCAGTGAATCAAAACGCTTTTCCGGGGGTGGTCAACCACCGCAGCCGCAAGGACCGGCATCGGGCCCGACTCAGGCGTTCACCGCGGCCTGCGACTGGCCGGTGGCGGCGTCCGGTGCGGACTGGATCTGCGAAGCCGGTTGGGCGACTTCCTCGGCGAAGGCGAAGGTCAGCGTGATTTCCTCGGCGATGGCGGCCTTTTCCTGGCCGACGCGGATCTGGCCCTCGAACGTGGCGAGCGGCGACTTCAGGCGTTTCGGCTTGATGGAAAGATTGAGCACGTCACCGGGCCGGCACACGCGGTGGCAGCGGACGCCCTCGCAGGAGGTGAAGAAAATGGTGCGGTGGTCGACGACCTTGCCGGCCTCGCCGACCTGGCCCTCGAGCAGGAAGAGGACAGCGAGCTGGCCGAGCGCCTCGAGCATGATGGACGCGGGCAGCACGGGGTTGTCCTTGAAATGGCCCTGCAGGAAAAACTCCTGGCCGCTGATCTTGTATTTGGCGTTCGCGCCGTGGGCGTTGACCGAGGCCTCGCCGAGGAACAGGAACGGCGGCTGGATCGGCATGACCGACATGATCTGCTCGATCGGAATGAACTTGGTGGGCTTCGGCAGGGGCAAGCCGCGAACCTTGCACTCGATGAAGGTCTTCACGTCGCCGACGGTGCGCAGGTGGCGGAGCTCCTCATTATTGATGGTCATCTGGAGCACATCCTCCACGAGGATGACGATTTCCATCATGGTCAGGGAATCGATGCCCAGATCCTCGATGATGCGCAGATCATCGTCGGTATCCTTCAGCTTGGCGCGGAGATCGGGCTCCACATAGCGCTCGATGATACCCAGCACGATGGCGGGCAAATGCTCGGTATTGCCGGTTTTGCGAAACTGGGCGGCCGCCTCATAAGTAGCTGCCGAGCAACGCTTCAGGGCCTCACGCAGATTTGCATCATCTTCCGAAGTGAAAGTTTTAAGCGGGGTGCCCGAGGGGTTGTTAGAGACGTGTGCCATTCTGGAATTAGTAAGTTAAGGTCGGCAGGTATGTAAACTCCAAAAATTTGCCCCACCAGAAGCGGACAAGGCGCGGGTTGGGGAAATTTAGCCTGTTGACTTGGTGATGCTTGCGAGCCCACATGCCGGCTCTCTGGATTGAACGGGTCGCACCCAGGCGACGACGCTACTCATTATATAACCGGCAATGCAGTCCCTTGTTCCCAGCAATGCCCCACGGGCCATCCGGCCGCTGGTATTGGTCACGCACGAGTTTTACCCCCATCGCGGCGGCATCGCGGTTTATGCCGCCGAGATGGCGCGCGCCGCCCAAAGCCTGGGCTTTGATGTGGAAGTCTGGGCCCCCGCCCTGCCCGAGGGCACGCCGGAAGCCGCGTGGCCCTTCCCCGTCCACCGCCTGCCGCTGGCCGGCGATCACAGCCTCTTGAGCCAGTGGCGCATGGCCCGGCAGCTCATGACGCAGCGCGACAAGCTGAAGGGAGCCACCCTCTACATCCCCGAACCGGGTCCGCTGCTGGCGATGCTCCTGCTGCAATACTTCGACACCCTGCGCTCGGCCCAGCTGGTGCTGACCTTCCACGGCTCCGAGATCCAGCGCCTCGCCTCGCGCGGCCTGCTGCGCTGGAGCACCAACCACCTGCTCCGTCAGGCCGCCCACGTCAGCGTCGTCAGCGCCTATGCCCGCGATCTGCTGAAGGAAAACTTTCCCGAGGCCGCGGCCAAGGTCGTCCTCACCCCGGGAGCCCTGCGCACCGATCTCGTCGCGCCGGCGTCGCCCGCCCCCGCCAAGTCCGCCGGCAAGACCATCATCCTGACCGTTGCCCGGCTCAGTCCCCGCAAGGGCCAGCGGGAGGTCATCGCCGCGCTCAAGGCCCTGCCGCCCGCCGTGCGCGCCTCGATCGAATACTGGCTCGTCGGTTCGCACAGCAAGGAGAACTACGAGACCGCCCTCGCCGACGCGGCGGCCACCGCCGACTTCCCGGTGAAGTTCCTCGGCGACATCCCCGACGATAAACTCGGGGCGATCTACGCGCAGGCGGACATCTTCGCCATGACCAGCATGCCGCACCACCACAGCGTCGAGGGCTTCGGGCTCGTCTACCTCGAGGCCGGCGCGCACGGCCTGCCGGTCATCGCCCACGACATCGGCGGCGTGCCGGAGGCGGTCAGCAACGGCGAGACCGGCCTGCTCGTCGCGCCGGGCGACCAGCCCGCGCTCACGGCCGCGTTCGGCCGCCTGATCGCCGACCCGGCGCTGCGCCAGCGTCTCGGTGCGGCCGGCCGCGGGCGCGCCACCCGGACTTCCTGGCGCGAGTCCGCCCAATCCTTGTTTGGACAACCCGCCCCCACCCCGGCAAGCTGACGCCATGCTCGAATCGCGCTCACCGATCACCGTGCGTTACGCCGAGACCGACATGATGGGCATCGTCTACCACGGGAATTACCTCCCGTGGTTCGAGGTCGGCCGCACCACCCTGCTCAAGGAATGCGGCCTGCCCTACAAGGACCTCGAGGCCCAGGGCTACCGGCTGCCGGTCATCGAGCTCGGCACGAAGTTCTTCAAGCCCGCGCTCTATGACGACACCGTGACGGTGATCACCCGGCTGAAGGAACGCCCGTTGCTCCGCATCCATCTTGAATACGAGGTGCGCCGCGGCGAGGAGCTGCTCGTCACCGGTTTCACCACCCACGCCTTCATCAACATGACCGGCGAACCGGTGCGGCCCCCGGCATTCTTCACGGAGACGATGCGGGCGCTGTTCAAGTAGCGTCCGCGTATTCCTCGAGCACCGTCGCGTCCGCTTCGTTCTGCCGCGCGGTTTGCAACAACCCGCCCGCCTTTTCGCCGGCGATCCGCCGCACCGCCCACACCGCGTGCGCCCGCACCACGGCCGACTCGTGCGCGGCGAGTGGCGCGAGCGCCGGCAGGAGGCCGGCGTCGCCGGAGTTCCCCGCGACGACACACGCGTTGCGCAGCAGGCCGGTGCGCTTGAGCCGCTTGATCGCCGTGCCCCGGAAGATTTCCGCGAAACGCGCCGGGGTGAGCTGGAGAATTTCCTGGAGGGGCAGCGCCGCGAGGCCGGGCCGTGCGCTGAGCAGCAACTGCCGGCCGGCGCGGGCGAAGCGGTTCCACGGGCAGACCTCCAGGCACACGTCGCAGCCGTAGATGTGCGTGCCGATGCCCGCGCGCAGCTCGCGCGGGATGATGCCCTTGTTTTCGATGGTCTGGTAGGAAATGCAGCGCCGCGCGTCCACCACGCCGGGCGCGGGGAACGCCTGCGTCGGACACGCGTCGAGGCAGCGCGTGCACTTGCCGCACAGCAGGCCGGCCGGCTCGTCGCCGGACGCGGGCAGCGGTTTTTTGCGCAACGGCTCGTCCGGTGCGATCTCCAGCCGCGTCAGGATCGTCGCGAGAAACAGCCAGTTACCGTGCCGCTGCGAGATGAGCATCGCGTTCTTGCCGAGGAAGCCGAGACCGCTGCGCGCCGCCCAGCCGCGCTCGAGCACCGGGCCGGTGTCGACGTAGTAGCGGTAGTCCGCCGGCGCCGCGCCGCATGTTTCCTCCAGCACTTTCCCCGCGGCCACGAGCCCGGGCTCCATCGTGTCATGATAGTCCGCATGCAGGGCATACCGCGCCCAGCGCGGATTCCCGACGGAGGCATCCGACCAGTAATTGACGCCGAGCAGGATCATGCTGCGCCCGCCGGGCAGGACGAGGGCCGGGTCCATGCGCTTGTCCGCGGTGCGCTCCAGCCACGCCATGTCGGCCGAGCGGCCGGCGTCGAGCCAGGCGCGCAGGCTGGAGTTTTTGCGGGCATCCACGGCGGCGAACCGCACCTCGTCAAAACCGAGCGCAGCCAGCCGCCCGCGGAGCGCCTCGCGCTTCTCACCGGCGACCTGCAGCCCGGCCGGTGCGGTCATTTCTTGAAGTGCGCGGCCTCGAGGCGGTAGACGCGCAGCACGTGCGCGGCGATCTCCCGCATCGGCCGCTTGTCGGTCAGCACCATCGTGCCGGTGCGCCGGTAGATTTCCTCGCGCTGCGCGTAGAGCTCGCGCAGCCGCTGCTCCGGGTTCACCACCTGCAGCAGCGGCCGGTGCGAGGTGCGCATGGTGCGCTGCAGGATGGTCTCGATCGGCGCGTGCATGCAGATGACGACCCCGCGCCGGTGCAGCAGCTCCAGCATGCCCGGCGGCACGACCAGTCCGCCGCCGCAGGCCACGATCGCGCCGTGCTCCGGATGGCCCAGCTCGATGAACTCGCGCTCGAGCGCGCGGAATGTCGCCTCGCCATCCTCGGCGAAGATCTTCGCGACCGCCTTGCCCTGCTTGCGCTCGATCTCGTGGTCGCTGTCGAGGAACCGCAGGCCGAGTTGCCGGGCCAGCAGGCGGCCCACGGTGCTTTTGCCGGTGCCCATGAAGCCCACGAGGTAGAGGTTGACGGCGGTGGCGGTCATGCGATGCGCCAAACACACACGGCGTTTCCCCCGAGAGCAAGGTTGTGTTCGGTCATGCCGCGCGCAGATCGCGCCAGAGAAAAAGCGCCTCCCAGGGGAGGCGCTCGATGGGCGGGTAGACGATCCGCGCTTACTTGGCCGCGGGCGCCGGCGGCGCATCCTTCACGCCGAGGACCTCGACCTCGAAGATCAGCGCGGCGCCCGGGGGAACAATCTGGTTGCCCTGATCGCCATAGGCGAGCGACGGCGGGATGTAGACCTTGGCCTTGGCGCCCACGCCGAGCAACTGCAGGGCCTCGACAATGCCGGCACTCCCACCGGACATCGCCTGGCTGGCCTCCACGAGGGGCAGATCGATCGGCTTGCCGTTCTGCTGCAGCGAGGTGCCGATCGTCTGGCCGTTGACCAGCGAAAGGGTGTAATGGAAGGTTGCGACCTGGCCGACCTTGCCGACCGCGCCGGTGGCGGGCTTGAGGATCTCGTAGCGGAGGCCGCTGTGCGTCTCGACCACGTTCTTGTTCTCCTTGAGCTTGGTGAAGAAGGCAATGTTGTCGGTGATGTTCTGCATCCGCAGCTTGGTGAGGAAGGCATCGCGCTTGGCGACGAACGCCTCCTGCTTCTTGCCGACGAACTCCTGCAGCTGACCCTCGATCTGCTTGCCGTCGTAGGGCAGCTCCTGGTTGTTCAGCGCCATGGCGATGCCGCGCACCAGGGCCTCTTTCTGGGCCGGGGTGAACTCGAGGGCCTGCACCTGGTCCCCGAGATGGGACTCGAGCACGAAGATGTAACCATAGGCCTCCATCAGCTGGGCCTCGGTGAATTTGGGCGCGGGCGCAGCGGGTGCCGCGACCGGGGCGGCGGGTGCGGCCGCCGGCGTGGTGGCGGCGGCGGGCGCGGCGGGCTTCGCAGCCGTGCCGGTATTCAATTTGAACTGGTCCTGGGCGGACGCGGCGACGAGCAGGCCCAGGCTGGCGAGGGCGGCAGTGATCTTGGATGTGAATTTCATTGAGCGGAGGGTAGCCCGGTTGGGAAACGGCCCGGGCGGTTTTGTGCCGTTAAAAACGCCGGAACTTGGCGGTCATGGGACAAAAATCAATCCCTTAGGCGGGAAATCGCCGCCGGCGGCGGCCGAAGCCGGGGCTTGTCAGCCCGACCATCGTCCCTAAAGCTCGCCAATCCCATGAACGAAAGCCAATTCTGGCACAGCACCGACGGCCAGATTCTCACGGTGAAGAACAAAGGCGGCGAACATGTCGCGCTCACCCTCGCCTTCTGGCCGCGCAACCCGGCCGAGATGGATTTCCTCAAGGCCCACCTCGCCGAGATCAAGTTCAGCGAACGCAGCTCGCTCGCCCGCATCGGCATCGAACTGCTCCTGCAGGGCGCCCCGACCGTCGAGGGCAACCGCCTCATCCTCGCCGCGGACGCGTTCATCTTCGACAAGAACTTCCCGAACGCGCCCTACTGGAAGAAGCTCCTCCGTCCCGGCGCGCCCGTCGGCCGGCTGTTTTACGCGCCGGCCGCCGCCAAGCTTTCCAGCACCGAGGTCTGGGCCGCCGTCCAGGAAAACCAGCTGAAGCTGCCAAATACGATCTCCATCGACAGCTCCGGCCGCGTCTTCTTCACGCCGCACCCCGTCAGCTACACGCTCAACCCGCGGCTCCAGCGCCTCAACTTCGAGCACATCGTCAGCGGTTACGCCGGCCGCTCGTTCATCGACAAGGTCCAGGTCCGCCACGACGCCTCCCCGCTCACCATCCCGCCGCATTCCGGCATCCTCACCAGCTGCTCGATGTATCTGAAGGAGCACTTCGTCCGCCTCAACCCCGGCGAGGGCAACTTCGGCCTCCACACCAGCGCCGTCCTGCTCGACCCGATCAAGACCTTCGGCACGAATGTCATGCTCGAGATCTACAACACCGGCGACCAGCCCGTGGTGAACCCCATGGTCTCGCTCGAGGTGTTCCGCGCGCCCGCCGTGGTCTCCGACCCCGAGGTCAAGACGCTCACCAAGAAACGCCAGCGCCTCCTCGGCACGGCCAAGGGTCTCTACAAGTGCCTCGACGAGTTTCCCGCCCGCGACACCGGCGAGGCCCGCCCGAAGACCCACATCACTGTCCGCGGCCAGAGCGCCACGATGGAGAACCGCGCCATCCTCGTCCGCGCCAACGACGACGACCTCCGCAAGATCCTCGAGGGCGAGTCCTGCCCGCTCGGCAGCCGCACGATGATCCAGGCCCTCGACGCCGCGCCGGAGGACGCCGACACGCTCGTCGTCGATTTCTTCCCCGACCTGCTCGAGCACATGGAACTCGTCACCCGGATCGGCGAGGTGAAGCTCAAGCGCCTCATCTTCCGCAAGGCCTCGCGCACGCACGGCTACTTCCTCTCGAGCAACGCCCACGCCCGGCTCGACACCTTCAACTCCATCGGCATCTCCATCTACTGGTATGACGAGGTGACGAAGGACCTCTACCTCCACACCTACAAGCGCGGCCACGGTTTCTTCGTGCGCGAGGAGAACGCCCGGAAGTTCCAGGAGTCCACCATCCTCGCCTTTTACGGCTCGGCCGTCGGGCTCGACCAGGCCGACACCGACCGCATCTCCGCGCTCGTCGACAAGCTGACCACCTTCATGGGCTCCAACCTCGGCGTCCTCACGGGCGGCGGCGGCGGCGTCATGCGCCTCGCCACCGACCAGGCGCGCGGCAAGGGCGCGCTCACCGGCGCGTGCTTCCTCGAACTCGAGGCCCAGCCGCCCGAGCTCGGCGTCGATTTCTTCAACACCTTCCAGGAAACCTCGCGGCACTTCCGCCAGAAATGGTTCGAGGCGGCGGATTTTTGCATCTTCAACGTCGGCGGCGTCGGCACGCTCGAGGAGATCGGCATCGAACTGTGCAACCTCAAGCTCGGCATCCGCCCGCGCGTGCCCTATATTTTCTTCAACTCGAAGTTCTGGGGCGACCTGCGCAAGCAGGTCAACACGATGATCCGCGACAAGCGCGCCCCGGCCTGGATGACGGACTACATCCTCTTCACCGACGACCCCGACGAGGTCATCAAGTTCTACCGCAAGACGCTCAAGGTGCTGTGAGCTGGTCGGGCGGATTGTCCTCAATCCGCTGCGGCGCGTAGTCATAATGCGCCCTACCCGTCGTGATGACACACGGTGTTATGGGAGCGAGCTTGCTCGCTGCATAGCCCTCGCCCAAGTTTCCGCTCATCCGTGGCTAACCAACTCCCCTCCTCCGTCCTCGTCGTCGGCTCCGGCGGGCGCGAGCATGCGATCATCCGCGCGCTCCTGGCCTCGCCCGCCGGCCCGCGGGTGATCTGCGCTCCCGGCAACGCCGGCATCGCCGCCGACGCGGCCTGCTTCCCCGTCGCCGTCGAGAACATCGTCGGGCTCGTCGCGCTGGCGCAGCACGAGGGGGTGGAGTTCGTCGTCGTCGGCCCCGAGGTGCCGCTCTCGCTCGGGCTCGTCGATGCCTTGATGAAGGCGGGCATCGCGGCCTACGGTCCCATGGCCGACGGCGCACGGCTTGAGGCGTCGAAGATATACACCAAGGAAATCCTGCTCAAGCATCGCATCCCCACGGCTCCCGCCGGTTTCTTCGCCGACGCGGAGAAGGCCATCGCCTATGTTCGCGCTCGTCCGGTTCCCCTCGTGGTCAAAGCCGACGGCCTCGCCGCCGGCAAAGGCGTCGTCGTCGCCCAGAATCACGCGGAAGCCGAAGCCGCCGTGCGTTCACTGCTCACCCTGCCCGGCCAAGCGAAAATCGAGAATCAAAAATCAAAAATCCTCATCGAGGACTGCCTGTTCGGCGAGGAGACCTCGCTGCTCGTCGTCGTGTCCGGCCGCGACTACGTCATCCTGCCGACCTCGCAGGACCACAAGCGCATCGGCGACGGCGACACCGGCCCGAACACCGGCGGCATGGGCGCCTACTCGCCCGCGGAGATTGTCACGCCGGAGCTGCTCGCGCGCATCGACCGCGAGATCGTGAAGCCCTCCGTCGACGCCATCGCCGCCGAGGGGATCAATTTTTGCGGCACGCTTTTCATCGGCATCATGCTCACGCCCGCCGGCCCGAGCGTGCTCGAATACAACACCCGCTTCGGCGACCCCGAGACACAAGTCGTGCTGCCCCGCCTCGCCACGGACCTCCTCACGCTCCTCTGGGCCGCCGCGCGCGGGCAGCTGCACGGGTTCCAACTCGCGGTGAAACCCGACTACGCGCTCTGCGTCGTGGTCGCGGCCAAGGGTTATCCCGACCGCTACGCCAAGGGCGACCTCATCACCCTGCCTCCCACCTCAAGCCTCTCGCCCCAAACCTTCATCTACCACGCCGGCACGGCGCGGGCCCCCGCGGGGCAACTCACGGCCAACGGCGGCCGCGTGCTCGGCGTCACGGCGCTGGCACCGACCCTCCGCGAGGCCGCCGCCCGCGCCTACGCGGCCTGCGACCAGATCCAGTGGGCGAATAAATATTACCGCCGCGACATCGGCGCCAAGCAACTCAACCGCAAATGAAACCCCTCCTTTCCGTCCTCTGTCTTCTGTCCTCCGTCCTCTGTGCCGGGGCGACCGAGCTCACCGACCTCGGCCAGGGGCTCGGTTATCTGCGCGTGCACGCGCTCGCTGACTCGGTGAAGGCCGCCGCCGCGCCGGGCGCGCTCGTGCTCGACCTGCGCCACGCCTCTGCCGACGACGCGGCCGCCGCCGCGCTCAAGACCGCGCTCGCCAGCCGCCCCGCGGCGGCGGCGCTGTTCATCCTCGTCAGTCCGGTCACGCCGCCGGTGCTCGCACTCATCGCGCGCGAGTCGTCCGCCCTCACCCTCGGCATCGCCGGCGCGCAACCCGCGCCCAAGATCGTCGTCCAGACCGATGCCGCGACCGACCGCCGCGCCTACGAGGCGTTCGAGGCCGGCATTCCGGTCGACCAGCTCATCTCCGGCAAGATCGAGAAGGAGCGCTTCGACGAGGCGACGCTCGTGCAGGAGTTCAAGAACGGCAACCCTGATGCCGAGATACCGCCCGCGCCGGATCCCACCGCGCCCAAACCGGAAGGCGCCCCCGAAAAGCCCGCGGCCCTGACCGACCGCGTGCTCCAGCGCACCGTGCACCTGCACCACGCCCTGCTGGCGCTGAAGCAGCGGTAGGCGGCGCGCCACGCGCAGGTTCAGGCGCGAGCAAGCTCGCGGGCCGATCTGCATCCGGAAAGTTGACGCAACGCGGGTTCGCGTCATGTTGCCCGCATCGCATGCCTGAGACCGGCCACATCCTCGTCCTCTGCACCGGCAACATCTGCCGCAGTCCGATGGCCGAGGGTTTGTTGCGGCACGCGCTCGCGGGCCAACCGGAGCCGTTGAAGTCGCTCAAGGTCATCTCCGCCGGCGTCTCCACCCGCGCCGGCGAGCCCGTCTCGGAAAACTCCGTCATCGCGTTGAAGAAGACCGGCATCGACATCGCCGCCCACCGCAGCCGGCCCGTCACCCAGGAAATGCTCGACGGCGCACTCGCCGTGTTCGGCATGACCGAGTCGCACCGCGCCCTCATCCAATACAAGGGTCGGCCCGTGCCCCAGCACCTCTACCTCTTCCGCGAGTTCCTTCCGCCGCCCGCCGAGCAGGAAATCGGCGACCCCTACGGCGGCCCGCTCAAGGTCTACGAGGCCTGCCGCGACGAGCTGGTCGAGGCCGTGCCGAGCGTGGTGGCCTTCCTTAAGACACTGGTTGTGCGTCCCAAGGCCTGATTTTTGATTTTCGATTCTCGATTTTTGATTACCGCTGCTCTCTGCTCCTAACCCGATCGAAAATCGCGCATCCAACATCGAAAGTCCCTTTATGTCCCTCAACGCCGCCCCGCTCTCGCAACTTGATCCCGACGTCTACGCCGTCATCGCCGGCGAGCTCTCCCGCCAGCAGAGCCACCTCGAGCTCATCGCCTCGGAAAACTTCACCAACCCCGCCGTCATCGAGGCGATGGGCAGCGTGCTGACCAACAAGTATGCCGAGGGCTACCCGGGCAAGCGCTGGTATGGCGGCTGCGAGCAGGTCGACAAGGTCGAGGTCATGGCCATCGAGCGCGCCAAGCGGCTCTTCGGCGCCGAGCACGCGAACGTCCAGCCGCACTCCGGCTCGCAGGCCAACTTCGCCGTCTACACCGCTGTCCTCTCGCCGGGCGACAAGATCCTCGGCATGAACCTCAGCCACGGCGGCCACCTCACGCACGGCAATCCGGCGAATTTTTCCGGCAAGCTCTACCAGTTCGTGCAATACGGCGTCCGCGAGGACAACGGCCTGATCGACTACGACGAGCTCGCCGCCATCGCGCTGCGCGAGAAGCCCAAGATGATCACCGTCGGTGCCAGCGCCTACTCGCGCATCATCGATTTCGCGCGCATGGGCGAGATCGCCCGCTCGGTCGGCGCACTGCTCTTCGCCGACATCGCGCACATCGCCGGCCTCGTCGTCACCGGCCACCATCCCTCGCCGTTCCCCCACGCGGACTTCGTCACGACCACCACGCACAAGACCCTGCGCGGCCCGCGCGGCGGCCTCACCCTGTGCAAGGCGGCGCACGCGAAGGCCATCGACTCCGCCGTCTTCCCCGGCGCCCAGGGCGGCCCGCTGATGCACGTCATCGCGGCCAAGGCCGTGTGCTTCGCCGAGTGCCTCAAGCCCGAGTTCAAGGCCTACAGCGAGCAGGTCGTGCGGAACGCCCGCGCGCTCGCCGCGGCGATGGTCCAGCGCGGCTACAAGATCAATTCCGGCGGCACCGACAACCACCTCATGCTCGTCGACCTCCGCAGCAAGCTTCCGAACCTCACCGGCAAGGTCGCGCAGGAGTCGCTCGATAAGGCCAACATCACCTGCAACAAGAACACGGTGCCCTTCGAGACCCGCTCGCCGTTCCAAGCCTCGGGTATCCGGCTCGGCTCGCCGGCGATGACGACGCGCGGCATGAAGGAGGCCGAGATGCAGGAGATCGCCGGCCTGATCGACGGCGTGCTGCTGGCCATCGGCACCGACCAGGAGAACGCCGTGCTCGCCGCGACCAAGGTGAAGGTCATCGCGCTCACGAGCCGGTTCCCGCTGCCGTATAAGTTGTAAGGTTTAAACGGGTAAGTTTTGAGTCAGAGGCTCAGCTCGTTAGATCCGGCCCGGCTCGGCTCGGTTTGCTTACAACTTAAACCTTAAAACTTATTCCCTTACGGTGCGCTGCGAGGAGGAGGCGCGGCCCGAGCCGGAACTGCTCCGGCGCATCCGCCGCAGCTACGACCTCGTGGTCGCCAAGCTGCCGAAGAAAGTGCAGGCGACCATGGGAGGCGGGGCCATCATTCGCCCGTCCGCGAAACAGGCTTTGCGCGCGCGCGCCTTTTCCTCCAGCGTTGCCTTTTCGCGTGCGCTTCCTCGCCCACATCCTCCGCCAGCCGCTCGGTCTTCTTTCTTCTGCCCTCGGTCTGCTGTTCCTTGCCGGCTGCACGAGCGTGCCCCGCCGGACGCAGGTCGAGTCGGGCGGCACCCTGCTGCCGGCCCGCCTCGTGTCTAATTTCTTCGTTGTCGAGTCGCGCTGGGACGACGGCAAGACCTACCGCTTCCTGATCGATACCGGCTCCACCATCAGCTACGTCACGCCGGAACTGGCGCGGCACTTCGGCGTGAAACCAAAGAAGGGCCCCGCCCCGGCCAAGGTCCCGGTGCGCTCGGCCAACGGTGGTCAAATCGAGCTCGACCCCGTCACGCTGCGCCGGGTGATGCTGGGCGGCACCTCCTTCCAGAATGTCGCGGCGGTGGTGTTTGATTTCACCGACCTCTCCGACCACCTCGACCTGCACATCGACGGCATCATCGGTTTCCCCGTGTTCCGGGAAGTGCTGCTGACGCTGGATTATCCCGGCGCCCGCCTCGGCCTGGCCCCCGCCGTTCCCGGAGCCCCCGCGCCCAAGGCCGCGCTGCGCACCGCCACCCTGGCGTTTAACAACGAGCAGCACACCCCGCTCATCCCGGTGCAGCTGGGCACCGAGTCCTTCATTGTCCTCGTCGACTCCGGCAGCGACGGCAGCCTCAGCCTCAACCCCGCCGGCCTGCACCCGCGCTTCGCCGCGGGGCCGCGCGCCGGCACCCTCATCTCCTCCCTCTCGGGCGACCGCCCGCAGCTCACCGGACGGCTCGGCCAGACCCTGCTCATCGGCCCGCACGTCGTCACGCAGCCCGTCGTCGATCTCACCGACCAGCTTTCCTCCATCGGCGGCGAGCTCCTGCGCCATTTCAAGGTGACCTTCGACCAGAGCCGCAACGAGGTGACCCTGGTGCGGGAATCGGACGGCCCCGTCACGATGGCACCGCGGCGCCATCCCGGGCTCTCCTTCGCCCGCTCGCCGATCTACTGGCGCGTGCTGGGCGTGATCCCCGACACGCCCGCCGCCCGGCTGCCCGTGCAGGCCGGCGACCTGTGCGTGCGCATCAACGGCGAGATGGTTGATAAATGGACCTTCGACCGCTACGCCGCGCTCATCAAGTCTGCCGCGAAGATCACCTACACCTTCCTGCACGGCACGAAGGAGGAGGATGTCGAGGTGCCGGTGTTCGAGCTGGTGCCGTAGGCCGGTTGCCACGGTTTCGCGCAGCGCGAACCGGGGACAAACACCGGGCCCGCAGCAGCGGGCAACGGTGCCCCTCCCTCAGGATCGCTTCAGCAAAAATGCCCCTGCGCCGTCGTGACCCTCCGTCCACGGATAGGCCTGCACGCTTTTCTCGAGCTTGAACGGCCCGCCGGCGCGGCTGTCGAAGAACGCCTTGATGACCTGCTCGTTTTCCTGCCCGTCCACGCTGCAGGTACTGTAGACGATGCGGCCGCCGGACTTCACCAGCCGCGCCGCGGCATGGAGCAGCTCGAGCTGCTGCTCGGCGTGGCGCGCGAAGTCGCCGTCCTGCAACCGCCACTTCACGTCGATGCGGTGGCGCATGACGCCGGTGTTGGAGCACGGCGCGTCGACCAGCACGGCATCATATTCCTCGGGCAGGTTGAGATTCCGATAATAGACGCTGCTCGCCGTGCGCAGGTCGGCCTCGACCAGCGCGACGTCGACGCCGGCGGGGGCGCGGGCGAGGTTCTCCTTCAGGCGGACCAGGCGGATGTCGGACTTGCCCGGGGCGACCGGCTCGTCGAGCGCCACAATCTTGCCGGTCTTCATGAGATCGGCGATGAACAGGCTCTTGCCGCCCGGCGCGGCGCAGGCGTCGAGGATCGTCTCACCGGCCTGCGGGGCGAGGAGCTCAATACAGAGGCGCGTCGAGGGGTCCTGCACATAGAGCGCGCCCTCGCCCACCAGCCGGCGGACCTCGTCCCACTTGCCGGCCTTCACTTCATAAAAACCCGGCCATTTCGTCGGTGCGAGAAACTCCGGCACCGCTGCGTCCGTGCGCCAGCGCGCGTAGACCGGCGCGGGCTGCTGGTTCCATTCAAGAAGTTTTCGCGTCGTCGCGGCGCCAAACTGCTGCGTCCAGCGCGTGACGAGCCATTCGGGGTGGGCAAACTCCGTCGCCACGTCCGCCGGCTTCTCGGCCAGGCGGAGCGCCAGCTTGCGGGCCACAGCGTTGACCAGCCCGGCCTCCTTGGCGCTGCAAACCGTCTTGGCCTTCTCGACCGCGTGGTGGATGACCTTGGCCGTGAGGGCCGGTCCGCCCTCCAAAAGCTCGAACCCCGCCACCGTGAGCAGCGCGCGGACCTTGGTGCGGGGCGGGCGGGCCATGAGGCCGGCCAGAGCCGACTCAATGCGGCTCGACCAGCGGACCACGCCGTAGAAAAGCTGCTGCGCCCGGGCCCGTTCCTGCCCCGTCAGGGCTGCCGGAAGTCCTTCCAGCAACGTGTCCACCCGTTCCGCCCGGGCCAGCCAGCGTTCGGTGAGCCCGACCGCGGCTTCCCAGCCGCCGAAGGTGAATTTCGAGGCCCCGGAGGCTTTTTCCAAACCCTGTTTGACATCTTCTGCCATTATCCTCTCAACTAATCGGTTCACCGACTAGATACGCAATTATGAATTCTGAAGCCATCTCCGCGACCATCAGCAAACACCCCGCCCTCAAGGCGTCCAAAGCCAAGCTGGAGGCCATGGAACCGGGTGCCTACGTGGTCCACCGGAGCTGGGGCTTCGGCCAGATCAAGGAATACGACGAGTCCGACCTGAAGCTGGTCATCGATTTCAAGGGCAAGAAAGGCCACCGCATGGACCCGGCCTTCTGCGTCGGCAGCATGGATGTCCTTCCGGCCAAGCACATCCTGGCCCGCAAGGAGACCGAGCCCGCCAAGGTCAAGGAGCTCATCACCGACGATCCGGTGCAGCTCGTCATCGACACCCTTTCCGCCTATCCGAACAAGGCCGCCAGCGCCATCGAGCTCGAGATCGTCCTGACCCAGGTCGTCGGCGAGGAAAAATTCAAGCGCTGGTTCGCCAACGTCAAGAAGCAGCTCATCAAGGACCCGCGCGTCGGCGTCCCGGTCAAGAAGACCGACTGCTACGTCGTCCGCGACGAGCCCGTCTCCGCCGAGTCGGAGATCATGGAGGAGTTCACCAACACCCGCTCCGCCCGCCGCCGCATCGCCCTCGCCGAGGACCTCCTCGCCGCCTCCATCAAGGACGAGGCCAAGCAGTCCCTCGGCACCGTCCTCAACGGTATCACCGAGGCCGTGCGCGACAGCAACCAGCTCGACGCCTCCGAGCGCCTCTACGGCGCCTTCGTCCGCGACGAGCTCGCCAAGATCCTCGGCCACGCCGGCAACACCGCCGGCCCGAGCCAGTCCGACCTCATCAAGGAGGTCCGCGGCCTTTCCGCCATCGCCGAGAAGATCCCCGTCCATTTCCAGTCCCGCTTCCTCGACCTCGTCAAGGAGACGCACCCGCTCGAGTGGCGCGAGATCGTGTTCGCCCTCCTCAAGACCTCGCAGGGCAAGTTCACCACCGAGTGCATCAATTTCCTCCTCGAGAACGGCCAGGGCGACGAGCTCGCCGCCGCGCTCAAGCGCTGGAAGACCGAGCAGAACCTCCGCGCCCCGGTGCTCCTCTGGATCATCAAGAACCGCCACTCGAAGAAGTTCTCCAAGCTCCTCAACGAGCTGGTCACGCCGCGCCTGCTCGGCGCCATCTTCTTCGCCATCGACTACGAGGCGCTGCAGTCCGCCGGCACCCGCCGCATCCCGCTCGGCGAGGCCCTGAGCGACGACACCGACCTCATCTCCGACCTGCTCGCCACGGCCGACACCGAGACCGCCCGCGACCTCGCCAACAGCCTCCTGCTCAACCAAGGCTTCGAGGAGCTCACCAAGAAGTCCCTGCTCGCCCGCTTCATCAAGCTGTTCCCCTCCCTCCAGACCCTCGTCTCCGGCGAGTCCGAGACGAAGGACGAGCAGTTCCTCGTCTCCCGCGAGAGCTATGAGCGCAAGCGCGTCGAATACGAGGAGATCGTCTCCAAGCGCATCCCCGAGAACTCCAAGGCCATCTCCATCGCCCGCGAACACGGCGACCTCAAGGAAAACTCCGAGTTCAAGATGGCCAAGCAGGATCAGGGCGTCCTCATGGGCCAGAAGGCGCAGCTCGAGCGCGACCTCGCCCGCGCGCGCATCACCGACTTCTCCGAGGCTAGCACTGATTCCATCAGCGTCGGCACCATCGTGGATCTCCGCGATGTCGCCAACGGCAAGGCCGTCCGCTACTCCGTGCTCGGCGCGTGGGACAGCGACCCGGACGCCCACCGCATCGCCTACAAGACCCCGCTCGGCCAGGCGCTCATGGGCAAGAAGGTTGGCGAGCACGTGAAGCTCAAGATCGGCTCCACCCACCAGGAGTTCCAGATCGCCGGCATCACCCGCTTCGTCGACGCCAACAAGGGCTGAGTGAAGTTTGTGGCGGGGTGCCCTCACCCCGCAATTTTCAAGCCGCGCCACCCGCGCGGCTTTTTTCTGGCCGGGTTTGATTTATTGGCGGGCCCGTGCCCCGCGGGCCGCGGCGCACCACGACGGGTGCCCTCCACCCGAGTCAAAGCGAAGCTCTTGTAAACCGGCGCGATTCGCCCCATAGGTCTTGGGCCCGATGAACTCCTCCTGGGACCACCTGAAAATCCTGTCCGACTCCACCCGCCTGCGCCTCTTGGCGCTGCTGTTGAAGGAGGAACTCTCAGTCGCCGAACTGCAGGAGATCCTCGGCATGGCGCAGTCGCGCATCTCGTCCCAGCTCGCGCTGCTGCGGCAGGCGGGCTTCGTCAGCGACCGTCGCGAGGGCAAGAAGGCCTTTTATTCGCTCCGCGCCACCCTGCCGGCCCGGCGCCTCGCGTTGCTCAAGGCCGCCTGCGACTCTGTGACCGACCTGCCGGAGTCCGTCGAGGACCGAGACAACCTCGACCGCACGCTCCAGAAGCGCCGCCGCGTCTCCGAGCAATATTTCAATCTCATCGCCGGCCGGCTCGGCAAAGGCCACTGTCCCGGCCGCTCGTGGGAGGCCCTCGGCCACCTCGCGCTCCGGCTCGTGCCCGCCATCACCGTGGCCGACCTCGGCGCCGGCGAAGGCCTCGTTTCCCAGCTCATCGCCCACCGCGCCGAGCGCGTCTGGTGCATCGACAACTCGCCGCGCATGGTCGAGGTCGGCACCGAGCTCGCGAAGAAGAACGGCCTCGCCAACCTCACCTACAAGCTCGGCGACATCGAGGCCGTGCCGCTGGCCGACAAGTCCGTGGACCTCGCCATCCTTTCGCAGGCCCTGCACCACGCCAGCCATCCGCAGACCGCGGTCAACGAGGCCTTCCGCATCCTCAAGCCCGGCGGCCAGCTCCTCCTGCTGGACCTGAAGGAGCACAATTTCGAGAAAGCCCACGAGCTCCACGGCGACCTCTGGCTCGGCTTCAAGGAAAGCGCCCTGCACGGGTTCTTGAAAAAGGCCGGCTTCCAGAAAGTCGAGGTCACCGCCGTCTCCCGCGAGGAGGCCGAGCCGCACTTCGAGACCCTGCTCGCGAGCGGCGAGAAGTCCGGCAAGTAACCGGCCAGTGGAATCGGGCGGGGCATCCCCGCGCTTCGCCCGCTAGAAATTGAAATTGCCGGCGTAGATTTCCCGTTCCGTGCTCTGCGTCATTTCCCGCCACTTGGCCACGCCCCAGGGATTGCCGGTGCCGGTGGTGTTGATAAAGTTGGGCAGCGCCTCGTCGTAGCGGAAGGCGGCGTTGCCGTTCAAGGCGATGTTCCGCGCGATCACCGCGCCCCAGACCTCGCCGCTGCCGGTGATGCTGAAATCGGCGTTGGGCGCGTTGATGGCGGTCACGGTGGTGGCGTTGCCGGTCATGGCGATGGTCTGGCCGGAACCGGTGTTGGTGCCGTAGATCAGGCAGCTGCTGGCGTTGGCGTTGGCGTTCGCCATGCCATTGCCGCCCACCGCCATGTTGCCATTGGTATAAACCGTAAGATTCCCCGCGCTGGTGATCTGAATCTTGGCGGTGCCGCCGAGTGACACGGCGGTCGCCCCGGCGTGGTTTTGCAGGTAGACGACGACCTTGTCGGAAACGGTCAGCCGGTCGTTGCCTCCGAGGAGGATCGCGGCCCCCGAGGCAAAGTTGTAGTAATATTTCCCATCCGCCGCGGCCGTGTCGCCCGCGCGGGGCAGTGTGGTGTCGGCCGAGATGCTGGTCGTGACGGTGTTGACCCCCGCCGGCAGGGCCGGGGCCACCGGGGTGACCAGGTTGCTGGCGAAATTGCTGTCGACCAGCGACGCGTCCCAGCCCGAGCCGGTGGGACTGTCCGTCAGCAGCGCGCCGCCGGTGTGCGCCACGGTGCCGCCCCCGGTGCCGATGCGGCCGTAAATATCACCACCCGAGGTGTTGATCGCATCGTTGGCCGTGCTGATGGTGCCCACAAAGGCATGGGCCGTGCTTGCCGCGCTGGAATAGCCGACGGCCGCGGTCGCGGCATTGTTGTCCGGATCTGAATTCCAGCTGGTGACCAGCGTGCTGGTCGAAAATTGGATCGTCTCGCGGGCCACCAAGCCGCCGGCAAAGATGGTCCGGCGCTTCAGGGTGATCTCAATCATCCGGCTCAGCCCGAGTCCGTTCGCGGGCAGGACCGTGGTCTTTGCGACCAGCTTGGGCGAGGTGCCCGGCGCGGGGTTGTAGTCCGTGGCATAGATCTGGATCGTGCCGACGGCGCCGTTATCGAGCGGAAAGCTGGCGTTCTTGAAGGTCGCGACCGTGCCGCTGAGCGTCCAGCCGGTCCACGCCTGGGCCGGGGTGGCGGCATCATCGAGCTGGTTGTAGCATTCCAAGCCCTGTTCCAGGCCCTGCTCCGCGAGGGCCACCGCCGTGGTGTTCAAAAAGGCGCGGTCCGCCAGCATGTAGGAGTTGCCGGCCAGCTTCAGGTAGCTGGTCAGGGCGATGGCAATGATGATGGCGAAGATCAGGCAGGTGATCAGCACCGAGCCCCGGCGGGAAGCTGACGCTTTCATCTCAGTTGGAGGGCTTGTTGCGCAGCACGTAGGACGCCGAGACCACGAGAGTGTTCTGGTCCACGGTGGTCTGCCGCGACGTGCGCAGGTTCATGGTGAGCTGCAGGCGCTTGGCGGAAAGCTCGCTCGTCGCCACCGCATTGGTGCGCGTGAAGCGGGCGAAATTGAGCGTGGTGACATTGCGCGCCAGGGTGAACCGGGCGCTGCCCGCACCGACGGTGCCGGGCTGGCGGTAGAAACAATGCGCCGTCGGGCCCGACGCGGAGCTGTCGAGCGCATACGTCACCTTGTTGCCGTCGGCGGCATAGTTGTCCGGCACGGTCAGCGTGACCGAGGTGGCGCTGTTCCAGGTGAGGTTTGAGGCCATGCGCACATCCTGGGCGAATTCGTCGACGGCGCGGCGGGACTGGGCCTCCATGTCGGCATAGTTCGAGGCGGACAGGCCGGACCGGCCCATCATGAGGACGACGGATAGCACCCCGCTCAGGATGACGGAGCCGATCCCGCTGGCGACCATCAGCTCCACCAGGGTGAAGCCCGCGGCGCGGCGGCGTTCAAGTCTGGCTGTAGAAGTAGTCATAGAGCCCGTTGCGCGAATAGCGCAGGGAAAGGTTGCGGTAGAGCGGGCGCTTGTCCGCCCCGACCCAGTTAATCCTCAGGGTGATCACGCGCGTACCGGTCTTGGGATCGGCCACCGTGCGGGTGAGCGTGAAGCGGTTGCCGACAAAAGCATTGGTGGTGAAGGTGGTATCGAGCGGGATTTGCGTGCTGCTCCCGGACAGCGCATTGACCGTGCCCCAGTCGGCGAGGCGCATCTTTTCCATCTCACTCTGGAGCATTTGCGAGACAATGTTCAGGTCCCGGGCGTTCTGCAGGCTGATGAACGCGCGCTGCAGGGTGGTGATCGAGGTCGTCAGCACCAAGGCCATGAACATGGCGGCCATCGCCACCTCGGCGATGGTGACGCCGCGCGCAGTGCGCCACCAGGCGGGACGCTGGGGAGCGGTGTTCACGGCAGAAACGGGGGCAGCGCCAGGTCGACGAGGCCCCACTGCTTGGATTTTTCGTCCTGGATCAGCCGTGCCTCCAGCCGCACGACCGTGCCGTCGGCCAGCTCCAGCTGTCCCGTGACCCGGCTGGTCACGGCCGGGCGGCCGTCGCCCTGCTCCACGGTGCTGAGTTCGGGCGTGCCGAAAACCGTAACGCTAACCACCCGCCCGTGTGCGGCCAGCCCGGCGAGACCGGCTTCCACGTGCTGTACCAGTGCATTGGGATGGATGGCCGGCGTGCGCTGCCAGAAAAGCGGATGCATGCGGGCAAACAGCACGGGAGCCTTCCACTCCTTCCCGATGGCCAGCACCGCGGCCTCGGTGAAGGCCTGCACTGACGAAGCCTCACCGCCGGTCGTGAGCGCGAGCGACTGGAAATAACCCGCGTGGGCATTGACGGGTTCCGGTCGCGCGTGGATCCAGATGGCCAGGCCGAAGGTCGTGGCCAAAAACAGTCCGAATATTTTTTCAACCCTCGTGAGCTGCCGGCCCTTCGGCAGCGGATTGAACCGGCCGAGGTCGAGGATCCTTCCTTTCCGGTCGACGCTCGCGGCTGCCTGTTTCCATACGTCTTCCAACGACCGCTTGTAACGCACCCGGATGGGCTTCGGGTGGGGCTTGGCGGGCTGGAGGGTGGAATAGTTGATCGTGGCTGGCATGTGTTCGCGGACCAAAGTCATGCTGGGCAGCGTGGATTTTCCCAATGCTACAATGGTCTCAGGCGGGCTTTTCATCATCCGTTCACACCCGTAACTACCTCTGGGGAAAAATGCTGGGTGATTTTACGCCAACGGAAATCATTCAGCTAGGGTGTTATCAAAACGCACTAGCGCCGTTCGGCCCTAGCTCAATGGACCGGCTTCAAACCGATGCTGACTGCCCGACGACGACGCGAGCACGCCGCGGCTCACTCCACCTTCATCCGCGAGTTGTAGAAGGCCTCGATCAGCGCGTAGGTTTTCTTCGCGTCGGTCTGCGCGAAGGCGGCGGCGGCGAGCTGCCGGGCGTCGCTCAGCTTCATGGCGCGGATCAGGAATTTTACCGCCGGCAGCAGCGTGGGCGTCATGCTCAGCTCGTCGACGCCGAGGCCGAGCAGCAGCGGTGTGAAGAGCGGGTCGCCCGCCATCTCGCCGCACACGCAGACCTTGATCTTCTTGGCGTGGCCGGTGTCGACGATCTGCTTGAGCACGCGGATGACCGCGGGATGCGCCGGGTCGTAGAGATGCGCGATGCGGTTGTTGCCACGGTCGATCGCGAGGAGGTATTGGATGAGGTCGTTGGTACCGATGCTGAAGAAGTCGCATTTCTCGGCCAGCACGTCGCCGGCGAGCGCGGCGCTCGGGATCTCGATCATGGTGCCGGCGCGGAGCTTCTCATCAAAGGCCTGTCCGCGCTCCCGCAACTCGGCGCGGCACTCGTCCAGCAGGGCGTTGGCCTGGTCGAGTTCCTCGGCGCCGCTGATCATCGGATACATCAGCTCCACCTTGCCGTGCGCGCTCGCCCGGAGGATGGCGCGGAGCTGGTTCTTGAACATGGCCGGGTTCTGCAGGCACATCCGGATGGCGCGGAAACCGAGAAACGGGTTCGCCTCCGGGCCGATGAGCCCCGGGGCACCCGGCAGCGGCTTGTCGCCGCCGACGTCGAGCGTGCGGATCGTGACCGGCGCGGGCGTGAGGCCACTCACGATCTCCTTGTAGGCGGCATACTGCTGCTCCTCGGTCGGGATTCTCTCGGCGCTGAGAAAAAGGAACTCCGTGCGGTAGAGACCGACGCCCTCGGCGCGGTATTGCTTCACCAAGGCGACTTCGTCGGGCTTCTCAATGTTGGCGCGCAGCGTCACCGCCACACCGTCCAGCGTCACGGCCGGCAACTCGTTGACCGCCATCAGCCGCGACTCGAAGGATTTCTTCGCCTTCTCGATCTTGCCGTAGCGGAACAGGGTCTGCTCGGTCGGGTTGACGATGACGATGCCGTCGTAGCCATCGACCATGATCCAGTCGCCGTTCTGGAGCTTGGTCGTGAGATCGTTGGTGCCGACGACCGCCGGGATCTTCATCGAGCGCGCGACGATGACGGCGTGGCTGGTGCGGCTGCCCCCATCGGTCACGAGGCCGAGGGCGGCGCTGCGGTCGATCCCGGCCGCCTCCGAGGGCGAGATGTCTTGCGCGACGATGATGCGCTTGTCCACCAGCTGGGTGAGGCTGCCGGCGGTCTGGCCGAGCAGGACGTGCAGCACGCGCTTGGCCACGTCCTTGATGTCGGCGGCGCGCTCGCGCAGGTATTCGTCGTCGATCTCGGAGAACGCCTGGATGTAGCGCTCGGCGACGGCGTTGAAGCAGGTCTCGATGTTCAGCCCGGACTTCTCAAAGTCGCGGATGGTCTCGCCGATGAGCGCCTGGTCCTCGAGGACCATCTGGTGCGCATCGAAGATCAGCGCCTCCTCCTCGCTCAGGTTCTTGCTGACCTGCGCCTGGATCTGGGAAATCTGCTGCCGCGTGACCACGAGCGCCTGCTCGAAGCGCGCGATCTCGGCCGCGCGCTTGTCGGGATCGACCGTATAACGCGGGATCTCCAGCTCGCTCTGGAGGTAGAGAAACACCTGCCCGTAGGCAATGCCCTTGGAGGCGGCAATGCCCTGGATGACGAGTTCGCTTTTGGGGCTGGGTTCCATGGGCGAGGGCCCCGCGATTAACGAACCACCGCGCGATGCGGTCAATGCGGAACTAGGCGAACCGCGCTTCCTGCACGAAGGCCGCCGGCCCCCAGCACTCGCGAAGCCGCGCCACCACCGGCGCCGTGACAAAATCGTCACGCAGCAGCGCGAAGCACGCGCTGCCGCTGCCGCTCATCCGCGCGGCCAGGCCGAACTCGCCCCGCAGCTTCGCCAGCAGGACCGGCAACGCGATGAACTTGTCGAACGCGACGCCCTCCATGTTGTTGAACAAAAGTTCCTCCGCGGGCGCGTTGCCGCGCAGCCACCCGGCGAGCCGCGCCTCGGCCTCGGCCGCCGGCAGGTAGGGCGGGAACGCCGCGCGCGCCATGCGGTCGTAGGCCCACAGCGTGCCGATGGCGAAGCTCGGCTTGAACAGCAGCACCCGCCGGCCGCGCAACCGCGCCGCCGCCGCGGCCGGCAGCGTCGCGATGCGCTCACCGCGCCCGCGCATGACGACCGGCGCGTTCTGCAGGAAGAGCGCGCAGTCCGAGCCGAGCGCCGCGGCCAGTTCGGCCAGTTTCGGCGCGGGCAGCAACCCGCCGGACAATTGGTTCAGCGCCCGCAGCGCCGCGACGGCATTGCTGCTGCCGCCCCCGAGTCCGGCGCCGGGCGGGATGCGCTTGGCGAGCCGGAAGTGCGCGCCGCCGGGCCAGCCGGTCGCGGCCGCGAAGGCCGCCGCAGCCTTCAGGACCAGGTTTGAGCCATCGAACGGGATCGCGGGATCATCGCAGGTTAGCGTGAATCCCGCGCTATTCGCTTCCGCCGCGAGCTGGTCCCCGAAATCCAGCGGCGCGGCCACCGAGACCAGATCATGGTAGCCGTCGGCCCGCCGCCCGGTCACAGCGAGGAAAAGGTTGATCTTCGCGGGTGAAAACTCAGTGACGGGATTCACGGCGCGCAAAAAAGCATGGCGGAGGTCACGGTTTCCCCCCACGTTATTCGTCCCGTCACATGGCTTGCGACTTAATTCTGGCCCTCGATGTCCCCACGCGCGAAGAAGCCGCGCCCATTCTCCGCCAGTTGCGCGGCCAGCTGCGCTGGGTGAAGATCGGCCTGCAGCTGTTCACCGCCTATGGGCCAAACTACGTGCGCGAGATCGCCGGCATGGGCTTCAACGTCTTCCTCGACCTGAAACTGCACGACATCCCCAACACCGTCGCCAAGGCCGTCGAGTCCCTCGCCCCGCTCCCGATCGCGATGCTCACGCTGCATACCGCCGGCGGCGGCGAGATGATGCGCGCCGCGCGCGCCGCCCAGGAGAAGCACAACCCCAAGCTGCTCCTCCTCGGCGTCACCGTGCTGACCTCGATGGACTCCGCCGGGCTGGCCGAGATTGGTGTCGGCTCCCCTGCCGCCGAACAGGTGGCCCGCCTCGGCCAACTCGCCGCCGACTCCGGCCTGCGCGGCCTGGTCTGCTCGCCGCTCGAGGTCGCGCTGCTGCGCCGCACTTTGCCCGCCGCCATGCAACTCGTCACGCCCGGCATCCGCCCCGCGGGCGAGGCCGGCGGCGACGACCAGAAGCGCGTCCTGACCCCCGCCGAGGCCGCGAGCGCAGGCTCGACTTACATCGTCGTCGGTCGTCCCATCCTGAAGGCTGCCGACCCCGCCGCCGCCGCCCGCGCGATCCTCGCCGAGCTTTCCGGTTCGTGATCCTTCTGGCTCTCAGCTCTCAACTCTCCACCTGCCATCATGAGCCGCACCGCCGCCATCCTTCTCGCCGCCGGCAGCAGCCGCCGCATGGACGGGACCGTCGTCGACAAGGTCCTCGCCCCGCTTGCCGGCAAGCCCGTCTTCGCCCACTCCGCCGCCACCTTCTACCGCAGCGGCGTCATCGACACCTTTATTGTCACCTACCGCGACCAGGCGCAGATGATCGAACTCTCCAGCTACGCGCCGACGCCCACCCTTTTTGTCCCCGGCGGCAGCGAGCGGCAGGATTCCGTCACGGCCGCGCTTGCCGAGCTGCCCGACGACGTCGGCTACGTCTTCATCCACGACTGCGCCCGGCCGCTCGTGCGCGTCGAGCAGCTCGTCGCGCTGCATAAGATCGTGCGCCGCGAAGACGCCGTTGTGCTCGCGCACCGCGTGACCGACACCATCAAGGATCATCGCGGCGAAGGCCGCCTGCGCACGCTCGACCGCCAGCACCTCTGGGCGATGGAGACGCCGCAGGTCTTTTCCCGCAAACTGATCTGCCGGGCCTACGCCCGCGTCGCCGAGCGCCAGCTCGCCATCACCGACGACGCCGCGGCGGTCGAGCTGCTCAAGCACCCCATCGCGCTGCTCGAGAACCCGCACCCGAACCCGAAGCTCACGACGCCGGCCGACCTGCCCTACTTGGAGTTCCTGCTGACGCAGTCACCGAGCGGCTCCCGGGCGCCGTTCCATTAATCCCGCCCCATGAATCTCCGCGTCGGCCACGGTTACGACATCCACCGCACGATCGCGGGCCGGCCGCTCGTGCTCGGCGGCGTGAAGTTCGACGCGCCGTTCGGCCTCGACGGCCACTCCGACGCCGATGCGCTGACCCACGCCATCTGCGACGCCCTGCTCGGCGCCGCGGGCCTGCCGGACATCGGCCACTTTTTTCCGAACACCGATCCACAGTGGAAGAACGCCGACTCACAAGCCTTGCTTCAGCGCGTCGTCACCGCTCTGCGCGAACGCGGTTGGGCGCCGGTGAACATCGACGCGACCCTGATCGCGGAAAAACCGAAGCTCGCCCCGCGCCTCGCCGAGATGAAGGCCGTGCTCGCCCAGTCCACCGGCCTCGCCCTTGACGCCATCGGGCTGAAGGCCACGACCAACGAGGGCGCGGACGACATCGGCCGCGGCCTCGCCATCGCGGCGCACGCCGTCTGCCTGATCCGGAAAATCTGAGCCTCCTCATGCGCTTCACCGTCCGTCTCTGCCTGTGCGTTGCCCTGCTCGGTCTGGCCTTGGCCGGCTGCTCCCGCCGGGAGACCGCCGTGGCCCAGGGCAACCGCACCGGGGTCTTCCATTGCAGCATCGGCTCCGAGCCGACCGACCTCGACCCGCACATCGTCACGGGCATCGGTGAGGCCAAGGTCATCCACTCCCTGTTCGAACCACTGGTGAGCTTTGATCCGCAGACCCTGAAGCCGGCGCCCGCGCTCGCGGAACGCTGGGACGTCTCGCCCGACGGCCTTGTCTACACGTTCCACCTCCGCGCCAACGCCAAGTGGTCCAACGGTGAGCCGCTCACGGCGCAGGACTGTGTCGAGTCCTGGCGCCGCATGCTCACGCCCACGCTCGCCGCCGATTACGCCTACCTGTTTTATCTCATCAAGGGCGCGGAGAATTTCAACAAGGGGCGCACCGCTGACTTCGCGACCGTCGGGCTCGCCGCACCTGACGCCCACACGTTCGTCGTCACGCTGCTGCAGCCCGCGCCGTATTTCCTGCAGATCCTGCTGAACTCCCCCTGGCGTCCGGTGAACGTGCGCAGCATCGCGGCCGTGGGCGACGCCTACCGCCGGGGCACGCCGTGGACCCGCGTCGGACGCATCGTGACCAGCGGCCCGTTCATGCTCAAGGAATGGTCGCCGCAAGAGCACCTGATCGTCGAAAAATCCCCGACCTACTGGGACAAGGACCACGTCCACCTGAACGCCATCGTCTTTTATCCCATCGACAACATCGACGCCGAGGAGCGCGCCTTCCGCGCCGGCCAGCTCCATGTCACCTACAATCTTTCGATCAGCAAGATCCCCACCTACCGCCGCGAACAGCCGGCCAGCCTGCGGATCGACGACTACATCAACACCTTCTTCTTCCGTTTCAACACCCGCCACGCCCCGCTGGACGACGCCCGCGTGCGCCGGGCACTCTCGCTGGCCATCGACCGCCAGCTCATCGCCGACAAGGTCCTGCAGGGCGGCCAGCGCCCCGCCAGCTCGCTCGTGCCGCCAGAGATGCCCGACTACACGCCGCCGGCCCCGCCCCTGCACGACCTCGACACCGCACGCCGGCTGCTCGCCGCGGCCGGTTATCCCGGCGGCAAGGGTCTGCCGGCCCTCGAGCTGCTCTATAACAACTCCGCAATCCTCCGGCTGGTCGCCGAGGCTATTCAGGAAATGTGGCGCCGGGATCTCGGGATCGAGGTCCGCCTGGCGAATCAGGAATACAAGGTCGTCTTCGCCAACCGGCGCACCGGCAACTACCAGATTCTCCTTGGCGACTGGGTCGGGGACTACCTCGACCCCACCACCTACCTGGACCTCTGGCGGAGCGACGCCGGCAACAATCACACGGGTTGGGGCAGCAAGGAATACGATGACCTGATGAACCGGGCGGCCGCCACCGTCGACGTCCCGGCCCGCGCGGACCTGCTGCGGCAGGCGGAGCAGCTGATGCTGGAGGCGGCGCCCATCGCGCCGATCTATTTCAATCCCCACGTCTATCTCAAGCAGTCCTCGCTCAAGCACTGGCGGCCCAGTCCGATGGACCACATTGACTACCGGCATGTCTCGCTGGAGCCGTAGTTCCACCCTGTCCGGTGCTGGGTTTCGCTTTCCCCCACGGGTCCTCTGCGCCCTATGGGTCCTCTGCGCCCTATTTTCCGGCTGCTCCCGCCAAGAGTCGAAACCCGCGCCCGGGCAGGTGCTCCGCATCGCCCAGCGCAACGAGCCGGCGACGCTCGATCCGCAGCGCGCCACACTGCCCGACGAGTTCTTCATCATCCGCGCGCTGAGTGAGGGCTTGGTCACGCCCAGTCCGGTCGGCGGCACGCCCTTGCCGGCGGCGGCCTCCCTTTGGGAAGCTTCCGCCGACGGCCTGACGTGGACGTTCCATTTGTCACCGGGGGCCCAGTGGTCCGACGGCGGGCCCGTCATCGCGACTGATTTCATCTATTCGCTGCGCCGCGCCCTGACTCCCGGTTTCGGCGCCCCGAAGGCCTCGTTGTTTTTTGCGATCCGGAATGCGGCCGCCTTCTACGCGGGCCGCGTGGCGGATTTCACCCAAGTGGGTCTGGCCGCACCGGACGACCGCACGCTCGTGATCACCTTGGAGCGTCCAACGGCGGATTTTCTGCAGCTGGCCGCGAGCGGCCCGTGGATCCCGGTTCACCCCGCATCGGTTGAACGGCTTGGTCAGACCTGGACCAAGCCCGGCAATTTCATCGGCAACGGCCCGTTCATTCTCACCGGGTGGTCACCCAACCAGCGCATCACCGTCCGGCGGAATCCCCGCTATGCCCACTCCTTCGACGTGAAACTTGACGAGATCCAGTTCCTCGCCTTCGACAGTGGCGACACCGAGGAGCGCGCCTTCCGTGCCGGACAGGTGGACGTCACGATGGCTGTGCCGGTCACCAAGCTCGCCGGCTATCGCGCGGCCGAGCCGTCGGCCCTGCGCAGCGTGCCCCTGCACGAGACCCGCTACCTGGCCCTCAACACCACACGCCCGCCGCTCGACGACGCCCGCGTCCGTCGCGCGCTCGCGCTCGCGCTCGACCGGACTGTCCTGACGGAAAAAGTCCTGCAGGCCGGCCAGCCGCCCGCGTTCAACTTCATCCCACCCGGTCTGGGCGGCTACATGCCGGCGACGCTGATCACCGAGGATGCCAACGAGGCGCGCCGGCTGCTCGCCGCGGCGGGCTTTCCGGAGGGCCGCGGTTTTCCCAAGTTGGAACTCACCACCTGGCCGGTGAGCACCGCGCAGTTGGAGGCGATCCAGCAGATGTGGCGGCGCGAACTCGGCATCGAGGTCGTGCTCGCGCCGCGCGAGGCGCGGACGCACCTCGCCGCGCTCGCCGCGGGCGACTACGCCCTCGCGTTCATGACGGCGATCCCCGACTACGACGGCGCGTCGGACCTGTTCAACCGGCTGAAGGCCGGCAACCCCGACAACTATCCGCACTGGCACAGCCCGGAGTTCGACCGGCTCGTCGCGGAGGCCGGCCGGCTCGCCTCTCCCGCCGCGCGCAACGCCGCCTACCAATCGGCCGAGAAAATCCTGCTGACGGAGATGCCGGTCATTCCGCTCTACTTCAACGCCCAGACCTTCCTTGTCTCCCCCGTGGTCCGCGGCTGGCAGGCCGACCGGTTGTGGACGCGCTACTACCGGGATCTTTCGGTGAAATGAACCCGGCGACCCTGGCCGGCCCCAGCCCGCAACTCTGCGCTCGCCACGCACCGCACGAGACGCACATTTTTCCACTCCCCTATGAAAATCGTCCTGCCCTTGTCCGCTCTTGCGTTTGGTCTGACCACGCTGGCCTGCGCCGCCGACCCGGTGCCGGCCATCTCCTCCGCCAACATCCTCGCGCACGTCAAGGTGCTCGCCTCCGATGAATTTGAGGGTCGCGCCCCGGGCTCACCGGGCGAGGAGAAGACCGTCGCCTACCTCACCGCCGAGTTCAAGAAGCTCGGGCTCGCACCCGGCAACCCCGACGGCACCTACCTCCAGAACGTCCCGCTCGTCGGCATCACCTCGACGCCGACCCTCAGCTTCGTGCACGACGGCGTCACGATCCCGATGGAAAACATCAACGAGTTCGTCGGCCCGTCGAGCCGCCTCGTCCCGCACGTGGCGGCGAAGGACAGCGACGTGGTCTTCGTCGGCTACGGCGTTGTCGCGCCGGAGTTCGGCTGGGACGACTACAAGGACGTCGACGTCCGCGGCAAGACGGTCGTCATGCTCATCAACGACCCCCCGGTGCTCGGCGCGGACGGCCAGCTCGACCCGAAGGTTTTCGGCGGCAAGGCCATGACCTACTACGGCCGCTGGACCTACAAATACGAGATCGCCGCCGCGAAGGGCGCCGCCGCCTGCCTCATCGTCCACGAGACCGGTCCGGCCGCCTATCCGTTCGCGGTCATCACCGGCAGCCGCGCCCGGGAGAACTTCGAGATCAGCGCCACGGACAAGAACCAGGGCCACGTCGCGATGGAAGGCTGGCTCACGCTCGACGCCGCGCGCAAGCTCTTCACCGGTTGCGGCCTGGACTACGACGTGGCGAAGAAGGCCGCCCTCACGCGCGAGTTCCACCCCGTTGCCCTTGGCGCGAAGGCGTCGTTCACCATCGACAACGTGCTGCGCAACGTCGCGTCGAAGAACGTCGCCGCCCTCCTGCCCGGCGCCGACCCGAAGCGGAAGGACGAGTTCGTCATCTACACCGCCCACTGGGACCACCTCGGCCGCAACCCCGCGCTAAAGGGCGACCAGATCTTCAACGGCGCCGCCGACAACGCCGCCGGCTGCGCCGTGCTGCTCGAGCTCGCGAAGACGTATATGGCGCTCCCCGCCGCGGCGCGTCCGAAGCGCAGCATCCTCTTCCTCTCCGTCACCGCCGAGGAGAAGGGCCTGCTCGGCTCGCACTACTACGCCAGCGAGCCGCTCTACCCGCTGACCAAGACCCTCGCGAACATCAACATGGACGGCGCCAACCAGTTCGGCCCGACCAGCGACATGGCCACGGTCGGCTTCGGCGCCTCGACCATCGACGACATCGGCAGCGCCGTCGCCGCGGAGCAGCGCCGCAAAATGTTCCCCGAGGCGCACCCGGAGAACGGTTCCTACTACCGCAGCGATCACTTCGAGTTCGCGAAGGTCGGCGTGCCCTCCTACTATCCGAAGAACGGCACCCACTACATCGGCCAGCCCGACGACTTCGCCGAGAAGCAGGTCAAGGACTACATCGCCAACCGTTACCACAAGGTCACGGACGAGGTGCAGCCCGACTGGACCTTCGAGGGCGCGGCGCAGGACACGGCGTTCCTCCTCGAGGTCGGCCGGCGCATCGCCAACGGCGACACCTGGCCCGAGTGGAAGCCCGGCAACGAGTTCAAGGCCCGCCGCGACGCGATGATGAAGAAGTGAAGCGGCAGTCGCGTGCTTTCGCTTCAATCAACCCGCGCCACCTGCGCGGGTTTTTGTGGAGGCGGACCATCCGTCCCGCCGCCAACTTGCCCTTTGCCATTCATGGTGCCGGCGGCTTTGGTGTTGGCGTGCTTCGGCTGTGCCACCGTTTCTGTCTGCTGTCCTCTGTCATCTGTTTCCTGCTCTTCGCCGCGTGCACCAGGCATGAGACGCCGGTCGAGGCGGGCAACCGCACGCAGACCCTGCACCAGAACATCGGCGCCGAGCCGCAGGATCTCGACCCGGCGATGATGCAGACCAATTCGCACTTCCAGGTGCTGATGGCGCTCTACGAGGGGCTGACCGGCTACGACCCGCAGACCCTCGCCCCCGTGCCCGGCGTCGCCGAGCGCTGGGAGATTTCGGACGACGGGCTCATCTACACCTTCCAGCTCCGCGCCAACGCCCGCTGGTCCAATGGCGACCCGGTCACGGCGCAGGATTTCGTCTTCAGCGCGCAGCGCACGCTCACGGCGTCGCTGGGCTCGCCCTACCCGTTCTACTTTTTCGTTGTGCGCGGCGCGGAGGATTTTCTCGGGGGCAAGTTGACGGATTTCTCGCAGGTCGGTATCCGCGCGGTCGACGACCGCACCCTGCGCATCGAGCTGCACCAGCCCGCGCCCTACCTGCCGTTCCTGCTCGGCGGGTTCGCGTGGTATCCCGTGCACCGGGCCACGGTCGAGAAGACCGGCCCGTGGAGCCACCCCTACACCGGCTGGACCAAGCCCGGCCTCATCGTGACCAACGGGCCGTTCCTGCTCGCGGAGTGGCGCGCCGGCGAGGGCATGGTCGTGAAGAAGAACCCGCGCTACTGGGACGCCGCCCGCGTGCGGCTGCGGGAGATTGATTTCCACGTCATCGAGAACATTGACACCGAGGAGCGCGCGTTCCGCTCCGGCCAGCTGCACCTCACCGAGTATGTGCCGGGCAACAAGCTGAAGGGCTACCACGACCACGAGCCGGCGGTGCTCAAGGCCGTGCCGTTCTTCATGACCTATTTCTACGGTTTCAACACGACGCGGCCGCCGTTCAACGACGGGCGCGTGCGCCAGGCATTCTCGCTCGCGCTTGACCGCGCCCAGCTGGTCGCCAGCCAGCCGTTCCGCGGTCTGCGGCCCGCTACGGCCTATGTGCCGCCCGACGTCGACGGCTATACTTACGACGGCCCGGGACAGTTGCGCTTCGATCCCGTCGAGGCAAGGCGCCTGCTCGCCGCGTCGGGCTATCCCGACGGCAAGGGTTTTCCAGCGATCGACATCACTTTTGCCACCAACAACCGGCACCAGGAGATCGCCGAGGTCATGCAGCAAATGTGGCGGCAGAACCTCGGCGTGCGGCTCAACCTCGCGAACAAGGAGGGCCGCGTCTTCCAGGAAGAGCGCGTCCACATGGCCTATGACCTCGCGCGCGCCGGCTGGGTCGGCGACTACCTCGACGCCCATGCGTTCCTCAGCGTCTATGTCGCCAACGGCGGCCAGAACAACACGGGCTTCGCCAACCCCGAATATGACCGTCTCGTCCGCGAGTCGCTCAACGAGCCCGACCGCGCGAAACGCCACGCCATCTACCGTCAGACCGAGGCGATCCTGCTGCGCGAGCTGCCGATCCTGCCGCTGTTCCACGACGGCTCGCCGCACCTCGTCAGCCCGGCGCTGCACGGCTACTACCCGAATCTCCTGAACTACCATCCCTATCAGGGCATGTGGCTGGAGTCGCACTAGGTCGCCCGGGATTTTCCTTCTGGCTTCTGGATTCTGAATTCTGGATTCTCCGGCCGCTCCCATGTTCCGCTTCGTCGCCCGCCGCCTGCTGCAGATCATCCCGGTCCTCCTCGTGATCATCACGGCGACGTTCTTCATGGTGCGCTTCGTGCCGGGCGGGCCGTTCACCGCGGAGAAGGCCATCCCGCCCGAGATCATGAAGAACCTCGAGGCCCACTACGGCCTCGACCAGCCGCTCTGGCGGCAATACTTCACCTATCTCGGCCAGATTGCGCGCGGCGACCTCGGGCCGTCGTTCAAATACAGCAACCGCACCGTCAACGAGATCATCGCGCAAAAGCTGCCCGTGTCGCTCGAGCTTGGCGGCTGGGCGATGCTCATCGCGCTCGGCCTCGGGCTGCCGCTGGGCGTGTTCGCGGCGGCGCGGCACAACACCTGGCTCGACTACGTTTGCAGCGCCGTGGGCATGATCGGCATCTGCGTGCCCACGTTCGTGCTCGGCCCGCTGCTCGCGCTGTTCTTCGGCATCTACCTGCAATGGCTCAATGTCTCCGGTTGGTATGGCCCGACCGACCGCATCCTGCCCGGCCTCACGCTGGGCTTTGTCTACGCCGCCTACATCATGCGCCTGACCCGCGGCGGCATGCTCGAGGTGCTCAACCAAGACTTCATCCGCACGGCGCGCGCGAAGGGCGCCTCGGAAACACGCATCATTTTCCGGCACGCGTTGCGCGGGGGGCTGTTGCCGGTGGTGTCCTTCCTCGGGCCGGCCATCGCGGGCATCCTCACCGGCTCGTTCGTCATCGAGACGATCTTCCAGATTCCGGGCCTCGGCCGGGAGTTCGTGAACAGCGCCTTCAACCGCGACTACACCCTGGTGCTCGGCACGGTCATCCTCTACGCGGGGCTGCTCGTCTTCATGAACCTGGTGGTCGACGTCATGCAAGTGTGGCTCAACCCCCGGCTGAAGTTCGAATGAGCCTCCCGCGAATCACGCTAATGTACGCTAATTTCCGGGCCATCCATTCGCGTCTATTCGCGTAATTCGCGGGCAAAAAAATGAATTCTCCCAGCATTCAGCCTGTTGCTCCCGCTATCGAACCCGGCCATTCCCCCTGGGCGGATGCGTGGCACCGCCTGCAAAAGAACCGCCTCGCGGTCATCGGCGGCGGCGTGCTCGTGGTGCTCGCCCTCGCTTGCACCTTCGGGCCGCTGCTCAGCGCCTACAGCTACGAGGAACAGAACCTTTCCAACAGCTTCGCGCCCCCGGGCACCGCGCACTGGCTCGGCACCGACCAGCTCGGGCGCGACCTGCTGGTGCGCCTGCTTTACGGGGGCCGCATCTCGCTCGGCGTCGGGCTTTGCGCCACGTTCGTCGCGCTGACCATCGGCGTCGTCTACGGCGCGGTGGCCGGATATCTCGGCGGCCGGACTGACGCGGTCATGATGCGCCTCGTCGACATCATCTATGCGCTGCCGTTCACGATCTTCGTCATCCTGCTGATGGTTTTCTTTGGCCGGAACATCGTGCTGCTCTTCGTCGCCATCGGCGCGGTCGAGTGGCTGACCATGGCGCGCATCGTGCGCGGCCAGGTCATGACCCTGAAAAAAATGGAATTCATCGAGGCTGCCCGGTCGCTCGGCTTCGGCAACCGCCGCATCATCTTCCGCCACCTGCTGCCCAACCTGCTCGGGCCCGTCATCGTCTACACCACGCTCACCATCCCGGCGGTGATGCTGCTCGAGGCGTTCCTGAGTTTCCTCGGCCTCGGCGTGCAGCCGCCCATGAGCTCCTGGGGCACGCTGATCAAGGACGGTGCCGAGAAGATGGAGGAATATTGGTGGCTGCTCATCTTCCCCGGCACGATTTTTTCCCTGACGCTCTTCTCCCTCAACTTCCTCGGCGACGGCCTGCGCGACGCGCTCGACGTGCGGGCGGCGAAGGATTGAGTGTTGGAGGGCCCGTCTCCTGACGGGCCGCGGTCGGCCGGGAGGCCGACCCTCCAGGGAACTTTCGCGAGGATTTTCCGTCTGGCTTCCATCCCATGTAATCTGTCATCTGCTTGCCTCGCCGTAGTCCCGCTAGTCGGGGCGAAGGCGGGTCCTCCGCCCGTATGTTCCGCCGCTTCCGCCCCTATTTCCGCTATCTGCGCTCCAACCGAAGCACGCTCACCGCGGCGGTGTTCTACGGCCTGCTTTTCGGCGCGACCAACGGCCTCGGCCTGCCGCTGCTGATCAAGTATGTCTTCCCGGTGATCTTCGACCGCACCGGCCCGCACGCCATGCCCATGGCCGACGTGATCCTGATCGCCGCCACCGTGCCCATGCTTTTCCTGCTCCGGGCGGTCAGCAGCTTTCTCAACAGCTATTACGTGCAGCTGACCGGCGTGCGCATCCTCGAGGGCGTGCGGCTCGACTACTTCCGCAAGCTGCAGGTGCTCCCGCTCTCGTTCCTGCAAAAGGAGTCCAGCGGCGACCTGCTCTCGCGCGGCATCGCGGACAGCGCGCAGTTGCAGTCCACCCTGACGCTCATCGCCAACGACGGCGTCAAGCAGCCGATGGCACTGCTCGGCGCGCTCGGCTTCCTCGTGTGGCAGGCCTTCACCACCGACGGCGCGCTGACCGTGCTGGTCTGCCTCGCCATCGTGCCGCTGACCGTCCTGCCCGTGCACTATGTGGGCAAGAAGATCGTGAAGCGCGCCCAGCAGGTGCAGGACCAGCTGGGCGATGTCTCGTCGCAGTTGAACGAAAACCTCGCCGCCGCGCGCGAGGTCCGCGCCTTCGGCCTCGAGCAGCGCGAGACCGAGCGCTTCGGCCAGTCGACGAACCGGCTGATCACCGCGCAGATGAAGGTCGTGAAATATGCGCAGGCCCTCACCCCGGCCATTGAGCTGCTCTCCGCCGTCGGCATCGCCGCGACGCTGATCTTCGCCTACTACGCCGGCGTGAAACTGGAGACCTTCCTCTCGATCATCACCGCGCTCTACCTGTGCTACGAGCCGATCAAGAAACTCGGCTACCTCAACAGCGAGATCAACCGCGGCGCCGCCTCGCTCTCGCGCCTCGAATACATCCTCGACGAGCCGGTGACCATCACCGACCCGGCCGCGCCCGCGACGGTCAAGCGCCTGCGCGGCGACATCGCGTTCAACGACGTCACCTTCGCCTACGGCGAGACGCCCGCCCTGCGGAACGTCACCGCGGCCATCCCCGCCGGCACCGTCTGCGCGCTCGTCGGCCCAAGCGGTGCGGGCAAGAGCACCTTCGCCAACCTCGTGCCGCGCTTCTACGAGGTCGCGGCGGGCGGCGTGACCATCGACGGCATTGACGTGCGGCAGATGCGCCTTGCCGACCTGCGCCGCAACATCGCCCTCGTCTCGCAGGAGCCCGTGCTCTTCAACGACACCATCTTCAACAACCTGCTGCTCGGCGACGTCACCGCGACGCGCGAGCAGGTCCTGGCCGCCGCCGGGAACGCGCATGCCCACGACTTCATCACCGGCCTGCCGCAGGGCTACGACACGATCGTCGGCGAGCGTGGCGCCCTGCTCTCCGGCGGCCAGAAGCAGCGCATTGCCATCGCCCGCGCCTTCCTGCGCTCCGCGCCCATCCTCATCCTCGACGAGGCCACCAGCGCGCTCGACTCCGACAGTGAGGCGGCGGTGCAGGACGCGCTCCAGCACTTGGTGGTGGGCAAGACCGTGCTCATCATTGCGCACCGCTTCAGCACCATCCGCGACGCCTCGATGATCCTGGTGTTCGACCAGGGGAAAATCGTCGCGTCGGGCGACCATGCGTCGCTGCACGCCGGCAACGCGCTCTACAAGTCGCTCTACGACCGGCAGACCGCCACTGGCGGTAAGTGACAAGTGCCAAGGTTCAAGTAGCAAGGGTCTGGCATTCATCTCTTGTCACTTGTCCCTTGATCCTTGTTACTTCTCGTCGTGTCACACGACGAGCCCAAGAAATTTTCGCGCGCGGTAGAGAACCTCATCGCCGGCCTGCGCGAACTGCCGGAGGACCGGAGCCGCTCGAAGAAACGCAAGGTCACCGAGCTGTCGTCCGTGATCGACGAGCTGCTGGTCAAATACCGCATCAGCCACGACTCGCTTGAGCACAGCATCCGCGAAAAATGGCCCGAACTCGTCGGTGTCGCCAACGCCTCCTATTCCCACCCGGTCACGGTGGAGAAGAACCTGCTCGTCGTGCTCGTCTCGCACGCCGTCGTCCGCAACGAACTCTTCCAGCACCGCGAGAGCATCATGGAGAAACTGAAAAAGCTGCCCGGCTGCGGCCACATCAAGGGTCTGGCGCTGCGGTCAGGGTAAAACGCTTTTATGAAAACTTGGTTGCCCGCGTTCTTGGTCGTCATCCTTGGCTTGGGGTTCCTCTTCGTCGGATCCAGCGATGCAGGCATTTTCGAACCAGTCTTAAGCCATGGCCCTTATATGTTGCTGTCTCGCGTAGTTCAATTAACCGGCCTCACTGAGGCGGATGGCATTATCGAGAGGAACGGCATGGTGATCGCATTTACCGTATATCTCGCCGATCTCTATACTATCACCTTACTCCTGCCCGCAACATTGGCCGGCTACTTTCAAGGGCGCCTAGAAACACGAAAATCCAATTTCATTGTAGGCTACGTGCTTCTGGCCGCCACCTGGACTGCAATAACTTCATGGACCCCGCTACTTTTCCCGGTTCTCGCATTCACGATGGCTCTTCCGTTTCTCATCCTCACCTACTACATTGGTCGGCTCTTTGGAGCACGCTTGGGTAACTGGGGAAAGAAACAGATTCCCATCGCTTTAGCTGGGTGATTCCGCGCCACCCTGTCCCACTCGCGTTACCGCAAAATTTCGCTTGCTTGGTGGGGTGCCGGTTTAGTTAATGGCCCCTTCGTTAGTGAGAGCCTGCTGGTCGCAGGTTCCCACCACGGTCAGTCCGGGCAACCGGGCAACTAACGGTGCCGCCGGCCTTCCAAAAGCGGGCGGCACGGAGCGAAAGCTCCAACAAAGACCGCGTCATCAACAACCTAAACCATGTCACAACCCGTTAAGTCAGAAGTCATCGCCCAGTATAAAACCCACGAGAAGGACACCGGCTCCAGCGACGTCCAGATCGCGCTGCTCACCGCCCGGATCAATCACCTGACCGAGCACCTGCGCACGCATCGCAAGGACTTTCACAGCCGCCGCGGCCTTCTCCAGATGGCGAGCCGCCGTCGCAAGCTTCTTGATTACGTCAAGAGCGAGGACCTCGCCAAATACAACGACCTGCTGCAGAAGCTGAGTCTCCGCAAGTAACCCGTTTTCACGCAAGGCGGCCCACCGACGGGCCGCCTTTTGTTCAACCCCTCCGAAGCAGCCCCTAGAGAGATTTCCGCTTACTCCTCCGATCTGAAACTGTAGGAGGGGCTTTACGCCCCGACCAATCGCGGCGTAAAGCCGCTCCTACAACCGGACGAGAGCCGTAATCCGAAATTTCTCCGGAGCTGATTCAAAGGGGCCAGAAAACGGAAAATCATCCGACCCCGCGCGATGTCCGGCAATCCGGCCGGCCGCCGCGCAACAATCCGAAAAGCAAATGAATCAGAAACATAATGTCACCGTGCCCGGCCTGGGCATGACCTTCTCCACCGGTTCCATCGCCCAGCTCGCGGGTGGCGCCGTCAACGTCAACGTCGGCGAGACCAACGTCTTCGTCACGGCCTGCGCCGCGCAGACCATGCGCCCCGGCCAGGACTTCTTCCCGCTGACCTGCGACTACCGCGACAAATACGCCGCGGCCGGCCGCTTCCCGGGCGGCTACTTCAAGCGCGAGGGCCGGCCCTCCGAGCGCGAGATCCTGATCTCCCGCCTCTGCGACCGCCCCTGCCGCCCGCTCTTCCCCGAGGGTTTCCTCAACGAGGTGCAGATCATCGGCCAGCTCATGTCGGCCGACCTCATCCATGATTCCGATATCGCGATGGTCAACGGCGCCAGCGCCGCCCTCGCCATCTCCGACATCCCGTGGAACGGGCCGATCGGCTGCGTGCGCGTCGCCCTGATCGACGACCAGTTCGTCGCCAACCCGACCATCGAGCAGATGTTCTCGTCCTCGCTCGACCTCATCTACGTTGGCAACGAGAAGGACATGCTGATGATCGAGGGCTCGGCCGACCAGATCGCCGAGGAGAAGTTCATCGAGGCGCTCGCGTTCGGCCACCAGGCCATCCAGCCCGTCATCGCCGCGATCAAGGAACTGCAGAAGCTCGCCGGCAAGCCGAAGGCCACCTTCAAGCTCATCGGCGCCACCCCCGAGGCCCGCGCCATCATCGAGCGCGTCGTCCCGGCCGAGCGCGTCTCCGCCGCCATCTTCGGCTTCGAGAAGAACGTCCGCTCCGCCAACGTTAAGCTCCTGAAGGAAGAGGCCAAGGCCGCCCTCCTCAAGGAACTCGGCGAAGGCAAGTTCACCGACGTCGACCTGAACGTCGTGTTCGAGGACCTGCAATACAAGGCCTACCGCGCCACCGTGCTCGCCAAGGGCACCCGCTCGGATCACCGCGACGCGAAGTCGCTCCGTCCCCTGCTGGCGCAGGTCGGCGTGCTGCCCCGCGTCCATGGTTCCGCCATGTTCCAGCGCGGCGACACCCAGAACATCGCCATCGTCACCCTCGGGCCGACCAAGGAAGCCCAGGACATGGACGGCCTCACCGGCGGCGCCACCTCGAAGAGCTTCATCCTGCACTACAACTTCCCGCCGTTCTCCGTCGGCGAGGCCGGCCGCTTCATCGGCCCCGGCCGCCGCGAAATCGGCCACGGCGCCCTCGCCGAGCGCTCGCTCGTCCCGGTGCTCCCCCCCGAGGATGCGTTCCCCTACTCCATCCGCGTCGTCTCCGAGATCATGGCCTCCAACGGCTCGACCTCGATGGCCTCGATCTGCGGCGGCTGCCTCGCCCTCATGGACGCCGGCGTGCCGATCATCGCCCCCGTCGCCGGCATCTCCTGCGGCCTCATGACCGAGATGGCGGCCGACGGTTCGATCACGAAGTGGACCACCATCACCGACATCCTCGGGGAAGAGGATCATTTCGGCGACATGGACTTCAAGGTCGCCGGCACCACCAAGGGCATCACGGGCTTCCAGCTCGACCTCAAGATCAACGGCCTGCCCTTCGAGATCGCCAAGACCGCCATCATGCAGGCCCGCGACGCCCGCATCGAGATCCTCAAGGTCATGCTCGCGTCCCTCCCGGCGCCCCGCAAGGACCTCAGCCAATACGCCCCGCGCATCCAGACGATCCAGATCGATCCCGAGAAGATCGGCCTGCTCATCGGGCCCGGCGGCAAGACGATCCGCCGCATCACCGAGACGACCGGCGCGCAGATCGACATCGCCGACGACGACTCGGGCAAGGTCTTCATCTACTCGAACAATGCCGACGCGATGAACCGCGCCATGCAGGAGATCGACGCCCTCTGCGGCGGCGGCTCCCAGCTCGAGATGGGCAAGACCTACACCGGCCGCGTCACCGGCATCAAGGAGTTCGGCTGCTTCGTCGAGTGTCTCCCGGGTAAGGAAGGCCTGTGCCACATCTCCGAACTGGCTGACTTCCGGGTCCGTCGCACCGAGGATGTCGTCAAGATGGGCGAGTCCATCACCGTCAAGGTCGTCGGCATCGACGAGCGTTCCGGCAAGGTCCGCCTCTCGCGCAAGGCCGCCATGGCCGAGCTCGAGGCGCAGAAGCACGCCGGTGGCGCCCCCGCCCCCGCCGAGGCCGCCCCGGTCCAGTCGTAACCCGACCGTCACCGGAAACTTCAAAGCCGCGGGCCAGAGCCCGCGGCTTTTTTCTACCCCCCCCACTCGTCATTGCAGACCTGCCCGGCATCGCTACATTGCCCGTCATGACCTCCCCCCGCCAGCACAAGGCCCTCCGCTTCATTGCGGTCTTTGAGGCGTTCAAGGGCGCGGTCGTGCTCATTGCCGGCTTTGGTCTGCTGAGTTTCCTCGGCAAGGATGCGGACGACCTGGCGGAACGCATCGTGCACCGGATGCACCTCGACCCGGCCAACCATTACCCGCAGGTGTTCATCCGGGCGATGAACGAGGTCTCCGACGCCCACCTCTGGATGATGGCGGGCTTCGCCGCGCTCTACGCGGCCGTGCGCTTTGTCGAGACCTACGGGCTCTGGCATGGCCGCCGCTGGGCCGAGTGGTTTGCCGCGCTCAGCGGCGCCGTCTATGTGCCGGTCGAGATCTACGAACTTGCCGTGCACGTGACGTGGCTCAAGGCCGCCGCGCTCGTGCTCAATCTGATCGTCGTCGGCTACATGGTCTGGCTGCTCACCGAGAGCAGGCGCAAGCATGCCGCGGCCGAGGAAAAGAAGCTGACAGAGGCCGGCAGTTAATGGTTGGCTGATGGCTTCCCCATGAAGCTTCTGGTCACGAATGATGACGGCATCAACTCGGTCTTTTTTCACGAACTCGTCCACGCGCTCAAGGCCGCCGGTCACGAGCTCTACGTCGTCGCCCCGCTGCTGGAGCAGAGCTGGACCGGTGCCGCCAAGACCCGGCACCGGCTCGTCCAGTCCACCAAGGCCGACCACGGTTTCGGCTGCCCGACCTGGACGGTCGACGGCACGCCGTCAGACTGCGTCAACATCGCCATCGCGCACCTGCTGCCGAAAAAAACCGGTGCCGCCGGCCCGGTGCAAACGACGTGCGTCGAAGGCGTGGTGAGCGGCATCAACGTCGGCTTCAACTGCACGCTCGGCTTCATCCTCGCCAGCGGCACCGTCTGCGCCGCGCTCGAGGGCGTGCTGCACGGCCTGCCGGCCATCGCCTTCTCACAGGATGTCTCGGTCAAGGTCTACAACGACCTGAAGGATCACGGCGGCCAGCCCGGCGCCGAGCTCACGGCGACGCTCAAGGTTTCCGCCGCACACGCCGCGCGGCTCGCCGGCGAGTTGCTGCCGCAGACCCCGCCGCACGGCTTCACCGTGCACAACATCAATTTCCCCTTCCCGTGCCGCGCCGACACCACGGTGAAGGGCACCGTGCCGGCGCACTTCTTCGTGCCGGGCCTCTTCTCGGCGCCCGACGCCGACGGCCGCCACAAGCTCATCTGGACCCAAGGCCACGACGTCTCGCCGCCGGAGCCGCTCACCGACCTCAAATGCCTCGAGTCCGGCCGCATCAGCCACACCGTCCTCGATTACCGGAAACTCGGCCGCTAGCCCGCAAGGCCGGCGCGGCTACTTGCTCCCGTTCAAGCCCGCATCGGACCGGATGACCACGCCGTTCTGAAAGACGACATCCATCTCGTCCACCTCCGCCGGCGCACCCGATCCCCCGCCGCCGAGGCCACCGATGTAAACCGGACCGACGCTGCCGCCCAATGAGATGTTTGAGTTTTGCAAGGCCTGGCCCAGGCCGCCGCCTTTCTTGTAAGTCCACACCTCTTCCTCACCCTTCCGGGCGGAGCGGCTGGTGACCTGCGAGGGCTTGCCCACCACCATCTCCACCATCTCGTGGGTCATGCCCGCCACGATCCGGCCGTTGAGCACCGCCTCCTGGATTTCAAACGGCCACGATTCATAGAGGGCCCGGTTCGCATCGATGCGGGACATCGGCGAGGAGGCGCAACCCGCGAAGGCCAGGGTGGCCAGCAGCAGGGCGAGAGCGAGCCGGTGCGCGGAGGTGCTCATGACGGTGAAAATACACCCGACCGGGGCGGCGTCAAACTTCCCCGCGAGACCCCGGCGACAATTGCGTTGCCGGCTCCCGCGACGAAATGTTCAGCTTCAGTGATGAACCGAACGCAGTTACCCGGCACCGGCCTGTCGGTCTCGCCGCTCTGCCTGGGCGTGATGTCCCTCGGCACCACGATCCCGGAAGGCGACTGCTTTGCGCTCCTCGACCGCTTCGTGGCGCTGGGGGGTAACTTCCTCGACACCGCCCGCATCTACTCGGACTGGGAGCCCGGCGAGAAACGCCGCAGCGAACGCATCCTCGGCGACTGGCTGCAGGCCCGCGGCCACCGGGTCAGGCTCGTCCTCGCCACGAAGGGTGCGCACGCCTTCATCGAGTCGCTCCAAACGCCGCGCACCTCCGCCGCCGAGATCCGCGACGACCTCGAGGGCAGCCTCCGCACGCTGCGGACCGACATCATCGATCTCTACTGGCTGCACCGCGACGACGTCACGCGGCCGGTCGGGCATTTCGTCGACCTGCTGAATACTTTCGTCCGCGAAGGGAAAATCCGGACCTTCGGCGGCTCGAACTGGAGCGCCGCGCGCCTCCGCGGCGCGAACGACTACGCAAAAAAGTCCGGCCAGCAGGGCTTCAGCGCCAACCAGCCCCTCTGGTGCCTCGGCAGCGCGCAAGCCCGGCCCTTCCCCTATCCGGGCCTGTTGAAGTTCGACCCCGCGGCCTACCAGTTCCACCGCGAGACCGGCCTGGCGGTCGTGCCGTATACTGCGCAAGCCAAGGGCTTCTACACCAAGCTCGCCCGGCCGCCGGCCGACCTCACCGAGAATATTTTCCACACGCCGCCCAATGTCGCCGCCGCGGCCGTCGCCGGCGGGATCGCGCAGCAGCGCGGCGTGAACCTCAGCGCCATCGTGCTCGCCTACCTGTGGTCGCGCCCGTTCCCCGTGATCCCGATTGTCGGTTGCCGCACGATTGCGCAGCTGGACGACTGCGTCGCCGCGCTGTCCGTGCGGCTGACCGCCGCGGAACTGGCCGCGCTCGAATCCGCCTCGCAATCCGGCCTGCCGGCTGAAATCTAATTCCCCACTGATGAAACTGGTGATGTTCGACATGGACGGGACGTTGACGGATGACTTCGCCATCGCCGAAAACTGCTACGTGCTCGCCATCGAGCAGGCGCTGCACCTGCCCGGCGTGAAGACCGAGTGGGAGACCTACACGCACACCACGGCGTCCTTCTGCCTCGAGGAAATCGTGCGCCGCGCCCGCGGCTCGCCGCCCACCGCCGCCGAATCCCGCGCCGTGCAGGCGCGCATGGTCGCGCTCATGGGGGAGATCACGCAGCGCACCGGCCGGCGCACGCAGGAAATTCCCGGCGCGGCGGCGTGCGTGCGCGAACTCCAGCGGCGCGGCTATGCCGTGGCCATCGCCTCGGGCGACTGGGAGGCGACCGCGCACCACAAGTTCCGGACCGCCGGCATCCCGTTCGAGGGCCTGCCGGCGGCGTTCTGCGACGTGGCGCATCCGCGCACGGACATCATGCAGGCGTCATTGGCCCGGGCCGCGGCGCAGCATGGCCGGAAAAGTTTCGACCGCATTACCTACATCGGCGACGCCGCGTGGGACGTGCGCGCCTGCCGCGAACTGGGTTGGCCGCTTGTGGGCGTGGGCACGGAGGGCCCCGCCGCCCGCCTGCCGGAGCTCGGCGTAACGCACATCGTCCCGCACTACCTGGATTTCGCCCCCTTCCTCGCCGCCATCGAGCAGGCCCAGGTCCCGCGCGCGGTGTAGAATCGCACCATGGCAACCGGACCAAACGATCCAGCGCCCCACGCCGGGCTGCGTCTGTTCGCCCTCTCCTTCACCGCGCTTTTCCTGGAGTTGATGGTCATCCGCTGGGTGCCTTCCGAGGTGCGGCTGGTCGCCTACTACGCCAATCTGATGCTCATCAGTTCATTTCTTGGGCTGGGCATCGGCGCGATGGTTAGCGCGCGCGGCGACAGGCTGTTCCGCCTGCTGCCCGTTTTCTTCGCCGCCAATGTCCTGCTCCTGCTGTGGGTCGGCGGCGGCCAGGTCTCGCTGGGGGGAGCCGGTGAATTCCGGTTTGGCGCCACGCAGGGCAAACTGGGCGGCTATGCGGCGTTGCTCATGATCTTTTCCGCGAACGCCGCGATGTTCACGCCGTTGGGTCAGGCGATCGGCGTGCAGTTCGCCCGGCTGCCGGCCTTGCGCGCGTATGCGTGGGACCTGGCCGGCAGCCTCACCGGCACGCTGGTCTTCGGCTTGTTTTCGCTGTGGTCCTTCTCCCCCCTGTTCGGTTTCACCGCCGTGGCCCTGATCATCCTGGCTCTGGGCGAACGGCGGCGCCGGCTCGGGAGCCTGGCGGCGTGCAGCGTGGCCGTCGGCGCGATCTGGCTGGCCGCGGGCCAGCGCGAGGTTTTCTGGTCGCCCTACTATTACATCACGATCGGGGAAACCTACCTGCAGACGGAAACACCCGCGCCGGGCCAGTTCCGGCAATATGTGGCCGAGCGGCCGGCGGGGCCTTTGCCCGCCGATCTGCGGACCATGCGTGACCCGCCGATCTTCCAGCTGCACGTCAACCAGGACTTCTACCAGATGCACGGCACGGTGGATCTCCGGCGGTATGCGCCGGAGGGCTGGCGGCATGCGCTGATCACCAAGTCCATCGTCCAATACAGTCTGCCGTATCAGTTGATCAATCCGCCGGCGCACGTGCTGGTGCTCGGGGCCGGCGGCGGCATGGATGTCGAGACCGCGCTGCTCCACGGCGCCGCCCATGTGGACGCCGTCGAGATCGATCCGCAGATCCCGGTCATCAGCCATCGCCTGAGCTCGGCGGATCCCTACGGCGATCCGCGGGTGACCCTGCACGTCAACGACGGCCGCGCGTTTCTCCAGCAATGCACCGCCACCTACGATCTGGTCGCCTTCGGCTACTTGGACAGCCAGGCGCTGTTCAGCTACGGCGCGAGCCTGCGGCTCGACGGTTACATCTACACCGTCGAGAGCTTCCGCCAGGCTTACTCGCTGGTGCGGCCGGACGGCGCGCTGGTGGTCTGGTTTTTTTCCGGGCGCGAATGGCTGGCCCAGAAACTCGTGCAGATGGTGGAGCAGGCCACCGGCCGGCGGCCCTGTGTCTATGTCAATGGCGGCGCACTCGCGATAGTCGCCCCGCGGGGGCCGTTGCCCCGGCGGCCGCCGGCGAAGATCGCCGACTGGGAACTGAGCTCCGTGGTCGATGTCCCGGTCGACCTCGCAACCGACGACTGGCCGTATCTCTATCTTGAGCGGCAAGGCATACCCGCGGACTACGCGATCGTGATCGGCTTGCTCCTCGCGGTTTCGGTGGCGGCGGTGGCCCGCCTGCGCGGCCCGGGCTTCGGCGCCACCGACGGCCATTTCTTTTTCATGGGCTGGGGATTTCTGCTGCTGCAGACGAAGAGCATCGGCGACTGCTCGCTTTATTTCGGCGCCACCTGGCTGGTCACGATGCTGGTCATCGCCGGCGTGCTGTTGATGGTGCTGCTGGCCAACTGGGTCGCGCTGCGCTTTCTGCGGGCATTCCAGCCCTGGTTTTTCGTCCCGCTGTTCCTGTCACTCCTGCTCCTCCTGGTGCTGCCGAAGGAGATAATCCTCGCGCAGCCGCTCGGCCTGCGCCTCGCCTGGACGCTGCTGGCCGTGCCGCTGCCGGTCTTCTTCGCGGGCCTGATTTTTTCCACGACCTTCCGCGACGCCCTCCATCCCGCCGCCCTGTTTGGCGCCAACCTGATCGGGGCCACCCTCGGGGGATTCTGCGAATACCTTGGCATGTGGCTGGGCAGCCACCGGCTCGGCTACCTGGTGCTCGCCACCTACGCGGCCAGCCTGCTTTGCCTGCTCTGGCGGCGCCGCACCGCGCCGGCGTGAGCGCGCCTTGCAATCTGCTCGCTTCTGGATTCCTGCTGCAGAACTCTCCTGGCCATGATCGAAGTTGAAAACCTCACGCGCGTCTTCCGCACCTACAAGAAGCAGCCCGGCTTCTGGGGCGGAGTGAAGGGGCTGTTCAAGCGCGAGTTCGAGGAAACGCGCGCGGCGGACAACGTCAGCTTCAGCATCAAGGAGGGCGAGCTCGTCGGCTTCCTCGGGCCCAACGGCGCGGGCAAGACCACCACACTGAAGATGCTCTCCGGCCTCATCTACCCGACCAGCGGCTCGGCGCGCGTCGCGGGCTTTGATCCGACCAAGCGCGAGAACGAATACCGGCGCCTCTTCGCCCTCGTGCTCGGCCAGAAGAACCAGCTCTGGTGGGACCTGCCGGCGCAGGAATCCTTCTACCTGCTCCGCGCTATCTACGGCCTCGACCAGGCTGCCTACCAGGCGACGCTTGACGAGCTCGTCACGCTGCTTGGCGTCGGCCCCAAGCTCAACGTCATGGTCCGCGAGCTCTCGCTGGGCGAGCGCATGAAGATGGAACTGATCGCCGCGCTGCTGCACCGCCCGCGCGTGCTGTTCCTCGACGAGCCGACCATCGGCCTCGACGTCGTCTCGCAGAAGAACGTCCGCGAGTTCCTGCGCGACTACAACCGCCGGCACAAGACGACCATTCTCCTGACCAGTCATTACATGGCCGATATCTCGTCGCTCTGCGAGCGCGTCATCGTCATCGACCACGGCAAGAAAATCTACGACGGCGGCCTCGACCGCATCGCCGGCGCCGGCGGCGGGCAGCGCATCATCAAGTTCAAGCCCCGCGACGGCGCCTTCCCGCCCGACTGGAAACCCCTGCATGGCGTGTGCAAGGTCTGCGATGATGGCGAGATCTTGCTCCACGTCCCGAGCGAGCACGTGACCGCCGTGTGTCAGCAGATCCTGACGCACGGCGCCGTGGACGACATCACCATCCAGGACGTGCCGCTGGAGGACATCATCACCGAGCTGTTCTCACGCGGGGTGGCAGCTGCTAAATAACCGTCAAAAAACGGCGCAAAAATCCGCGCGCCGGGGCGCCAGACCCAAGCTTCGGGTTGCCAAACCGGCGGAGGCCGCCCAGCCTTCCGCGACCCTTTCCCCATGATTGACGCGCCTTCACTCACCCCGGCCACGACCGCGACCCGCCCCAAGGTGCTGGTCATCGACGACGAACTCGGCCCGCGCGAGAGCATTAGCTATCTCCTGCAGGACGAATTCGAGGTGCTGGCGGTGGACCGGGTTGATCGCGGGCTCGCCCTGATCACTGACCAGGCCTTCGCCGTCATCGTCATGGACATCCGCATGCCGCAGAAGAACGGCATCCAAGGCCTGGAGGAGCTGCGCAAGCTCGATGCCGATGCGTCCGTGATCATGATGACCGGCTACGGCGCCCTCGCCTCGGCGCAGGCCGCGATCAGCCTCGGGGCCAACGAGTATCTCAAGAAGCCGTTCGACGTCGACGTGCTGCAGGCGGCCGTCCGGCGCCATGCGCGGGAAGCCCTGGAGCGGCGGAAGCGTTCCGCGCTGCTGAAGCACCTCGAGGAAACCTACGAGGGCGTGAAGCGCGAGCAGAAGAAACACCAGATGCAGGTCGGCTACGGCCAAGCGGCGGCCGAGATGGTCCACGACATCTGCAACCCGCTCGTCGTGACCACCGGCTACACCAGCATGCTGCTGGAGGAGGCGCGCGCGCTGCCGGCCACGTCGCCGGCGCTGCAGCGCATCATCACTTTTGCCGAGCGGCTGGAGCACTGCTCCTCGTTCTGCCTGCACCTCGCCGAGTCCTGGCGCCAGAGCACCCGCCACCTGTCGTCGGGCGGGAATTTCGACCTGCTCGCCGCCGCCGCCGAGACGCGCTCCGTGCTGTTCTTCGATTCGACCCGCATCGAGGTGGAGGGCGAAACGGATGTCATGATCACCGGCATCCGCTTTGAGATCATCCGGGCCCTGCAGAATTTCATCAAGAACTCGCTCGAGGCCGGCGCGACGCGGGTCGTCCTTTCCGTTCGGAAAAGCGGCGGCAAGGCGGTGCTGTCCATCGCCGACAACGGCGCGGGCCTGCCGGAGGCGACCCTGGCGGTCATCCTGCACAAGCCGGTCGAGTCCACGAAGGACCACGGCACCGGACTCGGCCTGACCATCTGCCGCCACATCGCTGCGGCGCATCATGCGGAGCTGAAGGTCGAGGTCCGCCCCGCCGGCGGCACGGTGTTCATCCTCGAGTTCCCGCTGGCCGCCTCTTGAGCTCAAGATCCCGTGACCAGCTTGGCCAGCTCGGCGCGCAGCCAGGCCGCCACGGCCGAGTAATCCCCGGGGACAAAACCGCGCTGCGTGGCGACGCTCGCGCTCACTTCCTGAAACACGTCCAGGGCGGCGCCGAGCGCGCGGGCCATGACCTGCTGGTCCGGCGCCGTCGTGATCTGCGTCTGCCGCAGCCGCGCCGCGTCCAGCCACTGCTCCGCCTTGCGCGCCTCACCCCTGGCGGGCCGGCCCGCCAGCCTGGCCTCCTCGGCCAGGAGCACATAGACATGATGCACCACCAGCAGATGCAACCAGTGCATCGCCGAACGCAGCTCGGGCCGCACGATTTTTTTGAAGATCCACACGGCCTTCTGCCAGAAGGCCGTGACGTGCTGCGCGAATTCCCCTGCGGACAATTCGATTGCAGGCCACGCCAGGGCAAGGGCGGCGAAGCGTCGTTCCCAGTCCACCCCGCCGGCCAGCAGCCGGTAGCCGCCGCCGAGCATGAAGCCGCGCGTTTCTTGGATGCCCCGCACCAGCCGGCGAGGCATCCACCGGACCCGAGCCGGATGCTGCATGGCGGCGTAAACCAGTTTCATTTGCCACACCGCCAGCGGCACGAAATCCGCCTCAAAGCCGTGCTCAAACACCGCGCTGACTTTCACGACCCCACGCGGGGTTCGTTCCGCGTGCGCGCACCAGCAGGGCGCAATCGCGGCCAGCCAGCCGGTGTGCCGGAAGCGCTCCGGGTGCGGGGTGATCAGCTGAAAATCCCAGTCTGCCCATTGGTCGGCCGCGCTCCCGGTCCGCGCGCGCGAGCCACCGAGCACCAGCGCGGTCACGTCGGGCTGCTGGCGAGCCCAGGCGGCAACGCGGGCTTCGAATTCCGGGGCGGTCATGGGAACGCTGTTGTGGGATCGCCTCCCGTGCGGCGCAAATCTCTTTTGCAGCACCGGAAGCTTGCTGTCCTCCGTATTGTTGGCCAACTAGAAATTAATTGGTTAGGTTTTGGCGGCAGGCGGCGTCACAGGTCCATGTCGACCTGCCAGTGCCGGCCGACGCAACTCCCTTACCCCAGCCTGCCATTGAAAAAAATCCCGGTGTCATCCACCCGTCCGCCTGTCCGCCTTGCGCGGCTCAGCCATGCGCCGACGCGTTAAGATCACCGGCCTCGGCCCCGTCACCCCGGCGGGCATCGGCCGCGAGGAGTTTTTCCGCGGCATCAACGAGCCGGTCAGCCGGGTGCGGGCCATCAACCGGTTTGATCCTGAGGCCGGGTCCTTCGTCGGCGCCGAGATCGCGAACTGGGACTTGAAAAACTACGCGCCCGAGGAAAACCCGCGACGGCTTTCCCGGCATACCCAGTTCAGCTTGGTGGCGGCCATGCTGGCCTTGAAGGACGCCGGCCTCGTCCCTGAGGAGCTGGCGCGGCTCAGCCCGGTGGTGGTGACGGGCACGTCCATCATGGACTTCGAAAAGATCGGGCGCGGCATGGAGCTGGTCATGAAAAAAGGCTCCCGCTACACACCCGGCAGCATCATGTATGAGGCCTCGATCGCCAACGTGGCCGGCAAGATCGTCGAGTGGCTCGGCATTCCTGCGCGCATGCTGACGATGCAGACGTCCTGCTGCTCAGGGCTCGATGCCGTCGGCCAAGGCGCCGAACTCGTGGCCAGCGGTCAGGCCGGCCTAGTTCTGGCCGGCGGCAGCGAATGTCCTCTCTCCTTCTACCCCATGCTCGGTTTCAATGCCTCCGAGCTCAGCCCGGCCATCAGCCAACACCCTGAGAAGGCCTGCCGGCCCTTCGATCTGTGGCGCTCGACCGGCGTGCTCGGGGAGGGTGCCTGCATTTTCGTGCTGGAACCGGAAAACAGTCCGCGTCCGGCGCTCGCCTGGATTACGGGCTACAGTTACGCCAATGATCAGGACGGTCAGTCCGCCATGGGGTTGGTTCTGACGGGGCGCCAAGCCTTGGCCAACGCCCTGCGGCGCCCGGACGAGGTCGATTTCCTGAATGCTTGGGGTCCCGGCCACCGAATCATCGACGCTCACGAGTCTACGGCGATGCATCAGCTGTTTGGCGAACGGCTCGCCGAAATCCCGGTCAGCTCGATCAAGGGTGCCATCGGCACGGCCCTCGGTGCTTCCGGTCCCATCCAAACCGCCAGCACGGCACTCAGTCTTTTCCACGGCTTGTTGCCCCCGACCGTCAACTGGGAGACGCCCGACCCGGCGTGCCCCCTGAACCTGTCCGACCAGCCTCGTCGCCTGCCGGTGAAAATCGCTCTGGTCAACAGCCACGGCCTGTCGGGCAGCAATTCGGCCCTGATACTTGAGAAATGATGCCGACTCTGATTCTTTTCACCCCGCTGATCACACTCGCAATCGGCGCGACCGTCCTTTGGGCCAACCCCCGCCGTTGGGTCAATCAGGTATTCGCCCTGGCCTCATTGAACGCCACCTTGTGGCTTTTTTTTGTGCTGAAAGCGGTGCTGGCCGGCAACACCCTTGTGGGGGGTAATCCCGTTCCTTGGTTGCGTGCCGCTTCAGCGGCCGGCGCCTTTTTCCCATGGATCATCTGCCTGCTGAAGGACTCGGTGGTGACCCCGGAGGGCGGTTCAGGCAGGGCCCTGATACGCTCTTCGATCTGGCTGGTCATGGCTATCGCCCTGGCGCTGCTCTGCTATTCCGACTCGTTCATCCTGCCGGAAACAATGCCAGGGGGGCCGCGGCGCGGCACGGCTTACAGCCTGTATATCGCCTTCAGTTTCTCCCTCTACCTGTTTCTCGTGATCCAGACGTATCGTCAGCTGCGGAAACAAACTGGCATTCGCCGGATTGAGATGCAGTTCCTTACCCTGAACGCCGGTGTCGCCTGCCTGCTGGTCATAGTGCTGAATGGTATCGGCAACTACTTGGATAGCCGCGCGCTCACCCGACTGAGCCCTATCATCATCCTCGGCTTCTATGCGCTCACCGCATGGGCCGTTACGATCCACAGAATCTTTGACGCCCGGCAGGTGTTTCTCACCGTCGGCCAGCGGCTCACCCTTGTGTTGGTGCTGTGCCTTGGCATCTTCGGCGGCTGGTGGCTGTTCGGCCTCATTATGCTCCCGCCTGCCGACCTCATCCTGAGTGTCGCAGCCTGCGCCTCGGTCACGTTCCTGCTCGAGCGCAAGACCCGCGAGTGGTTCCACCTCAGCCCCGAGCAGAATATCGCCGCCACCCGCCGGACCGTCATCGAACTGGCCCGCAGCGAGCCCGATCCCGACAAACTGATCGCGGGGTTCGAGGGCCTGCTGCGTGCCTGGTGCCAGACCAGCTACGCCCGGCTGCTGTTCGACAGCGGCGAGGTCTACGCCGCTGGCAACGTCGAGTTCGCCAAGGACCGGCCGGCCCACGCCGCGCTCTGCCTGAACGGCTGGACCACGCCCGAGAGCCTCCAGCGCCAGCGCGCCGAGCCCGGCCTCGTCGACCTGCGCCAGTTTCTCACTGAATTCAACCTCGGCCTGATCGTCACCGCGCCGCGCAGCAGCCCGGCCCCCTCCCTCCTGCTCGGCCTTGGCCCCAAGGTGAACCACCGCCCCTTCACCTACCCCGAGGTGCAGCAGGTCCAGGAAATCGCCGAGTTCATGGACAACATCCTCGCCCGCTCCCGCCTGACCATGCAGGCCCGCCAGTCCGACCAGCTCGCCACCATCGGCCTGCTCGGCGCCAGCCTCGCCCACGAGATCCGCAACCCCCTCGTCTCCATCAAGACCTTCGCCCACCTGCTCCCCACCCGCTACGACGACGCGGAATTCCGCCGCCGATTCAACCTCCTCATCCCCGCCGAGGTCGACCGCATCGACAGCCTGACCCAGCAGCTCCTCGATCTGTCCAACCCCCGCCGCCACCAGATGGAGCGCATCTCGCTCCACGTCGTTGTGCGCGAGACCATCGACCTCATGCTCACCCGGGCGACCGAGGCCCGCGTCTCCATCTCCAGCACCTTCGGCGCCACGACCGACACCATCCTCGCCGACAACAGCGCCATCCGCCAAGTCCTGCTCAACCTCCTCATCAATGCCTTCCAGGCCCTCGACCAGGTCGAGGGAGACCGGCACGTCGAGCTCCGTTCCCGGAATTCCCCCAGCGGCAGCGTCATCCTCGAGGTCTCCGACAACGGCCCCGGCATCCCCCCCGACCAGCGCGCCCGCCTGTTCCACCCGTTCGTCTCCACCAAGACCAAGGGCATGGGACTAGGGCTTGCCGTCTGCGCAGATATCTTGCACGAACACCGCGCAACCATCATAGTCCCCGACATCGGAAGACCGGGGGCCACCTTCCGCATCACTTTTCCATGCCCGCCACCATTATCCTGACGACCCTCGACCCCGCGCTGGAGGTGGCATGGAAGAACCAGCTGGCCCCGCGCGAACCCGTCATCTTCGCCCGCCCCGCCGATCTGCAGCGCGAACTCCTCCGGCCCGGCGCCCGCGTCTGGATCACCGATATCAACGATGCGCGTACCCGGCTCGCCGCCGGCACCGGCACCCTCGTCATTCTCGTCGGCGAGCCGCACAGCCTGCCCTTTGAACAGGCCCGCCAGCACCGCGCCGCCCGGCTTTTCCTCAGCTACGACGAAAGCCGCGCCCGCCTCGCCGATTCCGTCAACCTGCTCGAGGAAATCGCCGACAAGAACTCGCAGCTGCAGACCGCCCTCGAGCGCACCCGCCGCAGCGAGCCGCCTTTCCCCCGCGAAGCCGCCACCCCGGCGCCCGCCGCCGAGTCCGCGGAGTCGTGGGACTTCCTCGAGAGCGCCCTCGCCCACCTCGACGACCGCACGCGCCTGCTCGACGAGTTCCGCCGCGCCGGCCGCTACATCCTGAAGTCTGGCAAGGTCCTGTTCTTCTTCCGCGAGTTCGACGCGTTCGTCTCCGACGACGAGGGGCACCGCTGCAGTGCCGGCCATCCCCTCTCGCTCTGGCTCGAGGAGCATCCCGCCATCCTCGACTTCGCCCAATGGCCCGGCACGGACGATCCCGCCGTCGACGCGCCCATCCGCCAACAGCTGCAAGGCTGGGGTGCGCGCCTGCTCATTCCGCTGCACGCCAGCGGCCAGCTTCTCGGCTGGATGGCCCTCGGCCCCCGCGCCGACGGCGCGCCTTACCGCGAGTCCGACAAGTTCCGCGCCGTCCTCCATGGCCGCCTGCTGGAACGCTGCCTGGAGCGCTCCTCCCAGCTGGGCGATTTCGCCCGGGCCGGGGCCGCCGCCGCCCTGCAGGCCAAGTATCTCCCCGGCGCCCGCCTGGTGTCCCGCGCGGAGCTGGCCACCGCCGACCTGCCCGTCGAGGTCCGCGCCGTGATCGGCGAGGCGCTGCACACCGGCAGGACCATCACCCAGCCCGCGCGCGCCCCGCACCGCTTCCGCGTGACCGCCGGCCCCGCGCCCGAGATCGACGGCGCCTGGGTGCTGTGGGAGGAGGCCGCCCCCGAGATCGAGCGCATCCGCGGCGAACTCGAACAGCACCGTCGCGAACTTTTCCGCAATCTCGGCCTCACGCTCAGCCATGAGCTGTCCAACCCCCTGGTCTCCCTCGTCACGTTCGCGCAGCTGCTCAGCCGCGACACCAACTCGCCCATGCCCACCGGGGCCGCCACGCTGGCCACCGGGGTCTCCCTCGCCACCGAGGTCCGGAAATTGCAGCGCCTGTCCGAGCACGCCGTCCTGCTCGGCGAGATCGCCGCGCCCGCCGCCGCGGCCATCGACCTCAACCACCTGCTCACGGAGCTCGCCAACGCCCACGGCTTCACCACGCGCTTTTCCGAGGAAACCCTGGTCTTCTCCGTCGACCCGAACCTGCTGCGCTTCGCCTTCGGCGCCATCCTCGATGCCATCGCCGCCAACCGGCCCGACGAGGGCGCGAAAAACCTGATGTTCACGCTGCGCACGACGGGGGCCGGGGCCCTGCGCACCGCCGTCGTCACCATCGAGGGTAAGAGCCTCGAACTCGACGGCACACTCCCCCTGCCCGCCCCGGGCGGCACACCCAACCAGGGCCGCCTCTCCGTCTTCCTCGCCCGCGAGATCCTCCGCCTCCACGGCGGCACGCTCCACGCCGGCCCCGGCGTCAAGGGCACCGACATCCAGATCTCGTTCGGCAACCTGCGTTGAAGTTGTGGGCGGGGTGCCCTCACCCCGCAGGTTTGTCCCGGTTGCGCGCTTGCCCGCCGCGCCATTCCGCGCTTCATTGTCCTCCTCATGGAAATCGTCATCGCGCTCCTCTGCCTCGCCGTCGGCGCCGCCCTGGGCTGGTTCATCGCCCAGTCCCGCGCCGCCGCCACCGGCGAACGCGCCCGTCTGATGGAGGCAGATCTGGCCACCACCCGCCTTGCTCTGTCTGAAATCGAAAACCATAAATCGAAAATCGAAAATGAACTCGCGGCGGAGCGCGCCGCCGCCGCGGAAAAAATCTCCGCCCTCGTCAACGCTCACGAACGCCTGAAGACCGAGTTCACGGCACTCTCCGCCGACGCCCTCCGCTCCAACAACCAGTCCTTCCTCGAGCTCGCCCGCGAGACCTTCGGCAAGCTCCACCAACAGTCCGCCGACGAGCTCGGCAAGCGCCAGCAGGCAATCGATTCGCTCGTGAAGCCGCTCAAGGAGTCGCTGGAAAAGGTCGACGCTAAGATCGGCGAGATCGAAAAAGCCCGCGCCAGCGCCTACGGCCAGCTTTCCGAGCAATTGAAGTCGCTCGGCACCGCCCAGGTCTCGCTGCAGGCCGAGGCCTCCAAGCTCACCACCGCGCTGCGCTCCACCACGACCGCCGGCACCTGGGGCGAACTGCAGCTTCGCCGCGTCGTCGAGATGTCGGGCATGAGTTCCTACTGCGACTTCGTCGAGCAACAGTCGGCGGGCGGCTTCCGCCCCGACCTCATCGTCCGCCTGCCCGGCGGCCAGCAGATCGTCATCGACGCCAAGGCGCCGAACGACGCCTACCGCGAGGCCGCCAATTCCACCGACGAGACCGTCCGCGCCGCCAAGCTCGCCGAGCACGCGGCCAAGGTCCGCGGCCACATCGACGCCCTCGGCGCCAAGAATTACTGGGAGCAGTTCCAGCCCTCGCCCGAGTTCGTCGTGCTCTTTCTCCCCGGCGACCAGTTCCTCTCCGGCGCTTTGCAGGGCGATCCGACGCTCATCGACCGCGCCATCGCGAAAAAAGTCCTGCTCGCCACGCCCGCCACGCTCATCGCTCTGCTGAAGGCGGCGGCCTACGGCTGGCGTCAGGAGGATGTTTCCAAGAATGCCCAGATCATCGCCGACCTCGGCCGCGCGCTCTACGACCGCATCGCCAATTTCTCGGACAACCTCGACAAGGTCGGTCGCAGCCTCGAGACGGCCAACAAAGCCTACAATGCCGCCGTCGGTTCCTTTGAGCAGACGTTGCTGCCCGGCGCACGCAAGTTCAACGAGCTCGGCGCCAAGGGCGCGAAGGAACTCACCGACCCCGCGCCGATCGAGACGACCCCGCGCGACGTCCTGAAGCGCGCCTGAACGCCAGCCCGGCCGGCCCACGCGCCCGTCCAGCTTCAATGTCAACTAATAGTATACTAAAGCCGTCGGGGCTCTAGTATACTATTAGTTGACATTGAAATCTCTCCCGCAAAACCAACGGCAGAGTTTCTTTTCGTGGCTTTTTGCGGCTTTTTGTGGCCAATTTTTCACCATGCAATCTCTCGATGGTGTCTGGCGGCCTGTCTACGCCGAAATGGACGGCGAGGAGGCGCCGAAGATGATGCTCGATAAAATGGAGATCGAGTTCGTGGGCGGCGAATACGCCGTGCGCTTCGGCGGCGTCACGGCCGACCAGGGCACCTATGTCATCGATGCCGGGGGCCTGACGCTGTTCGGCATGATTGGGCCCAACGCCGGCAAGGCGATTCCCTGCCTCTGCAAGTTTGTCGGCGAGATGCTCTCCATCTGCTACGGCCTCAGCGGCACCCGGCCGGACAAGTTCGCCACCGCGCAGGACCAGCAGCGCTACCTCGCCAATTATATGAGGAAAGTAGCGAGCAGTGAGTAGCGACTAGCGAGCATCTTCATCCCAAGCCGCAGTATCTGAATTTCTACTCGCTACTCACTGCTCGCTACCCGCTACTTCGCTCGCCCATGCACCTGTCGGCCCTCCACATTTATCCGGTCAAATCCTGCCGCGGCCTGAGCGTCACCGCCGCCGAGCTGGACGACCACGGTTTCGTCGGCGACCGGCGCTTCATGGTCGTAAGTGCGGAGGATGGCAAATTCCTCACGCAGCGCACCCACCCGCGCATGGCGCTGATCGAGACGGCGCTGACCAAGGAGGCACTCGTGCTCTCTTCGTCCGGCCGCGGCGCGGTCACAATTCCGCGCAACGCTTCGGCCGGCGTGCGCAGGGTCACGGTGTGGAAGAGCACGACTTCCGCCGACGACTGCGGCGACGAGCCCGCGGAATGGCTCAGCGATTTCCTCGGCCTGCCGCTGCGGCTCGTGCGCATGGGCGGCACCTACCAGCGGCCGATCGTGAAACCCACGGCCCGACCGGGCGACGTCGTCACCTTCGCCGACGCGTATCCGTTGCTCGTCATCAGCGAGGCGACGCTCGCCGACTTGAACGATCGCCTCATTGCCAAGCACGAGGAGCCCCTCCCGATGAACCGCTTCCGCCCGAACCTCGTCGTCACCGGCTGCGCGCCCTATGGCGAGGACGCGTGGACGCAGGTCCGCATCGGCCACGTCGTCCTGCGCAACGCCGGCCTCTGCGCCCGCTGCCCCATCACCACCACCGACCAGCTCACTGCCGTGCGCGGCAAGGAGCCGTTGCAGACCCTCGCCACCTACCGCCGCGACCAGCACGAACCGACCAACGTGAACTTCGGCACCAACCTCATCCACGAGACCAAGCGCGGCACGCTGCGCGTCGGCGATCCGGTGGAGCTGGCCTGACCTTCGCATGCCCGACTACGAGAACCTGCTGGCCATCGGCGTCACGCTCATCATGGCGGGCATCATCGCGCGCGGTTTCGCCGCGCAAAGCCGGCGCGACCTCGCCCGCCGCAAGCAGCACCGGCTCGACGCTCGCAAGTCCACCGAGGCCCTGCTGAACGAGGATCTCGACCAGCCGCCCAGCTGGCTGGAACGAAACTTCGGCTTGCTCGCCAATGCCATCCTCTTCGCCGGCGTCGCGATCACGGCCGCGGCCTTCTGGCTCCGCTGAAGCTCACCAGTCGCCACTGACGCGGCCGCGGGACGACTTGTGCTTCGCGCGGTGCTTCTTGGTCTCGATCATCCGGGCCTTCTGCCCGCGGGATTTCTGCCGGGTCTGCCGCCGGGCGAGTTCGCGCTCGGCGCGCGCCTGATCGGCCGCCGCGGTGCGGCGTCCCTCGAGTTTCCCGGCCAGTTCCTGCCAGGCCAGCAAGCGGTTGACGCTCTGGTTGCGCTCGCGCTGGCAACGCACCTCGACCCCGGTCGGCCGGTGCCGGAGCCAGACGGTCGATGAGGTCTTGTTGATCTTCTGGCCCCCCGCCCCGGCCCCGCGGACAAAACGCTCTTCCACCTCCTCCGGCCGCACGCCGAGGGAGACAAAACGCGCCTGCAGCGACGCTTCCACGATGTCGGGAAAATCAGCCATGTTTTTGCCTCCCAGAATGAAACCAAGCCGGCCCGGCGCAGTCAAACCAACCCCCAGGGTGGTCGCCAATGTCCCTATCGACGACCGGCGTCGGGAGGGACCCCGACGCCCACCTAGTGCCACTCGTCACTTGTCACTCGTCACTTGTCACTTTTCACTCTCCCCTCCTCACTTTCCCCCATGATCAACGGTCCTGACTGGTCCCAGAAACTCCGCACAGAAATCGGCCGCGCCGTCATCGGCCAGGATGCCGTCATCGAACGCATGCTGGTCGCCCTGCTGGCCAACGGCCATGTCCTCCTCGAGGGCATGCCCGGCCTCGCGAAGACGCTCCTCATCAAGTCCCTCGGCTCCGCCCTCGGCGTCCAGTTCGAGCGCGTCCAGTTCACGCCCGACCTGCTGCCGAGCGACGTCGTGGGCACGATGATCTTCTCGCCCAAGGACGGCGGCTTCACCACCCACAAGGGCCCGATCTTCGCCAACCTCGTCCTCGCCGACGAAATCAACCGCGCCCCGGCCAAGGTCCAGTCCGCCCTCCTCGAGGCCATGCAGGAGCGGCAGGTCACCATCGGCGGCAACTCGCACCAGCTGCCGCGCCCGTTCTTCGTCATGGCGACGCAGAATCCCGTCGAGCAGGAGGGCACCTACCCGCTGCCCGAGGCACAGACCGACCGCTTCCTCTTCAAGCTCCTCGTCGACTACCCGTCCGCCGCCGAGGAGTCGCAGATGATGGAAATGTGGGGCCAGGTCACGAAGCAGCCCTCCGTGCAGGCCGTCTCCAGCGGTGCCGAGCTCCTCGAGCTCCGCGTGCAGGTCGACGCCATCCACGTGGCGCCCACCGTCCAGGCCTACATCCTCGCGCTGGTCCGCAGCTCGCGCGACCTCGCCGCGCAGGCCGAGGGCGGCACCGCCAAGCGCCTCCTCAACTTCGGCGCCTCGCCGCGCGCCTCGCTCGCGCTCTTCCAGGCCGGCCGCGCCCTCGCCTGGCTCCGGGGCGCCGACTACGTCTCCCCCGCCCTCGTACAGGAAATCTTCCACGACGCCCTCCGCCACCGCGTCGGCCTCACCTACGAGGCCGAGGCCGAGGGCCTCACCGCCGACAAGATCCTCGACCAGGTGCTGATCCGCACGCCGGTGCCAGCCAAGGTCTGACGCCGTCGCGCCCATGCCGTCGCCCGTCAACGAGCACACCTCGCTGGTCACGTCCCAGCTCGCGCTGCTGCGGCAGCTCGAGTGGCGCGTGCGCCACGCCGTGGAGAACGTGCTCAGCGGCGAATACCGCTCCGCCTTTCGCGGCCGCGGCATGGAGTTCGACCAGGTCGTCAAATACACCTTCGGCGACGACATCCGCGACATCGACTGGAACGTCACCGCCCGCCTGGGCGAACCCTACCGCAAGAAATTCATCGAGGAACGCGAGGTCTCCCTCCTGCTCGTGTTCGAGGACAGTGTCAGCCTGCAGTTCGGCTCCGGCGCGCAATCGAAGCGCGAGGCGCTGCTCGAACTCGCCGGCCTCGTCATGATGCTCGGCGCCGTCAACCGCGACCGCGTCGGCTTCCTGCACGCTTCGCCGGCCGGCTACACGTTGAAGGAGCCCGTCCGCGGCCGCGGCCAGATCCTGCACGCCGCGGCGCAGCTGCTCGGGCAACCGGCGCCCTCGCTGTCCGCCGAGGCCGATGCTTCGAACGCCTCCTTCCTGCCGTGGCGGTTGCTGGCCAAGGCCGCGCCGCGCCACAGTATCATGATCTGGCTCGGCGATTTCCCGCCGCGCGTCGAGCCCGAGGGCTGGAGCGTGCTCTCGCGGCGCTACCAGACGATGGGCTTCCGCGTCGACGACCCATGGGAGCGCGCGCTGCCCCACGACCGCACGCTCACCACCTACGACCCCGTCGCCGGCCGGCTTGTCACGCTCAACGGCACCTCGGCCGCGCAGCGCGAGGCGCACGCCACGTGGGTGCGGCAGCGTGAGGACGCGTTCCGCGCGATTTTCCCCAACCAGCTCAGCCGGCTCGTCGTCCGCACCGACGAGGAACGGCTCGGCGCCCTCGTGCGCTTCTTCCACGCCCGCATGTTCGCGGGCCGCCACCGCTGATGCGCATCGACGATTACCAGTTCGCCGACCCGCTCTGGCTGCTCGCGCTGCTCGTGCTGCCGCTGCTGGTCTGGGTGCGCGGCCGCCGCGGCGCCCCGGTGCTCGTCGTGCCCTTCGCGGCGGCGTGGCACCGCCCGTCGTTCATTCCCACCTCGCGCTGGCCCGCCGCGCTCGCGATGACGGGCCTCGTGCTCGTCATCCTCGCGCTCGCCCGGCCGCAGATCGTCGAGGACAAGCGCGAGGTGAAGCAGCAGGGCTACGACCTGATGCTCGCGATCGACCTTTCGGGCTCGATGCTCGCCGAGGACTACGAGCGCGACGGCGACCGCATCAACCGCCTGCAGGCCATCAAGCCGATCATCCAGGCCTTCATCAGCCAGCGCACGAGCGACCGCATCGGCCTCGTGGTCTTCTCCGGCCGCGCCTACACGCTCGCCCCGCTCACCTTCGACCACGAGTGGCTCGCCCGGCAGATCGAGCGCCTCAAGATCGGCATGATCGAGGACGGCACCGCCATCGGCGACGGCCTCGGCGTCGCGCTGACCCGGCTCGAGCAGGCCAAGCGCGAGGTCGGCAGCAAGCGCAAGGGCGCCTTCGTCGTGCTCATGACTGATGGCGCCAACAACCGCGGCCTGCTCACGCCCGAGCAGGCGACCGAGATCGCGAAGGCCCGCGGCGTCCCCGTCTACACCATCGGCGCCGGCCGCGACGGCCTCGTGCCGATGCCAGTGTTCGACGACAACGGCAACAAGATCGGCTACCGCCGCGCCATCTCCGACCTCGATGAGAACCAGCTGCACGCCATCTCCGATGCCACGGGCGCCAAGTTTTTCCGCGCGATGGACATCGATACGGCCGAGAAGGCCTTCGCCGCGATCGACAAGGCGCAGAAAATCGAGTTCACCGCCAAGTCCTACCTGCTCACCACGGAGCTGTTCCATTGGTTCGCCATCCCGGGCGCGTCGCTGCTGTTCCTCGGCGCGCTCTTCGCGCTGCCGCCGCAGTCGCCCTTCCGGCGCAAACCCGCGCCCGCTGCCGCATGACCTTCCACTCGCCGCACCTCCTCTGGCTGCTCGTGCCGCTCGTGCTGCTCTTCTCGTGGGAGCTGGCGCGCCACACCGCGCGCGCCGTGTCGGCGTGGCCGAAGATCGCCCGCGCCTGGGCCGGGGCCTTCGACGTCTCGCTCGGCACCAAGCACACCACGGCCGAGACGCGCCCGCGCATCTGGCTCTGGTTCGGCCTCGCCCTCTGCCTTATCGCCCTCGCCCGCCCGCAATGGGGCACCGTCCAGGAACAGGTCTTCGACCAGTCGCGCGAGGTGCTCATCGCGGTGGACCTTTCCAAGTCGATGCTCGCGCAGGACGTGAAGCCCTCGCGCCTCGACCGCAGCAAGCTGCTCATCCAGTCGCTCCTCGACGGCCTTAAAGGCGAGCGCGTCGGCCTCGTGCTGTTCGCCGGCACGGCGTTCCTCCAGAGCCCCCTCAGCGCCGACTACGAGATTTTGCGGGAGTTCCTGCCGGCGATGAATCCCGACTATCTCCCCGAGGGCGGCACCAACTACAAGGCCATGCTCGAGACCTCGATCCAGGCCTTCGGCACCTCGACCGCGGACCGCTACCTCATCATCCTGAGCGACGGCGAGGCCACGGACGACAACTGGAAGTCCCTCATCGAGCTGCTCAAGACGAAAGGCATCCGGGTCATCGGCCTCGGCGTCGGCACGGCGCAGGGCTCCTTCATCCCCGATGCCGCTGGCGGCTTCGTCAAGGACGAGCGCGGCGCCGTGGTGCTCGCCCGGCTCAACAGCTCCACGTTGCAGGAACTGGCGCAGGTCACGGGCGGCGCCTACACCGATGCGAGTAGCTGGGTGGATCTCTCCTCGCTGCTGAACAAAACCGTCGAGGCCGGCCGCAAGGGCGAGTTCTCGGAAAAGAACACCGCGCGCATGATCGAGCGCTTCCAATGGTTCCTCGCCCCCGGCCTGCTGCTGCTGCTCATCAGCTACTGGGCCGAGTTCCCCGTGCGGCCGAAGGAAAGGGCGCTGCCGCTTTCGAAGGCGAAAGGCCAGAGGCTGGAGGCCAGAGGCAACCAAGCCCTGCAAGTCGCCGCGCTGCTTTTTGTTTTTGCCCTCGCCTCAAGCCTCTCACCTCAAGCCTTCGGGGCCGAAGGCACCGATCCCCTCGCCAAACCGCTTTCCACCACCGTCGCCCGCCTTGCCGAGCTGCCGGCCCTTTCCGCCAAGGACTGCTCCGATCTGGCGCAGACCACCCTCACCTACGGCGAACGCCTGAAGTCCGCCAAGCAGCAGGCGCCCGAGCGGGTCGTGCGCGACGCGCTGCGGGGCGTCGACCTCGGCGAGAAGCTTGATGCCCGCGCCGCCGACTGGCCCAAGCTACGCGCCGATCTCGAGGAGTTGCTCAAGAAGGAAGAGCAGAAGCAGGATAAGCAGGACCAGCAAAAGCAGGATCAGCAGAAAAAGGATCAGCAACAACAGGACAAACAGCAGCAACAGAACCAGGACCAGCAGAAGTCCGACGAGCAAAAGCAGCAGGAACAGAAGGACCAGCAGCAACAGGAACAGCAGCGGCAAAAGCAGAACCAGGACGCCTTCGGCGACATGAAGGACAAGCCGCCGCAGCCGAAGCCGGAGCAGAAGCCCCAGCCGCCCAAGCCCGGCACGCAGAAGGTCGGCGGCCAGCAGGACAAGAAGCCCGAGGAACAGACCCAGGATCCCGACCTCGCCATGCCGCTCCAGAAACTCGACCAAGTCCGCAACCAGGATTCCCCCGCCAAGCTCCAGCAAATCATGCAAGGCCAGCAGCAAAAGCCCAAGGCCACCGCCAAGGATTGGTAAACTCTCATGCGTCGTTTTTTCGCCAGCCTCCTCTTCTTCTCCCTCGGCGCCCTCGGCGCCCTCGCGCAGACCGTGCGCTGGGACCCGCCGGGCGGACAGCTGGGCTTCAACCAGACCTCGGACCTCTCGCTGGTCTTTGAGAACTGCGAACCCGAGGAGGGCGCCAAGCTGCCGACCGTGCCCGGCCTGAAATTCGGCCGCCCGTCCGTCTCGAGCAGCACCAACGCCTCGTTCGGTTTCGGCAGCGCCAACAGTGTCACGAAGACCTACATGCTCACCTTCCCCGTCGTCGCGGAGACGCGCACGCCGATCACCATCCCGGCGTTTGAGATCAAGACCGACAAGGGCGCGCTGGCCGTCAAGGCCGTCAAGTTCACCGTGGGCGACGCCACCCTTGGCAACTCCGGCCTCGCCGTGGACGACATTGTCACGCTGAAGGTCACCACCCCGCGCGACACCTTCTGGGCCGGCGAGGTTTTTCCCGTCTCCTACACGCTGAACATTGTCCGCCGCTACCTCCACTCGCCCGCAAGCAACGTCGAATGGCAACCCGCCCCGCTCGTCACCGAGGACTGGAGCAAGCTCGAGCTCAGCGAGACGCTGATCCGCGGCGAGCGCTACGCCATCCTCGCGCAGAACACCCGCGCGTACGCCAAGGCCCCCGGCAACTATACCATCAAACCGGCCTCGCAGCTGCTGAACTTCAACATCTCCAGCAGCGGCTTCGCCTTCCTGCCCATGCAGCAGGTCGAGCAGCGCAAACTCGAGTCGAATCCCCTGGCGCTGACGATCAAGCCGCTGCCCACCGCCCCAGCGGACTTCTCCGGCGCGGTCGGCGATTTCACCTTCACTTCCAAGGTCGTCCCGGTCACCGCCGCGGTCGGCGAACCCGTCACGTGGACCATCGAGCTCGCTGGCACCGGCAACTGGCCCGACATCACCGGGCTGCCGCAGCGCGAGGTTTCGAATGACTTTCAGGTCGTGCAGCCGAAGTCCAAGCGCACGATGAAGGACGGCGCGCTCTTCGAGGGCGCCCTCAGCGAGGACGTCGTGCTCGTCCCGTCGCGCCCCGGCACCTACAAGCTCGCGCCGGTCCGCTTCACCTACTTCGAGACCAAGACCGGCACCTACAAGACCATTGCCAGCGAACCGGTCACCGTGACCGTCACCGCCGGCTCGGCCCCCGTGTCGGCCCCCGCCGGCTCCGGCGCGCCCGTGCAGTTCTCCCTCAACCCGCCGCCCTCGAGCACGGCGCCCGCGCCCGTCGTGCCCAACGCCGTGCCGCCCGTGCCGCCGGAAAACCTGCCGCGCGATCCGCTGGCCGAGTCCGCCACCGGCTTCGTGCCACTGCCCTTCCAGTCGCTGGTCATTGCCTGCCTGGTGACCGCCGTTTCCCTGGTGTTCCTGGTCTGGCTGATCCTCGCGGCCCTGCGCTCACACGAGAACGATCCCGAGCGCCGGCGCCGTGCCGCCCGCGCCAAGCTCGCCGCGGCGCTCACCGAGCTGCGTGGCTCATCCACGCTGCAACCGGCCTTGCTGCGCACCTGGCAGCAGCAAGCCGCCGCGCTTTGGGAAGTCCCGCACGCCGCGCCCGGTTCGCCGATGGTGCACGCCTACGTGGGCCAGCGCGCCCAGGATGCCGCCACCGTCTGGGCCCGCCTCTGGTCCGAGGCCGACCGCGCCATGCACAGCCGCGAGAACAAGCTGCCACAAGATTGGCTGACCCGTGCCGAGGGCGCGTTGCAGTCCGTCAAGGTCCCCGGCTGGCCGCCGTTCTCGCTGCTCGCGCCACGCAATCTCCTCCCGTTCCTCTTCGTCCTATTGGTCCTATTTGTCCCAACCAGCCTGAAAGCCGACCCCGCCGCCGATCGTTACAAGGCCGCCGACTTCCCCGCCGCCGAGGCCGGCTGGCGCACCGCGGTGGCCGCCGCACCCGCCGACTGGACCGCCCGCCACAACCTCGGGCTCGCGCTCGCCCAGCAGGACCGCTGGGCCGAGGCCACCGCGCACTGGACCGGCGCCTTCCTGCTCAACGCCCGCGCGGACACCACCCGCTGGGACCTCGCCCTCGGCCTGCAGCGCTCGGGCATGGCGCCGCCCGAACTGGTCGAGCTCTCCCGCGGCGAAGGCCGTGCCCAACTCGTGCGGCTCGCGACGCCCGGTGAATGGCAGCTCGCCCTCGTGGGCGCGGCGCTCCTCCTCGCCCTCGCGCTCATCGTGCTGCTCCTGCAGGGCTACCGGCGCATCGGCGCTTGGGGCAAGCCCGTCGCGCTGACGACCATCCTCCTCGCCGTGCTGCTCGCCGCCGCCGCGACCTTCAGCCTCCACACCTACGGCGCCCTGGCCAACCCCGAGGTTGCGCTCATCTGGAAACCGTCGCTCCTGCGCAGCATCCCGACCGAAGCCGACACGACGCAGAAAACCTCGCCGCTTTCCGCTGGCTCGATTGCCGTCGTGGAGAAAACCTTCCTCGGCTGGTCCAAGCTGCAGTTCGCCGCCGGGCAGTCCGGTTGGATCCACACCGAGGACCTGATCAAGCTTTACCGGTAGGGACGCACTTTCCCGGAATGTAGGGCCGGCGCTTGTCGCCGTGCCGACTCCCGGCCTGCCGGCAAGCGGCAGCCCTACAAGCCGCCCTACCGCGTCTCGAACCACTTCGACTCCGCCTTCGCCCCACGCGCGGCCTCGATCTGCGTGAAGATGTCGGGCACCGACGTGGCGACGCGGAACAGGTCCATGTTCGACGGCTTGAAGAACTTCTCCGCCAGCATCCGCGCAAACAGCCGGAGCAGGTCGTCGTAGAACCCGTCCTGGTTGAAGATCACGCAGGGCTTCTTCACCACGTCGAGCTGCCGCAGCGTGAGGATCTCCATGATCTCCTCCAGCGTGCCAAAGCCGCCGGGCAGCGCGACAAACGCGTCGGCCCGCGTCTCCATGAGCAGCTTGCGTTCGCGCAGGGTGACGACGGTCACCAGCTCGTCGGCCTCGTCGAAGGCCAGCTCGCGCGCCTTCATGAACTCGGGGATCACGCCGACCACGCGGCCGCCGGCGGCCTTGGTGCCGCGCGCCACCGCGCCCATCAGGCCGGTCTTGCCCCCGCCGTAAACGAGCCCGAAGCCGCGGGCCACCAGTTCCCGGCCCAGCTGCTCCGCCACCACGGTGTATTTGGGATCGATCCGGTCGCTGGAGGCGCAGTAGACGCAGAGGAGCTTCATGTTGGAACCACGAATGGACACGAAGGAGCACGAATTCAATCCAAGCTTCCGCTGAACTTTCGGGTGGTTCCGTCCCGATTCGTGTCTATTCGTGTTCATTCGTGGTTCCCTCCGTTTCAACCTATCGTGGCCGGCTCGCGCCGTCGCCCACCGGCCTCCTGCACCTGGGCCATGCGCGGACCTTCTGGACCGCCCAGGCACGGACGCACGCCGCCGGCGGACAGCTGCTGCTCCGCAACGACGACCTCGACACCGCGCGCTGCCGGCCGGAGTTCGTGACGGCGATGCTCGAGGACCTGCGCTGGTTTGGCCTGCACTGGAATGAGCCGATGGTCTCGCAAAGCGCCCGCATCCCGCTCTACCGCGCCGCGCTCGCGCGCCTGCACGCCGCCGGCTGCATCTACCCGTGCGCCCGTTCACGGCGCGATGTGCTCGCCGCCGCCAGCGCGCCGCACGACGGCGAGGAAAACGACGAGCCGCTCTACCCGCCGCAATTTCGCCCGCCCGCCGGCACGCCGCGGCCCGCGCTGACAGACCCCATCGCGGTCAACTGGCGCCTCCGCGTGCCCGACGGCGAGAGCCTCTCCTTCATGGACGGCCGCACCGGCCCGCAGCACGCCGTAGCTGGAAAGGACTTTGGCGACTTCCTCGTCTGGCGGAAGGACGACGCGCCCAGCTACCAGCTCGCATGCGTGGTGGACGACGCGGCGATGGGCATCACCGAGGTCGTGCGCGGCGCAGATCTGCGGCTGTCGACCTTCCGCCAGCTGCTGTTGTATCGCGCGCTTGGGTTCGCCGCCCCGGCGTTTTATCATTGCGAACTGATGGCGGACGAAAAGGGCGTGCGCCTCGCCAAGCGGCACGACGCGCTGGCGCTGCGCACCTTGCACGAGCAGGGCTGGACACCGGAGGGGATCCGCGCCGGCTGGGCTAGTGGATGAGCGGATTGCGCCACATGGCGGGCAGGATGTGGTCCGTGCCCATCAGGTAATTCCGGTAGTAGAGCCAGAAAATCAGGATGCCGAGCCCGATGAGGAACCCCGCCTCGCCCATCTGCCCGGCGTTGGAGCGGCTGGTGCGCCGCAGCGACTGGATGATCCAGATGAGACCGGGGGCCACGCCGAAAGCCATCACCGACGACCCGAACAGCACCAGGCCCATGATGCAGAGTGTGCGCAGAAAGCCGTCGTCCACGAGCCGCGCCTTGTAGGCGATGATCTCGTTGCAGAGGTTGAGCAGGAGCAGGCAGCACGGGAGCACGTAGTAGCGTTCGAGGGTCGCGGTGGTTTTCATCTGTTGCGGCAATGGCGGAAAGTTCACCGCTTGCCAAAAACGAAAATCTGCATTCCCACAAGGGTGCGCATGGCCACCTATGTTTATGAAACCATCCCCCGCGCGGCCGGCGATACCCCGCGGCGCTTTGAGGTGGTCCAAAGCATGAAGGATGCTCCGCTCCAGGCGCATCCCGAGACCGGCGAGCCGGTCAAGCGCGTCATCACCGGCGGCTACGGCCTGATGGGCGTCACCGAAAGAACCCCCATGGCCGCCCCCACCGCGCCCTGCGCCCCCGGCTGCGCCTGCCACGCCGGCTCCCGCATTCCGTCGCCCTGAAACCTCCCTTTATGTCCAAATCGATCAAGACTGCCTATACCAACCCGTCCGCCGCCCAGGGTGGCACGGTCAACTACAGCGCCCCCGACCTCACCCGGCATCCGCCCCGCAGCCCGCGCACGCAGCTCGGCGGCTTCGTGCATTTCCCCCGCCTGATCGACAAGGCGCGCGCCGTCGTCGCCGGCACCCCGGGCGACTTCCACTACGACTGCCCGATGGACCAGCGCTTCTGGTCGTTCACCGGCATCAAGCCCGGCCCGTTCATGCAGCAGGTGAAGGCCGGCAAGAGCGATAGCGAGTTACTCGCCTACGTCATGGCGAACCTGAAGCCGAAACGGACCGCCAGCGAGATCAAGGCTTGGTCGGCGTGGTATGCGCAGCAGACGCCGGACAATCCCGACGGCCGCGCCTTCTTCAACGACGTGCACCGCAAAAACGGCGCCCACCGCAAGGACATCGAGACCTGGTTCGACTGGCTCGAACTCGACGACTACGTGACCTACGGCGGCCGGCCCTAAAGCCTCGCCTTCTCCCCACCCAAAGCGGAGCCACCCGGCTCCGCTTTCTTCATAGCTCCGTGTATTTGTCCGCCCGGCCTTTCGCCTTCTCCACCGGGTATTTCTTCGCGTTCGCCGCCATCTTGGTCTCGATCGCGGCCGCGAGGTCGATGCCGCAGATGTTGGCGAACTCCAGCGCGTAGATAACCACGTCGGCGACCTCGTCCTCGATCGCCCGGCGTTTCTTCGGGTCGCGCGCGACCTCGAGCGAGGCCTTGGACTCGGCCCAGAGGAAATGCTCCATCAGCTCGCCGGACTCGGCGGCGAGCGCCATGCTGAGATTCTTCGGCGAGTGGAACTGCTCCCAGTCCCGCTCGCGGACGAACGCCAGGACGCGCGCGCGTAGTTCGGCCACGGTGGTCTTCCCATCGGTCATCGCTTTCATGGGGCAGGACTTACCGGCACAGTGCCGCCCCTGCAAGCGCGCCGGCTGTCGCGTCATAGCCGGGAAAATTGCTGGCGGGCTGGCATGAGGCGTGCATTTTAGCCGGCAGATTCAGTCCATGCCGCACGTCCAACAGCATCAGCGCCACCCGCAGGCCAGCACTTCGATTACGAAGGCCGGTCAGCCCATGGGTTGCGTCTCGATGCGCCAGTGCGCCGCCCAGTGGCTGAAGCGAAACACCAGCTCGGGCTGCCTGGCCTGACGGACACCGTAAAAATCGGCTAAGTCCCAATCTTCCAGGAGTCCCGGCGGTTTTTCAACCGACGAGAAAGGAACCATCATGCCTACCATCATCCATCGCCCGAATCAGAGCCGTTTTCCGTCCACGGAGCCCAAGCAGGCCATCCGTGCGCCGCACTACGACTGCCTGGACCTGCCCTCGGCGCTGAAGCTCGTCGTGTATGTGCCCGGCGTCGACGCCAGCGGCGTGGAGATCACCACGCAAGGCCCCGACATTTTTGTGACCGCCCGCAAGACCCACCATGTCCGCGTCAACTGGCAGGCGCTGCACCTCGAAAGTGCGCAGCGTGATTACCAGCTGAAACTGCGGCTCGGGTCGGGCGTCGACTTCGAGGCCCTGCAGGCATCCGTCGCCCGGGGTGTGCTCACCATCGTGCTGCCGAAAAGCCGGCTGGCGTCCGCCAGCCCGGCCGAACGGCCGCGCCAGGTGGCCTGACCCCGCGCCGAAGCTTGTGCGCGCTTCCCCCGAGAGAGCGCGCAAGTTTCTGCATTTTTCTTGGAACAAAACGGTGCTTTCGGGGTTCTTTCCATAAGTCGGCTCCGACCAAGCCGCGCCCAAAAACACCATGACCTACTTCCCGCACCCCCTCCCCAAGCGTTCCGCGATCCATGCGATCGCGACAGCCGGGGCCGTGCGACAGGCGATCCCCCGCGACATCCTGTGGAACCAGCCCGTCTTCAAGGCGCCCGCGCTGCCCAATCCTCGCGTTGCCCTCGACCCCCTGCCCTTCACGGCCGTCCGCGTGACGCAGCGTTCGCGCTGAGCGCGATGTGGCGCCGGCTTCCAGCCGGTGATCTCATGCCCCTGCAGCTGGAAGCCGCAGCCAATCGGACCGGCCGCTCACTTTTCCGGCACCAGCCAGCCGCAGGCCGTAGCCGCGCCAGCGTCCACCTTGAGCTGTTCGCGCAGCGCCGGCAGCACGAACCGGATCTCCCGGTCGATCTGCCAGGGCGGATTGAGCATGAGCAGGCCACAGCCCTTCATTTTCAGCTCCAGGGCTTCGCCAGCAATCGTCAGCTCGGCAAACAGCGTGGGTGTGGCCAGCTCGAGCAGTGCGTGGTGAAACTCCGCGGTCCGCGCCCGCTCCGTGATGGGATACCACACGGCGCACACGGCCCCCGGCAGGCGCTTCAGGGCGTCCTTCAACCCGCGGGCAATGTCCGCGAACTCCTTTTTGCTCTCGAACGGCGGGTCGATGAGCACGAGCGCGCGCTTTTCGGGCGGCGGCAGCAGGGCCTTCAGCCCGGTGTAGCCGTCGATCACCTGCACGGTCACGCGTGACTCGCGCGCGAACTCGAAGTCCAGCGCCTCGGCGTCGTCCTCGCGAAGTTCGCACAGCGCCATGCGGTCCTGCGGCCGCAGCAGCAGCTTCGCGATCCACGGCGAGCCGGGATAGAATTTCAGCTCCGGGCCCGTGGCACCGTTACGGTCGTTGAACCGCCGCACGAGCGCCACGAAGTCGTTTAGCCCCGGCGGCAGGCCCGCCGCATCCCACAGGCGGCCGATGCCGGCCGGAAACTCGGCCTCCCGCGCCCGCCCGTCGGGCAGGACCGAGGGCACGGAGAGATCGTAGCCGCCGCGGCCGGCGTGCGTGTCGAGATAGAGAAAGCCCTTCTCCTTGCGCTGCATCGCCCGGATGAGCTGCAGCAGGAGGACGTGCTTGAAGACGTCCGCGTAATTACCCGCGTGATAGTGGTGGCGGTAGTTCATCGCCGCACCGGCTCAGCCCACCGGCACCTTGACCACCGTCTTGCGCACGAGCACCGGCGCGGCGGACGCGCGGGAGATGTGCCCGTCAACCGGGAAGAACACGGCCACCAGCCCCTCGCGGGCGCTGAGCCGCGAGGTATCCTTGCAATCGAGATACTTGATGAGATCGCGCTCGGGATTGTAGGGCGCGTCCACGGTCAGCCGCGCGATGTCGACGACCTCCTGGATCTCCTCGCCGGCCACCACGACCTGCACGTCGATGAATTTGCGGTGCGACTCAAGGAAGGCCTCGGCCCGCGGCTTCGAAAGATAGGCCTGCTCGAGCGCGAAGGCTCCCCCCGCCAGCTCATGGCGGTCGGTCGTCCCGGGCGCCACGCCACCGATGCGGCGGCGCACTGCCGCAGCAGCATCCAACGCCTGGGCGACATAGTCGAACGCCGCCGCGAATCTTGGGTCGTGGGCCAGTTGGCCGCGCACGGCGGAGAGGGAACCGAAGACAGCCATGGCCCATAGGATTGCCGCAGCCCGGCCTGCGCAAGCCCCAAGCATCCGCGGGCACCGGCTTGCACCGGACAAGCTGGAATCATCCGGACGACTTGGGACACAAAATGAGTTTCCAATTCACGGCCGGTCCTCATGCTGCCGGCCATGAATTGGGAACCCTACGTTTGGCTTGGCTGGGCGGTGGTCTATATCTTGGTCGGCGGCATGGCGGGCGTAGCCCTCGTGCTTACCGCGGCGTCCTTTCTGCCGCGGCTGATTGATCGGCTCACGCCCCACCTCGATGAGGGCAAGGAAATCGCCCGCGGCAACCAGGCCGTGGCGATCTACTTCGGCCTCGTGGTCGGCGCCTGCATTCTGGGCGTGAGCCTCGTGATTGCCGCCGCCGTCCTTGGCGGGGTGATCGCCGCGCTGCATTGAGCCGGCCCGCAGCCATGTGGCGCCGCCTCCTCCTGCTCGGCCTGCTGCTGGGCGTGGGCCTCGCGCGCCTCTCCGCGCGCGGGGGCGGCGGCTGCGTCTCGGCCGGCACCCTGATCGACACCCCGGCGGGCCCCCGCGCCGTGGAAACACTCCAAGCCGGCGATGCCGTCTGGAGCCAGCTGGCCGGCCGGCGCGTGGTGGCGGCCGTTGAGGCTGTCTACGAGGTTACCCCGGCGGAATTCATCGAGCTCACCGCCGGCGGCCGGACCCTTCGCCTCACGCCCGAGCATCCCGTGCAGACGGCGCCGGGTGTCTTCGTGCGCGCGGACCGGCTGGCGGAATCGGCCGGCTTGTTCACGGCCACGGAGCGCGCTCCGCTAATCCAACTGCGCCGCATGCCGGCGGCCGTCCCCGCCTACAACCTGGTGGTCAGCCCCGGTGGCGTCTTTTTCGCCAACGGCCTGCTCGTGCACAACAAGGGCTGTTTCCTGCCGGACACACCCATCGCGCTGGCCGACGGCGGGCAGCGGGCGATCAGCCAGCTGCGCGCGGGCGACCGCGTGCTCGCGCTTTCCCCCGACGGGCTGCCCACGACCGCCACGGTCCGCCGCGTGCTGACCCACGAGGTGGAAAGCTACCTCGTCGTCCGCACCCTCACGACCGAGCTGCACGTCACGGAGGAACACCCCTTCTATGTCGGCGACGGCGAGTTCCGGACCATCGAGTCACTCCATGTGGGTGACGCCATCCACGCCTACGACGGCACGGCGCATTTCGCGCCCCAGCGGATCCTCGCCATGGAACGGCGGTCGGAACACGTCACCGTCTACAACCTGGAAGTGGACGCCCCGCACACCTACGTCGCCAGCGGCATTGCCGTGCACAACAAGGGCGGTGGCGGCGGTTGCTTTGGGCCCGGCACGCTCATCGCCACGCCGGGCGGCCCGCGGGCCATCGAAACGCTGCAGCTGGGCGACACCGTGCTCGCCCCGCAGGCGGACGGCCGGCTCGTGCCGACGGCCGTCGCCGGCGTCTACTTGAATTTTTCGCCGCTGCTCGTGCTGCACACCGCCGACGGCGAGTTGCGGACCACCGACGAACATCCGCTGCTGACCCCGGCCGGTGATTTCCTCCCGGCCCGCGAACTCGGCGCCGGCGCCCGCCTGATGCGGGCTGACGGCCGGCCGGCGGCGATCGAGTCCGTCACCCGCGGCGCCGAAGCCGGGCCGGTCTACACGCTGCAGGTCGCGGGCCCGCACACCTTCATCGCCGACGGCTTCGTGGTGCACAACAAGGGCGGCGGAGGCGGCAGCAGCTTCCACAGCAGCGGCAGCTCCTATCGGAGCGGCAGCAGCGGCAGCGGTGGCGACAGCGGCTCCTTCGGTGTGCTCCTGTTCATTATCATCATCGTGGTGGTGCTCATGCTGAAGGCCAAGTCGTCGGACTCCGACAGCGACGAGAACCTCGACTACTGTTTCGGGCGGAAAGAAATCGAGCCGAAGGTGGGCAAGACCCGGAAGCTGCTCGATTTCATTGCGCGCACCGATCCCAGCGTCGAGCCAAAGCTGCTGCGGCAGACCGCCGCCGACACCTTCCGCCTGCTGCAGGAGTGCTGGTCGGCCCGCGAATACACCCGCATGCAGCCGCTGCTCATGCCCGACCTCTACGCCCAGCATTGCGACCAGCTCCGCGGCCTGCGGCAGAACCACGAGATCAACAAGCTGGAGAACCTGCGCATCGAACAGGTCGACCTCGTCCACCTCAACTACACGGACCAGAAGGACGGCCGTTCCTTCGCCGCCCTCCTCACCGTCTGGCTGCGCGACTACTACGTGGACGACCGCTCCGGCGAGGTGCTGCGCGGCGACGCGGCGGCGGGGCGCTTCCAGGAATTCTGGATCTTCCAATACTGGGAGGACACTTGGCGCCTGCGCGAGATCGAGCAGTCGCGCGAGTCCGACCTGCTCCGCCTCGAGAACTTCTTCGAGTCCTTCACCGAGACCGGCCGCGACCAGGTTTACGGGGAGACCGCCGGCCAGGCCGGGCCGCTCGGGCCCAACCTCCCGCCTCTCATCCAGGAGAAGGACGCCAACATCGACCGCCTGCTCAATTTCCTCTACGTCACCGACAAGATCTGGGACCGCGAGGCGATGCTCGCCACCGCGCGGCGCGGCTTCGCCGGCGTCCTGCTGGCGTGGCAGGACGGACGGCCCGAGGCGTTCACCGGGCTCGGTGCCACGCCGGGGCTGCTGGCCCACTTCCGCTCGGTCAACGAGGCCAACCAGCGCAACCACTGGCGCGTCGAATACCGCAATCTCTGCATCCGCAAGGTCGAGATCGTCCACGTGAACAACCGCGACGACCGCACCCAGGACGATTTCACCGCCCGCATCAGCGCCCACGCCCAAGTGGTCACGACGCGGGACGGAGTGATCCAGCATCGGGACGAATTCGTGAAGCCCTGGGTGGAATTCTGGACCTTCGGCCGCAACGGCCAGCTCTGGGTGCTGAAGGAAATTCTCCCCGGCGAGAAGGGCGCCGCCCTGGTCGCCCAGGAAAATACCGACGAGGGCTCGTCGGTCCAGATGCTCCAGTGGTATTACTCGAAGGAACGCGCGACCTGAGCGCGGGAGACCTCGCCCGCGGATCGCTGCCTCACTGCATCGCCGCCGCCTGTGCCACCAGCGAGAGGAATTCCGCGCGGTACCCGCCGGCGTCGCCCTCGAGGCCCTCACGCCCCCACGTGGCCACGTCGGCCAGCGTGCTCGCGCTCTTGTGTGGCGAGTCCCGCAGCACCATGCCGAACGCGGCCACCGCCGCCGCGAACTTGAAGTCGGAGCTCGCGCTGGCGAAGGCCGCGCCGCGGTCGGCCAGCGGGAACTCCAGCTTGCTGCTCACGTCGCCCGCGGGCTCCTTGTAGCGGATCTTCACCGTCAACATCTCCGCGTGATTGAGCAGCACCGGGTTGGCCGGCCGTTGATATTTCAACCCATCGGCTGCCGGGGTCTCAGTCGGCATCGACGCTCCGACGGGCACGACTTCGTAGAGCGCGGTCACCGTGTGGCCCGCGCCGATGTCGCCCGCGTCCACCTGGTCGTTGTTGAAATCCTCCTTCGCGAGCAGCCGGTTCTCGTAGCCGATGAGGCGGTAGGCCTGCACTTCCAGCGGGTTGAATTCCACCTGGATCTTCACGTCCTTGGCGATGGTCACGAGGGTGCCGCCCGCCTGCTCGACGAGCGTCTTCCGGGCCTCGGCGAGCGAGTCGATGTAGGCGTAGTTGCCGTTGCCCTGGTCGGCCAGCTGCTCGAGCGTGCTGTCCTTGATGTTGCCCATGCCGAAGCCGAGCACGCTGAGGAACACGCCGCTCTTCGCCTTCTCCTGCACGAGCCGCACGAGCTCGCCCTCGCTGGTCACGCCGACGTTGAAGTCGCCATCCGTCGCCAGGATCACGCGGTTCACGCCGCCGGTCACGAAGTTGGCCTTGGCCAGGTCGTAGGCGAGCTGGATGCCCATGGCGCCGTTGGTCGAGCCCGCCGCCTCGAGGCGGTCGATCGCGTCGAGGATCTCGGCCTTGCGGGCCGCGCTCGTCGAGGGCAGCGCGAGGCCCGACGCCCCGGCGTAGACCGCGATGGCCACGCGGTCGTCCGGCCGCAGCCGGTTGACGAGCAGCCGCAGCGACTGCTTCACGAGCGGCAGCTTGTTCGGCTCGTCCATCGAGCCCGAGACATCGAGCAGGAACACCAGGTTGGCCGGCGGCCGCTGTGAGTCGGCCACCTCGCGGCCCTTGAGGCCGATGCGGACGAGCCGGTGCGCCGGATTCCACGGCGCGCTGGCGGACTCGAGCGCCACGGCGAACGGCACGTTGCCGGCCGGCGGGGCGTAGTGGTAGGGGAAATAATTCACCAGCTCCTCGATCCGCACGGCGTCGGCCGGCGGCCGCTGGCCCTGCTGGAGGAAGCGCCGCACGTTGGCGTAGGACGCCGTGTCGACGTCGATCGAGAAGGTCGAGAGCGGCTGGTCGGCGACGCGCAGGTAGTCGTTGTCCTTGTGGTAGCCGTAGGCCTCGGTGTTGCTCTCCTCGCGCCCGGTCTGCACGTAGCCGACCGACACGCCGGGGCCGGCCATGCGGGCCGCCTTCGCCATCATCGGGGGCGCGTAGGAGCCGCCGCCATAGGCGCTGGCGCTGGGCGCCACCACGTCGGCGGCCACTTGGTAATTCCCCTGGGAAACGCGTGATTCAACCATGGGCATGGGCACGGGCGAAGGCGCCGCCGGCAGCTTCATCGCGTCCGGACTCGCGGCGCGGTCCGCCTTGTCCTTGAATTCGTTTTGGTCCGCGACCATCTGCGCGTCGCGTCGCTGCCTTTCGGCCATCGCCATTTTCTTCGCCCCGTCGGCCTCCTTGGCCGCCTGGCCGCGGTCGGCCGGCGGCGGCCGCGGCACCTCGATGAGCTGCGTCGGCTCCTTCGGCTTGTAGTTGCCCTGCCAGAGCACGAAGAACACCGCGAAGCACGCCGCCGCGAGCCCGCTCAGCGTGTAATAGAGCTGCGGGAAACGCAGGATCTTGCCCGGGGCTTTCCACGGGCCGCCGTCGAGCTTGCGCGGATCATGGCCGGCAATGATCGCCGCCTGCCGGTCGGACACATTGATGGCTGGCATCGGCTCATGCTCCAGCGCCGTCGCAAGCAGCGCGCCGGCCGCGCGGATTTCCTCCACCGCCTTTTGCGCCGCGGCGTCCTGCCGGAGCAACCGCTCGAACTCGGCCCGTTCCGCCGGCGCCAGCTCGTCAAGGGCGTAGGCGGTCAGGCGGGGATCATCCGGTGAAATTGTATTTTGGTTCATCTTTCTGTCCTCTGTTTTCTGTTACTCTGTTTGTGCGGCCATTTCGTGCCGCAGCGTCTTGATGGCCGTGTGCAGGATGAAGCCGACGTTGGTCACCGACAGTGCGGTGATGCGGCTGATCTCCTGGTAGCTGAATCCGTTCTGGAATTTCAGCCGGACGACCTCCTGCTGGTTGGGCGGCAGGCGCCCGATCAGGCGCACCACGGCCGCGTGTTGCTCGGCGCGCTCCAGTTTCTGGGCGGGCGCCGGTTCCGCCGTGGTCAGGCGCTCGACCTGGCCTTCCTCAAATCTTTTCATGCGGCCCTCCTTCCGCAGCACGTCGAGTGCGCGGTTGCGGCAGACCGTGAAAAGCCACTCGGCGACGTGGCCGTCCACCTGCGCGGGCGGCTGGCCCAGGAGGCGGACAAAGGTGTCCTGCACGACATCGCGGGCGCGGTCGGCATCGCCGCCGAGCAGGCGGGTGGCGTAACGCAGCAGGGGCGCCTGATGGCGCTGCACTGCCGCCTGCACAAAGGAGCTGGCCTCATCACTGGCATGGGTTTTGTCGGGTTCGATATTCAAGCGACCTTGCTCCTTAGACGGATGATTGCCGGGTTTATTAGGGATTGGACACAAAAAATGCCCGTCCGCCCCTTGCCGGACGCAGATTTGCGGTTTTACTCCTCTCCATGTCCCGCCGGCTTCTGGTCTGTCTTCTGTCCTCCGTCCTCTGTTTTCTGATCTCCGCCTGCGCCCGCCGCGAGACCCCGGCCGCGGAGGGTATCCGCACCCACACCCTCCTCGTCGGCAACGGCGCCGAGCCCGGTTCCCTCGACCCGCACCTCGCCTCCATCCTCAGTGACCAGATCATCGTCAACGCGCTCTTTGAGGGCCTGACCCTCCTCGACGAGCGCACCACCCAGCCGCTGCCCGCCGCCGCCGAAACCTGGAGCGCGTCGGCCGACGGCCTCGTCTGGACCTTTCATCTCCGCGCCGGCCTCCAGTGGTCCAATGGCGAATCACTCACCGCCGACGACTTCATCCAAACCTGGCGCCGCGCGCTCAACCCCAGGGTCGCGGCCGACAACGCCTGGTATCTCTTCGCGATCAAGAACGCCGAGGCCTACAACTCCGGCAAGGTCGCCGAGGCCACCGCCCTCGGCCTCGCCGCACCCGATGCGCGCACCGTCGTCATCACGCTCGAGCGCCCGACGCCTTACCTGCCCGCGCTGGTCTCGCTGCCGGCGTGGTTCCCGCTCAATCCGCGCCTGCTCGCGAAATTCGGCGCCCTCGACTCGCGCGGCGGCGACTGGACGCGTCCCGGCAACCTCGTGAGCAACGGCGCGTTCATGCTCTCCGAGTGGACGCCCAACGCCCGTCTCGTCGTCGCGAAGAACCCGCATCACCGCGAAGCCGCGACGAACAAGCTCGAGCGCGTCATTTTCTTCCCCATCGAGAATCCCGACGTCGAGGAGCGCAACTTTCGCGCCGGCCAGCTGCACGTCACCTTCAACCTGCCCGTCACCAAGATTGCCGGCTGGCGCGAGAAGGACCCCGCCGCGCTGCGCCTCGACCCGGCCCTGCAGGCGAATTTCCTGCGCTTCAACACCACGCGCCCGCCGTTCACTGACCCGCGCGTGCGCCGCGCCCTCGCGCTCGCCGTCGACCGCGACAGCCTCGCTCACACCGTCCTGCAAGGCAGCCGGCAGCCCGCTCCCGCAATCACCCCGCCGGGCACCGGCGGCTACACCGCACGTGCCGCCGTCGGCCATGACGTGGCCGCCGCCCGCCAGCTCCTCGCCGCCGCCGGTTTCCCCGGCGGCGCGGGCCTGCCCGCCATTGAACTCCAGTGCCGCAACGACGAGATCATGCCGCGCCTCGCCGAGGCGCTCCAAGCCATGTGGCAGCATGACCTCGGCGTGCGCATCACCCTCGCGCAGGTCGAGCAGAAGACCTGGATCCAGAACCAGCAGACGCTCAACTACGGCATCTCGACCGCCGCCTGGACCGCCGACTTCCCCGACCCCGTCACCTTCCTCGGCCTGTTCACCACCGACAGCTCCTACAACTGGACGGGCTGGAAGAATCCCGCCTACGATCAGCTGCTGAACGACGCCGCCAGCCTCAGCGACATGCCGAAACGCTATGAACTCTTCCAGCAGGCCGAGGCGCTGCTGCTGAACGACGCCCCCGTCACCCCGCTGCACTACGGCGCGCTGACCTATCTCATCAACCCGGCCGTCCGCGGCTGGGATCCCGCCCCGCTGGTCTTCCGTCGCTTCCAGAAGGTTTCCCTCGAACCTTAGTCCGCTCTTGCGTGTCTCCGTAGTCGCCTTGAAAAATCCCTCCGTGCTTATCCGCCGCTGCCTCCTCCTTCTCGCTCTCGCTGCGACTTCCGCGGCCCTGCCGTCCGTCTTGTCCGCCAAAGCCTCGGCGACGGCGGAAGCCTTGGCGAAGGATGGCGACCTGACCATCGTCCACGCCTTCACCGGCTGGCGCGACGCAAAGTCCTTCAAGCGCATCTCGGAATACTTCGACGGCCAGGAGAACACCGGCGGCCAGATCCTCGTCCGCACGCATCCCGACCAGCGCGCCGGTTATTACTTTCTGGTGCGCACGGCCAATCCCGGGGCCCCGCGGGCCGTGCAGCTGAACATCCTGCTGAGCCTGCCTGGTGAGCCGAAGCCCAAGTCCTTCACCTTTTCCACCGAACTGCCCGCGGGCGAAGCCGTGCTCAATCTCGGCCTCACCGGCGCCGACTGGCCTGATGCGAAGACCAATCCCGTCGCCTGGAAACTCGACGTGCTCGCCGCCGACGGCCGCGTGCTCGCCACGGAGAAAAGTTATCTCTGGGAAAAGCCGGCGACTCCCTGAGTCATGAGCAAGGCGGCCTGGTCGGTGTGGCAGCCACTGGATGGCTGGCGACCCTCGCCCGCCACGCTCGCCGAGACCCTCGACGGCGGCCAGTCGTTCCGGTGGCTCGGCGCCGATGGAACCTGGACCGGCCAGTGGGCGGACAACCTGATTCGGCTGCGGTTGACCGGCAGCACTCTGGAATGGCGCGCCCCCGCACCGCGACACGCCGACGCCGCCCTCACCCGTTATCTTGCGCTCGATACCGACTGGGCCGCGCTGACCGACTCGCTGCCGTGGCGCAGCGACGCCCATCTCGCACGATGCATCGCGGCCTTCCCCGGCCTGCGCATCCTGCGCCAGCCTTTCGGCGAGACCTTGCTCGGTTTCCTCTGCAGTGCGACGAAGCAGATCGTCCAGATCAAGCAGATGTGCGCTCTGCTCGCCGAGCGGCACGGAGCCTTGTTGGTGGAACGCGCTGACCTCAGCGCGTTGAGCGGCGCTGGGGTCAGCACCGCCCACTTCCACCGCCTGCCCACCTGGCCCGAGCTCGCGGATATTCCTGAAAAGGAACTCCGCCAGTGCCTCCTCGGCTTCCGCGCCAAATACATCCACGCCACCGCCAGGTTCATCGCGGCGCGCCCGGGCTGGCTTGAGGAAACCGAACACCTGCCCTACGCCGCCGCCAAGGCGCGACTGCTGGAGCTGCCCGGCGTCGGCGAAAAAGTCGCGGACTGCGTCCTGCTCTTCGGGGCGGGCAAGCTGGAAGCTTTCCCGGTGGACACGTGGGTGCTCAAGTCACTCGCCCGCCGCTACGGCCTCACCGGCTGGAAGCCCGCGCCGGTCGCCCATTTCGGCCGCACCCACTTCGGCCCGCTCGCCGGGCTGGCGCAACAATACCTCTTCGCCTGGGAGCGCCGCCACGGCGACCGATAAGTTATAAGCTTTAAGGCCCTGCGCCCGAGTCTGGCTTACAGCTTAAAATTTAACCTGCTCGCGGCTCACCAGCCGCCACGGGAAGAAATACACGGCGTAGACGGTCGCGTAGATCCAGAAATTCTCGAGCTTCGCGAAATGCGCGAAGGCGAAGAAGAAGATCAGCACGTGCAGCCGCATGACGTTCCGGTAGGGCGCCATCATGCCGGTGAAGCCGTCCTTCGGCTGCGCCAGCCGGCGGGCGACGTCCGCGGCCTTGACCGAGGTGTCCGGCGGTTCCGCGGACGCGGGCGCGAGCCGGAAGGCCGCCCGCTCGGCGACCGCCGCCACCAACACGAAGGGCCAGTAGGCCTGCAGCACCTGCCAGTAGAGTGCCAGCCCGGGGAAGGACTTCCCGGTCCCGATCGGAAAGAACGATTGCAGGAAAACCGAGTGCACAAAATGAAACCCGCCGAAATGCACCGTGAAGAACGCCAGCATGAACAGGCCGCCGATGAGCAGCGCGCCGCCGCCGAGCAGCATCTTTTCCTTCGGTTCGTCGCGGAATTTATCCCGTTCCCGCCACGCCTGCAGCGCGATCCACACGCCCTTGCCGAAGATGCCCCACACGATCATCGCATAGCCCACCAGCAGGCTGGAAAGCCACAGGCTCCACACCAGGTCCTTCGTCTCCCAGTGGCCGAACCACGCCAGCGTCAGCCCGGCGGCAAAGGCCAGTATGTCGGGCCAGGCGGCCTTCCAGCCGCTGGGGTTGTCTTTGGGCACCTCGGTCATGCTGAGCGCAGCGAAGAATCCCTGGGTGGTCGGAGCCGTCGATCCTTCGCTGCGCTCAGGATGACTTGGGACAGAAATTATTTCGCCTTTTGGATCAGCTCGATCTCATAGCCCTCGGGCGCATCGATGAACGCGATGATCGAGCCGCTGCCGGTCCGGGTCGGGCCGTCGCTCAAGGAAAATCCCTTCGCCTTTAGCTCGGTCGTGAATTTGGAGAGGTCCTCGACCTCGAACGCGAGGTGCATCAGGTCGGGCTGCACCTGCACGGGCCGCGTGCCGTCCGGCATCTGGCAGAGCTCGATCTCCTCGTCGCTGCCTGGCGTGGCGAGGAACACCAACTGGGCGCCGCGGGGCGACGTATGCCGCCGCGTCGCGGTCAGGCCGAGCGCCTGCTCGTAGAACTTAACCGAGCGCTCGATGTCGTTTACCCGCATGCGGGTGTGAAGAAGCTTTTTGACGGTCATGGTGCGGGCAGGTTAGGCGGATTCGCCCGCGAATCACGCGAATAAACGCGAATGGTGGCGTTGCCTTTTCTGATGCGAGTCCATTCGCGTGATTCGCGGGCGAACCCGCCTCGCTTTTTTTGTGTCTTTTCGTGCCTCTTTGTGGCCAAACTTCCGAGGCATGTCCCTCGATCTCGCCGTCATCCGTGCCGCCCAGGCGCGCATCGGACCCTACATCAAGTACACCCCCGTGCTGACCAACGAGGCGCTCGACGCCGCGCGCGGCGCCCGGCTGCACTACAAGTGCGAAAACCTCCAGGCCGCCGGGGCCTTCAAGTCGCGCGGCGCGTGCAACGCCGTCTTTTCCCTCACCGATGCGGAGGCCGCCCACGGCGTCGTCACCCACTCTTCCGGCAACCACGCCGCGGCGCTCGCCCGCGCCGCCCGGCTGCGCGGCCTTGCCGCCCACATCGTGATGCCGACCGGCGCCCCGCAGTCTAAGGTGCACAACGTCGCGAGCTTTGGCGGTCGGATCACCTTCTGCGAACCCGGCCTCACCGCCCGCGAGGCCGCCTGCGCCCAGATTGCCGCCGCGACCGGCGCGGAGATCGTGCCACCCTTCGACGACTACCGGGTCATGGCCGGCCAGGGCACGGCCACCCTCGAACTGCTGCAGGACGTCCCCGATCTCGACTTCATCCTCTGCCCCGTCGGCGGCGGCGGCCTCCTGTGCGGCACCGCCGTGGCCGCGAAGGCGCTGAAGCCCGGCCTCAAGGTCATCGGCGTCGAGCCGGCCCTGGCCGACGACGTCGCGCAGTCCTTCCGCGCAGGCCGGCGCATCTCCATCCCCACGCCCGCCACCATCGCCGACGGTTTGCGCACCAACTGCCCTGGCGAAAAAAACTTTCCCCTTATCCAGCAATACGTGGACGACATCGTCACGGTGTCCGAGGAGGCCATCATCGCCGCGATGCGCGAACTCTGGGACACGCTGCACATGGTCATCGAGCCGTCCGCCGCCGTGCCCTACGCCGCGCTGCTCGAGCACAAGTTCGTCTTCGGCGGCAGGAAGCTCGGCCTCATCCTCACCGGCGGCAATGTCGACCTCGCGGCCGTGCCGTGGCTGAAGTGATCAGACTGTCGCACCGGCTTCCTTGAGCTCGTCCGTCCTTTCCTCGGCCAGCTGCAGGGCGGCGTTCAGCGTTTCCATGAATTCGGCGATCTTGATCGGCTTGGTGATATACCGGAAGAAACCCGCGCGCAGCCCCTTCTGGATATCATAGGGCATGGCGTTGGCGCTCAGCGCGATCACGGGGATACGGGCCGTGACGACGTCTTTCGCGAGGATGCTCAGGACGTCGTATCCGCTGATGTCGGGCAGGTTGATGTCCATCAGCACCACCTCCGGCTGGTAGGCGTGCGCCATCTTGATGCCCAGGTGGCCGGTTTCAGCCGACAGCAGCCGCAGGTCGGAACGGGTCATGATGAGCTGCTCGACCAGCTTCAGGTTGGCGAGGTTGTCCTCCACGTAGAGCACGTTGCGCACGCGCCCGCCGGTCGGGACGGCCGGCTCGTCCGCCAAGGTCTCCGCCGGGCCGCTTTCCCCGGCAAATTGCGGCTTGGCCGAGACCATCAGCTCGAACCAGAAGACACTGCCCTTGCCGATGGTGCTCTCGACGCCGATGGCGCCGCGCATCAGCTCGATCAGCTGCTTGGCCACCACCAGGCCGATGCCGGTGCCTTCCTCGGCGCCGGACTCCTGCCCGAGGCGGTTGAAAGGCTGGAACAACTGCGCCAGTTGTTCCGGCGGCAGGCCCGCGCCGGTGTCGATGATGCTGATCCGCAGGCGCCCCGGCGTGACCACCTCGCACGTCACCTCGACCTTGCCCTGCTCACAGTTGTATTTGATGGCGTTGGAAAGGAAGTTGATGAGGATCTGTTTCAACCGGGTCCGGTCGGCATGGACGAAGCACGGGACGTCGAACCCGGGATAGGTCATGCGGATGCCGCGCTTTTTCGCCTGGCCCTCCATGAAGCCCTTGCATTCGAGGAGCACTTCGGCCACCGACACCGATTCCGGCGACAGGGAGAGCTTGCCCGACTCGATCTTGGCGAGGTCGAGGATCTCGTTGATCAGCTTCAGCAGGTGCCAGCCCGCCTGGAGGATGTGGTTGATGCATTTCAGCTGGGCGGCCGAGGGCGCGGGGTTGGCGACCTCCATCACCTGGGCGAAGCCGAGGATCGCGTTGAGCGGGGACCGCAGCTCGTGGCTCATGCTCGAGAGAAAATCCGACTTGGCGCGATTGGCTTTCTCGGCGAGGGCCTTCGCGCACTGCAGCTCGACGTTCTTTTCCTGCAGCACGAGGTCGAGGCGCTTGCGCTCCGTGACGTCGCGCGCCGAGGCAAACACGCCCTGCAGGCTGCGCGTCCGGTCGTAGAAGGTGGTCGCGTTGTAGGACACCACGGTCTCCTTGCCGTCGCGCGCGCGGGCGGTGAGCTCGTAGTCGGTGACCTTCTTTTCGCTGAGCACCAGGTTGATGCCCGCCTCGGCGCGTTCCGGATCGGTGAAGTAATCCTTGAACGGCGCGCCGATCAGCTCGTCGCGGGTGCAACCGGTGAGCGCCTCCATCTGCTTGTTGACGTCGGTGATGATGCCGGACGGGTCGGTGGTCATCAGGGCGTCGATATTGGATTCGATGAGGGAGCGCGTGTAGAACTGCTGGTCGCGCAACCGCTGATCGAGCTTCTTTTGCTCCGCCTCCACCTGCTTGCGGGCGGTGTTGTCGGTGCCGATGAGGAGGTAGCCGATGATGGCGCCTTGGGCGTCGCGCAGCGCCGTGACCGACACGACGGCGGGGAAACGGCTGCCATCCTTGCGGATGTAGGTCAGTTCGTAGATGT
>JAQSCO010000004.1 GCA_029945445.1 Lacunisphaera sp. | reverse complement strand
ACCTCTACATCATGAACCGCGCGAAGAGCGCACTGGCGCTGGCCGCCGGCCTGGCGGCATAGCCGCATGCCGGTAGGCATGCTTGCCAATGGCGCTCCCGAGCGTTTCGGGCAGCGAAGGCTTGTCATCGCCCCGCTGGTGGGCAATCTGCCGTCCTATGAGAAGTGCCAAGGATGCGCCCTCGCTCGAGACTCAGCCGGAGATTTTTGGTGATTCGCGCGGTGAGAGTATCCTAGGAATCTCGTTGATGGGCCGGCTACCCTTCCCCAAGCCCCATACCCCAAGCCCTGAGTAATTCAGGATCCATCCTCAATCGAGTTTCCTATCCGTGAGGCTCGACTACGTTGAACATCGCCTAAGCTCTCGCCCTACAAACCGCCTACTGCCGTCCCCGGATCGCCTGCTTATTTGCTTTTCGCCTCTCACTTTCTTACGCGCCCATGCCATCTTTCGCAGAATGGGCACATATTTTTAGCCTTTTCCCAACCCAGTCGTCGCATGAAATCAGCATCATCCAACACCCCGGGCCAGTTCGCAGTCCATCGGGTGTTTCTGTTTGCCACCGTCGCCCTCTGGGCTTTCACCGGAAATCTGCGCGCGCAGATTTTTGTCTCGAGCGCCGGGAACAACACCATCATGCAATTCACGCCGGGTGGGGTCGGCTCCGTCTTCGCCAGCACCGGCTTGAGTGCTCCCCGCGGCCTCGCCTTTGACAGCGGAGGCAATCTCTTTGTCGCCAACGAATCCAACAACACCATCATGCGGTTCACGCCCGGCGGCGTGGGGTCGGTCTTCGCCAGCGGCGGTTTGTTAAGCAGTCCGGTCGGCCTGGCCTTTGACAGCTCGGGCTACCTCTACGTTGTCAACCGAGGCGCCAACATGATCGAGATTTTTACGCCCGGCGGCATTGGATCGGTCTTTGGCGACAGCACCTATGCCTTGGTCAACCCACGAGGCCTAGCCATCGACAGCGCGGGCAATGTCTATGTCTCTAGCCAAGGCAACGACACGATCGTGCGGTTCACACCCGGCGGGGTCGGTTCTTTATTCGCCGCCAACCCCAGCGCCAATTTGGCCAGTGTTTACGGTCTGGCTTTTGACAGCTCGGGCAGCCTCTACGCGGCTAACAACAGCAACCTTGTGACTGGCTCCACCTACAACATCGTGAAGTTCACCTCCGGTGGCGCCGGCTCCGTCTTCGCCAACACCGGCTCAACCGTTCCCGTTGGCCTCGCCTTTGACCTCGTGAGTGGCACTTTCTACGTGGCCAACACCAGCGGCAACTTTGTCGAGCAGTTCACGTCTGCCGGCGCCCCCTCGTTCTTCGCCAGCACGGGCTTGAGCGCCCCGTCCTTTATCGCGATCCAAACCAGTGCCATCCCCGAGCCGTCAAGCTACGCAGCCTTTGTTGGCCTTGCCGCTTGCGTTCTTGCTCTCTTGAAGCAACGCCACCGCCGCGCCGTGTAGCGCAGGTCCACCGCCGACTCAAATTCGGCACCAACCTGCACTCCATCGCCGACCTTGCCGCATGGCTGGAGCGATGAAACCACGCACCGCGCACATTTGCTCCCGCGCGTGTCTTGCGAAGCATTTCCGAACAAAATCCATTCTCCAAGCCCTGCCCGCCCAATTCGGCTTTGCTAACATGGAGTCCTTCATCCGAGCGCTGCGCGGCACGATGGAGGCGCGCCCGCTACCACCTCTACATCATGAACCGCGCGAAGAGCGCACTGGCGCTGGCGGCGGGCCTGGCCGCATAGCCGCGCCCCGCACCTCTGGGAAGTCGCCCCAAAGTAGGCCAGAGCATCAGTCCGTGATGCCTAGCGCCTTTTACGTCACCTTTTGGTTCGGGTTATACTCTTATCAGCAGGATTGATTATGTGATACTGAGTCATCCCAGGAAGTTTTAATCTAATAGTGATTTCGGGGCAGCATCGGAGCTGGGCAATTGCAGTAATTTTTCATTTATTTTACTGGAATCACCGATATTAATGCGGGCACGAATCTTACACGAATTAGTTGATAATCGCAAAAACCTATCAGTGGGTGGTGCCGGGGGTTCAGACGTTGTTTCGCCCCACCGCGAGCTGCAACTGCAAGCAAATTTCACCGCCGGGTATACTCGCAGCTTCGGGCCAGCTGATGACCGCTGCGCCAAGTGAGTTCCCTCTCCTTTCTGTCAGTTCGTTCAACAGTCACCCCCAAATATTATACATGAAGACCTCTGGTCCCTCGGTTCATTCCCGTCGCCTCCGCCTGCGCCAGTTTTTCTGCGCGCGCGCCCTGCTGCCTGTTTTCGCCTTGGCCGCGTTTGCGGTTACCACCCGTCTGTCTGCCCAAGTGCCCACCTTCAATACGGTGATTGTAACAGCCACGGGCAGCCAGCCGTGGCAAAACCCCACGCCGGCGGCGGTGGGGGACTTTAACGGTGACGGGAAGTTGGACGCGATGATCGCCGACTCTACCAGTGCACTACGCTACCTGCGGGGCAATGGCGACGGCACGTTTACCCGTAGTGACATTGGTCTGGCACCGATGACCACTGCCAACACGGTCGGTTTGCCGGCCAGCTTGGTTCCCTATCTCCCCGTGAATGTCGATGGCTACTTGCGCGCCAAAGCGGCCGACCTGAACGGCGATGGCCGGCTCGACGTCGTCTTGACCATGGGTGTCCATATCAATTGGGGCCCCTTCAACGGTTTGACCGTTGCACTCAACACGGGTAACGATGCCAACGGGGTGCCCCAGTTTACCACCACCCACAATTTTTATAATGTCGTAGACGTCCGCTCCTTTACCGCCGGAGATTTGAACGGAGACGGCCGTGCAGACTTCATTACCGGTTTTGCCTATGGCCAATTGGCGGTATATTTGAGCAATAGCGATGGCACCCTCTCTGCGGGCCAGGCCACCGGCCTGTCCTTCTTTGGTGCGTCTGTCGCCGGTGGGGCGATCGGGGATTTGAACGGTGACGGCAAGGCCGATTTCGTCGTCACCACCGGCCAGGGGAACGGAACGACGGACGTGTTCTTTGGCAATGGCGACGGCACCCTGCAGGCACCGGTAAGCATCGCCACTGACTATGCGACCGCTGTGGCATTGGCAGACGTGAACAAAGATGGCGCGTTGGACATCGTGCGAGGCTCTGGTGCCGGTTTGGTGTCGGTCAGTCTCAACAATGGTCACGGCTCTTTTGGCAGTCCCACCTTCTTCGCCACGGTGGGGAGTGGTGGAGTGACCGGCTTCTTCATGTCCGACGTCAACGGCGATGGTAACGTGGACGCTGCCATGAGTCTGACGAATGGCCAAGTCGTGATCGCGCTCGGCAACGGCGACGGAACCTTTGGCAATTCCTATGCCTTTGGTGGCATTCCGGTCGCACAGGATGTGACCTTGGCTGATTTCACCGGCGACGGTAAGGTGGACATCGGCTCGGTCAGTGCGGCCGGCTACGGCGGCCAAACCTTTAGGCTGCTGACCAACACCACGCCGTTCCCCCCGCCGGTCCCGCCCGCGGTCCTGTTCTTCACCGACTCGCTCGCCACGGATTCGACCAGCCCGAACGTCGCGACCCCAGCTGGCAAGTATACGAAAATCGCCTCCGGCCTGCAGCGCATCAACAACAGCTCCGGTGGCGGGGATCAAAGCTCGAATACCGACCGCCCGATCGTCACGACGGTCTTGGGCACCTACTTGTTGGAGACGCAATTCACCGCAGAGGTGACCGTCGATCTGGTGTCACCTGACCTCGCCTATTTCGGATTTGGCCAGTCCCTGCCCGATCCGAACTACTTCGGCGAGCCGACGAACGGTTTCGTTTTCCGGGTTCACAACAACTGGACGGGGTATTCCGGCATCCAAGCCTGGCCCACCCAGTTCGGATCCAGCCCTAACAATGCGGATCACTTCTTCGGCTTCCCTGGCGTTGGACTCCCGGCAAACTACGGCGGCCCGGTGACGTTGAAGATCCAGAGAAATGGCGACACCCTCACGATGTCCGTCCCCAGCCAGGGTGCCAGTAAGTCGTTCAGCATCTCGCAATATCAAGCGCAGATGGGTCTGACCGGCACGAACGCCCGGATCTTCTTCGGCAGCACCAATAATGGAACGGTCTTCTCCAATCTGAAGATCTACCAGACGGCGCCCGACACCACCGCGCCCGTGATCACCAGCCCCGGCGACATCACGCGCGAAGCCACCAGCGCATCTGGCGCCGTGGTAACTTTCACCGCGACCGCCGCGGATGACAAGGATGGCCCCGTCCCCGTGTTGGCGGATCCGTCCTCCGGCAGCACTTTCCCGCTTGGCACCACAATTGTGGTCTTGGGCGCGGCCGACGCTGCGCACAACGCCTCGGCGACGTCCTTCACTATTACGGTGCAAGACACCATCGCGCCAATCCTGATCGCCCCGGAAAACCAGGTGCTGGAGGCCACGGATGCCACGGGGACCGTCGCCACCTTCAGTGCCATCACCTCGGATGCCGTGGGTGTCACCTCGACCACCTACAGTGCGGCTTCCGGCTCCAAATTCCCGCTCGGAACCACGACGGTCAACGTGACCGCCAGCGATGCCGCCGGGCACTCGACGAGCGGCTCATTCACGGTCACCGTGCGTGACACCATCGCGCCGAATCTGACCGTCCCGGCCAATCAGGTGCGTGAGGCCACGGGTCCGGCGGGTGCCACCGCCAGCTTCACCGCCTCCGCCACCGATGCTGTCGGCGTCTCCTCCATCAGCTACAGCACGGCCTCCGGTTCAACGTTCCCGATCGGAACCACCACGGTCAACGTGACCGCCACCGACGCCGCGGGTAACGCGACCTCCGGCTCATTCACGGTCACCGTGCGTGACACCATCGCGCCGAGCCTGACGGGCGTCACCCCATCATCCGCCACCCTCTGGCCGCCGAATCATCAGATGGTGCCGATCAGCATCGCCGCCAACGCCGGTGACCTGGTGGGTATTACCTCGCTCAAGATTGTCTCGGTCCAGAGCAGCGAGCCGGATAACGGCCTTGGTGATGGTGACACGGCAAATGATACCCAGATCACCGGCGCCCTCACGGTTAACCTCCGTGCTGAACGCAGCGGCAACGGCAACGGTCGCACCTACACGATCACCGTCGAAGCCAAGGACGCTGCGGGCAACACGACCACGGCAACGACAACCGTCTCCGTCCCGAAGAGCCAGGGCGGCAAGAAGTAGTCCCTCCAGTCAGTTTCTCTAATCAAGAAGCCCGCCTTACGGCGGGCTTCTTTTTTGAATTAAATTGCCCAGGTCAGCCGCCCGCGAACACCGGCCGGAAGCCGGCCTCGATCAGGATCTGCGCAATCTTCCCGCGCTGGACCCCTGGATCTCGATGTCGCGTCCTTCACCGTGCCACCGAGTGCCGCCCGCTGATATCGTCGAGTTTCCCATCCGTTGTCCTTTACGCTCTCGACGCATCGATGCATTCCGGTAGATCAAGCCGCAAGA
>JAQSCO010000003.1 GCA_029945445.1 Lacunisphaera sp. | reverse complement strand
TTCCTAAACCAGGACCCCATCGCCGAACAGGGCGGCCTCAACCTGTATGGGTTCTGCGGTAATAACGGGGTGAATCGGTGGGATTACCTCGGGCTTGAATTCGGGGACACGCATGCAGACGACCCGAGGATCCCGGAAGGATTCTACGATGTCGGCGATGGGGAGATGTCAGTTCCTTTTGGATACAGTTACGATTCCCAAACCGGCTTGGCTTATGAGGATCCAAATGCTCCCAAGGAACCGCGAGCGCTCACCACGAGCAATGGCACCACCACTAACCCTCTCACCTTGACGTTTTCGGGTGATGCTTTGAGCGATTACTACGGATCTAATGCTACTGTAGGGGGCTTTCTGGACGATTTAAATTCAGGAAATATCCAAGTCGCCCCAAACAAAGCAGGCGGTAATGCTCTAGGCTCGACGCTCAATGCCTTGTGGAGAGCTGGAGGCGCTCTCGTGAACGCGACGACCACGACAGCGAATGCTCTCGCAACGGCGGGGCGTGCCGTGGTGAACAACGCGCCGGTGATGGGGACAAATCTTAACGCCGCTGAATTTGCCCAAGCAGTCGCCCAAGGAGGAACCTACGGTTTCAGCAACAATGTCAGCTTAGGTGGATCTTTCACTTATGCTGCCCCGAAATTGGGTTTTATCTCTGGTGCGACGTATGGTGAAGCTAGCCTCAATATCGCCGGCGAATTTAAACGCGACGGCGGGACAGCTTTCGTTATCGCTCCTTATACTCCTTTTTCTGGCTCAGGAGGATTACAGTTCACATTTCCGGTTAATGGTGGCGACACGTTTGGGCGACTTTCCTTGACCGGCGGTGATGGTTATGGTGGTGGCTTAGATCTAAACTTTAATCGAAACGGGCAGCTCTCTAGCATCGATCTCACTGTCGGAGGTGGTTTTGGTGGTTCGTTAACTGGCAGCTTTCCTTTCTTAAAACTTGCGCCTCCACCAAAGGAAGGTCCGCCAAAGGGATAAAGCTTGTTCAATCATGAAGACTCTTAGCAAAACTCAGTTTATTCATTTGGCAGGTGCATTCGTGATGATGATCCCTTTGGTTCGTCACTTCACGACGGCATTCCCAATCGCCCTCATACTCGCAGGAATCCTATATCAAGGATACAAATATTCGATCAACCGCTTGCTTCAACAGTGTGAAAGTGAAACCAGCGACCGTAAGCAAATGGCCCTTTGGTCTGCCTCAGCGTTCGCCTTTGTCGCAGGTGGGGTTGTTTTGGTTGAGTGGTTAAATGCAAGAGCAACACCATTGGGTTAAACCACGCGCGCCCCGAGTAACAACGACAAGGCCGCCGGGAAGGCCGTCGGCACTTCCCGCCGTGCGCGCCCAAGTGGCCATTATGGTGCATATGCTTTTTCCCGCCCTCGTTCGCGGGGAGGAAGAGTGAAAAACAGGGTCAGGCCTTGGGGCTTGGGGTTGAACGTCGTCAATGAACCAAGCGGCACGTCTCGCGCCAGCTCTGCGCAGACTCCGATCTGTCACGAGCCCTGCTTCCTCCCTTCGCTGCGCTGAGGCCGAGCGAAGGGGTCATGCTTTACCTTTTACCCTCCCGGTTAAACGCTCGCAATGAACCAGGCGGCACACGGCGCGCCAGCAAAGCCGTCACGCCGTCTGCATCCTCCTCCAGCCGCTGAAGCGGCTTCCGTCCGGTGGAGTGCAACCCCGCCGGGGGCGGCGTGCGCGGCAAGGCTGCCGCGCGAACGCGGCGCTCCGCCCATCCGCGCCGGCACGTCCCAGCCGCCGTCCGCTGCGCTCCCGTCGGCTGAGTCGTGCCCGCCCTATCGTGACCGGCGGGGACCCCGCTGCGCCCATCGGCTGCCGCGAACGCCTCAGCCGCCGCCGAGCCGGCGGGTCGGCGTGCGCGCTCTCCCGCCAAGGCGGGATCGGCCTCGGTTTCGCTCCCGTTGGTCGCTCCAGGGGGGCCGCATGGCCCCCCGCTGCGCGAAACCGCGGGCTCGCCCCGAGGGGACCGGGGCGGCGATCCCGCGGGCCAGGCCCGCGCCGCTGCGCTCTCGCTCCGCTTGAACGCCTGCACGGACGCCGCCGGCCTCGCTCCACCGCTGCGGGTTCCGCGCTGCCGTCGCCGACCGTTCCGGCTGCTTGCGCGCTCCTGGTCCCGCGCGCCCTACGCCTCGCTCCCGTTGGTCGCGAGCCGCCCGGCCGCTCTCGCGGCCGTTGCGCTCGCCTAGCCCGAGCGCGATCAACCGGCCTTGCGGACCTCGTGGGCGGTGAGCGCGTCCTCGACGTTGGCGAGAATGCGCTGCTGCGTGGCGCGCGGCAGTTTGCTCACGCGCTCGAACATCTGGCGCGCCTTGCCGACCGGCCCCGTTCCACGCTTCGGCGCGGACTCCGCGCCGAGCAGCTGCTCGACGGTGACGCCGAGAATGGCGGCGAGCTGCGGCAGGTGATCGGGACGGAGCGCGACCATGCGGCGCTCCCAATCGGCGTAGCTGGGCTGCGTGATGCCGAGCTTCTCGGCGACCTGCGTTTGCGAGAGGCCCGCCGCGACGCGGGCGGCGTAAAGCCGCTCTCCGAACGGAGAGCGTTTGTGTTTGGGTGGGCGACCTCCGGGCATGGCCGCATTATACGGGTCAATCTCTCCGGATACGGGAAATGCTTGCATGGTTATAGGCAATAGCGTAACAGCCCGGCATGTCAAAAACATCATCTCCGGGCTTGACGCCCTCCCGGGAAAGGCGGCTCCGGCGGGTTACGGTGCGGGTGGAGGTGGAGGCGAAGACGGGCCGCACGGCGGCGCGGATCGCACGCCGGCACGCCGGGCAGCCGCTGGCGGCGGTGCTCGCCGCGTTCGTCGGCGAGCTGGCGCAGGCCGACGCGCGGCCCGGCCCGTGGTCGCAGAACCTGGTCGCGGTGTGGCTGCTGACGCACGCCTGGCCGCGTGCCGGCACGGAGGCCCGCCATGCCTAGGATCCCCGACGACGAACTCGACCGGATCAAACGCGAGACCGATCTCGCCGCGCTCGTGCGCGCGAAAGGCGTCGAACTGAAGCCGCACGGCGGCGGGCACCTGGCCGGGCGCTGCCCGTTCCATGACGACAAAACACCGTCGTTCATCGTCACGCCCGGCAAGAACCTGTTCCACTGCCTCGGCTGCGGGGCCGGCGGCAGCGTGATCGACTTCGTGATGAAGCACGACGGGCTGTCGTTCCGGCACGCGGTCGAGGTGCTGCGCGACGGCAAGGCCTCCGTCCTGGTCGCGTCCACCGCACCCACGAAAAAGGCGAGCGTGCCGAAACTCCCGCCGCCGGTCGCCTTCGACGCGGACGACCAGACCTTGCTGCGCCAGGTGATCGGCTACTATCACGAGCGTCTGAAGCAGACGCCCTCGGCGCTCGCCTACCTGCAGAAACGCGGGCTCGGCAGCGCGGAAGCGATCGCGACCTTCAAGCTCGGCTTCGCTGATCGCACGCTCGGGTTGCGGCTCCCCCAGAAAAATCGCGTCGCCGGGGCGACGATCCGCGAGCGGTTGGAGCGGCTCGGGATCTATCGCGCGAGCGGGCACGAGCACCTCAACGGCTGCGTCGTCTTCCCGATCATCAGCACCAGCGGGGAAATCACCGAGGTTTACGGCCGCAAGGTGGAGAAGCAGAGCCCCGGCCTGCCGCGCCACCTGTATCTGCCCGGCCCGCACCGCGGGCTGTGGAACCCGGCGTGCCTGGCATCGAGGGAGGTGATCTTGTGCGAGGCCATCATCGACGCGCTCACGTTCTGGAACGCGGGCTTCCGGCACGTCACAGCCGCCTACGGGGTCGAGGGTTTTACCCAGGAGATCGAGGACGCGATTGTCGGGGCGAAGGTCGAGAGGGTGCTGATTGCCTTCGACCGCGACGAGGCCGGGGACCGGGGGGCGGCGAAGGTGGCGGAAAAGCTGGAGGCCCGAGGGGTCGAGTGCTGCCGGGTGCTGTTCCCCCACGACCAGGACGCCAACGACTACGCCGTGAAGGTGCAGCCCGCCGCCAAATCTCTCGGCGTTCTGCTGAACGCGGCGCAGTGGCGGAGCCAGGGCCAGGCCGTGCCCTCTCCCGACGCGTCGCGCGCGCCTTCTTCTTCTGAATTAGCTGCTAAAAGTTTAGCCGCTCCTGCTGCGCCCGCGGTGCCGGCAACGACGGCCGCGCCGGAGGCCGCTAAAGAAAAAACCTCCGTGGCCGCGCCGTCCCTGCTGCCGCAGGGTGAACACTGGTTGCTGACGCTTGACGGCCGCGAATATCGCGTCGGCGGGCTGGAGAAGACGCTCGGCACCGACGCGCTCAAGGTGACGCTGCGTTTGCGCGTTGGCGACCGTTTCCACTTGGACAGCCTCGACCTGGCGAAGGACGGCGAACGCCGCCGCTTCATCGAACGCGCGGCCGAGGAAACCGGCCTGCACGCCGACCTGCTCAAGCGCGACGTGGGCCGGCTGCTCCTCGCCGTGGAAACCGCCCAGGGCGAGCTCGCCCGGCCGGCCGAGGCGATGGCGGCGGCCGTCACGCTCTCGCCCGAGGAACGGGCCGAGGCGCTGGCCTGGCTGCAAGCCCCGGACCTGGTCGGCCGCCTGCGCACGGCGTTCCGGTCGGCCGGGATCATCGGCGAGGAAAACAACATCCTGCTCGTTTACCTGGCGGGTGTGTCGCGCCTGCTCGACCGGCCGCTCGCGGTGATCGTGCAGAGCCCCAGTGCGGCGGGCAAATCGATGCTGATGGACTCGGCGCTCGCCTTCTTCCCGGAGGAAGCCCGCATCAAATACTCGGCGATGACGGGCCAGTCGCTCTACTACCTCGGCGAGACGAACCTCAAGCACAAGATCCTCGCCATCGTCGAGGAGGCCGGGGCCGAAAAAGCCAGCTACGCGCTCAAGCTCCTGCAGTCGGAGGGCGAGCTGACCATCGCCTCGACCGGCAAGGACCCGCAGACCGGTCGGATGGAAACCCAGGAATACCACGTCGAGGGGCCGGTCATGATCATGCTCACGACGACGGCCATCGACCTGGACGAGGAGTTGCAGAACCGCTGCCTCACGCTCGCGGTGGACGACAGCCCCGAGCAGACGGCGCGCATCCACACGCGGCAACGCGAGCGCCGCACGCTGGCGGGCCTGGTCGCGAAGGCCGAGCGCACGGAGCTGCTCCGGGTGCTCAAGAACGCGCAGCGGCTGCTCGGCTCCGTCGAGGTGCTCAACCCGTTCGCCCCCGCGCTCACGTTCCCGAGCGCGCGCGCCCGCAACCGCCGCGACCACGAAAAATATCTGACGCTCATCGACAGCATCGCGCTCCTGCACCAGCACCAACGGCCGCGCGGCCGGCACGAGGTCGCGGGCCGCGTCCTCGAATACATCGAGGCCACGCTCGACGACATCGCGCTGGCCAACGAACTGGCCCCCGAGGTTCTCGGCCGGTCGCTCGATGAACTCCCGCCGCAGACGCGCCGCCTGCTCGGGCACATCCGCGCCCTCGTGCGCTCTCGAAGCGAGGGCTCCGGCAGGGTCGCAGACCCTGCACCCGCCGATGCTGGCGCATCGGTTGGCGCGGCGTCGATGCCGCCGCGTCAAGCGCGTCATGCCTGCACCTTTAGCCGCCGGGAACTGCGCGAGGCGTGCGGCTGGAGTCTCACCCAAGTGCG
>JAQSCO010000002.1 GCA_029945445.1 Lacunisphaera sp. | reverse complement strand
GCGCCGCTGCCGAAAAGCCCGGCACTATCTATTCTCATGGCCGCCCCATCCTGCCCGCCCGTCCAGTTCAAGCTCCGTAGCGATTTTCACGATGAACTCGGTTGGACGGATTTTATCCGCGTCCGCGCGACCACCGACCCTGCGTTTATCCGGATCATCGTGGCGAACTGGTCAACGACGATCTGTTCCCAGCCGTGACGACAATCTGATTTCGACATTGTCGTTGAGGCCGCCGCAACGCGGCGCCGAGGGGATGGAGGTGTGGAGGAAGGGGGCCGGCACCTCTGCTTTGAGAGGTGCCGGGTTGCCCCCCCCCCCCCCCCCCCCCCCCCCCCCCCCCCCCCCCCCCCCCCCCCCCCCCTCCGGACTCACGCACTCGGTTTGGCTTTCGCCGACTGGGCTCGATGGCTGCCGCCGTTAAACTCGAGGATCGTGGCGTGATGCACGAGCCGATCGCGGGCGCCGGTGGACGGCTCGACCGCCCAGGACATCTTGCCGGAAAAGCTGATCGTGCACCATTACCCAGAGGGTTGGGCAACGCTCGCGCCCTGTGGGGAAACCCTGCACGCGCTGGCGGCCAGCCCCCAGGACTGGCAGCCCGCCTAGCCTTCGGACCAGCGAGGGCGCACGGTCCACCGCGTTCGCCGGAAGGGCGGAACCGAGCGGGCATGCACGGCCCCCTCGTCAGGTGCGGGCGCAGCAAGACCGCACCGGGAGTGGCCCGCGCCCGATTCCAGGCCGGCGATGCGTGGTGCCGGGATAGACTCAAGTCGACCCGCGGCGGGGCTTGGGCTTTAGGCCGGCGGCCTTCAGGGCGGCCTCGAACTTGAGGAATTGGCGGCCCAGTTTGCTCCGGCGGCTCATGGCCGCGGTAATCTGGACTGGGCGCGGGCGCTGTTCCAAAATCCGCAACGCCCGGCCATAGTGCAGATAATCCGCGTCGGGATAATCCCGATCTACGTTCTGGTTGATGCCGTGACGCCGACCGGAGGCGAGGTAGTCCGCGAGGTCATCCGCCAGCAGCTCCCGTCTGTCACCGGTCGGAAGATAGTAACGCGGCCCTTTAAGGCCAAAGGTGGCGCGGTAGAAAGCGGAGAACTTCACGCCCTTGTAGGCTAGAAACGACAAGTTCTCGGCGGTCGCCTGGAGCATGGCCGTGGCGGTCAAGCCGGAGTGCTTGCCCACCCGGCGGAGGCCGCGGACCGTGTCAGCGGGAAGCTTGACGGTAATTTGATAGGATTTCGGGCCGAGTCGTTTGAACTCATCGTCCGGGGGGAGGTAGGCGGGGCGGGTCATTCCCGATTATGCCGGCCTCACCCACCGACGGCAAGGGCAACACCCGGCGCGCCTGACAAAGTAGGCCCCGGCCCTTTTCGTATCACTTCTCCTGATGCGCCCCGGCCCGGGAGGAGGATTCACCGGCCTCGCCCCGGTGAATACGCTCGGGGATTTCATCCCGGCCCCCCTCTGGGCGAAGGCCCCGTTCATTCCCGGAGCGGCACCACGTTGCGCACCCTTTATTACCGTGGCCCTCTCGGGGCAACCTTACGGCTGGTAGGCGGCACCGCTGGGCACCCGCCGGAACGATCCCCCCATGGGTGGCAGACCCGGAGGCGCTTCCCGGCGAAAACGGCCAGCCCTCCTGGGACTGCGCATCGGCGGTTACAAGATTCGCCGGTTGCAAGCCTCCGCCCGCCTGACGTCTCGGGCGCGCGTGACGGCGGAAAGTGGACTTTACCAGATTGGCGGTTTTCGGTCCATGGCTTGCCTCTCGGCGCCGGGCGCCTACCCTCCTCCCATGAAGTTTAGGAGCAGTTTACCGGCCGCGCCCCGGCCATGGGCAGACCTAGACGCGAGACTGGCGGATCTGCGCCGGCAGCCGATGTCCCGCGAGACCTGGGCCGAGCTACGACGCGGACTGCAGGAATCGGCTGCGGGGCAAACGGTGAGCTTGGGATCGTTCGCGTCGCACGCGAAGCCATCGGCCCGCAAAGGGAAATAGCCCAAATACGCCAACCGGCCGGCCACCCGCCGCCGCGGGCTCAGACTTTCCTGGCCGCGGATCTCTCCGCATGCTCGAAAGCGTCGGCAAAGGCGTCGAGTTCGTTCGCCGTCAGGCCGAGCGCCCGGCCGCGCTTGCGCCAACCGTCCACGGCCCGATTGACCTCGCGCAGGATCTGTTTCGCCCGCCCGGGCTGAATCCGGAAATAGGCGGTCACCGACATCAGCGCCGCCACCGTGGCCTCGGGCCCGGTGTCCGGTGAGACCCAGGTCTTGAGGGCCCGGGTCCGGTCCGGAAATGGGTTGAGGTCAAACGCCGGGGACAACCGCCACAGCCCATGGGCTGCATGCAGAAACCCGTGGTTGCGGAGGTGATCGTCAAAATTACTGATCAGGATGGAAAACGCCATCCGCCGCCAGAGTTCCTCCACATCCTCCTGCACCGCGGCCCCGTGCTGGCGGAGGGCATCCACCATCTCGGTGTAGGCATGTTCGGCGGCATCCGTGGCCTCCACGCCGAGCAGGGTGGCGGCGGAGACATACAGCAGGCGCTGGCCGTTGCCGGTGCGGTCAAATCTCCGCACGACCGTCACCGGCACCCCGGCGCTGTCCACCAACTGGGTGGCGGCCGCCCGGATCCCGGCCGCTTTGGCCAGCTGCATGGCCAGGACCTCGCCCTTGGTCACGGCCCGCTCATCCTGCACGCTCGGAAACTTGCCGATCGCGAGCCGGCCCTCGGCGTCAAGCAGCGTGCATTTCGGACGCAATCCGCCGAGGGAAGTGCCGCGGCCCCGCAGGTAGGCGAGGTCGGCCGCCGTTTCCTCCTCCCGTTCCACGGCCCGGCTGGCGCTGATCAAGTGGCCCAGTTCAAGGAAGGGCGGTGCGGTGCGCCGGCCCGGCTCGGAAGCCCGGCAGAGGACTCCGGCCTCGTCCCGAAAGCGCACGGCCCCCACCCGGCTCGCGTCGTCGACCGCGAGGAGAAAGTCCATGGCCGTGAGCGGCGCCGCCATCACCGGCCGGCCGGCTTTTCGATCCGCCTGCCGGCGTTTGGCGTGGTCACGCTGGATGACCCGCCGGCCCCAGCCGTCGGGCTCGGTATCGGCGAAGGCCGCGTGAAAGATCGAGCCTGCTGCGAGCTTGCGGTGAAACTGCGGTCCGGCCACCAGCGGCAACCCCGGCTCCAGCGCAAAGCCGTCCTTGGCCGCCAACCATTCGTCGGCGTAGGTGAAGGCGGCACTCTCGCGCGTGCCGCGCACATCGTAGTGGAGCGTGCCGACCAGGCGGGCCTCGTCACCCAGCAGAACTTGAATCGTCCGTTTCATTGCGCGGTGGGGGTGCGTTTGACCCGGATACGCTGGGGCAGCCGTTCCTCGTCCTGCAGCAAGCCGACATCGTCCCGGCGGGCATCAACCAACTCGCCGAGGGCGCCCCCAAAGCCGAGCACGTAGAGCGCCATGGCATACGTGCCCAGGGCGGCCTTGGGATCGCCCCGTTCGATGCGACTATAGGTGTTGGGCACGACGCCGGTGCGCTCTGCCATCATCTTGATCGTCAAGTGCCGCTTGCGCCGGGCCAAGGCGAGATCCTGCCCAAATTTGACGAGGGATTTGGCCACGACCGGGGGCAACATGTCTGGGAGTGATGATTTCATATTAGTATTAATATATGTAGTCTTAAGTCGGTTTAAGACGCATTACATTGCGTTTTATCACTAGACGCTGTCGAGCCTATTTCATCGATTTCGACCGCTCCCCAACTCCTTCCTCGGGAATGAGTTGAGCCGGATCCATACCATTGACCACCCCGGCAGAGAGAGGAGATGAGGTCGTGAACAGGGCCACGGTACTACCGCCGGCGGAGGACGGAGGGGGCGGCGGCCACTGTCCCGTCGCGGCGCGCACGGTCGTTTCGTTCAGAGGGGCGTAACCTTCAGCCCCTCAATTTGCGCAAGCCGATTGGCCCGCGCATCGAAACTAAAAAACCGGTCACATCCGAGCAGCCGGGCGGAAACGACGTGCAGGATGTCGTAGGTTCTGCAGCCGAGCTTGGCCGTATGTCGTGCCACCATCTCCTCGAAAAGCGGCTGGAGCCGGGAAACCTCCACGGTCGCGCTGCCCAGGAACGCTTCCGCCGCCAGGTCGGTCTGGAAAGTTTCCAAAGCGACGGCCGCATTTTGGGGCGTCACCCTAGGGTGACCGCCCTGCTTGCCCAGCCAAACAGAAAGTTCGAACGCGTTGGCCAATTCCATCCGGTGCAGCCAGGTAATCGGCAGCAGCGGGGCCCCACTGCTTTTCGCCAACGCGACGAGCCGGTCGGCCTGCTCGCTTCCTGGCAACGAAAGATAAACGCGGGTGAAGAAGCTTGTATCCGCGTAAGGTTTCATTCGCCCGCGATGGCCTGGTCGAGTTGCCGGGCGGTGGCCGCGGCGATCGCCCCCTTGAACAGTCGGCTTCTCCGTGTCGAAAAATCAGGGACCACACTGATCCGCTTTTGCGGCGCGGCTTCCGGGATGACAAGGTAGGTCTGACCACCCCGCGCGCGAATGCGGGCGCGTCCGTCCGTCCGGGACGCTGCCAGCACGGTGCCGGGGGATCGGTCGAGGTCGCGAACGGTGAAAGTCTTCATGTCGGACATGATGTCGGCGTTGGGCGGATTGTCAAGTTCGGCGGACCCTGTCTCCACAGGTTGAACCCCCGCGCCCATCCCAGCTGCGGGTCGTCCGGCGGGGCGAAGACCCCTTCCTTCCGAGGCCTGGGCCTGGGCCTTGGCCCCGCTCGGTTCGTATAGTGGTTTATATATGAGACGTGTATCGATTTATTGTTCTTTTTATGAGACATTAAACTATGAATTCCGCCACGCCCTCCCCCCTCCCCCTGCCGGCGCAGAGCGCCCTGCGCAAGCTGGGGCGCGACCTCGCGCTGGCGCGGCGCAAGCGGGGCATTGCCACGGCCGACATGGCCGCGCGGCTGTTTGTCGGCCGCAACACGCTCTGGCGCCTGGAGCGCGGCGATGCCTCCATCGCCCTCGGCACGCTCGCCACCGCCGCCCATGTCCTGCAACTGACCGACCGGCTGGCTGAGTTGGCGGCGCCCGCCCGCGATGGCCTGGCCCTGGCGCTGGATGAGCGCCGCCTGCCCCAGCGCATCCGCCGCCCCCGCGCATGAGCCTCGAAGTCCATGTCGACTGGGCCGGGGAGACCCGTCTGGCCGGCCGCCTGCATCCCGCAGACCAAGGGGCCACCGTGAGCTTCGAGTATGACCGCACGTGGCTGGCGCGCTCCGATGCCTTTGCTCTCGACCCGACCGCCCTGCCGCTGCAGGCCGGGGCTCATCACCGCGCCACACTGTTCGGGGCTTTGCAGGACTGCGGCCCCGACCGCTGGGGCCGGATCCTCATCGAGCGCGCCGTGCGCAAAAAGGTGCTCGGGCAAAAGCCCTACCGCGACATCGACTACGTGCTCGCCCTCGACGATTTCTCCCGCCTCGGCGCGCTGCGCTTCCGCGCCGAGCCCGGCGGCCCTTTCCTGGCGCCGAGCACCGGCCGGCTGCCACCCCTGGTCCGGCTGAGCGCGCTCCTCCGGGCCGCCGACGCGGTCCACGACGAGAAGGAAACCGCCGCGGACCTCCGCTTGCTGCTGGGTGCCGGCTCCCCCTTGGGCGGGGCCCGACCTAAGGCCGCCGTGGAATTGGCTGATGGCACGCTCGGTCTGGCCAAGTTCCCCCAGCCCGACGACACCCGGGACATCGCGGCCGGGGAGATCCTCGCCCTTACCTTGGCCCAGGCCGCC
>JAQSCO010000001.1 GCA_029945445.1 Lacunisphaera sp. | reverse complement strand
TGGATTGGTTTTGGATTTAACCATCCCCCCTGTCCAGTTTTTGGGGTCCACCTCACGAATGCGACGGCAGGGAGTATCACAAAAGCGTACCGAAAGACGCCGCTCGCGACGTTGCCATCATTCGCGCAAAGTGTCTGGCAAAAATTTATCGAATTCCGGGTTATGCCATCCATAGACACATCTACGACGTGCTCGATCTTCTATCGCTGGCAGAACCTTGGCTATTCTCTGACAGAGGCCGGGACATCATTAAGGGAAGATCGGCGCCCGAGCATTTACGAACTGATACGTGGGGATATATGACCGATACTATGCAAGGTGCACTTTGGCGCTCTGTCGACTATCCTGAAACAGACGATCCGGACGACCAACAGTATTTCAACGGATTCACTATTCGTTGGACACCTCTCAAGGATGATAAAGAGGGCTAAAAAGAATCCATAGGACGCCATACTTTTACTCTATGAAAAGGAAAGGCGCTCCTCGTTGGGAGCGCCTCGATTCGCAGGGAAGATAACGCGCCCGGAGGTCGCGTTCCACCTCCCACCTACGCCAAGGCTACGGCGCGGCAAGCTAGGGAAGATCAGTGCTGCCCATAAGGAATCTGTCGCACTCGCGGGCGGCACCGCGGCCTTCGTTGATCGCCCAGACGACAAGGCTCTGACCGCGGCGGCAGTCGCCGGCGGCGAAGATGCGGGGAACGTTGGTAGAGTATTTTTCGTGCTCGGCCTTGATGTTGCTCCGGGCGTCGGTCTCGAGGCCGATGTCCTTCAGGATCGACTGCTCGGGTCCGAGGAAACCCATTGCGAGCAGCACGAGCTGCGCGGGGCGGGTCTGCTCCGTGCCGGGGACCTCGGTCGGCACGAACTGACCCTTGTCGTTCTTGCCCCACTTGATCTCGACGGTGACGAGTTCCTTCACGTTGCCGGCGGCGTCGCCGATGAACCTCTTGACGGTCGTGACGTAGATGCGCGGGTCGGCGCCGAACTTCGCGGCGGCTTCTTCCTGGCCGTAGTCCATCTTGTAGACCTTGGGCCACTCGGGCCAGGGATTGTCGGCCGCGCGCTCCATCGCGGGCTTCGGGAGAATTTCGATCTGCAGCAGGCTTTGGCAGCCGTGGCGCATGGCGGTGCCGACGCAGTCGGTGCCGGTGTCACCGCCGCCGATCACGACGACGTCCTTCCCGCCGCCGTGGATGGGCGCCTTGCTGGCGTCGCCGTTGAGCACGGCCTTGGTGTTGGCGGTGAGATACTCCATCGCAAAGTGCACGCCCTTCAGGTTGCGGCCCTCGACGGGCAGGTCGCGCGGCTGCGTGGCGCCGGTGCAGATGACGGTGGCGTCGTATTCCTTCAGGAAGATCTGGGCCTCGACGTTCTCGCCGACGTGGGCGTTGCAGATGAACTTGATGCCCTCCTGCTCCATGAGCTTGATGCGGCGGAGGACGACCTCCTGCTTGTCGAGCTTCATGTTCGGGATGCCATACATGAGGAGACCGCCCGGGCGGTCGGCGCGTTCGAAGACGGTGACGGTGTGGCCGGCGCGGTTCAGCTGCGCGGCGGCGGAGAGGCCGGCGGGACCGGAGCCGATCACGGCGACCTTCTTGCCCGTGCGGACCTTGGGCGGCTCGGGGTTGACCCAGCCCTCCTCCCAGCCGCGGTCGGTGATGGCGGCCTCGATGTTCTTGATGGTGACGGGCGGGGCGTTGATGCCCAGCACGCACGATCCCTCGCACGGCGCGGGGCAGACGCGGCCGGTGAACTCGGGGAAGTTGTTCGTCTTGTGCAGGCGGTCGAGCGCCTCGTGCCAGAGGCCGCGGTAGACGAGGTCGTTCCACTCCGGGATGAGGTTGTTGATCGGGCAGCCGGACGCCATGCCGCTGATGAGCTTGCCGGTGTGGCAGAACGGGACGCCGCAATCCATGCACCGCGCGCCCTGGTGGCGGAGCTTTTTGTCCTCCATGTGGTGATGGAATTCCTTCCAGTCGCCGACGCGCTCCTTCGGCGTGCGGTCGACGGGCAGTTCGCGGAGGTATTCGATGAAACCGGTAGGCTTTCCCATGGGTGTTAAAGGCGAGAGGCGAAGGGCGAGAGGTGATAGACTAAAGGCTAGAGGCGTGGGGCGTGGGGCGAGAGGAGGAATTTCATGGCGAAGGCGTGAGGCGAGAGGACTGGATTCTTCGCTACGGTCAGAATGACGGAAAGGGACATGATGCGGGTTGGGTGGGTTGGTGACGGTGTCTCTAGCCTCTAGCCTTTTGCCTTTAGCCTCGCGGTTTAGTTCCCGCCAACCCGCGTGACATCGCGGGCGTTTTCCTCGAAGGCGGCCATGATGGCCTCGTCGCCGGTCAGGCCCTGGTCGTGGGCACGGCTGATACAGGCGAGCACGCGCTTGTAGTCCTTCGGCATGACCTTGACGAACTTCGGCACAAACTTGTCCCACGCGGCGAGGACTGCCTGGCCGCGGGCGCTCTTGGTGTGGGCGACGTGCGTCTCGATGAGGATGCGGACCGCCGCGGCCTCCGCCATGGTCTCGATCTTCTCGAGGGCGACCATGGCGAGGTTGACCTGCGGCGGGAAGTCGCCGGCCTCGTCGAGCACGTAGGCGACGCCGCCAGACATGCCCGCCGCGAAGTTGCGGCCGGTGGAGCCGAGGACGACGACGGTGCCGCCGGTCATGTATTCGCAGGCGTGGTCGCCCACGCCCTCGACCACGGCGCGCACGCCGGAGTTGCGGACGCCGAAGCGCTCGCCGGCGCGGCCCGCGAGGTAGATCTCGCCCGCGGTGGCGCCGTAGAAGGCGACGTTGCCGACGATGATGTTCTCGCTCGGCACGAAGGTGGACCGGGCGGGCGGGTAGATGATGATCTTGCCGCCCGAAAGGCCCTTGCCGACGTAGTCGTTGGCGTCCCCCTCGATGGAGAGCGTCATGCCCGGCGGCATGAAGGCGCCGAAGCTCTGGCCGGCCGAACCCTTGAAGTGGAGGCGGATGGTGTCCGCGGGCAGGCCCTTGGCGCCGTATTTCCGCGTGACCTCGCTGCCGGTGATGGTGCCGGTGACGCGGTTGACGTTGCGGATGGGCAGCTCGGCGATGACCTTCTCGCCGCGCTCGAGGGCCGGCGCGCAGATGTCGAGGAGCGTCGTGACGTCGAGGGACTTGTCGATGCCGTGGTCCTGGGCGACGGTGCAGAAGCGGCCGACCTCGGGGCCGACGTCCGGCGCGTAGAGGATGTTGGAGAAGTCGAGGCCCCGGGCCTTCCAGTGCGCGACGGCCTGCTTCGGCTCAAGGCGCTCGACGTGGCCGATCATCTCCTCGACGGTGCGGAAGCCGAGCGACGCCATGATCTCGCGCAGCTCCTCGGCGATGTAGCGCATGAAGTTGACGACATGCTCGGGCTTGCCGGCGAACTTCTCGCGCAGGCGCGGGTCCTGCGTGGCGACGCCGGCCGGGCAGGTGTTGAGATGGCAGACGCGCATCATGATGCAGCCAGTGGCGACGAGCGGCGCGGTGGCGAAGCCGAACTCCTCGGCGCCGAGCAGCGCGGCGATGGCAACGTCGCGGCCGGTCTTGAGCTGGCCGTCGGTCTCGACGGCGATGCGCGAGCGGAGGTTGTTGAGGACGAGGGTCTGGTGCGTCTCGGCGAGGCCGAGTTCCCACGGCAGGCCCGCGTGCATGACGGACGTCTGCGGCGAGGAGCCGGTGCCGCCGTCGTGACCGGAGATGAGCACGACATCGGCGTGCGCCTTGGCGACGCCCGCGGCGATGGTGCCGACGCCGACCTCGGCGACGAGCTTCACGCTGATGCGCGCGGTGCGGTTGGCGTTCTTGAGGTCGTGGATGAGCTCGGCGATGTCCTCGATGGAATAGATGTCGTGGTGCGGTGGCGGGGAGATGAGGCCGACGCCCGGCGTGGTGTTGCGCGTCTTGGCGATCCACGGGTAGACCTTGGCGCCCGGCAGCTGGCCGCCCTCGCCCGGCTTGGCGCCCTGCGCCATCTTGATCTGGATTTCCTTGGCGCTGACGAGGTATTCGCTGGTGACGCCGAAGCGGCCGGCGGCGACCTGCTTGATGGCGGAGTTCTTGGAGTCGCCGTTCGCCATCGGCACGAAGCGGTCGGCGTCCTCGCCGCCCTCGCCGGTGTTGGACTTGCCGCCGAGGCGGTTCATCGCGATGGCGAGGGTCTCGTGGGCCTCCTTGGAAATGGAGCCGTAGGAAATCGCGCCGGTCTTGAAGCGCTTGAGGATGGCCTCGACGGGCTCGACCTCGGTGAGCGGGATGGCGTCGGAGCCGGCCTTGAAGTCGAGCAAGCCGCGGAGCGTGCAGAGGTTCTTCGAAGTCTCATTGACGATCTTCGAGTAATTCTTGAAGGCGGCGTAGCTCGAGGAGCGCACGGCCTTCTGCAGGGCGTGGATGGACTCGGGGCTGAAGAGGTGGTATTCGCCATCGGCGCGCCACTGGTATTGGCCGCCGACCGGGAGGACGTGGCCGTTGACCTGGCGTTCCGGGTAGGCGTGGTGATGGCGGGCGAGGACCTCCTGCGCGATGACGTCGAGGCCGATGCCGCCGACGCGCGAGGCCGTCCAGGTGAAGTAGGTGTCGATGACATCCTGGCGGAGGCCGACGGCCTCGAACACCTGGGCGCCGCGGTAGGACTGGATGGCGGAGATGCCCATCTTCGACATGACCTTGATGACGCCCTTCGAGGCGGCCTTGACCATGTTTTTGCAGGCGGTCTGGTGGTCGATGCCGGTGAGCATACCGTCCTGGATCATGCCGTCGATCGTCTCGAACGCGACGTAGGGATTGATGGCGCTGCAGCCGTAGCCGATGAGCAGGGAGAAGTGGTGGACCTCGCGCGCCTCGCCGGTCTCGAGGACCAGGGAGATGCGGGTGCGGAGGCCCTCGCGGATGAGGTAGTGGTGCAGGCCGGCGACGGCGAGCAGCGCGGGGATCGGGGCGAACTCCTTCGTGACGCCGCGGTCGCTGAGGATGAGCACGGTGACCTCGTCGTCCTCGATCATGCGGCGGGCGATGAGGGAGAGTTCCTCCATGGCCTTGGCGAGGCCCTTCTCGCCGCGGCTGGCGCGGAAGAGGATCGGCAGCACGCCGACCTTGAAGCCCGGCTGGTCGAGGCGGCGGATTTTCGCGAATTCCTCGTTGGTGAGGACGGGCCACTTCAACTCGATGCGGCGGCAGGCCAGCGGGTCGGGGTTGAGGAGGTTGCCCTCGGAACCGAGGCGCGTCTCGGCGGAGGTGATGAGCTCCTCGCGGATGCAGTCGATCGGCGGGTTGGTGACCTGCGCGAAGAGCTGCTTGAAGTAATCGTAGAGCAGGCGGGTCTTGTTGGAGAGGACGGCCAGCGGCGTGTCGTTGCCCATCGAGCCGATGGCCTCGACGCCGTCGCGCGCCATGGGCGCGAGGATGATGCGCTGGTCCTCGAAGGTGTAGCCGAACGCGAGCTGGCGGTTCAGCAGCGTCTCGTGGTCCGGCTGCGGCACGGCGGGCGCGGGCGGCAGGTCCTCGAGGTGGACGAGATGCTGGTCGAGCCACGCGCGATAGGGACGGTCGGTGACGAGCTTCCGCTTGATTTCCTCGTCCGGGATGATGCGGCCCTGCTCGGTGTCGACGAGGAACATGTGGCCCGGCTGGAGCCGGCCCTTCTGCACGATGTCCTCGGCGGGGATGGGCAGCACGCCGGCCTCGGAGGCCATGACGACGAGCCCGTCCTTGGTCACATAAAAACGATTCGGCCGAAGGCCGTTGCGGTCGAGAACGGCGCCGATCTGCCTGCCGTCGGTGAACGCGATGGCGGCGGGGCCGTCCCACGGCTCCATGAGGCAGGAGTGGTATTGGTAGAAGGCCTTGCGGTCGTCGTCCATCGTCTGGTGATAGGACCACGGCTCGGGGATCATCATCATCATGGCGTGCGCCATGGGGCGGCCGGCGAGCACGAGCAGCTCGAGCGTGTTGTCGAACATCGACGAGTCGGAGCCGTTGGGGTTGATGATCGGGAGGATCTTCGCCATGTCCTCGCCGAACAACTCGGAGGCGAAGTGGGCCTCGCGGGAATGCATCCAGTTGATGTTGCCGCGGAGGGTGTTGATCTCGCCGTTGTGCGCGATGTAGCGGTAGGGGTGTGCGCGGTCCCAGCTCGGGAAGGTGTTCGTGGAGAAACGCGAGTGCACGAGCGCGATGGCGGTCTCCATCGCGGGGTTCTGCAGGTCGAGAAAATACCGGCCGAGCTGCTCGGTGGTGAGCATGCCCTTAAAAACAAGGGTCTTGTAGGACAGGCTCGGGATATACCACGTCTCGCCGCCGCCGATGGTGGCGGTGCGGATGGCGGTGTAGGCGCGCTTGCGGATGACGTAGAGCTTGCGCTCGAAGGCCATGTCGTCGGTCAGCGCGGGGTTGCGGCCGATGAAGACCTGGCGGATGACCGGCTCGGCGGACTTGGCGGTCTCGCCGAGGCTGGAGTTGTCGGTCGGCACGGTGCGCCAGCCGAGGAGGGTCTGGCCCTCGGACTGCACGAGCGCGCCGAAGACCTGCTCGAGCTTGCGGCGCATCGTGGGATTGCGCGGCATGAAGACGAGGCCGCTGCCATACTGGCCGGCGTCGGGCAGCGTGATGCGCGCCTTCTTGCAGACGTCCAGGTTGAACTTGTGCGGCTGCTGGAGGAGGATGCCCGCGCCGTCGCCGGTGTTGGCCTCGGCGCCGCTCGCGCCGCGGTGGTCGAGATTGGTCAGCACCTGCAGGCCCTGCTGCAGGATCGCGTGCGTCGCGCGGCCCTTCATGTCCACCACGAAGCCGACGCCGCAGGCATCGTGCTCGAACCAAGGGTCGTAGAGGCCTTGCTTGCCGGGGCGGCCGGCGAGGGTGGTGTCAGTCGGGTTGGGCATGGAAAGGGCGGCGGGCGCGGAAAAGCGGGACGGGAGGGGGCGGTGTTTTACGGGAGGAGGCTGGGCGGGAAAATGTTGGAGCTACTATTGTGCCACGCTTGGACCGAAGCCGACGGAATGCGCCCGTGCATGGAAGCAGAATCAACGCGCCTTACGGGCGTCCCTTGCAATCATGTTTTTCGCCCCGGACCAGCACCGTAGTCGCTCGTCGGGCGCACAGCCGAGCGGAGCAGCCCGTTCGGCGGCCCGGCACCCAATCCTGTCATAAGTCCCGTGCTCCGGCACGGCCTTCGTTCAACGCGCCGCGCCCCGCCGGCAAGCGACCAGCCACAGGCCGCCGCCGGAATGAATCCAACCGGCCGGGAAGTGGACCCGGCGTGGATCAATCCCGGGCATACCCCATACCTCCGGAAACCCTCTTACTGTAAGATTCCGCACCCGTTGAAGTCGGTTAAAGTTAGCGCACAGATAGAGACCTACCCTGCGAGGAATTCGGATTCCCCGCCCACCCCACCCTACCCACAAGCTACCCCCTGCCGCTGCTGCACACCCGTGTTTGTCGCGGCAAATTTCGTCTGAACTAAAACCCAGATCCGAATGCTCATGAACCCAACCACCCAAGCTACCCTAACGCGCCGGTTCCTGCTGGCGCTGACCCTCGGCCTCGCGACCGCGCCGGCCGCCTGGTCGCAGACCACCACCGCCCCCAAGGATGACCCCGCGACGGCAAAGAACCCGGTCCCGGTGGAAGCCGGCCCCGCCAAGAGCTCCGATGAGGCGCTGGTGCTGTCCCCGTTCGTGGTGACGACCGACAAGGACACCGGCTACTATGCGCAAAATACGCTCGCGGGCAGCCGCATGCGGACGAACCTCGCGGACCTCGGGGCGGCCATTTCGGTCGTCACGAAGGCGCAGATGGAGGACTTCGCCTCCGTCGACCTGAACGACGCGTTCCGCTATGAAGTGAACACCGAAGGCTCCGGCACCTATACGCCGGCGACGCAGGCCTTCCGCAACGACGGCATTCTCGACGTGAACGCCGGCGGCACGCAGGGCAACAACGTGGCTTCGCTCACCAACGCCACGGCGAACCGCGTGCGCGGCATCGGCAGCCCCAGCGCCGCGATCAATTACTTCCCCTCGATCGCGGCCCTGCCGCCCGACGCCTATAACATCGAATACCTGGAAATCAGCCGCGGCCCGAACTCGATGCTGTTCGGCCTGGGCAGCCCGGCGGGCATCGCCAATTCCGCGACCATGCAGGCGGCGCTCAACAAGGATACCAACCGGGTGCAGGTCCGCACCGACGACCGCGGCTCCTTCCGCAGCAGTCTCTCGCTCAATCGCGTGCTGATTAAGGACAAACTGGCCGTCGCCGGGGCGTTTCTTTACGAGGACAAGCAATTCGAGCGCAAGCCGTCCTTTGACCTGACGAAAAGAGAATACGCCGCGATCACCTACAAGCCGTTTCCGAAGACCACCCTCCGCGCGAATTTCGAAAACTACGACAACGCGAACCGGCGCCCCAACACCATCTCGCCGATCGACTACATCACCCAATGGAACCTGGCCGGCAAGCCCACCTATGATGCGCTGACGAAGAAGGTCACGCTGCTCGCCACCGGCAAGACCTACGGACCCTACATCAGCAGCGCCAGCTCCCCGTTTGCGCAAACGGTGCGCGATGCCCTCATCGCCATGCCGAATTATAATCCGGCGTTGCGGGGCACGTCGGCCACCGCCTTCGGCGGGACCGACACCACGTTCTCGTTCTATAACGGCCAGCCGATCTACAGCGGCACCTTCGCCCAGATGTCGCCCGTTCTGAGCTTGAGCGTGCCGGACCCCGCGGCGTCGGCCCTCTATGTCCCGGGCTTGGCGCTCATCAATCAGGGTCGCGCGGTCATGCAGATCGGAAACGGCCAGCTGCAAAACTGGTATTTGCCGCTCTTCAACACCACCTACACGACCGCCTACGCCATCCCGGGGGTCGGCGGCACGCCCGCCCCGCCCAACGTCAACAATCCCATTTCAAACATCTGGAATAACCTGGCCTCGTCCGATGTCTTCGATCGCGCCACCTTTGCCTCCACCGGCTGGACCAACAATTCGTTCACCAACAACCTGGGCAACTATCGCTACCCCGGCGTGACCAGCCGGGCGATCTACGATTGGAAGAAGGTCAACATCCTGCAGGCCGATTACGGCTCCCAGAAAAACAAGAATTACCAGCTCGATTTTGAGCAGCAGCTGCTCGGCAATCTCTTCCTGAACGGGGGCTGGTTCCGGCAGGAATTCAAGCAGTCGTCGAACTACACCATCGGGCAGTTGAACGCGGTGGCGCTGCGGGTTGACGAAAACAAATACCTGCCGAACGGCACGGCCAACCCCTTCTTCGGCCTGCCCTTTGTCCAGGACACGGACCCGGACCGCTATGTGAACAGCCAGCGCGATGACCACTTCCGCGCGATGCTGGCCTGGACGCCCGATTTCACGCAGAAAAGCGGCTGGATGAAATGGCTCGGCCATCACCAGGTCCTCGGCTTGTGGTCGCGGGATGAATCCATGGCGCTCGCCGAGCGCATGCGGCTCAACTACGTCAATGCCGGCTCCCTGTCCGCGGCGGTGCGTTTCGTGGCCAATCCCACCAACAACGCCGACGGCACCCGCACGGGCTGGAACTTTGGCGGGGCCACCCAGCGGCTCTACTATCTCGCCAACCCGGGCGACCCGATGGGCAAGGTGTCCTCCGCCTCCGGCGAGTGGAACGCGGATACCTACACCGGCAACATCCAGGTTTATAATTACCTCACCAACACCTTCGAAAACGCGAATGTCACCGAGAAATACAATGTCGCCGTGACCGACCCGGCGCGGACCCAGCGGACGCTGCAATCCTGGAGCGGCGGCATCACGGACTATTTCTGGAACGACCGGCTGGTCACGACCTTTGGCGCGCGGCTCGACAAGTTCAAGGCGCGGGGCAGCACCAGCGGCGCGATCACCCTCGCCGATGGCACCGTGATCCCCGCCCTCACGCCGCAGCAAAAATTCCTGCCCACCGGCTACTATGATTACAGCGCGGTCTGGAATCGCTTCAATGCGTGGAACCGCACCACGGGCCGGACCAAGACCGGCGGCGGCGTCCTGACGCCCTTCCGCAACTGGGACGGCATCGAGCGCCGGGCAGAGAGCGGCAGCCAATTCTGGCAGGTGGTCAGAAGCTTCGGCGTGGTTTACAACTGGTCCAACAACTTCGATGCCCCGTCCGGCCCGCAGGTCGACGCGTTTGGCAAGCAACTGCCCAACCCGCAGGGCATTGGCCGCGACTTCGGCTTCCAGTTCGCGGCGCTCGACAACAAGTTGTTCGCCCGCGTCACCTGGTTCCGCTCGACCAATCAGAACCAGCGGCTCTCGGCCGGCACGGCGATCGGCCGCCTGACCGCCCAGGTTCCGATCACCACGCCGGACAGCGCCGCCGCCAGTGTGGACGCGCTCTTCAAGACTTGGGCGCGCGCCATCGCCAAGATCAATCTGGGCTTCGACCCGCTCATTGATAATCCCGCGCCAACCTTGAGCCCGCAGCAGGAACTCGATATCGAGACGGCGGCGGAGAAAATCTGGGGGCTGCCGTATAAGTATTACGAAAACCTCCCGGGGGCGATCACCGCGACCGGGGACGCCGTCTCAACCGGCATGGAGTTTCAGCTGAACTATAACACCCGCAATTGGCGGAATCGTTTCACCTTCGGCAAGCAGGTGACCAGCAATTCCAACGTGCTGAAGCAATTTGATGCGTGGTATGCCGCCCGCAATCCGGTGTGGGCGGCGGCCAAGGCGGCCACTTATCTGCTGCCGCAATACCAGAGCCTCGCCACCTACACCACGGCGAGCGGCACGCAGGTGAATCTGACGAATTTCCTGCCCAGCTATGGCTACAACAGCACGGTGCGGATCAACAATGCCAGCGGCGGCCAGAGCGTCCAGGACTGGATCAACATCAACCTGACGCCGCAGGTCCAGCTCTCGAAGGACCTCGACGGGCAGGAGGCCCCCGGTCAGCGCAAATATCGCTGGGCCTTCAACAGCGCCTACGATTTCACTTCCGGCCGGCTGAAGGGATTTGGCCTCGGCGGCGCCCAGCGCTGGGAAGACAAATCCATCATCGGCTACTACGGCCGGTCGAGTCATGGCAACGCGGCGAACCCGAACCTCATCGACATTTCCGATGTTACCCGGCCGATCTACGACAAGGCCAACGCCTACACGGATCTTTTTGTGAATTACAAGCGCCGGATCTGGCATGACCGGGTGGCGATGAACGTGCAGTTGAACGTGGAAAATGTCTTCGAGAATGGCCACCTGCAGTTGGTGGGCGTGAACTATGACGGTTCGCCCTACGGTTACCGCATCATCGATTCAAGGAAGTTCACCCTGACGACGACCTTCGACTTCTAAGCCCCGCTGGCCTGGCCGGTCCGTCCAAGAGCCTCCCCCCAAGGGAGGCTTTTTTTATCCGGGAAAACTCACCTCGCCGGACCTCTGCTGTTTTGCCGGCGGACAGGACGCAGTTCTTCTTACTGTAAGACTTGCGCCGAGTCGCGCGGCCTCAGTGCTGTGCCACATAAACATCGTCTCCAATCGCCGTTGGGCGGCTGGTTTTCCCCCAGTTCGGCCCCGCCTGTCTGCCTACCCCCATGATGCCTTTCCATCGCCGCTTGCCCTGCGAAAACCTGCGCGCATGACGCCGACCGTTCCATCCTGTCCGCGCGTCGCCCTCATCGGGGTGTCCGGTTACGCGCGGATCTACCTGGCGCTGGCGCGCGCGGCGCATGACCGGGGCGAGATCAGCCTCAGCGCGGCCGTGATCATCAACCCTGCGGAAGAAGCGGCCAATGAGGCCGCGCTGCGCCAGAAGGGCTGTGTCATTTACCGCGACTACGAGGAGATGCTGCGCGCGGAGGCCGGCCGGCTGGATCTCTGCCTGATTCCCACCGGGATTCCCTGGCACACGCGCATGACGCTCGCCGCGCTCCGCGCCGGCGCCAACGTCCTCGTGGAAAAACCGCTCGCCGGCTCGCTTGCCGAGGTGGCCGCGATCCGCGAGGTCGAGCGCAGCAGTGGCAAATTCGTGGCCGTGGGCTTCCAGGACATCTACAGCCCGGTGAACCGCTGGCTGAAGCAGCAGCTCTGCGCCGGGGCGATCGGGCCGCTGCACACCGTGCGCTTCCTCGGCCTGTGGCCGCGGCCCGCCGATTATTTCACGCGCAATCCCTGGGCCGGCCGGCTCCATGCCGAGGGCACGCCCGTGCTCGACTCGCCGCTCAACAACGCCTTCGCCCACTTCGTCAACCTCAGCCTCTATTTCGCCGGCACCACGCCCGAGACCGCGGCCCTCGCCCACGTCGAGTCCGCCGAGCTGCTCCGCGCCAACGCCATTGAGAGCTTCGACACGAGCGTGGTGCTCGCCCGCTCGGCCGAGGGCATCGCCTTCTGGTTCGGCGCCACCCACACCTGCCGCGAGGTCCGCGAACCCGAGATCTACCTCGAGGGCAGCGCCGGCCGGGTCGAGTGGCAGCATGAGCGCAGCTGCGTCTTGTTCCGCGCCGACGGGTCGCGCGAAGAGCGGGCCCTGCCCGACAGCACCGCCAACCGGCTTTCGATGTTCAACGCCGTGCTGGCCAAGCTGCGGGCCCCGGACACGCTGGTCTGCACCGCCGCCCTCGCGCAGAGCCACACCGCCTTCGTCGAGGCCGTCCACGCCGCCGCCAAGGTGCAGGCGGTGCCGGCCGAGTTCATTTCGTGGGAGCAGCCCGCCACCGGCGCCGCCCCTGTCCCGGTGGTCAACGGACTCGAGGCCGCCCTCTGCCGCGCCCTCGCCGCGCACAGCCAGTTGCGCGAGACGGGTTTCGTGCTCGCCCCCGCCCGCACGGCGTGAACCGCGCCTTGCCGACTGGACAACGCGGCGCCGCGCCGGCATCTGATTATCCATCCATGACGCCCAGACTTCCGCCCAAGCTGCTCTACGGCGGCGACTACAACCCGGAGCAGTGGCCCGAGTCAGTCTGGCTGGAGGACGTCCGCCTGATGCGCGCCGCCGGGGTGAACATCGTCAGCCTCGGCATCTTCAGCTGGGCCAGGCTGCAGCCCAGCGAGAAGCGTTTCGACTTCGGCTGGCTCGATCGCGTCATGGATTTGCTCGCGAAAAACGGCATCTCGGTCTGCCTCGCGACCGCGACCGCCTCGCCGCCGCCGTGGCTCACAAGAAAATATCCCGGGGTGCTGCCCGTCACGGCCGACGGCGTGACGCTGCAGGTCGGCTCGCGCCAGCAGTATTCGCCGAGCAGCCCGGTCTACAAAAAGTTCGCCGCTGCGCTCGTGCGCAAACTCGCGCAGCGCTACCGCCGTCACTCCGCGCTCGCCTCCTGGCACATCAACAACGAATACGCCTGCCATCTGCCGGAGTGCCACAACGCGGACAGCACGCGCGCCTTCCGCGCCTGGCTGCGCGCGAAATACCGGACGCTCGCCGCGCTGAACGACGCGTGGGGCACGGCGTTCTGGAGCCAGGCCTACGGCGACTGGGCGGAGATCTTCACGCCGCGCCGCGCGCCGTATCACTGCAACCCGACACAGTGCTTGGATTTCAAGCGGTTCACGAGCGACGCCTTCCTCGCGCTCTACCGGATGGAGGCGGCCATCCTCCGCGCCGCGACGCCGGCGATTCCGCTCACGACCAACTTCATGGGCTTCTTCAAGCCGCTCGACTACCGGGCGTGGGCGCCGGAGATCGATTACGTGGCGTGGGACAGCTATCCCGATCCTGTCGACGAGGCCGCCGCCCGCCACGCCGGCGCCGTGGGCCATGACCTGATGCGCTCGCTGAAGCCCGGCCGGCCGTTTGTGCTCATGGAGCAGGCCCCGTCCGCCGTGAACTGGCGATCGGTCAACCTGCCGAAGCGTCCCGGCATCATGCGGCTCCAGAGCCTGCAGACCGTCGCCCGCGGCGGTGACGGCGTGATGTTTTTCCAGTGGCGCGCGTCCAAGGCCGGCGCCGAGAAATTCCACAGCGGGCTCCTCCCACATGTCCCGCCCAAGCAGAGCCGCGTCTTTGCTGAAGTGACAGCCCTCGGCGCGGAGCTGAAGAAGCTCACGCCCGTTGCCGGGTCGCTCGTGCGCAACCGCGTGGCCATCGCCTTCGACTGGCACGCGTGGTGGGCCGTCGAGCTGGAGTCCAAGCCCGGCCGCATCGACTACGCCGCTTGGGCCCAGTCGTTGCACCGCTGGTTCTATCAAAAAAACATCGGCGTCGATTTCGTGCATCCCGGAGCGGAGCTCGCCGGCTACGACCTCGTCGTGGCGCCCGCGCTCTACCTGCTCACCAAGCAGGCGGCCGCGAACCTGACCGCCTTCACGGCGCGCGGCGGCACGCTGCTGGCAACGTATTTCTCCGGCATCGTGGACGAGCACGAGCACATCGTGCTTGGCGGCTACCCGGCGCTGCTGCGGCAGGCGCTCGGCCTCTGGGTCGAGGAATGGGCGCCCTACCCCGACGGCCGCACCAATGGCGTGCGCCTCGGCGGGCGCAAGTTCACCTGCGACCATTGGTGCGATCTGCTGCACCTCGAAGGCGCGAAGCCGCTCGCGACCTACACCGGCGATTTCTTCGCCGGCCGCCCGGCCGTCACGCGGCACCGGCATGGCCGCGGCACCGCCTACTATCTCGGCACGCGGCTGGATGCCGCCGGACTCGACGCCCTGCTGCTGCGCGTCACGAAGACTGCCGGAGTCAAGGCGCCCCTGCGTGCGCCGGCCGGCGTCGAGATCACCCGGCGCGATGCAAAGCGCGGGCAATTTCTTTTCGCCCTGAACCACACCGGCCGCCCGGCGCGGATTTCCCTGGGAAAATATCGCGGCACCAACCTGCTCACCGGCCGAAGCACCGCCCGCACCCTCACCCTGGCCCCACTCGACGCTGCGGTGATCCAGCTGAAGCGCTAAGTGACGGTAACCCGCTCCTGATTTTCTGGCCAAAGATTGCACCGTTCGGCACGGATGGGCTCCAGGCCTGTCATCCTGAGTGGAGCGAATGATCCGGAAGGATGTTCGCATCCGGTGACGCGGCTGGATTCTTCACTCCGCTCAGGATGACAATCCCCAGGTTACGGAAAGTTCCTCCATGATCACCCGGGCTATCCGAGGTCGAAGGCTTGAGAGTGGGATTCCAACGCTCTCCTGGCCGGCAAGGCATTGCTGGCGCCGGCAACTTCCCGCTGGTCACGGCGTCACGGAGCCGTCTTAGTTCTTACAGTAAGAGCCCCACGATGAGCGCCCCCTCCATCCGCGAAATCGCCCGCAGCCTCGGGTTGTCGCACACCACCGTTTCCGAAGCCATCCGGGATTCGCCGCGTGTGAACGAGGTGACGCGCAAGCGTGTGCAGAAGGCGGCCAAGGCGGTCGGCTACCGCCCGAATCCGCTCGCCGGCGCGCTGATGTCCGAGATGCGGCGCGCGCGCTCCGGCACGTTCCGCGGCGTGCTGGCCATCCTCGACCTCGACGGCCCGGACCGCCGGCCGGCCAGCTCGAACCGCTACCACCGCGAGCTCGCGCGCGGCGCCACCGCCCGCGCGGCGGAGCTCGGCTTCAAGGCCGAGACCATCGTGACCGGGACGCAGGGCATTTCCGACACGCGGCTCGACACCATCCTGCAGGCCCGCGGCATCCGCGGGCTGCTGCTGCTGCCCATCGCCGGCGACGCCGATATCAGCGGACTCGACTGGACGCATTTTTCCGGGATCTACACCGACTACCTGATCGAGCGGCCCGCCCTGCACGCCGTCTGCCCCGATCATTACCGCTCCATGGTTTTTGCCGTGCAAAAACTGCACACCCTCGGCTACCACCGGCTGGGGCTCGTGCTGCAGGCCAGCCACGACGCCCGGCTGCTGCACCGTTGGGAAGCCGCTTTCCACGCCTATCACGAGCATCACGCCCAAAAGGAGGCGCTGCCACCCCTGATCCTGCCCGAGTGGGACAAGAAGGCCTTCATCCGCTGGTTCAAGACCAAGAAACCCGACGCGGTCCTGTGCCACCGGGCCGAGGTGATCGAATGGATGGAGGCATGCGGCGCGAAGATCCCCGAGACCCACGGCTTCTGCTGCCTGAACGTCGCCAGCAACACCCGGCCCTGCTCGGGGCTCGACCTGCAACCCGGCCTGCTCGGCGCCCGCGGCGTCGAGCTGCTGATCGCCGCGCTGCACCGCAACGACTGCGGCGTGCCGGACCACCCCTCCACCACCACCATCCCCGCCGTGTGGGTCGACGGCCCGACCCTGCGCAAGGGTTGAGAAGGACCGAACCTTGTCTGGCTGGAGGGTCGACCTCCCGGTCGACCGCGGCCGACGGGAGACGGGCCGTCCAAAAAACCCGCCTAACGCCGGCTCCGCAGCCCATTTGTGAACCGAGGAACGATTTGAATAATTTTGATTGCTACCCCCAAACCTTTGGGGTCTCTTGACCGCTCATTTCCGCGAGGAAGTGAAGTCGAAATCGGGACGTAGCTTAGCCTGGTAGAGCGCTTGCTTCGGGAGCAAGAGGTCGAGAGTTCGAATCTCTCCGTCCCGACCATCGACATCAAAACCAGAACCCCTTCGGGGGTCATTAAATTTTCTGGGTAAGTCACTGGTCGGCTGGCCGAAACAGAAATCGGGAAATTTAACGGTTTTGGCCAGAGTTCGGACTTCCATTAGGCTTTGTGATGAAAAGGCTTCGATTCCGTGTAAAATCGGACCAACCGTTAAATTCCATCGCTTGAGTTTGTGGCGGAATTCGACAGAGTTTCCCTAGTGAAATTCTAACCGGGCTGAGGCCAATTGGATCGCCCTCCAACAATCAAGGAGGTTCCAATGCATACGCTTCGCCGTGAGGCCAACACAGTCACGTCCGGGTCGGTTCCCGTCGCTATCTATACTCGCGTTTCTACGGTCAACCAAGTGGGTGGGCGTTTTGATTCCTGCGAGAGTCAGGCCGCCGTCTGCCGCGAATACATTAGCAAGCGCGCAGCGGAAGGCTGGCACGAGGTCGCGTCTTTCTCAGACCCGGCCTATTCGGGCGGCACCATGAATCGTCCAGGCATTCAGGGGCTGAAACGCAGGATTGAAGCCGGCGATGTAAAGGTAGCTCTGATCTTCAAGCTCGAGCGAGTGCTGCGGAGCACGGATGAATGGTCGCCCTTTCGGTCGTTTCTCCAGAAGCACAATTGCCGACTGGTCAGCACAACGGAAGATTTGAACGACGAAACACCATCGGGGCGATTGAAGAACAACCTACTGGTGAGCGTGGCGGAATACGAACGGCTCAACACGGCCGAGAAAGTGCGCACCAAGTTGCTGGAGCAGGCCAAAAGAGGTTACTGGAGCTGCGGGTTGGTTCCGTATGGTTATACCTACGACAAGACCACCCAAACCCTGCATCAGCACCCGGAGGAGGCTGTCGTCGTGCGCCGGATCTTCGCGGAGGCCGCCAGCCTTGTTCCCCTCACCAAGGTGGCCAACGGCCTTGCGGCCGATAGTATCCGGACGAAACTCCGGGTTTTTGTTCGCCGGGACGGAGCCAAAGAAGAGGTGGGCGGCCTTTCGTTTCGCAGTGATGGACTCCGAAAGTTGATCAGGAATTCGATTTATGCCGGCCGAGTCAGGATGCAAGGCCAGCAATACCCCGGCTTGCACGAGGGCCTCGTGTCACCGGATCTTTGGGAGCGGGCCAACGCCGCAATCAAACAGAGTCTTCAGCCTGCTCGTTGCCTGCTCAATACCCGAGACAAGCATTTCCACCTGCTCAAGGGGGTGCTGCATTGTGGCTGTTGCCGTCGAGCGATGATTCCGAATGCCAGCGGCAAGAAGGACGGCGACGGGAGACCCTACAGGTATTACACCTGCGGCCATACCCGCCAACCGGGTGCCGTCACGATCTGTCCGGTGCGCCATGTTTCCGCGGCTGCGCTGGAAGCCGCCATCATCGGATTCATCGGGGAATGCAGCCAGCATCCGGAAATCCTGCAAGCGGCCGAAGAAAGTTCCCGGCTGCGGGCCAAGACGAACCGCAAACCGCTTCGGACGGCTCTCGCCGCGGCCGAAGATTCCCTGGCCGACATCACCCAGCAACTTCGCAATTGCGCGGAGGTCGTGGCGGTTGGGGGAATGGATGCCATGGTGGACGAATTGCGCGAACGCGCCGTGTCGCTCAGGACGGAAAAACAGCGCCTGTTGGTCGAGTGCGAGCGCTTGCGCCAGGACCTTTCCGCGAGCGACCAAGATCAGCTCGATGCGACCCGTCTTCGCGAGTCATTGACGAAATTCAGTGAAGTGCTCCCGACGCTCTCTCATGAGGAGCAGCGCAGCCTGGTGACGCTATTCATCGCGAAGATTGAAATCCTCCCGAGCGGCGCCACGGGCGGGAAGGCCGCGGCCACCAGCCGCAATTTCGAGCTACACATCCGGTTTCACATGAGCCGGCTCATTGCCGGTATGGAGCAAAAAGTTGTTGTGCAAGCACGTCCGAAGACCCGCGGGCCGCTGCCGCCGGTCAGGCTGCTGTGCCTGGAAATGAGATGCTCCATCGCTCGCACCAATGCACCTGACCCAATCGCAATCCTGGCGCCTTTCCGGCGGGCCATCTCGCCCACACAAGAGCCGGTGGCCAAAGTAATCCAGGGGGCCCCCAGTCATCCCCTCCAACGCGCCCTTGAATGGCAACGCCAGTTGGCGGCCAAACCGAGCCTGACCCAAGCTGTCCTAGCAAAGAACGCTGGGGTTGCTCCTGGCACTCTGACGCATCACCTCAAGCTCCTCCAGTTGGCTCCGGATATTCAGACATTCCTGATCACGCTGAAGACCGAGCAGGAATTGCGGCAGTTCAGCCTGAACCGCATGAAGGCGCTCGCAGACCTGCCCCAGCGACAACAGCTCAAGCGATTCGCAGAGATGCAGCGGAGCCAGGATTAGTTTTGGGAGAAGTCGGTCTTCAGCTTGTAGGTTGCGCCTTTTGTCCGGCCGGAAACTGTCACTATGCCCGCTTGCCGCAGGCGAGCGAGTTTTCGTGTCACCGTAGCACGTGAGAAACCCAGCCCCGCACTCAAGTCACACGGAGTCGCCGCGCCGGCACTCGCCAGATAGCGAACGAGACGTTTTTCGATTTCATCACTGACCAATCCGATTGGGTCGAGAACAGCGGAGGGGGCGGATTTTGGCATTGGGCCTTCTGCAGTTCGTTCTCGTCGACGATACCGAATGATCGCTGTGGCGAGTAATTCGCCAATCCGGCGGATTCGCTCCTTATCAGAGAGACCGGCCTGATCCGCAAAAGTCAGCAACGTCATCGTCCCTCCTAAATGGCAACTCGGGTTGACGTCGGATCGGTTTCGAGAGCTTCGGCCACTGCCTCAGCCTGCTCCGGCCCCACGGAATCGACCTCGATAACGTCGCCGGATAGTTCACTGGATGCCTGGTTCTTGGTCAGATCAAGGGATTCCACGAGTTCGTTCTGTCTGGAAAGCAGCTGCTCGAGGCGGACCGTGTGCTCGAAGGGTTGCCCGACCAGAGCTGAAAGCTCCTTGTGATTTTTGGTCGTCTGATTGAGATCGGCCTCCCGGGCAGCAATCCGGTCCTCGATGCAGGCCACTGCATGCTCCAGGGAGCGGATGATTCCGGCGGAGCTCGGCGAGACCTTGGCCGGATAGGCCATCTGACCGCATAGCGTCAATGTATCCGGAAGCGACGAACGGAATTCGATGCGAAGGCCGGCCAATTCACCGACGGTGACCGGAGCCGGGGCCCGGTAGTGCTTGTCGACCATCTGAATCAATGCCTCCCCGGCCTTGGGGCGCTCGGTGAAAGCCTGTCCGTTTACAGCCATGCGGAAAAGTTCGCCCTTGGTATCCTGCCGGGCCGCCAAGTCCTGCTTCATCCCGGCCACCTGTTTTTCGATCCGCGGTATATCCTGCTCCAGCATCCGCACCCGGCTGCGCGCGGTGAACTGTGCCTCGGCGTGCTCGGCCCGCAAGCGGGACAGCCGCATGACTTCGGCATCCACCTTGGCTTTTTCGATGACGAGGGGGTTGCCGGATGCGATGGCCTTGACCTCGGCATAGGTCAGCGCCGGCGTGTCCAGGTCTTCCACTTTACGGGCCGTGGACTGACCCGTCATGATCTGGCCGATGAACTTGGCCTTGGTCTCAAGGGTCTGCCACATGTAGGCGTCGAAGCTGCCCTCGGTCACGTAGCGGAGCACCTTCACGGTCGCGTTGGCATTGCCCTGCCGCAGGATGCGCCCTTCGCGTTGTTCAATGTCGGCCGGCCGCCAAGGTGCATCGAGGTGATGCAGGGCCACCAGCTTGGATTGCACGTTCATGCCCGCACCCATCTTCTGCGTGGAACCGAGCAGAATCCGTACTTTGCCCGCCCGCACGTCGCGAAACAGCGCCATTTTCGCCGCATCGCTGTCGTGCTCCTGGATGAAGGCGATTTCGGCGGCCGGCACTTTGGCGGCAACGAGCTTGACCTTGATGTCATCGTAGACGGAAAAACCACGGCCATCGATCTTCGGGGTCGAAAGGTCGCAAAACACCAGTTGGGTCAGCCGATTCGCCTTGGTTTCCTGCCAGATGGCCAGGATTTCCCGGACCGCCTGGTTGACCTTGCTGTCAGGGTGATCGACGGAACGGCCGCGAACCAGCCGCAGGTCGAGGGCTGCCTTCCGGCCCTCGCCCGTGATTTTGAGCATGTTGTCCTCCCGGGGATCAACGCGACTGGTCTTCAATTTTTCCGCGCGCCTGGCCAGCGCCGTGACGATGGCCTTGAGTTCCGGAGTCGCCGGAGCCCGCATGACGCTGGCCTTGCCCCCAGCGAGCGCCGGCACCGGGAGTTTGAGCATTTCGGCCGTCTGGATATCGGCGATCTGGCGGAACTGCTGCATCAATTCCGGCACATTCACGAAGCGGGCAAACCGGGTATTGAGCCGGTAGCCCGCGCCGTCCGGAGCCAATTCCATGGCCGTGACCGGTTCACCGAACGTGGCGGCCCAAGAATCGAAGTGTTGGAGGTTTTGTTTGCGCAACCCGTCCATCTGCAGAAACCGCTGCATGGTGAACAGCTCCGCCATGGTGTTGGTCACGGGCGTTCCGGTGGCGAATACCACCCCGCCACCGTCATTGATCTTTTGGATATGCTGCACCTTGAGCAGCATGTCGAAGGCCCGCTCTGAGGCCGTCTGCGGCAGGCCGGCCACGCGCGTCATCTTGGTCACATAGAAGAGATTCTTGAAGGCCTGCGCTTCATCGACAAACAGGCGGTCCACCCCCAATTCCTCGAACGTGAACGTGTTGTCCTTGCGGTGCTCGGCCGCCAGCGACTTCAACCGGGCATCCAGCCGTTTTTTTGCACGCTCCAGCTCCTTCACTATGCGGGTGTCGGAATCATCTTCCCGCTGTTCCCGGATACAAACCTCCAGCTCCGTGATTTGCCGCTCAATGAAGTCCTTCTGCGCCTTCTGCGAAATCGGCAGCCGCTCGAAGCCCGAGTGGGTGACGATGACGGCATCCCAATTGCCGGTCGCAATCCGCCCCATCAACTGCCGGCGCCGGCTGCTTTCAAAGTCGGCCTTGCCGGCGACGAGAATATTGGCCCCGGGATACAGTGTCAGCAGTTCCGACGAAAACTGCCCCAGCATGTGATTCGGCACCACGAACAGCGGTTTCCGGGCGAGGCGCAGCCGCTTCATCTCCATCGCCGCCGCCACCATGGTATAGGTCTTCCCGGCTCCCACCACATGAGCCAAAAGGGTATTGGGGCTTTGCAGAATCCGCCAGACGGCCGCTTTCTGGTGGGGACGCAGGCTGATGACCGGACTGGCGCCGGGCAGGGCGAGATGATCGCCGTTGAAGGTCCGCAGCCGCAGGTGATTGAACTCCCGGTTGTATTGCGCCACCAGCCGCGCCCGCCGCGTGTCGTCCTCCCAGATCCAGGTCGCGAACCGGTCCTTGATCTTCTGCTGTTTCTCCCGCGCACCTTCGGTTGCGGCCGGATTGATGACCGGGTTTTTCTTGGCATCGAGATCGTGGACCGTGGGGGTGCGGAGATTGAGCGCATCGGCGATCAACTCGTGGGCAGGAGCACGCTCGGTGCCCCACTCGCTCAGGTTGGCGACGCTCCGCTTGGCGTAATAACCAATGTCCACCGACCATAGCCCCAGTTGCGGGACATGGGCGACGCGAAGACCTTGCGTATCGTGTTTGGCAAGGTGCAGCAGTTCGCGGGCGAAGGCCGCCACGTCATCCGCCGGGATCCACACCGCCCCAAGCCGGGCGTCGATTTCCGTCGCCTTCAGATCGGCCGGCTGGACAGCGCGCAGGGCTTCGACGTTGGCCCGGTAGATCGGATTGACCCTGGCCGCCTTTTCGGCCGCCGCCAGTTTTTCGCGCACATTGCCGGACAGGTATTCGTCTTCGGCTTCCCATCGCCAACTGGTGACCGGGTTGCGGAAGATGAGGCCGGCCAACTCCGACAGGAACTCCTTTTCGGGGCGGCCCAGCAGTTGGGCCATGTGGTCGAGATCCACGCGCCCCTTTTCACTGAGCGTGACGACCAGTGCCTCTCCCGCGGTTTCCACCCGCTCGACCGGCCGTCGCCGCTGAATAGTGCGCTCAGTGAAGATCGCCGTCTTGGTCGCCGTGCCCGCATCATCATCAAAGTTTTCCAGTGAGAGCAGAAGCGGTAAGTCCGGATCACCCGCAAAGGCCCGCACGTTCGCCGACTGCGAGACCGGTCCAAATTGGCCGGCAAACTGGTCGTAGTCCTGATTGAGCCGCAACCGGGCATTGGCCAGTTCCTCCTCCGCCCGGTCTTCCACTTGGACCCGCAGGCAGAATCGCGCCGACTCACGGAGCCGGATCAGGCCGCGCAACCGCCGGAGCAGCGGCAAAGGCAGGTTTTCAAGGATGACCAGATCGTCGCCCTCCCGCCGGGCCACCTCGCCCAGTTCAGTGAGGGCGTAGGCGTTCGGCTTAACCTCCGGCGGCGCGAGCAGCACCTGCCGAATGCTTGCTTCCTCGGCCGGCGTGAGTGGCTGATAGACTCCAGCTGGCAATACAGCCACCGCTGCGGCCAAAGCTGCGCCCAGCTCGCGATCATCGCTCGCCATCTCCTGCTTGCCCCGCAGGTGCGGCGCACCGGTCGACCGTTGCATCCGCCCGAGCAGCATCTGCGGGTTCGCGTGATAGTATTCGTTCACATCAATCTCCCCGCTGCCCGGCCACGGCAGGCTCTGGCGCCAAACCGGGCCTTGCGCGGGCGTGCCCCGCTCGCGCCGTTGCAAGATCACGATGTCGGTCGTCACCTCGGTGTTGGCGTTCTTCTTGAAGGTGGTGTTCGGGAGACGGATCGCGCCGACGAGATTGGCATCCTGCGCGAGCATTTCGCGGACGAAGGTGTTGCCCTTGTCGAGCGTGCCGGCCGAGGTCACGAACATGACCAGCCCGCCCGGCCGGACCCGCGCAAGCGCCGCACCGAAAAAATAGTCGTGAATGCGGAACTTGCAGGGATTATGGCGCGGATCAAAGGGACTGTAGTCGCCGAACGGGACGTTGGAGATGGCGACGTCGAATTGATTGGTCGGCAGCGTCGCCTCCTCGAAAGGCTGGGCGCGAATCTCGGCATCGGGATAAAGCATGGCGGCGAATCGGGCCGTCAGGGGATCGATCTCGATCCCGGTGAGACGGGACCGGGAGCGCATCTCCTCCGGCATGAGTCCGAAGAAATGCCCTGTTCCGCAGGCCGGCTCCAGCACCTGCCCGCCCCTGAAACCCAGGCGCTCCATGGCGGCATACATGGCCTTGATGACAACGGGCGGGGTGTAGTGGGCGTTGAGCACCGTGGCCCGGGCGTGGCGGTATTCCCGCGGCTGGAGCAACTGCTTGAGCAATTTCTGCTCGGCGCTCCATTTTGGGGCATCCTTCGGTTCGGCAAAAGCCTGCGGGATGCCGCCCCAGCCCACGTAACGCACGAGGATACCTTTTTCTTCGTCAGTCGGGAGACGGCGTTGCTCCTCCAGTGCGCGGAGCAGCTCGATGGCGGCCACGTTGCCGCGAAACTTCTCCTTCGCTGAGCCCTCGCCCAGCCGGTCGGCGTCCGTGATCCGGTAGCACGCCTGATTCCGCGGCGGTGCAACTACTCCCTCTCCGCCGGGATCAGAAGGTATTTCTCGCGCACCAGCTCCCAAGCCTGATCGTGCGCCTGCGGCGAAGTCAGCCCCTGCTGGCGGAAATCCCGTATCAGTGATTCCATTTCGTCCAGCGTCCGCTCCTGCGCCTCCAGGAGGGCCGACTCCAGTCGTCCGTCCTCCTGCAGTTGCCGCACCATCCGGGGGCAATGCTGGCGCCAATGGTTCTCTGCCATCCGGGCGTATGCGAGTAGTGCGGTCATTTCTGGCGTGCTCGAAGAGATCAAGCTGGTATGGGTCGTTGCTGGGTTTTAGGGGCATCGTTCATGGAGTGGCAATCGTGATTCCCCGGATGAACGGCCCCGCCGCCGCTGCTGCTCGTTCGGTCATGACCTGGACCTGCTGCAGCCGACCGGCGTCCAGCGCATCGCGCACGATTTCGAGTTTCCGGCCGGTCACGGTGATGGTCGCACCGGCGGCGTGAACTACCAGCGATTCTGACTCGCCCGGGCTCCAGATCCAACGAGTCAGCCCGTGCATGGGCCAGGAGACTGTTTGCTGGGGGGTGACAAACCGGATCACAGCGGCTAACTTGCCCTCGTCCACCAGGCGACCCCACGGCAGCGGCGGCGGGGGCGGGATCAATTCGCGGCTCGGGAAATTACTCATGGCATCTGCCTGGGTGCAGCCGCGGCCACCGCCGCCTCCGGTGTCCCGCCCCACCAGCCCCGGTGCAGGACTTCCGCCCCGATCGGCTGGCCCAGGCGATAGGCCCGGGCGAGGAACACGCGCCGGTGCAAGGGATCGGGATCGACCAGTTCGGTCGCCAGCTTGCGATCCGCCGGGCGCATCATCGCCTCCTGCGCTGCCTTCCGGTCTGTGGTGTAGATCATCTGGCTGAACCGGAACCGGGAGTTGCTCACGTACGCCTGCTTCAAATTGCCGGCGGCGATCCCCGCTTCAGCCATGAGCAGGAGCCCCCGGTCCACGGTCTTGCCCTGCGAGGAATGGGAGGTGGTGGCGTAGCCGTGCGAAAATTGCCGGAAGTTGGGCGGCACCACCCGGCCGTCCTTCAGCGTGATGCCACCATCGGCGGCAAAGCCCGCTACCTCCGGGGTGTCACCATTCTTGAGGTGCGCCTCCTTGAGGTTGGCCCGAATCAGCAGCCGGTCGCCGATGGCGACGGGGATTTCCCGGACGACGCCCACATCGAATCCGGCGATCTTCTTGGGATCGATGGACCGGTCCCGTCCATCGTCGCCGCGCACCACCAAGCGCTCCTCCTCCCGTCTCGCCACCACCACGGTCTCATGTTTGGCGAAACCCTCCGTCGCCCGATGGAAGGTGAGCGCATCACCCGCCTCGTATTGCTCGACCCGACGGCATTCCTCCCGGGTCCATTGGAGGGAGAACACCGTGGCGTAGTTTTTCTCCTCTCCGGAAATCCGCCCGGTCGCTTTCAACTGTGTGCGCACCTCAGTTGTGAAAGTGCGAATCTCCGCCCACACCGGAGAAATCGCCAGGCAGCTCTTCCCGGAGGAAATCGTCTGCACGTAATCATCCGCCGCCGCCTTGAATAGCCGCTGCTCATCGGCGATTTCCTGCACGGCTCCCAGCCGGGTAAAGGCATTGAACGCCCCGAAGGCGTCGCCCCGCGCGAGCAGGCCGACAGCCTCGCGATAGGCCGGGTCCTGTTGCCGGCGGATTTGGCTCAGGTGTGCGACCGGCACCTGCGCGTATTCCTCCAGGCAACGCAGGGCGTCACCGGCCTCGACCGACGTGTGCTGCTTGGTATCGCCGACCAGCAGCAGCCGGTTGTTGTTGGCGTAGGCCAGCCGGCAAAGGTCCCGCATCTGGCGGACAGATATCAAACCTGCCTCATCGACGATCAGGACCCGGCCGAAGGTCGCAAGTTGCAGCGACTGATTCACGAGCAACTGCTGAAGGGTGTTTGCCTCCGGGGTCAGTTCTCGTCGGAGGACGTCGGCCGCACCGGCCGAAGGCGCACAGCCGAACACCCGCCCACCGGCTGATTCGATGCCGGCGACCACTGACCGCAGGCAGGTCGTTTTTCCCGTGCCCGCGTCGCCTTGCAGGATCGTGATGCGGGATGGGGAAGCGAGCAGTTCGACCACGGCCTGTTGCTGGTCACGGCCCAGCCCGGCAAGGTCACCGGCCCGGCCCAACTCCCCGCAGGCATCACACTGCTCCTTCGCCCAGCCGACGAATTCGTTCTCGGCGGCGAGGGTCTCGCGTGAAGCCAGTTCGCCCTCGATGTGCAGCAATTCGCCTTGCGCGAGCCGGGTGGCTACTTCCGCCCGAATTTGATCGAGGGAGACCCCTCCCCGACCGGCAATCAAGGCTTCGCGCAACAGGAATCGTCCGTCCACGACCGACCGGCGCTCGAAAAGGTGTGCCTCGGCCGAGGCCAAGGCCTCTGCCGGCGTCAACGGCGGGGGGGCTCGGCGCACGCCATCGGCACTGGCGATGGTGGCACGCACCGCCGCCAAGCCCTCGCCGGCCTGTTCAATCCATCCCGCCCGCAGCTCGGCGACCGTTGCCTTGGTCTTGCGCGCCCGGGTCTTCACAACAATCGCCTGCAGAGCCGCCTGCGAAGTGGCTCCTTCCTCCGCAGCCCGGCGAAGGATTTCCGTCCGACGCTTGCTGAATTTGTCCCTCAGCTCGGGAGGAAAGCCCTTGATGTTGAAACCCAGCTTGCGCGAGGACTCCAACTCGTATCCCGCCTCCTGCATCCTCGCCGCCAGCTTGGCATGGCAGACCTCCCGGAAGAAACTGTTATGGCGGTAAAACAGTGACGGCTGCACGCCTTTCCAACGTTGCTCCACCGGATCAAAGGTGAGATTCATTATGCAGACATGGGTATGGAGCTGCGGGTCGAGTGCCCGGCTGGCATCGTGGGTCACCACACTCGCCACCATGTTGCCGGTAACCCGGTCCTCATCGGCCCCACCTCGGCGAACCCGGGTGGAGGTTACAGCCTCCATTTCCTTGAGGGTATCACTGATCGCCTCCTCCCACCACCCGCCGATGCGGGCATCCCCACCCACCAAATAGGCGATGGAAACGTCCTTGGGCGCGGAAATCTGGCCGAAATAGCACAGGCGGCGGTGCGCCCCCTTGTCCCGGACCCCCAGCTTGGCGCCGGTCTGGGGATGCTGGCCGAGGCAAAGGCGGCTAAAATCCTCCAAATCACAAACCCCGGTCAGACCGAGTCTCTGGGCCCCCTGGCCATACCAAGTCATTTCCGCTTTGCCTTCCTCCACGAGATAATCGCCGACCTTCAGGTGCTCGCGGAAATATCCCACAGCACCCTTCAGGCTCATGCACGGTTTATCAAATCTGACCATGCCAATACGGTAGCATATTGGCATACTATATTCAATCGAAAGCTAAAATCCGTCAATTTACCACCTCAACCTACGCATCCGCCAAATATTATTACTAAAGAAACCGTGATCATCCATGAACCTCATCAAGCTTAGGGAAGAACTATCCTTAATATATAGTATAGAGGACGCAGAACCCCTAACTCCGTTAGGCTGGCCGGCCCAAACCCACTACTCCGCCACTACTTTATCGCTCCTCATCCGCTACCTGCTTAAACCGGGCCGATCCGGCCTGTTACTTGCATACTGGCATACTTATGCTAGGTTTGCCGCGTGGACCCAAACGAACTGCACACGCAATTACTGGAGGATGCCCGTCGGTATGACCCGGCGGCCCACACCCGGGGCCTGCTGGCACCCTTCCGGGATGTGCTGCTGCTCCAGCGGGCGAAGTTCATGAGCTATGAGCAGATTTCCGCGACGCTGGCTCGGCATGGCCTCCGGGTATCGCCGGCGGCCGTGGGCATCTTTTGCCGAAGGCAATTCACCAAGACGGAAATCGAATCAGCCCGACGCCCCGTGGGCGGCGCGAAACAGCCAACAGAATCTGCGAGCACTCGTTCCGCCGATTCCACAAGGACCTCAACCTATAACGGGCAGCGCGGTCCAAAGATTGCCCGCAAAGACTTATGAAAAAGCTAATCTTATTCCCGCAGGACAAAGGCGGCATCGGCAAGAGCTTTGTGGCCACCCTCCTCTACGACTATCTTTGTGATCAAGGCGTGACGCTAAAAGCGTTCGACTTGGATCATGCCAATTCGACATTCAATCGCTTTGTGCCCGAAGCCGAATTCATCGATACTGACGTGGATGTGGGCAAACTGGCTGTTCTAGACCGCCTTCTCCTGGCGCTAGAGGTCGCGGATGTCGTTTTAGCGGACAACCGCGCCTCCGGCGGGGAAAAGATCCTGCACTATCTCGACGAGGTCAGGTTACCCGAACTCCAAACCGAACTCGGTTGTGCCCTGGTGTTCCTCGTCGTCGCCAACGACGACAAGGATGCGATTTCGCAGATCGCCGATCTGGTGGACCGCTATGAAGACAAAGTGCGCTGGGTAGTTGCGCGGAACCTGCGAGACGGCACCCTACTGCGGCTTTTCGGACAGAGCAACACCCGGCGCCGGCTACTTGATCTGGGCGCCGTCGAAGTGGATGTGCCTTGCCTCGCAGAAGTGACCCGCAATCGCCTGCAGTTGGCCGATCTCACGGTGGGTCGCGGTCGCTCCGCTGAACAGCTGCACCTCCTCGATCGGTCAAGGTGTGCCCGTTACCATCACCAGATGGCAGCTGAGTTCCGCAAGGCCAACGAGGTCCTGCTCCCATGAAGCCGGAAGAGCTTCTGAACGTGGAGACTCTGCCGGAAGATCTCCATTGGCTGGCCTCAGAATACCGCCTCCAGCCCAACGACCCCGTCTACCTGTTGGTCGCGTGGCACTGGCACCGGATCCAGAAAGGAGAGGACTCGTTGCGCTCGGCACTGATGGACCTGAAAGCGGCGGTGGATAGCCGCATCGCCACGGTTGTGGGTTCGTCTGAAACCGTGCTGGCCGTGCAGGAACAGCTGAAGCAGGTGCAGGACGCACTGGAACAAAAGCCGGCCGCCCTCGGCCGGCAGTTGGAGGCGGATCTGCAACGCCCGGTCACCCGTGCCGTTGCCGAGGTCAACGCCGCGGCTCGCGCCGCCGCCAACCTGGTGGAAGCCATGCAAACGGCACTGGCCGCAGCCCAAAACCGTCAGGCTCTGGCGGCCCTGTTGGTCGGGTTTGTGCTCGGTGGTTCCTCCGTCGCGATCCTCCTGTTACCGTGAAAGCCCAAGCTGGGATACTGGTGGTTGTGGCTTTCGGCATCGGGCTTTTCTCAAGGTCTGCCGTGCCAGGCACACCCGGCACGGGGCTCGCCCTCGCGAGTATGGCAACCGGGGCCTGGTTGCTCTTTCACTCCCTGCGGCCGTGGTGGTCGACCCGCGCTCAGGCTGTGCTCCGACTGTGGGGCCTGACGTGGACCCGGGACGAGGTTTGCTGTCATTTCTTTATCACAGGAGCAACAGGGACAGGGAAGACGGCCCGTGCGGTTGTGCCGATCATCCACGGACTCCGCTCCACCCTGCGCCAGACGGGCATCATGGCGGTTGATTCGAAGGGGGCGCTTTGGCGGCCGATGGCGGAAATCGCCAAGGCACTCGGCCAGGAATCCGATCTCCGTCTGATTCGGGTGCGGCCGGCGCATATTCCCGTCAAAGAGTGGATTCCTCCCCTGCGCCTCAATCTACTGGAGGATAAAACCGTGCCGTGGAGCTCCTATGCGAAGATGATCGTCGATACGGCGACCGCCGCAGGACAGAAGGGAGGGCAAACCTTCTTCAAGGAAGCCGCCCGGGACCTGATCACCCATGCGATGCAGGCCTTAGACCTGCTCCAGGAACCTGTGACGCTGGAAGCGGCCTATGATGCCATATGCTCGACCTTGCGTATGAAGTGGCTCCGCGATAAATTGGGAATACTTGCAGAAGCAAATGAGCCGCGGAGCGAAGCCGCTAAAGTTGAGGTGCAGTATTTTAGCGACTTTCTGAAGCAACCCGTCGATCAGCGCGGCGGCACGGTTTCCACAGTGGCCAACTACTTGCGGCCTTACACCCCACCTGACATTGCCCAGGTCTTTTGCAGCAAGGAGCCGAATTTCTCGCTAAAGGAGGTGGATCAAGGCCGGTTGATCTGCCTGTCCGTCCCCCAGACCTTTCAACTTGAGCGCAAATACCTCAACCTGCTTTGCAAACAATTGTTTTTCCTGCATGCGTTCCGGAGATTCGATCTCGTCTCGGAGGAGATGCGGCGTCGAAACGTCATCGTGCTGGTTCTGGATGAGGGCCAGAAAACGACCTTGGTGTCCGAGGACGGTTTTGCGGATCACACTTCAGTCGATGAATTGCGCGAGGCCGGGGTCTGCCTGATTTCGGCCACTCAGACTCCGCTGTCGCTCTACGCGTCCTTTGAAACGCAGACCAAGGCGGACGTCTTCATGGCCAATCTGCGGACACAGATTCATTTTCGGGCGGCCGACGAACAGGGGGCAAAGATTCTTTCAGAAAAGATGGGCGGACGGGAGGGAAAGAAATTCAGTGGTGGCTACGCCGGTGGTGCACCTACCACGGGTTGGCAATTACAAGACATACCGTGGTTCAAACCGGCCGAACTACAGGCACTGCCGGAAGGCCGGGCCATCGTCAGGCATCCGAATAATTGCGGCCGTCCGTGCCGGTTGAAATTGCCCAACACCGAGTTTACGCGAAGAAACGAGCTATTCCAGTAGGTGCGCCTGGGAGCTTTTCGGACCCCGTGGACACGGATCGTCAAGCTGCAGCGGGGGTGCTGCAGCCGCCAAATGGCGCCGTCCACCGCCGAGCAAATGCAGAAGCGGACAAACCGCCTTGCCCCGCAATTCAGGATCAGGGCAGCGTGCGCAGAATCTGCCTCGCGGCCTCGTTGGCCGGATCGAGGGAAAGCACCCGTTGCGCTGCAGCCCGGGCGCCGACACGATCGCCCGAACGCAGCAGCACCGTGGCCAGGGCGTAGGGATATTCCGCCACCTGCGGCGCCAGCGCGACGGCCTTGGTGAGGGCCGTGATGGCCGCGGTCAGCTCGTTCTTCTGCGCCAGCATCAAACCAAGGTTATACCAAGCCCGGTCAAAATTCGGGTCGCGCACCACGGCCATCCGGAAGGCCGACTCCGCGTCCGGCAGGCGCCCGGCCTCGGCGAAGGCCAGTGCGGCCCGCATGGCCGCCGTGGCATCGGTTGGCTGCAATTCCGCAGCATGCAGGAATTCCGCGGCAGCCTCGTCGCTCCGACCCATCGCCGCGAGCACCATGCCGTGACTGTCGCGGATGCCCGCGGAGAATTTGTCCCATTGGACCGCCAGTGCCATTTCCTTCTCGGCCTCGGGCAGCTTGCCCCGGTTGGCCAAGTCTTGCCCGAGCCGCAGCCGGCCGGCCGGCTGGTCGAGCGAAAGAGACAGATAGGCATCCAGCTCCTTGCGTTCGGGCGAGTCCGCCGCCAGCTCCGACGAGAGCATCCATTCGGCGTCGAGCCGCATGAGCCGCGCCGGATCCTTCAACAATGGCCTCACCCACTCCTTCGCCTCCTCATGGCCAGTCAGCAGTCGCACGGCGGCGGCCCGCTCGATCGGATCGACCGCCGTCAGGGCGCGGTGCCCAGCGGAAATGATTTCCGCAGCCGGCCCGGCGGCCGTGGCCAGTAGCGAAAGGTAGGTGGCCCGCCAAGCGGGGATATCGTCCTCGACGAGCAGCGCGAGCAGGCCCGCCACGGCTTCAGGCCGGCCGTTTTGCGCGGCCGCAACAGTTCGCGCGCGGGCGCGCTGGCGGGAGTCCAGCCTGGCGCCATACCACTCGTCGGCCTTGGCGACGCTCCACTCGACCGGCTTGTCCGCGTGGCAGGTGCTGCAGGCGTTCGGGATGCCGAGTTCCTTGGTCAGCAGCGGATCGGGTTTCAGCCAGCCGTGATCATGCCGCGGCGACCGCTGCATGTAGGTGGTCGTCGGCATGTGGCACGCGATACAGGAATTACCGGTGCTGCCGTCGACGTGATGCGAATGGGCCACCGGGTCGATGGGCACTGCGCGCACACCATTGGGCTGCTCGCGGCCCGGGGCGGCATGGCATTGAAGGCAAAGCAGGTTGTTGGCCGCGGGCAAAAGCGTCTTGGTCGTGTGCGGGTCGTGACAGTCGAGGCAGGTCACGCCGGAGTGGCCGCCCATACGACTGAGCAGCACGGAGGTCCAGTTGAAGTCCTCGTCGCGTTGCTGCCCGTCCGGATAATACACCCCCGGCTCCACTGGCAGAGTCACGCGATAATGATCGGCGTAGCTGTCGCCCGGCTGAAAATCCGGGGTCAGCTGTTCGTTGCGCGCGTGGCAGGGCGCGCAGGTCTGCATCATCCTGTTGCGGTCGCCGTAGAAAGGCGGCCTAGATCCGGGCCGTGCCGGTTTGCTCTTGTCGCCGTGAGCGCTGGCTGTCGGCCCGTGGCACTGAATGCAACCGACGCCATGCTCGACCCACGACGAATGATAGGCGTCGGTCTCCGCGTCGAAGTTCTTTTGATAACCGGTCATATGGCACTGGGCGCACATGGAATTCCAATTCATGCCGCGACCGGACCAGTGTCCCCACTCGCCGGGCCGTCGGTTCTCCGCGCCGAACACGTTGAACCACTCTTTCTTTGCCGGATCGTAGGCCAGTTCGTGCGCTTGCCAGCGTCCGCCGGGCGCCGGGATCAAGGGTTGCCATAAGGGTTTGTGGCCGAGGATAAGGTCCGGACTCGAAGCCGGCCCGCTTTCCGCCGGCGGACGAAACCCCGCCAACGCGGCCGCGTCCGACAAAGGCGAAACCGGCCGGTTGGCCAGGGCATGATCAGTGTCTGCCCACGCGGCGAAGATCTCTGCATGACATTCACGGCAGGAAGCCGAGGTCTGCGCCACTGCCCGGGCCACGGTCGGCCTTTGTGCGGGCGGCGCTTTCCGGCAGCCAGTGCCACCTCCCGTGATCATGCCAGCGACCGAAAAAAACAGGATAAATATCCGCCCCCTGTTCAGTAGGCAGAACCTTCTCGATATGATTTGTTGTGGCACGCGCATGATTCTTTTCGTTTCAAGCACGCGATAGCAAAACTCTAATCAGGATCTCCGACGAACCGCTGTCCCCTCCCGAACGGATGATCATGGCACGACCACTCAATCTGTTCAGGAAAGACTTTCATCGAGGGGGTCCTATTTCGCCGGATACCCACATCATTTGACCTCAAAAGTCGCCTCGTAGTTCGGCATGCCGTTCCTATCCCACATCTGTTCCGCCGCCTCACTGTCAAACCAAAGAGGCCGGACATGGTTCCGGCTCCACTTCTCCGTTTCTGCCACCATGTCCCGAAGCAACTGGGGATAGCATCCCAATCCGAGCCGCAGGTCATCGATCGCGATGAAGTGAAGGTTGGTCCGATCCACAACGCTTGAACTGCCCGCGCGAACAAGCAGGCCGCATGAGGAAATCAATTTCCGGGCAAGATTCATGTTACGTGACAGCGGGTGGTTGCGCGACCCGTTCATCGGACGACACGCCCGGAGGCGGAGCCGCCCATGAGGGCCTCCACTTCCGCCCGGGTGGAATAGTTGAAGTCGCCCTTAATGGAGTGCTTCAGGCAGGACGCCGCCACGGCAAATTTCAACGCCGCCTGCGGCTCGTTAAGTTCCGAGGTCGTGAGCGCGAAGATCAGTCCGCCCGCGAAAGCATCGCCACCGCCCACGCGGTCGACGATGTTCCTGATTTCGTAGGGCTGGTAGCTGCCCTTCGCATCGAGCGGTGCGAAGACCGCCTGGTCCAGTTTCACGTCGTAGAGCATCGCGCCCCAGTTGTTGTGCGTGGCGGAATAACTTTCGCGCAACGTAATCGCCACCTTGCTGACGCTGGGAAACAGTTTCACCACCTGTCGGGCCACATCAGGATAGCGCGCCGTTTCAAGCGCACCGGCATGAACGTCGGTTTCACCGGCCCTGATGCCGAGCACGTCCTGGCAATCTTCTTCGTTCGCAATCACCACATCCACGAACGGCAGTATCTTCTGCATCGTTTCTCGCGCCAGCTCGCGGGATTTCCTAGATGCGTCCCACTGCCAGAGTTTGCCACGGAAATTCAAGTCAATGGACACCTGGCAGCCGGCGGCCTTCGCCTTTTGCGCAGCAACCAATGTAGCTTCGGCGGCAGTCTTCGACAGCGCAGGCGTGATGCCGCTGAGGTGTAGCCACCGGGCGTCGGCGAAGATCGCCGCCCAGTCGTATTTGTCCGCCGACGTGATCGCGATGGCGGAATCGGCGCGGTCGTAAATCACGTTGCTCGGCCGCTGATTCGCACCAGTCTCCAGAAAGTAAAGGCCGAGCCGTCCTTGGTCTGTGCGCAGAATGTAACGTGTGTCGATGCCAATGGCACGGACAGCATCCATCGTAGCATCGGCCAGCGCGTGCTTCGGCAAGGCCGTCACATAACGCGCCGTGCCGCCAAAGTTGCAGAGCGAGGCGGCGACGCTGGCTTCCGCACCCGCATAGGTCACTTCGAGCGTGCGCGCCTGGCGCAATCGCAATAATTCGGGAGAGGCAAGCCGTCCCATGATCTCGCCAAATGTCACTACCACGTTTTTCATGTGTTTAACGTTGTTTCACTGCCTGGACGACAGCGGCCGCGCTGGTGGTAATGCCCGCCCAGTCGGCCTTGGCCACCAGTTCAGGTTTCACAATCCATGAGCCGCCGATGGTGGGCACATTGGGTTCTTTCAAATACTCCAACATGTTCTTGTTGCTCAGCCCGCCGAGAGGGAAATATTGGATGCCGAGATGCTTGTAGGGGGCACTCATGCTGCGCAGATAAGCAATACCGCCGGCCGCCTCCGCCGGAAAGAACTTAACAAACCGGCAGCCGAGTTCGATGGCCCCCTCTAGGTCGGAGGGCGTGGCGATGCCCGGCGCAAACGGCAGGCCCACTTCCGCTGCCGCCCGGATAACGCGCGGATTCATGCCGGGTGCCACCCCGAAGGCCGCGCCCGCCGCCTTGACTTCACGCGCCTGCTCGGGCGTCAAAATCGTGCCCACTCCCAGGAGGATCTGCGGCAACTCCGCCGCGATCGCCCTGACCCCGTCCATCCCGGCAGAGGAACGGAGCATCAGCTCGATGGAGTCGATGCCGCCGGCTAGCAGCGCGCGGCACAGCGGAACGGCCTGCGATGCTTGGTCGACGAAGAATCCGGCTACGACGCCTGATTTTCTCAATCGGTTAAGAAGAGTTTCAGGAAAAGAGCTCATTTTTTAAGCAATGCGGATAGCTGCGAGTTGTGGGTTCACGATCCTACGAGGCACACAGGGGAAAGCATTTTGTTGGACATTTTGCATGCAATATTCAATCATAAAACAGATCATCCGTGAGTGACTCGAAAACCTCGCGATCCGATTGCCACCCCAACCCCACTCAAGAATGGAAAAGACCTCTGCTCGCACACGAAAAGGTTATCAGCAACCGCACGCTGTAGCCTTACTCCTTATAGCCTTGGCCGTATCGACCCATGCGTCGCCCTCGGCCTCAGTCATTCAACCGGAAGTGATAGCGACCCTCGATGACTTTGAGACCCTGAATTTCGATCAAACGGCGTCGCACGATGTGAAACTGTCCCTCGTCACCGAACAGGGCGTGACAAGCGGCCACAAGGCCGCGCGACTCGAGTTCGCTCCGCGCGAGGAGGCGGACGCCGTGCTCCTATCCAAGGACGGCTGGAACTGGAGCGGTCGGGGCGGGGTCAACCTCGCGTTCGACGCCTACAATCCGGGGAAAGTTTCCGTGCAAGTCTTCGTCCTATTGGTCGACGATAAAGGCCGGCAACAATCCCGCAGCGTCGCCGTTCCCCCGGGCCGGCCGGAAACCTATTACGCCCCGCTGAACGGGCGCGTCGCGTACGGCCAGACCGGCATGCGCGACACCCCACCCGCCTGGCAAACGAACGAGGTCAAGCTGTCCTGGCGCAGCGGTGACCGGAGCATGGATATCTCGAAGGTTACAAAGATCATTTTCCGGACCTACGCGCAGTTCGAAGACAAAGTGGTCGTGATCGACAACCTTCGATTGCGCCGCGATCCACCGCAGGATCCGGATTATCTTGTCGGGATTGTTGATCGATTCGGTCAGACGGCAAAGGCCGAATATCCCGTCAAGATCCATTCGGAGGCGGAACTCAAGGCCGTCGCCGAGCGGGAGCAGAAGGCGCTCGCCGCCTCGATTGGGGTGCCGAACCGCTCGCGCTTCGGAGGTTGGGCCAAGGGCCCGAAGCAGAAGGCCACCGGATATTTCCGCGTCGAAAAGGTCGACGGCAAATGGTGGATGATCGACCCGGACGGCTACCTGTTTTTCTCCAGCGCAATTGCCAACGTGCGCATGGCCAACTTGGAAACCGTGACCGGCTATGACTTTGGTGATCCCTCCGTCCGGGTCATCGATCCCGAGGAACTGACCCCCGAGGATTCTCGCGACATCGTGCCTGTGCCCGCCGTTTCGGTCGGCACCCGGTTCCTCGCCTCGCCGCAGCGCCGCGAGATGTTCGAGTGGCTGCCCGCCTACGACGATCCGCTGGGCGAGCACTACGGTTATCGACGCGTGGTCCACCAAGGCGTGCTCGAGCACGGCGAGGTCTACAGTTTCTACAAGGCCAACCTGGAGCGCCGTTACGGTCAGACCGCCCCGGCTTCCTACATGGACACCTGGCGCAAGGTCACACTCGACCGGATGAAAGACTGGGGCTTCACCTCGTTCGGCAACTGGATCGATCCCAGCTTCTACGACAACCAGCAGCTACCCTACTTCGCCAACGGCTGGATCATCGGTCAATACAAGGTCATCTACTCAGGAATGGACTACTGGAGCCCGTTACCCGACGTCTACGATCCGGAGTTTTCGCGACGCGCACGGCTGACCATCGAACAGATCGCCCGTGAAGTGAAGGGCTCGCCGTGGTGCATCGGTCTCTTCGTCGATAATGAGAAAGGCTGGGGATCGATGGCCAGCGATCACGCACATTTCGGCCTGGTCTATTATTCTCTGGCACGCACGGCTGCCGAGTGTCCCGCGAAAAAAGCCTTCACCGCAATCCTCACGGCCAAATACCGGGACATCGTCGTCCTGAACAAGGCATGGGGCACCGGCTTCGCCTCATGGGAGGCCTTTGCCGGCGGTGCCGCAATGGACAAGCTCAACGACACCGCGCGCGCCGACTTCTCCGCTCTTTACCACAACTACGCCGAGACCTACTTCCGGATCGTGCGCGACGAGATCAAACGCGTCATGCCGCATCACATGTATATGGGAGTGCGGGTCGCCGCTGAGTGGGGCATCCCGGTCGAACTCGTCAAGGTCGCCAAGCAGTATACCGACGTGATGAGCTTCAACAATTATCGCGAGGGCATGCACCCCGACACCTGGGGCTTCCTGAAGGATTTGGATTTCCCGACGATTATCGGGGAATACCATATCGGGTCGACCTCGGACACGGGCTTGTATCACCCCGGCTTGGTGATCGCCATTGATCAGGCTGACCGCGCCCGCATGTATGAACAATACATGTCTACAGTGATTGATAATCCCTACATGGTCGGCGCCCATTGGTTTCAATACGTCGACGATCCAGTCACCGGGCGTGCCTATGACGGCGAAAACTACAATGTCGGTTGGGTGACCAACACCGACATACCCTACCCGGAAATGGTGGAGGCGGCCAAGCGCGTGAATTACGGCCTCTACGAACGCCGCGCCGGAAAATAAGCCTGCGACGCTTCGCTGCGTTAACTGTTTAAACAAGGCTGCCATTTCATGGCCGGTCCATGACAACAAAGTTTGCCACTATACACCTAGAATCGGACACCGCGCTTCCGAGGCCTCCACTCAGTCGTCATCACCCATGCCCATGAAACTCCATTCGTTATTCGCCCTCACCGCCAGTGTCGCCCTTACCGCCAGTCTCAACGCCGCTGGAGCCGCCACCCCGAAGCAGCCCAATATTCTGTGGATCATGTCGGATGACCACGCCGCCGAGGCGATCGGGGCCTACGGCGGCATCCTCGCTCCGCTGAACCCGACGCCGACCCTCGACCGGCTCGCGGCCGAAGGTATGCGTTTCACCAACGCGGTCGTCACCAATTCCATCTGCACGCCAAGCCGTGCGACACTGATCACCGGGCAGTATTCCAACGTTAACGGCGTGCGCACCCTGTCGGATGTGCTGCCCGTCGCGAACCAGTATCTGCCGAAACAGATGCGCGAGGCCGGTTACCAGACCGCCATCATCGGCAAGTGGCACCTTACCTCCGAGCCTGCCGCGTTCGACTACTACTGCGTGCTCCCTGGCCAAGGGAAGTATTTCAACCCTTCCTTTCACAAAAAGGGTGCCGGCCAGTGGCCCGACAACATCATCCACACCGGCGACAACATCTATGACTCGGCCCACTCCACGGATGTCATCGCGGATTTTAGTCTCGAGTGGCTCAAGCACCGCGACCGCTCGAAGCCGTTCTTCCTCATGAACCACTTCAAGGCGCCGCACGACAACTTCGAGAACGCCGAGCGCTACGACTTCCTCTACGACGACGTCACCATCCCGGAGCCCGCCAGTATGCGCGACGTCCCCAACTACGGGTCGGAGGCCACCAAGGGCACAGGCACCTCCGTCGGCAAGCGCAACCAGCGCCGCAACATGGGCGACCACATGTTTGTCGACAAATCTCTTTCCGATTCGGAATACATGCGCGTCAGCTATCAGCGTTACATGAAGAAATATCTGCGCTGTGTGCGCGGCGTAGACGACAACGTCGCGCGCCTTCTCGCCTACCTTAAGGAGACCGGGGAACTCGACAACACCATCATCCTCTACACCGCCGACCAGGGTTTCATGCTCGGCGAGCACGACTACATCGACAAGCGCTGGATGTATGAGCCTTCGCTACGCGTGCCTTTCATCGTTCGCTTCCCCGGCCACGTCGCCGCCGGATCCGTCAACGACGCGCTGATCAATAACACCGACTTCGCCCCTACGCTCCTTGACTTCGCGGGGGTTAAGACGCCCGACTACATGCAAGGCCGCAGCGTGCGCCCGATCCTCGAAGGCCACACACCCGCCGACTGGCGCACCGCCAGCTACTACCGTTACTGGATGCACATGACACACCACGACAATCCCGCGCACTACGGCATCCGCACCAAGGACTTCAAACTGATCTTCTTCTACGGACTGCCCCTCGACGCCAAAGACGCACTGCCGACACCGACCACGCCCGGCTGGGAGCTCTACGATCTGCGTAAGGATCCCGACGAGCGCCACAACGTCTACTCTAAACCCGCCTACGCGAAGACTGTGGCGCAGTTGAAGGACCAGTTGCTGCAGTTGAAAAAGGACGCGGGTGACACGGATGAAAAATATCCCGACCTAGTTCGCTTGTGGGAAAAGACTTCGCATCCGTGAGACTCCCCCCCTCGGACGTGTGTATCGGAAACTCGCTCTCCCAGCGCTCCTCGCTGGCTGCATTCTGATCACACCCGTCAATGCGGTCGAGTCCCTGCCCTTTGCATCCGAACGCGCTCTCCCAGCGACCCAGTGGCGGCCGCTGGACATCGTTTTCTCGTGTCCGCCGCCAGCGAAAGCCAATCCTTTCGACGTCTCGTTTCAAGCCACGCTAACCGGTCCGGACGGCACCCAGCTGGTCATCCCGGGCTTTTATGATGGCGACGACCGCTACTTAGTGAGAGTCACCCTGCCGGCCGCGGGTGAATGGTCTTTGAAGACCGCCTCCTCGCTCGCACCGCTCGAAGGCCGAAGCGGCCGGATCTCCGTCACTGCCGCCCGCGAAGGTCGGCACGGCCCTATCGTCGTGCGCGTCGACAAGCCGCGCCAGTTCGCCCATGCCGACGGCTCCGGGTATTTTCCCATCGCCTTCGAGGCCGACTGGCTTTTCGCACTCGATGCCGAGAACCCCGACGACATCCCGAAAACCCGCACCTTGCTGACTCAGCTCGCAGCCAACGGATTCAATCAGATCATCCTGAACGTCTTCGCCTACGACGTCGTCTGGCACCGCGACCCGAAGCTTGATCCGCAGTTCGACTACGGCAGGCCCCGGGTCTTTCCCTTTGGCGGCAACAACACCGCCCCGCAACACGGCACCCTCGCCGTGAAATTCTTCCAACGCTACGACCGGGTCATCGCCGAGCTCGACCGGCTGGGTCTCGTCGCCCACGTGATGATCTACGTCTGGAACAAGCAAGTCGCCTGGCCACCGGCCGACTCCGATGACGACAACCGGTATTTCGACTATGTCGTCAAGCGCTATCAGGCTTTCCCCAACCTGATCTGGGACATCTCCAAGGAGGCCACCGGCTACGGTCACAACGACAATGACTACATCACCCGCCGGATCAAGCGCCTCCACGCCCTCGCCGCGCACCAGCGCCTCGTGACCGTGCATGATCATGGCTATTGCGACGCCTTCCCGGAGATGGTGGACTTCATCTCCGTCCAAAATTGGAAACCGGAGATCTGGAATGTCATGATGAACGTGGGGACCAAGCACCCCAAGCTGCCCGCGCTCAACATCGAGAATGGCGGCTACGAGCGCGGACCGTTCCGCGTGTTTGACGGCGCCTATCTCAATCCGGAGACCCTTCTCGACCGCGCCTACCTCTGTGCCTTCGCGGGCGCCTTTCCCTCCTACTATTGGCAGGATGCAGCGTGGAGCGTAGTTATCCATGATCCAGGCAGCCTGCCGGAGGCTGATCGCCCCCGTCTCAATTATTACCGGCACATGGCCACACTGGTCCAACGCGCCGGCCTCAGCGAACTCGAGCCCGCCCCCAAGTTCAGCAACGTGGGTTTCTGTCTCTCCAACAACCGCGACCGTTTCGTATATTATCTTCTCCCGCACACCAGCTCGATCTACCTCCAACTCGGCGAGGCCAGGAACAAACCTCTCAAGAGCACCTGGTTCAACCCACTTAGTGGCGAATTCCGCGATGCTGGGCAGCCCGCCAATGCGCCCTCACAGTGTTTTTATCCGCCCAATGAGACGCAGTCCTGGGTGCTGAGCGTCGAGCTTAAGGACAGCTGAAGCAATCATGCCCACCCAGCAACCTGTGATCCGACTGCTACTCGCGGCGCTGGTATGCGTCGCCACCCACGGCGCCGAGCCCTCCCGACCAAACGTCATCCTGATCGTCACCGACGACCAAGGCTACGGCGACATCGCCGTCCATGGCAACACGATGATCCGCACGCCGCAGATGGATCGTCTGCACGACGAGAGCGCCCGTTTCACCAACTTCCACGTCGATCCCACCTGCTCGCCCACCCGCGCCGCCCTCCTCACCGGCCGCTACTCCACTCGCACGGGCGTTTGGCACACGGTGATGGGCCGCTCACTCCTCGCTCCCGACGAGACCACGATGGCCGACCTCTTCCGTCGCGGCGGCTACCGGACCGCGCTCTTCGGCAAATGGCACCTCGGCGACAACTATCCCCTGCGGCCGCAAGATCGCGGCTTTGAGGAGGTTCTCACGTTCGGTGGCGGCGGCATCGGCCAGACTCCCGATTTCTGGGGCAACGATTATTTCGACGACACCTTTCTGCACAACGGCAAGCCTGAGTCTTTCAGCGGCTACTGCACCGACGTATTCTTCAACCAAGCCCTCCATTTCATCGAGGCGAACAAGAACCGTCCCTTTTTCGTCTACCTTGCGACCAACGTTCCGCACAGTCCCTTCAATGTGTCGGACTACTATAGCCGGCCCTACCGCGAGCGCGGTGTGCCGACCGACATGGCCAACTTCTACGGCATGATTGAAAACGCCGATGCGAACCTTGGCCGTCTGCGCGCCCGCCTCACCGAGCTCGGTCTGGCCGACAACACGATCTTCGTTTTCATGTCGGACAACGGCACGGCGGGTGGTGTGGCCAAGCCGGGCAAGGACGGCGCTTCGGGCCCTGGTTGGAAAGGGTTCAACGCCGGCATGCGCGGCACCAAGGGCTCGGAGTATGAAGGCGGACATCGGGACCCCTTGTTCATCCGCTGGCCCGCCGGCGGTATCGACCGCGGACGAGACCTGCGCCAACTCACCGCCCACATCGATTTGCTGCCCACCCTGGCTGAATTTTGCGGCTTGTCCGTCCCGGCCAACCTTGCGCTTGACGGCACCAGTCTGGTCCCGCTGTTGCGCGGAGACGCCACCACGTGGCCCGAACGCACCCTGTTCGCTCATGCGCAACGGAAGGAAATACCTCCGAAATGGACGCATAGCGCAGTCATGACCGACCGTTGGCGCTTCGTGAATGGCGTGGAACTCTACGACCTGCCGGCCGACCCCGGTGAGCAAAGCGATGTCGCCTCCACCCATCCCGACGTCGTTGCCGCTTTGCGCCAGCGCTATGAAAGCTGGTGGACGAGCCTCGCCCCGGCTCTCGCCCGCCAGATCAGGATTCCCCTTGGCACGTTGGCCGAGAATCCGACGCGCCTCAACTGCATGGACTGGCATGCCGCGGACGGCACCATCCCGTGGGATCAGGAGCAGGTCGCCGCTCTGCCAGCAGCCAATGGGGTCTGGAAAGTCGAAATCGCCGCCGCCGGCCGCTATCGCTTCACCCTGCGCCACCGCCCGGCCGAGGCACCGATCCCGCTGCAAGCCACCATTGCCCGCGTGCGCGTGGGCGAGCGCGAGGCCAAGACCGCCATTCCCGCCGGAGCGACTGCCGTGACCTTGGATCTGAACCTTCCAGCCGGTCCCGCCGATCTGCAGACCTTCCTCGACGACAAAGCGTCCGGACAATCCCGTGGCGCTTTCTATGTCGGGGTCGAGCTCCTTCCGTAAGTTCGCATCCCGTCTGCGCCTTCCCGCAACTCGCCTAACCATCATGAACACCACCCGTTTCCTCCTTCCCTTCGCCATCTTGGTCGCGAGCGCCGCTGCCGCGGCCCCCTCCGCCGATCACGAAGGCCGGCTGAACGAAATCCAAAAGGTCGCCGACCACGGCCCCTTCAAATCCAGCTGGAACTCGCTCGCCGGCTACCAGATCCCTGCGTGGTATCAGGACGCCAAATTCGGGCTCTTCATCCATTGGGGCGTCTATGCGGTGCCCGCCTTCGGCTCCGAGTGGTATCCGCGGGAGATGTATATTCCCGGGGGCCGGCACAAGGCCTACGAACACCACGTGCAGACCTACGGCCCGGTCGACAAGTTTGGCTACAAGGACTTCATCCCGCAGTTCAAAGCCGAGAAGTTCGATCCCGTAGCCTGGGCCAAGCTCTTCAAGGAGTCAGGCGCCCGTTACGTCGTGCCCGTCGCCGAGCACCATGACGGTTTCCCGATGTATGCCTCCGATTATACGGATTGGAACGCCGCCAAGATGGGACCGAAACGCGATGTCATTGCCGCATTGGAGAAGACCATCCGCGCCGAGGGCCTGCACTTCGGCCTCTCCAACCATTTCGCCGAGCACTGGTGGTTCTACGGCGGCGGCCGCAAACTGCCCTCCGACGTGCAGGACGACCGCTACCGCGGCCTCTACGGTCCGGCCCGCGACAAGGATGAGTCCGAAAATGGCGCCACCCCGCCCGACAAAGCCTTCCTCGACGAGTGGCTGTTGCACGCAACTGAACTCGTGGACAAATACCATCCCGACCTGATCTGGTTCGACTGGTGGATCGCCCAACCCGCGTTCAGCCGACACCTGCAGACCTTTTCCGCCTACTACTACAACCGCGGTTCCGCCTGGAAGGACATGGTCGCGATCAATTACAAGAAATTCGGCGGCGAGTCCTTCCCCGACACCGCCGGCGTGCTCGACATCGAACGCGGCGGCCTCGCCAACATCCGCAGCCTCTACTGGCAGACCGACACCTCCGTCTCGAAAAACTCTTGGGGCCACATCGCCAATCAGGACTACAAGACCGTGAACTCGCTGGTCGACGACCTCGTCGACATCGTCAGCAAGAACGGCTGCATGCTGCTCAACATCGGCCCGAAAGCCGACGGCACCATCCCCGACCAGGAGCAGCAGATGCTCCGCGAGATCGGCGCCTGGCTGAAGCAGAACGGCGAGGCCATCTACGGCACCCGCCCATGGACCAAGTTCGGGGAGGGCTCAACCAAGGTCGTCGATGGCACCATGGCCAATGATGCCGAGCACCGGCGGAAGGATTTCACCGCCGAGGATGTGCGTTTCACGCGGCACGGCGACACGGTCTACGCCATCATCCTCGACTGGCCCGGCGACGGCGCTAGCTTCACCGTCCGCTGGTTCACGCCGACCGCCCTGCCCAAAGGCATCAAGCAAGTCACGATGCTCGGCGCGCCTGGCGCCCTCAAGTGGACCCAGGATGACAAAGGCCTGCACGTGACCCTGCCAGCCAAAGCTCCCGGCCAGCACGCCTACACCTTGAAAGTCACACCAGCCGGCTCTTAATCGTTGGCCACAAGTCCTTGCGCGGACCCCGGCTCAGCGCCCGATCAGCCGGACCCTAAGCAATTCGTAGGCGAGCCGGCGGCGGTAGCCTGTCTCGTTCTCGTATTTGTCCACCACCTCGATCGGCTCGATCCGCTCCACACGGTCACATAGTGTCTTCAGCAGCGTCCGGACGACTAGCCGCGCATGTGGCGCCCCCAGGCACAAGTGAGGACCAAAACCGAAGGCCACATGGGGATTTGGCCGCCGGTCGAGGCGCACTTCTTCCGGTGACTCGAAAACGTCGGGATCGTAATTAGCCGCCGCGAAGTTCAGGGAGATGAAATCGCCCGCCGCGACCGGCACACCGTGAAGCGTGGTCGCGTGCCGGCATTTTCGCGCCAGATGCGTCGAAGGCGAAAGGACGCGGAAAAATTCCTCGCTCGCCCCCGTGATCCGTCTCGGGTCTTCGCGCAAAAATTCCAAGTCTGCCGGCCGGGCCGCGAGGTGCCCGATAATCCCCGAAATCGAATTGATTATTGTGTCACGACCGCCGGCAAAAACGATGCTGCAATAACCCAGCATCTCCTCCCGGGTGAGCGGCCGCCCTTGGAAGCGGGCCAAGGTCAAGGCGCTGAAGAAGTCCTCTCCTGGGGCCGCCGCCGCGCGATCGAGCAATCCGTTGTTGTAATGCTCCAAGGCTGATCCCTTGCGCTCGCCCTCACCCTCGCGAAACACATGCAGTCCCCAACCGATCCAGATTCCAGCTTCTGACTGCGGCATATTCAGCAGGCAGGCGAGCGATCGCGACTGTAACGGGATGGCGAACTCGCGCACGACCTCGATCTCCGCCCGCCCCAAGGCGTCGTGGATCAGATTCGCGACCAACGCCTCCACTTGGGCGACCACTTCAGGCCGCTTCGCCCGATTGAAGAAGGGCTCGACCAAGGTCCGATATTCCTGCTGGGCCGGCGGATCGACCTCCAAGGGAAGCTGGCGCACCGTGCGAACGTTTTCCTCCGTCGGAATCGGCACCTTGAACGGTGCATCCGAGCTGAATTGCTCCCAGTTCCGCGCCGCTTGTCGCACGGCTTCGTGCCGGAGCAACATCGGCACTGGATTGCCTTGGAATTCGTTGACCAGCACGCCGTCGACGCGCCGCGCGTCGACAAAGGGGTCGGGCTGCTTTTGATGGAAGGGACAGGGCATAGATGACTTCGCAGCGGACGATTTTGGCCGCAGCGCCACACCATAGCGGAACCTCGGACTTACCGCTACCAGCTAGGCTATCTAAAGTGCAGTGGGGTTGGTTATGGTGTAACCGAGGGGTCACCAAAGAGTCGAGTTTTATGCATGTTGCATACATTTTAAATTTGGCATGGAGTTGGAGCCGGGCCTCCTTGAAGAGCGTGCAAAACAGACCGACATCATTCCCCACCCGACGCTTCATGCCCTGTCCCTTGCTGGGATCAAATCCACGTCTCGACGGAACTGCAACCGGCCGGCCTCTGGCCTGGATCAACTTCGTTGCCAGCGGAACAGACGTTGGTGGCCCCTCCTTCCTGCGGACGCACAATTTTTGCCCCTGATACCGACACTCGATTCATACCTAGCTGCGCCATAATCCTCCACCTACGATCATGAAAATCACCGCCATCATTCCCTACGTCGCTTGGATCGGCTTCCGCAACCAAATGTTGGTAAAGGTCGAGGCCGACAACGGCCAGTTTGGCTGGGGCGAATCCGGCCTCTCCTCGCGTGAACTCGCCGTCGACGGCGCCGTCCGGCACTTCCGCGAATTTCTGCTGGGCAAGGACCCGCGCCGCATGGGCGCACTCTGGCAGGAAATGTATCGTGGGCAGTATTTCGAGGGCGGCCGGGTGCTCACCGCGGCGATCTCCGCCATCGACATCGCCCTGCACGACCTCGTGGCGAAAAGCCTCGGCGTGCCCGTCTACCAACTGCTCGGTGGCGCCCAGCGCGACCGGGTCGAGTGTTTCGCCAGTGTGCCCGGTGAGACGCCGCTTGAGGAGATCCCTGGCATCGCGAAGAAACTCGTCGCGGCCGGCTGGAATTCCTTCCGACTCAACTACGCCTCGCCCGTCGGAGGTGACTACTCCGGCAAAGGCGGCTCCATCTACGATGTGCGCGAGGCCGGCGCCCGCACCATCAAGGTGTTGCTTACCGGCCGCGAGGCCGCCGGCCGGGCCGCCATGATCGGCACCGACCCGCACCACCGCATGAGCGTGCCCGAAGCCGCCACCTTCCTCCAGGCGATGCCCCCGGGCACTATTGACTACGTCGAGGAGCCGATCCGCGCCGAGTCGCCCGAGGCCTATGAGGCGCTCCGCAAGCTGACCGACGTGCCTTTCGCCATCGGCGAGGAGTTCTCCAGCAAGTGGGCGTTCAAACCTTACATCGAGCGCAACATCCTCCAGTATGCGCGCGTCGACGTCTGCAATGTCGGAGGCCTGACCGAGGCGATGAAGGTCGCCGCCATGTGCGAGGCCAACTACATCGATCTCCTCCTGCACAATCCGCTCGGACCGATCTGCACCGCCGCCTCCGTCCATCTCGCCGCGGCGATTCCGAACTTCTCCCACCTCGAATCCCGCGAGTCCCCCGTCGAGGACCTGCCCACCACCGACCGGAGCGTGTTCGTCCGCCGCGTGCCACTGACCGGCAACGCCCACGAAATCCCAACGGAACCCGGCCTCGGCGTCGAGGTGAACGAGCAGGCGCTGAAGGAAATGTCGCTGCGTTTCTGGGAGGCACCCCGCCTCTGGCGCGCCGACGGCAGCTACACGAACTGGTGATCCGCCGCTCCCGCTGCCCCAACTTACCCGCCCCATGTCCACTCCTGCCGCCCTCCCCACGCGCAAGCGATACAACATGCTTGTGCTCCTCTTCATTTCCGTCGTGGTCAATTATATGGACCGCGCCAATCTGGGGGTGGCGAGCACGGCGCTCCGGCAGGATCTCGGTTTCAGCATGGTGCAGATGGGGTTGATCTTCTCGGCTTTCGGCTGGACCTACTCATTCCTGCAGGTTCCCGGCGGCATCATGGTGGATGTTTTCCGCACGCGTATCCTTTACAGTGTGATCATGTTCTTGTGGTCCGTCGTCACCGTGGTCCAAGGCTTCGCCAACTCCATGCTTACGCTGGTAGGCTGCCGCCTCGCCATCGGGGTATTCGAGGCACCCTCATTTCCCTGTAACAACAAGATTGTCACGAGTTGGTTTCCCGACCGCGAGCGGGCCACTGCCATCTCCATCTACACTTCCGGCCAATACCTGGGGCTCGCTGCGCTATCGTATGCGCTGGTCGCGATCGAGCAGAACTTCGGCTGGCGCGGCCTATTCTATATCACCGGTAGCCTCGGCATTGTCTGGGCCGCCGTGGTGTGGGTTCTCTACCGCAACCCGGCCGAGCATCCGACCGTCAACGCGGCTGAACTCGACTACATTCGCGCCGGCGGCGGCTTACCAGACGGCACCACGAAAGCCGGGGCCGGCAAGTTCAGCTGGCGCGACCTCGGCGAGGCGTTCAAACACCGCAAGCTCTGGGGGGTCTACATCGGGCAATACTGCCTCGGCTCGCTGTTCTGGTTTTTCCTCGCATGGTTCCCGACCTACCTGAAGGAGTCGCGCGGCCTCACCGGCCTCAGCTCCGGCTTCTACGGATCGCTTCCCTACCTCGGGGCGTTCGTCGGCGTCCTGCTCTCGGGGTTCACCTCCGACTGGCTGCTCAAGCGTGGCCATTCCATGAGCTTCGCCCGCAAGACCCCGGTGCTTTGCGGCATGGCACTCATGACGATCATCGTCGCGGCCAACTTCACCACCAGCACGCCGCTCATCATCACCTTCATGACCATCGCCTTTTTCGGCAACGGGCTGGCCTCAATCGCCTGGGTCTTCATCTCCTCGCTGGCCCCGGTTCGGCTGATCGGACTGGTCGGCGGGGTTTTCAACTGCATCGGCAATCTCTCCGGAGCCACTTTCCCGCTCCTGATCGGCTGGCTCGCCAAGGACGGCAATTTCACCCCCGCGCTCTTCGTGATCGGCGGCGTTTCCGCGCTCGGGTTTTGCTCCTATTTCTTTCTGGTTGGTGAGGTCACGCGCCTCGAGGAATCTACCCCGTGAGTTTTCTGTTACCGAGCCCGCCGTCACCTCGTGCGTGGCGTCCGGTTATCGGCTTGCCCGCAGTGGCGGGCTGACACGCTGACCGTGATTCGCGAAAACACCCCGCCTCGATGAAGCCACTATTCTCAACGATTCTATGCACCATTATTGTGCAGCCACACTGGCGATGGCCCGGCCGGGCTGCACCCAGCCCGCGCGACCTGGCGCTCGCCGAAGCCGCGCTAGCCAAGCTCTCGCTTGAGGAGAAGGTGGCCCAGCTTACCAGACGTGCGGCTCAATGTCCTCGTCTTAGACGGCAGGCTATCGCTCGCAAAATGCGCGGAGCTCATCCCACATGGCATCGGGCATGTCTCCAACTTTGCCTCCTCCGCGACATATCCCGGGACCACTGGCGGTCATAGTCGCCGCGGATCCCCATCTCCTCGCATTGATGGGCACGGCAAGATTCTGTAGCTGCGAAGGTCGAGAGAGTTGCCGTGATTTCTGATACCTAAATCGCCTAGGCCAAGCTGCTGCTGCACCTTGGCGAGGTCGGCCGTTCTACTGTGCAGCACGGGCGTGACTTTCTGCGGCACCAATTTCATCCAGCTGGGATAGTCCGCATCTAAACCGTAGGGGATGTAAAAGCCCGGGTTATGTTCTTCGAGGCCTAGTCCGACGCCAAACGAAGTGTCGTGGCCAAAAGACCTGGGCGCCAGAGAGTCTCGGATTCGCTAGGAATAAACCCAAAATGGTCTTGACCATTATACTCTGTCTATTGCATACAATCTATGCGTAGAGCTACCTCTACACCATGCCCGTCAGGTCTACTAAATCCGGCAGACTTGGCTTATGACCCCAACTCCAACCTACCCATGAACCATCGTATCCCTGTGCTTGGCCAACTGGTCGGCACGTTTAGAGGCACTATCTTTGCCTGTGCTACCCTCGCCGCAATCGTCTTGCCGCTTTCCGCCCAAACCGCAGACGCAAATAAAGGAAAGGACGACGAGGTTGTCGTTCTTTCACCTTTCGTCGTCGATGCATCGGCCGACGTCGGCTATAAAGCGCAAAACACATTATCGGGCACTCGCCTCAATTCTTCAGTTGGTGATCTGGGCGTCACGATGACAATTCTTACGCCCGAGACTTGGAAAGACCTTGGGGTATTTAGCACCAATGATCTGATTCTCTATACTCCCGGCGGCGAAAAAAATGACACCCAGCAATTCGAAGGCAACGGGGGTAATCTCTTCTGGGGCGATCAAACGCGCTTCCGTGGTATTCAGGTCGAAAATATCGTCCGCAATTATTTCCGCACTGAAATTCCGTCTGACACTTACAATGCCGATCGTTTTGAATTCACTCGCGGCCCCAACGCAGTTCTCTTTGGTGTGGCGGGGGATGCTTCCGGCTTGGTGAACCGCGCGACAATGGAGGCCCGACTGAATAAGGATTCCTATCAATATTCCTCCCAGTTCGACAATTTTGGATCAGTGCGCAACAGCGCCAACATCAATAAAGTTCTTCTAAAGGACAAGCTGGCCGTAAATATTGCCTGGCTGGACGACGACCAGGAACGTTGGCTGAAACCGGTGGATTTTCAGGACCAGCGGCGCGAATATGTGGCTGTGCAATATAAGCCCCTGAAGAATCTCACGCTGAAGGCGAACTGGGAGCACTTTGATTGGCTGCGTGCGGCCACGGCAGGCAACATTCCGTTTGACAGCGTGACTCCTTGGATCGTCGCAGGAAAACCCGGTCGGGCTTCAGTCCCCGGAGCGGCTCCGGCTAATCCCGCGGGCATTGTAAATTTCGCGGCCAACGCGACTCGTCCGATGGCGGTCTATGATGGCTCTTCCGCCGGTCCGGTCTACCAGGATTGGAATAACCGCGCTATCGGAGCCAATTTGTCGGTGCTTGGCACAACCAGTGTCTCCTTGCCCCTGGGCTTCGTTGACAAGCATTTAGACTTGGGCGGTGAATCAAATATTCAGGATCTTTCCGGGCATGTGGTGAATTTCTTCGCCGATTATGCTGTAACGAAAGATCTCAACATCCAGCTGGCGGTAAATGACGAGACGTCCTACTACGATTTCTTTGCGGATGGTGGCGGCCGGCTAAATGTCGACGCCAGCACCACACTTTCCGACGGAACCACGAATCCCAACTTCGGCAGGTATTATGTCCTGTTCTCGCCGGGCTTCCGCTTGAAGCAGCAGCGCTATCGCCGGGACAATCGTCTGACCGCCTCGTATCACTTTGATTTCGGGAAGCATTCTGAAAAGCTGCGGTGGTTGGGCGTCCACGACTTTGCCGCCATGTTCGAAAAGGATACCTCAGAGCATTATTGGGATGTGTTGACCCTTCGGAATACCACCCCTGTGGCCGGCGCCTCAGCGTTTTTGGGTGATAACTCGAACCTGATTCGATTCGTGAACTACGTCGATATCAACACGAACACAGTTTATGGGATGCAGAGCGCGTTGGATTTGCAACGTGAGGCAAATAAACTGCCCGGTGTGCATGCCGATTGGTTGCCTTCGGGTGGCCCTACGGCCTTCAAGACCAGGCTAAATTCGCAGCTCTACGTATTACAGTCGCATTTTTGGGACAACCGCTTGGTCACCACGTTGGGCTGGCGCAAGGACGCAATTGATAAATACGCATTAAACACGACCAAACTCACGCCACTTTATCCGAGTGGTCCCGGTGCCGGATTCAATAATTATGCTCGCAGTTATCCGATGGATCATGATCTGGCCACCTCGGCCCTTGCTCCTGAGAACAAGAGTGTCGGCGCGGTCTTCCATGTGCTCCGTAACAAGGGGATTCTCGACGACCTCGGGTTTACCTACAATCAATCGACTTCATTCACGGTCACGGATTTCACTCTCTATGTAGACCGTCATAATACTCCGCCCCAAACCGGCCGGACGAAGGACTTAGGTGTTCGCGTAGAATTGTTTAATCACAAGGTTGGCATTACGGGCACCGTTTTTGACACTTCAGTCACCAACATCAATGACGTGCGTATTGACAGCGCCGGTGTCAGTTCTGCAATCAGCGACCTCTCCCAGCTTGTTGGGTTGACACAATTTGTCAGCGTTCCTCAGGTGAGAGACGTTGAGGATAAAATATCGAAGGGTTGGGAACTGCAAATGGTCAGCAACATCACGCCGAATTGGCGCCTGATGGGCAGCGTCAGTTACTATAAGACCATTAATTCAAACGTGGCGGATTTCACCGGTAAATTTATCGATCAATACAAGGCTCAGTGGCTGGCTAATCCCAGCGCGATTGTTCCAAATCGCACAGATACGGCGCAAACGGTGTATGATAATATGATTTTCGCCTATCAGACCATCAAGGCCAGCGAAGGCGCCAGGTCGCTGAACGAGCGCCGGTATAAGTATGTCGGCATAACCAACTATACCTTCTCCGACGGGGCGCTCAAGGGTCTGTCAGTCGGCGGCAGCGTTGTTTGGCAGTCAGTGCCGTCTACGGGGTATGCTATCAAGCCAGTGGTCAATGCGTCAACTGGCGCCACGACGTATGTGCCCGACGCCGAGCACCCATTCTTCGGCTCCTCGTTGATGAATGTGGGCGCTTCAATCGGCTATAGCCGCAAGATCTATCATGACCGCGTGAATTGGTCGGTTCAGTTCAATGTGCGCAACTTGGCCCCGGTGGACCCATTCGTTACTCGGACAGGGGCAAACTCGACAGCACCAACTACGGCGGTTACTCGGCTGTATAGCCGCGGTGAGCCCACCACCTACACGCTCTCAAATACCTTCCGCTTCTAAAGGCCTTCGCCCGAGAAAGCTCGTTGCGTATTTCGCAGGGCCCATGGCTTAACGGCCATGGGCTCTTTCGTTCCAAGCACGGCAATCGCAAATCCCGGTGGAAGCGATACCTCCCACCGAGGATAATTCCAATGACCCCGTAATAGCATAGTATTGCCGGCTTCCACCCAGTCGGCGCACTCTTGATGCGAACCACACTACTCCCTTTTCTCCGACAGTTGACCCTGCTCATCTTCACCGGGCTCGCGTTCGCCGCTGTCGCCAGCCAAGCCGCGCCGGCCATTCCGCACCTCGCCAAGCAGGGAACCGCCACCCAATTGATTGTCGCGGACAAGCCGTTCCTCGTTCTTGGCGGCGAACTGCACAACTCGAGTTCGTCGGATCTCACCTTTATGGCTCCCGCGTGGGACCGGCTGGCAAAGTTGCAGCTCAATACGGTGCTCGCCGCGGTCTCCTGGGAGCTGATCGAGCCCCGCGAAGGTGAATTCGATTTCCATCTGGTCGACGGACTGATCGCGGATGCGCGCCGGCGCGACCTGCGGCTCATCCTGCTTTGGTTCGGCACATGGAAGAACGGCATGTCGAGCTACGCTCCCGCGTGGATGAAGCGCGATTTCCAGCGCTTTCCTCGCGTGAAGGTTCAGAGCGGTCAGAGTGTCGAGATCGTTTCCGCCTTTTCTAACGAGGCGCTCCAAGCCGACCGACGCGCCTTCGCTACACTCATGCGGCATCTGCGCGAGGTCGACGGCGACCGACACACCGTCGTCATGGTGCAAGTGGAGAATGAGGTCGGCGTGCTCGGTGACTCGCGCGACCGGAGCGCCGCCGCCAATCTCGCCTACGCCGGGCCCGTGCCGCCGGCGCTGCTCGCGCATCTTTCCCTCCATCACGCCGAACTGGACAAGGATCTCGCCGCGCTCTGGCAAGCACATGGCGCCCATACCAGCGGCACATGGGATGAGGTATTCGGCAGCGGCCCACAGACCGACGAACTTTTCATGGCGTGGCACTACGCCGCCTACATCGACTCCGTCACCACCGCCGGTAAGGCTGAGTATCCCCTTCCCATGTTTGTCAACGGCTGGCTCAATAAGCCCGAGCAGCGCCCGGGCGACTGGCCAAGTGGCGGCCCTATCCCCCACACCCTCGACGTCTGGATGGCAGCCGCGTCGCACCTCGACCTATTTGTCCCCGACATTTACCAGCTCAATTTCGAGCACTGGTGCCGCAGCTACGCCCGCCCCGGCAATCAACTCTTCATTCCGGAAATGCTCAAGGGGGAGACGGCCGCGCGATGGTCCTTCTATGCCGTGGGCGAGCACGAGGCGATCGGCGTTTCGCCGTTTGGAATCGATTCCGTGGTGGACATCGAAAGCGAGCCGCTGTGCCGCGCATACGCGGTGTTGCGCCAGATCGCTCCCGAGATCCTTGCCCACCAGGGCAAGGATGCGATGACCGGCTTCCTGCTCGACGAGAAACAGCCGGCCGTCACCCGCCGGCTCGGCGGCTACGAACTCGAGATCACGCTCGACCAAGGTTTCGGCCAGAAACCCGCCACCGCCGGCGGCCTCATCATCAACACCGGCGAAAACGAATTTCTTGGCGCAGGCTTCGGCTTTCGCGTGCGCTTCCGGCCGCTCGCCCCGGGTCCGGCGCTCGCCGGCATCCTCGCAGTGGACGAGGGCCGCTTCATCGACGGTCAATGGGTCCCCAGCCGGCGCCTAAACGGCGACGAAGCCGGCCGCGGCCACTGGTGGCGATTCCTGGATTTTCCCGGAAAGCCCGAAAGCATTCCTTTCGCGAACGACCTGGGCACCGGAATCAGCCGCTGCCGGGTCTATCGCTACGAGTAAAACTGCGAGCATCACCACCCTCCCATAAGAACCAGCTTACCTGAGATACGTTTTCAACCATGCGCGTGCTCCATTATTTCGCTCCTCTTGCCGGCGCAGGCCTGCTCTCCGCGGCAATGTTTCCCGCACCCGCTCTCGCTACGCCGACCACGCCCTTCCTCGACAATTGGAGGACGGTTGAGGCGCTCGCCGCCCGCAGCGGCACCTGGTCCTTCTGGCCCTCCCTGAAACCCGGCCGCCACGGTAGCGGCCTCGCCCAATTAAACGGCTCAATCTACGTCGCCGCAAGCGGGGGCTCTCCTGAGTTGGAATCCACCGAAGCCTCCCTGCTTTTCCCGAAGCCTTAGTTCGCACCCTCCCTCCGTCCCCGGCTCTCTCGTTTCCCATTCCCTTATGATCGCGAAACACCTGAAGCACTCAATCGCTCTGGCGCTGTCCCTTGGCACGGCCGTTGCGGATCCCTCCCCGTCCGCCCTCGCACCCTTCGACTCCACCGTCGAGTCGTTGCAGCGCTACCAGTGTCCCGAGTGGTTCCGCGACGCGAAATTCGGCATCTGGTCACATTGGGGACCACAATGCGTGCCGGAAGAGGGCGATTGGTATGCCCGCAACCTCTACATCGAGGGCAACCGCCAGGCGGAGGCCCACCGGGCCAAATACGGCCACCCGTCCAAGTTCGGCTACAAGGACATCATCGCATTGTGGAAGGCGGAACACTTCGAGCCGGAGCGGTTGATGGCGCTCTATCGCAAGGCCGGGGCGAAATATTTCGTCTCGATGGGGGTTCATCACGACAATTTTGATCTCTGGAATTCGAGGAGCCATCGCTGGAACGCCGTGAACATGGGACCGCACAAAGACATCGTCGGCCTATGGGCCGCCGCCGCCCGTAAGGAAGGCCTGCGCTTCGGCGTTTCCGAGCACCTCGAACGCAGCTACAGTTGGTTCAATACAAACAAGGGGGCGGACAAAAACGGCCCCTTGGCCGGAGTCCCTTACGATGGCAACGATCCGCAGTTCGCCGATTTCTATTTTTCCCCCCACGATGACAACAGCCGGAACTACCCCGCGAATCCGCCCGTATGGTGGCCACTGGAGTGGTCCGACCGCATCACCGATCTCATCGACAGCTATCACCCCGACCTGCTCTACACCGACGGTGGCATTCCCTTCGGCGAGGTCGGCCGTTCGCTCGCCGCGCACTTTTACAACCAGAACATGGCGGCGCATGGTGGTCGGCTTGAGGCGGTCTACAACATCAAGGATTTCCGTGGCCGCGATCAGGAGCATGGCGAATATCACGACGGTATCGCCGTCCAAGATCTCGAGCGCGGTATCCTCCTCGGCATCAAACCCGAGCCATGGCAGACGGACACGTCGGTGGCGGACTGGTTCTACCGCAAGGGTTACAAATACAAGACCGCGACCGAGATTATCCACTTGCTCGCCGACATCGTCAGCAAGAACGGCAACCTCCTGCTCAACTTCACCCAGCATCCCGACGGCACGCTGGACCACGAATCCGAAGTCATCCTCGCCGAACTTGCCGACTGGACGCCAGTCAACGGCGAAGCGATTTTTGGCACCCGCCCCTGGGTGAAATTCGGCGAGGGCCCCAATATCGGAAACACCAAGGAACGCTTCAACGAGGGCTCCGCCGTGCGCGACTCGCGCGATATCCGTTTTACCACCAAGGGCGATGTGATCTACGCCATCATCCTGGGGTGGCCCGGCGATGGCGCCAGCTACACCGTCAGTTCGTTCACCCCCGAGGCTCTTCCCAAGGGTATCGCCCGGGTCAACCTACTCGGCACGCCCGGTGACCTTGAATGGAGCCAGGACGCCGCCGGGCTCCATGTGACTTTCCCGGCCCACACACTGTGCAAACACGCGTTCGCGCTGAAAATCAGTCCCAAGCTTCTCTGACCATGAACCCAATCCGGCGGCCGTGTGAAACGCCGGCCGCATCGAACTTTCGACCCACAGTCCTTCTCTTATCATGAAAATTCTCTTTATTGCACTTTTCATCTCCTGCGCGCAACTCGCGGCCGGGGCGCTTCCCTCCGGTTATCCGGAAACGGCCCGCCGCAAGATCTCGCTCAATCCGGGCTGGCAATTTCATCTCGGCGACGCGGGCGAGACGGCCGCCCGCGCTGATTTTCCCGACGCGGATTGGGAAACCGTCTGCATTCCGCACACGCTCAAGTTGACTTCCCTCGCGCTCGACGGCTCGACAGACGACAAGTTTCAGAAAACCTTTCAGCGTGAAATTGCCTGGTATCGGCGCACTTTCCTGGTCGATCCCACCGGAGGCTCGCAGGTATTTCTTGAATTCGAGGGCGCCCATCAGGTCACCGACGTCTGGGTTAATGGCCGGCACGTCGGCCAGCATGCCATCGGCGGCTACACGCCGTTTGACTTCGATATCACCGGATTCGTGCGCCGAGATGGGCCCAATACCCTCGCGCTCCGACTCGACAACACCGTCAACCGCCATACCCCGCCCGATCCCGGTCCGTTCGACTATGTCAAGTTCAGCGGGCTCTACCGCGACGTCTATCTCGTGCAGACGGATCCGGTCCATGTGACCTTCCCGTGGGACGAACGCGAGGCCGGGGTCTTCGTCACCACGCCCACCGTTCATCGCGACGCCGCCACCATCGCTGTCCGCACAACCGTGCGCAACCAGCGTCCCGAGGCGCGCAAGGTGACCGTCGTGACCCGCATTGTCGATGCCGACGGGGAACTCTCCCTGAAGCTCCGCACCACCGCGGAAGTGCCGGCCGGCGCCGACCACACTTTCTCCCAGGTCGGCGGCATCGCCGAAAATCTCCGGCTCTGGTCGCCTGACTCGCCCTACCGTTACCGCGTCAACACGACGATTCTCGACGGTGACACCCCGGTCGATTGCGTGGAGAATCCGCTCGGCATCCGCCAGTTCGAACTGCGGGCCAATGAGGGCTTCTTCATCAACGGCGTGCTGACCAAGCTTATCGGCACCAACCGTCACCAACACTTCGGGTATATCGGCGACGCCCTGCCGGACTCGCTGCATTGGCAGGACGCGCTTCAGTTCAAGCACGCCGGCTTCAACGTCGTCCGTCTCGCGCACTACCCGCAGGACAACGCTTTTCTCGACGCTTGCGACCGCCTCGGCATCCTTGTCTACGAGGAGGGCCCCTCGTGGATCTCCATCGGCGACGCCGAGTGGCAGCGCAATCTCGAGCTCGCCGAACGCCGCATGATCCGCAACCACCGCAATCATCCCAGTGTTTTCCTGTGGGGCGCGGGCATCAATCACCGCAGCACGCTGCCCGCCCTCCATTTCGCCGCCAAGGACGAGGACCCCACCCGGCTCACCGGTTCCAACAACAGCCAATGGACGGGCTTTCAGGGTGCCGGCCTCGCCGACGTGTTCACGAACATGGATTACGCGCTCGTGCCCGAGCCGGACGAGATGATGTTCGCCTCTGAACACGACAGTTCACGCGACGGCGAGCGCAACCAGCTCTTCGTGTCCGCCTACCGTGGGTCCGTGCGGCGTTTCGGCATGGCCGCGTGGACCGCCCACGCTTACTACACGTTTCATCCCTCGACCGATCCCGCGAATCGCACCCGCAGCGGCATGATGGACGCATTCCGCCGGCCCTATCCGGTCATGGAGTGGTATCGCTCCGAACTGACCACGGACCCGATGGTCTTCATCGCCGATCCGTGGATCGCCGGCACCAAGCGCGTGCGGGTCTTTAGCACCGCTCCCGAAGTGGAGCTTCTGATCAACGGTCGGTCGCTCGGCCGGCACGGGCCGGAAATCGATCCTAACAAGCAATACCTTCATTCACCACCGTTCGTCTTCCCGCTGTCCTTCGAGCCCGGTGAACTGGTCGCCCGGGCCTGGCGGGGCGACAGTATACTCGCGACCCAGACGGTGCATACCCCGGGTCTCCCGGTCGCCTTGGCCCTCGATCTCGACCTTGCTCAGCGCGCCTGGACCGCCGACGGCGCCGACATCGTCGTGGGCCGCCTGCGGGTCGTTGATGCGCTCGGCACCACGGTGCCCGACGGACCCACCGCCATCTCGCTCACCACCGAAGGTCCGGGGGCGATCGTCGGCGACGCCCGCATCGGCGCCAACCCCGTCACCACCATCGATGGTTGCGCGCCTGTCCTCGTTCGCGCCGGGCTTATCGCGGGCACCGTCACGATCCACGCCACGGCCCAGGGCCTGCGAAGCGCCATCGCTACCGCCTCGACCCAACCCTTCCAGCCCGATGTCATCGCGCGGGAAGCCCGGCCCATCCGCGACTACGATGCCCTGAAAGTCGATCTCGGTGCCGTCGATCAGCTCGTGCAGTTCGGCTGGACGCCTTGGAACGGTATCGAGCGCCAGCCTTCTCGCGCGGTATTTCCCGACTGGGGCGGTTTTGCCGCCGAGGTCGCACCGAGCACGGCGGCCGGCGTCGCCCGGTGGCGCGGTGAATCGAACGTCAAGGGCCGCCTGGGCTACGTCGCCGGCGACGGCGTCTGCGTGCCCGGCGGAGGCGGATTGCGGCTCACCTTCACAGGGCTGCCCGCCGGCGCCTACCGACTGATCAGCTATCACCACGTGCCGCGCAGCAACACCGACTCCATGGACCCGGCGAAGGACAACCCGGCTGTGGCCGATTTCAACCACATCCAATCGGCCATCCGTCTCACCTTCGCCGTCAACGATGCGGACGGCACGCGCGACGCCGGCTTGCTCACTCCGGTCAGCACCGGAACCGATCTCAAGCGGGACACCCCCTCCCGGCATCTGCTTTCCTTCCGCAGCGACGGTCGCAGCCCCGTCTCGTTGGTCATCACGGACGCCGCCGATCCTGCCGGCACTGATGCGGTCTGGCTCAACGGCTTCGAACTACAACGGCAACTTTGAGCACGAACAACGAACCAACTCTTTCACACCTCGCAAAGTCCCGGCGGCTGTGCCGGGCCGCCCGGATGTGCGCCCTCAGCGCGGCCTTGGCTATAGGACCAGCCTCTCTTCGCGCTGCCACCGCGACACGGCCTAACGTCATCCTCATCCTCGCCGACGACATGGGCTACGGTGACGTGGCCTGCCATGGCAACCCTTGGCTGAAGACACCCCAGCTCGACCGGCTCCACGCCGAGAGCGTGTGCCTGGAGGATTTCCACACCGATCCTGTCTGCACGCCCACCCGTGCCGCCCTTCTCACCGGCCGTTACAGTGTTCGCACCGGCGCCTGGACCATCACGGAAGGCCGCCAGCTCCTCCACCCCGACGAGTTCACCATGGCCCAGGCCTTCGCCGCCTCCGGCTACCGCACCGCCATGTTCGGCAAGTGGCACCTCGGCGATCCCTATCCCTACGCCCCGATGTATCGCGGTTTTCAAGAGGTCGTGGCCCACCGCGCCGGCGGAGTCGATGAGATCGGCAACCCGACCGGCAACCATTACTTCGACGATACCTACTACCGGAACGGGAATCCGGAAAAATTCCACGGTTACTGCACCGATGTATGGTTTGACGAAACCATGCGTTTCATCGGGGAGAAGCCAAACTCGCCCGAAAAGCAGCCTTTCTTCGTTTATCTGCCCCTCAACGCTATGCACAGCCCGTTTGGCGTGACCGACGCCTACGCCGATCCCTACCGAACACAGGGACACCCGGAGGAGCGGGCCCGATTCTATGGCATGATCGCTAATTTAGACTACAATCTGGGCCGGCTACTCATCCGGCTGCGCGAACTCGGGCTCGAACGAGACACGCTATTGATTGTCATGGGGGACAACGGCACCGCCGCCAAGCTGCCTACCAATGGAACGGAGCCCGCCCTATTCAACGCTGGGATGCGCGGGGAGAAGGGCTCCGTCTACGAAGGCGGACACCGCCTATGCTGCTGGGCCCGCTGGCCCGCCGGCTTCAGGGGCGGGCGTCAGGTCGGCGGCCTGACGGCCCACTTCGATTTGATGCCCACTCTCGTCGATCTCTGTGGTCTGAACGTGCCCCACTCGCTCCACTTTGATGGCCGCAGCCTGCGACCCTTGCTCGAGCACGACCACCCGAACTGGCCCGATCGCACCCTCGTTGTCAGCCGCGAGCCAGCAAATATCACCTCAACCGCCCGGGCGCCCTTCGCGGTTCTGACTGAAAGCTGGCGCTTGGTGAATCGAGAGCTCTACGCCATCAAGTCCGATCCCGGGCAGCAGCACGATGTCGCAGCGGACCACCCTGATGTGGTGAATCGTTTGACCACCGCCTATCGGGAGTGGCGCAAGGACGTGTCCCACGAACACCCGCAAGAAGCCCGGTTCCTGGTGGGCGACTCGCATGAGAACCCCACCCGCTTCACCGCGCGCGACTGGTTTCCCGACGAGGGCCGCGCCATTTGGCAGACCGCGCAATTGGCCGACAGCGACCTTTTCGCGCAGGGTTTCTGGCTGATCGACATCACACAACCAGGCCGCTACGCCGTCCGACTTTCACGCTTTCCGGAAGATGATCCCCATCCCATCGGAGCTAATGAGGCTCGCTTGATCATTAATGACCAGAAGCAAACCCAAGTCACTTCACCCGATGCCAGTTCGGTCACTTTCACCCTGGACCTTCCGGCCGGCCCGGCCCGCTTGAAGACGGCCTTGCGGGAAGCCCGGAGCGGGAAGGAACGGGGCGCCTATTTCGTGCAGGTGCAGCTGCTCGACGCGTCCGCGACGGCCGGAAAACCCTAGACGAAAGTCTCGCGCCCGTGATTACACACCCGCACCACAGCAGCGGCCTCTAAAGGTGAGAACTCGTAATTACTCTGCATATTATGCGTAAGAAATTCATCCCCCTTGTTCTTCTTCCACTGTGGCTCGGAGTCGTCTGCGGCCGCCTTCCAGCGGCTGAACCCGCCATCACACCGTGGTCGATGGATTTGAGCGGTCCACTCTGGACCTTCGAAGGCATCAGCCCGGGCCGGGGCATGACGGAGTCCTTTCACTTGGCAGGCGGCAACACCGCCAGCTGGGAGTCCGCCTTCGTGCCAGGCGACGTCTATACCGACCTGTGGCGAGCCGGCAAGATTGACGATCCGCACTTCGGTCGCAATGCCGCCAAGGCCACCTGGGTCATGGAACAGGAATGGTGGTATGCTCGCAGTTTCAAGCTGCCGGACAGCGAGCGGGGAAAGAAAATCCGGCTCATCTTCGAAGGCGTCGACTACGCGTGCGACGTCTGGCTGAACGGCGTGCATCTCGGCCATCACGAGGGCATGTTTTCACCATTCGAATTCGATGTCAGTAAACTGGTGAACCGCGGCGAGGGCCGGGAATCGAACGGCCTCGCCATCCGCCTAGCGCCGCCGCCACGCAATTACCGCGCTGTGGTGGGAAGAAAATTCCATTGGGAAGGTGACTACTGGCGCGACCTCACCCCCCTTGGCATGTGGAAGCCCGTGCGCGTCGTCTCGACCGGGGCCAGCCACCTGGCCGATGTCCACCCTGCGACCAAGATCGGCGCCGATGGTTCCGCCACCGTCGACGTGCAGTTGACGCTCGCCGGTGCCACCGTCGGCGAAAAACCGCTGCGCGCCACGGTCACTCTGCACGGGGCCAATTTCGACGGCCCCACCTACTCCGCCGAGGTGCCCGTGTCCGCGTCGACGGACGCAACCACCGCCCACGTTGTGATCCAAGTGCCCGAGGCCCGGCTCTGGTGGCCGTGGGATCTCGGCAAACCCAACTTATATGTGGCCGAAGTCACATTGTTTGACGATCACGGCGGACTCCTTGATCGCACCGTGAAGCGCTTCGGCATCCGCGAAATTCGCATGGAACACAACCCGGGCTTCACCCAGGAGGAGGTCCATTATCCGTGGACAATGTTCATCAATGGCACCCCGACATTTCTCCGCTCCGCGGCTTGGGGTGGACCGCCTGACATCTTCTACGGCCGCAGCGGCCCCGAGCAATATCGCCGGCTAGTCGCCCTCGCCCGCGAGGGAAACATCAACAATCTGCGCATCTTCGGCTGGCATCCCACCGAAATCGACCTCTTCTACGATCTCTGCGACGAACAGGGCATCACCGTTTGGCAGGATCTGTTGCCGATGGCCTCGGACCTGATCCCTCCGGATGACGCCACGCACCAGGCGATCAACGCCGAGGCCGTGGCCGTGATCAAAAACCTCCGCCGCCATCCCAGCCTCGTCCTGATCGAGGGCGGCGAGGAGACTTTTTTCTCCCGCCACTTTCCGCAAGACCGCGAGTCCACCGCGAAGTTTTTGCTCGATTTGGAAAAGGTTGTCCGTCCTTACACCGACCTGCCATACGTGCCAACCTCACCGTTGAGCCATCCCCCCTTCCTGCGCGAACACGGCATCGGCGGGACGAAGGAAACAGCGCACACGCACCAGCAATTCTACCAATTCGGCGAGAAAATAATCGAGGACGAGGTGCGCGGCTGGGATTACGCGGCCATCCCCGAGTTCGGCGTCACCTCCGCGCCCAACGTCGGGAGCATCAAGCGTTTCATCCCGGCCGACGAAATCTGGCCGCCCGGTCCCAGCTGGGGTTACCATTGGGCGGACCTTGATGTCTTCCGTGCGCTCAACTACCAGGTCTTCGGCGACGAGCGCACCGGCTCGCTGGAGGACTTCGTCGCGGCCACGCAGGTCGCCCAAGGCACCATTTTCCAATACGGCATCGAATATATGCGGCGCCGAAAGCCAAAATCCACCGCCATCTCAATCTGTCACTTGATGACCTTCGCGCCCGATTTCAAGTGGGGCATCGTGGACGCCTACCAGGTGAAAAAACGGTCCTTCGATTATGTGCAACGAGCCTTCCAGCCCTTGTTGGTCTCGCTGCAACACGAGAAGCGCCGCTGGCTGCCCGGCGAGAAATTCACCGGCCAGGTCTGGGTGGTGAACGACTACGCCCGGGGCTTCGAGAATTGCGCCATCGAGATTGCCATTACCGACGCGAGCGGCACGCCACTCTGGCGGAACGTCCAGCCGGTAGCCGCGATCCCCTCCAGCAGTTCCGCCTCTGTGACCGGCGTGCCCTGGACGGTGTCCGGCCGTCTCGGCGACGTTTTCCGCGTGACGCTGACGCTGCGCGACCACGACGGCCGCGAACTCTCGCACAACTTCTACGACCTGCTGTGCGCCGATCAGGAGCAGGCCCGTCTGGAATGCGCCCGCCGCGCCCGGGAATTTCAGGCCGTCCGCAACCAGTTCGGCTATCATAACTACTACCGCTACTATCCGGCCCTTTCCGGCGAAACTCGCAATGAGCGAACCGACGATGCCTCCGTGCCAGCAAAAGGATTCCCGAAACCGTGACTACCAACCCTATGATATATCACGCGTCAAAGCATGCACCCCTCGCTACCCGCACCGCAGCCGCACATACTCTTTTCGCCGGCGGGCCAGCTTGCGCAAGCCGCAGCCATTTTTTGTCTGTTGACCGCAACCGAATCCACCTCGCCTCTGAAAACGACTGCTGAGATACTTTAGCCACAACCCACCGTGACCGCACCCCACCCCATTGCCGAAAGTATCGGACGCTACCGCTGGCGCATTTGCGCCATGCTATTTGTCGCCACCACGATCAACTACCTCGATCGGAACGTCTTTTCGTTCACCATGCTGGACGACCTCTTCCGGCACCAGATGCTCGGGCTCCCCGCCAGCCAGCCCCTGACAGAGACGGATCTCGCCGTCTTCCGCGAAAAGATGAGTTTTTTGGACGCGGTCTTCAAATACGCCTACGCTTTCGGCTTTCTACTCGCCGGCTACATGGTTGACCGCATCGGCCTTCGTCTCGGTTATGTCGTCAGCATAGTCAGTTGGAGCGCCGCGGCCATCGGCCACGGCATGGTGAATAACGCCACCGGTATGGCCTGGGCCCGCGGTCTGCTCGGCGTGGGCGAGGCGGGGAACTTCCCGGCCGCCACCAAGACCATCGCCCAATGGTTCCCCCGCCGGGAACGCAGCCTGGCCATGGGCATCCTGATCGCCGGCACGAACGTCGGCATCATCCTGACCGCCCTCTGTGTGCCGTGGCTTGTCGCCAACTGGGGCTGGCGCGCCAGTTTCATTGTCACCGGCGCCGTCGGACTGGGTGCGATGTTCTGGTGGTTGCACGACTACGCCAAACCCGGCGAGCATCCTCGCCTCTCGCCCGGGGAACTCGCTCACATCCGCCAGGACGGGGAAGCGGAAACCGAAGGCGCCGTCCAATGGCGCCATCTGTTCGCCTATCGCGCCACCTGGGCGGTCGCGATCCCGAAGTTTCTCACCGACGCGATCTGGTGGTTTTACCTGACGTGGCTGCCGACCTTTTTCAATAGCAACCCGGCCTTCAGCACCAAGCTGGACCTCCGTAATGTCGGCATACCCTTTCTCATTATTTATCTTTTCTCCGACCTCGGCAGCGTGGCGTTCGGCTGGCTGGCCAGCCGGCTTATTGGTCGCGGCTGGTCGGTGAACCGCGCACGCAAGGTTACGATGCTCATCTGCGCCTTGTGCGTGGTGCCGATCATCATCGCTCCTCTCACCAGCAGTCTGCCGCTCGCGGTCGGCTTGATCGCGCTGGCCACGGCGGCACACCAAGGTTGGAGCGCGAACCTGCTCACTGCCATCTCCGATCAGTTCCCGCAGCGCGCTGTGGGCAGCGTGGCCGGCATCGCCGGCGTGATGGGTGGCATCGGCGGCGCGATCTTCGCCGCCCAGGTCGGCTATATCATCAACACCGCCGGCTACCTGCCGCTTTTCGCAATCGCCGCCTCCGCCTACCTTCTCGGCCTGCTGATCATGCAACTGCTGGTTCCGCGCCTAGTGCAGGTGGCGCTCGACTAGAACGCGGTCCCGATCGGCCCGCCTGAGTGCATAGATCCTCCGGCAGTGCTGCCGCGAACGCGCTATTTTTGAGATTCCTGCTGCAGGCGGCGGACCGGCTCGTAGAGCGCGTTGATGCGATCACCCTTCTCGACTGTCAGATCGAGGTCGAAGCGCTTCAAATAATTCCAGTCGCCCAGAATGTGGCAGAGCCCCCAGGTGATGCCGGGCCCGGGCTTGATGTCCGTGTCGACGAAATTGTCCGCCCGGAAGACGCCGGCCGCTTCCGGCGGCCGCAGCCCGTGGTAGACCGGGTAGAAGTTGATGCCGTCCTCCGCATATTGAATACTGTTGCGCTCGGGACCCTCGCTCATGAACGCGCAGACGCCCTGCCGGTAGGGCCAGACGATCACCTCGTGCCCGCTGATGAGGACCGGGTTGAACTTCGATTTTACGTAGGGACCTTCGGGCCTGTCCGCCATGGCCACGCCCCAGATCGCGCGATTCATGTCGGCGAACTCCCGGCTGAACCCCTTGTTGTCGTTCACGCCTTCATAGGAATTGCGCGGCGAACTCTTGTAATAGAGCCAATACTGCCCGTTGCGCACAATCAGGCTCGGATCATGCATGACACTCCCATCCCAGGCATCGGGTGGCCCGACCTCGAGAATGGGCTTGTCCCACCGATGCCACGGACCATCGGGCGAGTCCGCCCACGACATGGCAATGACGTTGCCACGAAAATCGCCCGTCATCGGCCCTTGGGGCCGGACGGTTCCCTGATCCAGACTGCCAGCAGCCTGATAAAAGAGGTAATACTTGCCGTTCACGGCCAGAATGTCGGCCGTGAAGACACTCCGTGCGTCGAATCCGCCCGCGGGCCCGCGGCTCACTGACCGACCCTTTTCCGTCCAGTGGTAGCCGTCGGGCGACGTAGCATACCAAATCTCCGCCAGATCCCAGTGGTAGGCGCGAAGACTCGGGTTCTCCTTGGCCTTGGCCAAGCCGACACGAGGGATGCTCGTCGGCGGCCTCGTATACCAGACGTAATACAGGTCGCCAACCTTGATGACGCCGGAGGGATCGCGGCGGGTGACTCCTTCCTCGAAGCCGATCCCGGTGACATCGGTGTATTTGATATCGGTCTTGAACTCGTTGTAGGCCTCGAACCGGAGCTTGCCCTCGCGAAAACGTTTGTAGGCGGCGCTGCGATTGTCCGGAGCGTCACCCGCCCCCAGCAACGAGGCCGATAGCCGCAAGACTAGAATGGAAAAGAAAACGCGACGAAGCAAATCGGGGCTAAGAGATTGCATAACTTGCATGCAATATACATTTTGGTTGTGCTCAAGTCCATTTACCCACTAATATCCCAAACAAGCTGATTCCCCCACTCGGCCAATAGAGCAGTCCTATCCGCAATCCCTTGATCGTCTCTTCTCTTTCCCGGACCTCACATCGCTGGATTTGCGGTGGTTGAACGCTCATCTTCACAACCCTTGCGTTCCGCAATCCCCGCGCACCGGCTACACCCACCCCGACATGAAAAACAAGATCACCCGTCGCGAAGCCCTGAAATATTTGACGGTTGGCACGATTGCCGGGAGCATCGGGAACCTGTTTATCCCGGCGGCACGCGGGGCGCCTGTCCCTGCGACTGGTAACACAGATGAAGATCAATGGAGCCGCACCCACGACCGCGTCTGGCTTGGCGGCGCCTACTGGGCCAATCCGATGGAGGACTGGTGCATCAAGGACGGCTGGGCCGAGTGCCTGAGCACAGGGGGCAATCGCAGCATCCACTCACTCACGCATGAGATGACCGACCCCGCCGCGGGTTTCATGATGTCGGTTCGTCTCGAGCGCGTCGCATTCGGCGGCAAGGACGAAGGCGCGGGGTTCCGCCTCGGCGTCCGCAGCGAACTCAACGAGTATCGCAGCAATTGCTTCGAGCGCCGCGGCGTCAACGCCGTGGTGGTCAACGGACGGCTCATCCTCGGCTCCCAATCTGCGCCGCTGACGAACGCCCCCGCCGCGACCAAACTGGATCTCCATCTAACCGGTCGCGCGGAAATCAGCCAAGTCTCCCTCACCCTTGAAGCCAGATCATCCGCGAACGGCGCTGTGCTCGGACGCCTCACGCATGCCGTGCCGGCCGAGTCGCTGCTCGGCAATGTGTCGCTGGTCACCAATTCCACCGGCTCGCCGGACAAGCGCCCCGGCAAGCAGGAGGCCGCGTCCGGTTCACGCTTCCGCTTCAGCCGCTGGACGTTGGCAGGCGACGCCTTCACCGTCCGGCCCGAACGGAGCTTCGGCCCGCTGCTCTGGTCCATGTATTCGCTCAGCGATTCCCGAGGCGCGGACGGCTTCGTGTTGAAGCTCAGCGCGCTGACCGGGCCGATGGGCGCGGCTGACAGCCAAGTCGTGGAGTTCAAGGTCCGGCGCGGCGGCGCCTGGCAATCCCTCGGCGAAGCGCCGCTCAACACCGACGCCTGGCTTGCCACCTTCCGCATTCCGAACTGGGACGCGGCCGCCACGACTCCTTTCCAGCTCGTTTACCGGGAAAAGCACCGCGACGGCACCATGACACCCCATCTCTGGACGGGCACGATCGCAGCCAACCCGCAGGGACGCCCGTTGCGTATGGCGGCGCTGACCTGCCAGAACGATTACGGCTTCCCCTACGAGCCGGTTGCGACCAACGTGGCCAAACTGAAACCGGACCTAGTGTTTTTCTCCGGCGACCAGATCTACGAGACCCACGGCGGCTTCGGCTTCATTCGCGAACCCGAAGAGCTGGCGATCCTCAATTACCTGCGGAAGTTCTACCAGTTTGGCTGGGCGTTCCGCGAGGTCATGCGCCACCAACCGACACTGTGTCTGCCGGACGACCACGATGTCCTCCAAGGCAACCTGTGGGGACAGGGCGGCGCCAAGATGCAAAACCTCGAACGCGATTACGGAGCGTCCATCTTGGGTGGCTATGCCGAGCCGCCGCGGATGGTTAATGTGGTTCACCGGACCAATACCGCGCATCATCCCGATCCGTTCGACCCCACACCGGTTGAGCAAGGAATCAGCAGCTATTACGGCGACATGGTCTACGGCGAGGTGGGTTTCGCCATCATCGCCGACCGGCAATGGAAAAGCGGTCCGGAGAAAGGGAACGTGATTGTCGGCAAGGAATACGACAAGGATGTCGCCGGGAAGATCTTCGACCGGCCTGCGCTGTCGATCCTGGGCGAACGGCAGGAGACCTTCCTGAAGCAATGGGCCGAAGACTGGCGCGGGCACAAGCTGAAGACAGTATTGAGCCAGACATTGTTTGCCAGCCTGTCCACGCATCAGCCCAGACCGGATCGCTACCTGAAATTCGACTTCGACAGCAATAGCTGGCCGCAGACCCCACGCAATCGCGCTGTCGCGCTCATGCGCCCGTCGATGGCGCTGCACATTTGTGGCGACACACATTTGGCGTCTCTCGCCCAATACGGCGTGCAGGCACAACGCGATAGCAACTGGGCGTTCTGCACCCCCGCCATCGCCGCCGGCTGGCCCCGCTGGTGGCTGCCTGACGACGCCGGCATGCCGCACACAAACCGCCCGCAGCACGGCCTGCCGAACACTGGCGAATACCTCGACGCCTTCGAGAATCGCGTCTATGTATATGCTGTCGGCAATCCCGTGGTCGGTCAGGCGCCGAACCGCTACGACAAGGCCCACGAGAAAGGCAGCGGCTTCGGTTTCATCACCTTCGACTTGGAGAAACTCACCTACCTGGTCGAGTCGTTCCGGTTCAGGGTCGATGTGCTCGACGGCAAGCGCGACAACCAGTTCCCCGGTTGGCCCGTCACGATCCACCAGCAGGAAAACAACGGCCAGAATCGTCTCGACTGAAGGATGATAAGTCCGGGGCTTCGGCTCCCGGCCGACAGAGTGCAAAAAAACACCCGGGTATCACCCGGGTGTTTCGCCAAGCTTCTGTTGGAAATTTACTTAGAAGTTGAATGTGCTGGTGAGTGACCAGCCTTGGGGCGTCCCACGGTTCATATAGGTGGGGATCATGATGGTCGGGGCAGTGCTGGCTGCACTTGCACGAACAACATAGGGGTTGATGCCGCCGATGTTGTAGACATTCAGCTGCAGCCGCCAATTGATCTTGTCGTGAAACAATTTGTGATTGTAACCAACACTAGCCCCCAAACGTAACAGGCTACCGGTAAAGAAAGGATGAGCGGGATCGGGCACCCAGCTTCCGGCAACTTGCTTGAGCGCATAACCGGTGGAGGCCTTGTCTTCCCAAATGGCATTAGCCCCGACGCCGAATCCTTTCAGCAGACCTTCCGTGAAGTCGTAGTTCGTGACAAACGTAAACTTGTTCTGGCGTTCATTCATGGTCCGCGCCCCCTCTTGGGCCTTCGTGATCAAATAACTGTTGTAAACCAAATTATCGACCACCGCGACCGTCCGTGCTCCAGAGCCCGTGCCGATCAAAGCGTTTGGTGTAGCCATCCACTTATCCCGATACTGGGCGATCAGTCGGCCTGACGTGGGCGCAATGTTGGCCAACTCGGTCGCAAAGTGACTGTAGCTTACGCTGGCACGCCAATTACGGGTAATATTGGTCGTGAACTGGAGTTCCCAGCCCTTCGAGACTACATCCTGG